>PVUG01000004.1 GCA_003001975.1 Martelella mediterranea
GAATATCCTTGCTGCGATTGGCGATGACGGTGGCCTGGTCGCCGCAGGAAACGGCAATCGTGTCCTTTGCAATGTCGCAGCCGAGACAGGTGTGTGGAGGATGGTGCAAAACGGCCATGGCGATGCTATCCTTTCAAGGCATGCTTGGGATTGTTTGCGGGCGTGGCAATCAGCGGCCCAATCAACTCTTCAAGCGGTTGCTCGGTGCAACAGTAACCTTGATGACAGCGGGTGTCTCACCCAATGCTCGGACGGTCGCCTGTTGCAGCAGCTGCGGGCAAGCCAACGGCCCGCAGCTGCATCACAACAATAACCCAGATCCGACAAACAATGCTCGGACCTGATCCGCGCATCCATTCCGCTCACGTCACCGAGCGACAGGCACTTTTCATGAAGCCCGTCGTTTGGCCCTGGATGCTCGGGTCAAGCCCGAGCATGACGCATGAGAGTGCAGCAATCCTTGTGAATTTTTCAGGAGAGGCTCGCACCGAACGTATGGATTTGCGATAAGGGAAGCCTGCCACGAAGGATATTCTCTTGCCGCACCAGTCTTCCCCCACCGCCGATCCGCTCACCGTCCTGCGCGAAATCTACGGCTATTCCGAATTTCGCGGCAAACAGGGCGCCGTGGTTGAACAGGTGGTGTCGGGCGGCGATGCGGTGGTGCTGTTTCCCACAGGCGCGGGAAAATCGCTGTGCTATCAGCTGCCCGCGCTTTGCCGCAGTGGCGTCGGCGTGGTGATCTCGCCGCTGATTGCGCTGATGCGCGATCAGGTCGAGGCGCTGAAACAGCTCGGCGTTCGCGCCGGAGCGCTCAATTCCTCGCTGTCACAGGAGGATTTCATCGCCACCCGGCGGGCCTTGGCGCGGCGCGAGCTGGACCTTCTCTACGTGACGCCCGAACGGGTCGCCACGCCCGGATTCACGGAGATGATGCGGGATCTCGACATTGCGCTGTTCGCCATTGACGAGGCCCATTGCGTTTCCCAGTGGGGGCATGATTTCCGGCCGGAATACCGCGCCCTCGACAGGCTGGCCGAAGCCTTTCCCGGGGTGCCGCGCATGGCGCTGACGGCCACCGCCGATCCCCACACCCGCGAGGACATCATCGAACGGCTGGCGCTGCAGAACGCGGCTGTGTTCACCACCTCCTTCGACCGCCCCAACATCACCTACGAGATCGTCGAGCGTGAGCAGCCGCGCCGCCAGCTTCTGGATTTCCTTGCCCGCCACAAGGGCGAAAGCGGCATTGTCTACTGCCTGTCGCGCGCCAAGGTGGAAGAAACCGCCGAATGGCTGAATACGCAGGGCATCCACGCCCTTGCCTATCACGCCGGCATGGCGCGCGAGACCCGCGACGCACATCAGGATGCCTTCCTGAAGGAAGACGAGCTCTGTCTCGTGGCAACCGTCGCCTTCGGCATGGGCATCGACAAGCCGGATGTCCGCTATGTCGCCCATCTCGACCTGCCAGGGTCCGTGGAAGCCTATTATCAGGAAACCGGACGTGCCGGTCGTGACGGCCTGCCGGCAGAAGCCTGGATGGTCTACGGCATGGCCGACGTCACCCAGCGCGGCCGGATGATCGACCGCAACGCGGCCGCCGACGAGGTCAAGCGGGTCGAACGCGCCAAGCTCAACGCGCTTCTGGCCATCTGCGAGACCGCGGATTGCCGACGACAGGCCATCCTCGCCCATTTCGGCGAGCAGCATGACGGCCATTGCGGTAATTGCGACACCTGCCTGTCGCCGGTGGAAACATGGGATGGCACGGAAGCCGCGATCAAGGCCATGGCCGCGATCTATCGCACCGGCGAGCGCTTCGGCGCCGGCCATGTCATCGATGTGCTGACCGGCAACGCCACCGAGCGGACCGAACGGTTCGGCCATGACACCATGCCGGTTTTCGGTGCGGGCAAGGATATCGCGCGCAAGACATGGCAATCGGTCTACCGCCAATTGCTCGCCAAGGGGCTGATCCGTGTGGATCATGACGCCTTCGGCGCGCTGAAACTGGAGCCCGGCGCGCGCGCCGTTTTCCGCCACGAGCAATCACTGCGGTTCCGGGTCGACCGCACGCCCAAGGGCAAGGCCTCAACCGGCACACGCAAACGCAATGACGCGAAGGCGGCATTGTCCGAACAGGATCAATCGCTGTTCGAGGCGCTGCGCGCCACCCGCACGGCGCTCGCCAAGGAACTCGCGGTGCCACCCTATGTCATCTTTCCCGATACCACGCTGATCGCACTTGCCAGCGAACGCCCGGCCACAGCGGAAGCCATGCTCGAAATTCAGGGCGTCGGCAAGACCAAGCTGCAACGCTATGGTGCGGAGTTTCTGGACACGATCCGCACCCACGGCTGACACGGCCGTCATCGGCGCAGTCGTTTTTTCCCATTGAAATCATGGAACAGTTTTCGCCTCGGCCCGTTTTTCAGATGAGTGACCGAACCAGAGGAGAAATTGCCATGAGCAAGATCGACAAGGAAAAGGAAACAGAACGCACCCTGCGCCAGGTTGAGCATATGGGCGCCGGCGGCCATCTCGGCGGCACCTATTTCGGCCAGGAACCGGACGCCAGCACCTCGGCCAATCACGCCCGCTCGCGCCCGAATGGCAACAGCCAGTCGTAAAGATCAGCCTGCCAGAGCGGCCAGGCAAAATCCCGCCGCCCGAAAGGCAGGCGGGATTTTTGCATTCAAGCCGGAAAAACCGAGGAAAGGCACCATGTCCGAGACCAACGGAACCAAAACCGCAAAGCTCTACCGGATGGTCATGCCCGACCATGTCTGTCCCTATGGGCTGAAATCCAGGCATCTCCTGAAGAGCAAGGGGTATGAGGTGGAAGACCACCACCTGAAGACCCGGGAGGAAACAGACAGTTTCATGGAAGAACACGGGGTCGAGACGACACCGCAGACCTTCATCGACGGAGTCCGCATCGGCGGCTATGACGATCTGCGGGTTTTCTTCAGGCTCGATCCGCCGCCGGAGGAGCAAAGCGATACGAGCTACACGCCGGTGATCGCGATCTTCGCCGTCGCGCTTCTGCTGGCACTGGGGCTTTCCTGGCACCAATACGGCACGCCGCTGACAGTGCGGATGGCGGAATGGTTCATCTCGCTTTCCATGACCATACTGGCGGTCCAGAAATTGCAGGATATCGAGAGCTTTTCCACGATGTTCCTGAATTACGACCTTCTGGCCCGTCGCTGGGTGCCCTATGGCCGGATTTATCCGTTTGGCGAAGCGCTGGCCGGGATATTGATGACAGCCGGAGCGCTGGTCTGGATATCCGCCCCGGTCGCCCTCTTCATCGGGATTATTGGCTCTGTCAGCATTTTCAAGGCGGTCTATATCGACAAGCGTGAGCTGAAATGCGCCTGCGTCGGCGGCGGCTCGTCGGTGCCGCTCGGCTTTGTCTCGCTGACGGAAAGCCTGATGATGACGCTGATGGGTCTCTGGATGCCCGCAAAGGCACTGCTGTTCTAGAGCGTTTCAGACTGAAATGCTCGAGCCGGGACAGACAGGGCGAAACCGCCCTGCCCGTTGTCTTTCCCGGCGGCGGTTCTCACCCGGCCGCCAGATCGGTTTCGGTTTCCGGCTCCTCCGCAACCCCTGCGATGATGATCGGCACCAGAAGATCGCCCCAGCTCTTGGTGCCGCCGTGGTGGCGGGCCGAGCGGATGATCTCGACCGAGACCCCGGCATCCACCGCCTTCATGACCGACTGGTTCAGCCGGTGCAGGTCATTTGCGACCATGCGGATTGCGGCCTGCTGTTCGCTGGACATGCGCGTGGACTGGGCCTCGGCCCGTTCCTTGACATTGATCTTGCGGTTCATGGTTTCTCCTCCTCTTTCGCAAGCTTTCAGGTAGCAGCCGCGCTACTCGGCGGCGTGGAACTGTGCCGTTTCCGTGGATTCGCCCATGGCGGTCGTCGATCCGGAGCCGCCGGTGATCGCCATCGACACCGCATCGAAATAGCCGGTCCCGACCTCGCGCTGATGACGGGTCGCGGTGTAGCCGTTGGCCTCGGCGGCAAACTCGGCCTGCTGCAATTCGCTGTAGGCCGCCATCTGCCGGTCGCGATAGCCGCGTGCCAGTTCGAACATGCCGAAATTGAGCTGGTGGAAACCGGCAAGCGTGATGAACTGGAACTTGTAGCCCATGGCGCCGAGCTCCTTCTGGAAGCGCGCGATATCCTCCTCGCTCAGGTTTTTCTTCCAGTTGAACGACGGCGAGCAGTTATAGGCCAGAAGCTTGCCCGGATAGTGTTTGTGAACACCCTCGGCGAATTTGCGCGCCTGCTCCAGATCCGGCTTCGAGGTCTCGCACCAGATCAGATCGCAGTAAGGCGCATAGGCAACGGCGCGGGCAATGCAGGCCTCAAGCCCGTTCTTGACGCGGTAGAAGCCCTCCGCCGTCCGGCCGGCATCATAATCGACAAAGGGCCGGTCGCGCGCGTCGATATCCGATGTCAGCAACTTGGCCGCTTCGGCATCCGTGCGGGCGATGACCAGCGTCGGTACGCCCATGACATCGGCGGCAAGCCGCGCGGCCGTCAGATTGCGGATATGGGCGGCGGTCGGGATCAGCACCTTGCCGCCGAGATGGCCGCATTTCTTTTCCGATGCCAGCTGGTCCTCGAAATGGACGCCGGCAGCCCCCGCCTCGATATAGGCTTTCATGATCTCGAAAGCGTTGAGCGGACCGCCGAAACCGGCCTCCGCATCGGCAATAATGGGCGCAAACCAGGTATCGACCGAAAGGCCGTTTTCTTCGGATGTTTCAATCTGATCAGCACGTTGAAGCGTTTTATTGATGCGTTTTACCAATTCCGGTCCGGCATTGGCCGGATAAAGCGACTGGTCGGGATACATCGCCGATGCCGTATTGGCGTCGGCCGCGACCTGCCAGCCGGAAAGATAGATGGCCTTCAGCCCGGCGCGCACCATCTGCATCGCCTGGTTGCCCGAAAGCGCACCCAGCGCATTGACAAAATCCTCCTCATGGATCAGCTGCCACAGCCTTTTGGCGCCCTCCTCGGCCAGTGTGGACCGGATTCTGACGGAACCGCGCAAACGTCGGACCTCCTCGGGACCATAGGGGCGTTCGATACCGTCGAAACGGCCGGCCGGAGCACTTTCAACAAGATTGTAAAACTCAGTCATACCTTTTCTCCTCCTCAGGACAGCATGGATGCGGCCGCAATGGAAAAATTCAGGCGCCCGCATTGCATATGAAAATTTTTACTGATTTGACGAATGAAAAGCTATAGAATTAGCACAAATCAAGTCGATAATCGGGTTATCTTGTCTTTGGCTTGACTGATCGATATTGTAATGTTGTAAATTTTGTAAACACTATCCTCGTTCCGAACCAGGAGAGACCGGTGGCGGAAAAGAAGATTTTTGCGGGGCCGCGCCTGCGGCGGATTCGCAAGGGGCTCGACCTGACGCAAACCGCGATGGCCGAGGCGCTCGCGATCTCGCCGTCCTACCTCAACCTCATCGAACGCAACCAGCGGCCGCTGACGGTGCAGCTTCTGATGAAACTGGCGAGCGTTTACGACATCGATATCGGCGAGTTGCAGGGCGAGAGTTCGGGCACGATCAGCCAGCTCAAATCGGTGTTTTCCGATTCACTGCTTTCCGGCGAACTGCCCGGCGATCAGGAGCTTCTGGAGGTGGCGGAGGCCGCCCCCAATGCCGCGCTCGGCATGATCAAGCTTTACCGCGCCTATTGCGAGCAGGCCGCGCGTCTGTCGGATCTCACATCGCTTCTGGCCCATGAGGGGCGCGAAACGCACCTGCCGGGCAAACGCCTGCCGCATGACGAGGTCCGCGATGCGATATCGCGCCGCCCCTATTTCTTCGACGCGATCGACCGCGCCGCCGAGGCCCTGCACGGCGAACTCGATCCCGGCGACGATCTTGCCGCCGCGCTGAAGACCTGGCTGATGGAACGGCACGGTATTGCTGTCAGGATCCTGCCGCCGCATGCCATGGTCAATCTCGGCCGCCGCTTCGACCGGCACACCATGCGCCTGTTCATTTCGGCCCGCTTCGGCCCTTATGACCGCCAGCGCGAAATCGCCATCGAGGCGGCCCTGCTGGCGCTTGCCGAACCGATTGCCGATGCGGTCGGCGAACTCGGGCTTTCCAGCGACGAGGCCCGGCGGATCGCCCGTTTCGAGCTTGCCCGCTATGCGGCTCTGGCGCTGATGATGCCCTACGGGCCGTTTATCGAAGCCGCCCGCCGCGACCGCTTCGACATCGGCCTTCTGCGCGGCCGGTTCAACGTCTCCTTCGAGCAGGCGGCAACCCGCCTCATCAGCCTGCAGCGTCTGGACAATGCCGGTCTGCCCTTCTTCGCCATGGAAATCGATCAGGCCGGCAACGTGCTCAGACGCATCGGCGCGGAAGGCTTTCCGCATGCGGGCTTTCGCGGCGAATGTCCGCGGCTCGATCTCTATGATGTCTTCGCACGCCCGGGCCGCATCGTGATCCAGAATGTGGAAATGCCCGATGGCGTGGGCTATCTCGCCCTCGCCCACACGCTGGAAGGCCCGGAACCGGCCCTTGGCGAGCGCCCTCACCTGACGGCAATTCTGCTCGGTCTGCGGCGCGATCAGGCCGCCGCCACGGTTTATGGCGCGGCGGGCAATGCCGCCGCAGAGCCCGTGCCGGTCGGTCCCGTCTGTCGCCTTTGCGAGCGGTCGGGCTGTCTGTCGCGCGCCGAGCCGCCGGTCACCCGGCCGCTCGGCCTTGACGAGATGGTCGCCGGCCTGTCGGCCTTCGACTTCCGATAGCGACTTTCCACCTCACCCAGAATTGCCCTAAAGCTTCGTTGCCCTGAGCCGCAGCGCGTTGCCGATGACCGAAACGGAGGACAGGCTCATCGCCGCAGCCGCAACGATCGGCGATAGCAGGATGCCGAAGAAGGGATAGAGGATGCCCGCCGCCAGTGGAACGCCGGCGGAGTTATAGACAAAGGCGAAGAACAGGTTCTGGCGGATATTGGCCATGGTCGCCTCCGCAAGGTGGCGGGCGCGGACAATACCGGTCAGATCGCCCTTCACCAGCGTGATGCCGGCGCTTTCAACGGCCACATCGGCCCCCGTACCCATGGCAATGCCGACATCGGCCGCCGCCAGCGCCGGAGCATCGTTGACGCCGTCGCCGGCCATGGCGACGGAGAGCCCCTCGCCGCGCAACCGCTCGATCAGGTCGTGCTTGTCCTCAGGGCTCACGCCGGCATGCACCTCATCGATCCCGAGCGTGCCCGCAACAGCCTTCGCGGTTGCCTCGGCGTCCCCCGTTGCCATCACGATGCGCATGCCGGCCTCATGCAGCGCGCGGATCGCATCCGGCGTGGTGTCCTTCACCCGGTCGGCAACCGCAACGATGCCGGCGAGCGCGCCATCGACCGCGACGAACATCGCCGTCTTGCCCTCGCCCTGCAACACGTCAACGCGCTCTTTCAGGGCGCTGATATCGACGCCCTTCGCCTCCATCAGCGCGGTATTGCCGAGCGCGACCTGTGTTCCATCCACGGTTCCGGTCACGCCCTGCCCGGTGACGGCATCGAAATCGCTGCTGTCCTTTTCCGGCGCTTCCGCCTCGCGCGCACCCGAGACGATGGCTTCCGCCAGCGGGTGCTCGGAACCGCGCTCCAGAGCCGCGGCAAGCGACAGCAGTTCGGTGCGCTCGCCGCCCTCCACGGGTTCGGCATCGGTGAGCGCGGGTTTGCCTTCCGTCAGCGTGCCGGTCTTGTCGACCACCAGCACATCCACCTTGGAAAAGCGCTCCAGTGCTTCGGCATCGCGGATCAGCACGCCGGCATGTGCGCCGCGACCGGTGGAGACCATGATCGACATCGGCGTTGCCAGACCCAGCGCGCAGGGGCAGGCAATGATCAGCACCGAAACCGCGGCGACAAAGGCATAGGAAAGCGCCGGCGACGGTCCGAAGATGACCCAGGCCAGAAAGGCGATCACGGCCACGGAGACGACGGCGGGCACGAACCAAGCCGCCACCCGGTCCGCCATCGCCTGGATCGGCGCACGCGAACGCTGGGCCTTGGAGACCATATCGACGATCCGCGAAAGCGTGGTTTCCGCGCCCACACTTTCCGCTTTCATCAGGAAACTGCCGGTCTTGTTGAGCGTGCCGCCGGTGACCGGTTCTCCCTCGGTCTTTTCGACCGGAACCGGCTCGCCGGTGATCATGCTTTCATCGACGGAGGAATGGCCCTCCGTCACCACGCCGTCGACGGGAATACTTTCACCGGGGCGCACGCGCAGCACATCGCCGCTCTGCAGCGTATCGACCGGCACGTCTTCCTCACCGTCATCGCTCACCTTGCGCGCGGTCTTCGGCGCCAGATCGAGCAGCGCACGGATCGCGTCGCCGGTGCGTTCACGCGCGGCAAGCTCCATCACCTGGCCGATCAGCACCAGCACCAGAATGACGGCCGCCGCCTCGAAATAGACCGGCGCCATGCCCGCACTGTCGCGCATCGTTTCCGGGAAAAGACCGGGCGCGACGAGCGAGACCACCGAAAACAGATAGGCAGCACCCGTGCCGAGCGCGATCAGGGTCCACATGTTCGGGCTCTTGTTGACGATCGAGGCCCAGCCGCGCTTGAAGAACGGCCGGCAGATGAAGACGACCGGTGTGGCCAGCGCGAATTGCAGCCAGCCGAAAAGCGTATGGCCGAACCAGTCTTCGAACGGCAGACCCAGATGGCTGCCCATTTCCAGCACGAAGACGGCCAGCGCCAGCGGCGCGGTGATCATCAACCGGCGTTTGAAATCGACATATTCCGGGTTCGGCCCGGTATCCGCCGACGGCGTTACCGGCTCCAGCGCCATGCCGCATTTCGGGCAATCGCCGGGGTGGTCCCGAATGATTTCGGGATGCATCGGGCAGGTGTAGCGCGTGCCTTCCGGCTGCGGCTCCGGTTCCGGCCGGCCATTGATATATTGATCGGGATCGGCCTCGAATTTCGACTGGCAGCCCTCGGAGCAGAAATAGAACCGCTTGCCCTCATGTTTGAGCATGTGTGCCGCGCTGGCACGGTCGACAGACATGCCGCAGACCGGATCTTCGGCCGTCAGAAAGGCTTCCGGCTCTTCAAGAAACCGGTCGCGGCATTTCTCCGAGCAGAAGTGGAACAGCCGGTGATCATGTTCGGCCGTTGGTTTGCCGGCATCGGGATCGACGATCATGCCGCAGACGGGATCGCGCACAGTCTTTTCGTCGGACGGCGCGGAACCGCTTGAATGATCCGTGTGAGAATGCTGCATCCTTGACCTCCTGTCGGTTATTGTGACCAATATGGGGGTTCCAGTCACTGGAAGGTCAAGGGCGGCATCCATTGTTCCTAACGTTACGCGCCAAAAGGACGGGCCTGAAAACAGGGCCGCCAACTCCGGCCCGCAGCAAGGCGGGACGGTATGATCCTGATCAATTCCAAACGTTCATAAAATGTGCCAGATTTGCCGGCAGCATCTACGTTGCTCGAAGACTGACGAATCGAAGACACCATGTTCGGCCGATTGCGCGCATTCATTGTTGCCATGATTTTCCTGCTCGGCCTTGTCGGCGGTGCGGGAACGGCCTTCAGCTATCAGCCGTCCGACATGGCGTCCTGCGATGCGCAGTCGGTTTCGATCCAGGCTTCCGCAGATTGCGGCAAGAGCATGATCCATACGTCGTGCCTCTATCATGGTGCATGCGGGCTGTTCCTGCCCGCCGACGTCGACCGCGGCATTGCCCGCATCGGCGTTTCGGTCCGCGGCGTCCTGCCGTCGACGGTCCTGACGAGCCTGCCCGTCACCCCGGAAATCCCCCCTCCCATCTCCGCGCTCTGAAGCGTTCGCAGCCCTTTCAACAGGTAAAAGCCTGCCGTTCTGCGATCCATAAACTCTCGCTCCATGCGTAAAGAATATATATTTTTTACAATGGATTGCGATCCAATATTCAGAAAACGCTCAAAACGGAGATGATCCATGAGCAAGATCGTTATCGCTTCCACACTCGCGCTTGCCTTCGGTGTCAGCGCAGCCAATGCCAATCCTGCCCACCATCCGGCAACCGGGGCAGACACCAATGCCGGCAGCATGATGCAATCCGGCATGATGACCGGCCCGATGATGGGTGGCTCCATGATGAACGGGATGATGAACCCCGACATGATGGTGATCATGCTTGACGCCGATGGCGACGGCAGCCTGTCGCTTGCCGAGTTCCAGGGCATGCATGAACGCATGTTCGGTTATCTCGACAAGAATGGAGACGGCATGCTCGATGCCGCCGAAATGCAGGACCATCACGCCGGTGCCATGGCGCACGGCAATGACAGCGAGTAAGGAGGAACTCCAATGCTGAAACACATTCGCAACCGCGCCGTCTCAAGCCTCGCCGGTATCGGTATCGCCGCCACCCTTCTCGTTGCACCGGCCGCAATCAGCGCCCAGCAGCCCGTAATCCCGGAAGGTGAATCCATTTCGTCCTGGGTCGAGAACGGCCAGAACGGGCGTTACCTGCTGCAGATGCTCGAAGGTGAAGTTCCCGCCGGGGAAACAGCGATGACCGGCGTCATCCTCAGCGACACCGATTGCGCACCCGACGCCGACGGCATCAATCATTGCAAGAATGAAATCCGGCTTGAAAACGGCAGCGTGATCAAGGGCACCAACAACCACCGCATGAGCGTGAACCGTTGCCTGAAACCGGGCGAAACCGTCACGGTATCGCCGCTGAACGACGAATGGGCGGTCGTGCTCACCAGTGAGCACGAGGCAACCCGATAACAGAAACTGCCACACGAGGCCGCGTTTTGCGCGGCCTCACCGCCAGCCAAACCGGAAAAGACGGAAACGGCGTCTCTGCACATTCGGGCGCTCGGGCCCGACGGGTCTGAACTGCTCGCTTTCCGGCGGCGCGCCTTCGGGCGGATAGTTAAGCGTGTCCTGCAGCTCGGAGACTTCTTCGGCGGTCAGGTTCGGGAACGGCAGCGTTCCGCCGGTGCGCCACTTTGCAACCTCGTCTTCGGCCTTGCCGCCCCTTTCCGGATCAATGCCGCGGTCACGCGCGAAATAGAGCGTCTGGGCCGGATAGGCGAAATCGGTCCCCGATTCCTCGACAAGCGCCATCATCCTGAAGACGACATCTTCCTGTATTGCCAGAAAGTCCGAATAATCGGTGGTCTGGATATAGGCGAAAATCTCGTATTCGACCCGGTTTTCCGTAACCCCCAGAAGCCGCACGCGGGCCGGGTCCGGCAGAACCTTCGGGTGCGCAATCAGCATCCGCCGGATTTCGGTCAACAGATAGCGCAGCTGGTCGGGGCGGGTTTCCGGGCGCAGCGCGAATGTCCGGCGCATCAGAATGCTGTCGCGACGCGTGAAATTCTCGATATTGGAACTGATGAAATCGGAATTCGGTATCGTCAGCAGCGTTCGCTCCAGCGTGCGGATCACGGTCGAGCGCAGGCCGATATGTTCGACCGAGCCGATACGCCCGTCGAAACGTCCGAAATCATTGACATCGACGGGCCGGTCCACGAACAGAATGAAGGCCGAGATCACGTTTTCCAGCGTCGAACGCGCGGCAAAGGCAATCGCGATACCGCTGATACCCAGGCCGGCAACAGCCGCGCCATAGGGAATGTCCAGCGCCTCTGCAAAGACCAGAATATTGACGCAAAGCACCAGAACCTTGGCAACGCCGACCAGAAGCGACGACAATATCTGGCCGCGCGGGTTGACCAGCCCTGCCCGCGTGATCGCGCTGTGAATCCGGTCAACCAGCCAGAACTCGATGGGAATGGCACCGGCGATGATCATCAGGACCGCCATCGACTTGATCATGCTGCCGAACTGGGACGGCAGGCCGAGAATGGCAAAACCGGCGTAGTTGATGATGCCGAACACCAGCAGGCGAATGCCCCAGATCGCAAATGTCACATTCTTGGCTGCCGCACGGCTCCGCCGGGCGATCCATGACAACGCCGCGCCAATGAGGAAAGCTGCGAGCACAGCCACCACGAACACGGTCGTCAGCCCCGCCCATTGCCAGGCTTCCAGCGGCCCGACGAGTTGAAGGCCCGCCGGAACCGTGCCGGCGACAAAGGCCCGCAGCTTGAAATAATGGGCTTTCGAATGGGTGTCATACGGCAGCACCCGCACGGCTTTGGGCAGGACTTCCGTGGCGGCATAGAGCGAGCGGACCGAGCTTACGGTTTCCGGTGTGAATTTCCACTGCACCCCGTCATCGGTTTCCGTCGGCGCCAGAACGATATCGCCGGCCGGATGGGTGAAATAGATGAACGGTTCCCTCGACCCCGGATCGTTGGGAATTTCCTGAAACACCACCTCGCCGATCCGCGCGATCACCTCGTTCAGATATTCGGCGACCAGAACCGACTGGCGATCACGCACGACAGAGGGCAGCTCGGACAGATCAAGCGCGGCAACGGCTGTTTCCTGCAATGCGGGGCCGCCGCGCATGGCATCGATAAAGCTTTCCATCGCCGCCCTTGGCGTGGAGCCATCGAAGCGCCCGCCGCTGCGGTAGACCGCACTGTCCGTTTCATCCGAAATCTCGGCAAAAAGACGTGTAACGGTTTCGGCCGGCGGCGCGATCATGAACCAGTCCTCGCCGACCCGGCGAAACTGCAGCGGAAGCGTCCGCCCGTCATAACGCGTCAGCACCAGTTCGGCCTCATCGCCCTCCGGCGATTGTGTCTCGAAAATATCGGGATCGACGGTGAACTGGTCGAGCAGAAGGATCAGCGGCGCCAGTTCACGGGCATGGTTTTCCCGTCCGCCGCCCGGAAAGATCAGCAGCGACAGCAGATCATCCTGAAATTCCAGACGACCGCTGCCGACCGCTTCGGCGGCGATCAGAAAGGTGCGCAGAGTTTCCGACGGCGACGACTGGAAGGCGCGCAGATCCTGATCATGGTCGGAGCCGATGCGCGAGCCCGTCCACCACTGCGTATTGCCGAAACGGCCGACAAAGCTCTGCCCGTCGTCCGACATGACGAACTCGAACGAACCGCTGCCCTTCGGCGTATTCCATGTGCCGACAAGCCGGTTGCCTTCGACCTCGCCCTCGAGGCGACCGTTATAGGCAGGGTAACGGCCGGTGACCTGGTTGTCTTCCTGCTGCAGGTAGACGCGTGCGCCGCCATCGAACCAGCGCGAAAGCCACGCCCCGGTCCAGCTATGTGAGGCCGCCATGGCAAACGAACCGGCACCGGCGAAAAGGATAATCCCGAAAGCGGCAATGACATGAAAAAACACCCGGTACAGCGAACGGCCCTTCATGCCCTTGCCGATGGATCGTGATGTTGTCGCTTTCAAATCCTGCCTGCCCCCGGTGTCATGCGCATATCCCCCGGCCCCGCTGCTGTGCCCCAAGCCGAAGCCGGGATTAAGATCGAACAACCATGCAAGGTCAATACATACGCGGCAAGAAACCGGCTTTGCCCGCGTAGATACCGTCCGGCCTCACGGTCTCAACTACTGATTGGATATTTGCTTTACACTGACGTTCGAGACCACGATATAGACTTTTATATCATTGAAATGACGTAGTATTTTGATTAGATCGTATCCCTTCACCTACATAACAACGCCTTCTCGAGGATTTCCCTGCATATGAAATATCTTCCGCTTGTCATCCTTTTATCTGCCTCCGCCGCATTCGCTCAGGACTGGGCCGACCCGGATCATCCGGAAATCGATTATTCCGGTTTCTACGGCCAGATTGCCTCGGAAAACGGCTACAAGGAAATGGTCGGCTGGTGGTCCTATGGCGACGATTCCAAGGGCTATGACGATATCGACCAGCTGATGGTTGCGGCCAATGAATATCAGCTGATGACCGAGAAAAAGCACTGGACGCTTGCCGGCGAATGCCTGGATGGCACGCTCATCGTCGCGCTCGACCATGATATTACAGCCAAGCCCGACAGTTTTGCAGTGGCCGATGACGGCTTTATCGACGTGAATTACACGGTCGACGGTGACCGGCATTATGAGGAAGGCTGGGTCAACACCATGGAGGGCGTGCGCGCCGCCCTTTTCAATGAAGACGCCCACACCATCCTGAAGGATTTTTCCGAAAGCAGCGAAGTCACATTCAATGTCTCCAGCGCGGACGGCACCGCCCATGAACTGACATTCGACCTGACCGGATCGGATGAAGTCCTGCCCAGGCTTTTTGCCGAATGCGGCCTTTGAGATACAGGCGCTCGGGCCGGTGAGAGCATGATTATTGCCGGCCTGATGAGGTGAACAGGCGCAAGGGCCCGCATTCGAAAAATGCGGGCCCTTGCTCTTTCCAGGGTTATTCCGTTTCTACAGGAATTCCCGTTTCTTCCAGCCAGTCATTGCGCCACAGGTTATGGGCGTAGGCGCCGGTTTCATCGTAGAAGGTGGTATAACCGTCTCGGTCGCCATCGCGCCACATCTGCACTTCCTCAATCGCTCCGTCTTCGGCAAAGATATAGTGCGGACCATCCTCGATGCCGTCGCTGTAGGTCGTGACTTCCAGCCGGTAGCCGTTCTCGTCAAGCAGGCTCCAGCGTCCCTGTCTGATGCCGTTCTCATAATGGCCTTCCCTAAAACGGGTGGTATAGGGTGACGTTTCGCGCCAGCCGCCCTCCTTCTCGCCGTCTTCGTAATATCCGGCAACGATGACTTCGTCATCGCGATATTCCGCATAAAGCCCGTCCAGAACGCCGTGCTCGTAGTTCTCCACCTTTCTGAGACTACCGTGCATGGTGGTGGTGCGCTGCTCGCCATCAAGCTTGCCGTCATCGTCGTAGAATTCATGCACGACCAGAACAGAACCTTCGATCCGCTTCCATTTGCCGACGCGCTTGCCGTGATCGTAATGGCCGCGTTCGATCTCACTCCCCCGCCACACGCGGGTATATAGACCGTCCTCCTCGCCATCGACGAAATGAACGCGCGTGGTGATCTGATCGATCTTCGTTGTCGAGACAAACAGCCCCTTGTATTCGCCATCGACAAGCTCGCGCCGGTCCAGCAATTTGTCGCCGCGATAGAGGGTGACCAGAAGATAGCCGTCGTTCTTGATTTCGGTATCGACAAGCTTTCCGTTGGTCTCAACGGTCTTCCAGCCCTTGCCGTAATCCTCGATCTCGACCGGCTCTTCCAGCCATATCTGCTTGCCGTCCTTCCATTTTTCGTTGCGCACCATTTCGCCGTATTCATTGTAGTCGACCTGCGATACAAGCGCGCCCTCGCGAGACCAGCGACGCTCGCTGCCCGTCGGCAGCCCCATGTCGAAATGGCGCTCGGCCCGCTTTTCCCCGGATGGCCAGTATTCCAGAACATCGCCATCCAGTTCGCCATCGCTATAGTGGCTTTGCTCGATGAGATTGCCGTCTTCGTCCCATGTCTGAGCATCGCCGTGCGGTTGGCCGTCAGCGTTGAGCGGCACGCGCTTGCGGACCTGACCTTCAGGATAATAGAGTTCATATTTATCGACCCGGTGGCCCTCGCCCAGCGTCGGCTCGGTATTCCAGACGCGGGCGTACCGGTTGCCGTCGTCATCGTAGACATCGATCGTATAGATGCCGTCGGTGACGTCTTCAGGCGGCGTATATGTATAGGCACCGTCGGGATCGGGGTTCAGGTCCCGGTCGACTGTTGCGGCAAGCGCCGTCGTGCCGGCAAGTAGAAGGGACAGGGCGGTTGTTGTGAGTAAACGGATCATTGAGCATCCTCCTGCTCTTCCGGCGCGGGAATTGGCGCGGGCAGTTCCGGGAAGGTGACCGTGAAGCGGCGGGTGACCGGCTCCGGTTCGACAACGGCCTCCAGGATGCGCGCCGGCTTGCCGGCCGCACGGAAATAACCTCCCTCGAAAAGCGCATCGGCAATCGTATCATCCATCCACAGCCTGCCGCTGTCCGGCGAAACCAGTGCCAGCGCTGCACCGTTCTTGTCGACAAGGCGGAAATGATCGTTGAATTCGGCGATGGTCATCGACGGGTCCACACCAAGCATTTCCGGCTCGATCTGCCAGGGGCGTTCGGAATCGGGTGTGATCCCGGCATCCTTCCAGGCCAGGGTCGAATCGCACTCCAGCACCGCTTCAACCGTGCCGTGATCATAAAAATGCGTGCGGATACCGTCTTCGGTCTGCAATTCCAGAAGACGGGTGCCCTGATAGCCGCTGCCGTCGGGCGCCTTTTGCACGAATGTCAGCGCGTGACCGGCCAGTGGCGCCGGCTCCGCCAGTTGCGCGTCGCAATGTTCGGCCTGCAACATCGGCAGCCGAAAACGCAGCGCTGCCTGTTCCACGCCTTCCGGGGCGATATCTTCCAGCGCGACCGGTTCACCGTCGCGAAACAGCAATTGTTTTTTCGGCTCGCTGTCCGGATTCAGCCGTTCACCACGCTCGGTCAGAAAGCTGACCTGCTGCGTCATCGCCGGCTCATCGGCAAACCGGTTCACCCGGACCCTGACTTCATCCGGCATCTCATCGGCCTTCAGCGCAATGAGAAGTGCGTTCTGATCGGGGGTCGCCAGAAGGCGCACCTGACTTTCGGTCGGCGTCAGCCAGTCCGCACCGCGATCGCCTGCATAGATCATGCCCTGCACATCACTGCCTTCGGGAAAGGACCAGTTGAAATAATCCGACGGCCCGCCCGAAAGCAGCAGCTCATAGCCTTCGTCCGCGGGGCTGAGCGTTGCGGTCACGCCGTCGCGGCTCACACGCGCATTGCCGTCCGCATCCGGCTGAAGCGTCAGGGCGAATGATTCCGGCGGGTACCAGTCGATGTCGGCGCGCACTTCCGTGGCGCGGGCCAGATCTTCGCGGGCATCGCCGATCCCTGTCGGACGGGCCCTGATATAGGTCTGGAACGGATCATCGCCGTAGCCCGGAAAGGTTATCGGTTCGCTCGTGATCACCCGAGTTTCGAGTGGCCGGTCACCTTCAAAAAGCCTGACATCATGGATCTCGAACCGGCCGATATTGTCGCCGATGGCGGCCGTATGGCCAAGGGTAAGGCTCAAGGCCTCATCATCGGCTTCATCCGCGGTTCCGAAAGGATGCGCGAAAATCTGCGTTGCGTCCGGCACAGGTTCCGGCGGCGGCAGCGGACCTTCCGGCATGGGATACCATTCCGGCTCGTCACGGGCGAAATCGGCATAAACGCCCTTGGGGTAATCGGCCGGCGCCATGGCAAGGGTCTGGCGGATATGGTCACCATCCTTGTCTTCGATATCGAGCAGGGTTTCATAGGTCATGACCGAGCGTTCCACCCAGCCGGTTTCACGGTCCAGCACCGAAACGCCGGACAGTTTCCTAAACGGCCCTGCCCCGTCATAACGGACGAAGACCTGATCCGGTGTCACTTTGGTGACAGTCACGTCGACATCGCGGACCAGTTCCAGATCGGCCGTCGTGCTCCAGCCTTCCTCGGCTTCGATGGCAACGGGCGGCACGGGCTGTTCAAACTGTTCGGTTATCTGGCCAACCATCTGGTCGGGCATCTCGCCGCCGCCGCGCGCCGAAAAGTCGACCAGCCGCCCTTCATCCAGATCCACCAGCGCGGTAAACCCCTCGCGCAGCAGATCGGTTGCATCATCGGGAATATCCCCCAGCGCCGTGCTGAATGTGCTCATACCGCTGTCGAAAACAGTCCACAGCGGATAGATATCGATCATGAACTGATCGTCGGCATTGCGTCCGTTTGCGACAAAGCGGGTCAGCGCCGAAATATGGTTGGTGTCATCGAAATACCCCGGATCATCCGGATTGCCGAACCGCACCGACATTTCCAGATGATAGGTGCGCTCGCTGCCGTCGGGAGGATTGAAAGTGATGGTCTCTGCTAAGGCCATGCCGGGCATGCCGGCCACTGCGAGAGCCAGCCACAGGCGTCGATAGGTCATGCTTTCTCCTTCAATTGCGCGCAGTCTTGCAGCATCGAAATCGGCATGACAAGTGCCTCAAAGTTGCGATTTCCCCTTTAAAATCATACGTTAACGTCAATTCTAAAAACACGCATCGCGTGTTTCCCCGTGCGCGGCACCCCCGACAGGCAGATACAAAAAGTCCGCCCTGACAACAGGACGGCCTCAAACTTCTGACAAAGCTCGTCCCGCGTTCTTCCGTCATACCGGCCTTGAGCCGGTATCCAGGGCCGCTTGCTGTGCGCTTCCAGAAAGAGTCTTTGCGCGCAAGGACTTGCGCTTACTAGATTCCGGCTCAAGGCCGAAATGACGGCGGAGGGATAGGCAAAGTGTGATTGCTTATCGGGTTCACCAACGAACTGAGGCCGCCCTGACAACAGGACGGCCTCGCATTTTTGCAACTGCTTAATCGCAATCGGCTTCGGTTTTCAGTCAAAAACCTCGGCGAGATCGGCATAGCCGACGCCTTCCTTGATATCGCGCAATCTGGCGTAGGCCACCGAGACGGCGATCGACAGCAGTGCGGTCGTGATACCGTTGATCAGCCCCAGCACAATCGCAACGAACAATGCCGGAATCGGCAGGAATGCAGCCACCATCGCAACGAGGAAGGTGATGACGCTGATGATGATGTAGGTCACGACGATGAAACCCACAACCGGCCAGCGATAGCCTTTCGTGAGCTGGCTGCTGCGCGAAAGGGCGCCGAACCCGGCGCGTTCAATCATGATGGCGGGGACGCATACCGCCCACACACCGCACAACCACAAGCCGGGAATCAGAAAGAGCATCGAACCGACGGCAATGCCAAAGGTCGCAATGAGCGTGATGATAATCAGGGCCGGAAGGCGGCGCGCCGTTTCACCGAGATATGCATTGAAACGAACCGGTCGTCCGGCCTTGGTGTCATACGCCGCCAGAACCATCATGCCTGTCATGATGGAATAGGCAATCATCGGCACCACGCCGACCACCAGAATCGCAGTAGCGGGAGACTGGACCATCGCATTGCTGGCAGCCACATCGGGGTCCAGCGGATTGCCGGCGCCCATGCCGATAAAATAGGATACGAGCTGGACCACAATGCCGGGAATGGCCGCCAGCAGGAGGAATGTGAAAAACCGTTGGCCCATAACGGAGAAGGTCTCACCGATCCGCTCGCCAACACCAAAGGCGGGCTGAACCGTCGTTGCGTCTGTTGAAGTCATTATCGATCTGCTCCTTGATCTTCCTCAAACATGTATTTTTGCGCTTACTGACCTGATCGTGACAAAAAGTCTATAGGAATCAATGAAAAAGCCCGCCTAGCTTGTATGAGAATCGGCACTGCCGTAATGCTTGTCCGCGCGCGCATCACCGAACAGCCTCTTCTGTTCCAGATAGCCGCGCTGTGCGACGTAGAAGGCTTGCAGAAACGCCTCTTCCTCATCCGGCGCCACAGCTTCCTCATAGCCGATCTTGCGGCAAATCCGTCTTGCGGCATCGGAAAGCCGGGGCCGGTTCACCTCGTTTCTGGCACCGCGCAGCAATTGTTCCAGCACCTGCAACTCATAGGCACCGTAGAGATCCATCTGTGCCGGCGTGAACACGAAACGTTCGGCGGCGGTTTCGGAAGCCGGCGCACTGGCCAGATCCGGCAACAGTGCGGACGAAGGATTGGTGATCACCGCTGTGCCTGCGATCAGATCACCCAGCCGCTGGCTTTGGGCTGTGACCATGGGAATAGCCATGACAATGATCAGCCACAAAAGTGCTATGACCGGAAAAAGCAGGTTTCCCGCCGATGCCGAAAGAAGAATCAGAACCGGCGTGAAAATCTCGATTTCCTTCATCAGATTTCGCACGACGATCCGGTGCACGGAAAGGCCGGTTCCATCCACGGCAACGGCACGGATTCCCAACAGCCGTTTACCCGGCGTGCGCCCGTTCGAAAACAGCTCGGCAATGATGTAATAGGGCGTACCGATGACAAGAAAGATCAAAGACCCGATGGCCTGCGCGGCCTGAAAACCGACCGAGCCGGTCAGCCCCAATGCCAGCAGCACAAGCACGCTGGCAACAATGGTAATGATGATATCGATGATCTGCGCCCCGGCCCGCGCATACAGGCTGGCAATTCTAAGCCCGAACGGCACGCCTTCGGGCGGAATGATCGTCAGCGTTCTGGCCTGCGAACGGTCACGCCGCTTCTGACGGGCCTTTTTCTGCCTTGCAGGTCTGGCTTGTTGCGCAACGGTTCCGCTCGTCATGGCGCGCCCTCTCCGGCAGAAACATGTGCGCCGGTTTCGCGCGCATGAAGTTCCTTTGATTTGTTGCCCTGCCGCCCGGCCCCGATCAGCCAGACGAACCAGAGCGCCCCGATCCCCCAGCCAATGGCAATCCGCCACGCCGGCGCCGTCACCAGCTGGCGCGCAAAGCCTTCCAGAACGCCGGCCGCCAAAAGCATGATGGCGGCGAGAACCGCCAGTTTGACCGCATCATGCGCGGCATAAGCAAGGGAGGCCTTGCGGGTTTTCTCACCGGGAAACAGGAAGGCGCGGCCCAGCCGAAAACCGCCCGCCGTGGCGATGACAATTGCCGAAAGCTCCGTGACGCCGTGAATTGAAAGCCATGCGAACAGATCATAGCCAAGGCCCTTGTCCAAATAAATCGAACCCAGCGCACCGATCATGGTGCCGTTGTAGAGAATCAGAACAGCGCTCGGCACGCAGGCCATGATGCCGAGGACAAAGGCAAAGATGGCGATACGGGTGTTGTGCGAAAACAGATAGGTTGCAAAGGCGCCGAGCTGATCGAGCGCACCGGGCTCGCTGTCATAGATCACCCGCCGCAACGCATCGGCGCTGGCCTGCGGTCCCCGTCCCGCAGCAAGACCATCGGGCACAAAGGCATAAAACCAGGTCGGGTCCGCCTGCGTGAGCAGAAAGGCGGCGACAGCACCGAGTGCCATCAGGGCATAAGCGGCGATGAATTCGATGCCCGAACGCCGAAACGCCCCCGGCGCACCGGTCGTAAAGAAACGCGAAACAACGCCGCTGAGGCTGGCGCGCGGCGCGTAGACGACGAGATAGGCCCGTGCGCTCAGGCTTTCCAGATAGGCGATAATCGCCGAATCAAGCGAAATCTCGCGGGCCACGGAGAGCGCGTTCACCGCCTGCCGGTAGAGCGTCACGAGATCGCGAGAATCACTAAAAGCAAGACTTTTCAATCCCCTGCGTTCGGCTTGCTCAACAATTGCCTGAAGCCGCAGCCAATCGCCTTCGCGTTCGCTGCGAAAACGGCTTGAGCGGATCGTTTCGCCGGATGTTCTCATATCAGTTCCCGTGACCGGATTGACAGATAGGTGGAGACAAGTTCCGACCGCAGCCCGCCCGGCGTGGTTTCGATGACAAAGACACCAAGACGGGAAAGCCGGTCCAGCACGCGGCGGCGCTCCCGTTCCAGGTCGCTTGCGGCCACCGTTTCGGCAACCATGTCGGTGCTGGTTGCCGATCTGCGGTGATATGTTTCCAGAAGCGGATCACGCAGCGTGACGAAGACGACCACATGATGCCGGTTCAGGACCTGCACATTTTCCACCAGAAGCTCCGCCGTTGTCGTGTCGACAAAATCGGAAAAGACAACGACCAGACTGCGCCGGGACAGGCGCTGATGCAAATGGCTGAGCGCCAGCGTATGGTTGGTTTCCACCAGCCGGTATTCCAGCGATGCCGTATGCGAACGCAATTGTGCGAAAGCCCGGCGGCCATCCATGGGCGGAATGAACAGCCGCGGACGGGCGTCAAACGCAAACAGCCCGACCCGGTCGCCGCCCTGAATTCCCGCCCAGCCCAGCGCCAGCGCGGCATTGATCATATGGTCGATCTTGGCCAGACCGTTGATCGGTTCGCGCATCAGATGACCATTGTCGAGCGCCAGCACGATCGAATGGTTCCGCTCCGCCTGCATCTGGCGCGCAACCAGCGCACCATGGCGCGCACTGCGTTTGTAGTCGATCGTGCGGGTGTCCATTCCCGCGACGAACTCCCGCAACTGGTGAAATTCCGAGCCCTCGCCATGCACGCTAGCGGCCTTTGCGCCAAACTCGCTGGCCGCAAGCTGCATGTCGACTTCGCCGGAGTCAATCGAACGGATATTCGGAACGGTCGCGATTTCCGCATCGAGCGGATGATAGCCGATGAGATCGACGAGGCCGAACCGGCTCTTTCTCAGCGTCGCGACGGACGACAGCGTCCATTTTCCGCGCAGGACAGCACGCACGCGAAGTTCTGCAACGACGCTGTTGCCGCTTTCCGGCTCGAATACAAAATCGCCGGGACCCGCCAGTCCCTCCGGCCACCGCAACCGCCCGGTCACCTGCGGCAGGGCCGGCGCGCCCTCCCGGCCCTTCAGACGGAGAATGACGGTCCCTTCCTCCCCCATGAAGATCTCACGCGGGCCGGCGATTTCCATGGTGTATTTCCGGCTTCCGGGCGTCATCAGACGATCGATAATGACGGCAGCGGCCAGAACCAGCCAGGCAGCCGTGATGACATCGACCGGTATGGCGGGCAGCGCAAGAACCGCGACGGACAGGGCCGCCACGCCGCATGCCAGGGCCAGAAGCAGAACCGACGGACGCATCAGCGCGGCGCTTCCGTTCTGTCGAGAATGGCCTCGAGCACCGCACGCGGGGTACGGCCCTCGATCTCTGCCGCCGGGCCCAGCACGATACGATGACGCATGACCGGAATGAACAGTCCCTTGACGTCATCGGGGATGGCATAGTCACGCCCGTCAAGGGCTGCGCGTGCGCGCACCGCGCCACAAAGCGCATCGGCCGCACGGGTTGAGACGCCATAGGCGATATCGGCATCTTCCCGCGTTGCCCGCGCCAGTTCCAGCACATAGCGCAGAATGGTTTCATCCAGCCGGATTTCATCGATCAGCGCCTGCCCGGCCCTGATCTCGTCGAGACCGGCAACCGGCATGATCGCGGCCTGACGGACATGGGCATCCAGCCCCTGATTGGCGTGACGTTTGAGAATTTCGAACTCGGCCGCCTCGTCGGGATGGTCGATGACCAGCTTGAACAGGAACCGGTCGAGCTGCGCTTCGGGCAGCGGATAGGTCCCCTGCTGTTCGATCGGGTTCTGTGTTCCGATGACGAAGAAGATATCGCCGACAGGATGGTCCACGCCGTCAATCGTCGCCTGACGCTCGCTCATGACCTGCAACAGCGCGGCCTGGGTTTTCGGCGGCGCGCGGTTGATCTCGTCGGTCAGCAGGATGTCGGTGAAGATCGGCCCCTTGACCAGTTCGAAACGGCGGGCGTCGAAATCGAAAATATTCGACCCGGTCACATCCCCGGGCATCAGATCCGGCGTGAACTGAATGCGCTTGAAATCGAGCGAAAGCGCGGCTGAAAGGCTGCGCGCCAGCAGCGTCTTTGCCGTCCCGGGCGGTCCTTCCAGCAGGCAATGACCACGGGCAAACAGCGAGATCAGCAGAAGTTCGACAATTTCGCCCTGCCCCTGAACCGCTTTTTCAATTTCACCGGTTATCCGGTCACGAAGGTCGCGAAGCATGTCCAAATGCATCGAGGGTCTCCTGAACTGCTTTTTCAAAGGGGATCAGCGCGGCAAGGCGCTGATGCGAATCGAGGCCGGTTTTCACCACGGCGTCATAGGTCTGCGCGAGGCGCTCACCCGTTTCCGGCACACGACGCCGGACGCGGGTCATGATCTGTGCCAAGGTTTCCGGCGCCGTCATGGGCCGGCGCGATGGCCCGAGCACCGCTGCGTCGAGCGTATCCATACGGGCATCGACATAGGCAAAGACAAGGTCGTCCTGGTCTCCCGAAAGCCGCAGCAAACGTGCGGATGCGGCAATGGTGCGGGTCTTCGAGGCCATGTCGGCCGTGTCGGCTTCCCCGACGGGAGAGCCGAACCGGCGGCTGCCGCGCCACAACGCCAGTCCTGCCGTTACCACAATACTGATCCACAGCAGCGAAAACGGATATTCGAAAAACCGCTCCAGGTCCGCAAGCGAACGTTCGCGCGGATCGAGACCGCTTGTATCGGTGATGTTGGCATAGGTGGTGTTGTCGATATAGACCGGACGGCCTTCGGCAAGCTGGCCGATCACCGCCGGTGCGAGCCGGGCATTGTCACCATTGGCAAGCCCGTGATTGTCGAGAAGGTCCGGATCGGACAGCATGTAGAAACTGTCGCCCTCACCCCAGAGATCCTCGCATCGCGCCAGCAGCGTCCCCTTGTCGCCGAGTGTCAGCAGCGGCGCGCAGGCTTCATCGACGACATCGCTGAAAACCCGCGGCGCATAAAGCGCTGCCTCGCCATCCATCGCTTCGCCCGTCCGGCTGTCGATGACCGGAGAAACCACAAAATCCTCGCCGGCAGAGCGGACCGAAGGACCGCGCCAGAGCCCGAAGATTGTCAGTTGACCGGTCGGGATCAGGACCTCGGGGGTCGCGGTTCCGCTCGTCACCATGTCGCTGCGCCATTTTGGCAGCACCACCAGCGTGTCGGCATTTCCGATTTTCGCCCTGAAGGTTTCCAGAGACAGGTTGCGCAGCGTTGCAGCCGGGCTTCCGGCTTCTAGTTCCTTGGTCTCGCCGCGGCCGACGGTCAGATCGGTATCATAGAGGGGCAGAAGCCGGAGTATCGGCGTTTTTTCGCCGCGCACTTCCTCCGGCGCGGACGGTTCTACCGCAATGCCCTCGCGCTTCAGCCAGAGCGCAAGCCCGTCCGTGCCAATGGCGCTGCGATCGATGCGGCTGGAACCGGAAAAGAATATCAGCACCATCGCCGCGACCACAACGGCGGCGAGAATGACGAGCGGGAATGAAGAGCTTTCTTGCGCCTTCGCCGGCGTCTTTTCACTCATGCCTCGGTCCTCCGCAGAAACGGCACGGCAAGGTCCAGGCAATATTGATAACGCTCGTTGTCGATCGTCTGCCCGCCAAAGACGACATGTTCCACCTCGGATGCCAGCGTTTCAAGCGCGTGCCGGTGCGAAAACCCGCCGGGTAGCCGCTGCATGATCTCGCGGGTTGTCAGACTGCGCTTGACCGTAACGCTGTTCTCCTGCGCCGCCAGCGCCAGAAACCGCTGCAGCACGATGCGCAGCCCCTCGCGCGGGTCGGGTTCAGCCCGCAAACGCTCCACGAGGCTGTGATCGATCGCCGCCGGCTCCGGCCGGTCCGGCACCGATTGCTGCGGAAAGGCCTTTCCGCGCCGCGGCCCGCCCAGTTCCGCCAGCGCATAGCGTGACCGGTAGACGAGAATGGCAATGGCGATGCCCATCAGCGCCAGAATCACCCAGCCCGTGGTTTCGCCCGGATTGAAAAAACCGTCGAAATTGCTGATTGGCTCGGGATCATCAGCCTTGGAAACGGCGGATCGATAGTCGATATCCGTTTGCAATCCACTGCCGTCGACCGCGTCGAGATAGGTTTCGCCGGACAGATCACGCGGTGGAACGAGCAACTTTCCCGGCTCTTCTGCGCGTGCAAGACCGGCGCTGAACACGACCATCAGGAAAGCCGCATAAATCACTGACATTATTCGGCTTTCCGGCTGCATCAGAATCTACTCCGGCGTTCAGTCGTTCGCCCTTAGCATGGACCTGTGGCGGCTTCAAACAGAAGCAAGATTTTATCGGCTGCCGCCTTTTTCGAAACCGGCGCCTTACCATAAGGGCAGATTGCAGTTGAATGTGCAACAATGCGCCCGCCATCGCGCCGAAAAGCGTGGACGCAACAGCACCGGTGGCGACAGCAATTCCGCCACCGGAATTGAGAAAGAGGAAGGCCGGACCGGCCAATCGTGCCGAACCTATTCGGCCGTTGCCGTGATATCGACCTGCTTCAGCAGGCTGGTCGGGTCCATTGAGGCTTCCATGAAGGCCGGCATGCCGATCCCCTGCTCGGGCTTTGCGATGATGGCAATCTCGAGGGTGTTCGGATCGGCGACAAAGGCCGAGAGCGCGTCCACAACAGTCTGGATAGCCGGATCATCGCCACCAAAGGTCTGCGTTGCAATCGACGGCAGCATGGAAATCGCCAGCTTGGCCTGGGCTTCGCTCATATCGTTCTGCTCGGCATAAAACTTCAGGCCTCTGGCAAAGAGACCATCGTTTTTGACCTTCAGCGCCACCTCATGGGCGGACAAGCCCAAAGCGGCAGACTGAACGGCCATCATGTCGCCGGAGAAGAACGCCTCGTTGAAGCCGCCAATGAGGCCAGAAAGCGAAACGCTTCCCATGTCCTGGCCGCTGAGGGTGATATCTTCAACGACAAGCTGCTCGTTTTCCCTGTCCCAGTGGACCTGGACATTTTCCGAGACGGTCACGGTTTCATAGCCCAGCTGCCTGATCGTCTCGAAGACCGGATCGTCGGCGTTGTCGGCCAACCCGTACGTCAAATCCTCCAGAGACATATGGATATCGGTGGGAATATTGTTGAACGGTGCCTTCAGCGCCAGCGTGAAGTCCTTCATGGCGAGGTTGATGGGTTCATCAACATCAAAACCGACCTCATCGCCTTCAATCGGCTTAACGTCGATCGCATAATCCGTCATCCGGAAAGTCCCGAAATCGGGCAGGAATGCTGTTTCCGGAAGCACATCATCATCGCCGGCTTCCACGAACTCTCTGATTCCGTCAAAGGTCGGTTTCAGCGAAAGGTCCGTCCACGAAGCCTGTTTCAGCGTGACCGAATCCTCACCGGCGTGAACCGCCAGCCCGTCAAGCGAGAGGTCGACCACCATATCGTTCAGCGAGACAGCCAGACCATCGATCGCAAACGTCATGTCCGGCTCTTCGTCCGTGGTCAAACCGATACCCGAAATCTGGATATCACCCTTCGCGACAACATCGGCAAGCGACAGGACCTGAAGACCGAGACGCTGCTTTTCCTCCTCCGGCAGGACATCTTCAGCCGTTGCGTCCTGCAATGCCGTGATCGTGTCGATGACAGGCTGATCCGCCAGACGCATCGAGAAACCGTCACTGCGCAGTTCGTCATAGCTGACGCGGGCCTTGTCCGTTTCCATGACGAAATTTTTGGCAGACATCGGCCCGTAGACCTGATGCGGCGCGTTTTCGTCCCCCTCCGGCTTTGCTTCGGTATAGACCCGCAAGAGGAAAGGCCCATCGATGTCCTGCCCTTCGATATTCTCAAGCGAAACGGTTGCAGCGCCAGAGGTACCCTGGCCGGCTTCTGCATCCTGCAGGGCCAGCGTCATCTGCGTTTCCACGCCGCTGATGGAATAGTTCCCCACAATTCCGTCGACCACATCGTTCAGCACGACATCGGTGTAGGTGGTTTTCTGCTCAGAACCCGCAAGGGTCTCAACGGCCTCGACATTCGAAACCGCGATGCGCCCGGCTGACAGGTGTTGAAGACGCTCGGCCGGCGTCAGATCATTCTCTCCGGTGGCTGTGGCCAGAAAAGCACGGTTCAGACCGGCATTTTCAACCTTCAGGCCGGGAATCTCGATATGGGTCCGGTCCGTGTCAAAGGTGATGTCGCTTGCATCAATCATGCCTGACAGAAACAGGAATTCCGGTCGCGCTTCCAGCGATGCGATATGGACGGTGCTGCCGTTTTCCAGCGGAACGGAGACGTCACGCATATGCACGCGGCCCATGAAATCGACCTTGACCGAATCGGCTTGGGCGCCGCCGTTTTCCAGACTGGTCGTCACCGTTTTTTCCAGCATGACCTTGCCGCCGACAACGCCTGCCGCAGCGATCACCGCAATTGCAGCCACTGACCAGAGCAGAACCCGCCCTGATTTGCGCGAACCCTTTTTCGTATCATCCATAAAGCGCTTCCTTTTACCTGTGCTGATTTTCTAATTTTTATGCGCCCCCCGATTAGTTTTTCAGACAGCGATACGCAATCGGGAAGGTCTGATTTCATGATCTGTCTGATCGCCGAAAATACTTTTTTTCAATCGCATCTGACGTTTACGGGGCTGACAATGGTGGCTTGAAACGAGAAAATTGAAGCGTATAGAAAAAAATTAAATTCCATATTTTCAATACCTTGAAAACATCAATCAATCCTTTTCCTCCATACGCAGATAAGAGATCGGATAGAACGGTTCTGAAAAGTGCGAAACGGCAGGGACTCCAACAATGTCATGTTGAAGCGCCATCTCCCAGCAGCCGTTGCAGTCCTTGCCGGTGGCCTGACTGACGGCGTTGTCGATGGTGTTGCGGACATCCACCGTCATTCCGTGTGCCGTCCGAATGTCGTCGGCGTGGCCCGCAGCCAGCATCTCGTACATCGCCTCCGGGCCGGCGATCAGCACTGTAGGCGAGAAGATTTCGTAGGCTTCCATCACCATCCGCTCGCCGTCACTGCCGATAATCGGAGCACCGGGCTGATCATGTTCCGCCGGATGCCGCAGAAGCATGCCCTGTCTTGCGTTCAAAGCCGGTTCGCCATCGATTTCCCAGGCCAAACCGGTGGCATCAAGAACCGCAGACAGTTGTTGAACCATCCTGGAAACGTCCGCCTCCGCGATCTGCAATCGCTCCGGCGCGGGCTTGTCACGCGACACAAACAGGGTTGGAAGCTGCAACTGAAACGATCCACCGAAATCAGACGCCCCGCGATAGGGGTTGCGGGCCTCGATCGAGGTGGCGATCACATTCGGATCGTCAAGCGCTGCATCGGCCGCGCGCAGCTGGTCTTCGCGGCTGTGAAGAATCTCGAAAATCCGCGTTACCGGACGCGAGGCATCCAGAAGCGGTTGCAGCGACGACTGTTGCGAGGCAACGCCCGGCGTGTCCGATGTCGAGCAGTATCGGGCTTCGCAGGTCCAGCGTTCGACCCGCCGGTCATCCCTGAACAGGGAGATGAAATAGCCATTGGCCACATGTGAAAAGCCGAAAGGCGCACGGATCGGATCAGGGTTGACGGAAAAGTAGCTGTCCTCTGCCAGCGCCCGCAGCACGTCAGGGTCATCGACAGCCCGCAATTCGCCGCCTGCCGCAGGCTCATGCAACACCAGTACGGGATGATCCTCGTCCAAAATCTCGACACCCCGCAGGAAATATTGCCTGCTCGTCAAACCGTCGTTTTTGGAAACCGTGGCCTGTGTCGCGTTCAACAGGGATGACGGCGAAATGCCGAGATATGCCGCAAACATAACAACCACGATCATCACGGCGGCCACGGCAAGGACAATGTATTTCATGCGTTGGATATCGATCCTGCTCAGACACGAGTGAGCATAACTGCATTTTCCCCAATCCGGTTCCACCGGAAAACCGAAAAGACCGACCGAACGCCCCTCAAGCCCTCGAAAAACGCCCTTCACCACGTCCGATCAGCCCCACAGCACGCGCAAGGATAATCATCGACGCAATATAATGGGTGATTTCATTTGGCTGAATGGTCGGAGTGGAGAGATTCGAACTCCCGACCCTCTGGTCCCAAACCGGATAACAGGGGGCACATATCCGTTACAACAAGGCAATGTTGATGATATCGACCCAGAACAATACAGGAACTTATGGGTTTTGCACCCACAGTACTCTCACAGACTTTTTCCTGTGCCCGCGTTTGGGCGCCTTGTAAGGTCACCGAACACGCAATGGATCAGTTGATCGCTAAAGACGGTCTAGGTCGCAAATTCGGCGCGGCTAGCGAAGTCCCGGTCCGTGTGCACGCCCGCAACTGGCCAAGGGTTAGGCAAACCAAGCACTCAGCGTCACGCATCAGCCTGGTATCGGCACGCCAATTTCGGCCGTCGCGGAGCGGATGACCGTGCGGTTCCCCTCACTCCAGTTGGCCTCATACCAACTGGAGTGAGGGGAAGTCATCGCCGACCCGAGGGATCCATCCATGCGTGAAGCCGGCGCTTTTCGTCGGTATGGGCGGCATCGTCGGCGAGACCAATGGTGTGGAACGGATCAAGTTTCCCGGTCACAAAAGTGCTCGCTGCCGTCTGAACGTGCTCTGCTCGCCAGAAGATGCAAGAAGGTCCGGTGCCAAGTTAATTTCGATAACATAGCACTAGCCGAGTAGCCAATTTGTCGTGCGCGTGCAGAACACACCGGAAGACCAAAGTTCATTGATTTTAAATAGTATTTTCACTTCATCCAATGAAATATTGCACTTTCTGTCACCCAATCCGTGACACACAATTAGGCTGCCTAATCGGGATCCGCAGCACCGATCAGGCACTTGCGGCTTCGACCGCTTCGCGTCCCCTTATCAGACAATTCAGCGAGCCGTTTCACACCTGAAAAGCGGTCGTTTCTGGATGTGCAGCAGAAAAGTACTAGCGTGTTTGGTGATGGGCTAGGCGTGTTCCGCCTGCCGGTCCCCCTCATTTGAGCAATACGAAAAGCCGCTGCTTATCCCTGGCCGTTCCGAAAAGAGCTTCAAACTAAAAAACAAGCAAACTTCAGTTTTGCGTGACTTACGAAGCGTTTGCGGCCACTTAACCTTGACCAACACGCTTGTGACCGTCCAAGTTGGTTGAGCCGGTCTCCCCCCTGAGGTTCAGAGGGTGACTGCTTGACAAACTGGAGGGATAGTTTTGAGAGTAAACAGTTCGCTTTGGCGTAGTCTGACACTGGCAGTTACTCTGTCCGCCGCTGCGGCACCAATCGCCGACGCCTGTACGCGGGTCGTCTATCATGGCCCTGAGGACCGCATCCTGACGGCGCGTTCCATGGACTGGAGCCTGCCGATGCTTTCCAACCTGTGGGTGTTCCCGCGCGGCATGGAGCGAAGTGGCGAAGCGGGCGAGAATTCGCTGACCTGGACGTCGAAATACGGAAGCATGATCGTTTCCGGCTATGACTTCTCCACCGTGGACGGCATGAACGAAGCTGGCCTGGTGGCCAACATGCTCTGGCTTGTGGCGTCCGAATACCCCGAGAATGACGGGTCAAGGCCCGAAATATCGCTATCGATCTGGGCACAGTATTTCCTGGACAATTACGGCAGTGTTGCCGAGGCGGTCGCCGATATGGAAGCCAATCCTTTCGACGTGGTGACTGCCGACGTTCCCGATCAGCCCGGCCGCCTGGCGAAGGTGCATCTTTCCCTCTCGGACGCCAGCGGCGACAGCGCTATTCTGGAATGGCTGGATGGCGAACTGGCCATCCATCACGGCCCGGAATACCGTACCATGACGAACGATCCGCCATATGATCAGCAGCTGGCGGTCAAAAGGTACTGGCAGGATGTCAATCCGCGTGAGTCGCTGCCCGGCACAACCCGTTCTCCCGATCGGTTTACCCGTGCTGACACCTATATCGACATGGTGGTCCAGTCGGATGAACCGCGTATCGCGGCAGCCGCCGCCATGAGCGTCATCCGCAATGCGTCTGTTCCTTATGGCATCAACACGCCGGACGCGCCGAACCTTTCCACCACGCGCTGGAGAGTGGTTGCGGACCACAAGGACAAGCTGTTTTATGTTGAATCAGCCATTTCGCCGAACCTGTTCTGGGTCGACCTGAACAATCTGGATTTCTCGGCTGAAGCCGGGGTGCGGATGCTAGATCTGGGCGTTGACATGGTCAAACTCAAGTCAGGCGAAGTTTCGGCAGAGTTCAAGCCCGCCGAACCCTTCCAGTTCGAACCGGTCAACTGAGACATGCCGGCCACCGCATTCCCGTGTGGTGGCCGAACCAGCCGCAACATGATGAGGCCCGTGAGATGAACTCGACGGGCCTCATCATTCACAGCGCGGATGCCGCGATCAAATCAGTCCCGATCAGAACCGGTAGGTAATTCCCACAACCGGCCCGCTCAGCCTCGTGTCATAGACATGACCGTCTTTTTCGTAGTCGGTGTCGACGATCTTATAACCTGCTGAAAATGACAGGTGCTCGCTCAACGTATAGTTCGCCGTCGAGAGGAAAGACCATGTCAGATCGGAGTTGGCGTCAAAGCCACCGATATCGGCCTGGGCCTGAACCGATAACCGGTCCGTCAGGTTGAAAAACACGCGGGCACCGACAACGGGATCAACCCAGCCGAAGCTCTCGTCATAGCTGACTGATCTTCCGAGACCGCTGGCCGTGATTTCGTTGGAGATATGCCACAGACGTAAGCCGGCCAAGGCATCGAACGTAAAAGCGGGCGTATCGACAACGCGGTATCCGCCCTGCACGGTGGCCATGAACTGCCTGGTATTGAGTTTGCCGGTCGCTTCAAAGGGCGGCAGCAGCGTTGTGCCCGGAAACCTGTATGTGTTCTCGTCGCTCGTATCCGTATACATCATGTCCGCGGAGAGAACGAAACGGTCGTAGCGACCCCAGACATTGACAAATCCGGCAATATTCAGCCCGTCCCGACCCTCGGAAAAAGAGCGGTCGACGGGCACGGTCGGCCCGACGCCGAAGGGCGAAACCTTCCCCTTCACGCCGGTTGCCCACAGATAGGGGGTGATCTGTAGTGCCCAGTCAGAGGCGTTTGCCGCAGACGCGTAGGCTTCCGGGGCCGCGGTGACGCTGTCGGCCGCATGGAGAACTTGCGGAACAGATAGAGACAAAGCACATGCAAGGATATATTTTTTCAATGTGTCCCCCCGGTCCGGCAACCTGAAAACCGATTTTACTTCCATCATCGCCTTTTGTAAGCAGTTGCCTTCATAGAAGCCAGCTGCATCTCTGCGGTTCCACAGAAACAGCGATTGGCGAGCGGTTCGTTGCCGGCGTTTCAGTAACCAGATCTTTAACCGGGCAATTCTATTTTCAGGAAAGCGTATTCCGAGTTTTCCCTGAAATGGATTTCAATGTCGTATTTCCTGAACCTGGCACTGGTCCCCTCAATCCTGCTGTTTCTGGTTTTCGGTCTTGCCTTGTTCGCCGTGACCTATTGGGTTCTGCGCCTGTTTGCCCGATTTGCGCGCACCGATGCTCTCGTCATTCCGCTGGGCGCCTTCATTGGAACGATTGCGACATCCTGGGCTCTGTCTCTCGGTTTCGTTGCTGCCGATATCTGGACGCTGCATGCAAAGGCCGACCAGGAGCTCACCTCGGAACGTTCCGCGATCAATCGACTGATCGGAAACGCAGACGCCGAGGTCCTGAACAGGCCTGACCTTGAGGCAGCGATGGAATTCTATCGTGAAATGGTGATCTCGGACGAATGGGGCGCCAATGGAAACCTTCATCCGGCAGCTTCGGTCGAGCAGGCTCTTCAGAAAATACGCATCATCATCATGGATATCGCCGAGGGCGACGCGCCCGCGCCGATCATCAATCAGACCGTTGCCATTTTCAATGACCTGCAGGAAACGCGCGATGTGCGCCTCGCCATCGCCAGCACGACCGTCAATCAATATAAATGGTATATGCTGCTGACGCTGACGATCTTGACATCGCTTACGATCGCCGTGACGCACGCAGACAGGACGCGCGCGGGGAGTATAGCGATATTCCTCTATGTACTTGCAGCCACAACAAGCCTCTGGCTGCTGACGGTACATGCAAGCCCCTATGCCGGCATCGAGACGATAGAGCCAAGCGGGCTGTATCTGAATTTGACCTGACGGTTGAATGCCCTTGAGGATATTTGCCAGGATGAGGAACATAAATCTGGCCGTATTTGCTTCCCGAAGTTGCGTCCCAAGTTTTTCCGAGTATACCGGCACCATGCTGTCGTTCGAAGCGGTGAGATTGTCGCAAAACAACCAGAAACGGACTGGACTTCGTGATGAACGCTCCGATACGGAACGGCACCTCCTTAGATGAACTTTCAGATATACCGGCAGTGAGCATGCCGCCTATCGACTATGCAGCAGTTCTTCAGCAACGAAAATGCCTGTTTTTTCGTTGGCTGACACAAAATCAGTCTGTCCGCAGTCGGCCCCTATACCGACGATCTATAACTCAATGAGACCATGGCAATGCACAATCATGATGTGGTCTGTGTCCCGCGCGGCCACTACGGCAGGACTGCCTCGCCGCCTCATGGCTGCTTCGAGCCCAAACCTTCAGGTTTCTGCTGGGCAGCCAACGGCAGTTTCGGCGGACAATATATGGATTGTCGACCCGCGGGAAACCAAATCGAGATGATCAGCTTTCGTCCTGACGCCGGGTGGCGTCGGCGGTCTCGAAATGCGCCATTTGGTCGGCATAGGCCTTCTTGAAGGCGGGCCGGTCCATGACCCTTTCCACATAGGCTTCCGTTTCAGGCCGATCTCCGAAGGCGCGGAGCTTTGCCACGCGCAGGACGTCCGTCATCATCAGGTCCGCGATGGTGAAATGACCGGCAGCAAGCCATTCTCGCTCCTTCAGGATGCGCTCCATGTGGGCCAGACGGCTTTCCAGCCAGTCAGTCAATCCGTTCTCCTTCGCACCTGTCACTTCCAGGAACCACCATGGAACGGAGACCATCTCGATGGAGTTGAGAGCAGCGATGAACCACTGAAGGGTTTCGGCCCGCGGTTGCGGATCACGAGGCATCAGCGTCTCGCTCTTCTCCGCCAGATGCAAAACACAGGCCCCGCTCTCGAACATATGGAGATCACCGTCAGAGATGAAGGGAACCTGTCCGAATGGCTGACGGACAAGATGGTCTGGGCCGCGTTCCCCGAATGGCACGGTTCGGACGGAATAGGAAAGGCCCGCTTCCTCACACGCCCATCTTAGCCGCATGTCGCGAACGAAGCCGGCAGGGCCATTGGTCATTGGCACCCAGTCGAGGGTCCAGATCGTGATGTTCTCGCGCATGTCGAAGTCCTGGAATCGGAAATTTGGGCAACTGTCTCGCAATTGAAAAAACAAAACCGAGTTCATGACAACCGAATCGACAGTCTGTCCCGCTCACTCGGTGACCAGGATTTCTGGTCTATTGGTCTCCGCAGGGTGAATTGGGGCCGCCACCTAGATCTGCGGTGTTACGCCGATTTCCCCGTCCTGAACAGCCGAACCGGCCCCTTGCTTCCACGCTCGATCACACCCTTGGCTTCGAGGTCGAGCTGCACGGCCTTCAGCCACCACCCGGCTTTCTTGCCTCCCGGAAACAGGTCTTGCGACAGGTTCGGCAACAGAGCAGCCTTCGCCTCGGCGACTGTCACGCCAGGGGCCTCTGTCGGCAGCACCGGCAAGACGGCGTCGCGCATGGCCATGTATTTGGCCCGGTTCACCCGCACGACACGCCCCGGTGACGTAATGCTCTCGATTTCGATCTTCTCTTCAGTGTCAGACATCGAACTCTCCTGTTGCTGGAGTCTCCGGGTTGCGAAACCCCATGGCGACCCAGGCGCCGAAGAGCTTGGCGAAGAAGCCGAGGCTCTGCTTCTTTGCGTTTGGGATGTCTCTGGGTAGGCTTACACCTTCTGGCAGGTCGGAGGCCATCGTGCGCATCGTGGGCGGTGGAATCGTCTTCGCTGGCCACAGGCCGCCATAAAGGCTCAGCCAGTGCCCGCATTTGAACGCCAGATAGACGGGCGTGTTGCAGCATGACGCGATTACCCGCCTGGTCGAGCGTTCGGGCGATAGCCGGAATGATTTAAGGTTCTCGCTGCCAGCAAGAAAGCGCACGCGGTCTTTTCGATATATGACAAAGGGGGTCGTGCCATAATCCGTGAGAATTCGGGGCGCGCCATCAAGGTTCTGCATCCGGCCTCCGGCAGTGCGGCAGGAGTTGCAGCAACATTCAACACTGGCGATGGGTTTGCCTTCGACCTCAAGGCGGGTCTGGCCGCAGGCGCATCCGATTTGTGTTGTCTCACCCATGAGATGGCACCTTCGCGGAGGCCGCTTCGAGGGCGGCGATATCGATCTTGCCCATCTGCATCATGGATTCGATCACGCGGTTCACCACCGCAGGATCCTCGTCGGCCAGAAGGTTGGGCATCCGCTTTGGCACGATCTGCCACGAGACGCCGAAGCGATCCACCAACCAACCGCAGCGCCCCGGCTCGCCGCCGTTCCTGGTCAACGCCTCCCAAAGCCGGTCTGTTTCGTTCTGATCCTCGGTCAGGACGCTGATGGACGCGGCAGGGGTCAATTTGTAGTGCGGCCCAGCCGTCAGGATCATCATCGGCGCACCGGCCAGAGTGAACTCGACAGCCATCGGATCATCAGGCTGGCCATTCTCTCGCACCGCTTCTATCCGGCTGTTCGGGACAAGAGTCACGTATTCGCGGGCGGCTTCGACACCGCCCTTGTCGAACCACAGGCAGGTCCGCACCTTGGCTGCATGTTCCATGTTCAATTCTCCCTTTCTGCCGGGGCTGATGAAACGGTTTCCAGGCCAAATAGCTGGCGGACATAGCAGATCAGATGATCGACGCTCTCGCGGGCGAGGTCCGGGTTTCCCGCAGCCTTGGCGAGGATGAAGCCGCCCTGAAGAACGGCCTGCGTGTGTCGGGCGAGGCTTTTGGCGGTCCAGTCCGCGTCGATCCCGCGCTGCGCTTTAGCCGCCTCAATATCCGCCTGCAGTGAAGCGGCGTGGCCGAAGATGCTCTTCGCACAGGCATCCCGGATCGCAGGGGCGGACTCGTGGACCTCCTGCGTCATTGTGCCGACTAGGCAGGTATACTCGAAAGTCTCCCCGCTAATGATGGAACGGCGGAATTCGAGGTATGCCAGCACGCGGTCCAGCGGATCGTCCGGCTCATGATACGGCGCTTCAGCGAACAAGGCACTGGTCGTCTCGGCCCAGTGATCTGCTACCGCTACTCCAAGCGCCTCCTTCGTCTTGAAATGATGGAAAAACGCGCCCTTCGTGACACCCGCCGATTGGCAAAGGTCATCAACGGAAGTTGCCGCGAAACCCTTCTGGCGGATTACGTCGCGGGCCGCCTCCAGAAGACGGGTGCGAGCGTCGCCGCGCTCGGGGTGAATTTTGGTCGGTCTCGTCATGAACAATTACATACCATACGGTTGGTATGTAATAAAGCGGAAAGATTATCAGAAGGAACGAGAGCTATATTGACCGTTTATGTCTGAATACAGAAAGCCGCCATTGAGGCAAGCGAAGCGAACTCACACCTTGTCCGTTCTGCTGGCATCTGGCGGCGACTCGTCCTCGCAGATGCAATGAATGGCGACCTCGGCAAACTGCACTGCAGCGACGTGTCAGCGAGAAAATTTTCGCTTAGGGTCGGAATTGACAGCAAGTCCCAAGCTAACGAATGTCAGCTAAGCCCAAATGGAGCATAGAAGCAGACAATCTCTTCCCGGCCCCGTTTCTGCCGGTCCGGAAGGCGCCTTCCATCTCGGTCGTTGGGACGGTGGTACGCGATCGCCGAAACCAGTCATTACGGCGGCGCACGGCAGAAGGCGCCGATCAGGCGTGGAGCTTCGGTTTGCGGGCATTGTGTTTCGACGCTTTGCCGGGATCGGTCGGCGGGGCCTGGTGCTTGCGGGGCGGCTTGCCGTCCTGCTTGAACTTCGGTTTCGCTTGTCCCGGCTTTTCGCGCAAGTTGCCGGCCGGCGCGATCCGGATGCCTTTCTCGAGGCTGCCGGGCTGCCTGATCAGTTCCGCGTAATCGGAAGCCTTGTCGGCGGATATCTCGAAACGGGTTTCGGTGTCATCGATTTTGATCCTGCCGACATCGCGCTTGGTCACACCGCCAGCGTTGCAGCTCATCGGCAACAGGAATTTCGGATCGGCGCGCTGCTTGCGGCCGAGCGATATGGTGAACCATACACCGTCCTGCATGTCCGGGCCGCGCGGCTCGCGCGCTGACGTGGGTTTGTCTTCGGACCGGCGGGCACGAGCGGGCGACTTCGCCTTGAGCGCATCGGCGGGAAGCGGCGACAATTCCTCGGGAATGGGATGGGCTGCCCGTTGCAGGCGAAGGAAGGCCGCTGCGATGCGCTCGGGCCCCGCACGCTCCAGCAATTCGGCGATGATTTCCGCTTCCGCTCCGTCGGGCAGCGCGGAAGAGGCGGCGGTATCGATGATCCGCCGGCGGTAGCGCGCCTCGATATCGGTAATGCCGGGCGCTGAACGAACCGTCGCCGTCAGCTTCGCCAATGAAAGGACGCGCTGGGCAGCACCTAGCCTGTTTTCCGGGACGATGAGCACGCAGACGCCCTTTCGGCCGGCGCGACCGGTTCGGCCGGAGCGATGCAACAGGGTTTCCGGGTTGCTCGGCACGTCGGCGTGGATCACGAGGTCGAGGTTCGGAAGGTCGATGCCGCGCGCCGCCACATCGGTCGCCACGCAGACATGCGCGCGTCCGTCGCGCATCGATTGCAGCACATTCGACCGCTCCGACTGCGCCATTTCACCCGAAAGCGAAACCACCGCGAAGCCACGATTTGAAAGGCGCGCGGTCAAATGGCGAACGGCTTCGCGTGTGTGGCAGAACACCAGGGCGCTCGAACTGTCGGAATCGAGCAGCGTATTGATGATGGCGTGTTCGCGCTCGTCGCGCCGCACCAGCATTAACTGATACTCGATGTCGGCATGCTGCTCGCTGGACGCAGTCGTTTCGATGCGCACCGCGTTCTTCTGCACGGTCCTGGCCAGCTCGGCGATGCCGCGCCGCACGGTCGCGGAGAACAGCAATGTGCGGCGCTCCTGCGGCGCCGCGCCGAGGATGAATTCCAGGTCATCGCGAAAACCGAGATCCAGCATCTCGTCTGCTTCGTCGAGCACCACGGCGCGAACGGCGCCGAGGTCCAGCGCGCCCCGCGTGATGTGATCGCGCAGGCGCCCGGGTGTGCCGACGACGATATGGGCGCCGCGGTCGAGTGCGCGGCGTTCGGTGCGCATATCCATGCCGCCCACGCAGGTCGCGATCCTGACCTCAGCTGCCGCATAGAGCCAATCAAGTTCTCTTTGAACCTGAATGGCGAGTTCGCGCGTCGGCGCGATAACCAGACCACGCGGCGCGGCAGCAGGGCCGAAACGCTCATCGTTTCCAAGCAGCGTCGACGCGATAGCGATGCCGAAGGCGACCGTCTTTCCCGAGCCCGTCTGCGCGGAGACCAACAAATCGGCGTCAACGTGATCTTCATTCGTCATCGCCATTTGGACCGGCGTCAGCGCGCTGTAGCCTTTCGCCGTGAGGGCTGAGGCAAGGGCCGGATGTATTTCGGCAATCGGGGATTTGGCGTTGCTATTGGTATTCGGGGTCATGGTCACCACCTTTGTGAGCCGCCGAATAGCATCATGTGCGCGCTCTGGATAGCTATAGCTTGCGGGGTTCTGCGCCCCTTGGGACGCCGGGCTAGTGACGACATACCGCCCGGGCTTGGGCTGGACAACCAACTGATTGAGTGCTGAGCTGATGGATCTGGATGTTATTCACCCGTCTGAAGATTGCCATTCGATACTGCCAACGGAAATGTCCTGAAGATGGATTTCCGACATTCAATGTGCAATGCATGGTTGTCATTTCAGAATGCCCATCGACAGGCACCCCAACTGCCGCCCAGAGGTCAAAGGCCTCGAGGCGTGTCAGTCTTGCGAAATTCCATGGTGTATTCGGTTCCCCTTGGCTATCAGCGCCAGGCATCGAGCCGATAGCTTACGCATGTGGGATTTGTCGTGTAAGGTGTAAAAGAAGCGGTATGAGACGAAAACTTGTCTCGCGGCTTGCCATAAGGCTTTTCTCCAACAGGAATGAACAGATGAACGAATTCGACTATATGGTCGAAGCTGCCCTCTATCCCGGTCGCAAGGCCAAGGGAAGCCGCAGCCCTCGCTACAAGCGGTTTGAGACTGCCGCGGACGCGGTGCGTTTTGCCGTGGAAGAGAGAGACGGCTGCAAGCTTCGGGGATCAGTGCTGGAGATTAATGAAAACCGCTACGACGACAGACAGATCCGTATGCTGTACGACGCGCCGGATTATCCGCTTGCGCGCAGCGAAAAGTGATGGAAGCGCTCGCTCGCACAGGGCTATCCCGGCACTGTCCGCACGCTCGTTCAGGTGTTGAATGACGACCTTTTCGGTGCGCCATCTCACCGTCTATCGATATCGACGGCCGGTTGGTTTCGGGCGTCATCGGCTAATGTTCCGCCCCCGTGACAGTTTCGACCAGACGCTTTTGAGCTGCACGCTGAACGTTCACCCGCAGGACGCGCGCATTCATTGGATCCATGATGTATTCGGCAATTGCATCGCGCTTGTCGATGTCGACGTTTCCGCCTCGGAGCTCGGCTTCGAGACCACAATCGAAATTGATCATACGGCGCACATCCCTCTCGATCTGGAGATGGACCAAAGGGCATCCGGCTTCCCGTTTTCCTATGATCCCGAAGAAGCCATCGATCTTGAGAAGACCATCGCGCGGCACTACCCCGACCCCGGCGATGAAGTCGGTCGGTGGGCGAAACGGTTTGTGCCCTATGGCAATACGGCGCGCACCGGCCATGTGCTAATGACGCTCTGCAACGGCATCAGAGAGAGTTTCAGATATGTCCGGCGCAGCGAATACGGCACCCAGACGCCCGACGAAACGCTTGGGCTTCGCAGCGGTACCTGTCGCGACTTCGCGCTCCTGATGATGGAGGCGGCCCGCTCGCTCGGCCTCGCCGCCTCTTTCGTGACCGGCTATATCTATGTGCCGGACCGCGACGGTTCCGTGACGCTGGGCGGCGGCTCGACCCACGCCTGGTGCCAGGTCTATCTGCCCGGCGCGGGATGGGTGGAGTTCGATCCGACCAACGGCATCGTCGGCAACCGTGATCTCATCCGCGTCGGCACCGCCCGGGACCCGAGCCAGGCGGTTCCGCTGTCGGGCAGCTACGACGGCGGACCACTCGATTTCGACGGCATGGAAGTGCAGGTCAATGTCACGACGCAGCCGGACGACATAAACGCGGCAGTCTGACCACGTTGGCGCGGACATTGCGAAGCGGGCCCGATTTATTCTGCCGTTCGACCGGACGGAACGCCATGCTGCCGCGTTACGTGTGTAGACGTGATCGATCAATCAATCAAAGCAGGGGACAGGTACGACATGAAGATACGCGCTGGCTTCCATATCGGCTACGACTGCGAACATCCGACGCCGATGCTGCTGACCCTCAACGTCTTCCCGTCCCGCTGGGCGGATCTCCTGACGGCGCAGGTCCTGTCCTTCGATCGCCCGATCGATGTGTCGGCCTATTCCGATGTTTTCGGCAATGCTTGCAACCGCATCGTCGCGCCACCGGGCAGGACCACGATCTCCACCGCGTTCGAGATCTATGACGACGGCTTACCCGATCCTGTTCCCTATGGCGCCATTCAGCACCAGATCAACGACCTGCCGGATGACGTTCTGGTCTATCTGCTCGGCAGCCGCTACTGCGACACCGACCGTCTTGCCGATTTTGCCTGGAGCTACTTCGCCGATACGCCGCTTGGCTGGCCGCGCGTGCAGGCGATCTTGGATTTTACCCATCAGCGGATCGCATTCGATTATATGAAGGCCGATCCGTTCAGGACTGCCTTTGGCGGCTTCACAGATGGCGTCGGGGTTTGTCGCGACTATGCCCATCTCGCCATCACGCTCTGCCGCTGCCTGAATATCCCGGCGCGTTATTGCACCGGCTATCTCGGCGATATCGGCGTACCGATGGATCCGAACCCGATGGATTTCAGCGCCTGGATGGAAGTCTACCTCGGCGGTCGCTGGTATACGGTCGATGCGCGGCACAACAGCCCTCGCATCGGCCGCATCCTGATGGCGAGAGGCCGCGATGCAACCGATGTGGCGATGTCGACGGCCTTCGGCCCGGCCATTCTCCGGCAGTTCGATGTCGTTACCGAGGAAATCTGAACCGGCGGTGCGTCATTCACGCCCCCAATGGCATCAGTTCAAAAGCAACGTGTGCTCGCCACCGTCGATCGGCACCCGTGCGATGTTTTCGGACAGCGTCAACGTATCGCCATCCAGCATGGCCGACCATGCGTCCGCGCCCGGTCGGCCGGCATTATCAACGCGGATATCGAAGCGGGTCTTTTCCACCGTGACTGTGGCCTCGAAACCCGGCCATTGCGCCGGGATCGACGGAGCGACCAGCAGGAAGCTACCTTCGCGGCGAATTCCGAGAATACCCTCGACCCCCGAGCGGTACATCCAGCCACCGGAGCCGGTATACCATGTCCAGCCGCCACGCCCGACATGCGGCGCGACGGAATAGACATCGGCGGCGACGACATAGGGCTCGACCTTGTAGCGGTCGGCATCTTCGGCGGTGAGGGCATGATTGACGGGGTTCAGCAGCGAGAAGAGCGCCTGCGCCTTGTCGCCGTTTCCCGACTTGGCAAACGCCATGATCGCCCACATGGCCGCATGGCTGTATTGTCCGCCATTTTCGCGCAGGCCCGGCGGGTAGCCCTTGATATAGCCCGGATCGCGCGCGCCGTCGTCGAAGGGCGGGGTGAACAGCAGCGCCAGGCCTTCATCGGGCCGGATGAGGTGCCGTTCGAGCGAAGAAAGCGCGGTCGCGGCGCGGGCCGGGTCCCCGGCGCCCGACAGGACGGCCCAGGACTGTGCAATCGAGTCAATACGGCACTCCGGATTGTCGCTTGTGCCAAGCCATGTGCCGTCGTCGAAGGTTGCCCGGCCATACCATTCGCCGTCCCAGGCATAGGTTTCGATGGCTGTGCGCAGCGTTTCGGCGTGGGCGCGCCAGCGGCCGGCGCGCTGCGGATCGCGCCGGTCGGCAAGAGGGGCGCAAAGATCGATTGCCGCCAGCAGCAGCCAGCCGAGCCAAACGCTCTCGCCCCTGCCGCCTTCGCCGACCCGGTTCATGCCGTCATTCCAGTCGCCGGTGCCCATCAGCGGCAGGCCATGCTCTCCGGTCAGTTCAATGGACTGGTCGAGACCGCGCGCCATGTGTTCGAAAAGCGCAGCCTCTTCGACTGCGACAGTCGGATGGAAAAACGCATCGTGCTGTCCGGGTTCGAGCAGCGGGCCTTCGAGGAAGGGCACGGGTACATCGAGCACGGCGTTATCGCCGGTGGTTTTCACATAGGTCGCGGCGGCGTAGGCGAGCCAGACCCGGTCGTCGGAGATGCGGGTTCTGACGCCCTGGCCGGACTGGGGCAGCCACCAATGCTGGACGTCGCCCTCGATAAACTGCCGAGAGGCGGCGCGCAGGAGGTGATGCCGGGTCTCCTCCGGTCGGGCAAAGGTCAGCGCCATTCCATCCTGAAGCTGGTCGCGGAAACCATAGGCGCCGCTTGCCTGGTAGAAGGCGGAGCGGGCGGTGATGCGGCAGGCAACCGTCTGGTAGAGCAGCCAGCCGTTCAACATGATATCCATCGCCCGGTCCGGCGTTTTCACCTGAACGGTCTGCAAAAGATCGCTCCAGTGATCGGTGACCGCCTGCAGGACCGCGTCGAGATCGGCCTCGCGGTAGCGAGCAATCAGGCTGCGCGCCTCGTCCACAGAGGTGCATTCACCCAGAAACGAAGTGATCTCCATCGTTTCGCCGGGGCTGATCACGATCGTCCGCTGCAGGGCGGCACAGGGATCGAGGCCAGCGCCTGTGGCGCCTGAAAGCGGCTGGTCACGACCAAGGGCGCGCGGCCCGGAGGCATTGCCGTGACGGCCGAGGAATTCGCTCCTGTCCGCCGTCCAGGCCGTCTGTTCGCCGCCAAGGTCGGCAAAAGCGACGCGACCGGGAAAGCCGGCGCTCCACGGATTTCGCGCAAACAGGGCTCCGGTCTTTACATCGATGTCTGTGATGACGAACGGCGCCGTAGCACCGCGCGAGCCGCCAAGAACGAGTTCGGCGTAACTTGTGACCGTCAGGCGCCGCGGCCGACCGGACGTGTTGCGGAGCGTCAGGCGTGAAATCTTGATCGGATCGGCGAGCGGTACGTATTGGAGAAGATCAGCCGAAATTCCGTCTTGCTCATGTTCGAACCGGCTGTAGCCGAAGCCGTGGCGGGCGATATAGGCCCCTTCGCGCCGGATCGGCTGCGCCGTCGGGCAGAAAAGTTCGCCCGTTTCTTCATCGCGGATATAAAACGCTTCGCCGGCCGGATCGGTGACCGGGTCATTCGACCAAGCTGTCAGCTGGTTTTCGCGGCTGTTTTCAGCCCACGTGTAGCCGTTGCCTTCCGCAGAAACCTGAAAACCGAAACGGGAATTGGCGATCACATTGATCCAGGGCGCAGGGGTGACCGCATCCGCTTCGAGAATGATCACATACTCCCTGCCATCCTTGTCAAAGCCGCCAAACCCGTTGAAGAACTCGAGTGCCGGGCGCTGATAGGGCGCAATGTCTTTCCTTGAGGCGCGCTTCGGCCATGCCGGTTTTACCGGCATGGCAGGCAGAGACGGCAATTGCGGATATTGCTGCGCAATCGGGCCGCGCCCGGCATTCAGCCTGACACGGGCGACCGAATGAAGCTGCGCGAGCGCCTCTGCGCTCATCAGGTCCGCCCGGAGAACGAAGACCGAGCCCTGTGCCAGTTCGATACCGGGGCGTGGCCGCGACTGGCTGCTGCGATGCGCAGTCTCGATGGCGATCTGCAGGTCCTGTGTGTAGGACGAGGCACGGGTGTTGACGATGACGAGATCGACTGCAAGGCTCTTCATCCGCCAGTATTCGTGCGCCCGCAGCAATTGATGGACCTGCGCCATGTCCTGCGCGTCGTCTATGCTGAGTAGCACAATCGGTAAATCACCGGAAATACCGAGATGCCAGAGACCGGACTGGGGTCCGGCGCCGCGCGCAATTTCGGTTGCCGATGCCCGATAGCGCAGATCCGCGTAGATGATCGGGGCGGCCAATCGCTGAAAATCCGCGACCTCACCCGATTTGACATCGAGATGGCGAAGCTGAACCTGGGCCTGGGTCCAGGCGAGCGTCCGGGCGCGTTCGAAGGCGCTGCGGTCGAGATGCCTGTCGATCAGGTCGATGAGTTCGGCACGCGAAGAAGCGACGACGGTCCAGTAAGCAATGCGGGCGGACTTACCGGCAGCGACCTTCAAGCGCTGGCGGATCGCGAAAACCGGATCGAGCACTGTGCCGACCGTATTCGAAAGCGGCGTGTCGCCCGCCATGGATGTCGCGGTGGCGACCGTATTGCCTCGACCGATGAAACGGGCCCGGTCGGTCTCGTATTGCGGGTCGGCGGCGGGTTGGCCTTCGATCACGGCAAAATGGGCGGCCCATATGCGGGGCTCATCAGGCGTGCGCGGGCGACGGGTTGCGATCAGCGCGCCGTATTCTGCAGCATACTCCGTCTGGACGAACATCTTCGAAAACGCCGGGTGGGCGGTATCGGCCGAAGCCGGCGCGAGAACCAGTTCGGCACAGGATGTGATTTCGATTTCGCGGGGGCGCCTGCCGGTGTTGGAGATGGAGACGCGCCGAACCTCACAGTCGTCCTCGCCCGAAACCAGCACCTCCATTGTCGTGGTCAGCGTATCGTGAACAGAGACGAAACGGGCCTTGTCTTCGTCGAAAACGACATGGCCGCCTTCGTCATCGTCGCTGAGCGGCCGGGCGCCTGCGGACCAGACCGCACCATCATCGACATCGCGCAGAAAGATCGGCGAACCGTCATCATCGCAGGTGACGTCCTCATGCCAGCGTGTGACGGTAAGGTCGTGCCAGCGGCTGTAGCCGGAGCCGTTGTCCGTCAGCATCACCGCATAGCGGCCGTTCGAAAGCAGATGGGTTGCCGGAGGGCCGGTCACGACCCCGGAAAGTCGCCGTGATGTATCGGGACCCAGTGAGGATTTGACGGGCGAGACCGGAGCGTCTTCGATCTTTTGACGCTCGTTGGTCACCGTGCGGGGTATACGTTCCTGCAACAGCAGTTCACAAGCTTGAATGATCGGTTCGCGATGGAAATAGGCGCGCATGATTCCGTCATCGAGCGTGTTGGCGATGGCGACAATCGTCATGCCTTGATGGTGGGCCATGCTTGTGCGCACGATTGCGACCTTATCATTCTCGGGGAACCTCGCAGGCGTGAAATCCAGCGCGTCGTAAAAGCCATAGCGCCCGAGGGCACCCAGGGAGGCCAGCCGGACATAGTTCGCACATGCGGCCTTCGGATCGATCATTGAGGCGAGACCGGTTGCATAGGGCGCTATGACGGCATTTTCGGAAAGGCCGCGCTTCAGCCCGAGGCCGGGAACGCCGAAATTGGAATACTGATAGGTCAGTTCCGTATCACGGGCATTGTAGGCGGATTCGGAAATGCCCCATGGCGTGCCAAGCTTGACGGCATAGGCTTGCTGGCGCCGGACCACAAGCCGGTTGGTCTGCGCAAGCAGGCTGGTTTCCGATGCGCGCATGACCAGAGAGGGCATCAGGTATTCGAACATCGAGCCTGACCACGAGATCAGTGCCGAGGCCCGTCCGACCGGCGTTGCGGAGCGTCCGAGCAGGAACCAGTGCCGGGTCTCGACATCGCCCTTGGCGATTGCGAACAGGCTCGCCAGTCGGGCTTCGGAGGCCAGAAGATCATAACAGTTCTCGTCAAGACTTTCGTCCGGCAGAGAGTAGCCGATCGAAAGAAGCTTGCGTTCGGGATCGAGCAGGAAGGCGAAATCCATCGCCGTTGCCATCGCCCGCGCTTCGCTCGCTATCGCCAACAGTCGGATATCCAGACACCTGTCAGCCAGGCGATCGCGCCGATCCTCGGCCAAGCGACTGTTCAGGGTGCCGAGCCAGAAAATGAGGTCGCCGGAGGAACCCTCACCGGTTTTGGGAATGGTTTTCCATGCTGCGGCGATAGCCTTGTTGCAAAGGCGGATCAGAATGGGGCCCAACGTTTCAAAGGACTCTGATCCGTTCAGCCGGAGTTCAATATCGACGAGTAGGCCAGTCAGCCGCTCATCAGCGTGTCTGCCATTTCCGGAGGTCGCGTCGAGCGCCTGCCGGGCCAGTGTCAGACTGTCGGTCAGCCCTGTCCGTATATTTGAAGCCGAAGGCGCTGCCACCCAGGATTCACAGGCATTGGCAAGGGCAAGCAGATGCCCCGCGAGGTTGCCGCTGTCGACCGAAGAGACGTAGGCGGGATCGAGAACGCGCATGTCATCGGTCGCATACCAGTTGAAGAGGTGGCCTTTGTACTTGGCCAGTGTCCTCACTGTTTTCAGCGTAGCCTCAAGCCTGTCGGCGGTCTCGACCTTGCCGGTCCAGCCAAAATCGCGGGCCGCGACGGTAGAGAGAAGATAGAGCCCGATATTGGTGGGCGAGGTGCGCCGGGCGATGACGGGCTTCGGATCCTCCTGAAAATTGTCCGGCGGCAACATGTTGCTTTCAGGCGTCACGAAGGTCTCGAAGAAGCGCCATGTCCGGCGGGCGATCAGACGCAGTGCGATTGCGTCAGCATCGGATGTCGCGCCCCCCACCTTTTCTGCAGGCGGGCGGCTCGTCCAAAGGGCAATGGCGGGCCCCGCCAACCACAAAAGGGCAAAGGGAAGAATGAGCGGCCATGATGACGGCGACAGCAGGCAGGCAGTCCCGGCGATGGCAAGCGCGATCAGCGTGCCGGGCGCCATGCGGCGGTAGAAACCGGTTAGGTCGAGGCGCGGGCTGCCCTGCGACTGGGCGGCTGTTGTCCATTCCAGGAAATGGCGTCGGGTGCGATAGAGACGGTTCATCGTCGTCACGACCGCGTCCGTCATCCGCCATGCCCTGTCGGGAAGAAAGGCAAGGTCGAGACCGGTTCGCAAGGCAGCAAGGCGAAGATCCGCGCCCAGCGTACTCAGGTGACTGCGCAGATGAATGCCGGTGCTGTGCGGCATAGCTGTGAATAAAACCGGAAGAAAGGCTGTGATTGCCAAAGTGGCGAAGACCAGCGCGGTCGCCACCAGTGCGGCGGAAAACGGCATCGTCCAGGCAAGGCCAAGGGCCAGAAGCGTGAACGGAGCGATGAGGGAGCGCCTCAGATTGTCGACCATCATGCCACGGTTAACTGCAGGCAGGACGCCATCGTCCCTGTATTGTCCGGTCAGCCAGGGCAGAAGCTGCCAGTCGCCCCGCGTCCAGCGATGCTGTCGCTTGGCGTCGACGTCGTAGCGGGCCGGAAATTCCTCGATGAGTTCGACGTCGGAGGCCAGGGCCGCCCGGGCAAATGACCCCTCGAAAAGATCGTGGCTGAGCATCGTGTTCTCCGGCACGCGCTCGCCGAGTGCCTGTTCAAAGGCGTCGATTTCGTAGATGCCCTTGCCGGTATAACCGCCGATGCCGAAAAGATCCTGGTAGACATTCGAGGCCGCGGCGGCATAAGGGTCGATGCCGCCTGGCGCGGAAAAGACTTGCTGATAGAGAGAGCCCTCATGGCCCACCGGTAGCGAGGGCGTCACACGTGGCTGGAGAATGGCATAACCATCGACAATCCGTTGGTCCGCCGAACTGAAACGCGGACGGTTAAGCGGATGTGCCATCTTGCCGATCAGGCGGTGTGCCGCGTCGCGCGGTAGGCGGGTATCTGCATCGAGCGTGATCACATAACGCACGTCCGCCGGAACCTCGGGCGGAACGCCTGCAATCGGAGCGAAGCTGGTGTCGTTGGCGCCGCGCAGTAAGCGATTGAGTTCGTGCAGCTTGCCGCGCTTACGCTCCCACCCCATCCAGCGGTTTTCGAGAGGGTTGAACAGACGGCGGCGGTGCAAAAGCAGGAAGCGATTGCCGCCATTCACCATCCCGTGGCGTTCGTTCAGCCGCGCGATCGAGGCAGCGGCAACAGCCAGTAAAGGGCCGTCCGCTTCAATCTCTTCCTGATCGGCATCGGTTCCATCCGTGACAAGCGCGTAGACGATGTCGCCACCCGCGCCGGAAAGGTGATGGACCTCAAGGCGCTCGACCTGCTCCAGAATATCCGCTTCATTCGTCAGAAGCGTGGGAACGGCGACGAGCGTGCGCAACGACGGCGGGACACCGTGCCTGAGAGAGAGGCCGGGCAGAATGACGGCGCCGAAACACCAGTTCATTGTCCGGTTGACGATGGCTGTCGCGACTTCGCTTGTCGGCAGCAGTGCCAGAATCGCAAACAGCGCAAGCCAGACGGCCGGCAGGCCCGTTTGCGACAACAGCAACAGCGACAGGGCCATCAGCAGTGTCGTAACAAGCAGGATCGACGCGCTATAACCACCAATGCCTAATCGGATATTGAGGCGTCCGAGCCGGAGGCGCACAGGCGGCTGAAACCCGATCACCCGCTCCAGGGCTGACCGACCCTCGGCAATGAGGTGATAGCCCGGATCGGCGACCCGCGCGGCATCGGCCGGGCCATCCTCGTCGGATGCCGGTTTTCGCGCTGCTTCAAGCGCCTGATCGGCGACCTCCAGCTCCGTCCATGACGAGCCGCGCGCAAGCTGTTCGATCGCCTTGCGATAGAGGTCGCGCGTCGGGAAATCCATGTCCGCAAAAGCGCTCGCAGCGCGCATCCGCGCGTCAACAGGACTTACGCTTTCGAACACGTCCGCCCAGTCGATATCGGAAATCAGCCTGAGGCTGGTGACGATGTTGCGCACAGTGACATTCGAGGCGCCTTGCCTTTGCTGGGAATGCTGTACGACATCTTCGATGGTGCATCCCTGCAGCGCAAGCCGTTTCTCCAGCCATCCGAGCGCGGGCGTGGTCTCGGGGTCCCGGTTTCTAAGTTGCCGCGCCAGATGTCCGGCAAAGAGTTCCGACAGCGGTTCCTTGGAACGTGAGGCGATATCGTCCTGAAGAGCCGTCTCGCCGTCGTCGGCTGAAAGAATTTTGATGGCCAGATTCGTAGCGTCGAGCCGGGCGGTGCGCGCCACCGTAATCTGATCGGCCAGCCGCCGCAGGTTTTCGATGAGGACGATCCTGAGCGTGATCGCAACGGCCCACAACTCGCCGATCGTCAGCGGCTGGACCTGCTGATAGGCCATCAGAAATCGCTCGAGCTTGTCGCGATCAAAAAGGCTGTCGGTATGGGCAACGAAGGCCCAGGCTAGCTCGAAGACACGCGGATAACCGGCAAAGGGCCCATCCGAAAGCTTGGGCAACTGGCGATAATAGCCGGGCGGCAGGTCGTTCCTGATTTCCTGAATATGCTTTTCGACCAGATGATAATTGTCGAACAGCCATTCCGCCGCCGGCACCACTTCCCGGCCGTTCTTCAGTTCATTGATGCCGGCGCGGTAGGCAGACAGAAGAACGCCGGCATTGTCGCTCAGTCTTTTGTGCAGGGATATCACCGCCGGAGCCTTGCCGGACACGGGCTGCGCCGCTGCAAGGCTGATCGCATGCTGTTCCAGCCGTTCGGTGCTGAACAGTTCCTGTCTGACCGGTGACCGGTCATTCCAAAGAGGAGAAACGGTTCGGTTATGGAGGAATTCGATTTTCAAGTTTTGCCTTTCCACCGGGACGCAAGTCTCGGCGCAACGGCTGTGTGTCTGAAAACCCAGACGCGGGGTTTGGATTATGGGTATGGGTTTCCGCTATTCTGCAAGAGCGGTAGCGGCTCGTTTGGGCCGCTCGAAACCTTCATGACGTTCATGACGCAGTGTCGGGTTGCTTCGCCATTGACGTGAAGTTCTGGCGGCGGAGCCTCTGGCGGATCAGGTGAAATCGGCCACCGTCAGGACATAGACTGCCTTGCGGCCCTTCAGGTAAATCTTTCGAGCGGCGTCGTAGATCGTCTCGCGGGCTGCATCGAATGCAGCGAGATAACTCGCCTCGCCTTCGGCCGGACCACTCAGCGCATCGGCCCTGACGAAAAACATCACTTCGAACATGCCGTCGTGCCCGGTAAAACGAACACGTCCGCCGTTTTTGTCGTAACTGCGGCTTTGATTGGGAAAATCGAGTGCCATGGCTGAATACATCCTTGAGAAGGTGGCGAGAAATGCCACTGTTAAAAACACGCGATCAGACCAGACACGATCGCCGGCAAAGAAGCTTGGCAGACGATGGTTCGGCCCGGATCGCGGCAGTGCATTCACCGGCAGCCTGCGTGCGGTTCAGCCTCTCGGCTTGCAACGCGCCACATTGCTGTTCCCGGCATTTCTGACCAGTGAGCCGAGCGGCGGCGCTTCGATGGTTGCCGCGCTCTTTTCCTTCTTGGGTTTTCTGATTTCGCGATTGCTTCGCTTCTGACCTTTGGCCATCTGCAGACTCCATGTGTCTGGCGCGCTTTGTTGCGGTGGCGCCTCTTGCTTGCCGCTCGTAAATCCGGGCATTGCCCGCCATGAGAAAGCCGTTTCCGGCTGCCTCTTCGGCGGTTCATTCTCTGTGGTTTTTATCCTACGAGTGCGGCGGCGCAGCCCGAGGCGGCGTCGCGACTTGCGTCGTCGTCTCCCGGCATCATTGCCCAGCCGCCAGCTTCAATGAACTGACGCTGCTTGTAGGAGCTGTTGATGGCCTTCAGTTCGCTCAACTGCTGTGCTGAATCAGGCGCCGCCTTGAACCTCTGGACGCAAATGACCGTCGCCAACTCATCGCGGGAAAGTTCTCCAGCTTCGACGGCGAGTGTTCTTGATGTGCCGCCAGTCACCCATCCGCCCCAGGTGAAGCCGACGACGATCGTGACGATGGCGGTGACGATACAGGCCCACACGAGCGTCGATTTGGCCGGATGATAGGCTTTCCACCGTTCTCCGATGGATGATGCTCCATTGTTTTCTGCTGCCATGATGCCGATTCCTTCCGATTTGGGATGAATTGTCTGGTGTGATCGGCGGCAGCGCTCCCCGGCCGCTTCAGCGTAAATGGACGCGCGTTGTTGGCGTCGCGGGCCTGAAAAAGACGCTCTCTATTGCGCGCATGCGCCATCATCGTTTCACACCGTGCGCGAAATTCTGAAGAGCTTTTTTAAAGGCAATTTTTATGAGGCCGGGTCTAGCGAACCGCAAAACTACATATATCTATGATTACGACTGAATAATAGGACATTATAGAAATATCCGCATAATAATTACGTTTTATTGTTTTCAATTTTTCTTCAATGAAACTAAAATATTGCCTTGAATTAGACACAAAAGAAGCGCATATGCCGTCCATCGATCTTGTTTGACGAACTTTATTTTGCGCCTCGCGCTCTGGTGATTTTCCCATCAACATCGACTTTATCGTCCGGTCGCGGCCCTCAGCGCCCGCCGGGCATTCTCTCTGATTGATTGAAAGGAAATCGTCATGAGCACTGGCACAGTGAAATTTTTCAACACCACCAAGGGTTTTGGCTTCATCGAGGTCGAAGGCGGCGGCTCGGACGTATTCGTCCATATTTCCGCTGTTGAACGCTCCGGAATGAGCACCATCGCCGAAGGCCAGAAGCTGACCTTTGACGTCGTTGCGGACGACAGGTCCGGCAAAAGCGCTGCGGAAAACCTGCGCGCTGCATAAGGATTGTCTTTGCTTCCGTGACCACGGATGTACTGGCACGGAATATGAAGACGGATGGATCGGCCGAGCAATGCGCTCGGCCTTTCTTGCATTGAGCGCCCTTACGAAGGTTGGGGTGAGACTTTCGAGACCAATGATCGCGCGTCCCGGTCAAGCGTGGACCGGAGCCAGGAGAATCCTTGAGAAGCAATACCGCGAAGGCCGAAATCGAACGGAACCACCGTTCCTGGATCGCAGCGCTTGCGCCCTACCGGCAGGCCAGCCCTCTCCGCAGCACGATCGAGATCGCCATCACGGCCTTACCTTTCGTGGCTTTGTGGGTTGTGGTCGCCCTGGCTGTCCTGAACGGCCATTGGTGGGCGCTGTTGCTGACGATTCCCGCGGCCGGTTTCCTTGTTCGCCTGTTTGTCCTGCAGCATGATTGCGGCCATGGCGCGCTCTTCGCCCGCCGGCGCGCCAACGACTGGACCGGTCGCGTCATCGGCATTTTCACCCTGACGCCCTATGATTACTGGCGCCGGACCCACGCGGTTCATCATGCGACGACCGGCAATCTCGACAAGCGCGGCATCGGCGATGTCGATATGCTGACGGTCCGGGAATATCGTACCCGGTCCTCCTGGGGACGGCTGCGTTATCGTCTTTATCGCCATCCAGTCGTGATGTTCGGTCTCGGTCCCGCCTGGCTGTTTATCTGCCAGTATCGTTTGCCACTCGGCCTGATGCGGGCAGGTCTGGAGCCATGGACATCGACCATCGTCACCACCGTCGGGGCGGCCATTCCCGTTGCCTTGCTGATGTGGCTCATGGGACCGGTTGCGTTTTTGATGGTGCAACTGCCGATCACGCTGATGGCCGCGACAGCCGGAGTATGGCTGTTCTATATCCAGCATCAGTTTGAGGAAACCCACTGGTCTGACAGCCGCAACTGGGATTTCCAGAATGCGGCGCTCAACGGCAGCTCGCATTACGACCTCCCGTTTCCGCTGCGCTGGATCACCGGCAATATCGGTATCCACCACGTCCATCACCTTGCGGCGAAGGTGCCGTTCTATCGCTTGCCGGAAGTGCTCCGCGATTACCCGGAACTGCGCGACACGGGACGTATTACGCTCTTGGAGAGCCTGCGCTGCGTCAGGTTTGTGCTGTGGGATGAAAGGACCAACCGATTGGTTTCATTCCGGCAGGCGCGCTTGAGCGCGTGATGCCAAGGATCTGTTCAAGCGGTATGCGCAGGGTTCAGAACGTCGCCATCGCTGAAACAGTGCCACCCTTTTCCAGGCCTAGCCCTGCTTTCTCCGCCGCAAAGAGGGGCAACCGGTGTAACAACCAGATGCCGAAGAAATCGAAGACGAAAACTATAAGTTGACAACTGGATGAAAAGGCCCCTTATATCGATTGTCGATATTTGCTTGTTAAGCTTTAGTTATTGTGCGTTTGACACCGCTCCTTGAACGAACTTTTTCATCCAAAAATCGCTATCACCATCCGCGGCGCTTTCGGCGTTGTGGTTTCTTATTGCTATGAAAGGGTTCATCATGACCACTGGCACAGTTAAATGGTTCAATTCGACGAAGGGCTTCGGCTTCATTCAACCTGAAAATGGCGGCGCCGATGCATTTGTTCACATCTCCGCCGTAGAGCGCTCCGGAATGCGCGAGCTCCTGGAAGGCCAGAAGATCGGCTACGAGCTCGAGCGCGACAGCAAGTCGGGCAAGATGTCGGCCTGCAATCTACGGGCTGCCTGAATTATCCCGGTATCTGCTCACCATTGACCACGGATGTACTGGCACTGTCGAGAGCACGACACCGGCAAGGTCAGGCTGATCGCCTGGCCTTTTTTGTTGCCGCGGTACTTTGCGGCGTCCTATTTGGAAAAGATCATGTCACAGACACACAGCAAATCGCGTCAGAAGGCGGAGATCGCCTTCGCCAATGCGCAATCGCAATTTTTCGCACGCAATGCTGCCGTCGAGGAGCTCGATTTCCTCGCTCTGGCCCGTGAGGAAAAGACCCGGCGGCTTCGTGAAGCCCGCCTTGCAAAAGAACTGAAAGACCGGAAGACGGCGACCGCCGCTCTCGTCGCCAAGCGGGCCAAGCTGGCATGATGTGTTCAACATGACGTGCAGATAGCGTTTTGAAGAACACCGGAAACAGCGGCTTCTCCGAACGAGTTACCGCAACCCCTGAAGCGGCAACCTCTAAAGATGTGGGTGATTTCAAGAGGTTATGATTCCTTCGGCGCCCGTCGGCAATATGCCAGGAGAACTGGACGCACGCAAGCGAGTTGACTGATCGGGAATGGACACTGGTTGAGCCTTTTCTGCCCAGGCATCGTCACCTCGTCCGCGTAACACAGATTTGCGCGAGGCTGTCAACGCCCTGCTCTACACCGCCACGACCGGCTGCCCGCGGCGAATACTGCTGAAGGATTCTCCGCCCTGCCCGACCGTCCAGCGCTATTTTTATGAAGCGCGGGCGTTAGGACTTTGGACACGCATCAACCATCGTCTTGCAATGGAAACCCGCGAGTTGGAGGGCAGAGAGGCAAATCGGGCGGCTGGTGTGATCGATAGCCAGAGCGCCAAAACCACGGAAAGCGGCGGAATCCGAGGCTATGACACAGTCAGGAAGATCAAGGGCCGGAAGCGCCGGCATATGCCGTGCACGCTAAAGTCCGCCTTTCCACTTGGGCAATGGAAAACCTGCCAATCAGCCTTCGTGAAGAGTTTCGGGTTCCGTCAGGCGTATTCGGCGGCCCGCGTGGCTGTCGCCAGCGCTCGAACACCTCGATAGCGATCATGCGCCACCACAGCAGGGACATGGCTGCCGGATGTCGATCGGCTCGTCGGTTGCGTCGTTCTCCGGCGGCTGGACGACGCTCAGGAGTTCGCGGGCGCGTGCGATACAGATATTGCGGGAGCCGCCGGCGAGCAAACCGTAATGGGGAATGCGATGGAAGCCCTTCGGCAGAATATGAATCAGGAAGCGGCGGATGAACTCGGCCGTGGCTAGCGTCATGATCCGCTGCCGGTCTGTGCCGTCGCGGCGATAGTCCTTGTAGCGGAAGGTTACGCCGTCCTTGTCCAACGAGATCAGACGACTGTTCGAGATCGCCACCCGGTGTGTGTAAAGCGACAGATAGGCAAGGACTGCCTCAGGCCCCGCAAAGGCTGACTTGGCGAATACAACCCAGCGTTTCCCGCGAACTGGCGACAGGTGCCGCAAAAATACCTGGCGGTCAGCCAGATGTGCTACTGAGCCGAAGAAGGTAAGTTTGCCGGCATCCTGGAGCTGGATCAGCCGCGTGAGAAACAAGCGGCGGAACAGCTTGCCGAGCACGCGCACCGGCAGGAGAAATGCGGGACGCGAGGATATCCAGCGTGTGCCATCGAGGGAAATTCCGCCGCCGGGCACGATCATGTGAACATGGGGAAGATGGGTCATGGCGAACCCCATGTGTGGAGCACGGCGGTGATGCCGATGCGCGCGCGGAGATGCTTCGGATCGGCGGCGATCGTCAGCATGGTTTGCGATGTGGTCTTGAACAGAAGGTCATAGATGAGCGCCTTGTTGTGAAAGGCGATCTTGGCGACCTCGGGGGGGGGCAGCGTGAAGACGACATGGAACTATCCCACCGGCAGCAGGTCAGCCCCGCGCGCGGCAAGCCATGTGCGTGCGGCAACGCCCTGGCACTTCGGGCAGTGCCGGTTACGGCAGGAGTTATAGGCGATGCGCCATTGTTCACAAGCCTCGACATGCCCACCCAGTGCGGCCGTTCGGCAATGCTCGATCGCGGACATCACCTTGAGGTGGGCCAGGCTGAGATGCCCTTGATGGGCTGACCGACAGGCGGGGCCGGCAGAGCGGAAGATGTCGGCGACCTCGATTGAGGCGCGCCTCGGTTCAGCCGTCGGGCGATGTTCCTTCCGCTGTGAAGAGATCCAGCCTGTCGAGCGGGCTGATCACGGCGTGAACCGTCCGGGTCGCCACCTTTGTATAGAGTGCTGTATTGTTGAACTTGGCATGCCCAAGCAGGACCTGGATAATCCGGATGTCGGTGCCATCCTCCAGAAGGTGAGTGGCGAAGCTGTGGCGTAATGTGTGCGGGTCGACACGTTTAGGGATATCAGCAACCCGGCCGCTTCGACGACGATGCGATGAAGCTGTCGGGTGCTGATCGGCTTCATGGAATCTTGCCCTGGAAACAGCCAGCCGTCACGATGCATCACGCCCTGTTGGCGTCCGGCGATCCACCACTGGCGCAGAAGACGAAGCAGATAGGCGGACAGCATCGCGTTGCGATAGCGCCCACCCTTGCCGCGCTCAACCCGCAGCAGCATGCGTTCGCTGTCGATATCGCGCACCTTGAGATGCGCGACCTCAGAAACGCGCAGCCCTGCGCCATAGGCAACAGACAGGGCCGCGTGACGCTTGAGGCAGGTTGTTGCCTCGAGCAGGCGGGCGGCCTCGTCGCGGCTGAGGACGACCGGCAGATTGCGGGGCTGGTTCACACGCACCAGCCTGTGTGGCAGATCGGGCCGGTCGAGCGTGTGGGTAAAGAAAAAGCGCAGGGCCGAGACGATGCTTATTCGTGGTCGACACAGGAACGCCGGCTTCGTGATGCTCGATATGGAAGCGCCGCAGTTCCTCCGCCGTCACCGTATCGGGTGATCGTCCCAGAAACGTCGTGAAACGCCCAATGTCGCGGATGTAGTTGCGTTGCGTCGCCGAAGAGAAATGGCGCATGTTCATGTCATCAATCAGACGCTGGCGAAGCGTGCTGACGGAAGCCTCGGGGATTATCCGGGTCATCACTCGGTCCCTTTTGTTGAAAGAAACCGGGATGGTCCACTTAATCGGAACCGTGCTCAATCAAACCTCAACGCCTGCGTGCCCGCCGTATTCTGACCCCACACGTCTTCCCGCGTAGCGGATTCGTTCACCGGACGTTTCGGCCGGTCCGGAAAGCGCGACCATTTCGGCCGTTCGAGGAACTGAGGTCGTACCCCAATTGCCGACACACATTCTGAGCGCGACGAACTCCCGCAATGAGCCCGTTGCTGAGCAACGTGCATCTGCTCAGTCTCCAGCTCTTCTCCCCTCGCGAGCCGTTGCAACATCCGGCTTCCGGCAAACGGGTAGTTGAGATGCAGATCGTCGATTTGCCGCATCAGGGCCAGATCGCCGCCAGAGACCGGACGAAGCCGACAATAGACGCTGCACGGCTAAAATCGAAGAGCTTCGAGAAGAAGCGCTGTCAACTCTTGAGCAAGGTGACCTTTGGAGGAGGCCGAGGCGCGTGAACTGGCAAGCGCCTAGAAGGTCAGGCTCAGCGCGATGTATTGCGCCGCGCTATGCGGACATGGTCGGCCAACGCGCGCAGCTTCGGGGACATGTCCGTTCTCTGCGGGAAATAGAGATAAAACCCAGGAAAAGACGGAAGGTAGTCCTGCAATACGCAGATCAGTTCGCCGCGCTCGATATGAGGCTGGAAGGTTTCCTCCGTCGCAAAGGTGAAGCCGGCTCCAGCAAGAGCGGCCCGCAGCATGACGTTGAGGTCGTTCGAGGTGATCTGCGGCTTCACGGCAATATCGAAGGCTTTGCCCTCCTTTTCGAACTCCCAGCGATAGGGCGCGGTCCGGTGGGTCGGTCGCCAACCGATGCATCGGTGTTTCAGAAGATCTTCCGGCGTCTCCGGTGTTCCGTGAGCTGCGATATAGGCGGGGGAAGCAACGACCGCCTCGCGTTGCGCGTCCGTCAGTGCGACCGCGATCATGTCCTGCGCGATGACCTCTCCAAGCCTTACGCCCGCATCAAAGCCTCTGGCGACGATGTCAAACTCGTCATCGGTCACAGTGACATCGAGCGTCACCTCGGGATAGGCCTCAGCAAAGGACGCAACGAATGGACCGGAAAGGAACCGCTCTGCGATCGACGTGACTGCGACCTTGAGGTGCCCTCGGGGGATATCGCCGCCCGGGATGCGTTCCAGCGCCTCACGAATGTCTCCCATCGGCTGCGACAGTGTCCTGCGGAGTTGCTCTCCGGCCTCCGTCAACGACACGGCGCGAGTCGTTCGGGTTGCAAGCTGGACGCCGAAGAACGCTTCAAGCCGCCTCATGCCCTGGCTCACAGCCGACCGCGTCACGCCGAGGCGATCTGCGGCTTCACGGAAATTCTGCGTTTCCGCGACGGCGAGAAACATCGAAAGCAGATTGAGGTCCATTGGCATTGGTTATTCTAGCTTTACAAGATGTCCATTACAAGACGCCTACACTATCCAACAGCCAGGGTCCATCTTCCCTCTCGGCAACTGCAACACAGCGTTGTGGACTGAAGAAAGGAAAATGAGACATGAAAATTCTCGCACTCGCAGCGATCTCCCTGCTGGCCGTCCCTGCCTTCGCGGCGGCACAGACCTGCCCGCAGGCAGGCCCGGACGCCCCGGCCGAACTGCATGCCGATTGGATCATGGACGGATGGGAGCGCCGGAAAGGCGACCCCGATTTCGTCTTTGCTGAAAAGATGGACCGCTACTATGACCTCGACAACGCCGAGGGCGTGTTCTACGACAATTTCGCCCCGGGCAAGACCCAGCTATTCCGCGACGCAGCCGTCTATGGAGCGAACTGGGAGGACCTGCAAAACGCGGCGATAACAGTGCGGCACGGGCTGACCACCGCCAACGACGCGATCGTCGGCGAGACTATCGCCTCGACCACGCTGGGTTTCGTCGGGCGGATCGAAAGGGCTGATGGTGAGGTGATCGCCTTTGATGGTCGCTCGCAACTGGGCTGGGCCTGCACCGATAACGGCTGGAAGATCCGACACGAGTTGAACTACGCCTGGCCGGTCGATCCGGAAGAGATCGCCGACGCCCTCGGACAGCGTGGAGCGGACGAGTGAGCAGCGGAAACGATTTTACCGGTCTCTGGGTGACGGACGATGGCCATATCCGGCACGAGCTTCTCCCCGGCGGTCGCTACGTTGAAGCGCGCGGCACGCGAGAACGCGCCTATGAGGGAAGCTACGTGATCACCGGAAACCACATCGAGTATCGCGACGACACCGGTTTTTCGGCCGACGGAGATTTCGTCGGCGGTGTCCTGTACCACGCAGGCATGATCCTCAGGCGTCGGTGAAAACCGGGCTGCGCCCCAACAGGGGGCGCCTCTCGTCCTCTTCGATAAAGTAAACCTACCATGACGGAAGAAACCGGATTCGAACGCGGCAGGCGGATGCTCGGTCGCCTCGTCTGCGAGGCCGGTCAGGAGGTGATCGACGCGCTCGCGGATATCGCACCCGACTTCATCGATTACCTCTTCGTATATGGACGGCCGTTTCGCTACATGTTCAAACACGAAGAGAGTCGCCAGTCCCCTCCCGCTCCCGTTTCCGCTGGTCGGCACGCCCCCATTTCGGACGTTTTATGGTTCGCGGCTCAATCTTGAAGGCTGACGTCCGTTATCCGGTGAATGAAGGACAATAAAGGGCGAGTTCTGGTCGCTCCCGCAAGTGTCAACGGCGCAGGTATTTCGATTGCCGCACAAGGAAAATGCGACCGAATTCGGGACTTGGCGCTTGCGCGGACATGCAGGTTCCATATTCTCAATCGGTGTGCGGATGAAACGACCACGAGGAGACAATCAATGACGGGCCAACTCGGTCTCCTGAAGACCGTTCAAACCGATATTCTGGAAATCGCCTACTGCCAGAGCGGACCTGACGATGGCTGGCCCGTGGTGCTGTCCCATGGTTTTCCCTATGACGTTCACGCTTACGCGGAGGTCGCACCGGTCCTGGTTGCCGCGGGCGCGAAAGTGATCGTCCCTTATCTGCGCGGCTTCGGTCCGACCCGCTTCCTGTCGAAACAGACCATGCGTAGCGGACAGCAGGCAGCGCTTGGCGCCGACGTCATCGGGCTTATGGACGCGCTCGGGCTCGAAACGGCGATCCTCGCAGGCTTCGACTGGGGCGGCCTTGCTTCTTGCGTTGCCTCTGCGCTCTGGCCGGAGCGGGTGGCGGGCCTGGTCTCCTATGCGGGATACGACATCATCGATGTCGAGCGTCAGCGCCATGCGTTTTCGCCCTCGCTCGAACAGGCGATGTGGTACCAGCACCTGTTTCAAAGCGAGAGAGGCAGGGAATGCCTGCGTGAGGCTCGGCATGAGTTGTGCCGGATTCTGTGGTCGCAATGGTCGCCGAACTGGTCTTTTGACGACAACACCTTTCTGCGGTCCGCCGCCGCCTTCGAAAACCCCGATTTCGTCGATGTGGTTACGCATTCCTATCGGTTCGATTTCGGACTTGGGGAAGGCGACCCTGCGCTCGCCGCTCTCGAACGAAAACTTTCCAAAAAACCCAAAATTGTTGTTCCGGCAGTGACTCTGGATGGAACCCAGGACCCCTTGAAACCGGGTGGCACGGCAGATCACGCGAACATGTTCACCAGCTACCATGAGCACAGGGTCTATCCATGTGGCCATGCCTTCCCGTTCGAGGCCCCCGAAGCCTTTGCGGATGCAATACTCACCATTCACGAGAGAGCGGCGTAGCCCGTTTTCGCGCTATCCTTTGGTGGTTGGTATTTTTCGCAGCGCGTCGAAACGAGGAAGCGCCGAGCTTTGCCGTTCGTTTCAGCAGCGAAGAAGGACATACGAACGTAACAGAGCGGGTCTGCATCGCGGGGACACGCATCCAGGTATCGGGCTCGCCTTGCCTGACAAATGATCAACGAAGATTTGCTCTCAGGAACGTGTCCATCGTCACCGGTGGTCGGCCAAGAATTTCGGCCAGGGTGCCATCAACCGCGGCGAATTCTTCCGCGCGTGCAGCACGATAATAGCCCATCGCGACGGCGATGGCGCCCGGCGGAAGACCGACACTCCGCAATTTCGCCTCCGTTTCTTCCTCGCTCGCGAGAACGCGCCCGACGGGACGCCCCAAAATTTCGCCCGCAAGTGCGGCAAGATCCGCGAGATCCAGGGCATGGCTTCCGGTCAGAGGCGGGGTTGGCCCGTCGATAACGACGTCGCCCGCCAAGAGCGCAGTGTCGGCGGCGGCCAGATCGTCATGGGTCGTCCAGGCGACCTTGCCGTCCTCCGGCGCGATCAATTCGCCCGTTTCAAAGGCGCGCGCATTCATTGCAAGAGCACTTGCAGCGTAGAAGCCGTGGCGAAGCGCGGTCCAGCGGAGGTTCGAGTCCGCCAGCATCTTCTCGGTGGCGGCATGGGTCCTGCCGGGAGGAAACTGAGAGGTCGGGGAGCTCGCCACCTGGCTCGTGTAGAGGACACGTTCGACGCGGAGTTCGCGCGCCACAGCAATCGCCGTCGCATGCTGCTTCAGCGGATCCCCGCCCGTTGCGGCCGCATTCGAGGAGACAAGCAGCAGACGTTCGGCGCCCTGCCAGGCAAACCGAAGGCTGTCGGCGTCATCGTAATCGCCCTGGCGCACACGAACGCCGGCAGCCTTCAGGTCCGAGACCGTTTCGGGATCGCGGACGCTGATGCCTATCCTTTCAGCGGGCACGTGATGAAGAAGATTGTTTACAACCTTGCGGCCGAGTTGGCCCGAGGCGCCGGTGACGATCAGCATAAGGTTTCTCCTGAACTTGATTTATGGGCGGGCGCAACCGCCGCTTTCATCCTCGGAGACAAACTGACTGTTCTCAGTAACTTTGATAATCCGTTATTTTTGGAATAGGCTGTTCTCCATGAAGAACAATGTTTCCCCTGACGATCTGCAGGTCTTTCTGGCGGTCCTGGCCGAAGGTGGGTTCCGCGCCGCGGCCGAACGGCTCGGTGTTGCTCCGTCGAAAGTCAGCACAACCATTTCGAGGATTGAGGAAAAGCTTGGCGTAGCGCTTCTTCTGCGTACGACGCGCAGCGTGAGGGCGACGGAGCAGGGGCAGTTGCTGGCCGAGCGCGTTGCGCCACTCCTGTCTGAGGTGAATGCGGCTGTGATGGAAACGGCAAGTTCCAAAGGCCTCGTGCGGGGACGATTGAAGCTCAATGTACCGGGCGCGGTGATGCCTGATATCCTGCCGCCACTGCTCAGCGATTTTCAGCATCGTCATCCGGCAGTGGAGGTTGAACTCGTCGTGGAAAACGGCCTCGTGGATATCATCGCAGCCGGCTGTGATGCGGGCATCCGCTATGGCGCCCATCTGGAAAAGGACATGATCTCCATTCGGATCGGCCCCCGGGTCCAGCAGGTCGCGCTTGCTGCATCGCCCGGCTATCTCGCCGAACGCGAGCATCCGCGAACGCCCGCCGATCTCCTGAGCCACGATGCGATCCGTTATCGCCTGCTGAGCGGGCGGCTTCTGCCTTGGGTGTTGAAGGACGGCGACCAGACGATCGACGTGGAGGCCGTTACACGGCTCACATTGAGCGTAAATGCCTTGAATACAGGCCTCACATTTGCCCGAAACGGATTGGGCATTATCGGCGCGTTCCGAAGCTGGCTTGAAAGCGACTTCGCCGGCGGAACACTCGTTCCGGTTCTCCCGGATTTCTGGTCTGAACAGGATGGGCCACACCTGTACTATCCGAGCCGTTCCGCCTCGGCCCCTCTGCGGGCCTTGATCGATTTCTGCCGGAATTCTTCACGACAAAATTGCCGGCTCCCCCCGGACATCTGAACTGTGCTTCGCGTGGAGGAACGATAGGCGTGTGTTTGAACGTCCGCTTTCACGGCGATTTCTCAAACAGCAGTCAGTCCTCTTCCGGCCCCCTTTGCGCCAGCCAGAAAACCCTTAGCGTGCGGCCGGCAAGCACCGTCCACTGCTGCGATTTCCTTGGGTGGCCCGTACAGAACTTTACCCCTGCCCTAAACTTTAGCCTCGACTTTAGGCTTCGAATTTAGCCTCAGACTGGGCAACCCGCGCGGTGCCAAATACCCGCAGGGCAAGGGGCCGAGGGAAGGACCCGCGGATTGCTTGCCCCCTGCCCTGACGACAAAGAGCGGGCCACCGAAGCAACCCGCTCTCGTCAGTCTCATGCGGAGCACCCGTCTCGCTGATACGCTGCGATCGTGCCGAGATCCTGTTGGATCATCTTCGACCGTCAGGGCGATTGGCTCATACCTTGCCGATCACGGCAAGCGGTACGACCATTGGCGTCAGCCGGCCGAACAGATCAACCTCGACCACGACATCACCCCTGCCCTTGCTGTTGGCGGTAACCACCGTGCCGACCTGCCCCTCGAAGATCCCGTCACCGATCATCACCCGGTCGCCGGCTGCGACTTCGACATCGCAGCGGCGCTCATAGTCGAAGTCGCCATTGTCAGCCTTGCGCATGATCTGTGCGACCTTGTCGTCTGAGACAGGGTAAGGCGTCTCCCAGCCACCGAGAATGGCGATGACATGATCAAGCCTCAGCAGGCCCCTGAGTGCCCTCGCCGTGCTGACAAAGCGGACAAGCACATAGCCGGTCATCAGCACTTCGTCCCTGACCGGCAGCATCCGCCCGCGCCTGCGCCTCTGCTTGCCCTTGCGCATCGGCACAAGCGCCTCGGCGCCAATGTCCTTCAGGACTGTCTCCACCTGTTGCTCATGGCCCGGATGAACCGCTGCCACATACCATGTCGCCTGATCATGGGCTTCCGTCAGGGCATGCTGCTCATCGAGCCGCATGCGTCTGAGGGCTGCATCCCGTTCCAGACGCCGAAGGCTGTCCTTGCCGAGTTCGGCCTCAAGGCTCGTCATATCCCGTGTCATTGTGCTGCTGCCCCGCTTGTCCGTCCGATCCGTTCCAGCCTGTCGAAGAAGGCAGCAAGCGCCGCCTTCGGTCCGTCCTCATCAGGGACTGGCGGGAAGTAGACCCATTCCACCCGTCCCGTATCGGGAAGCCATGGATAGCCATGGGCACGATGTTCCGCCTCCCATGCCCGCCAGAGATTGCCATCCACCCTCACCTGCTCGAAGTCTGCCGAAAGCAGTACCGTTTGCGGGGAAACCCTGACACCGCGTCCGGGATAGCGCACCGCCTGTTCATGCATGGCATTGACGGCAGGCCAGCCCATCTTCTGCATGCGCTCGCGCCAGAGTGCCTTGCGGTCTGCCCTGCCATCGGCAATCTGGCTTTCCTGGAAGCGGGTCAGCGGTGGAAGCCGGGCGCAGGGATCTGCAAGCCGGATGAAGCGTTCGGCCATCCATGCCTTGCCGAAGGTCGCGGCAATCGACGGGCCTGTTGTTGCCTCCAACCCCTCCGGCACCTCCTGCCAGCGCCGTTCCTTCAGATAGGTGCTGGCAGCAAACTTCACCGTCTGTCCCTTCATCGCCGAGAAGCTGAGAAAGGCTGTCAGCAGGCAGGCAGCGGCTTCACGGTCTGCATGGTGCAGTGCCTGCCATTCGGCAAAGGCACGTTCGTCACTGTCATCGCCAAAGGTTGGCCATTGTCGGTAGAATTTGAGAAAGGCCTTTCTGACGGTCTTCCGGCTTGACGTATCGCTCTCAGTGCTCATCGGCTTCCTCCTTCACCATGCGGGCTGCTGCAGCCTTTGCCAGCATCGCCCTGACGGCTGCTGCCTTCTTCCGGCGCCGTTCGCGTTCCTCCTCGCTCATCTGTCTGGTGAGGCGTCTGCGCTCTTCCATGGCCTTCTGCCGTTCCCGCTCCAGCACCAGCATCTCCCGGTCATGACGGGCGGCCTCATCGATCATGGCGGAAAGCTCTGCGGGTTTGGGCAGGAAGGAGCGATAGCGCTCATAGCGTCCAAGCCTGAGGTTCTCGAACACGCGGCGCATGGCGGCGATCGGCTTGCCGCACAGCACTTCGGCATAAAGCTCTGGCGCCATATCCGGATCGATACTGTCTGGAACCACGAAGCCGCGTTCGATCAGCTTGGTCAGCATCAGGTCTGACTGATGGCTTGCAGCCGGTTCAAGCGCTGCCTTCAACCGTCCAATCTGATCTATCGATGTCGATGATGTCTGCAGTTGCGTTGCCATTGTCCTGCCTCATGCGCTTGTGGAGGGCTTCGCTGACCCGCCTGTTGTGGTCCCGGATCTGTTCGGAGCGTGATTGCCTGCCGGAGGGTGATGGCGGCGCTCTGGCTGGTGCTACTGCCAGCCTGTCGGTCCAGCGGTCCTGATTGAGCCATGTCGAGAGATTGCACCACGGCCTGTCATCGCGTTTGGCGACGTAGCGCTTCAGCCCGTCCATGATCGTGTCGAAGTCGGCGCGCTGGCGTGCCGAGGCCCAGGCCTTTGCCGCTGTCTTGCGGGCGACCTTCTGCGGGTAAAGCGGCCAGACATGGGTGTCGAACTCGGCTGTCAGGCCGGTGATATCACCGCCATGACGGCGGGAGCGGCGTTTGCGGTCTGTGCCTGCCGAGGCTGCAGTTGGCTCCGCCTCGTCCGGTCTGGCGATGAGATCGGCCTCGGGCTCTGCCTCGAACAGGCCCTTGTCTGTCGGTTCGGGGGGAACTTTCTTTTGGGCCCCTTTAGGGGCCTTTTCTTTAAGGGGGGAATTTTTCTCTTGGGGGGTGTGGGGGGTGTTCTCTTTTGCCGGTTCGCCAGCAAACCCCGTCACCGTCTTAAATTCAGACGCAGGCGTCTTAAAACCGTCTGAAGCCGTCTTAATCTGCCCGTCTGGCGTCTTAACCCCGTCTGAAAGCGTCTTAACCGCGTCTGAATCGGTGGTTTTAAGACGCTGTTCAGACGCCTTGCGCCGTTCATAGTAACGACGGTTGCGCGCACGCCGTGATGCGCCGGCCTCTCCGTAGGAGCTGCCAGCGTCATCTATACCCGTTCCGGTGCTGTCGTCGGATCGGACGAACACAGGCTCGCGCTCGGCCAGCGCCTGAGCCGTGCGGCCGATCAGATCGGCATCGACCCCGGCACGCACCATATCTGCAATGAGTGCGGCAACCTCAGACATCAGCCGAGTTCCCGTTCGACCCGCTTGCCGAGACGATTGATCTCGTCGGCCTTCTTCGAGATGTCCATCGCCATCTTCACCAGCTGATCATGCGCCTCACAATGGCGCTTGCGGGCGGCCATGAAGCCGGCATGAAGACGCTCGAATTCTTCCTTCTCTGCCGTATAGCGATCCAGCAGCGGATTGCTGCCCTCAGGCCCGAAGAAGGCCTCTCGCACCTCGCTCACCCATGCCCGGGGGACATTGAGGTCGCGGGCCAACGTCGTATCCGTCCATGAGCCGCCATAGGCATTGTCACCATAGACATCATCCAGCTTCTCCATGATGATCCGGCGATCATCCCGGCCCATCTGTGGCGGGAGCTCTGCCTGGAGAGCCTGTGCCTCGGATACCGTTGGCGCAGCCGCGATCGCTGTCGTCTTTGCCGTTGCCGCCTTTGCCGTTGTCTTGCGCGGTCCTGCCGCCATCGTGCCGGCTCCTTTCGTCGTCTGTTTCCTGTCTGAAGAAGATCTGCGGATGCAGGCCGGGCAGCGGTCCTCGGCCGGTGTCGCACCGACCTGCCAGCCATGGGCGACAAAGGCCGCAATCGCCGCCTCCGGATCTCCCTGCCTCAGTGCTGCCGTGGCCGGCACATAGCCCGCCGCCTCACAGCAACCGCAGACAATGCGCAGTGCCGATACCCGGCTGCTGCCACTGGTAATGCCGGTGCGTTCGAAGTGGCGGATGTGTTCTGCTGCGAGTGTCATACCGCCCTCCCCGGTGTCCGATACATCAGCTTCAGATGCTGCGGGCAGTAGGCAAAGCCCTCTGCTACCGGTCTCCCGCAACAGGGCGCATCGGGACCAAGAGCATCCTCGCCAGCGGTGATGATGAGGCGGCACTGGAATTCGCCGCAGTCGATGAACGGAACCGTCTCCGATCCGGCAAGCTGCATGTGCCGTGTGTCATAGGCACGGATGGCTGCACGCCGGCGTGCCTCGATCCGGCGTGCGGCCGCCAGTTCCTCTTCCTCTGCCGTCGGGTATGCAGGCTGTTGATGCATTGGCGCTTTGCCCCGCCCTCGCCCTGCTTTCCCGCTCTTTGCTTTCTTCGCTGCCTTTGCCGTCTCGCTTGCCGGCTTCTTCGGCGGCCCCGGCTTGCGGGGGACCGCCCCCTTGGGAAAGCGTTCGGGGTTGCGCGAGACAAGTCCGGCAATCACACCACGCGAGACATCAAAGGCGGCAGCAATCACCGCAAGCGTCTCGCCTCCGCGATACATCTTCGCCATCCGATCAAGCGCTTCAGGGTTCCAGCGTGTCATACAGCCTCTCCGTTCCGTTCGGGATGCCCGCCCCTCTGCCAAAACAAGCGGCGGGACACCCGAGCGGAACGATCAGCTGAACCGTGGCTTTTGCCGCCAGTCGACCGCCGCCTCGACAGCTTCCATGCACAGCGCATCCATCTCGTCTTCGCTCAGTTGATCGGGATCGATGGTCGGGATGGTCTGGGAGGCTGGTTCTGGCTGCCATGCATCCGGCCGCGGTCTGATCTCGCCTGGCATCACCCGGTGTGAGGGTGCTTCTGCAAAGGGAAAAGCGCCTTTCATTGTGCTGCCCTCCCGTCAAGAACAGTCAGGCCGCCACCGGCAATCGCATCGATCAGGCAGCGCTTCAGCCGGTCATGGCTGATCTCCTTGTCGGAAAGCTTCTCAAGGCAAAGCCGGGCTTCCGTCGGCGTCACATGGCCATCGGAAAGCGCTTCCAAAATGGCGCCGGTCAGGTCGCTTTCACTGGCCTGATCGCCGGCAAGGCACTGGATCAGCGAAAGCGCGCGTTCACGCCGCTCTCCAGACCCGGAAAGCCTGCGCCCGGTCACAGAGGCCATTGCCGCTGTCACCAGAGGTGCATCGGTGTCCTCTTCCAATATCCGCACCACGGGAATCGGCATGATGTCGGTCTCGCGCTTGCCGTTCCAGCGGCCGACGGCACTGGTTGAACGGCTTGTGATCAGGGCCACGCGCTCAATCCCGCCGGCCCGGCGGATCAGGTCACGCTGGGCACAGCGGATGGCGAGGATGAACGGATCGATTGCAGGTTCTTCGGCCATGTCTCTCCCTTTCGAAGACACAAAAAGACATTCGCGCCGGGAATGGCCCGGCGTCGTTTCCCATGGCGGGACGATGGATCGCGGTTTAGTGTCGGATCAGTCGAACAAACCCGCTAGGGCGGGCGCAGTCGGAAAGGACAGGATGAAAGAAGGGCCGCAGCCTGCGACCGTAGATCACCGCAGCGCCGGAGCAGGCTCCCACAAGCCCTGCCCCGGCGCACCCGGCACAAGCCAGCCAAAAGGCCGGCCGTGCGTCGCGCGCTGCTACAGGCCACGGGAGATGTGGCTCGGCGCGCGCGAAAGACGAATCTCCTGATAGTTGACATCAATCGATGAATTCTCCGGGCGAAGGACATAGAAAGAGGTCTAACCGCCTAATCAGCGCCAGCGCCCGCCAACTGTGTCAGTGACAATCGAGAGCTTCTCCACAGCGCCTTGCTCGATAGAACAGTGCCACTGCCCCCTACTTCCCAGCGCTGTGAATTGGCTTATTCCTATCAATAATAGGTATATTCCTATTATGCGTAAGTCAATTCCTATGGCAAGATTTTTTCATGGACAAAATTAGAAGACTCATCGCCAAGCGCATTCAGGAAAGAGGGTTGACCTATAAGCAGGTCTCCCTAGCTCTCGGCAAGAACCATGCCTACATGCAGCAGTATGTGGAGCGCGGCGTGCCTACTACGTTGAAGGAACGGACGCGGTCTCAGCTAGCGGAGCTTCTGGATATACCGGAAGAAGACATCGGCGGACCTCAACATGGCAAACCCGCCCCTGTACCCGAGGGAGACGTACCTAACTTGACTATTCACTCTGGAGCAGGCAACGGCGGCCTATTGCATATTGCCGTAGACGAAAACGGCAATGTCCGAGACCCAGCGAATACGGACGGCTTCTGGTCATTCCCGCAAAGCGTCAAAAACCTCTGGCGCAGCATGGGGAACACCTATGCATTTCCGGTGATTGGCGACAGCATGCATCCAACCATAACCAGCGGGTCATATGTGTTCATCGACACAGGACACAAAAACCCTGCACCAGAAGACATCTACGCAATTAACTACGGTGATGGCCTGATGGTAAAGCGTATTGCACTTGTACCCCGCTCCGACAAAGTGCGAGTGATCTCCGATAATGACCGATATCCTGACTATGAGTTGCTTCGAACAGACCTGGAGGTCTACGGCCGTGTTATTGCTGTTTTTCAGTGGCGGGGGTGACCCGCCATTTAATGTACTCTTGACGACAAAGCCGCTTTGAAACGTTGAGCCCGCAGAACGCGGGTTTTGTTTTGATCACACGATAGGTTAATTCCTATTTTGCCTATTGACGACGATGTATTTTTTTACCTATCAATAGGCCAATCACAACCAGCGCCTATCTAACGGAGGAATAAACTATGCAACTAAACGCTTTCGGCGAACTGATCACCACATTTGCAACCATCTGCCTGCCTACCAGGCAACCGATGAACAGGGAATCGGAGGTAGATCGATCGAGAAGCCACTCCAGACACTTTGAAAACAGGGATTTCCGCTCAACTAGCATGCGGACAGCATCGTGGCTCGGCTTCGTCGTCGGCCTCTGCTGCGGCATGAGCATCACAGCCGTTCTGGCGATTTCTATCCTTTGCAACGTACTACTGCCGGCATAGCGAATGGAGGCTGCAATGAGCGTTTATCTGATCAGGGCATCAGAAACCAAAAAACTACACGGCATTGTCTGGGGCGGACTCGACCAAATCTGGGATGTCGTGGACGAGATCGAAGAACCCGAGTTCTTCGAATACGCGAAGCTAAAGCCCGGCGGCCTGATCTCACCAACTGGAATTGATCCTGCAAAAACGTCCGAGGCCCGCTTTAGCGAGATACCGCCCCTTCCAAATGGCGGCTTTCTGCCCGCTGATCTCGACCCTTCAGAACGGACTTTTGATGCACTATTCGATCGAGACGACCTTCGCTGGCGCCGCTTCGACGACACTCTCGGCAAGCACGGAATGGTGTCTCGGATTCTTTCGGCTATCGACGCTCAGAATGGCGACGAAGCATGAACTCCCATATCCAACCTCTTTCGCACAGCGCCCACCCAAGGCTGCCCATGAGCAAGCAAGCGTCCGCACGGGAGCGCTTGGAAAGCTATCGTGCGTTAATTACCAGCGCCGCGCCGCTCGCTGACGTAATGGTCGACAATGAAGCCATGCATCTGGAGATATCCGGCCCGGAAGAGCCGGAAATCATCTGCTCGATTCCCCCCTCCTGCCCGGCAGACAACCGCGAACTGATCCGCCGGCATATCGACATCCCGTCTGACCTGATCGGCATGCTGGATGCAGCTGCCCGTCGTGATGCGCAACACCGCCGCGAGATTGAGCGGCTGCGGCAAGAACTGGAAACAAAAGGCGGTAAGCCCGCAAAGGACTATGCCGCCGAGTTCGCCATGAAATGCGCCGACCCTGCCTTTAGACAGTTTTTGATTGAAAGACACGATCTGCCGCACGCTGCCACAGAACAGACGGCTGCCACGCGCTTGAGATCCGTCCTCGCGATAGACAGCCGTGCGGCGCTCAACTCAGATCCCGACGCCACGTCGCGATGGCGAGGGATTGTTCAGGAATTCGAAATGTGGAGTAGGGGCAAATGACAGATACGATCCAGCTTGAAGACATGATCGATCAGGACACGCTCTTAAACACATATCCTTGGCTGTCGACCCACATCGTCAGCCGCTGGCGCACGAAAGGCCACATCCGGTTTTTCTGTGGCAAGGAAGGAAAGCTGGTTTATCCTCTTGGCGACATCGAAACAGCTCTGGGCAGGGAAATGGCATGGCAGCATCAAGAAAGCCAAGATTGTTCGAATACCGCAGACAGTGGATCGGTGAAGAGCCCGGCCGCGTCGGCTTCTATCGATACTGGTATGATCAGCGAACCCGCAAGGTTAAGCGAAGAGCGCTCGAGGCGCAGGATATTGAGGAAGCAAAAGAGGAGCTGATCGATATCCTCGGCAGCGCCGGCGCTTCGCGCGGCGCACCGGAAGCCGTCAGCCTCGCTGATGTTATGGCCCACTATTTGGAGCATAAGGCCGAACCCAAAGGACCACGCGCTGCAAGCGCCGCAAGAAGGGCGGCAGAACTCGCTCTGGAAGCTGCCGAAACATTCAGCTCACACCCGACCGTGGCCCATCTCACTCGTCTCAATCAGCAGCGCATGTGGGCATACATGAGCAGCGAACACGGTTTGAGCCCGAAATCGATCACCACCTACATGATTTCGGTGCGTGCCGCCGTCAACTTTGCCGCCATTCCTCAGATCGTCGCGGTCGGAGACGAGAAACAGGAGGTTCAACTTCTGACCTCAACCACCCCGGTTTTCTGCAATCAGTCGGAGATCGCAGATCACGTTGGCGGAGAGATGTCACGGCCGCGAGACTACATTCCAACTTTCGAAGACCTTGGCCGCTGGATTGACCGCATCCAGCACGAGGATGATTTTCGCTATGTGATCATCGCGCTCAACACGGCAGCAAGAAACGAGGCGATTTTCGACCTCCGCGTCGATGGCCAGGTTGATTTCAATAGCGGAACGATCGATCTCAACCCGCCCGGCCGTCGCCAGACGAAAAAGCGGCGCCCGGTAATTCGGCTGACCACTGGCCTTGCGGCCTGGCTGGACCATTGGGGAGATGACCGACCAATCCGGCAATATCAGGATACGGTCGAAAAGCGGCTGAACGCCATGGGAAAGGATTTGCAGCCGAGAGATCAGGAAGGCCGCTTGCTTGCCCCGCTCAGCATGCCTGACATGACCTGCTACACGCTCCGGCACTTCATTGCGACCAACATGCGCCGCGCAGGCATCGAAGTTTCACGCGAGCAGCGTTCGAAATGGCTGGGCCACGTTGTTGCTGAAGGCTCCCGGACGACCGACTGGTACGAAAAATTCGACCCCGACTACCTCGAAGACCCAATGCGCGCCACGGAAATGATCATCCAGAAACTACAGAATCACACCCACAAAAGCCTGCTTGCTCCCACGATGCACTCACAAGGAACACTTCGCGTAGTTTCAGGTCACGAAAAATAATAGCAATTTCAAATTGATAAGTGGTCGGAGTGGAGAGATTCGAACTCCCGACCCTCTGGTCCCAAACCAGATGCGCTACCAGGCTGCGCTACACTCCGACACTGGGTGCCCGGATACACTGAAGGGCTGCGCGCCGCAACAGGAAAATGGCTTTTGCAAATACGGACGATTACTTGTCTATGGTCGGCCCGCTGACCGTGTCGCCGGGTTTCAGCCCGTAAGCTTCGGCCTCTCCGCCGCCGATTTCCAGCACATAGCGCACCGGTTCGGATGAACTGATGATCGCCTTGGACTCAGGCTCGGCCTGTTCGTGAAACCCCGAAACCGTTCCGTCGGCGCGGATAAAGACCATGTCGAGCGGGATCAGTGTGTTCGCCATCCACATGGAAGCGGGCCGCGACTGCCCGAAATCGAAAATCATGCCGTGGCCGCGGTCAAGCGCGGTGCGGTACATCAGCCCGCGCTGGCGCTGCGGCGAACTAGTGGCAACCTCGACCATCAGCGGATAATCGCCGCTTTCGGTATGCAGCGTCAGTTCGGATGTCGGAAAGACAATGTCGTTATCCTGAGCGTTGACCAGGCACGCTGACACGAACACGGCAAGCAGAAAAACGGCGGCAAACAAGCCCCTGTGCACACGGATCGTCATGATCTCTCCATTTCCGGCAACAGCGCCGGCCTATCATTGCCATTCAACCAACAGCCGGAAGGCCACCATGCCTGCCTCTGAGTTGAGAAAAGGATAGCGCTTCAGGCCGAAAACAGGAAAGCATTTTCAGAAAACGAGGTGCCGTCACCCGAAACCGGAGACCTCAGTGCGTGCGGCCGTGCGGCGACGGCATATCGGGATGAACTTCGGCCGCCATCAGCCCTTTGGGGCCCTCGCCAAAGCGTACGAGCACGCTCTGTCCCGGCACCAGTTCGGTAATGCCATAGCGCCTGAGCGTTTCCATGTGCACGAAAATGTCCTCGGTCCCCTCGCCGCGCGTCAGAAAGCCGAAGCCCTTCTCGCGGTTGAACCATTTGACCAGAACACGTTCGAGGCCGCTGGACGGTTCGACCTGAACATGGGTCTTGACCGGCGGCAATTGTGAAGGGTGAACGGCCGTCGACTGATCCATCGAAAGAATACGAAACACCTGCAGGCCGCGCTCGCGCTTTTGAACCAGCGCAACCACGCGCGTGCCTTCCAGGATCGTCTGGTAGCCGTCGCGCCTCAGGCAGGTGATGTGCAAAAGCATGTCTTCCATGCCATTGTCCGGCACAACGAAACCGAAGCCCTTGCCGACATCGAACCATTTCACGAAACCGGTGACCTCGAGCAGATCCCCCGTTTCCGTGCCCGCATCCTCTCCGACCGAGTATCGTTCTGTCTGTGACCTCTCGGCCATACCGTCCCGCTCCTTGAAAAAACCCGGCTGCGAATTAACTGATTCTTGTCATTAGAATAACATTCATTCCTCGGGGTGCCACAAGTCCAAACGAAAAAGCAGTGGATGCGCATCCCGGCGGCACACGCCACTTTTGAAAAATCCGACAGGGAAGAGAACAATGCATTACCTGCACACCATGGTCCGCATTACCGACATCGACGCATCGCTGCACTTCTACTGCACGCTTATGGGCCTTGAGGAAGTGCGCCGTGTTGAAAATGAAAAGGGCCGGTTCACGCTGATCTTTCTCGCCGCCCCCGGCGATCTGAAAGACGGCGATGGCGAGCATGTGCCGAAACTTGAGCTGACCTATAACTGGGACCCGGAAGAATATTCCGGCGGTCGCAATTTCGGCCACCTGGCCTATCGTGTGGAAAATGTCTACGACTTTTGCCAGAAGCTCTCCGACGCCGGCGTAACCATCAACCGGCCGCCGCGCGACGGCAATATGGCCTTTGTCCGCTCGCCCGACGGCATCTCCTTCGAGATTCTCCAGGAAGGCGATCCGCTGGAGCCGAAAGAGCCCTGGGCCTCGATGCCGAATACCGGCAGCTGGTAGCCGCAACGGGAGCTGCGCTAAAAGGCGCGGCTTCTTTCCATTAAAATCAGTCGGTTACACGCGATCCTGCGACTTCATTTTCAACATGTCGTTTTTTTGAAGGAATCGCTGTTTTACGCTTGCAGCAATTCTATTGCCTGATTATAAGGGCGCCCAGCGAACGCATGCGCCCTTCGTCTATCGGTTAGGACGCCAGATTTTCATTCTGGAAAGAGGGGTTCGATTCCCCTAGGGCGTGCCATTCGCACAAGGTGTGAAAGCCTTGCTGCAAATGGGGTCGAAGCCTGGCTTCGAAACCTGTGTTTTGCTGTTGAGGACCTCGCCAAAAGCGGTGTCTTCGAATTTGAAATGCGCGCCCTTCGTCTATCGGTTAGGACGCCAGATTTTCATTCTGGAAAGAGGGGTTCGATTCCCCTAGGGCGTGCCATTCAAATTCTGCCTGACGGCAACCACCCCTGTAAAAACAGAGATGGCGACCGCCAAAATTCTGTGGCATCGTGCCCTCACCGGCGCATGCGCCCTTCGTCTATCGGTTAGGACGCCAGATTCTCATTCTGGAAAGAGGGGTTCGATTCCCCTAGGGCGTACCAGTTATCCACAGGCGCGCCCGGGCCCGGCAGCGATTTCACAAAGCTCCACATCATGTCCGCCGCCTGCCTGCGCGATTCGCACGCATTCCGGAGGCCGGCCCTTTATCGGCAAAGCATAATACGCTACCGGCTTTTCAAAGGATTGCCATGATACCGGCGCCGGAAAAGTCCGCGTCGGCATGAGGAGCGGGCATGCATCTGATCCACGAATCGATCGCGATGATTGAACCCTATCTGCGCCATTACGGGCTGCCGGCGCTTTTTGTCATCGTCTATCTGGAATCACTCGGCGCACCATTGCCGGGCGAAAGCGGTGTCATCTGCGCTGCATTGCTGGCTTCGGCCGGTCAGTTGCCGATCGAGGGCGTGTTCCTCGCCGTTGCCGCCGGCGCCATTCTCGGCGACAATACCGGCTACCTGATCGGGCGTTATGGTGGCCGCGGCATCATCGAGCGCTACGGCCGTTACATCGGGCTCAATCAGCAGCGGCGGGAATGGATCGAAGGGCTTTATGCGCGAAAGGGCGCCGCCGTTGTTGTCGGCGCGCGTTTCGTCGTCATCCTCAGACAGTTAAACGGTATCGTTGCCGGCATGATGGCCATGCGCTGGAAGCCGTTTGTGGTGGCAAACATTGCCGGCGCCATTCTGTGGACGGCCGTGTGGACATCCGTCCCCTTCATCTTCGGCGATTTCTTCGCCGCCCACTTCCATGACATCCTGAAATAGGACTTCATTCTCAGGATCAATGATCAGCCGGAAATGATCCGGTCGATCTTCACGGCATAGCGGTCGGTCATGCCCGAAACATAGTCGGCGAGCGTATGAAGCGCGGAATAGGGATCGCGCGCCTGACGCAGATCGATGCCGAGCGCGCGTTGCAGCTGGCGCGGATAGCCGCTGATCCGTTCCGCCTCGAAATCCACTGCCGCCAGCGCCTCGAGCACCGGCAACACGCCATCGAGGATACGATGGACGAGATTGCGGCCCATCACCTCCAGCTCGGTCTTGCGTGGCGAGGTGAAGATGCGTTCGCTGGCAAGCCTGCCGATTTCGGCGAAATTTTCTCTCTGGGCCGATGCCTCGACAAGCCCGGCGCTAAATCTGCCGGTCATGATCGCGTCGTAGTTGGCGCTGAATGCGGCACTGCAATCCTCGAACGCCTTGCTGATGGCCACGGCGCGCAGGAAGGCCATTTTTTCGGCCGGCGTGTCTCCGCGGTCTTCCTGCGGAACAACGCCGGAGACGGCGGCAAGAAGCCCGGCCGCTTCCCGATAGGACAGATCCCCGGACGTAAAGGCATCCTCCAGGTCGAGAATATTGTAGCAGATGTCATCCGCCGCCTCGACCAGATAGACCAGCGGATGGCGTCGCCACCATGTCGCGGTGTCATCTCCCGCAACCAGTCCGGTCTTCGCCGCAACGGTTTCAAGCGCCTCCCGCTCGGTTTCGAAAACGCCGAACTTCTTCAGCCCGCTGTCGCGTCCGGCGAGTGTTTTTCGCACCCGCGCCGTCACCGGATATTTGAGGAACGCGGCAAGCGTGGCATGGGTCAGCCGCATGCCGCCGCGCCGGTTCATCTCAAGGCCGGAAAGAATGCGAAAACCCTGGGCATTGCCCTCAAAGGCCTCGAATTCTTCCGAAAAACAGGCCTGCCGGTCGGCAAAAAGCCCCTCGCCCCGGTCGAATTTTTCAGCAAACCACGCACCGATCGCATCTTCACCGGAATGGCCAAAGGGCGGATTGCCGATATCATGCGCAAGACAGGCGGCATGAACGAGACCGGCAACGATGGCCTGACCGCCCTTTCCCACCAGGCCCTGCTCTTCCAGCCACCAGCCGACTTCCAGCCCGAGCGAACGGCCGACGCTTGCCGTCTCCACACTGTGGATCAGGCGATGGTGGATATGGTCGTTGTCATAGAGAGGATGAACCTGCGTCTTGTTGGCGAGCCGCCGGAACGGAGCGGAAAAACTGATCCGGTCGGCATCCTGATCATAGGCCGGACGCCGCGCCGACTGCTGATGCGATGACTGGAACAGCCGTTCCAGATCCAGCAGTTTTTCCCATTCCAACGCGGCCATGAGATATCCCTTCTTTCTGCATCGGGCCGCAGCCGGTGGTGCTATTCCGCAGCCTTGTCGTCGGCGCGCGCGGCATCTTCATCGCTGTCGGCGTCGGTCTCGTCGCGCTCCAGCTCGTAGGCATAACCTTCGAGCATGGTATAGGCCTGCTCGATCGCCTCGATCTGCGCTTCGGCATTGCGAATTGCCTCGGCAATCGATTCACTTCGCGCACGCAGCATTGAGCCGAGCACATCGGTGCCCGAACTGTCGCGTTTGCGGCGCCCCAGCCGCGCCATGTGCTTGCGCACGCGGGCACGGTGACGCTCCAGCTCCAGAATATGAAAGCGGCTTTTCAGAATATCGTCGGAAAGTTTGCGGCGCATCGCCGCCACGGGGTCGAAACTGCCCGGCTCGCGGTCGTCCAGTATCATCTCGTTGACGAGCGGCTCCAGCAGCAGCAGCCCCTTCAGATCCTTCGCGTCTGCAAGCTCGGGATCGTAACCGGTATCGTCAAACACCTTGCGCCGGACAGGATCCTTCAACAGGTCATAGGACGCCTGCAGGCGGGCAAAGCGCTCCTCGTCGCCGCCGCTGTCGGGATGGGCTTCCTTGGCAAGCCGCCGATAGGCCGCCCGGACGGCCTTCTCGTCGCAATCATGGTCTACGCCAAGCACTTCGTAGGGGTCGATCAAGATGTTACCCGTCTCGCCATGTCTATAAAATCCCCCATGAACTACTCTTACCGCGCCCGCGGTTCAAGACGAAAGCCGTTTATGTATAACCCCGCACCGCCGGAATTCACCGAAATTGCCCGGTTTCGATAATACCGCCGAACGCCGACATCTCCGTGCCTTGAATTTGACATTGCGCCGCCATAATTCTACACAACGGAAGCCGTCAAATCGTTAAACTGACGATATACAAGACGGCCTTGTCGGACTCTCCGGAGTCCTGGGGTATCGCGGACCATTTGCCGGGCGGCCAAGTCGCCCCGCGCTTTCGCTCGAATGCGAGAGTTGTCCCGATGGAAGCGCATGTTGCTGCCGGCGCCCCTTATGCGTGGCCCGCGCGGGTGGCACGCAGGCACAACCGAAGATCGGACGCCTCAGGGATCTTCATCCCCTGTTGCCGAATAAGGAAGAGGTATGACTGTCAAACTGACCGCGAAAAACGTTTCCAAGCTTTTCAATGACGACAGCGGCGAAGGGGCACGTCGCCTCGCAGCCGGAGAAAGCAAGGAAGAAATCTTCAAGGCCACCGGTGTTACCGTTGGCATCGACAATGTGAGTTTCGACGTTCAGGAAGGCGAAATCTTCGTCATCATGGGCCTGTCCGGCTCCGGTAAATCCACCATCGTGCGCACGCTGAACGGCCTGATCCCGCCGACATCCGGTTCGATCATGATCGACGATGTCGACGTCGCGACCTGCAGCAAGGAAGCGTTGAGAGACGTTCGAAGGCAGAAAATCACCATGGTTTTCCAGCACTTCGCGCTGTTTCCTCACAAAACGATTATCGACAATGTCGCCTTCGGCCTGAAGCTGAAGGGCATGGACAAGGAAGAGCGCCACAAGCAGGCCCTCGTCTCGCTTGCCAAGGTCGGCCTCGATGCCTATGCCAACAGCTATCCAAGCCAGCTTTCCGGCGGCATGCAGCAGCGTGTGGGCCTTGCCCGCGGGCTGGCCAACGATCCCGAAATCCTGCTGATGGACGAGCCCTTCGGCGCGCTTGATCCGCTGATCCGTCGCGAAATGCAGGACGAACTGATCGTTCTTCAGAAAGAACTGAAGAAAACCATCATCTTCATCACCCATGACCTCAACGAGGCGATGATCCTCGGCGACCGTATCGCCATCATGAAGGACGGCGCTTTCGTTCAGGTGGGCACTGCACAGGAAATCGTATCCGAACCGGCCGACGACTATGTCCGCGCCTTCGTTTCCGATATCGACCGCAGCCGCGTGTTCAAGGTTTCCGACATTTCCAGCGATGCCGCCTGGGTCAAGGTCGACGCCACGGCGCGCGATGCACTTCGCGTCATGGACAAGGCCAAGACCGACCTCGCCTATGTGGTCGAGCGCGGCGTTCCCGTGGGCCTGCTGATGCGGTCCGACGCCATGGAATGTCCACGTGAGACCCCGGTGCGCGAAGCCATGTTTGCAGAGCCGCCGACCGTTTCGGAAGAAGCCTATCTCAACGAGGTCTATTCGGCCGCCCAGGGCGGTGTTCCGATGGCCGTGACCAATGATGACGGCAAGCTCGTCGGCGTCGTCTCCCAGGACGATATCTTCGAACAGCTTGCTGCGGATCCGGAAGAGCCGTCCGCCGAGGGTGAAGAAACAGACGAGCAGAAACAGAAACCGGCTGCAGACCAGCCGGCCTCGGAATAAGCCGACAGGAGACCAGAGATTTGCTAGATCCATCGCAGTATTTCACGATCCCGTTCGACACGTGGGTCAACGACTTCGTCCGCGGCTTCCTCGTTCCCAATTTCCGGCCGTTCTTCCGCGCGCTTCAGGTGCCGGTCAATCAGGTGCTGATGGCACTCGACACTTTCCTGGCATGGATACCGATGCTGGCAATGGCCGTCATTTTCGCGCTTCTTGCATGGCGGATCGTCGGCAAGACCATGGCGATCGTTACCATTCTGGGTTTTCTTTTCGTTGATCTGATCGGGCTTTGGCCGGAGACGATGACTACGCTGGCCATGATCCTGACATCGGTGTTCTTCTGCACCATCATCGGCGTGCCCGTGGGCATTCTGGTGGCCCGCAGCGATACGCTCTGGCGCATCGTCCGGCCGATTCTCGATGTGATGCAGACTGTTCCAAGTTTCGTCTATCTTGTTCCGATCGTTATGCTTTTCGGTGTCGGCATGGCACCTGGCATCATCGCAACGATCATTTTCGCACTGCCGCCGATCATCCGCATGACCAATCTCGGCATCCGCAATGTGCGCACAGATCTGATCGAGGCCTCGGAGGCTTTCGGCGCGACCTATTCGCAAACGCTGATCGAGGTTCAGCTGCCGCTGGCCATGCGCACCATCATGGCGGGGTTGAATCAGACGCTGATGCTTGCCATGTCGATGGTTGTCATCGCAGCGCTGATCGGCGCGGGCGGCCTCGGACAGGTCGTCAATACCGGCCTCGGCCGGCTGGATGTTGGCGGCGCGACCGCCGGCGGCGTCGGCATCGTGGTTCTGGCCATCGTGCTCGACCGCATCACCCAGGGCCTCGTAGAGCCTTCCGATCCCAACCGGATGACGTTCCGTCAGGCGTTGGGAACTCTCTTCAGCGGCCAGAAGACGGCCGCCGATTAAGCACGGGGGCGGCCCGATGGCCGCTTTCCAGGGATCTCCGATCCCGTAGCCAAGGCGCCCTGCCCGCCACCGGCAGGCGGCGCGCCGCAACACGTAGAAACGGAGAAACACTCATGACCAACAACCTCAGCAAGCTTACCGCTGCCCTGATGATCGGCGCGGCCAGCCTTGTACCGGCTACCGCGGCATTTGCGCAGGAACCCGGTGACGGCAAGACCATCAAGATGGCCCAGGCCGACTGGGACACCGGCTGGTTCCAGGCTGAAATCTACAAGCAGATGTTTGAAGACCTCGGCTATTCCGTGACCGGCCCGATGACGCTCGGCGCTTCGGCCTTCTATCAAGCCGTATCGCAGGGCGACGTCGACCTCTGGGTCAACGGCTGGTTCCCGCTGCACAGGACCTATGAATCGACCTTCGAAGGCAAGGCCAAGGTTGACGGCGCAGTTGCCAAGGGCGGCGCGCTTCAGGGTTACCTCGTCGACAAGGCGGCCATCGAAGAGTTTGACATCAAGACGCTCGACGACTTCAAGCGCGACGAAGTCAAGGAAGCCTTCGACCGCAATGGCGACGGCAAGGCCGATCTGGTCGCCTGCCCGCCGGGCTGGGGCTGCGAACTGACGATCTCGCAGCATATGGAAGACTTCGATCTGGGTGACGATATCAACCCGATCAAGGCCGGCTATTCCGCCTCCATGGCCGATGCGATCGCCGCCTACCAGAACGGCGAGCACATCCTGTTCTACACCTGGACGCCGAACTGGACCGTTGACCAGCTCTCCCCCGGCAAGGACGTGATGTGGATCGAAGTGCCGCAGAAGGAAGGCGTTGACCTGCCGGCCCCGGCCGAAGGTCTCGACACCTGCGTCGCCGATCCGTGCTACATGGGCTTTGTCGCCAACGACATCGTTCCGGTCGTCAATGACGAGTTCCTCGCCGACAATCCGGCTGTCGATGCCCTCCTGAAGGAAGTATCGATCCCGCTGCCGGATATCTTCGCGCAGAACTCGGCCATGAACGAAGGCGATGACGATGTTCAGGCCCAGGCCGCCAAGTGGATCGAGGACAATCAGGACCAGGTCAACACCTGGCTTGAAAACGCTCGCGCTGCTGCCAACTGATAGCAGCTGAAACGAGGCCGGAAGGACGGTTTGGCCGCCTTCCGGCCTTTTTTGTTGTCCGGTGGCAGCACGTTGCGGCGCGCCCGCCCCTGCTGCCGGTCATATCCGACAAGAATACAGTTCCATCAAACGAGATTTTCATGAAGACAATGCTTCACACGCTGGCCCTGACAGCCATGGTCGGCGCTGCCGGCCTTGTTCCGGCAACGGCCAGCGCACAGGAACCCGGCAACGGCACCACCATCAAGATGGCACGCGCCAGCTGGGACAGCGGCTGGTTTCAGGCCGAAATCTATACCAAACTGTTCGAAGAACTCGGTTACAATGTAGAGGGGCCGACGACGCTCGACGTACCGCCATTCTATCAGGCGGTCATGCAGGGCGACGTCGACCTCTGGGTCAATGGCTGGTTCCCCGCGCAGGACACCTACAAGCCGGTCATGGAAGACCAGGCCGAGGTTATCGGCACGGTCGTCGACCGCGGCGCGCTTCAGGGCTACATGGTCGACAAGGCCGCCGTTGAGGAATTCGGCATCGAATCGCTCGCCGATTTTGCGCGTCCCGAGGTTCGCGAGGCCTTCGACCGCAATGGCGACGGCAAGGCCGACCTCGTCTCCTGCCCGCCCGGCTGGCTGTGCGAACGCGTAATCGTCGAACAGCTCGAGGATTTTGGCCTGGATGACGACATTGCCACGACCACGGCCGGCTACAACGCTGCCATGGCCGACACGATCGCCAGCTACAATGCCGGCGAACATGTGCTCTACTACGCCTGGACGCCGAACTGGACCGGCTACGAGCTGAAAGCCGGCGAGGACGTGATGTGGATCCCGGTCCCGCAGGTCGAAGGCGTCGAGACGGTTCCGCCGGCCGAAGGGCTGGAAACCTGCGTCGCCGATCCCTGCTACATGGGCTTTCCGCCGAACGACATTCAGCCGGTCGCGCGCAAGGACCTGCTTGAGGCCAACCCGGCAATCGAATCGATCCTGACGACCGTCTCAATCCCCCTCGATGACATTTTCGCGCAGAACGCCGCGATGATCGAAGGCGACGACGATATCGAAGCCCAGGCCGACGCCTGGATCGCGGAAAACCGCGACGCAGTCGACGGCTGGCTGGAAACCGCCAGAGCCGCCGCCAACTAAGCGGCAGCGCCTCTTGTCAAACCGGAAAGCCCGGCCTCTGGAAAACGGAGGCCGGGCTTTTTTTGCGGCTACGGCGCCCTTGCGCCGTCAATGTCGGTCGAGACTGATTCCGCGTGTTTCGATCCGGCAGACGAAGGTCACCACCGCACCGACCAGCGAGGTCGCGACCAGTCCGTAAAGCAGTGCGGTCGTTCCGATATCGGCCAGCAGAACCGGAAACAGGAACGCGGTCAGGCAGGCGCCGATCTTGGCAAAGGAGGCGGCAAAGCCCGCGCCTGTGCCGCGAATATGGGTCGGAAACACCTCGCCGGCGATCAGATAGGTCTGCGCATTGGGTCCAAGATTGGTCATGAAATTGAACAGCATGAAACCGCAGAAAATCAGTGCAGTCTGGGTGGCGCCGGAATAGCTGCCGGCCTGGGCGGCGATAAACAGGCCTGCCGCGCAGCCGATGAAGCCGAAGACCTGAAGCCGGATACGGCCAATGCGATCGGCGAGCAGCACCGCGCCGATGATGCCGACAAGAAGCAGAATATCGAGCAGAGCTGTTCCCTTGGCCGCAATCAGGTCGTTATGCACCAGATCGGCAACGTTTTGAGCATGCGCCCGCTGATGACCGACGGTGGCGGCAAGAATGGTCGGCGTGAAGATACCGATGCCGTAGGTCCCGAGATCCTGCAAAAACCAGGGGACCGACGACAGGATCAGCGCGCGCATATTGCGCTTTTGAAACAGGGCGCGATAGCCGGTTTTGGCCTCCCGCGCGGGTTTCGCCGGTTCGGAAACGCTCACCCTTGTCGGATAGGCCGGTTCGCGTTTCAGCAGTTTCTGCAGCTCCGTTTCGGCTTCCTGGCCGCGTCCGCGAATAGCAAGCCAGTGCGGGCTTTCGGGAATGAAGAACCGTCCGATGAAGACGGCCAGCGCCGGAACGATCGCAACGCCGTACATCCAGCGCCAGGCGCCGACCGACGGATCAAGCGTGAGGATCACATAACCGAGCAACGTCCCGAAAATCGCGCCGACGGCCTGGAAACCGAAGGCCGACAGCACCAGCCCGCCGCGGGTCTTCGAGGGCGTGCTTTCCGAAATCACCAGATGCGCGGTCGGATAATCGCACCCGAGCGCCAGCCCCATGCCGAAAAGACAGACAATCAGCCACGCGAAATTCTGGGTAAAGATGATGGCCGTGAGAAATGCGATGAACAGGCCGAGCTCCATGATGAAAACCCGCTTGCGGCCAAACCGGTCGGCAAGCCCGCCAAGGGCGCTTGCACCGATCAGAATGCCGAACAGCGAGGCCGAGCCGACCATGCCGTGCTGGGTCGCACCCAACCCGAATTCCGAGGCCATCAACGGCATTGCGACGCCGGTCATGAACACCACAAGGCCCTCGAAAAACTTGCCCGCCACCGACAGCCACCAGATCAGCCACTGGGTGCCCGTCATCTTCGGCGCGGGCGCCTCGGTTCCGTCAACCCAGAACGGACGCTCATCAATATAGAACTGAACACTGCGCGCCGTCTTCAACCCGGCCGGATCGGTCGACATTTCATTCATGGAGGTTTCCTCTCGAATGTTGATGTAGCTTATACGGGAAACATCTAACCTCCGCACTTGTGAGTTTCATGACATCTGCACGACGTCTCCTTGTCAGTCCGGCAACTGCGCGCCCGGCAGACCGCCGAGTTCGGCCATTCTTGACCTAAGTCAATGAAAGCGACGCGCGTTTGTCGGCAAATGATTAAATAAACCGGTCGATTCAGCAGGGAGGAACGCATGACGGTCGGAACCCTCGCGACTGAATGCTTGGACAATCCATTGAAGCAGAAAATACCTCAGAACCCGCGGACAGCCAGCGGCACCCTCCGGTCGACACACAGGTCGATCCTGCGGTTGTGCGACGCTCTTGAAGCCGTGGCAGACTCCCTGCCTGCCAATGTCAACCACAATGCTTGTCGGCGATTGGCCGATGACCTGGTCCCGACACTGAAGGACGCCCAGGAGACCGAAGAGATGCAGGTGTTTCCGCAGCTGCGCCATACGGCCGCCGGTCCGCAAGCAGCCGGCGAAGTGCTGGACCGCCTGACATACGAGCATTTCGAAGATTTGTGTTTTGCCGAAGAGGTAACGGAAACGCTCAAACGGCTTTCATCGGGCGATGTGGTCAACACCGAAGCCGTCGGCTACATGCTGCGCGGCCTGTTCGGCGCCCTGCGGCGCCATATTGCGCTTGAGCAAGAGCTGGTGGCCAACCGCCTGCAACCGTGAAGACGGCGACCATGAAGACGCCGGCCGCTATCGCTTCCGGCGGCTCCAGCGATCATGATACCAGAGCCACTGTTCGGGATATTCGCGCACCCAGGCTTCAACCTTGTCGTTGAGCGCCTGTGCGGTTGCCGGCACATCCACGCTTCCCGCCGGTGTCATCGGAACCGGCATCTCCTCTTCAAGCACCAGCCGGAAACGGTTGTTCGGCAGCCGGATGCAGCGCGCGGGAAACACGGGGCAAGCAAACTGACGCGCCAGCTTGGCCAGCAGCGGATTGGTGCGCACATCCTGGCCGAAATACTGCGAGGTCATGCCGCGCTTGAATTTCTGATCGACGAGCACGCCGACGCCCCTGCCCGCCTCCAGCGCATTGGCAAGCGCGAAAGCGGAACCTGCATGTGAGGGAACCAGCTCGCCCATGCGCTTGCGGCGGAAGCGGAAAACCTTCTTGGCGATATAGGGATTGTTCGGCGGTCGGAACAGCACGGTCACATTCAGGCCGAACGAGGCGGCCGCCACCGGCAGAAGCTCGAAATTGGCCGTGTGGGCTGTGAACACGATGAAGGGCTTGTCGCGCGCCAGCAGTTCCATGAAGCGCTCGACGCCCTCGACCTCGACCCGACCGGAATCGGGCTTTTCCGGGTCGAAATCAAAGATTTCGTCGAGAAACACATATTCGGCGGCAAGGCGCCCGATATGCCCCCAGCTGGCCAGTGCGATCCGCTGGATTTCCGCTTCGTCCATGTCGGGAAAGGCCCGGTGCAGGTTTTCCAGCACCAGCTTGTGACGGCCGGTCAGCGGGCCGATCTTGCGCATTGCCCAATCGGCAAAGCGGATCGAGCCATCAGCCGGAAACAGCTTGAGAACCGAAAGCAGGCTAAAAACCAGATGTGCCACCAGCCATTGCTGAAACTGGCGGGTCTTGAGAACGATGCGGGTGATGAGGGATTTCACGAAATCAGATCCAGATTGACTGCGGGCAGCACGTTTGCCGCCGCACTGCCAGCCTTTTAACGGCGATTTCCGTTTGCGCCAAGCGCTGAGACGATGAAAGCTCAGTCGCCGATTTCGAGCACAATCTTTCCGAAAACCTGACGGCTTTCCATCCGTTCCAGCGCCTTGTCGATACCGTCGAAATCAACCAGCGTATCGATGACCGGATGAACGATCCCCTGCGCCATCTTCTGCATGGCATCGGCCATGTTTTCCATGCGGCAGCCGAACGAACCGAAGAATTTCAGCTGCTGCTGGAAAAGCATCATCAGATTGACGTTGGTGGAAACGCCCGACGTCGATCCGCAGGTCACCAGCCGGCCGCCGCGTTTCATCGACAGCATCGAGCCCGCCCAGGTATCCGCGCCGACATGTTCGAAGACGACATCGACGCCCTTCTTCTTGGTGATCTTGCGCACCACGCCTTCAAAGCGGTCCTCGCGGTAATTGATCACATGGTCGGCGCCGAGCGCGCGGGCCTTTTCCATCTTGTCGGCCGAGCCGACCGTGGTGATCACGGTGCAGCCCATCTTCTTGGCCAGCTGGATGGCCGCCGAACCGATGCCCGAACCACCGGCATGGACCAGAATGCTCTCACCCGGCTGGAGCTTCGCATTGTCGAACAGCATGTGCTCGACCGTGCCGAATGTGACCGGCGCAAGCGCTGCGGCAATCGCATCCACGCCGGGCGGCGCGACGACAAGCTGGCGGGCGGGGATATTGATCCGGTCCTGGGCAAAACCGTCGAGATGAAAGCCGTGCACGCCGCCGACATGTTCGCACAGATTGTCCCTGCCCTCGCGACAGGCCTTGCAATGGCCGCACACCCGTGCACCGAAGATCGACACCAGCTGCCCGGGCAGGACATTGGCAACGCCGGGGCCGATGGCCTCGACAATGCCGGAGGCTTCCGCACCGATGGTCAGCGGCAGCTTGCGCTTGGCAAAGGCCATACCGCGCCAGCCCCAGACATCGATGTGGTTGAGCGCGACCGCCTTCGGCCTCAGCGTCACCTCTCCCGGTCCGGGCGCTTCCGGTTCGGCGACGTCCCGAATTTCGATCTTGCGGTCATCCGTCAGCTGCAATGCGCGCATTGGTCATTCCTTCGCAGTCTCGTCAAAGGCAGCATAACCTGCCCAAAAAACCGACGCGTCCGCCCTCAGGACGGCTCGCGCGTCATCACCAGGCAGGCATTCTGCCCGCCGAAACCGAACGAGTTGGACAGCACGGAGGACACCGATGCCTCCCGGCTGGTGTTCGGCACCACGTCGAGCTCGATCAGCGGATCGGGATTGACGTAGTTGATGGTCGGCGGCAGCACGCCCGTCAGCATGGTCTGCAGCGAGAATACCGCTTCGACCGCGCCCGCCGCCGTCAGCGTGTGGCCGATCATCGACTTGTTCGATGACAGCGGGATGGAGGGCATTTTCTCTTCGCCGAAAACGGCCTTGAGCGCGGAATACTCCATCTTGTCGTTTTCCGGCGTCGAGGTGCCATGGGCGTTGATGTAATCAAGCTCGTCGATACCGAGCCCCGCATCCTCAAGGGCTGCGCGGATGGTCGCAATCGCCGGGCCGCCGTCGGGCGAGGACCGGGTGCGGTGGAAATGATCCGCCTTTTCGCCGCAGCCGCGAACGATCCCGTAAACCGTGGCGCCGCGGGCATGGGCGGCTTCCAGCGATTCCAGAATAAGCGTTGCCGCCCCTTCCGCGATCACGAAACCGTCACGATCCTTGCTGAACGGCTTGGATGCCTTCTCCGGCGGATCGTTCTGGGTCGAAAGCGCCGACAGCAGCGAGAAGCGCACCAGCGCCTCGGCCGTCACCGAGCCGTCTGTGGCCACGGTCATCGCCTTGTCGGTGCGGCCCTGGCGAATGGCTTCGACACCGAGCTGGATTGCCGTGGCGCCGGAGGCGCAGGCCGTCGACAGCGTGACCGGAAGGCCGCGCGTGCCGAACCGGTCGGCGATCCGCTCCGAAATCGAGCCGAACATGACGGCTTCGTGGAAGGCCGGATCGGCCTTTTCGCGCATGGCCGCCAGGAAACGGACATAGACGTCGTTGTCTTCCTGCGGCGGCGGTGCGCGGTCGCCCAGATCAAAACGCATCGACCATTCCGGCTCAACCGGCGGGGCGGCCAGAAACAGCGGCGCATCGAAATCACCGGAAAGCCCGGCCATTTCGAGGGCTTCCTCGATCGTCGCTTCGGCAAACGCATAGGAGCGCGCCACCGGGTTGGCTTCGGAGGCAATGAAATCCACCGTGCCGGCAATCCGCGTCGGCAGGTGGTCGGTGGGAAAGCGCGAAATCGCGTGAATGCCGGAAACGCCGCCGGTCAGCCGCGACCAGTTGTCCTGAAGGCCGCGACCGAGCGAGGTCACGACGCCCATTCCCGTTACCGCGACAAGCGGACGGCCAAGATGATCGGTAAATCTGTTACGCATCTGCCCGTCCTTTCTCAGTTTTCGCCGGCAAGCACGGCAACGCCTTCGCCGCGCTGCAGGCCAACATTGGTCACGGCGATCTTTTGTGCCGGCGCCGTCATCTGTTCTTCGCCTTCATTGAAGACGGGAACCGGGGTCTTGCTGTCGAGCGCCAGCGCGCCAAGCGCAATACCGAGGGGGAAATTGGCTTCCATGGCATGGCCGGTAATACCGGTATAACCGCGCAACGGCGTATCCGGGAATGCGCCCTTGAGGAAATCAGCCTCGCGCTTCGTCAGTTCGCTGAGGCCGGTGGCGCCGGAAAACACGGCCTCGCCGTTTCCGCCCTCAAAGCCTGCATCGGCGAAAAGCCGGCCAAGCCGCTTCTCCAGCCTGCCGTCATCGCGCTTGCCGCGGTCACCTTCGACACCGCTAAGCGTCGCGTAGATATGTGCGCCGCGCGCTTCGGCATAGGCACGCGATTCGAGCACCAGGAATGCACCGGCAGAGCCCATGACCATGCTGCCGTCATCTTCGGCCGCGCGGTCCCAGAGCGGTTCCCATTTTCCGCGCGACAGCGCGTGGACGGCTTCCATCATCAACAGAATGTCCCGGCGTTCGGCAACATAGGACGCGCCGACAAGCGTATGCGTCGACTGGCCTGCCAGAATGCGGGCATAGGCGGTGGCCACTGCGGAAATACCGGCAGCCTCTTCGCCCATGAAGGTGCGCGAAGAGCCGGTAACCTTGTGAACGATGGAAATATTGCCCGCAACCAGATTGGCAAGCTGGGCCAGAAACAGCGTCGGCCGCAGTTCCGTGGTCAGCTTCTCGTTGAGCAGAATTTCGCGGTCGGAGCGCTCCAGACCTTCATTGACGATCATGGTATCGACGGCAATATCGCGCTCGCCGCCACCGGCCGCCACGATCATGTCCATTGTCGAACAGACCTCTTCATTGCCCTTCACGCCGGCATCATCGAGCGCAAGACCGGCCGCATAGACACCGAGCCGCTGCCAGTTTTCCATCTGCCGCTGATCGCCGCGTTTCGGGATCTGCTCTTTCCAGTCGATCTCGGGCAGCGGATGCACCGGATACGGCGCGCAGATTTCGCTGTCGATGTTGATCTCGGGCGCAGCGCTGCCGGTCAGCATGGCGACATGCGGCGCCTGACCGACACCGAAACTGGTCACAAGCCCGATACCGGTGACAACGACATCATTGTCCGATTTCGTCATTTCAGGACCTTTCCACGGTCTGGCCGTTTTCGATCGCAGCAAACAGGCCGACTTCTTCGGCCCGTCGCCTGACGATCGGCGCCAGATCATTGTCTTCAAAAGAGAGCGTTCTGAATTTCAGCTGCGCGCTGGCAACAGGCTTGCCGTCAGACGCGATCTTTGCCTTGGTCACGGCAAAGCCCGAGCCCTCGTGCTCCAGCGCCGCCTCGATCTCGAGAACGGCATGCGGCGCGACAAAGCTGCGCAGCTTGGCGCTGTCGACCATCATCAGAAACGGCATCGCAGAACAATTGTTGACGCCCAGAAGCATCAGGCCGGAGGCCTGCGCCATGGTTTCGATCAGCAGCACGCCGGGCACAAGCGGCATGCCGGGAAAATGCCCCTCGAAGACAGGGCTTTTTTCCGGCACCGTCGAGCGTGCACGAACCGTGCCGGCGGACAGGTCCACCGACACGACTTCATCGATCATCTGAAAATATTCGAGCAGCATGAATGCCTTCAGCCTCTCCCGCCTGCATCAACATCGGCCAGGAAGCGGACACCAAGGCAGGCACCGAAGCTTGTCCGCATGGAGGGCTGTCCGCGCAATCAGGACTCTTTGGCCGCCCTGAGTTCATCGATCTTGGCGCAGAGATTCTTCAGGATGAAGTACTCATCCGCATCGACCTTGCCCTCGTTGACTTCCTGAGTCCATTTCTCGAGCGGAATCTTGATACCGAATTCCTTGTCGATGGCAAAGACGATATCCAGGAAATCGAGGCTGTCGATACCCAGATCGTCGATCGTGTTGCTTTCCGGCGTAATCTTGTCGCGGTCGATTTCACTCGTTTCCGCAATGATATCGGCAACTTTATCGAATGTAGCGCTCACGCCCTGTACCTCTTCAATCTATCAATTCAGCCCTTCTCATAGGCAAAGATTGGCGAAAAGCCAATGGCCGCAAGGCGTCAGATGATGTTTTTTCGACATTTGATCAGACCGCAGCCGAATGCCGGCCCCGGCCGCCCTCAAGATAGGTATCAAAATGCGCGGCAACAGAGCGGGCAAACGGAAAAGCGTCTTTTTGCAGTCGAAATCCGAAAGCATCGAAGCTGCAGACATCCGGATTCTGCCGTGCATAAGCCCGCGCTTCCTCGATCACAGGCCCGGCCGCCGCGCCGAAACGCGCGCGCAATTCACAGCTTGAAAAGCCATAGGCGCACATCACTTTTTCAATCACGAAACCACGCATCCGGTCTTCATCGTCCAGCGCTATGCCGCGCACGACGGGCAGATCGCCGGCTTCGGCCAGCCGCCGGTATTCGCCGATCGCCGGCATGTTCTGCCAGTAACCTTGCGGCACTTCACTGATGGAGGATGCCCCAAGCCCGATCAGCGCATCGGCGCTTTCATCCGTATAGCCTTGAAAATTGCGGCGCAGCCTGCCGGACTTTGCCGCCCTTGCAAGGCTGTCGCCAGGAAGCGCAAAGTGATCGATGCCGATCTGGTCATATCCCGCATTCGCCAGCAATTCGCCGGCAAGCGTCATCTGCTCGAAACGGGCGGCGGCATCGGGCAGCGCATCTTCGGGAATCAGCGTCTGGTGTTTTTTCATCCACGGCACATGGGCATAGCCGAAAAGCGCGATCCGGTCCGGGCGCAACGATATGATCTGTTCGACCGTATGCGTGAGCGTTTCGAGGCTCTGATAGGGCAGACCATAAAGCAGATCGCAGTTGACGGAGCGCACGCCCCGCGCCCGCATGGCCGAAATCACCGCAGCCGTCTGCTCGAAGCTTTGCAGACGATTGATGGTCTTCTGCACCTTTTCATCGAAATCCTGCACCCCGAGGCTGGCACGGGTCACGCCGATATCGGCAAGCGCATCATAGCGCGCGTCATCGAGATCGTTCGGGTCCATCTCGACGCTGATTTCGGCATCATCGGCAAAATGGAAGGCCGTGCGCAACCAGCCCATCAGCGCCCGCATGTCGGCGGGCTTCAGCATGGTCGGCGAACCGCCGCCCCAGTGCAGCGCCGTCACCCTGACGTCGGGCGATACAAGCGCCCCGACCGTTTCGATCTCCCGCTTCAGGCTCTCCAGATAGCTGGCAATCGGCGCGTATCGGAGCGTGTGCTTGGTGTGACAGGCACAGAACCAGCACAGCCGGTCGCAATAGGGAATGTGGACATAAAGCGAAAGGCTCTGGCCCGCTTCCAGCCCGCGCATCCAGCCGGCGACATCGCCGGCGGAAATGCCGCCGTGGAAATGCGGCGCCGTCGGATAGCTGGTATAGCGCGGAACGGGTCGCGAAAACCGGGTCAGCAATTGCCTGCCTGATGTCATGACGGAAAACCCTCCTTCATTCGGGATAAGATTTTCGTTAACGCCTTGCACTCGCCCCGGCTTTGACTTTAATCAAGAGATACATATGTAGACCGCTGACTTCAGCCGCTAAACGGTTGCGCGCCGTCAAAAGGGCGTCTAGAGCGGAACCGGAAAACAAAGACAGTCATATGACATGGCTGCAGTTTGGTGAAACCATGGACGAAAAGCCGCATATCACAACTGACGAGGATGTCATACCGCAGGTCTGTCGGGCCTGCGAGGCGCGTCACGGAGGCATCTGCTCGGTTCTGAACGGCTCACAGCTTGCTGCGCTCAACAAGCATTCCGCAAAGCGGACGATCGATCCGGGCACCGAGGTTGTCGGCCAGGGCGAGAACGTCAACACCTATTCGAACATTCTGCGCGGTGTCGTGAAGCTGTCCAAGATGATGGCCGACGGCCGCCAGCAGATCGTCGGGCTTCAGTTCGCACCGGATTTTCTGGGCCGTCCGTTTTCGCGGGAAAGCTCGCTGACGGCCGAGGCCGCCACGACAACCGAGATCTGCGCCTTTCCGCGCGCGGCCGTCGAACGGATGATCGCCGACACGCCCGGGCTGGAACACAAGCTCTACGACCAGTCGCTGAAGGAACTCGACGAGGCGCGCGACTGGATGCTGACGCTCGGACGCAAGACCGCGCGCGAGAAGGTCGCCTCCTTCCTGCATCTGATCGCCACCCATATCGATCCGGAAGCCGATGACGGCTGCACTTTCGATCTGCCGCTGTCGCGCGCCGATATTGCCGACTTCCTCGGTCTGACCATCGAAACGGTCAGCCGTCAGATGACCAAGCTGCGCAAGGAAAAGGTGATTCTGGTGGAAAACAACCGCCACGTCACCGTGCCCGATATCGAGCGTCTGAACGAGGCGGCCGGCAACGACTGAGCCAGGCGGTCACCGGAAGGCCCGGTAACCGGCACTCATGCGAATCAGAGCCGGCTGATGATGTGCTTTTCGCCTTCGTCGTCGCTGTCGCGCTCGGACCACAGGGCCTCGATCGTCGGCACGATTTCATTGACATCGTCGATGAGGCGCGGACGCACCTGATGGCTGGTGTGCAGAAAGCCCTGCTCGCTCATATGGTCGAGCAACTGGATCATCGGGTTCCAGAAACCATCGACATTGCCGAAGATCATCGGCTTGGAGTGGCGGCCGAGCTGGGCCCAGGTCATGATCTCGACGATTTCCTCGAGTGTGCCGATACCGCCCGGCAGGGCGACGAATGCATCGGCGCGCTCGAACATGGTATGCTTGCGCACATGCATGTCCGGCGTGATCATCAACTCGTCGAGCGCTTCCAGCTGATGGCGGGTTGCCTCCATATCGACAAGGAATTCGGGGATGATGCCGACCACGTGGCCGTCATTTTCGAGCATGCCCTCGGCAACGGCCCCCATAATGCCCTTGGTTCCGCCGCCATAGACGAGGCGGTAACCGGCTTTCGCGATTGCCGAGCCCAGCGTCTTGCCGGCGGCCATATAACTCGCCTCGCCGCCCGGTCTGGACCCGCAATATACACAGATGGATCGAATCGTATCATGTTCGCTGTTCATGGGTTTACTGAACCCCATTTGGCCATTGCCGGTCAAGTTGATTGCAAATCGATCACAATCGGGCGTTTACCCTGTTCACGGTTTCCCGCAAGTGCGAATGAAGACTTGTGTATAAACCTTACTATGACTAGCGTTTTCAGGGAACCGGCACCATGGGCATGGCGCCGTGTCTGGAGTGACGAATGAACAAGAACAACACACGTGTCATCATTGCGGTAATTATCCTCGTGCTCGTTGCGGCCGGCGCCTACTTCATGCTGCGCGACAAGGATGGCGACGTCGCCGAGCGGCAGGATAGCGCACCGGCAACGCAGACGACCGAAAGCGCCGCTCCCGAACCCGACCATCAGCAGGATACCGCCGAAAGCGCAGGCACGACCGCAGACGGCGCAGACGACGAAACCCGGCAAGCCGCGCAACTGCGTATCCCGACATTCGATGTGTTGCGGGTGGAACCCGACGGCACCGCCGTGATTGCCGGTGCTGCCGAACCGCTCGGCGTTCTCGATGTCAAGGAAGACGACACTGTTCTCGCCTCCTCCGAAGTCACCGACACCGGCGATTTCGTCGCCATCGTGGAAACGCCGCTGACACCGGGCGATCACCTGCTCTATCTCAACGTCACCATGCCCGACGGGCGCAGCGCGCGATCGCAGCAGACGGCAACGGTCTCGATCCCGGAAGATGACAGCGGCGAGCTTCTGGCGCTGATCACCGAGCCCGGCAAGGCCTCGGAAATCATCTCCGCGCCGGAGCTGCAATCCTCGCTTCCCGACGATACGCTCGTGGCCACGACACCGACGGCCGGCGAAGACGAAGAAGCCGCTGCGACCGGCGCCGGAAACCAGGGCAACGTCTCCGGCGATGATCGACAGGACACCGACCTGCCGGCCGTCAACGTCGAAACAGCTGGCGAAGGCAACGGCGCGCAGACAACGGCGGAACAGGAACCCGCAGCCGACCGCGAACCCGTCGATGCGACCGTCAGCATCAAGGCCGTGGAGATTGAGGACAATATGCTGTTCATTGCCGGCGAAGGCGCGCCGGACGCGATCATTCGCGGCTATATCGATGACGCATTTCTCAGCGATGGCTCCGTCAACACCGATGGAAATTATGTGCTGGAAGCAGAAACAGACGTTTCGGTCGGCGTTCACACCATCCGGGTCGACATGCTGGACGAGGACAATCAGGTGATCGCCCGTGCAATCGTGCCGTTCGACCGGCCGCCGGGCGACCAGATTGCCGCGGTTTCCGCCGACAGCGCCGGCACCAGCGCGGCGCAGACCGACGGAACCCGGACATTTACGCAACCGCAGCTTCAGGGCAGCGACAATGCCGTCATCATCCGCCGCGGCGACAATCTCTGGCGGATTTCGCGCCGGGTCTACGGACGTGGCGTGCGCTACACCACGATCTACCTTGCCAACGAGACCCAGATCCTCAATCCGGACCTCATCTTGCCGGGTCAGGTCTTCTCGCTGCCCGGCCAGCCGCTGCCCGACAGCGAGGCGGAAACCATCCACCGCCGCCTGCTCGAAGGCATGCCGGTGGGGCCGGAATATCAGCTGCCGCCGGAAGACCGGTAAGGTGTGAGGGGCCGCCACACGGCCCCTCGCCATTGCAATCGGCTGCAATCAGCCTTATCTGGCGATCCAAAGCCGCGCGTCTTGCGTTGTTTTCCCGACCCTGAACACATTTACAATGGCTCGGCCGATCGGCCTTGAGCCGAAGGATGATCATGGCAGAAGGCCAGAGAACCGTATCAGCGGATTCCGCCAATCCGTTTCACACAATCATCAATCTGTGGCCGTATATCTGGCCATCGGCCCGCCCGGACCTCAAGCGGCGTGTTGTCTACGCGACAATCGCGCTGGTTATCGCCAAGCTCATACTTCTGCTCGTGCCCTACTCGTTCAAATGGGTCACCAATGCGCTGACGGGCGAACTCGAGATCAACACAATTCTGCCGGCCTTCCTGTTTGGCGCCGTCACGCTGGTGCTGTTCTACAATCTGGCGCGCATCGGCCAGCTCGGTTTCAACCAGCTGCGCGACGCGCTGTTTGCCAGCGTCGGCCAATATGCCGTGCGCCAGCTCGCCTACCGGGTCTTCGTGCATATGCACCAGCTGGCGCTGCGCTTTCACCTTTCGCGCAAGACCGGCGGTCTTTCGCGCATCATCGAGCGCGGCACCAAGGGCATCGAGACGATTGTCCGCTTCACGATCCTGGCCACCCTGCCGACGGTGCTGGAATTTCTGCTGGTCGCCATCATCTTCTGGTGGGGTTATGGCTTCGACTATCTGGCGATTACCGCCGTCACCGTCGTGCTTTATGTCTGGTTCACGATCAAGGCCAGCGACTGGCGCATCGCCATTCGCCGCGAGATGAATGACAGCGACACCGATGCCAACACCAAGGCAATCGACTCGCTGCTGAACTACGAAACCGTCAAATATTTCGGCAATGAAGACATGGAAGCCTGTCGCTACGACAGTTCGATGGCCAAATACGAGGTCGCGGCAACGCGCATCTGGACCTCGCTTGGCTGGCTGAACTTCGGTCAGGGCCTGATCTTCGGCGCCGGCATGACGCTGATGATGGTGCTGTCGGCGCTTGCCGTCAAAAACGGCACGCAGACGATCGGCGATTTCGTGTTCGTCAATGCCATGCTGATCCAGCTGGCCATTCCGCTGAATTTCATCGGTTCGGTCTATCGCGAAATCCGTCAGGGGCTGACCGATATCGAGGAAATGTTCAACATCCTCGAAGTCGATCCGGAAATCACCGACAAGCCCGATGCCGAGGACCTGCAGATCCGCCAGGGCGCGATAGCCTTCAAGGACGTGCACTTCGCCTATGACCCGGCGCGGCCGATCCTGAAGGGGATTTCCTTCGAGGTGCCCGCCGGCAAGACGGTTGCCATCGTCGGGCCGACAGGTGCGGGCAAATCGACGATTTCCCGCCTGCTGTTCCGCTTCTACGATGTCAATGAGGGCGCGATCACCATTGACGGGCAGGATCTGCGCGAGGTGCGCCAGCACAGCCTCAGGGAAGCCATCGGCATGGTGCCGCAGGATACCGTGCTGTTCAACGACACGATCGCCTACAATATCCGCTATGGCCGGACATCGGCGACCGACGAAGAGGTCAACGCGGCAGCGGAACTGGCGCAGGTCGGAGACTTCATTCGTCAGCTTCCCGAAGGTTTCGAAACCCAGGTCGGCGAACGCGGGCTGAAGCTGTCGGGCGGCGAAAAACAGCGCGTCGCCATTGCCCGCACCATCCTGAAAGCGCCGCCGATCCTCCTTCTCGACGAGGCGACATCGGCGCTCGACACCCAGACCGAGCGGGAAATCCAGGCCGCCCTTGACGTGGTTTCGAAAAACCGCACGACGGTCGTCATCGCCCACCGGCTTTCCACCGTCATCGGCGCCGACGAGATTATCGTGCTCAAGCGCGGCGAGATCGCCGAACGCGGCACCCATGGCGATCTGCTGGCCCAAAACGGGCTTTATGCGCAGATGTGGGAACGCCAGCGCGAAGCCACCCTTGCCGAGGAGCATCTGCGCGAGGTCCGCGAAAGCGACGATATGGGCGTGATCATGCGGCTCGATCCGGCCAATTGAGGCAATTGCCGCTGCGGCCGGAGAATCATTTTCAACTCACATTGGAACCTGTAAGGTTTTCAAACGTCAAACATATTGGCGGCGGAACACAAGCGGCCCCGGGAGCCCGATAACCATATGACCGTTTTCGATTCGATCAGGAAGGCCATGGTGCCCATCCACAAGGAGGGATATCCCTTCATCGCGATCTTCCTTGTCGCAACGCTCATTCTCGGCTGGATTGCCGATCCGCTGTTCTGGATCGGCCTGTTCGCCACACTCTGGTGCGCCTATTTCTTCCGCGATCCCGAACGCGTTGTTCCCCAGGATGACGATATCGTCATCAGCCCCGCCGATGGCCGCGTTTCCTCCATCAGCGAGGAAATTCCGCCGCAGGAAATGGGCCTGGGCAGCGAGCCCATGCTCAGGATCTGCGTGTTCATGAACGTGTTCAACTGCCATGTGAACCGCGCGCCGATGGCGGGCACGGTTCGCGGCATCCATTACCGGCCGGGCAAGTTCTTCAATGCCGAACTCGACAAGGCGAGCGAAGACAACGAACGCAACGGCGTGGTGCTCGACACCGCCCATGGCGCCATCGGCGTTGTCCAGATCGCCGGTCTCGTCGCCCGCCGGATTGTCTGCTTTGCAGAAAACGGCGATGTCGTGGACGCGGGCGAGCGCTTCGGCCTGATCCGTTTCGGCTCCAGGCTCGACGTCTACCTGCCCGCCGGCACCACGCCGCGGGTTGCCGTCGGCCAGACGGCGACGGCCGGTGAGACCGTGCTGGCTGTCTTCGGTGATTTCGAACTGCCCGTTGCCGGACGGCGGATCTGATGGCCGACAGTGATAACGAAACGCCGCTTTCAACGCGACCGAAACCCGCCCCGGATCAATCCGGGCGCGGACCGCGCTTAAGGGAAATTCCGCTTCGCCTGATCATCCCCAATCTGGTCACGGTGCTTGCCATCTGCGCCGGGCTTTCCGGTATCCGGCAGGCGATCGAGGGAAAGTTTCCCGAAGCCGTGATGATGCTGCTGATCGCCGCATTTCTGGACGGGGTCGACGGCAGGCTGGCGCGCCTTTTGAAGGCATCGTCGAAATTCGGCGAGCAGATGGATTCGCTGGCCGACATCGTCAATTTCGGCATCGCGCCGGCGCTGGTCTCCTACATCTACCTGCTGGACGATGCCGGCACGCCCGGCTGGATTGCCGCCCTGCTCTATGCCATTGCCGCAGCCCTTCGGCTGGCGCGCTTCAACGTGATGGCCGACCGCAAGCGCAAGGCAAGCTGGCAGGGTGAATATTTCGTCGGCGTGCCCGCGCCGGCCGGCGCCATCATCGTGCTGCTGCCGGTCTATCTCGGCTTTCTCGGCATGCAGTCGAACCGAGGCATCGCCCTTGCCTGCTCGCTTTATACCGTCCTCATCGGCTTTCTGCTGATCAGCCGCCTGCCGGTCTGGTCGGGAAAGAGCCTCGGCCTCAATGTCCGCCGCGAATTCGCGCTGCCGATGATGCTGCTTGCGGTGCTCTCCGTCGCCCTGCTCGTTGCCTATACATGGCATGTGATGATTGCCGGTTCAGCCCTTTACCTGGCAGCCCTTCCGCTGGGTGCGCGCGCCTGGCACTCCAAATACGGCACGCTGGTGATGGAAGAGGATGATGATGTGGATGACGAGGACGATCCCGAACATCCGCGCAAGAACCGCCTCGACCTCGATATCTGAACTGGTGGACTTCAGAAGAGGTCCATCTGCTCGTCCGGCCCTGCTTCAGGTGCGTCCGGCAAAAGCGCCGGACCGATCGGCGCGATCAGGTCCGCACCGAGATTACGGGCATTGCTGACGGCCTTTGAAACCGGAAAGGCCTCGAAGAAATCGTCAGGCGGCGGCCGCAGCAGATCGGCGACATGACGCGGCTCAAGGGTGCGGCAATCGAGCCAGCGCTCGAAATCATCCGGCATGATGACCACGGGCGACCGCTCGTGCAGTTTCGCGACCACGCCGCTTGCGGCCGTCGTGAGAATGGTTCCGGTGTCAAGTTCGGTTCCGTCGGCGCCCTGCCAGGGCGACATCAGCCCGGCAAGGGCAATCAGCCCGCCATGACGCGGACGGATCCAGTAAGGCTGCGCCGTGTCCCTGCCGCCGGTTCTGCGCCATTCGAAAAAGCCGCTTGCCGGCACCAGAGCCCTGAAATGACGCATGGCGCCGCGAAAGGCCGGTTTTTCGGCAGCACTTTCCGAGCGGGCATTGAACAGCAGCGGAAAATCGCGACCATCCTTCACCCAGGCAGGAATCAGCCCCCAGCGCGCCAGCATGGCTGTCCGCCCCTCACCGCCGCCGGTCAGTTCCGAGGCGTTGATCACCATCAGGATCGGCTGCGAGGGCGCGATATTGTAGCGCGGCGGAAATGAATCGATCGCCGTCAGATCGAAGGCTTCCGCCGTTGCATCAGGGGTTGTTATCAGGCCGAAACGTCCGCACATTACCCATAGATTTCATCTTGCGCGATGAATGACAAGGCCCGCCGTTCCCCGCGGGCCTGATGAGCATGCCGGAAGGAACCCAATGTCCGTTTCACCCAAGCCCGCCTCCTCCGTGATCGTCCGTCGCGGCGGAAAATTCCTGCTCGTGCGCCGGGCAAATCCGCCCGCACAGGCGATGTATGCCTTTCCCGGCGGCAAGGCCGAAGCCGGCGAAACCGCCGAACAGGCCGCCATCCGCGAACTTGCCGAGGAAACCGGTCTTGCCGCAAACCGCGCCGATCTCTTTGCCGTATATGATCTGATAGACCGGGATGACAGCGGACAGATCACCAGCTTCTACCGGCTGAGCGTGTTTCTCGCCGACGTGGAAGACGACGTCGTGGCTGTCGCCGCAGATGACGCCGACGACCTCGGCTGGTATGCGCTTGGCGACATTCGGACCATGAATGTGCCGACAAGCGTTCTCGAATGCGCCGAAAAGCTCGGCTAGAGCATCGGGCGAAAAAGTGGAATCCGGTTTCTCGATAACCCGATGCGTCAAAACAAAGAGCTGGATCATCGGGCGGTTCAGATTAACCACCCGATGATCTAGCCGGCTTGAAAGTGTGACCGAAGCGACACATTCGCGCTGCCACGCAAAGCGCTTGGCCCGTCTGTTAACCGGCTGTTGACTTTTTATGTCAGCGGCGCTGACAGACCGCATAAAAACTTGTTACGATAGGCCCCGGAACAACCAAGAACGAGAAGCCAGCAAGGAACTCAGATGAAGCCGAATGCCAATGAAATCGACGATATGATCGTGCGGGAAAAGATGCAGGCGGCTCTCGAGTACCAGAACGAAGCATGGGCCGATGGTGTTGCCGATGGCATCGAACCCGAGATCATTGCCGATGCGGCGCTGGCGCTGGCCATGCGCGAGACCGTGCGGATGATTGGCGAGGAAGGCGCTGAAGCGATGCTGGAATCGCTGCGCGAGCGCATGTTGGCCGGTGAGTTTTCACCCGATCGCATTCTGCAGTAGTTTTGCCCCTGCGGCCGTTATGACGCCCGCCCCGGGATTTTCCTTCCCGCATTGACGAATGCCGCCGACCGCGTGACAAATCGGATCGCGATTCGATCAGCGCGCGCGGCGTGCATGAAAGGGACGAACATGGCATCGATCCACCTTCCGGACAGGGCCTTCATCACGCTTGCGGGTGAGGACGCCGAAACGTTTCTGCAAAACCTGGTAACCACGAACATCGAGGGGTTACCTGCAGGCGAAGCCTGGCCCGGCGCGCTTTTGACGCCGCAGGGCAAGATCATGTTCGATTTCCTGATCTCCCGCAGCCCGGACGGCTTTCTGATCGAAACCCATGCGGACGACCAGTCAGCGCTGGCAAAGCGGCTGATGCTGTACAAGCTGCGCGCCAAGGTCACCATCGCAACGCCTGAACATGATGGCGCCACCCTCTTTTATGGCGACACCGCAGCCCCCGAAGGGGCCCTGCCGGACAGACGTTTCGCGCTTGCCGACATGCCCCTGATGCGCCTGCCCGGCAGGTATAACGACGCCGCGCAAGACCCTGAAACATATACAAAGCTGCGCATTGAAGCGGGCGTGGCGGAACTGCATGCCGATTATGCCGCGCAGGATGTTTTCCCGCACGATATCCTCTATGACAGCAATGGCGGACTGAACTTCCGCAAGGGCTGCTATGTCGGCCAGGAAGTGGTTTCGCGCATGCATCACCGCGGCATGGCCCGCCGCAGGCTCGTGCAGCTTGCAGCCGCCGAGCCGTTTACAGCAGACGACGGCGCCGTGCAGGCAGGCGGCAAGATCGCCGGCACGATCTGTTCTGTCAGTGACGGCAAGGCCATGGCAATCGTCCGCGTGGATCGTATCGCGGCCGCCAGCGGCGATGTCAGCGTCAACGGCATGCCGGTCAGCGTGACACCTTACGCATGGAGCGGCGTGACGCTGGAAGCCTCAGGCACGGAGACCGACTGACCATGGCCAAGACCGATGTCCGCGCCTGGCAGCGCATGCTCTCCGGCCGCCGCCTCGACCTGCTCGACCCCTCCCCGCTCGATGTCGAGATTTCCGACATTGCCCACGGCCTTGCCAGGGTGGCCCGCTGGAACGGGCAGACGGTCGGCGCCCATGCCTATTCCGTCGCCCAGCACAGTCTCGTGGTCGAAACCATTTTCATGCACTGCTACAAGGCGAGCCCTGAAGACTGTCAGATGGCGCTTCTGCACGACGCGCCGGAATATGTGATCGGCGACATGATCTCGCCGTTCAAGGCGGTGGTCGGCGGCGGTTACAAGAGCGTGGAAAAGCGGCTTGAGGCCGCTGTCCATCTGCGCTTTGGCCTGCCACCGCACCCCTCCCGCACCCTGAAATCCAGGATCAAGGCGGCCGACCGTATCGCAGCCTATTTCGAGGCGATCACGCTGGCCGGTTTCTCGCATGCCGAAGCAAAACGCTTCTTCGGCGAGCCGAACGGTGTGTCGATCGAGATGCTGACCGTCGAGCCGATGGCGACCACGGACGCACAGACCCGCTTTCTCGCCCGCTTTTCGGAAATCGAGAGCGAACGCGCCAGCACGCCCGCGCCTGCGAAGCGGAGCAGCGGGTGACCGCCAGAATTGTCGTCAGTCCGCTTGCGCGCATCGGCGAAATGGCTGCCCGCCACGACTGCCGCCACATGCTGTCGCTGATGGCCAATGGTCACGATTTCGCCCGGCCCGGCATGATCGAACCGCGCCGTCATCTCACGCTCCGAATGAATGATATCGCCTTTGCCGGAACCGGAAACCTGGTCGCTCCGGAGGCTTCGCATATCGAGCAGATCATCCGTTTTGTTCGTCGCTGTGACGGGCCGCTGCTGATCCATTGCTGGATGGGCGTTTCGCGCTCGCCGGCGGCCGCGCTGATCGCCATGCTGGCGCTTGAACCGGACCGCGATGAATTCGCGCTGGCGCAAAATCTCAGGGCGCAATCGCCCTGTGCCACGCCGAATGCGCGCCTTGTGGCGCTTGGCGATGAGGCACTCGGTTGCAAGGGGCGGCTGATTGCTGCCGTGAAGGCAATCGGCCGCGGCAAAGATTGCCAGATCAATATACCCTTTGTTCTGGAACCGGGCTGTTGACGCCCGCCAATGCGCCGTTGCACCGCCGCTGAAGTTTTCGTAGCATCGACTTAATCTGAAAACGCCCTAGCTAGGCAAAAAACACACTTCCGATTTCCGAAGACAAGGCATTTTCAATGGATAATATAGAGCAACAGGTCGGCGACATGTTCAAGGCGTCCGGCGATTTCGCCAACGCAATATGGGCAATGGTGATCACCTACACATTTTCGGTCCTCGGCGCGATCATCCTTCTGATCGTCGGCTGGATCGTGGCTGCCATCGTGCAGCGGTCGATCAAGAATGCGTTTTTGAAATTCGATAATGTCGACCGCACGCTGGCCGGTTTCTTCGGCAATATCGCACGCTATGGCGTTCTGACCATCGTCATCATCATGGTGCTTGGCCAGTTTGGCGTGCAGACGGCCTCCATTCTTGCCGCTCTTGGTGCTGCCGGTCTGGCAATTGGTCTTGCCCTGCAGGGCACGCTGCAGAATATCGCGGCCGGGATCATGCTTCTTGTGCTGCGTCCCTTCCGTGTCGGCGAATATATCAGCACCGGTTCGATTGACGGCACGGTGCAGGAAGTCGGCCTGTTTGCGACCGAACTGAAGACGATCGACGGCCTGTTCCGCCTGGCGCCGAACTCCACGCTCTGGAATGTCTCGATCACCAATTATTCGCGCGTCAGCGAGCGCATGCACGAACTTGCCATCGGTATCGGCTATGACGACGACCTCAGGCAGGCCATCGACATCCTGCTGGATCTGGCCAAAAACAACGAAAACGTGCTTGCCGATCCGGAACCCTACGCCTTCGTCAAGGAACTCGGCGACAGCGCGGTTGTCGTCGCCATGCGTTACTGGGCGCCCGGGGCCGTCTGGTGGAAGACCACCCATGTCATGACCCGCGACGCCAAGCTCGCCTTTGACGAAGCCGGCATTTCCATCCCCTTCCCGCAGGTCACGCTTTCCTCGCTGGACGCGGATGACAAACCGCTCGAAAAGGCGGACGAAACCGCTGACAAGCCAGCGGAAAAGAGCTAAGGATTTATCGAAGATGCCGGCCTCGCGCCGGTATCTTTTTATCGATATCCTCCCGGAGCTCACCATGAAAATCGCAGCCCTCAACATCTATCCGCTCAAAAGTGCGCGCGGGATCGCCCTTTCTGAGCGGCACTGCGGTTTTTCGGGCCTTCAGGGCGACAGGATCGCCGTGATCACCGATCCCGACGGCCGTTTCATCACCCAGCGCGAATTACCGGCCCTTGCCCGGCTTTCGGTGCGGCAGCGCGATCAGGGGCTGGAAATCGAAATGGATGGCGCGGAGACGCTTTTTGCGGCCCCGCACGGCACGGAGCGCTTCGACGTCACGGTCTGGAAGGATACCGTCAATGCCGCCGGCACGGCGGCGAGCGTGAATGAAACGCTTTCCAGCTGGCTTGAACGTCCGGTGCGTCTGGCCTTCTTTGACCGGCAGGCGAACCGGATCGCCAGCCGCGACTGGATTGAAACCGATACGCCGGTTTCCTTTGCCGATGGTTTTCAGCTTCTGGTGACCACCACGGGCTCGCTTGCAGCACTGAATGCCGATCTGGCGGCGCAGGGTGCTGCAACGGTCGGCATGGAGCGTTTCCGCCCGAATATCGTTCTCGACTGTGAAGACCCCTGGGCTGAGGACGGCTGGACGGGCATCACGGTCGCCGGGGTCCGGATCGATTTCGTCAAGCCCTGTTCGCGCTGCATCATGACGACCCAGGACCAGATGACCGGTGCGCGCGGCGGCGCGAACCCGTTGCCTGCGCTGGGCCGGCAGCACATGTCGGGCGACCGTCGCGTGCCGGGGCCGCTGTTCGGCTGGAACGCCGTGCCGCGCGGCGAAGGCATTCTGCAGGTCGGCGATACGGTGGAAATCACGGGCGAGCGCGACGAACCCTGGCTGTTGAAAAAACGGCGGGGCTGACAATTCAGGCCGTCTGCTGTTTTTCAAGCGCCTTCAGGGTGGCGGTAATGAAGCTTTCACGGGCGCTGTCCGGCTTGATCCCGCGCGGCTCGTAGACGTGCCGGTCGAGAAAGAAACCGGTCAGGCGAAAGCCGGCGGCAAGGCCCGGGCGATCGGCCGCCTCGTTGAGGTCGGCGCGCAGAAAATCCGGCAGCGCCAGCATCCGGTCAGCATAGGGAGCACCGGCCTCCTTTGAGACCGCCCTGCCCGATTTCGGTGAAACATAAACGAGATTTACCGCCGAACCGTTTGCCGCACAGCGCGCCAGATCAAGCCCGAATCCGAGCTCGTTGAGAAGCGCCAGCTCGAAGCGTACAAACAGCTCGCCCGCCGTCGCCGGGTCTTCCAGATGTGCAATGATCACCTCGACGGCGTCGCAAAGGTGCCGGTGCGGATCGCGTTCCGGCAGAAGGCGCAGCAGCGCCGCCATGGCCCGCATGCCGTGAAGCGCCGTGGCTGATTGCATCAGGAGCCCGGCCCGCTGACTGAGCGGCTCCACCCGGAATTCGCCGAGATGTTCGGAAAGCCGCGCGCGCCATGTCAGCGCAACCCGGTTGCCGGGCTGCAACACCGGCCTGAGCGCACGGGAACGGCCGCCACGCACCAGCCCCAGATGACGGCCGTGCGCAAGGGTCATGACTTCGGCAATCGCGCTGGTCTCGCCATGGCGGCGCATTCCCAGAACTATGCCTTCGTCATGCCACTCCATCGGTCCCGTCCCGTTCGGTTATTTCGAGTAGTCGAGCCCCATTTCGCGATAGCGCTCCGGGTCGTCGCCCCAGTTCTCGCGCACCTTCACGAACAGGAACAGATGAACCTTCTGGTCGAGGATTTCGGCAAGTTCCTTGCGCGCGGCCATGGAGATCGACTTGATTGCCTCGCCGCCCTTGCCGAGTGCGATTTTCTTCTGGCTGTCGCGTTCCAGATAGATCACCTGCTCGATCCTGACCGATCCGTCCTTGCGTTCCTCCCATTTCTCGGTCTCGACATGAGCGGAATACGGCAGTTCCTGATGCAGCCGCAAAAACAGTTTTTCGCGGGTGATTTCCGCCGCCAGCTGACGCATGGGAAGGTCGGAGATCTGGTCTTCGGGATAATACCACGGCCCTTCCGGCAGGGTCTTTGCAAGATCGTCCATCAGATCGTCACAGCCCGAACCATTGGTGGCGGAGATCATGTAGGTCCGGTCGAAGGCGATCACGGCATTGGCGGCAGCGGCCAGCGCCAGCAGGTCCTCGTGGCGCACACGGTCAATCTTGTTCAGCACCAGAATTTTCGGCTGACGAACCTCCTTCAGCCCCTCCAGAATGGCTTCGGCATCGCCCTTCAGCCCGCGCTCGGCATCAACAAGCAGCATGATCAGATCGGCATCGCGGGCGCCGCTCCAGGCCGCCGTCACCATGGCGCGGTCCAGCCTGCGGCGCGGTTTGAAAATGCCGGGCGTATCCATGAACACGATCTGGGTGTGGTCATGGATCGCAATGCCGCGCAGCATGGCGCGGGTGGTCTGGACCTTATGGCTGACAATCGAGACCTTGGCGCCGACGAGACGGTTGACCAGGGTGGACTTGCCGGCGTTTGTCGGACCGATCAGGGCGACAAAGCCCGAGCGGGTCGCAACGGCTTCTCCACCACCTGCAGATTCAGTCTCGGTCATCTGTTTCTCCTGCGGCCGGCCAGCGCCGAAACCGTTAAACATTGTTTGATTTCAATATACTGCTACGCTGAACGACACCGGCGCATGAACAAAAGCGCATCAGTCTGCGGGCGTCCAGACACCTTCACGTTCAAGAAGCTTGGTCGCCGCCACCTGTTCGGCAGCCCGCTTCGACCGGTCGACGCCGATCTCCGGCGCCACGCCCTTGACCATCACCTTGACCGTAAAACGCGGTTCGTGATCAGGCCCCGAGCGGTCTTCGACATGATAGACCGGCGTTTCGCCGTGATTGGCATGCGCCCATTCCTGCAATTCGGTCTTGGCATCGCGCCTCAGCGTCACGCCGTCGGCAAAAAGCGGTTTCCAGTGGGTCTCGATGAAACGCCGCGCCGGCGCCAGACCGCCCTCCAGATAGATCGCGGCAATCACGCTTTCGACCACGTCGGCACGAATGCTGAGAACCCGCTTTCCCGTCAGCTTCTTGACGTCCTGCCCGGTCTTGATGAACCGATGAAGACCGAGATTATCGGCAACGCGCGCGCAGGCTTCCGCGCTCACAAGCTGGTTGAGGCGAACGGAAAGCTCGCCCTCGCTTGCCGTTGGAAACAGGGTAAACAGGTTCTCCGCAATCACAAGTCCCAGAACCCGGTCGCCCAGAAACTCGAGACGTTCGTAATTGCCGTCCTTGCCGTTGCGTGCGCTGGAATGGGTCAGGGCCCTGCCGAGACGCTCGGTGTCGGAAAACTCGAACCCGATCAGCGCGGCCAGTCGTCCCGCTTCTTCCTGCTGTGCACCACGCGCCGCCATTCAGCCACCGATAACCTTGAACACGCGGTCCCAGCGCATGTTGAACGGCCACTTCCAGATTTCGGCAAACGACGTGTCGTTGCCGAGCGAGAAGAAGATCAGGCTGGCGCGACCAACAAGGTTCTCCGCCGGAACGAAGCCGACATCGAAACGGCTGTCGAGCGAATTGTCGCGGTTGTCGCCCATCATGAAATAATGGCCCTCGGGGACGATGAATTCGCGGGTATTGTCGCCCGGCGAATTGCGAAGCTCATCGAGCGTGTCGTAGCTGACGCCGTCCGGCAAGGTTTCGCGAAACACCGGAATATTGCGGCCAGGGTCCCTGCGATAATCGGAGGTGAAGGTGCCGTCGGACGTGCGCGGAACCGGTTCGCCGTTCAGGTAAAGGATATCGTCCCGGACCTGAACGCGGTCGCCCGGCAGGCCAATCACGCGCTTGATGTAGTCGACCTCCGGATTCGGCGGATAGCGGAAAACCACGACATCACCACGCTCAGGATCGGAACCGAAAATGCGGCCTTCGAACAGGTTGGGCGAAAACGGCAGCGAATATTTCGAATAGCCGTAGGAAAACTTGTTCACGAACAGGTAGTCACCGACAAGAAGCGTCGGCATCATCGAGCCTGAGGGAATCGTAAACGGCTGGAACAGAAACGTCTTGATCACCAGTGCCAGCAGCAACGCCTGAACAATAACCTTGACGTTGCTCCACAGCGAACTTTCCTGCTTTTCTTCTTTTTCGGCCACGCAGTGCTTTCCTTCTTTCACCCAGGCTGTCCGTTTGCCCGAGCTTTAGCCCCTTCACCGGGATCAGGCAATGTTTTTAAGCCAATATGCCGTTACTGCACAGCTTCGATAATCACGAAAGCCTGCGCCAATGGATAGTCGTCCGTGATCGTGACATGAATACGGGCCTCACAGCCCGCCGGCATCATCTGCGCCAGCAGATCGGCCGCAACACCGGTCAGCTCCATTGTCGGCTTGCCGCCGGGCAGGTTGACCACCCCCATATCCCGCCAGAACACGCCGCGGGCAATGCCGGTGCCCAGCGCCTTCGCACAGGCTTCCTTGGCCGCAAACCGTTTGGCATAGGATGCCGCGCGATTGCGGCGATGATCGGACTTTTCCTGCTCGATTTCGGTGAAACAGCGCGCGGTGAACCGCTCGCCGAAACGCGTGATCATGCGTTCGATCCGCCTGATATCGATGAGATCGCTGCCCAGCCCGACAATCATCTGTTTTCTCCGTACACGGCCTGTCCGCTCAGCTCTTGGTGCCTTCGGCGACCGATGTCTGCTTGCCGTCCGGCTTGTTGGCGCGCGCGGCGAGCATGGCCTGGCGCCGCTGCTGAAACGACTGCACGGCAAAATAGGTGAGCGCGTAGAACATCAGTCCGCTCAGCAAGGCGGGCAGTATCGAACCGACGGCCATCGGCTCCAGCAGCGGCCGCCAGAGGTCCGACAGTTCAAAGCGATGCACCAGATCGACGAGATTGATATGGTCGCGCTCTGCCGCACTGCGGCCCAGAAGCGCACTGCCGAACCGCCAGGTGGAAATCCAGATGAAGGGAAATGTCAGCGGATTGCCGAATGCCGTACCGAGGGCTGCGGCGGCATAATTGCCGCCGAACAGAAAGGCGAGCGCAAAGGCTGAGACGAAATGCCCCCCGATAAAGGGCGTCCATGAAACCGCAACACCGGCGGCAATGCCCATGGCGATTGCATGCGGGGTGGCCCTGAGGCGGACCGTACGGTGATAAAGGTAGACCGGCACGCGCCAAAAGCCCTTTTTGGGCCAGAATGCGGCGCGAAACCGCTGCCAATAATTTGCCTGGGAACGTCTCTTAAAAAGCATCGCCTAGTTTTGACATCCGACGGGGTGATTGCAAGGGCCGATGCATTCGAGTGCGCGTTTGACCGGCAGATGAACGACGGGTTCGTCCATACCCTGTCTTCCTGCGTACGCCTGCGGATGTCAACTCCACCAGGCGGTTTTGTCAGCCCTGGTTTTGCTCACCCGAATGCCGTTCGGGCGTTGGACGGTTGGGATCGAAGCTGTGGTCGATATTGTCGATCACATGCTTGACGCCCCCGACTTCCTTCTCGGAAACCTTTGGACTGGTAAAGCGCTTGAAGAAGCGCATCAGACGGTCCAGCATCTTGCACCTACCTTTCCGCGTCAGATCTGTCTGCGACAGATAGAAACGCTATGGGAAAGACGCGGCAAAAACGTGGAAAGTTCCAATTTTTTTTGAAATTTCGGCCTATTCGAACAGGCGGCTGACGGTGGCGACGCAGTCAAGCGCCTGAAGCTGGTTCAGGGTCTGCGTCAGCTGGCGCAGGTCCCAGACCTCCATATCCATGGTGACCTCGGCGAAATCCTCGGCAACGACCTTCATCTGGATCGTGCGGATGTTTACGCCCAGCGTCGCGATCGTCTCGGTAATCCGGGCAAGCGTTCCCGGCTCGTTCAGCACACTGATGCCGACCCGGGCACGAAAGCGCTTGTCGTTGGTGGAGTCGATATCCCAGCGGATATCGATCCAGCGGTCCGGTTCGTCATCGAAATGCTGCAGGTCCGGAGACTGGATCGGGTATACGGTGATGCTGCCGTCATCGCCGGCAATGCCGACGATGCGGTCGCCGGGTACAGCGCCTGTCGGGGCAAACCGCACGGTTGCGCCGGCATTGAGACCACGCAGGGGAAAACTGCCCGGCGCCGGCTCGCCTTCGGCCGTTTCGGGAAGCTTGAAGGCCATGCCCTCGCCTTTGGGAAGGCTGACCCAGCCCTCCTCGCTGCTGGGCTTGACGGTGACGCGCTCATCCTTGTGGTCGGGGAAGACGGCGCGCAGCACATCGCCTGACGACAGTTCGTTGCGCCCGACGGCGGCAATCACGTCCTCGACGTCGGTCTGGCCGAGACGGTGCAGCACGGTTGAAAGCACTTCGCGCGAGAACGTCTTGCCGGAGCGGGCAAACGTGCGCTCCAGAATGCGGTAACCAAGGCCGCTATACTGTTTGCGGATCGCCGCGCGCGTTGCACGCCGGATGGCCGCGCGCGCCTTGCCGGTGACAACGATCCCTTCCCAGGCCGGCGGCGGAACCTGCACGCCCGAGCGGATGATCTCCACCTCATCGCCATTGTTGAGCCGCGTGACCAGCGGCATCATCCGGCCGTTCACCTTGGCGCCCACACAGGTATCGCCGACATTGGTGTGCACGGCATAGGCAAAGTCGATCGGCGTGGCGTCCTTCGGCAGCGCGATCAGTTTGCCCTTGGGCGTGAAGCAGAACACCTGATCCTGGAAAAGCTCAAGCTTGGTGTGCTCGAGGAACTCTTCGGGGCTGTCGCCTTCCGCCAGCGCCTCGATGGTCTTGCGGAACCAGGAGAAGACGCTGGTTTCCTCATCATCGACCTGCCCCTTGACGGTGCGACCATCCTTGTAGAGCGCATGCGCCGCGATACCGTATTCCGCGACCTCGTGCATGTGCTTGGTACGGATCTGCAGTTCGATACGCTGCCGCATCGGCCCGATGATGGTGGTGTGCAGCGACTGATAGCCGTTCTGCTTGGGGTTGGAGATGTAGTCCTTGAACCGCTCCGGCACCATCCGCCAGGTGGTGTGCACCAGCCCGAGCGCGCGGTAACACGTCTCCACCTCGTCAACGATGATGCGGAAACCGTAAAGATCGGACATTTGCTCGAAGGAGAGCGATTTCGACTGCATCTTGTTGAAGATCGAAAACGCCTTTTTCTGCCGGCCCTTGACCTTGACGTCTTCAAGGCCCTGCGCCTGAAGCAGCGCCCTCAGTTCATCTTCAATGCTCTTGACCAGCGCTTCGTTCTGGCCGGAAAGGTCCTGCAGCTTGCCGTTGATGGTCTGGTAGGCATCGGGATTGATATACTGGAAAGACAGGTCTTCCAGTTCCTCGCGCATGTCCTGCATGCCCATGCGCCCGGCAAGCGGCGCATAGATTTCCATCGTTTCCTCTGAAATACGACGACGCTTGTCGGGGCGCATGTAATAGAGCGTGCGCATATTGTGCAGACGGTCGGCGAGCTTGACCAGAAGCACGCGGACATCGTCGGCCACCGAAAGCAGAAGCTTGCGCAGGTTTTCGGCCTGCTGGGCCTTGCGCGACACAAGGTCGAGCCGCTTGATCTTGGTAAGCCCCTCGACCAGCGCACCGATCTCGTCGCCGAAAAAGGCGTCGATTTCAGCGCGCGTCGCCGATGTATCCTCGATCGTGTCATGCAGCAGCGCCACGGCGATCGTTGACTCGTCCATATGCAGGTCGGTCAGGATCGCGGCCACTTCAAGCGGATGCGAAATATAGGGGTCGCCGCTGGCGCGCCTTTGCCGGCCATGTTTCTGCATGGCATAGACGTAAGCCTTGTTGAGCAACGCAATATCGGCGTCAGGCTTGTATTTCTGTACCCGCTCAACAAGTTCGTATTGCCGCATCATGACTGAAAGACCGGGCCCGGGCGGGCTTTATACGGGTCAGGCGCGGCCCGTTCTGACAAGAAAAACAGGAAAACGGATAGCGGGGCGCTAGGCCCCGCTTGAAATGCGATCAGTAATCGTCGCCTTTTTCCGGCGGAACCAGTCCCTCGATACCGGCACGAAGCTCTTCTTCCGACATCTGGTCGAAAGGAATGGCCTCGGGCTGATCGGGACGGTCTGCGGTTTCCTCGCCGACATCGTCTTCCGAGGAAGCGCTCTGGGTCGTTTCCGCTTCAGGCTCGTCCACTTCGACGTGACGCTGCAGGGAATGGATCAGGTCTTCCTTGAGGTCGTCGGGCGAAAGTGTCTCGTCAGCGATCTCACGCAGTGCGACAACGGGATTCTTGTCATTGTCGCGGTCGACAGTTATCGGAGCGCCCTGGGAAATAAGACGCGCACGATGACCGGCGAGCAATACAAGATCGAACCGGTTGTCAACTTTGTCGATACAGTCTTCAACTGTGACACGTGCCATTGACTGTCCTTTTAGGTGATTTCTGTGGAATTGCCTCTCATAGAGATTCATAAATCGGAATTCAAGAGCGTATTTTCAAGCTCGCCCAATGGTTTTGAACCAATGAGGATATTTCCCGACAACCATAATAACTGTGGGTTGAATATTGCCGAATCATGTCTAAATCAATAATGGGTGGCCAGCCGGCACACCAATCATTAGACTGTATATATTGTCGAGATTTTTTACCGCGGCCTTGGGTTCGGGCCATGCAATTCAGCAGGTTTTAGTGAAGGATATTTTCCATGTTTGACCCGCGCGAAAAAATTGCGCTCTTTATAGACGGAGCGAACCTGTATGCCGCCTCGAAAAGCCTGGGGTTTGACATAGACTACCGCAAGCTGCTGAAAACCTTCAGCGAGAAGGCCTACCTTCTGCGTGCATATTATTATACCGCTTTGATCGAAGATCAGGAATATTCCTCGATCCGGCCGCTGATCGACTGGCTGGATTACAACGGCTACAAGGTTGTCACCAAGCCCGCCAAGGAATTCACCGACTCCATGGGACGCCGGAAGATAAAGGGCAACATGGATATCGAACTGGCCATTGACGCGATGGAGCAGTGTTCGACCGTCGACCATCTGGTCATTTTTTCCGGCGATGGCGATTTCACCACGCTCGTTGAAGCGGTGCAGCGCAAGGGGCGCAAGGTTTCGGTGGTCTCGACCATGGCAACACAGCCGCCGATGATTGCCGATGACCTGCGCCGCCAGGCCGATCATTTCATCGATCTTGCCTCGCTGAGATCGCAGGTCGGCCGCGAACTGTCCGAACGTCCGCAGCGCGAGCGGGCTGCAGAGGTCGTTCCCTCCGACTTCGACGACTGACAGATTTCAGAACACGCAATCCGGAAGGTCGCATCACCGTGACCGGACCGCGGGCGTGGGACACCAAACGCAACATCAAGGTGGCCGCCCGCATCAACCGAGTTGCTTCAAAAGCCTGCTCTTTTCCCGGTTCCAGTCACGCTTCTTGACCGTCTCGCGCTTGTCATGGGCTTTTTTACCCTTGCCCAGGGCCATCTGCAGCTTCGCCAGCCCGCGCTCGTTGAAATAGAGTTTTAGCGGGATCAGCGTCATGCCCTCGCGGTTGACCGCCGAGCGCAACCGGCTGATTTCCCGGCGGCTGAGCAGCAGCTTGCGGCGGCGACGCGGCTCGTGATTGAAGCGGTTGCCCTGCAGGTATTCAGGGACATACGAATTGATCAGCCACATCTCGCCATCCTCGTCGGAGGCGTAGGATTCGGCGATATTCGACTTACCCTCGCGCAATGACTTCACCTCGGTCCCGGTCAGAACCAGGCCCGCCTCGAACGTGTCGAGAATCTCGTAGTTGAACCGCGCCTTGCGGTTTTCGGCGACGGTCTTGAATGCGCCGCCCTTGCTGCCTTTCGGAGCCATGGTCTTTTTCCGTTCCTTGAGCGGCGCTTCGCGCGATCAGTCGATCAGGCCGGCATGCCGCAAAGCGGCGTCGATGGCATTGGCCGTTCTTTCCTCCACGCCGAGCAGCGGCAGACGCACCGTATCGCCCATCCGCCCGATTTTCTTCAGCGCATACTTAGTGCCGCTGACGCCGGGTTCAAGAAACAATGCCTTGTGCAGCGGCATCAGCCTGTCCTGACAGGTAAGCGCAGTCTTGAAATCGCCCGCCAGAAGCGCGGTCTGAAGCTCGGAACAGAGCTTCGGCGCCACATTGGCCGTAACCGAGATGCAGCCGACGCCGCCTTCGGCGACAAAGCCGTGAGCGGTGGCATCCTCACCGGAAATCTGCACGAAATCCGGTCCGCAGGAGATGCGCTGCTCGCAGACACGCTCCAGCTTGCCGGTGGCATCCTTGACGCCAACGATATTGGAATAGGTCTTTGCAAGCTGCCCCATGGTTTCCGGCAGCATGTCGATGACCGAGCGCGGCGGAATATTGTAGATGATGATCGGCAGCGTGATCGCCTCGGCAACTGCCGCAAAATGGGCAAAAAGCCCCTTCTGGGTCGGCTTGTTGTAATAGGGCGTTACCACCAGCACCGCATCGGCGCCGGCCTTTTCCGCATGCTGGGCCAGATCGATCGCTTCGCGCGTATTGTTGGAGCCGGCGCCGGCAATGACGGGCACGCGGCCGGCAGCGGCCTCCACACAGAGATCGACAACACGCCGGTGCTCGTCATGGCTGAGCGTCGGCGATTCACCGGTGGTTCCGGCCGGCACCAGCCCATGGCTGCCTGCCTCGATCAACCAGTTGATGTGATCGACAAAACCCGCCTCGTCCAGCGCTCCGCTTTCGGTAAACGGGGAGACGAGAGCGGGAATGGACCCCTTGAACATGCAGTATCTCCTGGCGGCGTTCATTTTAAAGCCGCATTCCTGTTTTAAAAATCGAGCGCACCATAATGCCGGACATGGGGCACTGCAAGCATTGCGTTCGGTGATGGAGGGGTCTTCCGCCACCCTTGAAAATCATCAGGGTTAAGGCGATCTTAACCGAGAAGACCGATAGTTTCAGGCGCTGTTGAATTCGATCCCCGGGACGCTCGAATGAAGAAAACCCTGTTGTTGCTTTCGCTCGCCACGTCCGTGGCCGTGACAGATGTTGCGCTTGCCACCGCGCAGGAATTTCCCTCCGTCGCCCCCATTCCCTTTGCTCGGCCCGACCGGCCGGCGGCCGCGCCTTCGATCGCCCCCTCGATGGAGATTACCGGCGCCATCTCCCAGCCGGTGGCAAACCCGGCATCAAGCTCCATCCTGAAACACGGCCTGGATGCGCTCAAGGAAAGCGACGTCTCGACAGCGCTGCGCGACCGCAACCGCCTTCCGGAAGGCTCACTTGACCACCAGATCATGAGCTGGGCCATTGCGCTTTCCGGCGACAAGGGCGTCCCCTCCTCCGAGATTGCCGAAGCGCAGCAGGAACTGCGCGGCTGGCCCGGCCTTTCGGCACTGAGGGCCCATTCCGAACGGGCCTATGCTGATGAAAACCCGTCTGCCAGCGCCGTCGTCGCCGCTTTCGGCAATACGCTTCCGGTCACCTCCGAGGGCACATTGCTGCTCGGCAAGTCGCTGCTTGCGACCGGCCAGCGCCAAAAAGCCCACGATATCGTTGTGCGCGCATGGACCGGCTGGGCGCTCGACACGGCGACCGAAAACGAATTTCTGAACGCCTTCGGTTCCATCCTCACACGGGAAGACCACAAACAGCGCATGGTCTACCTGCTTTATCGCGACCGCGCGACACAGGCCAAGCGCTTCTCCGAATACGGCAATGCGCAATCCTTCTACAACGCATGGGCCGCCGTTATCCGCCGGCAGTCCAATTCCGACAGCCTGATCAATGCCGTGCATTCCTCCTGGCACAGCGATCCCGGTTTTCTCTATATCCAGATCCGCAATGCCCGGCAGAACAACCGTTATGATACGGCTGCCGCACTGTTGAAGAAGGCGCCGCGCAATCAGGCCGCACTCGTCAACCCTGACCAGTGGTGGGACGAAAGCCGCATTGTTGGCCGTCATTTCTATGAGGAAGGCAATCCGCGCCAGGCCTATCAGATCGTCGCCGCGGCCATGCCGGAAGGCCGGCTCGACAGGCTGGACGCGGCCTTCCATGCCGGCTGGATGGCACTGCGCGGGCTGAATGACGGGCGCACGGCTTCCGCACATTTCGCCGATATCGTCGCGATTTCGCCAACGCCGATCTCGTCGTCCCGCTCCTATTACTGGCAGGGCCGCGCCGCAGAAGCCGGCGGCCCCGGCAATGCACGCGATTTTTATCGTCAGGCCGGCCGGTTCCCGACCACGTTCTACGGCCAGCTTGCGCTGCAGAAGCTCGGCCAGACCCAGTTTGACGTCGACTATCCGAGCCCGACGCCCGCCGACCGCTCCAATTTCCAGAAGAACCCCGCCGTTCAGGCGATCAACCGGCTGCAATCGGTCGGCCACGGCTGGCGCGCCGACAGGCTTTACCGCGCCCTTGCCGAGCAGCTAACCAGCCCCGGCGAACTAGCCATCCTCGCCTATCAGGCCGAACAGGACCGCAGCCACACGCTTTCGCTTCAGATCGGCAAGATTGCCTATGGACGCGGGCTGGATGTCGCAGCCCTTGCCTTCCCCATCGGCGTGATCCCGACGGATGCCAATATTTCCGGCTCCGGCATGGCGCTGGCCTATGCGATCGCGCGGCAGGAAAGCGCCTTCAATCCGGGCGCCGTTTCGCCCGCCGATGCGCGCGGTCTGTTGCAGCTTCTGCCGACAACCGCCCGCCGTGTGGCCAGCCGCCACGGCCTGTCCTATTCGGCAAGCCGGCTGACCAACGACCCGGCCTATAACGCAACGCTTGGCGCACATTATCTCGGCGAACAGATCGACCGTTTCGACGGCTCCTACATCCTGACCTTCGTCGCGTATAATGCCGGCCCTGCCCGCGTGCCGCAATGGATCGATCGTTTCGGTGACCCGCGCGGCAAAAACCTCGATTTCGTCATCGACTGGATCGAATCGATCCCCTATCCGGAAACGCGCAACTACGTTCAACGTATCATGGAAAACTACGAAATCTACAAGGCCCGCCTCAACCAGCCAACAGACATCGCCCGCGACCTGATCTACGGGCGCACGTGAGGCAATGAAAAAGCCGGAGGTGATGTCTCCGGCTTCTGCCTGTCGGCAGCCCTGTCCCCATTCCCGGCGTCATCCTCGGGCTTGACCCGAGGATCCAGTCACGCAACCAGAGCAGCTTCGACTTAAATCTGGGTCATTGACGAGATGCAACTTGCGGGATACCTTCTCATTCATGGCAATCGAAATGGCTTTCTTGGTAGTAATTTCGCGCATGGGCAAGGCGGTTTAACCGCCTGGCAACTGCAGCCCATGCGCCGAAAACAAGGTCCCTGACGGGGCCTTTTTTTGTGCTCCGTCGCATCCTTCAAGACACTGACTGCCAGGAGGTCGATTGCATGACGACCAAGGACAAACTGCCCAACCTTTCCATCTTGATTTTCCTGTCGGCACTTTCCGCGCTGCCCACAATTATGCTTTTGCCGTCCCTCCCCCATATTGCCGCTGCGCTACGCGCTGACTATGCCGTGGCCAACCTTGCGATAACGGGCTACGCGTTGATGAACGCTATAGCGCAAGTTGTCTCGGGCGTTCTGTCGGACCGATATGGTCGCCGTCCGGTCGCGCTGGGGGCACTCGCCATCTTTTTCGTAGCGTCGGTAGGGTGCAGTTTCGCGCAGGATATCGCTACCTTCCTGGCGTTTCGGACGCTACAGGGCGTGGTCAGTGCCTGCTTTGCGGTATCCATGGCGTCTATTCGGGATGCGTCGAGCGACGAAGATACAACAAGCCGTATCGCATTTGTTTCGTCCGCCTGGGCAGTTGCGCCATTGCTCGGTCCGATCATTGGCGGCGCACTTGACGACCTGTTTGGATGGCGGGCGATTTTTATCGCCTTTTCAGGGCTCGGCCTGGCGGGTCTGCTGCTGGCTTACAATGGTTTCGGCGAGACACGAATGCGAGATCGGGGTGCCACTTTTCGGTTGGCGAATTACCTCTCGCCGATGGCCTGGCCCGTTTTCTGGGGCTATGCCGCGTGTATGGTCTTTTCCCAGGGCACACTGTTCATTTTTCTCAGCGCCGCTCCCCTCGTCGCAAAGAGTTTTGGTATCGGATCGGGAATCCTGGTTGGCGCGTTGATGGCGATTTCGCCGGCCGCATTCATCTGTGGGAGCGCTTTTGCTGGCCGCTTCGGAAAACAATGTGCACCGCCGGTCCTGATGGCGAGTGGTCGCATCTTGACCCTGGGCGGTCTGGCAACAGGACTCCTCCTGTTCTACTTTGGAAGTGATCACGTTTTGGCATTCTTCCTACCCTGCGCGTCTGTCGGACTGGGAAACGGTCTGACGATGCCTGCTGCGAATGCAGGCGTCCTGTCATTGCGATCGGAATTGTCCGGGACGGCGCTAGGACTTGCAGGCGCAACAACTGTTGCCGGCAGCGCGGCTATCGTGGCGATTTCAGGCGTTTTCCTGACCACGGCAAACGCTCATTGGTCCGCCCTGGCCCTGATGAGCGTGGCGACGGCTATTTCTCTGGTGGCGGTATCCAGCCTGGCGCTCGCGTCGGTCTCCAAGCCCATTTCCTGAAGTGAGCTACGCAGACCTGAAAACCGCTGTAATCCCCGGTTCAGAAATTGTTGCTCAAACACATATGCTCGCGTTTGTCGGTGAGCGCCACAAAGTGCGCCTTGGAAACTCCAAACCGCCTCAGTGCTCATCGGAGATGCCCTATTATCCCGATACGCCGGGATAGAGACAGACCCTCGGGTCAAGCCCGAGGGTGACGCAAGAGGCGAGGCAATGCCGGCCCGGCAGGCCGGCATTGCCTCGCGATCAAAACTACCGCGTCAGCGGCTTGTACGTCACCCGCTTCGGGTTGACGCTTTCCGGGCCGAGGCGGCGGATCTTGTCGGCTTCGTAGTCGGCGAAGTTGCCTTCGAACCATTCCACGTGGCTGTCGCCCTCGAAGGCGAGGATGTGGGTGGCCAGGCGGTCGAGGAACATACGGTCATGGGAGATGACCACGGCGCAGCCCGCGAAGTTTTCAAGCGCGTCCTCAAGGGCTGCCAGCGTCTCGGTATCGAGATCGTTGGTGGGCTCGTCGAGCAGCAGCACGTTGGAGCCGGATTTCAGCATCTTGGCGAGATGAACGCGGTTGCGCTGGCCGCCGGAAAGCGTGCCGACCTTCTGCTGCTGGTCGCCGCCCTTGAAGTTGAACGAACCGCAATAGGCGCGGCTGTTGACCTCGTGGCTGCCGAGCTTGATCACGTCGACGCCGCCGGAAATCTCTTCCCAGACCGTCTTGTTCGGGTCGAGCGAATCGCGGCTCTGGTCGACATAGCCGAGATCGACCGTCTCGCCGATGCGGATTTCACCGCTGTCCGGCTTTTCCTGCTCAGTGATCATCCGGAACAGCGTCGATTTACCGGCGCCGTTCGGGCCGATGATGCCGACAATGCCGCCGGGCGGCAGTTTGAAGGTGAGATCGTCGATCAGCAGGCGGTCGCCATAGCCCTTGGTCAGCCCTTCGGTCTCGATCACGACCTGACCCAGACGCTCGCCCGTCGGGATCACGATCTGGGCATCGCCCGGACGACGGTCGGCCGCCGATTTGACGAGATCGTCATAGGCGCGGATACGGGCCTTCGACTTGGTCTGGCGGGCCTTGGGATTGGATGAAATCCACTCCTGCTCGCGCGTGAGCGCCCGCTGGCGGGCAGCCTCCTCGCGGCCTTCCTGGGCCATGCGCTTGGCCTTTGCCTGCAGGTAGGCGGTGTAATTGCCTTCGTAGGGAATGCCGCGACCACGGTCGAGCTCGAGGATCCAGCCCGTGACATTGTCGAGGAAGTAGCGGTCATGGGTGATCATCAGCACGGCGCCGGGATATTCGCGCAGGTGCTTTTCAAGCCAGGCGATGGTTTCGGCGTCGAGATGGTTGGTCGGCTCGTCGAGCAGCAGCAGATCGGGCTGCGACAGCAACAGGCGGCAAAGCGCGACACGGCGCTTCTCACCGCCGGAAAGGTTGACGACATTTGCATCACCGGGCGGGCAGCGCAGCGCTTCCATGGCCATCTCGACCTGGCTTTCGAGGTCCCAGAGGTTCTGGCTGTCGATGATATCCTGAAGCTGGGCGGCCTCGTCGGCCGTCTCGTCGGAATAATTCATCATCAGTTCGTTGTAGCGCTCAAGGGTGGCCTGCTTGTCGGCAACGCCTTCCATGGCGTTTTCCATCACCGTCTTTTCCGGGTTGAGCTCCGGTTCCTGCGGCAGGTAGCCGACAGTGGCACCCTCTGCCACCCAGGCTTCGCCGGTATACTCGTTGTCGAGCCCGGCCATGATCCTCAGAACAGTCGATTTACCTGCACCGTTCGGCCCCAGAATGCCAATCTTGGCGTCCGGGTAGAAGGACAGGTGAATGTTCTCGAGTACCTTCTTGTTGCCATAGGCCTTGTTGAGGCCTGCCATGTGATAAATGAACTGACGTGCCATATGCCGCGTAATCCTGATTTTGAAATGCTTATCGTGTCCTGGGGCGCTATTTAGGCGAAACACGACGTTTTAACAATGCGCCTGCCGATATTTGACGGTTTTGCCTGCCGCGCCAAAACCGCGTTCGCGCCACAGATTGAACAATCGCCGCCGCCATACGTTTTGTCCTCACGTGAGCAGAAAAACCACAAAGAGGAAAGGACGCGACAATGGTTCAGAAAAAAGCAGCTTTCTTCGGCACCACGGTGGAAAACACCGAAGACTGGCAGGAAAGCGCCCGCAAGGAAGACGCGATCGCCACAGAACTGGCAGCCTCCGGCCTGGTGGATGCAACCGAAGTGCAGGTTGCAGTCTCCGGCGACGAGGCGCGGCTGACGGGGACTGTCTATCTGCGCGAAGAAATCGCCACCGCCGGCAATATCGCGCTCGGCGTGGAAGGCATCAACCGTGTGCGCAACGGCCTCAAGCCGCGCGAACGCTCGATACAGACCAGAAACCAGAGCCACGACAAGGAAGCTGACGCCCGCGCCCAGACCCGCACGCTCTGATCGTCGCTAGTCAAGACCTGCGGGATCGACGATACCGCCCGTGCAGCCGAACGACGTGCCGCCGGCGGACTGGATGAGGTCGGCAAGCGATCTGTCCTGCCCGTAACCTGAACCAAGCCCGATCGTCAGTTCGGTAATCAGCGTTCTGTCGCCATCTCTCCGGCATTTCATTTTGACGCGCCGGGCAGCATCCGGCCCGAACGCTGTGTCGAAAGCGGCCGTGATGGCATCGGCGGACAGATAGGTGCCGAGATTTTCCGCAAACAGATCGGCCACCGCCGAGGCGTTCAGATCCTCCATCAGAGCGAGCGAACGGGCGTAATACGCTTCCGCCGTCATCCCGCTGCAGGTGCCGTGCTTGATCCATTCATGGCGCTGAAGCCCGGACTGTGTGCCGGGCATCACCGTCTCAAGCGCTGCCCGGGTGCCGGTTTCAAGGTCGAGTGCCGGTAAACCCAGCCAGTCGCCGGCGGCATCCATATCGCGCAGTCTTTTATCGACTTCGCAATAATTGTCCCCCATGGGCCAGAGACCATGGAGCGAAAAGCGGCGGGCATCGAACCGGTCTTCGCTCTGGCTGCGGCATTCCGGCTTGTCCGCCTGCCCCTCGCAAAAGGCCGGCTGCCAGCTGACGGCCAGAAGCGCCTCGGTTCGCCCCGCCAGCGCCGGCGTCGCCGACAGGCCAGCCACCAGGCACAGAAGAGCCGCAGACACCCGCCCCCTCATATTCCGCAGCTTCCTCGCCCCTGTCATCAATTTCCCCTCCCAAAAGCAAACGGCCTCCGAGACGGTTTCGCCGGAGGCCGTTGATCCTACCCAAAAGACCGAAAATCAGTCCAGCGCGGCGGTAACCGTGAACTCGACCAGAAAGTCCGGCGTGGCAAGTGCCGCCTGGCTGGTGGCGCGCGCAGGCGGATTGGCCGGATCGATCCAGTCCTTCCACACCGCATTCATCTCGGCGAAATCACCCATATCCTTCAGGTAGATCAGCGTCTGCAGCAGTTTCGACTTGTCGCTGCCGGCAGCGGCCAGAAGCGCATCAACCTTGGCGAGGCAATCCTTTGCCTGCTCGGCAACGGTGGCACCGGCACCGGTCTGGCCGGAAAGGTAAACGGTGTTGCCATGGACAACGGCACCGGTCATCAGCGGGCCAACTTCAATACGTTTTACAGTCATGTTTCGGTTCTTTCCAATTTCATTCAACAAGAAACCTCAGCCGCGCAGACGCTTTGCCTCTTCGTAGATCCGGGTCGAACGGGCGCCCGAGCGGCAATAGCCGAGCACGGGTTTTTCCAGATCGTCGAGCGCATCCACCATGCCGGTGACCGCATCGGGCGTCAGCCCCATGCCGCCGACTGGCACATGCGCCACATAAAGCCCTTCCTTTTCGGCCGCCGCCGCGACATCGGCAAAGGCCGGCTGACCGGCTTCCTCGCCATCGGGCCGGTGGCAGACAATGGATTTGAAGCCCTGCGCCTTGATTTCGGCGATGTCTTCGGGCGTGATCTGCTCGCTGACGGCGTAAAAATCATCGATCGGACGGATGTTCATTCCGGTTCTCCTTCGCATTTTGGCAGCAAGGTAAGCGAGCCGTTCGACATTGCAAGGTCGGCAATGCTCATGAAAAGCGGATACGCAAACGAAATTTGCGCGTTTCGCCGGGGGCAAGCAGCGTCAGTTCTCCATCCTCGGCCAGTTGCTTCCGGCTTGCCGCGCGATGGGAGGCCGGCTCGATGCCGACGATATGGGCCGGCGCTTCCTGATTGCGCCAGATCTGCAGAAACGGCAGCGTATCGGTATCGACCTCGAGATTGAACGACAACCCGCCAAGGGCCGCAATCGGGCCGAACCGCGTTTTCGACCAGCCATCGTCATCGGCCACGGCCGGCACGCAGAAAAGGCCGTGATCGCCCTCCCCGAAACGCCAGGGCAGAGATTTTTCGGGCAGCGATTCGCTTGTCAGCCGAACGCCGTCATCCAGGTGCATGGCGCCGAAATTGATATGATACATCATCATCACCGGCAGCGGCGTGTCCGATGTGTTGACCACGGTATCGGCCAGTTCAAGCACGCCGGTGGCGCCGTCAAGCGTCCAGACACGCTCGATCAGCATGTCGCCGCCATTGGCGGTCCTGACGGGGATATGGCAGACGCATTCCGCTCCCAGAGCGCTGATCTCCAGCGATTTCACCGCAGCGGCATTGCCGGAAACGGAGCCGTGCAGCGGGAAAAACCGGTTTTCATCGCCCTCGACCGGTTCGGGGTGGCGAATGTGATCCGGTCCGCAGGTAAACAGAAAGCCTTCGAGCGAATGGTCGATCCGTGGATCGCCATCATCGGGGATCGCCCGTTTGGGAGCGATATCGACACCGGCGACAACGCAGCCGGCAATATCCATGACCGAAGTCGGATCAAGAAAAACGCAAGGGCCGCTTCTGGCAGCGAATTCGATCATTTTGTTAACCAAGTCTGCTGTTATTTGAAACTGATGTGTTCAGCGGACGTTCATTCCGTAGAAGCGAAAATCAAACGAACCGAGGCCAGGCGCAAGCGCTCGCCGATGACAGCAGCAATGCGTTGAAACCATGAAAAAAGCAAGATTTTACACGATCCCATTTGTTTTCGCCCTGGCGCTCCTGCCGGTGACGGAACCGGCTGCGGCCCACGAGCCGCTTTACAAGAACGGCCGGCAGATTTTTCTGGTCGCCCCGGACGGACGCCAGCTCGATTACATTCCCGAATATGGCAGCGTGGTCATGGGCACCGACGCCGAGGGCAGGCAGATCCTGCTCGACCGCTCCGGCAACCTTGTGGCCACCGAAATGTCGGCCCGGGAATATCGCAGCCTCCGGGAAAACCGTGGTGGCCCGGCAAGTTTGGCCGAGCGCGGCTGGCACCGCAATGACCGGGGCTGGAACGGCGATCGCTTTGCAAACCGGCCTGACCGGTACAACAACCCGCCGCGCGGCTGGAACGAAACCCCGTCCGAGAGCTATGGCTTTCCGCCGCCCCCGGACATCCCCGCGCCTGCCGCCCCCGAACCCGACAGGGCTCCGGCAAGGGCGCAGGCCAGTGCAAAACCGGACATGAATGTCGTGGCGCTTCAGGTGTTTCTGGACCGCAACGGCCTGTCGCCCGGCGTGATTGACGGGCTGATGGGCAATAATGTCCGCAAGGCGCTGGACGCCTACGCCGAAAAGAGCGGCCGCCAGCTTGATGCTGACGCCGACAGCGAAACCATCCTGCAATCGCTTTCGCTGGAAGGCGGGCTGCCGGTGAAAAACTACACCATTACCGCCGAGGACGCTGCCGGCCCCTATGTCGCCAGCATTCCCTCCGATTATGGCCGCAAGGCCGAGCTTCCGGCGCTTTCCTACACCTCGGTTTCTGAGATGCTTGCGGAAAAATTCCATATGGATGAAGGCTTTTTGAAGGCCCTTAATCCCGACGCCGACTTCTCCCGCCCCGGAACGGTGATCAAGGTGGTCAACCCGGGCGGAAAGCAGAAGGGTGCTGTTACCCGCATCATCGCCGATAAAAGCCTCAAGCAGCTTTTCGCCTATGACGAGGCAGGCGCTCTGGTTGCCGCCTATCCGGCCACCATCGGGTCGACGGACACCCCGTCTCCGTCGGGCACCGTCACGGTCGAGCGGGTGGCGCTGGATCCCAACTATACCTACAACCCGTCGAAAAACTTCAAGCAGGGCGACAATGACCGGGTCCTGACCATTAATCCGGGGCCGAACGGACCTGTGGGCAATGTCTGGATCGCACTTTCGAAACCCAGCTACGGCATTCACGGCACGCCCGATCCCGCCAAGATCGGCAAGACCTCCAGCCATGGCTGCGTGCGCCTGACAAACTGGGATGCACAGGAACTGGCCGCAATGGTCAGCCCGGGCGTCACGGTGGAATTCGTCGAGTGAACCGGAGCGCCGCCGGGCCATTCCTGACAAATGTCAGAAAATCGGGAAATCGAATATGACAGCGGGCAAAAACAGCCCCGCTACGCCTTCGCAAATGTAAAATTCTGGTTTATAAAAGAACAATAGTTTGGCGTTTTTCGAATTACCTTTTTTCAGCGTCTGAAACAGCAGGCGCATCATCAGTTTTCAGCGGTGTAAACCGAACATGGACGATATAACTTCATTTGAGATCATTGGTATGTTTTCGGAAATCGCGGCAGCGGTTTCCCGCAACAGTCTCTGGCTGAGCAGGCTGGACACGATTTCTGGCGACGGCGACCACGGGGAAGTCATTTCCTCGGCATTCATTGCCATGGAACATCAGCTGGCAGCGCTCGATCCTTCATCAGTGACACCCGCCCGCGTCTTCGACATGGCGGCCGAAACCTTTCTGAAAATCGATTCCGCCTCTGCCCGGCTTTACGCCTCCGCCTTCCGGCGGGCCGGCAGCCGCCTTCCGGGAAGCCATGTCATCAGCGAGGATGATTTCGACCGGGCCTTTGCCGCCATGGCCAGCGGCATCATCGACCACGGCCAGGCAAACGCGCCGCACAAGAACATGGTGGACGCCTGGAAGCCCGCACTCAAAGCCTATGAGGCCGCACGGGACAATGGCCGCCATATGGCCGACTGTCTGACCGCGGCAGCCGATGCTGCCCTTGCAGGCTCCGAGCCGGCGACCGACAACGATCCCCTGCCCTTTGCCCATCCGGACAAGGTGATGGATGCCGGTTGCGCATCTGCGGTTCTGATCATGCGCTCGATGCGCTACGCGCTGCAGGATTAGCATCCGTCGGCCTTTTCTCCTGCACGGGCCCGCCCTACATCATGGTCATTCATTGCCGTGACAGGATATCATGCCGAACAAGACACCCGCGATCTACTGGATCCGCCAGGACCTCCGCATCAACGACAATGCCGCGCTGATGGCCGCGGCCAAGGGCGACCGCCCGGTGATCCCGCTTTATATCCGCGACGATGACCTGGCCGGCGCACTGGGGGACGCGCAGGCGTGGTGGTTGGAACGCTCGCTTGCCCGCCTTGGCGAGGCCTATGATGAACTCGGCACCGGCCTTGTGCTCAAAAGCGGAAAACCCGAGACGATCATTGCCGACCTGATCGAGGAAACCGGCGCCGAAACCGTTTACTGGAACCGGCGCTACACGCCGGAGGGCATGCGCACCGATAAAGCATTGAAGCAAAAGCTGCGCGATGACGGCATCGATGCGCAGAGCTTTGCCGGCCGGATCCTGCACGAGCCGTCGAAATTCGAAACCAAATCCGGCGGCCCCTACAAGGTCTATACCCCCTTCTGGAAGGCGTTTTCCGCAGACCCCAGGATTGCCGATCCGCAGGACGCCCCCGACGGGTTGACAGCGCCTGATAAACAGCCGCAAAGCGAGCGGCTTGAAGACTGGAAGCTTTATACCGGAAAACCGGACTGGGCCGCCGGCTTCGACGATATCTGGACGCCCGGCGAGGCCGCGGCGAACCGCCAGCTCGACCGGTTCATCGATGATATCGCCGAACATTACGCATCATCGCGCGACCGGCCGGATATCGAGGCGACCTCGATGCTGTCCCCGCACCTCGCACTTGGCGAGATTTCACCGGCCACCATCTGGCACCGGGTGGAGCGCGCCAAAGGCCTGTCGTCGGAAAACAGGAAAAAATTCCTGCAGGAGCTGGTCTGGCGGGATTTCTGCTATCACCTGCTGTTTCACGCCCCCGATCTGCGCACCGAAAACTGGAATAGCCGGTTCGACGGCTTTGCCTGGCAGGACAATGACGAAGCATTCGACGCGTGGACGCGCGGGCGCACCGGCTATCCGATCGTCGATGCCGGCATGCGGCAGCTCTGGCAGGAAGGCACGATGCACAACCGGGTGCGCATGATTGCCGCCTCCTTCCTGATCAAGGATCTGATGATCGACTGGCGCAAGGGAGAGGCATGGTTCCGCGACACGCTCGTCGATGCCGACCCGGCGTCCAACCCGGCCAACTGGCAGTGGGTGGCGGGCTCGGGCGCCGACGCCTCACCGTTTTTCCGGATCTTCAATCCGGTGCTTCAGGGCAACAAGTTCGATCCGCAGGGCGATTATATCCGCCGCTATGTGCCGGAGCTTGAAGACATGCCGGCAAAACATATCCACGCCCCCTTCGATGCACCGCGCGACGTGCTCGATGCCGCCGGCGTGACGCTGGGCAAAGACTATCCAAAGCCGCTGGTCGACCACAAGAAAGCCCGCAACCGTGCGCTTGCCGCCTTCGAGAAGATCAAGGACTGAAATGGGTTTGCGCAAATGCTTAAAAACGGGCAATCGCATACCTTGCCTGAATCCCGCCAAAGGCGTTTCTGGGACGCAAAAATGCAAGGATTTTCGACCATGACGACATCAGACTCGGTCATCGACCTTATCGGCAACACACCGCTGGTCAAACTCAGGGCGGCTTCCGAGGCCACGGGCTGCACCATCTACGGCAAGGCGGAGTTTTTGAACCCCGGCCAGTCGGTGAAAGACCGCGCCGCACTCTACATCATCCGCGACGCCGAACGGCGCGGCCTGATTGCGCCCGGCGGCACCATTGTCGAGGGCACGGCCGGCAATACCGGCATCGGGCTGACCATGGTCGCCAATGCGCTCGGCTACAAGAGCGTGATCGTCATTCCCGAAACCCAGGCGGAGGAAAAGAAGGACGCGCTGCGGCTTCTGGGCGCCAAGCTGGTCGAAGTGCCGGCCAAGCCCTATCGCGATCCGAACAACTACGTAAAACTTTCCGGACGGCTGGCCGCGCAACTGGCAAAGAGCGAACAGAACGGCGCAATCTGGGCCAATCAGTTCGACAATACCGCCAACCGCAATGCCCATATCGAGACCACGGCGGAAGAGATCTGGCGCGACACCGACGGCAAGGTCGATGGTTTCATCTGCGCCGTCGGCTCGGGCGGCACCCTTGCCGGCACCGCCATGGGGCTGAAGGCGAAGAACCGTGACATCAAGATCGGCATTGCCGATCCGGAAGGGGCCGCCCTCTACGAATTCTACAGCAATGGCGAACTCAAGAGCGAAGGCGGCTCGATAACCGAAGGTATCGGCCAGGGCCGCATCACCGCCAATCTCGACGGGTTCACACCCGATTTCGCCTATCGTATTGCCGACAGCGAGGCCCTGCCGCTGATATTCGATCTGGTGACCCAAGAGGGCTTGTGCCTGGGCGGTTCATCGGGCATCAATATAGCCGGCGCCATCCGGCTTGCGCGCGAACTCGGCCCCGGCCACACCATTGTCACGGTACTTTGTGATTATGGAAACCGGTATCAGTCGAAGCTCTACAATCCTTCCTTCCTGAAGGACAAAGGCCTGCCTGTGCCGGAATGGCTGACGGCGACAACGGAGATCGCCGTACCGTTCGAATAGAAAGTGACCCATGCCTGTTGATGCCCTGTTCCGTGACGACTTCTACCTTGCCAGATGCGATGCGGTTGTCACGGCGGTGCATGATGACGGCACATTCGAAACGGACAGAACCTGTTTTTATGCAACGTCCGGCGGCCAGCCGGGCGACACCGGTCTTGCCCGGCGCGCCGATGGATCGACGCTTGCGCTTGGCGTTACCCGTCACGGCGAAGGCAAGGACGTCATTTTGCATGTGGTGGCGGAAGGCGAAACCCCGCCGCATCCCGGCGAAACACTGTCTCTCGAGATCGACTGGCCGCGCCGGCTGAAGCTGATGCGCATGCACACCGCATGCCATCTGCTTTCCGTTGTCTGTCCCTACCCGATCACCGGCGCCTCCGTCGGAGAGGACGAATCGCGCGTCGATTTCGACATGAGCGAAACCATCGACAAACAGGCCGTCAGCGACGCGATGATGAAACTCGTGGCCGAAGATCACCCGATCTATGTCCAGTGGATCACCGATAAGGAACTTGCCGCCAATCCGGATATCGTCAAATCGAAGAATGTCCGCCCGCCCATCGGCATGGGTCGGGTCTCGCTTGTGTGCATCGGCGCGGACTCGTCGGTCGACAGCCAGCCCTGCGGGGGAACACACGTGCGAAGCACTGCCGAGGTCGGCCCCGTCCACATCGGCAAGGTCGAGAAAAAGGGCCGTGAAAACCGCCGTTTTCGTATTCGCTTCACCGCGTAAGCCTATCAGTTTTTCAAGGAGTTTGAGCAAGATGAGTGCTGAAAGCCGGTATATTGTTTCGCCGGAATGGGTGGCCGGGCGCCTGAACCGCTCCGGATTTTCCGTCATCGACGCCTCTTGGTATCTGCCCGCCCATAATCGCGACGGCAAGGCGGAATATGCCGAAGGCCATATTCCCGGCGCGGTGTTCTTCGATCAGGACGCGATCGCCGATACCACCACCGGTCTGCCGCACTCTCTGCCCGCTCCCGAATTCTTCGCGGTCGAAATGGGCAAGCGCGGCATCAGCGAGACAGATACGATCGTGGTCTATGACGGGCCCGGCATCTTTGCAGCACCCCGCGTCTGGTGGATGTTGAAAATCATGGGGGCCGGCGATGTCTATGTGCTGAATGGCGGTTTCGACGGCTGGAAGGCTGAAGGCCGCCCGGTTGAAACGACTGTTCCGACACCGCAGCCCGCCACATTCACCCCGGATTTTCAGGCCCACAGGGTCACCTCCTTCGAGGCGATGCGCGAAGTTGTCGCTTCGGGCAAAAGCCAGATCGCCGACGCCCGCGGCGCGGGACGTTTCGAGGCGGTTGAGCCAGAGCCCCGCCCCGGCATGCGTTCCGGCCATATGCCGGGTGCGAAAAACCTGCCCGCAACGGCGTTTTCTGAAAACGGACGGTTCCGCTCCAATGATGAGTTGAGGGCAATGTTTGCAGAAGCCGGGATTGATCTGGACCAGCCGGTGGTGACCAGTTGCGGGTCCGGCGTGACGGCGGCCATCATCACCCTTGCGCTGGAAAGCCTTGGCCATACGGATAACAGCCTCTACGATGGCTCCTGGTCACAATGGGGCGGCCGCGATGATACAGAGATTGTGACCGGGAAGGCGTGAGCACGATGGAAAACCAGCAGCAGACACCGCTCAGCGTCCACGTCACGGAACTGGAGATGACGGCGCCGCCAAAGGCGCATATCATTGCGCCGTCCAACCTGCATCTCGCGCTGATGCGCGTTCCGCAGATACCGCTGCCGTTCTACCGGTTCCTGTATCGCCAGGTCGGAACCCGCTGGGAATGGGTCGACCGTATCCGCATGAGCGACGAGGAACTTGCCGCCAACGTCCACAATGAGCGCACCACCATCACCGTGTTTTATCTGGAGGGCGCGCCGGCCGGCTTTTACGAGTATCAGCAACAGGATGGCGGGATTACCGAACTCATTCATTTCGGCCTGTTCGAACGCGCGCTTGGCCTCGGTGTCGGCAAATGGTTCCTGCTTCAGGGGCTGAAGGCGATGTGGGCCGACAAGCCCGAAAAGATCATCACCGCCACCAACAGCCTCGACCATCCGCGTGCGCTGCAGCTCTACCAGCAATTCGGCTTTTCGCCGGTATCGACTTACGAAAGTGAAATCACCCCGCTTTCGGATGCCGAGCTGCTGGCCTTCACCCGCAAGCTCTAGAAACGCCCAAGCAAACAGATGAAACCCGCCCGCCCCGGTCTCCGGCTGCGGGCGGCTTGTTTTGTACGGTCAGTGTTCAGCCGGCGCCGCACCGTCATCCGGCGTCCCGGCATTTTCGATTTTTTCGGCAAGTCCCAGAAGTTCGGCAACAATCGCAGCGCTTGCGCCCGCATCCTGTTCCAGCCGCCGGTCAATCACCTCACGCAGATTGAGAAACGCCGCCTCCACGCTGCGCGGCAGGTTATCGCCGCCGCGGGCGCGCTCGCGCTTCATCTGCCGGGCGCTCAGCCGCTCCGCCACCGCCTGCAGCGCCTTGAGCGCCATCGCCGCCTCCGGTGCCTGCTCATCGAGATAGGCCCGGCCGCTTTCGGTAATCGCGTAGGATTTCTTGTTGCCCTCGACCGTGGCGATCACATAGCCGCCGTCCTCGAGATAGGAGAGCGTCGGATAGATGACGCCCGGGCTGGGTGAATAGAAACCACCGCTCAGTTCCTCGATTGCCTTGATGATCTCGTAACCGTGGCGCGGTTCATCGGCAATCAGCTGCAATACCAGAAAGCGCATACGGCCGTGGCCGAGGAACCGGCCGATACGGCCGCCGCCATCATCGCCGCCAAAGCCGTGACCGCCGCCGCGACCGGGTCCACGCCCCGGCCCGCGTCCGGGGCCTCGCCCCATTGCGAACAGCCCCCGCATGTCACAATCGCGCCAATCGTGATGCCTGCCAGAATGTCCGTGCATGTCAGCGTCCTTTCGATCATGTTTTCGATATATCGAAACATAGATCGAAAAGAGGCCGGTTACAAGGTTTTCGATATAACGAAATAATATCTTATTGCGGTTTCGGATCTCATGCCCCTGCCAGTCCGCTTCCGAAACCCTGTCCAGCCCGCAACAGAATTTCCTTGCGGGAAACGGTTTTCTTCAGCGAAAAAACAGATTATTGTTCGAAGAAGAACAATAAAATTCGCAGGGAGTTCGAAAATTGGACCTGGACGATATCGATCGTGCAATCATGAAGGCGCTTCAGAACAATGGCCGCATCACCAATGCCGAATTGGCGGAAACCGTAGGTCTGTCACCATCGGCCTGCTCACGCAGGCTCGACCTTCTGGAAAAAAGCGGCGTGATCGAGGGCTACACCGCCAAGATTTCCCCCGAGGCGCTCGGATACAAGATGACGGCGCTTGTCCACATCTCGCTGTCCGGTCAGTTCGCCCGCACGCTTTCCGAATTCGAGGAGGCCGTCAGGCGCTGCCCGAACATTATCGTCTGCTACATGGTCTCCGGCGAATATGACTATGTAATGCGTGTGGCGGCCAAGGACCTGAAAGACTATGAGCGCATCCACCGCGACTGGCTTTCCGCCCTGCCGCATGTGGTGCAGATCAACTCATCCTTCGCGCTTCGGCCAATCATCGAGCGCCTCAATGTCGATGTCGATGAAGCCTTCGTCACACCGCCGGCTTGATCATCAGTAACCAGTTGTCGCCATCGGCCTGCCAGTCGGGCGCCGTCACCAGCGCCTGCCGCGCCCTTTCGACAAAGCCCAGGCGTTCGTAAAAACGCCGGGCCGGCGCATTGGCTTCAGAGACGATCAGGCTGATATCGTTCGCTTCGGAAAGCCGGTCCGCCTTGTCGAGCAGGAAGGAACCGAGCCCGCGCCCGCGATATTCCGCATAGGCCGCCAGGACGTGAATGTGGAATGTTCCTTCGGCCTGCCGTTTCAGGTCGCGCAGCGGGCTCATGACCGGATGATCGATTTCGCAGCCATAGCCCGGCGCCGTGTCGGCAAGCGGATAGGCAATCATCAGCGCAGCGACATCGGAGCCGAGTGTCGCGACCGTCCCCTTGGTCCAGGAGATCGCGCTATCTTCGCGGGCGGCGCTTTCGCGGCCGGCCTGCCAGGGATCTTCGGCCCCGCCCTCAAGCTGCCCCCAGCACCACAGCGGCAGGCGATGGCCGGCAATGTTGATCAGCCGCACCATATCCGGCACATCCTCGCGGGCCGCATTTCGGATCGTGAAACTGGTAACCAAACTTCCCTCCCGTATTGACGGCCGGCATGCCTGCGAATAGCCTGCCTAATGTTTCCGTAAATCGGCATAAGGTTGGTGCGCTTTCACGCCCGATGTCAACCGCCTGTCACATGACGGTGCGAAGCGATGAACGTGTTCCAGCATTTCCTTGCAAACGACGAACCCCGGAGCCTTCATGTCCACGCCCGTACTGTCGTCCCTGATCTCGCGCCGCGCTCTTCTGGCCGGCATGTCCGCCACATCGGCGCTGATCGTTCTCCACCCCTTTGCCGCCAACGCCACCGGTAATCAGGCGCATCTGCGGCTGATGGAAACCACGGACATCCACGTCAACGTGCTTCCGTATGATTATTATGCCGACCGCCCCAACGACACGATGGGCCTTGCCCGCACCGCCTCGATCATCGATGCCATTCGCGCCGAATCGACCAATTCGATGCTGATCGACAACGGCGATTTTCTGCAGGGCAATCCGATAGGCGATTACATTGCCTATGAGCGCGGCATGAATGACGGCGATATCCACCCCGTCATCAAGGCCATGAATGTGCTCGGCTACGAGATCGGCACACTCGGCAATCACGAATTCAATTACGGCCTCGACTTCATGTTCAAGGTCACGGGCGACGCGAATTTCCCCTATGTCTGCGCCAATCTGACAAAGGGCGCCCTTGCGAACGATCCGACACAGGACGACCTGTTCTTCAAACCCTACATGATCAAGGAAAAGATGATTACCGACGGCGCCGGCAATACAAGCCCGGTCAAGGTCGGCTTCATCGGTTTCGTGCCGCCGCAGATCATGGTCTGGGACGAAAAGAACCTTTCCGGCAAGGCCAATACCCGCGACATCGTCGATGCGGCCGAAGCCTGGGTTCCAGTGATGAAGGAAGACGGCGCGGATATCATTATCGCGCTCTCCCATTCCGGCATCGACGGCTCCGGTCCGGCCGAACTGATGGAAAATGCCTCGCTCTATCTCGCCGGTGTTGATGGCATCGATGCCGTCTTTACCGGTCACCAGCACCTTGTCTTCCCCGGCCCGACCGATTTTCAGGGCATTGCCGGCGTCGATCCGGTCAAGGGCACGCTGCAGGGCAAGCCGGCCGCCATGGGCGGCTTCTGGGGCTCGCATATGGGCCTTATCGACCTGCTTCTGGAAAAGGACGGCAACAGCTGGAAGATTGTCGACTTCACCACCGAAGCCCGTCCGATCTATCACCGCACGGAAGACCGCAAGGTGGTGGCCGATGTCGAATCCGCACCCGCCGTGGTTTCCGCCGTCAAGGCCGATCACGACGCCACGCTGGACTATGTCCGCACCCCGGTCGGAAAGACGTCCGCGCCGTTGCAATCCTATTTCGCATTGGTCGCCGACGACCCCTCTGTGCAGATCGTGTCACGCGCGCAGACCTGGTACACCAAGGACATGCTGAAGGACGGCGAATACAAGGATTTCCCGGTCCTTTCAGCCGCCGCCCCCTTCAAGGCCGGCGGTCGCGGCGGCCCGGATTATTATACCGAAGTCCCCGCAGGCGACATCGCCATCAAGAACGTTGCCGATCTTTACCTTTATCCCAACACCGCCCGCGCGGTTCTCATCAACGGCGCACAGGTCCGGGAGTGGCTGGAAATGTCGGCCGGCATGTTCAATCAGGTCGAACCGGGCGCCACGGATGCGCCGCTCCTCAATCCCGATTTTCCGTCCTACAATTTCGACGTCATTGACGGCGTGACCTACAAGATCGACCTGTCGAAACCGGCGCGCTATGCCAAGGACGGCTCGCTTGCCAGCCCGGATTCGCATCGCATTATCGATCTTGCCTTCGACGGCAACCCCATCGACCCGGAACAGCAATTCGTGGTGGCGACCAACAACTACCGCGCCGGCGGTGGCGGCAATTTCCCGGATATCGACAGCGACGTCATTGTCTTCGTCGGCCCGGACACCAACCGCGATGTGATCGTCCGCTATATCGTCGACCAGGGCACCATCAACCCCTCGGCCGACTTCAACTGGACCTTCGCCCCGATGCCCGGCACCACAGCCGTCTTCGAAACCGGCCCGCGCGCGGCGGAATACATTGCCGATGTGAAGGGCGCAAAGATCGAAACCGCCGGCGATGGCGAGAACGGATTTGCGCTCTACCGGATTGTTCTTTGATCAGAAAAAATAGCGCTTTACGGGAAAACCCGGGGGCGGAATACTTTCCCGCCCCTCAGACTACTGACAAAGCTCGCCCCCTCGTTCTTTCGTCATACCGGCCTTGAGCCGGCATGACGGCGGGGAAGGAGGCGAAACCGTGGTTGCTTGCGGGGTTTGTCAATAATCCGAGCCGGCTAAGGCCGACTGTACACCTCACCCTTCACGCAGCATGTCCCAGACGGCGGCAACCAGCTGCTTGAGATTGTAGGGCTTCGGCAGGAAACCGAATTTGGCGTCGTCGGGCAGGTTCTTGGCGAACGCATCGTCGGCATAGCCGGAAACGAAGATGAACTTCAGGTCCGGATATTGCCCGCGCGCCTCGCGCAGAAGCGTCGGTCCGTCCATTTCCGGCATGACAACGTCGGAGACGACGATATCGACCGCGCCTTCCAGCCTTTCGAGGATCTTCAGCGCGTGCACGCCGGTATCGGCCTCATGCACGGTGAAGCCGCGCATTTCCAGCATGCGCTTGCCGGAGCGGCGCACCGCGTCCTCGTCTTCCACCAGCAGCACCACGGCGGACTGACCCGTCAGGTCCATATCCTCCTCGCGCGGCGCCTCGTTGTCGCTTTCATTGCCCTCGGAGAAGGCGGCGGCAATCGGCTGGCCCCTGTGATCCTTCGGCGCGGCAACGGCTTCGCTTGCCGCCCGGGCATGGCGCGGCAGAAGAATGAGGAAACGGGTTCCCGTACCGACCTCCGAGATCGCGTGCAGAAAGCCGCCGGACTGGGTGACGATGCCATAGACCATGGCAAGACCGAGACCGGTGCCCTTGCCGACATCCTTGGTGGTGAAAAACGGTTCGAAGATCTTGTCGAGCACTTCGGGCGCGATCCCCGTTCCGGTATCGGCCACCTCGACCAGCACGAAATCGCGCTCCGGCACTTCACGCAGACCGAGCGCGGCGACCTCACCGGCGGCAATATTGCGCGTGCTGATCGTCAGCGTGCCGCCGCCCGGCATCGCATCGCGGGCGTTGACGCAGAGATTGGTGACCACCTGACCGAACTGGCCCGGATCGGCCTTCACCGGCCACAGTTCGCGGGCAAAATCGGTCGTCAGCCTGATGTCCGATCCGCCCGTCAGCCGCTCGATCATCATCCGGTTGTCGCCGATGACATCGTTGAGGTCGACGACCTCGGCGCGCATCGTCTGCTGGCGCGAGAAGGCAAGCAATTGCCGCACAAGGCCGGATGCGCGGTTGGCATTGCGCTTGATCTCGACCAGATCGGCAAATTCGGGGTCAGAGGCCCGCGACTGCAACAGAAGATGATCCGCCGACAACAGGATGGCCGTCAGCACATTGTTGAAATCATGGGCGATACCGCCGGCAAGCGTGGCAACGGCATTCAGCTTCTGGGTACGCGCCATCTGAGCTTCAAGCGATTTCTGCTCGCTGATCTCAATGGCATAGACCAGCGCAACCGTGTCCGGTCCCGAGCCGCTGGCAGCATGCACGAAAAAGCGGAAGTGACGCCCGTCATCGGTCGCATGACGCACCTCGAAGGGGGCAATCTCGCCCTGCCCGTCTGCGGCAGCCCCCAGCGCCTCGCTCACCCTGGTCTGGTCGTTTTCGTCGATCAGACTGGCGATACGTGCGCCGCGCCCGATATCCTCGCGCTTCAAGAGGTCGGCGAACATCGCCAGAAAGCGGGTATTGGTGGTCAGCAACCGGCCGTCGCGGTCAAGCGTTGCAATGGCCATCGGCGTATCGTCGAAGAAATGGCCCTGTGTCGCCCCGGCGCCGCCACTGCCCTTGCTGTCCTCGCGCTTCACTATCACCGTGCGGCTTTCCGCCGGGCGGCCGTCGCGATCGGCGGTTACATCATGCAGCAGCGTGACCGGCAGGTGACGGCCCGATGGCAGCCTGAGCGATACATCCAGCGTTTCGGTCACCCGCTGGCCGGCTTCGACGCCAAGCGTTTCAAGCAGGGTCATGCCCTCACCGTCAACGATATCCGCCAGCGCAACCGTGCCGGCGACAAAACCGGCCAGATCAATGCCGATCCAGCTAGCCAGCGTGGCATTCAGATAACGGATCTTGCCATCGGAATCACAGGTCAGGAAGCCGACCGGCGCATGATCCAGATAATCAATTGCCTTCTGCAACTCCTTGAAATAACGCTCCTGTTCCTGCCGTTCTTCGGTGATGTCGCAGATCTGCCAGATGTTGTAATTGCGGGTATGCGCGCGGCTGTCGGTTACCGGGAAAAAGCGGGTGCTCAAACGATACCACCGGGCCTTGTCCCCGTCCCTGCCGGAGAGTGCACGGGTCAGCCGGAACTCTTCCTGACCGTCCTTGCCGGCGCGCACAGACTGGGTCAGCCGGTAGAGCACTTCCGAACTTTCAGGCTCCTCGGACAGCAGCGACTCGAGGCTCGGCGGCACACCGCCGCCCTCATTGCCGGTCATCCGCCCGTAAGCCGCGTTGGCATAAACCATGCGGTCGCGATGATCGGTGATCACGACGGCTTCCGGATACTGGTCCAGAAACGGTCCGGCGAAATGATTTTGCCGGGCGCCGGGAAACAGCTGCACAAGGCCGGTCAGAACGGCCAGCCCGAAGAAAACCCCGAGGATCGCAAAAAGGCCCAGAATCGCCAGCAGGATATCGTCCGGCAGATAGCCCCGATACTGATAACCGAGCGTGATGATGGCCGCCAGAATCAGCAATACCAGCGCAAGCCTGGCGAAAACACCGGCCCCCGGACCACCCCGGACCACAGGCTTGCCGGCCTTTTCACTCTGTCGATCCAATGCCATTGCAACCTCGTCATCTGCGCCTGCCGCCGGGAACAGCACCCCGCGGCGAAACGTTCATTCAGCCCTATCCGGTTCGCAGACGGATCAAAACACCGCCTCCCGCAGCGCGAACCCAAGCCCGACCCGAAGGGCAGACTTCTTCCATTATGGCGGCGGACAATAGCCGGAAAAGCTTAATTTTGAGTGTGATTCGCGCAAAACCGTGGACGCCGGATCGGCAGTTACGGCTTAAGCTTGAAGGAACTGTCCGGAAAGTTGATATTCCATTCAGATATGCGCATAACATCAAAGCGCACAATCATTTCAGATCCACAATCCAGAAAAACCACCGGGTGAAAGACAAGCGATGGGAGACATGACCTTCAGCAACGCCATTTTCGATTTCCCGCTGCTGTCATTCGGCATCATTCTTCTGGCCGTCCTGGCAATCTGGTTTCTTCTGCGCCACAGACCGCCTCACCCGTTCATCAAGGGCGGCCAGAACAGAAGGCCGCGCCTTTATGTGGTGGATGCCGCAGCCGTTGATGCCCGCAGGCGCGTCGTTCTGGTCCGCCGCGATAATGTCGAGCATCTCGTCATGATCGGCGGTCCCAACGATATTCTGCTTGAAACGCGGATTCCCGCACCCATCGGAACACGCCACCGGCACGAAACCGGCCAGCCGGCCGCCGGAAGCGAAAATCCGAAACCGAAGGAAGAGCAGCGCGACGCCTGATGATTCGCCGCTGCCGGACCGGACGGCCCGGACCGGAAACCAAAAGGCCGCGTCCTGATCGGGCGCGGCCTTTTGATGTGTTATGCTATTCGTCGCGGTAAACTTTTTCGCGTCGCTCGTGGCGTTCCTGTGCCTCGATCGACAATGTCGCGATCGGTCGAGCATCAAGTCGCCGCAGGCCGATCGGCTCCCCGGTTTCCTCGCAATAGCCATATGTCCCGTCGTCGATCCGACGCAGTGCAGCATCGATCTTCGAGATCAGCTTGCGCTGACGGTCTCTCGCTCTCAGTTCGATGGATCGGTCGGTTTCGGAAGAGGCCCGGTCTGCAAGGTCCGGATGATTGGCGTTTTCGGCCGCCAGATTATCGAGCGTTTCACGGGCTTCCCGCAAAATGTCGTTTTTCCAGGCGATAAGTTTCGCGCGGAAATAGGCCCGCTGATTGGGATTCATGAACTCTTCGTTATCGGAGAGAACATAGCTACTAAGATCAATGTTCTTGTTCAAAGCCATTCTCCTGAACAACACCCCACGGGCGCTGTATATCCCAAACAAACCTGATAATTCAAGTCTCTGCTGTAAATTTGAGCACTTTAATAACTGTTGAAAATTTAGGCCGGGTTTCTGGATTTTCTGCAAAAAAAGAAGGCAATTGCCACAAATCTTTCATCGACACCTGCAACGCCCGGTTTTACCGCGCCTTCGGAAGGGTCGCTTTTTCCCGTAATGCTAACAGATGCCCGGAATCTTGCCGGATTGTCCCGTGCGCTTTTTCAAAACAACGTCATCCACTGCGGCAAAAAAAACGCAGGGCCTTGCGTAAATTTCATGGTAAGGACATGTTCGAACCTGCTGCTCTGCCGCAATGGTGGATAAAGCACCGCCGAAACCGCTTCATGCCGCTTCGAGATGAGCAATGTCGACGATCAGCCCTCACCCTGAACGGATCTATCTTTTCCGGCACGCCCAGGCCGTCTGGCCGGAGCCGACCATGCGCGACTTCGAGCGTCCGCTGTCAAAGCGCGGGGTCGATGACGCCGATGCCATGGCACGGCGGCTGAAGGAAGAGCACTACCTGCCCGAGATCATCCTGTCTTCCTCGGCCATGCGCTGCCGCCAGACTGCCGATGCGGCCTATCGTGCGCTGGATCGCCGGCCGTCCTGCCGTTTCATCGACGATTTCTACCAGGCGGCCCCGGTCACCTATATCGAGGCGATTTCCGACCACGCCGACCGTCAGTCGGTGATGATCTGCGGGCACAATCCGGGCATCGAGGAAACGCTTCTGATGCTTGTGGGATATGAAGCCTTCAACGTGACCTGTCCCTATGGTTTTCCCACCGCCGGCGTTGCCGTGCTCGATCATACCGGCAATACGGGAAACGGTCTGCCGGAGTGGAAGGTGACCGCCTTCCTCGCCCCCTGACACCGCGGAACGGGCGGCTCTCCCCAAACCGCCTTTTATCGCGCACCGGCCTTGCCTATATTGCGGTCTGAACCGCGAAAGGAAGCCGATCTTGACGCCGATCCATACGTCGTTTGGCGATAATGCCAGACTTACGCTCGACACCATTACCGATCGTGCATCCGACATCGTTCAGCCGACGCTGCGACTGGGCGTCACGGGGCTGTCGCGCGCCGGCAAGACCGTCTTCATCGCCGCCCTTGTCCACAACCTCATCCATCACGGCCGGCTGCCAATGTTCGAGGCCATGCGTTCGGGCCGGCTTTCCAATGTGCGCCTCGACGAGCAGCCGGACGACCAGATCCCGCGATTCGATTATGAAACCCATATCGACCGGCTGGTGGATGAACGGATCTGGCCCGATTCGACCCGTGCGATTTCCGAATTGCGGCTGATCATCGAATATCAGAGCGCCAGCCGCTGGAACCGGATGTTTTCGCGCGGCCGGATCGCCATCGATATTGTCGATTATCCGGGCGAATGGCTGCTGGACCTGCCCCTTCTCGGCCAGGATTTCGCGACGTTTTCGGCGCAGACCGAAGCCAGCGCCAAAACCGGCGTGCGGGCAGCGCTTGCCCGTGACTGGCTCGGTCTTTGCGCCGAGTGCGACTATGACGCGCCGGCGGATGAGAAGACCGTAAAGGCGCTCAATGAGGCCTTCACCGCCTATCTGAGAGCATGCCGGGCAGACGAACACTCGCTGTCCACCCTGCCGCCCGGCCGCTTCCTGATGCCCGGCGACCTTGAGGGTTCGCCGGCCCTGACCTTCGCCCCGCTTGCAGGCCTGGGCGCGGAAAAGCCGAAACGGGGCTCGCTCGGCGCGCTGATGGAGCGGCGTTACGAGGCCTATAAATCCGTCGTCGTCAAACCGTTCTTCCGCAATCACTTCGCTCGCCTCGACCGCCAGATCGTACTGGTCGACACGCTTCAGGCGTTGAGCCGCGGCCCGGAAGCTGTGGCCGATCTGGAACATGCGCTTTCCGAGGTGCTGGCCTGTTTCCGGCCCGGCCGCAACACCTGGCTGTCCTCCCTTGTGCGCCGGCGGATCGACCGCGTGCTGATTGCCGCAACCAAGGCAGATCACCTGCATCATGAAAGCCATGACCGGCTGGAGAAACTGACCCGACGTCTGGTGGACGATGCCACAAACACCATCGGCGCCTCAGGCGCCGGTATCGAGGTGATGGCAATCGCCTCGGTCCGGGCAACGCGGGAGGCCTCCGTCGAAAGCGGCTCCAGTCAGCTTCCGGTCATCGTGGGAACGCCCATGAGCGGTGAGAAGATCGGCGCCGAAACATTTGACGGGAAACGGAAAACCGCGATCTTCCCGGGTGACCTTCCCGCCAATCCCGATGCGTTTTTCCGGCTGCTCCGGCGCGGCGGCAAGGCCCCGGAACACCTCGCCGACATCAATGCCGTGCGGTTTCGCCCGCCCGAGATTGATACGGACAGTCAGGAAGGCGGCCTTTCGATCCCCCATATCCGTCTTGATCGCGTATTGCAGTTTCTGGTGGGAGACCGGCTGGCATGACCCCGAACGAACCGCGCAAGCCCGCCGTCTTCGATATCGAGGATGAAAAACGCAGCGACGAGGCCGCCCCGCACCGCAAGCCGCGCCATTTCGACGATCCCGACGTTCGCATGACACCCGAGGCGGAAGATCCGTTTCTGGGAGAGGCCGGAACCATTGCCGACGAAGACGGCGAACCGCCGGTCGCGACGATGAAGAAACGCGGTTTCTCGTTTGCAAAGCTTGCCGCCGCCGCCTTCGGCATCGTGCTGTCGCTGGCGATCGGGCTGTGGATCGACGACCTCGTGCGCAGCCTGTTCGCCCGCGCCCCCTGGCTTGGCTGGCTGGCGCTCGGTGCGGTCGTCATCGGCGTTGTTGCGGCCATCGTGGTCGCCGTCCGCGAGGCAATCGCGATCCTCAGGCTCGGCGCCATCCAGCACATCAAGCTGCGTCTGGCAGAGGCCCATGCCGGGCGCGATGCGCACGCCGCCCGCAAGGCCGTCGGCGAACTGGCCACCCTGGTTGCCGACAAGGCCGAAACCGCGCGCGGCCGCCAGCGCCTCAGCGAACTCGACGACGCAATCGTGGATGCCCCCCAACTGGTGGAGTTCTGCGAACGCGAGATGATGGCGCCGCTCGATATCAAGGCCCGCGCGCTGATCCTCAACGCTTCCAAGCGCGTATCCGTGGTCACCGCCATCAGCCCGCGCGCCGCCGTCGATATTCTGTATGTCTTCTACGAATCGATCCGGCTGATCCGCAATATGGCCGAGCTTTATGGCGGTCGCCCCGGTTCGATCGGCCTGTTCCGGCTGATCCGGGACGTGCTGGCCCACCTTGCCGTCACCGGCTCCATTGCCGTTGGCGACAGTCTGGTGCAGCAGGTGCTGGGGCACGGGCTTGCCTCCAAGCTCTCCGCGCGTTTCGGTGAAGGCATGATCAACGGGCTGATGACCGCGCGCATCGGCATTGCCGCCATGGACCTTTGCCGCCCGATGCCCTTCACCGCGCTCAAACGGCCGGGAATCGGCGATTTCATCAGCGATCTCGGCCCCGGTGAAAAGAGCGATCTTTCAAAGTCCTGATGCCGCCCCTGCCCGCGATACGGGCAGGACAACCAAAGCTTAACGTTTCCCGGTCATTCTTGACGCTCGACAAGAACATGTCTGCGCATCCCGCAGTTGACCGGAAACGCCATGATGACACGACGGCCAGAGCGCCTTCTCAGTTCCGCCATCTTCGCTGCCGCCCTGATTGCGGCAACGCCCTTCGGCGCGGCGGCCGAAAGCGACGACAGCGCCTTTTTCCGGCAGGTTGCGGGAAAATGGTCCGGCCACGGCAAAATCGTCGAGGGCAAGATGAAGGGGACGCGCTTCCGCTGCAAGCTCGATGGATTGCCGATCGAGGGCGAACATCAAGGCTTCAAGCTCGACGGAAAATGCCGCGCAGGACTGTTTTCCCATCCGATGACAGCCGTCTTCATTCGCGAAGACGACGGCTATCGCGGGCACTTTCTCGATGGCGAGGATGGCGACGGCCTGGCGGTTACCGGTGGATCGGTCGAAGACGGCCGTGCGGTGATCGCGCTCAGGCGCAAGGATGTCGAAGGCGCGCTGGTCACCAGTCTGGTCGGCGCCGAAGACCTCGACATCACCCTGCTGATCAAGGGTGGCACGCGCTATGTGCCGGTGATCGGGCTGTCTTTGAAGCGGCAGACGGACCCGCTATCCGTCGGCGCGGTCAAATAGCGCCTTTCAGCTTTTCCACCACGCACCGTCATCGCTTGCGGGGCTGATATCTGCGGTATCCACGTCGTCCAGCCAGTCGGAAACCTTTCGCCCGCCAACGACCAGATCCGGCGCGATCTCCGACAGCGGCACGAGCACAAAGCCGCGTTCGCTCATGCGCGGATGCGGAACGGTGAGAAGCGCGCTTTCCTGCGTCAGATTTCCAAAGGTGAGAATATCGATATCGATGAGGCGCGGGCCCCAGCGCTGGTCGCGAACCCGTTTCAGGCGCTTTTCGATATCAAGGCAAAACCGCATCAGGTCTTCCGCCGGCCGCTCCGTTTCGATCAGGGCACAGCAATTGACGAATGGCGGCTGGGCAACAGGGCCCCAGGGCGGCGTGCGATAGAGCCTTGAAACCGCCACGACCTGTGTCTGAGGGTCCGCGTCGAGCATGGCCAGCGCCCGCGCCATGGCCTCTGCCGGCTCTCCCAGATTGCCGCCAAGGCCGAGTGCTGCCCTCACCTGTTCAGCGGACATTGTAATCCACCCTCGCCTCGGCATGGTCGAGCAGGCCGGGCACCGGAGCCGAAGGCTTGCGCACGGCCACCTCGATCCGCCCGATTGCATCGTAATGCCGCGAAACCGAAACGGCGATGGCGTGCGCCAGCGCTTCGATCAGCTTAAAGCGGCGTCCGGTCACCACGTCGCTGATCAGCCGGTACACCTCGCCGTAATCGACGGCATCGGAAAAATCGTCATGCAGCAGAGCCGCCTCGTCGTCGATATGCATGGTGATATCGATATAGAAGCGCTGGCCGAGCCGCTCTTCCTCCTCCATCACGCCATGGGTGGAGAAGAAGGCGCAGTTCTTCAGTGTAATGGTATAGCGGCCGCTCATGACAGATCTCCGTAGCGCCGCGCGATCATGGCATCAGCGAATGCAAGTGCCGCGCGGCTGGCACCGACATTGTGAACGCGGAAGATCGCGCCGCCGGCAAGGCGCGTCAGCGTGGTGGTCGCCGCTGTTGCGAAATCGCGGGTCAGATTGTCCTCGCCGCCGCCAACCGCGCCGACAAAGCGTTTGCGCGATGTGCCGACCAGAATCGGCAGATCGAACACCTGCAGCGCATCCATATGCGCCATGATGGCGAGGTTGTCATCCACGCCCTTGCCGAAGCCGAAACCGGGATCGATCGCCAGCTGCGTTTGCTTGATACCGGCGGCACGCGCCGCACCGAGCGCTTCTTCCAGAAAGAGCAGCTGATCGGCCACCGGATCGGCAAGCGTGTCGCGGCCACGGCTGGTGTGCATGAGGCAATAGCCAGCGCCCGTTTCGGCGGCGACTTTCAGAATGTCCGGTTCGCCCGTCCCGCCGGTGACGTCATTGATGATGTGGGCGCCGGCGTTAACGGCAAGGCGCGCGGTCTCGGCGCGATAGGTGTCGACGGAAAGAAGCGCGTCGGTCTTTTCGGCCAGCGCCACAATCACCGGCAGCACCCGCTCCTGCTCCGCCTCGGGCGAAACCGGCGATGCGCCGGGGCGCGTCGATTCACCGCCGATATCGAGAATGCCGGCCCCGGCGGCAATGGCTGCGCCGGCGTAATCGACGACGGCGGCGGTATCGGCAAACTGTCCGCCATCCGAAAAGGAATCCGGCGTCACATTGATGATCGCCATCAGCACCCCGGCAGGGCCGAGCGTGAGTGTCCGTCCGTGCGCGCAGTCAAGCACGCGCTGCCTGAAACAGCATTTTGTGGCTGACGTCATCGGCGGCTTTCCCCTTTTCGTGATTTGCCTGCCGCTTGCCTGCAGGGCCAGTGTCTGTCCGTCAGCCCTGTTCGTCCGGCACGCGCACCGTCAGTCCGTCGAATTCGGCGCACATGTTGATCTGACAGGACAGCCGCGAATTGGCGCGGGGATCGATGGCGAAATCGAGCATGTCTTCTTCCATCGGCTCGGGTTCGCCAACCTTTTCGATCCAGGCTTCATCGACATAGACATGACAGGTTGCGCAGGCACATGCGCCGCCGCATTCGGCAACAATTCCGGGCACACCGTTGCGCACGGCATTTTCCATGACAGTGGACCCGTCTTCCACCTCAAGGTTATAAACGGTGTCATCATTGCCGATGAATGTCAGTTTAAGCATGTCGTGAACCTGTGTATCAAATGCCGGACGGCGGCGAGCTTCAACGGTTCTTCCTCCATAACGCAGGCACAGTCAACATATGCCGCCCGCGGCCCTTCCGCCCTGCAGCGGGCACGGCAAAAATACCGGCGGAAAGATCGCGATCATTGTGGAAAGCCTCAGAAAAGGCGCATTATGGTTAATATTTGCTAAATGACGGAATTTGATCGCTTTTTGCGGCTCCCGACAATGCCATTTGCGCGTCGATCCCATTTTCGGCGCAATCTGGAAGACGGGATAATGTTGTGCGGCTATAGCGAATGTGCGATTGAAAACGGGGGTAATCCCTTGAAATAGAAGACATTTGCCTGTCTTTTACTGCCTTTCCCGGACGCGGAAGGCTTTGATGGCAAGGCATTTGGCGGCTGTTTCGAACCTGTGTGCCGGAGATATGATTGCGTGCCCTGCAAGGGCCGTGACGTTTTCCGGTTTGGAAGTTTCGGGTCATCTATGCGCCTCAGCGAACGGCGAGGCGCAGAAGACGGCCCATGTGTCACGAGGCGTATCCATGGCGAAACAATCTGGCGGCTCTTCGCTCGACGATCAGGCACTTCACGCGCTTGAAGATGCACTGTCTTCCGGTGCGGCGGAAACCGGCACTGACGCCGGGACGGCGCGCAAGGACACCACGACCGGGCGCGCGGACGAAAAGGCTACCCGCCCCCAGGAAGACCGTGCCAGCGCCCCGCGCCCGAAATCGCCCGCCTTCCGGCCTGCCAATGATCCGGGCATGCTGTCGACACAGCGCGTGCTGCGGGCCTTCGAGCGCCGTTCGACCGTCAAGGCCCTGCGCAACTCCACCATCATGTCTGCCGGCTGGCTGGCGCTCGGCGTTACCGGCACGCTAGTCGCCTTCGGCAGCCGCATCTTCAATGCCTCCTCCTTTGCCGACATTCTGAATATCGACGGCATCGGCCTTGCCGCCGCCCTCACCGTCGCGCCGATCTTCGTATTCTACGCCTTCAACATCATGCTGGCGCGCGCACGCGACATGCAGGATGCCGCCCGCTCGATGGCGGAAGTGGCGCTGCGCCTTTCCGATCCGGACGAAAATGCCGCCCAGCAGGTCCGCAATGTCAGCCAGGCCGTGCGCCGCGAAGTCTATGCCATGAACGAGGGCATCGAGCGCACCATCGCCCGCGCTTCCGAGCTTGAAAACCTCGTCCATTCCGAAGTCAACGCGCTGGAACGCAGCTACGCCGACAATGAAATGCGTATCCGCAATCTGGTGCAGGAACTGACGGCCGAACGTGAAGCCGTGGTCAATCACGCCGCACGTCTGAGAACCTCGATCCTGGGAACCAACGACCAGCTCAAGGGCGAAATCGGCACGGTCATGGACGAACTCACGCGCAAGGTGACGACGGCCGGTGACGGCGTTGCCGAAATGCTGGAAACCCGCGCAGCCATGATCGACGAAAACACCGCCCGGGCGGTATCGACGATCGGGGAGCTTCTGGAAGACCGTTCCAACACGCTCACAACCGCGTTCGACCAGAGCTATGGCCAGCTTTCCGACCTGTTCGACAAGCGTTTCAACGATCTGTCGCAGAAATTCGATGAACGCGGCCGCACGCTGATCGACGATTTCCACACCAGCGCCACCGCACTCAACGACGAGACCGAGCAGCTGACTTCCGCCCTGACCAAGCACGGCAGCGAGCTTGAGGAAATCCTCGACAAGCGCACCGAAACCCTGCGCGAAGTTGCCAAAAACAGCGAAACGGCGATGAATGCTGCGCTGGAACGGGTGGTCGGCGGCCTTTCGGCCACGCTCAGCGAAAGCCAGGCCCGTTTCAACCAGCAGATCAACGAAACCGACGCGGAAATCGCCCGGCAGGTCGAGGAGCGCGGCCAGTATGTCGATCAGCGTCTCGACGCCACCATTGCCCGCCTTGGAACCGAACTCGACAGCAAGCTCGATACCTTCACCAGCGCCTTTGAAGAAAGCAGCGGGGCGATGGAAGGCCGGATCGACAACACGCTCAGCCGCTTCAACCAGACCTTCTCCGAAGGCGAGGCAAGTATCGGCACCATGCTTTCGCATGCATCCGAACGCATCCAAGACCGGATGAACGACCACACTCTGGCGCTGGCGACAACGCTTTCGGCCGGGACGGACATGCTCGGCGACACCCTCAAGACGCATGCGCAGGAAATCGGCGACACCATCGGAGCCGAACATGCCGGTCTCGAAAAGGTCTTCTCCGATGCGGCCGGACGACTGGACGAAAAGCTCACGCGCTTCAACCAGCAGATCGCCGACGGCGAGGCCAACATCAACGCCGTGCTGACGGAATCCGGCGAGCGGCTGAACGAGCGCATGAATGATCAGGCGATCATGCTGACCACGACGCTTTCGGCCAGCGAGGAATCCTTCGCGATGTCGCTGGAAAGCCATGCGTCGCAGATCGAAAACCACATGCGCGAAGGCACCGAGCGCCTCAGCGGAACGCTGAGCGATGCGTCGAGCCGTCTGGATGTGCAGCTCGGCACGTTCAACGAACGCGTGGGAAGCGGCGAAAACGGCATTGCCACCCTGCTCGACAGTGCGTCTGAACGCCTGCAGGAACGCATGAACGACCATGCGGCCGCTCTGACCGCCACGCTGTCGATCAGCGAGGACACGTTCGGACAGACCCTCGACGCGCATTCCGCCAGGCTGGAAGAAACGCTCAAGACCGGCCATGACCGCCTCGACGGTTCGCTCTCGGGTGCATCCGAACGGCTTGACGCCCAGCTTCAGCGCTTCAATGCGCAGGTCGGTGACGGTGAAAACGGCATCAGCGCCGCGATTTCGGCGGCCTCCGAGCGGCTTGGCGAACAGATGAACGAGCAGACGATGATGCTCGCCACCACGCTTTCGGTCGCTGAAGACACCTTCGGACAAACGATCGACGCGCGTTCGGCAAAACTGGAAGAAGCGCTGAAGAACGGCCAGGGCCGGCTCGACGATGCGCTCTCCGAGGCGACCGGCCACATCGACCAGCAGCTGGGACACTTCACCTCGCGGCTTGGCGAGACGGAAGAAGGCATCACCTCTGCCCTTTCGGGTGCAAGCACACGCCTCGAAGCGCAGCTTACCGAGAAAACCGAGCGGCTTTCGGATACGCTGTCATCGGCGCGCTCCGCGTTCGAGCAGACCTTCGACCAGCACGAGCAGCGCCTCGGCAACACCGTCGAACAGGGGCATGAACGCTTTGCCGCGACACTCGATGGCGCCGGCCAGCGCGTCGATGCCTCGTTCAACAGCGCCACCGAACGTCTCGACGAGCGCCTGAACGACCATGCCATCATGCTGGCGACCACACTGGCGACCAGCGAGGAAAGCCTCGGCCAGACGATCGATTCCTCTTCGACGCGCCTTTCCGAAGCGCTCCTTGACGGGCAGAACCGTCTTTCCGGTTCCTATGAACAGGCCGCCGCGCGGCTGCAGGACACGATCATCGAGCAGACCGGCGCATTCGAAAGCCGGATTGGCGAAATCGATGGCCGCATCGCCCAGACCTTTGCCGACCGTGAAGCCGGTATCCGCAGCGCTTACGAAGATGGCCAGATCCGTCTCGACGACAGCCTGCGCGAGGGAACAGGGCAGCTTGAAAATGCGCTGAAACAGGCAAGCGCCAGCATTTCCGAAACCCTATCCGACGAAACCACCAGCATTTCGGCCACGCTGGCCGCATCGTCCAGCCTGCTGGAAATGTCGCTGGAGGGCCGTGAAACCGCCCTGCGCGAAACCATCGACAAGGCCGGCATGGCACTTGAAGGCCGGCTGCGCAGTTCCGCCGGCGCGATTGCCGAAAAGGTTTCAGCCGCCGCCGGTCTGATCACGCAATCGGCCGAGACGATGACCGATCGCGTCGAGACCTCCTTCGGCGTGCTTGGTGAAAGCCTCGACAAACACAGCCAGACCGTGGAAACCGGCGCCTTCCGGATCGAGGGACTCGTCGATCAGGCCGGTCACCGCCTGGACAAGGCGCTCAACGATCACGCTGCGGCCATCGAGAACACCGGCGGGGCCGTCGAAAGCCGCCTCACCTCCTCGCTGTCGCACCATATCGAACGGCTGGCAGAAACCGGCGAGAGCACACGGGCACGGCTGGAATCCACCTTTGCGGACCAGAATGCCGGCTTTGAACGCGCCGCACACGAAGCATCGGAGAAACTTGCCGCTTCATCGGAGGCTATGCACAGCCGGATCAACGAAACGCTGAGCGAAAATTCCAGGCGCATCGAGCAGGCGGGCGAATCGGTCACAAACAGCCTCCATGAAACCCTGCTGACCCATGAAAACGCCTTCATGCTGGCCGGCACGCAGATCGATGAGCGCCTTGGCGGCATGCTCGACGAAAAGGCCCGCCTGATCGAAACGGCAAGCGACGCAGCCTCCAACCGGCTGGGCGAAACCCTTGACGCCCGCCGCAATGCCATTGCCGAAACCCTCGGCAAGGGACAGGAGCACATCGAAAACCGGTTCTCGAGCCTCGAGGGCGCGCTGGACCAGGGTCTCGTCAATATCAGCGACACCATGGACCGCCGCACGGCCGAGCTTGCCGGACGGATCCGCGACACGGTTTCCGAAACATCCGCAGATATGGATCGCAACGCCGAAGACGCCCGTCTCAAGCTGGAACAGGCCGGACAGAACTTCACCGAGCAGGTTTCCGGCGCTGTCGCCAATGCGCGTCAGGGCATGGAAAGCTCCGCCCACGAAATCTTCGACCGTGCCCGCCAGATGCAGGCCGAACTGGCCAATCAGGCAGCCGTCGTCAGCGAACACGCATCGGAAAACAGCACGCGCATTTCCGAGGTCCTGTCGGCAACCAGCGCCCGGATCGACAACCAGGTCGAGACCATCCGCCGGACCATGAGCGATGCCGAACAGCTGCTGGCCGAACGTGGCGAGCGCCTCAACAGCGGCATCGCCGGCACGGCCAGCATGCTGTCCGAGCGTCTTGGCGAATCCGAACAGTCGATGACGGAACGGGCACAGTCCCTGCGCGACAGCCTCGGCGCCCAGATGAAGGCGCTGGAGGAAACGCTGGGAACCGTCGATCGTGTTCTGGCCGCACGCAGCGATGCGGTCGGCAGTGCGCTGGACGAACGGGCCCGGGACATGAATTCGATGCTCGCCGGCCATACCACCGAACTCAGCAGCCTGATCGAGGAAAAGGCAAGGCCGCTGATCGAAAGCTACGGCGAAACCGGCCGTGTGGCCGCCGAGCGCATCCGCAAGGCCTCCGAGGAAAGCAGCGAGCAGCTGCGGCAGGACGGCAACGCGCTTGCCGGCAATGTCGAAACGCTCGTCGGACACCTCAGCCAGAGCCACCAGATGCTGGCCGGCATCGTCGATCAGGCCGCCGCCCGCCTCTCGTCTGCCGACGAGCAGCTCGGCACGACAGCGGCCCGCATCAGCGAAACCGCCGAACGTTCGGCCGCATCGCTTGAAAATTCGAGCAACCTGCTCGGCAGCAAGGTCGATGCGCTTGACGGCAGTGCCGCCGGTGCGCTGGAAACCGTTCGCGGCCTCGTCTCCCAGATCGAAAGCCATGCCGGCGTTCTCGACCGCGCCTCGAACCTGATCGAGGCTGCGCAGTCGAACCTCGCCAACACGCTTACCGAACGTCAGGAGGCGCTTGGCCTTCTCTCAAGCGGTCTGGCAGATCGCTCGCAGGAGATCGAAAAGAGCCTCCAGGCCGTCGGCGCTGCGGTTGCCGCGTCCATGGAAAAGACGGGCCAGGATGCCGAAAGCATGTCCCAGCGCGTTGCCGAAACCCTGCGCGGTTCGGTGGAAGATGCCGCCAAACGGTTCTCCGGCGCCACGCAGGACATCGAGCGGATTTCCGCCGAAATCCGCGCCGAGCTCGACAACACACGCGAAGCGGTCAAGCGCGGCATTCACGACATGCCGGAAGAGGCACGCGAAAGCGCACAGGCCATGCGCAAGGCGGTGGAAGACCAGATCCGCGCCCTGCAGGATATCTCGACCATGATCTCGGCATCGAAGTCGCAGATTTCCGCCCCCGAGGCCCCGCGCCCTGCTCCGAAAAAGCAGGAAGAACCGGCACAGCGCCCGTTCACCAGCCCGCCTGCCGGTTCGCTCAGCGGCCCCGCGGCCGCCAGCCTGTCAGCGGCGTCGGCCGCCAGACAGCCTGCCCGCGAACCCCAGCAGCAGGCCGTGACCCGGACCGCCGCAAGCAATGCTCCAGGTGGCGAAGGCTGGATCAGCGATCTTCTGAGAGCCGCCGCACGTGAGGAAGCCGGTCAGCAGCGCGACAGCCAGAAAGCCGGCGGCTGGACCGCCCAGGCGACGGCCAGCGAGCGCAAGCCCAATCAGGTCGTCGATTCGCTGAATTCGCTTTCCGTCGATATTGCCCGGGCAATCGACCACGATGCCTCGGTCGAGCTGTGGCGGCGTTACCAGCAGGGCGAGCGCGATGTCTTCACCCGCCGGCTCTACACGCTGAAGGGGCAGCGCACCTTCGACGAGATCAAGGCAAAGTATGAGGGCGATCGCGAGTTCAAGACCGCTGTCGACCGCTATGTCGCCGATTTCGAGAAGCTGCTCTCCGACGTCATGCGCAAGAACCGCGACCGGACGGCCATCCAGTCCTATCTGACGTCCGATACCGGCAAGGTCTACACCATGCTTGCCCACGCCGCCGGACGGCTGAAATAAGCGCATTCGGCAACGCATATACGGATATGGAAAGGGGCGACCTCCAGCGGGCCGCCCTTTTTTGTTGATGAAGTTTCCACAGGCATTTCCGTCATGCCGGCCTTGAGCCGGTATCCAGGGCCAAATGCGATGACGATCAAGATGACCCATTGCATGCAAAGGCTTCCACGGCCCTGGACCCCGGATCAGGTCCGGGGTGACGGACATAGGGTGGGGCAACTCTGAGTGTCTGCAACAAGGTTTGTCAGAGGGACACCCGTTTGGTTTTCAGCCGCTGTCCGGTTTGATCTACGGGCTGCATAAACGAGCTGAACTGCTGCGCAACAGCAGTCGATAATATCTCCAGATCAAAAGCCAAGCGGCAACCAGCCCATCCACTGTGCAGATGAGGAAATGCAGAAATGATGGGAGACGTGAAAGGTGGCCGGTTTCCCGTCCAACAGGTCAACCGCTGTCAGCGGACAACTGTGCGGATGACGATGCACCTTTGAAGGCTACGGGACCGCTCCCGGCGCCGATATCAAAGCGTGCTGGCAATCCATTCGACGATCTGGGCCTGAACCTCGGCAAAGGCATTGTCGAGCGCGGCGACGAGAACGCCGCTGGAGGCCGAGGCGTTGACGCCGACGCTGCTGGAAAACAGCCGCTGCGCCCTGACGACACCGGTGCGGTCGTCGAGAAGCTTGACCGACAGCACCACGTCGGCCGTTCCGGGACCGGCGGCATCAATCGCGAATTCGCGAATTTCCACGATAACCTGATAATCGATGGCAAGGCCCTGGCCGGGCATGCCGACACCGCCGAACAGGCCGGTATTTTCAAGACCGGCAACCAGACGCGCCTGAACCACAGCCGGCAGCAGATCGCTCCACTGGGCGCCGGCCAGATACCTGAGTTCGGAGCCCGAGAGCCTGACGACGATACCGCGATTGTCGAGCACCTGAATGGCCGACGGCGTGGGCACAAGAAGCTGCAGCCGCGCGGTGCGGGCGCGCGTGGTCGTCACCTCGGTTGCCGCCTTGGCCGTCAGGTCGAAGGTATCGCTCGGCGGTCTGAGCGCGCAGCCACCAAGACTTGCCACAACGAGACCCAGCCCGACAAGCGGCCCGGCCAGGCGACCGGCTCTCTGTGCTGCGGCAAAAAACATCATACCGTCCTTCCTGGGACCTGCTAATCCATTCAATTCAATGAAGTAAGGCAAAAAGGCCACAATTGCAAAGACCTCTTTGGCGACTTTTCCCGGCGGCACGCGCTTTTGTCATGTCCGTGATTTCCCCCATCCGAGATCACTCTGCCCCACAAACATCAATACCGGTTGCGGCCGTCATAGGTCTTCATATTGTCCGAACCGAAAATGAACTGCTGCGGATCATTGCTGATCGAATTGATCGTGCGGTTGAGGTTGTCGACGGTTCTGCGGGTGTCAGATACCAGCCCCCGGACATCACGCAGCCCCGAACCGGAGAAGTTCTCGAGATTGGCCGTGATCGGACCAATGCTGGCGTTCAGCGTTTCGGCCGCTTCCTGCACCGCCGTCAGGGTCTTGCGGGCCTGATCGGAGAGCGAATCGACATCGTCGGAGCCGAGCAGGGTATCGACCTTCACGAGAACCTCGTTGACCCGTGTCGAAGCCTCGTTGAGCTTGACCGACAATTCGCTGACATTGTCGATCGCCGTATCGATATTCTCGGTCTTGGCGTTGATGCTGTCGGCGACGTTTCGGATCGACGCAACGGCATCCTTGGCGTCTGCCATGACGACGGAAAGGTCATCGACGGAGGAGCCGACCTTGTCCGGGTCGATCGACGAGACGATCACATCGACCTTCTTGAACATGTCGTGCGCCTGATTGCCGAACTTGCTGTAGCTGTCGACCGCTTCGGAGAACTGGGCGATCACGTCGTCAAGATCGTCCGAGGCCTTCGCGACATTGGTGGTAATCGTGCTGGCATTGCCGATAATCGTCGACACCTCGTCGGGGTCAATCGCATTGATCACCTTGTCGAGCGAGGCAACCGTCGTCTCGAGCCGGCCGGACAGGCTGTCGACGGATTTCGACAACTTGCCGACGGTCTCGAGGAAATTGCCGATTTCGTCGGAATTGTCGGCCAGCGCTTCGGTAAAGGTTTCGACATTGCCGACCGTCTTGGTCAGGGTCGGCGACACGTCCTCGACCAGCTTCTGCACGTCGCTTGCCGTCGAATCGATCCGCTTCATGATCCGGTCGGCCGTCGTCAGCAGGTTGGACAGACTGGACTTGTCGGCCGTCAGCTGGGCGGGTTCATCGTTCTTGACCGCTTCTTCGAGGATATTCGGCCCCGTCTGGCCATTTGCGGCCAGTTCGATATAGCCCGTTCCGGTCAGCCCCTGCAGCTCCAGCTTGGCGGTTGTGCTGTCATGCACGGGCGTATCGGCCTTGACCTCGGTGCGCGCAATCGTAAACCGCGGGTCTTCCGGGTCGATCTCCAGACGCTTGATCGAGCCGACCTGGATACCGTTGAAGCGAACGGCCGAGCCGACGCTGAGGCCGTTGGCCGAGCCGGGAATACGCACGATCAGTTCCGCAATCGGTCCCTGACGCCCGTATTCCTGAAGCCAGAACACGAAGCCGGCTGCTGATGCCAGAACCAGCAGAACGAAAAAACCGACAATGGTATAGTTAGCTTTGGTTTCCATGCCTGTCCGTCACTGCTGTTGGCCGTTTGCGGCGTTTTCGAAAATAGCGCGGGACCGCTTGCCCCTGAAATAGCTCTGGACCCAAGGGTCGTCGAAGGCGAGCATCTTGTCGAGCGTCCCCTCGACCAGCACCTTCTTCTTGCCAAGCACCGCGATCCTGTCACATACGGCGTGCAGGCTGTCGAGGTCATGGGTCACCATATAGACCGTAAGGCCGAGCGTGTCACGCAACCGCGCGATCAGCTCATCGAATTCGGCCGCGCCAATCGGGTCAAGACCCGATGTCGGCTCGTCGAGGAACACCAGGTCCGGATCAAGCGCCAGGGCGCGCGCCAGCGCCGCGCGTTTGATCATGCCGCCCGACAGTTCCGCGGGAAAACGCTCCGCTGCCTCCGGCCGCAACCCCACCATCTCGATCTTGAGCCGGGCAAGGTCGTCCATCATCGCCTTCGGCAGATCGAGATATTCCCGCATCGGCACCTGCACGTTTTCCAGCACGGTCAGGCCGGAAAACAGCGCGCCCTGCTGAAACAGCACGCCGACGCGCATATCGACAGAAAGCCTGTCGGCATAGCTGAGATTGTCGAAATCCCTGCCGAAGATCGAAATCGTGCCGGCCTGGCGCGCATTCAGCCTCAAGACCGTGCGCATCAGCACCGACTTGCCGGTTCCCGAACCACCGACGAAACCGAGGATTTCACCGCGATACACATCCAGATCGAGATTTTCGAGCACGGTCGGGCCGCCGAACCCCACGGTCAGGCCCCGCACGCTCAAGATGCTGCGCCTGCCCTCTTCCGTCCTGTCTTCGGTTTCTGGGTTCACCGCCAGTTCCTCAATAATTGATTGCCGCGTAGAAAATAGCAAAAATTCCGTCGGCGAGAATGACCACGAAAATCGACTTCACGACCGAGGCCGTCACCTTCTGGCCAAGGGATTCGGCACTGCCGCCAACTTTCATCCCCTCAAGCGAGGCAATGATCGCGATGATCAGCGCCATGACCGGCGCTTTCAGCATGCCCGAAATCACATCTGCCATGTCAACGGCCTCATGGAAACGCTGCATGAAGGTCTCAAGCGTGATCCCCGAATAGACATCGAGGATGACCACGGCGCCCAAAAGAGCGGAGAAATTGGCCAGAATGGTCAACAGCGGCAGCGCGATCAGCAGGGCCAGCATGCGCGGAAACACGAGCACGGAAACCGGATCGAAGCCCATCACCCGCAGCGCATCGATTTCCTCACGCATGCGCATGGCGCCGATTTCGGCGGTGATGGCACTGCCGGAACGCCCCGCAATCATGATCGCGGTCAAAAGCACGCCGATTTCGCGAAGCTGGAGAATGCCGACAAGGTCGACAACGAACAGTTCCGCCCCGAAATAGCTGAGCTGAAAGGCCCCCTGCTGGGCGATGATGGCACCGACCAGAAACGACATCAGCGCGATGATCGGCACCGCACGCACGCCCATATGGTCAAGCTGGGCGGTGATCGCGGCCATATTGACGCCGCCGCCGCGCGAAAGAAGCGCCTTCACACCGAGAAACAGCGCTCCGAAAAAGCCGACGCCGCGATAGACATCCCGCGCACCGGCCACCGCCGACTTACCGACAGGATCAAGAACAGCCTCCGTCAGGCTCGGCCGCGGTTGAGACACCTTTTCCGGCTCGGGCAAGGTCTCGGGAATGGCTTCCATCAGATCGGCAACACGGCGCTCCATGCCCGAAAGCGTGGCCTCCATGCCTGCGGCCACACATTCGGCCTGCACTTCGCGGACCATCCAGGCGCCTGCGGTGTCGAAGCCTTCAAGTTGCGACAGGTCGAGCACAGCCGTGCCGCCGGCGCCCTGCAGGCTGTCACGCAGCCGGTCTATCTCTCCGCTGAGAAGGCGCGCATTGCGGACCGTCCAATAGCCCCGAAGACACAGGGTGCTGGCCGTTCCGCCGTCGCCGGTTTCCACCGTCAGGGAGGCTTTGCTTTCGTCCGCGTTCTGCAAATGCAATTATCCAGTTTCCAGCGCACCGTCGCGCCCTGCGGGCTCCGGCGCGAAAACAGCGGGAAACACCCCCTCCACCTCTTCAGCATTCCGCCGGAACACTTTCCGGCCAACCGGTCGCTGGACAAAGTGATGACGATCCGCCGTGATCATGACCTTTGTTAGGCTTTTCATGATGACGAGGAGATTGCAAGTCTTTTGAAGGCTCTAGGAACTATGCGGGCCAATTGAACCGGACTTCTGCAAGGGTGGCCGGTTGTGTCAGGCCGCCCTGCCCTTGGCCTTGGCGGCCAGAATCAGCGGTGAGAAATCCTCGCTTTCGGTCTCCGCTGCCTCATCCTCATGCACGCCTTCAATCTTCTGCCAGTGGATCAGCTCGAACGTGCCGTCGAAATGTTCGGCAATGGCGGTGCAGCTTTCGACCCAGTCGCCGGTATTGATGTAGCGGATACCGTCCATGTCTTCCATCACCGCGTGATGGATATGGCCGCAGATGACGCCGTCGACCTCGTTCCTGCGCGCTTCCTCGACAACGATACGCTGAAACTCGCCGATGAAATTGACCGCGTGCTTGACCTGTAGCTTGGCCCACGCGGAAAACGACCAGTAGGGCATGCCGAGCTTGCGGCGCACGGCCGCCAGCACCCGGTTGATGGCAATCGCCGCATCATAGGCCCAGTCGCCGAGATAGGCGACAACGCGGGCATGACGGACGACGACATCGAATTCATCGCCGTGAATGATCAGATATTTGCGGCCGTCGGCGGCTTCGAAAATCATCCGTTCGGCCACTTCGACACCACCGAAATGGGTGCCGGGAAAATCCCGCAGGAATTCATCGTGATTGCCCGGAATATAGACGATGCGCGTGCCCTTGCGCGCCTTGCGCAGCAGTTTCTGCACCACATCATTGAAGGGCTGCGGCCAGTACCAGCTGCGTTTCAGCCGCCAGCCGTCGATGATGTCGCCGACAAGCACGATGGTCTCGGCCTCGTGGTGACGCATAAAATCGAGAAGGAAATCGGCCTTGGCGGCCTTCGACCCGAGATGTAGGTCGGAAATGAAAAGCGTTCTGAACTGTCTGGGTTCCATCGCCTCAACCCGCCATAGTCCCCGGCGGTCCCTGTGCATCCATGGATGGCACCCTTAAAACACGAGTCGTATTTCAGCTTGATGACAGGCCGCCCGATGCAAACTGTTCAGACAGGGAAATAGCGCACATAGGCAAAGGCCGCGCCGTCCGGCGACCAGTTGGGTGAATTCATCGTGCCCTGCCCGCCGAAGAGGTCGAACAGCGTGGTCAGATTGCTGCCGTCCGGGTCCATCACGCGCACCCTCACATCCTTGTCGCCCGGGTGATCGAACACCTCCGGGGCGTAGGAAATCAGAATCACGCGGTCGTTCTTCGGGCAAGGATGGGCAAACCAGTTGCCGGCATTGTCGAAGGTCACCTGCTGCAGCCCGGTGCCATCGGGGTGAATGCGCCAGATCTGCATCAGACCGGTGCGCGAGGAATTGAAATAGATCCACGCGCCATCGAAGCTGTAGTCCGGCCCGTCATTGCGGCCCTCTCCATGGGTCAGCCGGGTTTCATCGCCGCCATCGGCCGCAATGGTGTAGATATCGAAGATATCGTCGCGAATGCCGCAATAGGCAAACCGCGCGCCATCGGGTGACCAGCCGTGCCAGTAGGATGGCAGGTTTTCGGTCACCAGTTTCGGCGTACCGCCTTCCGCCGGCAGCGTGTAGATCGCCGATTTGCCGAATTCGCATTTGTCGGAGACGGCAATCGTCTTTCCGTCCGGCGATATGCCGTGGTCATTGTTGCAGCGCGCGGCAAAGCCGGTGTCGATCTGTTGCAGCCGCGGCGTACCCTCCAGCGGCAGCCGGTACATCAGGTCGTCGCTGTTGACCATCAGATAACGCCCGTCCGGCGACCAGTTCGGCGCTTCGATCAGCGCGTCCGACTGAAACACCACGCGCTGTTCGCCCGTGGCGAAATCGTAGATTTCGACTGAACTGCGCATAAGCCCCTCCCCGGCGTAATCGGCTCTATCGGTCCCTGAACCGGTTGGTGATCGGATAACGCCGATCGCGGCCGAAATTCTTGCGGGTGATCTTCACGCCGGGCGCTGACTGGCGGCGCTTGTATTCGGCGATGTAGAGCAGATGCTCGATCCGGTGCACGGTTTCGGCATCATGCCCGCGCGCAACAATCGCCTCCACCGACATTTCCCGTTCCACGAGGCATTCCAGAATATCGTCCAGCACCGGATAGGGCGGCAGCGAATCCTGGTCGGTCTGGTCGGGGCGCAGTTCGGCCGAGGGCGTCTTGTCGATGATGTTTTGCGGAATGGCGTTTTTCTCCGGCCCGTGCATGCCCTCCGGCCGCTCGGTATTGCGCCAGGCCGCCACCGCATAGACCTGCATCTTGTAGAGGTCCTTGATCGGGTTGAAGCCGCCATTCATGTCGCCGTAAAGCGTGGCATAGCCGACCGACATTTCCGACTTGTTGCCGGTGGTCACCACCATGGCGCCGAACTTGTTCGAGATCGCCATCAGGATCGTGCCGCGCGTGCGGCTTTGCAGGTTTTCCTCGGTAATGCCTTCTTCGGTGCCCTCGAACAGGCTTTCAAGCGCCGCCTGAAAGCCGCTGACGGGTTCCTCAATGGCGACGATATCATAACGGCAGCCGAGCGCCTTTGCGCAGGCAGCGGCATCGGAAAGCGATTCTTCCGATGTGTAGCGATAAGGCAGCATCACGCAGTGAACGCGTTCCGCGCCGAGCGCATCCACGGCAATCGCGGCGCAGATCGCCGAATCGATGCCGCCGGAAAGGCCGAGCACCACGCTCTTGAAGCCGTTCTTGTTTACATAATCGGCAAAGCCGAGCACGCAGGCGCGATAGTCGGAAGCCTCGCCGATCGGCAGCGCGGAGACCTTGCCGCCGACAATCCGCCAGCCGTCGTCACCGCGCTCCCATTCGGAAATCGCAATATCTTCCGCGAATTGCGGCATCTGGAAAGCCAGCGTTTTATCGGCATTGAAGCCGAAACTGCCGCCGTCGAACACCAGTTCATCCTGACCGCCGAGCGTGTTGAGATAGACGAGCGGCAGGCCGGTCTCGATCACCTGTTTGAGCACCACCTGATGGCGCACATCGACCTTGCCGCGATAATAGGGCGAACCATTGGGCGACAGCAGCAGTTCCGCACCGCTTTCCGCCAGCGTTTCGCAGACGCCGAGATCGCCCCAGATATCCTCGCAGATCGGAATGCCGATTCTCACCCCGCGGAAACTCACCGGCCCCGGCATTTCGCCCGGCGCGAAAACGCGCTTTTCATCGAATTCGCCGTAATTCGGCAGGTCGACCTTGTCGCGGATGGCGACGATCTCGCCACCGTCCAGCACCGCAACGGAATTGTGCCGGCCGGCTTCGCCCTGCCGTGGAAAACCGACGATCACGCCGGGGCCTCCATCGGCCGTATCGGCCGCCAGCGCCTCGACGGCCTTCAGACAGGCAGCCAGAAAGGCCGGCTTCATCACCAGGTCTTCGGGCTGGTAGCCGGAAATGAACAATTCGGTGGACAGCACGAGATCGGCACCGGCCTGCGCGGCCTTTTTTCGCGCGGTGCGCAATTTCTCGAGATTGCCGGCGATATCGCCAACCGTCGGGTTCAGTTGGGCGAGTGCGATTTTGATGCTGTCCATGGCAATTCCACCTTTCAGGTCCGACGAGGGATGGACACCATGTTTTTCAGGAAAAATCAAACCGGAAAAGGCAGGAAGGCGCGAAGTAGCATGAATAAAGATTGCATCAGGGCAACATTCCACTCCCCCATGAGGGCAGAGGGGCAGCGCACGCCGTAATTTCTGAGCTTTTGGAGATGCTCTCAGATTGCTGACAAACTTTCCCGCTTTACCGGCGTCATCCTTGGGCTTGACCCGAGGATCTAATCACGTTGCATCACGAGCGGTGCTCCAGTTTTGCAACAGATTGATTTATTACGCCTTTCCATCCGAAACACCTCTCTTGGCGAGACGTGCTTGAATGCTCGGGACGGGCCCGAGCATGACGAATGAGGGGGAAGCGAGCTTCTCTCTGTCGTGCTCACGACATCTCCCCCTCAATGGGGGGAGATTAAATCAAACGCTGTCGGCATTTGCCGACCAGCACTCACTCGTTGATCGCGAGCTTCTTTTCCTCGTATGCCGTCTTCATCCGTTCGGCGAGCAGGAAGGCGAGTTCCAGCGCCTGGTCGGCATTGAGGCGCGGGTCGCAATGGGTGTGGTAACGATCGTGCAGGTCGTCGCCCGTCAGCGCCCAGGCGCCGCCGGTGCACTCCGTCACGTTCTTGCCGGTCATCTCGATGTGGATGCCGCCGGGATAGCTGCCTTCGGCGCGGTGGATCTGGAAGAAGCTTTCGACTTCCGACAGGATGCGCTCGAACGGCCGCGTCTTGTAGGAATTGAGCGTGATCGTATTGCCGTGCATCGGGTCACAGGACCACACGACCTTCCGGCCCTCGCGCTCGACGGCGCGGATCAGGCGCGGCAGATGATCGGCAACCTTGTCGTGGCCGAAACGGCAGATCAGCGTCAGGCGGCCGGCTTCGTTTTTCGGGTTCAGCGTATCGATCAGGCGCAGGAGGTCGTCTTCGGCAAGCGAAGGACCGCATTTCAGCCCGAGCGGATTGTTGATGCCGCGGGCATATTCGATATGGGCATGATCGAGCTGGCGCGTACGGTCGCCGATCCAGATCATGTGGCCGGAGGTCGTGTACCAGTCGCCCGACGTCGAATCGACGCGGGTCATGGCCTCTTCATAGCCAAGCAGCAGGGCTTCGTGGCTGGTGAAGAAATCGGTTTCGCTGAGCGCGTGGTTTTCCGCCGCCGTGATACCGATGGCGCGCATGAACGACATGGTTTCGGAAAGCCGGTCGGCAAGCTTCTGGTAGCGTTCGCCCTGGGGGCTATCCTTGACGAAACCGAGCATCCACTGATGCACGTTTTCCAGATTGGCATAACCGCCCATGGAAAAGGCGCGCAGCAGGTTCAGGGTCGCGGCCGACTGGCGATAGGCCATCAGCTGGCGCTGCGGATCGGGCAGACGCGCGCCTTCGGTGAAATCGATACCATTGATGATGTCGCCGCGATAGCTCGGCAGCGTCACGCCATTGATGGTCTCGTCGGACGAGGAACGCGGCTTGGCAAACTGGCCGGCAATGCGGCCGACCTTGACGACCGGCTGCTGGGCGCCGAAGGTCAGCACCACGGCCATCTGCAGAAAGGCGCGGAAGAAATCGCGGATCGTGTCGGCACCGTGCTCGGCGAAGCTCTCGGCGCAATCGCCGCCCTGCAGCAGAAAGCCCCGGCCCTCGGCGACTTCGCCAAGCGCTGATTTGAGCTTGCGCGCCTCACCGGCAAACACCAGCGGCGGATAGGAAGCGAGCGCCGCTTCGGCCTCGGCCAGCTTGTCTGCATCAGGATAGTCCGGCACCTGCAGGATGGGTTTCCTGCGCCAGCTACCCGGTGTCCAGTTTGTTGCACTGTCCATGTCGTTCACCTGTCCTTGCCGTCCGGCCACACCATGCCGGACACGCCTCTCTCCCGATTTCGGCGCGCTTATAGACCTTTCTCGCTTTTTTGTATACCCGCGTGAGAGCCACTCATTCGCCGGAAAGCAGGCCGCTGTTCGTCTTGATCAGGGTCGCCAGCCGCTCGATGACGGTGCGCACTTCCGGCCGGTGTCGGTCGTCGTCATGGGCGATGATGAAAAGCGGATGGCTGAGCGCGTCGATCATGCCGCCGACACGTTCAAGCGCCGGATCGCTGTCGCCGATGTGAACCGGCAGGACGCCCTGCCCCGCCCCGGCCGCAATCAGCCGCACCAGCAAGTGCCGGTCCTCCGTCCAGGTGGTGATGGCGGATTCGTGATTTTCGAAAACCCAGCGATCTGACGGCGAAATCGCGGCACCCGTGCCCATGGAAACCCAGGGCAGCGCCTCATCCGCTCCGCCGCGACGGCGATAAACGGCATAGGCCATGGTGCCGGCGCGGCGCACCGCCAGATTGCCGCTGTCGGGCCGGGCGGCGAGGACGGCAACATCCGCCTCCCGAAAGGCGAGCGCCAGCGACGGCCCGGCCGCCGCAAGGCAGATACGAAAGCCGTCTTCAGCCCCCTTGATCCCGGCCACATGATCGGCAGCAAAGCCCGAAAGCCAGCTGTCGACCGCAATCGACACCCAGGGCATGGCAAAGGCATCGCTGTGCCACGCCGCGATATCGTCGGCCACCGCCTGCATGCCGCTGACACGCTCAAACAGAATTTCGCCGTCATGGGCCAGCCGGTAGCCGCGCTGGGACCGCAGAAACAGCGCCCGTCCGAGCGTGCGCTCAAGCGCAAGCATGCGTCTGCCGATCGTCGGCGCCGACAGACCGGTGCGCTGGGCTGCGGCACTCAGACCGCCCAGTTCGGCAACCACGTGAAAAAGCTGGAGATCCTCCCAGTTCGGATCCGCCATTCTGCCTACTCCCGCAAAAAACGCGCGCGGTACAAACTTACACCAGAGGTAAGGACGATGAACCGTTCACGGCTGAAAGAGACGTTTCATTCGCAAATCTACAGCGCCCGTAACAGAAAGCCTAGCTCTTGGACATACCATCCAAACGGGAGAAAATATCATGCTCGACTGGTTTGCAGTGTCCCGACGTGACCACCCCAGACCGCCCGCCTCGCTCGCCGACCCGCTGGAAGGCGAGGACTGGCACGGACATCAATGGGCGGCAGTCCTCATCAGCCGCATCATGCGCCACCGCAGAAGTCAAATAGCCCGGCACGCTGAAACGTGCCGGACCGTAGACATAACGACCTTCAGACCCGCTCGCCGTTCTTCACGCGATAGGTCGGGTTATACATCGTGACAAGCTCTTCGGACGCCGTCGGATGTACCGCCATGGTGCGGTCGAAATCGTCCTTGGTGCATCCGCCCTTCAGCGCAACGCCGATCAGCTGCGCCATCTCGCCCGCCTCGTGGCCGAGAATATGCGCACCGACGACCTTGCGGTCGGCGGCATTGACGATCAGCTTCATCACCGTGCGCTCGTCACGCCCGGAAAGCGTGGCCTTCATCGGACGGAACTTTGCCAGATAGACTTCCAGTTCCGTATAGCGTTCCGCCGCCACATCCTCGGGCAGGCCGACCGTGCCGATTTCCGGCTGGGAGAATACGGCCGTTGCAATCAGGTCGTGGTCGGGCGTGGTCGGATTGTTCTTGTACTCGGTTTCGATGAAGCACATCGCCTCGTGGATCGCGACCGGCGTCAGCTGGACACGGTCGGTCACGTCGCCGAGTGCATAGATGTAATCGACATTGGTGCGCGAATACTGGTCGACCTCAATCGCGCCCTTGGCGTCTGTCTGGACACCCACGGATTCAAGCCCGAGGCTCTTGGTGTTGGGAAGCCGGCCAAGCGCCATCATCACCTTGTCGACGTTGAAGACATGGCCCTGCCGGGTTTCGGCCTTCAAACGCCCGTCGGCGGCCTGCGCCACATCCAGGATCGTGTCATGGCAGACCACCCGGATGCCCTTCTTCTCCATCGCCTCGCGCAGATTGGTGCGCATGTCCATGTCGAAACCGCGCAGGATTTCCGGCCCGCGATAGATCAGCGTCGTTTCCACGCCGAGACCATTGAAAATATTGGCGAACTCGACTGCAATATAGCCCCCGCCGGTAATCGCGATCGATTTCGGCAGTTCATCGAGATGGAAAGCCTCGTTGGAGGAAATGCAGAGTTCAGACCCCGGCATTTCCGGGTGCGGGTTGGGCGCTCCGCCGACAGCGATCAGGATCTTTTCCGCCGTCACCTCCTGGCCCGAGGCGTTCAGCCGCAGCCGGTGCGGCCCGATGATCTCGGCCCGGCTTTCCAGAATTTCCGCGCCGGCATTTTCCAGGCCCTTGCGATACAGGCCTTCGAGGCGGTCGATCTCCTTGTCCTTGGCGGCAATCAGCTCCGGCCACGAAAAGCTGCGCTCGCCGACATGCCAGCCGTACCCCTCGGCATCCTCGAAATGCTCGGGATACTGGGACGCATAGACAAGAAGCTTCTTCGGCACACATCCGCGAATGACGCAGGTGCCCCCGAAACGGTATTCCTCGGCAATGGCGACGCGTTTACCGAGCCCCGCCGCCAGCCGCGCGGCGCGCACGCCGCCTGAACCTCCGCCGATAACAAAAAGATCAAAATCATAAGCGGACATCGGGAGGCTCCTTTTTGCAAACAATGTCTTTGGAAATCTTCGGGCCTAGATATGGCGACTTCGAACGGGAAATCAAAGGGACAGGACGCGGCTTTGCCTAACGCCGGTCCAGAACGGAAAAAGGGCGTGCGAAAGGCACGCCCTCAAAGCTTAAAAACGGCGTCAGCCGAAGATATTATTCTGCGGCGGCCGGCGCATCACCCGTCTGCTCTGCAATGCGACGGTTCAGCTCTTCCTGGGCCTGCTGGTTCAGGTCGCGGGCGATGCCCCTTGCCCAGATGTCGCCTGCCTGGCTCAGTTCGCGTGCCGCAATCGGCCCGTACTGGATGAACTTCTTGCCGAGATCGGAATTGTAGAATGTCGCCAGCTGTTCCAGCTCTTCCTGGGTGAAGATGTTGGCATAGATCTGCGCACCTTCATTTTCCAGATCCGCGCGGCGCGAGGCCAGCGAGATTGCCGTATCCGTCACCACTTCATCGATCAGGGCATGATAATTCGGATAAACCTGCGTCAACTGCGCCTGCACGAGATCAGCCTGGTTCGGCAGGATTTCGTCAAACTGGGAATTGATGCCGAGCGCGCCCAGCGCAGCCTTGGCCGCGGCCTGATGCTCGGGCGAAATATCCTGTGCCGCAGCAACGGAAAAAGCGCCAAGTCCCATTACCGTGGCGACGACGGCCACGGAACGGCCGATCTTGGTTTGAAATCTCATAAAGGACTCCTGTCTACTCTGCTGCTTTGAGTGTACGCACGCCACCGCCAGATGCAACGATGGCCAGCGTCGCTATGTCGATAAACAACCCGTGCTCCACAACGCCGGGAATCATATTGAGCGCCACAGAAAGAGCCTCTGCATCGGGAATACGGCCAAATGATGCATCAAGGATGTAATGTCCGCCATCGGTCATGAACGGGCCATCCCCAGAATGGCGCAATTCGAGCGCTCCGGAGAGATTGAGGCGGGAAACTGTCTTTTCGATGGCAAGGCGTGTGGCGCCAAGACCGAAAGGCATGACCTCGATCGGCAGCGGAAATGCGCCGAGCTGATCGACCACCTTGGTCTCGTCGGCGATCACGATCATCGACTTCGACGCCGAGGCCACGATCTTTTCCCTGAGCAGCGCTCCGCCGCCACCCTTGATCAGGCTGAGCGCCGGATCGATTTCATCCGCGCCGTCAATCGTGAGATCGAGTTCGGGCGATTCGTCCAGAGACTTGACCTCGATGCCGAGTTCAAGGCACTGACGTGCGGTTGCTTCGGATGTCGGCACGCCGGTGACGGAAAAACCGTTCGCCACCTTCTCCCCGAGCAGCGCGATGAATTCACGCGCGGTGCTGCCGGTTCCGATGCCGAGACGCATACCGTCCTCGACATATCCAAGTGCTGTTTCGGCTGCCTTGATTTTCAATTGACGCGCGTCCATGCGTCACATGCTCCTTCTGATTTACGCTAAGGTGTTTACACGCCACAGGCGCTAAACAAAAGTCCTTTTGCAAGAAGCCGCGGCTTCTGACCGAATGGATAATACCAAGAGTCAAGGACACGAATATTGCAAACCACAATCCAGCGCAAACTTCGTGTCGATTCGCGCATGCCGGTCTCCACCTCCCGGAGGCCCGGCAACAGCGCGCCAACGTGGAAGGAAACAGAATGTCATCTCCGCTTGTCATCTTCGATCTCGACGGAACCCTCGTCGACACCGCGCCGGACCTGATCGAAAGTCTCAACCATGCAATTGCGCCGGAAGGCCTGGCCCCCTTTGATATCGGCCAACTTCACCAGCTTGTCGGCAAGGGCGTGAAGGTCATGATCCGGCGGGCCTTCGCGCTGCGCGAGACCGAGCTCGACGACCAGACCTTCGAGGCCTGCTTCGAGCGGTTCACCACCCATTACCGCGCCGGCATGCCCGGCAAGAGCCGCCCCTACCCCGGAACGGAAAGCGCTCTCGAACGGCTGAAGGCAGCTGGCTTCACACTGGCCGTGTGCACCAACAAACGCATGCCGCTGACCATGCCGCTTCTTCAAAGCCTCGGCCTTGCCGATCATTTTGACGTGATTACCGGCGGCGACAGTTTCGAATTCCGCAAACCCGACCCGCGCCATGTTCTGGGCACCATCGAACAGGCGGGCGGCAAACCGGAAAACGCAGTGATGATCGGCGACAGCTCCAACGATATCGATGCCGCCAGCGGCGCGGGTGTGGCCACCGTCGCGGTGACCTTCGGCTATGCCGACCGGCCGGTCGAAACCCTGGGCGCCGGCCGGACGATCAGTCACTTCGACGAGTTGACCGCCGCCCTGATCACAGAACTGCTCGGCCGCTGAAACCGCAACGAAAAAAGGCGCGCCCGGAAAGCCGGACGCGCCTCAGACTGCTGACAAATCTCGCCCCACTCTCCTTCGTCACCCTCGGGCTTGTCCCGAGGGTCTAAGCACGCATGAACGCGACAAGCGTATCGGGAAAAAATCAATTTAAAACAATCTATCACGAACCACCAACGCCGCTCGTGCTGAGCGGTGGTTAGATCCTCGGGACAAGCCCGAGGATGACGTCCGTAAAAAGGATAGGTTTATCAATAAATTAAGGCGCGCCCGTAAAGCCGGACGCGCCTCTTTTCTATCAATCGAAGCTGAAAGCGATCAGCTGTTTGCCTTGCGCGCCTTGCTTTCCGCCGCAAATGCGCGGTCCAGATACATGTCGCGGTCGTAGACGTCGTCATAGTACTGGATGTCGCCAGTGGCATCCGGCCAGGCCGTGAAATAGCTGATATAGACCGGGAACTGTTCCGGCACGTCGACCGGCGTGTTCTGCCCCGTTGCGATATAATCATCGACATCGGATTGCGGCACACCCAGAACGGCGGCGGCCATCTTCTTGGGATCGGCCAGACGCACACAACCATGGCTGAGGGCGCGTACATCACGCTGGAAATAGCTCTTCTGCGGGGTGTCGTGCATGTAGATCGCATGGTCGTTCGGGAACAGGATCTTCAGCTGGCCAAGCGCGTTGCGCTCACCCGGGGGCTGGCGCACGTCGACCATCGGAGCCGCTGCCCAGTTGACCGAGGCCGACGAAACCCGGCGGCCATTATAGCTCACCTCATAACCGATCTGGTCGAAATAGGACGGGTTGGCCCGCAGCTTCGGCAGATATTCGTTGACGACAATCGAGCGCGGGAGGCCCCAATAGGGGTTGAATTCCACGGTCTGGATCTCATCACGGAAGAAATAGGTCTGGTTGCGCGGGTTACCGACCACGACGCGCATGTCGAAGTTCTCGCCATTGTCGTCATGATAATAGACGCGGTAGGCCGGCTGGTTGATGAACACATAGCGCGGGCCGAAATCGTCCGGCAGCCAGCGCAGGCGCTCCATCGCCGCGACCACCTTGCGGGCGCGGTCGTCATTGGTCTCGACATCAAACGAAGAGATTGTCTTCGGACCGACGACACCGTCGACGTAAAGGCCCTGAACGTCCTGGAAATCGCGGACCAGTTCGACCAGTTCCGGGGTATATTCGGTTCCGCCGTCATAGGCGTCGAATACCTCCGCATGATCCTGAATGAAGGCATCGGTGCTCTTGCGCTTGATCGCCTTGATCAGATTCGGCACATCCTCGTCGGTCTCGCCGGGATGAATGTAGTTGCCGCGACGGAAGACGATCGGCTCGACATATTCGTCATCGGCACGCAGTTCCTTGAGCGCGGTCTTCAGCTCCTGAAAACGCTCGCTCTGCGGATTGTAGCTTTCCATCAGGCCCGCGACGTTTTCGGCGTTGCCGAGGGCATCGATGGCCTCTTCAAGGTCAACGGGATTACGCTGCAGGTCGTGGAATTCCGAAATCCGGTTCGGGTCGACACGGCCGCGCTTGGCGTCCTGCATGTAGGTCAGAACGCGTGCGGACAGCGCCAGTTCGAAGCGCATCAGTTCGGCCTCGCGCGCCGCGTCATCGGCTGCAAGCGCCAGATCGGGCATGTTGACCGTGTAATCATCGGGATCGAGGCCCCAGGCATCAGCATCGGCCAGCGTATCAAGTGCTGCCTGCGCCTTGGGCGCAACATCGCCATCGGCAACCCAGATCAGGTCTCCGCCATTGGCGTAATAATCCTCGATTGCGACGGCGACATCATCGACGGCCTTCACCCGGGCATCGGTCAGGTACTGACGCGGATCGTTCTCGCCGATGGCGACCATGGTCTCGGTGGAGGCAGCATCGGTCATGGTATCGGGATCAAGCGCGGCAACTTCGGTGTTCGGCTGCTCGTCAGTCACGTCGTTCGTCTCGGGAGCGATCGAACCGGTCACAACAGGGTCCTGAATTTCGCTGATGGCGATGTAGCGCATCGAATCAGCCTTGTAGGTATAATATTTGGGCGGCGCCACCTTCGGGACCGAATATGTACGTTGCGTCTGCTGCTGTGGCGCCTGCGGCTGGACGACAGGGGCCCGATCGGCCTCCTTGTCGCGACCGCGCAGAATATCCATCAGGGTCAGCGCATTGGCCGATGCCGGCACGAATGCAGCCGATATCGCAGCAGCCATGGCTACCGATGAGACGCGAACTAGAAGATTGTTGCGCAATTTTTCACCCCGTTTGACATAAAATCATGATTTGAGACCACCTTACCCATATCGTGCGGAACCCTCCAATAACAATTCTGCTATCGGGCGAGACGGACGCTGTTGTGTTGGTAAAAAACAACACTCCCATCTCAGGTTCCGGGTGGGATCGCCATTTTTTGAAATATATCAGCAGAGGCTTAACAGCGCATTAAGCAATTCGACCCCGAAAGCGGCGTTTCTGTGTCGGTCCACCCGCGCTTCGGTCAACCAAAAGCAACCTAAATCGAATAAGTTGACGCGGCTTGTTGACAGATCGGCCTTGACCGCGCGATGGCATAGCCACGCTTTTCCGGCATGACGTCTTTCAAGTGTGCCCCATGGACGGGCCGTTGCACTGAGGTGGAGAAAACATGACTGATACCCGCACAGAAACCGACACTTTCGGCCCGATCGAAGTGGCCGCCGACCGTTACTGGGGCGCGCAGGCCCAGCGCTCGCTCGGCAATTTCAAGATCGGCTGGGAAAAGCAGCCGCTTTCCGTGGTCCGCGCGCTCGGCATCGTCAAGCAGGCGGCGGCAAAGGCCAATATGGCGCTTGATCGGCTTTCGCCCGAAATCGGCAATGCGATCGTTGATGCCGCGCAGGAAGTGATCGACGGCAAACTTGATGATCATTTTCCGCTGGTCGTCTGGCAGACCGGTTCGGGCACGCAGTCGAACATGAACGCCAATGAAGTGATCTCCAACCGCGCCATTGAAATGCTCGGCGGCGAGATGGGCTCGAAAAAGCCCGTCCACCCCAATGATCACTGCAATATGAGCCAGTCGTCCAACGACACCTATCCGACGGCCATGCACATCGCCTGCGCCGAGCAGATCGTGCACCACCTGCTGCCGAACCTGAAACACCTGCAGGAAGCGCTTGCCGCCAAGCAGCAGGAATTCGCCGACATCATCAAGATCGGCCGCACCCATACCCAGGATGCAACGCCGCTGACGCTCGGCCAGGAGTTTTCCGGCTACACCGCACAGGTCGCCTCCGCGATCGCCCGCCTCGAACTGACGCTTCCGGGCCTTTACCAGCTTGCCCAGGGCGGCACCGCCGTCGGCACCGGCCTCAACGCGCCGGTCGGCTTTGCCGAAAAGGTGGCCGAGGAAGTTGCGGAAATTACCGGCCTGCCCTTTGTCACCGCGTCGAACAAGTTCGAGGTTCTGGCCGCCCATGACGCAATGGTGTTTGCCCATGGCGCCATCAATGCGGCGGCGATGGCCTGCTTCAAGATCGCCAACGACATCCGTTACCTCGCCTCCGGCCCGCGTTCCGGCCTCGGCGAACTGGCGCTGCCGGAAAATGAACCCGGCTCCTCGATCATGCCCGGCAAGGTCAATCCGACCCAGAACGAGGCGATGACCCAGGTCTGCGCCCATATCGCCGGCAATCAGGCAGCGATCGGCTTTGCCGGCAGCCAGGGCCAGTTCGAGCTCAACGTCTACAATCCGATGATGGCCTACAACTTCCTGCAGTCGGTCCAGCTTCTGGGCGATGCCGCCCGCTCCTTCACCGACAATTGCGTCGTCGGCATCAAGGCACGGGAAGACAACATCAAGGCCGGCGTCGAACGCTCGCTGATGCTGGTGACCGCGCTTGCGCCGAAGATCGGCTACGACAACGCCGCCAAAATCGCCAAGACCGCGCACAAGAACAACACCACGCTGCGCGAGGAAGCGCTGGCGACGGGTCTTGTGAGCGGCGAGGAATATGACGAGATCGTCCGTCCGGAACTGATGATTTCGCCGAAGTGACATTTCGACTTCGAAGATAAAATGCTGAAACCCGGGCTCCTGCAGTCCGGGTTTTCTCATGTCAGGCGAAGGCCGACGAGATCGCGACCATGCCGAAGCCGATCAGAATACCGCCGGAAATGCGTGCGACCCAGCGGGCAAATTCCTTCGGCAGGCGATGACGAATGGCGGCGACCAGACCGCTCAGGAAAATCCACCACAACAGCGAGCCGGTAAAAACCCCGGCAACGACAATCGCCGGCGCAATACCGCCGCCGGCATCGGCAAGGCCGAAACCGGCGAAGATGGCGACGAAGGATAATAGCGTCACCGGATTGGCGATGGTCAGCACGTAGGTCATCGCGGTCGTTTTGAGAAGGTCGCCGGCCCCGGCGGTTTCCGCCGCAGGCTTCGCACCCGTCTGCCGCATTTCCCGCCAGCCGAGAAAAATCAGGAATACGCCGCCGCCAATCGCCATCGGCATGGAGATTTTGGCCAGAACGGCTGAAAACGCGGCAAAGCCAAGCGCTGCCAGCGCTCCGTATGAGGCATCGGCCAGCGCTGTGCCAAGCCCACCGGAAACGCCGACCCAGAACCCGCGCGTCAGGGCACGGTTTATGCAAAGCGCCCCGATCGGTCCAACCGGAGCGGCAATAGCGAGGCCAAGCAGCACCGCCTTCAAGAACAGCACGATCAGCATCGCCTTTCACCTCATCCGTCACATTCCGATCACCGGCGACACTATCAGAAATCGCAGCCGAAGACAGGGAGATCACGCGCCACAACGCGGCCGGCGAACGCATCCCGCAGTGCCGCCATTCCGCACCCACTGACGGCGCTGATACACCGCTGTGGTTCCAAATTTCAATTCGCCTTAAACAAATTAAATCAAAATACATGTATAAAATAAGTCAAAACAAGCTTTATTAATCTTAATATTCAATTTATACATATATATCCGAAATTTATACTACAGGTAAATCGTCATGGGGAACGATACAAAAGTAATATTCGTTGAGGGGGAAAGCGATGCGTTCTGGAAATCCAGAAATCGCGGCAGCAACATTTCGTTTCTCGGTGAAAATCTGTTTGTGTCCTGGTCACACAGCATAGCCGGCGGCGACTATTCCGCCATCTACGCATCTTCGACGGACCCTGCGGATTATGTCTGGCGGCCGCTGACGAGGATTGCGGACAATGGTGAAGACGGCACCATTCCCAATTGCCCCGCCACAAACCCGGCATTTCACAGCGACGACGGCAAAATGCTGCTGTTCTGGCAGATGACCAGTGACGGAACCCCGGCCAGTTCCCAGCTTCGCATGCGCAGCGGAAGCGTCTCCAACCAGTTCGAGAGCGTTCATTCGGTGCGATGGAAAACGCCCGTCGATGGCGAGCCTGTGACCGCGACGGTCAGCAGCGATGATTTTCTCGCGGCCATGACAATCCTCTGCCCCAATGCCTGGCCGCTTTTGAACGTGACGTTCGAGCCGCGCAAGAGTTTCGAAATGGCACCGTCATTCAGCGCCGAAAACGGGCGAAACCTCAGCGCGCCGGATATCGATACCGACGCTGTCGACGCGATCATCGACAGTCTGATCACGGAGATCAGGGACTTCGACAACACCTATCTCAAGGATGTGAAGCACCAGTTGTCGGAGGACCATCCGGACATCGCCCCGATCCTGGACCGATTGCGCAGATTTTCAGATATTGCCCGGTTCTTCGATGCATTTCAGGCGCATCTGCGGCGAAACACGCTCATCGTGTTTCTCTATACGGTCTACGACACCTACACCATGGTCGTGATGCGGCTGACGGTGTTCAACATGTTCAGTCCAGATCGCTATGAACGGGGCTGGCGGACCCGGAGCCAGCCGCAGAAAATCCGCCTGAAAGACGGGGCCGAGCGTCTGCTGCTTCCGGTCCATTCCGACGCGATCGGCCTTTCGGTCGTGTTTTATTCGGATGATAACGGGGTGAGCTGGGACTATGCGCAAACGCCGATCCCCGGCCGCGGCACCATCGAGCCGTGCATCGTTCAGCGTCCGTCAGGCAAGCTGACCGCCTTTCTCAGAACCAAAGCACCGGACCTCTACCTCAACCGGGTGGCCGTCAGCGAATCCTGCGATTACGGGCTCACATGGTCTCCTGCCGTGCCGGTTCTCAACCCCGAGATCAAAAACCATGACGCCGGTCTTGCGGCGCTGTCGCTGAAACATTCGCGCTTCGACCCGTCGCTGGGGGCCTTCGCCGTCGTCTACACGCCCGATGAGGACGGCCGGAGCCTTCATCTCAGTGTGGGCTTTTTCGGCACCTCATCGGAGCGCAACAACATGCCGCTGACCTGGCTTGAACCCGTATGCCTCGAACAGGCGGCGAGCGGCTGCCGGATCGAGGCCCCGTCAATCACGGAGGGGATCGACGGAACGCTCTACATCTCCTGCAGCTACACAATCCCGGAGGAGAACGGCGCTTGCGAGAAAATCTGCGTGATACAATATGACGGCCTCAAAGGCTGAGGCCGCCTGCCGTCAATGCGCCGCGGTTTCGCGGGCCTTGGCCAGTTCGGCAAGGTCTGCGGCTTGCAGTTCGACGGATTCGCCGCAGCCGCAGGCCGATGTCTCGTTCGGGTTCTTGAAGACGAAACCGGTCCTGAGCTTGGTGACCTCGAAATCCATGACCGTGCCGAGCAGATAGAGCGAGGCGGCGGGATCGACCCAGACCGTCGCGCCATTCAGTTCGACATGGTCGTCCTTGTCAGCGACATTATCGGCGGTGACCAAGTCCACGGTGTATTCCATGCCCGCGCAGCCGCCCTTCTTGATCGCAACACGAATGCCGCGCGCGTCCGGTCCGGAATTGGCGATGATCTCGTTGACACGGTTTGCTGCTGCTTCAGTCAGCGTGATGACTTGAAAGCCCATTTCATTCTCCATCAACATCCGGGTTAAAGGCCCGGCGTTCGAAGTCTATTGCATCAGGACGCTTAGCCGCCGTCAATACCAGCCGACGGCGATCTTTGCTTCTTCGGACATCCGGTCCGGCGTCCACGGCGGATCGAATGTCATTTCAACCTCGACACCGGAAACCCCCTCGACCGTGCTGACCGCATTTTCCACCCAGGCCGGCATTTCGCCTGCCACAGGGCAACCCGGCGCCGTCAGCGTCATGTCGATCCGCACCATCCGGTCGTCATCGACATCGATCCTGTAGATCAGGCCGAGTTCGAAGATATCGGCCGGAATTTCCGGGTCGTAAACCGTCTTCAGCGCAGAAATGATATCATCGGAGAGCCGCGCAAGCTCCTCGGGAGGAATGGAGGAACCGGTCTCGGCCGATGCCGTTTTTGCGTTTTCTTCAACACTCATGCCATTCTCCTAGGCTCAGGCAAAGAAGGTTCGCGCGTAATCGAGCGCCTCAACCAGGGCATCCACTTCCGCACGCGTATTGTAAAGGCCGAACGAGGCCCGGCAGGTCGATGTCACGCCGAACCGGGTCAAAAGCGGCTGCGCGCAATGGGTGCCCGCGCGCACCGCAACACCGCGACGGTCGATGATCGTCGAAATATCGTGGGCATGCACGCCTTCGATGGCGAAGGAAAAGATGCTGCCCTTTCTTTCCGCATTGCCGATCACCCTCAGCGCATTCACATGCGAAAGCTGCTCGCGCGCATAGGCCGTCAGATCCGCCTCGTGCGCGGCAATCGCCGCACGGCCGATGCCTTGCATATAGTCAAGGGCAACGCCCAATCCAATAGCCTGCACGATTGGCGGCGTTCCCGCCTCGAAGCGATGCGGCGGTTCGGCATAGGTGACGCGATCCTCGAAAACGTCGGAGATCATCTCGCCGCCGCCCTGGAACGGGCGCATCTCCGAAAGCCGGTCGAACGTGCCGTAAAGCACGCCGATGCCCGAGGGACCATAGAGCTTGTGGCCGGTCATCACATACCAGTCGCAGCCGATATCGCGCACATCGACCGGCAGATGGACAGCGCCCTGCGAACCGTCGACCAGCACCGGAATGTCGCGCTCATGGGCAATCCGGGTCACTTCCTTGACATCGACAATGGTGCCGAGCGCATTCGACATCTGGGTGATGGCGACCAGTTTGGTGCGCTCGGTCAGGCATTTTTCGAAGTCTTCGAGGTGGAATTCGCCATCCTCGTCCACCGGCGCCCAGACCAGTTTCACGCCCTTGCGTTCGCGCAGGAAATGCCAGGGCACGATGTTGGAATGGTGCTCCATGATCGAGATGACGATCTCGTCGCCTTCGCCGAGATTTTCCATCGCCCAGCCGTAAGCCACGGTGTTGATGGCTTCGGTGGTGTTGCGGGTGAAGACGATCTCGTTGACCGAACCGGCATTGAGGAAGGCGCGCACCTTTTCGCGCGCGGCCTCATAGGCATCGGTTGCCGCGTTTGACAGAAAATGCAGGCCCCGGTGCACATTGGCGTATTCATGCGCATAGGCGTTGGCAACCGTGTCGATGACGACCTGCGGCTTTTGCGCCGACGCGCCGTTGTCGAGATAGACAAGCGGTTTTCCGTCATGAACCGTGCGCGACAGGATCGGAAAATCCTGCCTGATCTTTTCGACGTCGTAACCTGTAACCTGAGCATCCATTGCCCTGAACTCCGTCTGTGGCCTCCGGTCGTCGGAAGCCGTGAACGCCACCCGGGCTGGCGGGCGGAAAATTGCCGCGGGAAGGCGCAAAGAGCGCCTGCCGCCTATTCGTGCCGGTCGAGCCAGTCGGTGATGATCGCCTCGACGGCCTCGGAGAGCTGCTCGTTGTCGAGTTCCTCGACAACTTCGGCAACAAATGCGTTGATCAGCAGGCCCTCGGCCACCTTACGCGGAATGCCGCGCGCCATCAGGTAATAAAGATGGTTCGGATCGATATCCGTGACCGTCGCGCCATGACCGCACTGAACGTCGTCGGCGAAGATTTCAAGCTCGGGCTTGGCCGAGAACGTACCGAAATCGCTCATCAGCAGCGTGTTGCAGCTCATCTTGGCATCGGTTTTCTGGGCGTCCTGAGCAACCCGGATCAGCCCCTGGAACACGCCGCGCGCCTTGTCGAACACGACATTGCGAACGACTTCCGTTGACGTCGTGTTCGGCACGTTATGACCGAGATCGAAGGTGATGTCGGTGTGCGTTTCGCCGCCCAGAAGGTTGACGCCACGCAGGGTCAGGTCCGCGCCCTCGCCGTTTACCGTGCAGTCGATTTCGTGGCGCACCAGCTTGCCGCCGGCATTGACGATCAGAAGCTTCAGCCGGGCGTTTTCGCCAAGTTCGATCCTGAGCTTGCCGAGATGGGAATCTTCCGCGCCCTGCTGCTGCATGACGACATAGGTGATTTCCGCATCCTTGCCGAGCGACAGCGACGTCAGCGAACTGACCAGCGCGGCATCGCCCTGCGGCGCGACATGGCGCTCGACCAGCATGCCGGAGACGCCCTCGCCCACATCGATGCGATTGCGGTTATGCACCTGGCCGCCGTCGTGAACCGACTGTATTTCCAGCGGTTCGGCAAGCGTCGTCCCATCGGCGATATCGAGAATATAGCCGTCACTCATCAAGGCGCCGTTGATGCGCCCGATGGCGTCATCCTTGTGCGCCAGTTCAAGCCGCACGGCGGTATCGCCGTTTGCAAGCGCATCGGCGGTATTGCCGCCGGAAACGCCGTCGATTGCCGGGATATGGCTTGCGCGGCCCTGCACCAGCGGCAAAACCGCACTGCCCGGCAGAAGCGGGGAAAGCGCGTTGACCGCCTCGCCGCTGCCCTCGGGCACGGTGCGCAGGAGATTGCGCAGATCGGTATAGTGCCAGGATTCAACGCGGCGGGTCGGCAAGCCGTTTGAGCGCAGTTCGCCGGCCAGCCGGTCGCGCTCGGTGGTCACTTCGGCATTGCCCGGCAGCGAGCCCGCAAGCCGGCCGAAGGAGGCCACCAGCGCTTCTTCCGCCGCTGTCAGCGTGATCTGTTTTTGCATGTTCATCGCGTCCGTCTCCCGGCCTCAGGCCGCTTCGCCGATGATATCGGCGTAGCCGTTGGCCTCCAGCTCATGCGCCAGTTCCTTGCCGCCGGTCTTGATGATCTGGCCCTTGTAGAGCACGTGGACCGTATCCGGCACGATATAGTCGAGCAGGCGCTGGTAGTGGGTGATGACCATCACCGAACGATCCGGCGCGCGCAGCGCGTTGACGCCATCGGCAACGATCTTCAGCGCGTCGATATCAAGCCCTGAATCGGTCTCGTCCATGACGCAGAGCTTTGGTTCCAGAAGCGCCATCTGCAGGATTTCCGCGCGCTTCTTCTCGCCGCCGGAAAAGCCGACATTGAGCGGCCGTTTCAGCATCTCGTAGTCGATCTTCAGCTCGGCGGAAGCTTCCTTGACCTTGCGCATGAAGTCCGGAGTGGAAAGCTCGCCCTCGCCGCGCGCCTTGCGCTGCTCGTTGATCGCCACCTTCAGGAACTGCATGGTGGCCACACCGGGAATTTCCACCGGATACTGGAAGGCCAGGAACACGCCTTTGGCGGCACGCTCTGCGGCGTCAAGTTCCAGAATGTTCTCGCCGTTATAGATGATCTCGCCTTCGGTCACCTCATAATCCTCGCGGCCGGCAAGGATATAGGAAAGCGTCGACTTGCCGGAGCCGTTCGGCCCCATGATCGCGGCTACTTCACCATCCTGGATCGTCAGGTTCAGCCCCTTGATGATCTCCGTGCCATCCTCGGCAATGCGTGCGTGCAGGTTCTTGATTTCAAGCATTTGTCGTTTCCTTCAGCAGGCGACCGGTTTTGGCGTTTTCGGGCAGGTCCCGAAACAGTAGGCAAAACAGTCGCTGTCAATTTCTCTCGGGCGCGGCCGTCACTGCCGCTTGCCCCTTGTTCTGCGTCATCCTCGGGCCTGACCCGAGGATCAAAATCACATTTCAGCACGAGAAAACCCCATACTGTGTTCGCCCTTGCGCCGTTTTTCCCGATCCGCTCCGCACACTTTCCCGGCACTTGCGGAATGGATCCTCGGGTCAAGCCCGAGGATGACACGGCGGGCGGTCAGGCTCAGCGCAAGACGGCCGGCGTTGCCGAACGTGCTAGCCCACGGAGCCTTCCAACGAAATCCCGATCAGCTTCTGTGCCTCGACGGCAAACTCCATCGGCAGTTCCTGAATGACTTCGCGGACGAAGCCGTTGACGATCAGGGCGATCGCCTCTTCTTCGGGAATGCCGCGCTGCATGCAGTAGAACAGCTGATCCTCGGAAATCTTCGAGGTTGTCGCCTCGTGCTCGAAGCGGGCCGATGAATTGCCGGCCTCGATGTAGGGCACGGTGTGGGCGCCGCATTTGTCGCCGATCAGCAGGCTGTCGCACTGGGTGAAGTTGCGCGCGTTTTCCGCCTTGCGGTGGGCTGCGACCTGACCGCGATAGGTATTGTTGGAAAAGCCCGCCGAAATGCCCTTGGAGATGATCCGGCTCGACGTGTTCTTGCCGAGATGGGTCATCTTGGTGCCCGAGTCGATCTGCTGATGGCCGTTGGAAACGGCAATCGAGTAGAACTCGCCGCGGGAATTGTCGCCGCGCAGCAGGCAGGAGGGATATTTCCAGGTGATCGCCGAACCGGTCTCGACCTGGGTCCAGGAAATCTTGGAATTATCGCCCCGGCAATCGCCGCGCTTGGTGACGAAGTTGTAGATGCCGCCCTTGCCCTCGGCATCGCCGGGGAACCAGTTCTGGACCGTGGAATACTTGATCTCGGCATCATCCAGCGCCACCAGTTCGACAACGGCGGCGTGAAGCTGGTTTTCATCGCGCTGCGGCGCGGTGCAGCCTTCCAGATAGGAGACGTAAGCCCCTTCTTCGGCGATGATCAGCGTGCGCTCGAACTGGCCGGTGTTCTTCTCGTTGATGCGGAAATAGGTCGAAAGCTCCATCGGGCAGCGAACGCCCTTGGGCACGAAGACGAAGGAGCCATCGGTAAACACCGCCGAATTCAGAGCGGCATAGAAATTGTCAGCGCGCGGCACGACCGAGCCCAGATATTTCTTCACAAGATCCGGATATTCGCGGATCGCCTCCGAAATCGACATGAAGATCACGCCGGCCTTGGCGAGTTCCTTCTTGAAGGTGGTGACGACCGAGACCGAGTCGAACACGGCATCGACGGCAACCCTATTGGACTGGTGCTGCTTGTCTTCGACGCCCGCCAGGATTTCCTGCTCCTGCAGCGGAATACCGAGCTTCTCGTAGGTCGCCAGCAATTCCGGGTCGACCTCGTCCAGCGTTTTCGGGCCGCTGACCGATTTCGGCGCAGCATAATAGTAGAGGTCGTTGAAATCGATTTTCGGGTAGCTCACCCGCGCCCAGCTCGGCTCTTCCATATTGAGCCAGCGCTGATAGGCGGCCAGACGCCATTCCAGCATCCAGTCGGGTTCACCCTTCTTGTGGGAAATGAAACGTATGATGTCCTCGGACAGGCCCTTGGGCGCCTTGTCCACTTCAATCATCGTTTCGAAACCGTATTTGTACTGATCGACGTCGATCTCGGCAACCTGATCGACGGTTTCCTTAACGGCAACCATATGTTCACTCCACTCATGACCGGGTTCAAGGCCCGGCGGTTCACGTGTACCAAAGCGGCTATACCGCTTTATGTAATCAAAGCTGGCGGGATTTGCACCCCGTCCAGCCTGCGTTTTGTCAATTCTTCAGGCCGCTGCGTCCGACAGCTTCCTGCGACCGGCAATCTTCGCAAAAGCGTCGATTGCCCTGTCGATATCTTCCTGCGTTGTCGACCAGCCAAGCGAGATGCGCAGCGCGCCCAGGCGCGGATCGCGGCCCATGGCCTTCAGCACATGACTTTCACCAACCTTGCCGGATGAACAGGCAGAGCCTGCCGACAGCGCGATCCCTTCCAGATCGAAGGCGATCTGGCCGGTTTCCGCCTTCAGGCCCGGCAGGGTGAAAGCGCAGGTATTGGCAACGCGTTCGGTGTTTTCGCCATAAATGACGACGTCGGGCGCGGCCTTGCGCATGCCGGTCTCCAGCCGCGCCCTGAGGGCTGCAATGCGTGCATTGCGTTCACCGACCCCATCGGCAGCAAAGGCAGCGGCGGCACCAAAGCCCATGATGCCGGCAATATTTTCCGTGCCGGAGCGATGGCCCTTCTCATGGCCGCCGCCGCGCACCAGCGGCGCCGGCATCAGCGTTTCACCGCGTGAGACAAGCGCGCCGACACCCTTGGGACCGCCGATCTTGTGCGACGAGACGATCAGGAAATCGGCGTCGAGCGCTTCCGGTGAAACGGGAATGCGACCGGCAGCCTGCACCGCATCGACCACCAGAAGACCGCCATGGGCATGCACGATTTTCGCCGCTTCTGCCACCGGCTGGACAATGCCGGTCTCGCTGTTGACCAGCATGATCGCAACCATCGGAAGCCCGGCCTCGGACCTGTGGCCGGCCAGCAGTTGTTCCAGCGCATCGAGGCTGACAACGCCATCCGCGCTTACGGGAATCTCATGGCGCATCTCCGCGGAAAAACGCCCGCCCTCATGAACGGCCGGATGCTCGATTGCCGACACATAAAGACCGCCGAGACGCACCGGGCTGCGGCCCATGCGGAAATCCGGCGTCAAAACGGCATTGGCCGCCTCGGTCGCACCGGAGGTAAAGACCACATACTCTGCAGCAGCGCCAACCAGTTCGCCCACCTGCCGGCGGGCTTTGTCGATGGCCGCACGCGCAGCCCGCCCTTCCCGGTGAACGGATGACGGATTGCCGGCAAGTTCCATGGCCTCGAGCACAGCGGCGCGGGCTTCCGGCAGAAGCTTCGCAGTCGCATTCCAGTCAAGATATATCCTGTCGGTGCTCATAACGGCCTTATTTGGGCAGGCAATGGCGGCCCACGACGCATTTTCCTTGAAATCACTGCTCTGCTTGGCCTATTTGAGCCTTCAGCAAGAGATGACTTCTATTTTTCGAACCATTCTAAACTGCTTTTAGGAAAGCTGAGCCAATTAGTCAAGTCAATGCGACTTGCGCAAGCGGTCTTGAAAGTTTGAACCGATTTTTCCGGAGAGCCAATGCCTGAAGTGATTTTCAACGGACCGGCCGGTCGCCTTGAAGGCCGCTACCAGCCGTCCAAGGAGAAGAACGCCCCGATCGCCATCGTCCTCCATCCGCATCCGCGTTTCGGCGGCACGATGAACAATCCGATCGTCTACGAGCTCTTCTACATGTTCCAGAAACGCGGCTTTACCACGCTGCGCTTCAATTTCCGCGGCATCGGCCGCAGCCAGGGCGAATTCGACCATGGCTCGGGCGAACTTTCGGACGCGGCGGCAGCACTCGACTGGGTGCAGAGCCTGCACCCCGATTCGAAGAATTGCTGGGTCGCCGGCTATTCCTTCGGCTCGTGGATCGGCATGCAGCTTCTGATGCGCCGGCCGGAAATCGAGGGCTTCATGTCGATTTCGCCGCAGCCGAATATCTACGACTTCTCGTTCCTGGCCCCCTGCCCCTCTTCCGGCCTGATCATCCACGGCGACGCCGACAAGGTTTCGCCGCAGCGCGACGTCAACGGCCTGGTCGAAAAGCTGAAGACCCAGAAGGGCATTCTGATCACCCAGAAGGTGGTGCCGGGCGCCAACCACTTTTTCTCCGGCCGCAACGAGGACCTGCTCGCCGAGTGCGAGGACTATCTCGACCGCCGCCTGGACGGTGAACTCGTCCCCGAACCGGCGCCCAAGCGGATCAGGTGATTTTCACCTGACGCTGCCAACGGCCTGCAAGCCTTTTGCGCGATAGAAGCCGAAGCCGCACCGTATCACCAAATCAGCAACCGGCGGGATCATGACCGATCCCGCCGGTTTTCCTTTCCTGCGTTTTCCCTCTTGACCTTGACACTAGTGTCAAGGGGATAGCGCTGCCGTTCCATGGTCATGCAGGCATGCAGGACCGGCTCACGGAAAGGTTTGAAAACATGTTTGAAGCAAATGACTGGCAGGGCAAAATTGCCATCGTAACGGGCGGCAGCGCCGGCATCGGAAAGGCCACCGCACTGGCGCTGGCCGAACGCGGCGCGAATGTCGTCATAACAGGCCGCAACCAGGCGCGGCTCGATGCCATTGTCGGCGCCAATGACCGGATTGCCGCCGTTCAGGCCGGCAGCAGCGATCCCGCAAGCGCGGCCCGCATTGTCAAGGCCGCGCTCAGCCGTTGGGGCCGCCTCGATCTGGTCGTCAACAATGCCGGCGCCGGCAAGCCATTGCCGATCGACGCCTATGACGCGGAAACGCTCACCGAGATCAACGCCGTCAACATCATGGCCCCGTCCCTCTTGGTCAAAGAGGCGGTTCCGGCGTTGCGGGAAACCAAAGGCGCCATCGTCAATATCACCACCGCCGTTTCCGCCCGCGCCGCGCCGATGCTGGCGCATTATGCCGCCACCAAGGCAGCGCTTGAACACCTGACCCGGTCCTGGGCCGTGGAACTCGCCGCCGACGGCATTCGCGTGAACGCGGTTGCCCCCGGCCCGGTCAAGAGCAACGCATTGACGGGCATGATGGGGCTTACGCCAGAAATGGCGGCTTCGATCGAGCAGCAGGAGGCGGCGCAGATACCGCTCGGCCGCCGCGGCGAGACAGACGATATCGCGCCGTGGATATTGCATCTGGGCGGTTTGGCCAATGCATGGGTCACCGGCCAGATCGTCACGGTGGATGGCGGCTGGTCTCAGCGCGGCTGACATTGCCGGGCCAGCGCCGCAAAACCGGATGCGTGATCCCTTGACTTCGAAGCCGGACATTAACATCTGTGTCAATGTTGAAGGCGGCCGCAAAGGCGCCGCTCCAGTGCTGGAAGAAGCAGACATGCAGATCAAGGAAGCCGCCGAAACGCTCGGGATCACGCAGCGGATGTTGCGCCACTATGAAAATGCGGGCCTCATGGACGCCCGCCGATCGGAAAACGGATATCGCATTTACAGCGATGCGGATCTGCGCCGCGCCGCCCGCATCCGCGATCTTATCGAAACCGGCTTTTCCACCCGCGAGGTGCGCCTGATGGCGGCCTGTCTTTCCGACGAAGGATCAGGCCCCTGCGCGGGCGGTATCGCCCAGCTGCAGGACAAGCTCGACCATATCGACCGGTTGCGCGCCGATCTCGATCACCGCCGACAGGCCGTCCTCGACCGCATCGCCACATTGCGCGCCGCGCTGCCGGAAGCCGGCGAAAGGCAGAATGCGCAAGCTTGATCGTGTTGCCGATTGTGATCCGAATGGTGTGCAAGGCGGATCAGGTCTTTGATACCGTTTCTGTTTGCCGTGTCGGGGAAATATCCCGCCCGCCTTCAGACGCGAGAAGCGCGAAAGCTGCTCCGGAATGCCCGAACTACCCGAGACTGTCAGGCAATAGGTGGCGTTCGACTGCCAAAACAGGTGCACACGAACGAAAAACCGTGCTAAAGGCCGCGCGTCCGCATTCAAGCAACCGAAGATAGATCCATGTCGAAGTTCAAATCCGAATTCCTGCACACACTTTCCGAGCGCGGTTTCATCCAGCAGATCTCCGATGAAACCGGCCTTGATGACCTTCTGTCGAAGGAGCAGGTGACGGCCTATATCGGCTTCGATCCGACGGCGCCGAGCCTGCATGCCGGCTCGCTGATCCAGATCATGATGCTGCACTGGTTCCAGAAGACCGGTCACCGGCCGATTTCGCTGATGGGTGGCGGCACCGGCATGGTCGGCGACCCGTCCTTCAAGGACGAGGCCCGCAAGCTGATGACCGTCGACATGATCGAGGACAATATTGCCTCGATCCAGCGCGTCTTCGCCAATTACATCGACTATGACCGCGCCGAGACGCCGGCGCTGATGATCAACAATGCCGAATGGCTGCGCGACATCAACTACCTGGAATTCCTGCGCGATGTCGGCCGTCATTTCTCGGTCAACCGCATGCTGTCGTTCGAGAGCGTGAAGACGCGGCTCGACCGCGAGCAATCGCTGTCCTTCCTCGAATTCAACTACATGATCCTGCAGGCCTACGACTTCGTCGAGCTTTACAGGAACTACGGCTGCCGCCTGCAGATGGGCGGTTCGGACCAGTGGGGCAATATCGTCAACGGCATCGATCTCGGCCACCGCATGGATGCGCCGCAGCTTTACGCCCTGACGGCGCCGCTTCTGACCACGGCTTCCGGCGCCAAGATGGGCAAGTCCGCCAATGGCGCTATCTGGCTCAATCCGGACATGCTGGGGCCTTACGATTTCTGGCAGTTCTGGCGCAACACCGAAGACGCCGATGTCGGTCGTTTCCTCAAGCTCTACACCACCCTGCCGATGGACGAGGTCGCACGCCTCTCAGCTCTCGGCGGTTCCGAGATCAACGAGGTCAAGAAAATCCTCGCCACCGAAGTGACCGCCATGCTGCATGGCCGCCAGGCGGCTGAAGAGGCGGCCGAGACGGCGCGCAAGACCTTCGAGGAAGGCGCACTTGCGGCCAATCTTCCGACCGTCGAGATCGCCGCATCGGACATTGAGGCCGGGATCGGCATTCTCACGCTTCTGGTTCAGGCAAGCCTTGCCGGCTCCAACGGCGAAGCCCGCCGTCATATCAAGGGCGGCGCGGTGAAGCTCAACGACAAGGGCGTCTCCGACGAGCGCATGGCCGTCGGCACCGATGCCATCACCGAAGACGGCGTCATCAAGCTCTCGCTCGGCAAGAAAAAGCACATTCTGATCAAGCCGGTCTGAATCGAAGCCGTTCAGACGGCTCATTAAAATCAGGATCAATACCCAGAATCCCGGCCTCGCGATCGGGATTTTTTTATTTTATATTTTACTTAAAAACAAAAGTATAAATAAAAGTAATATACAATTTAATATTACAAATGATGTTGATTTATTTAAAATGTGGTTTTACCCATACCAATACGAAGGAAATATAAGAATACAGAAAGACAATCCTTGGAGGGCGCGCGCAGAGGGTATTTTCACTTCACCAATCCGGGGGACATTACGTGAAAACTGCGAAGCCAGAGAGAACCCACCTGAAGCATCAGGCCATGCTGACGGCATCGCCGCTCGCAATAGCGGCAACACTGCTGTTTATCGAACACGGCGAGGCGAAAGCGGCAGGCTGCTTTTTTAGCGGCAATGCTGCAACCGAGGCCGTCACTGTCACCTGCAATACATCCAATGATCCGTCCGACACGGTGGTATCAACCGGTGACTTCAGCGATAGCGTGAATGTCGAGGACAATGTCGCCGTCAAAAGGATCAGAACTCTTGACGATGATGACAGCGTTACCATGAGTGGCACTTCCACGGTCGGAGAATCCATCGCCGGCAATGCCAACGCGATCAATATGGGCGACGGCGACGATACGCTGATCATGACGGGAAATGCCGAAACCTACGGCGTTGTCGTTATGGGCGACGGAGACGATACGGCCCGTATCGGCGGCAATGCCGTTATCGGCGTGAACAGGACACGCGCCTTCCAGACGAGCCTCGACATGGGCGATGGAAACAATTCGGTTGTCGTTACCGAAAACGCGCGCGTGTCAGCACTGCTGCAACTGGGCAGCGGCAACGACACGGTGACCGTCGAAAGCGGAGAGGTCAACCGTATCCGCGACGATGGCGGTATTGATCACTTCACCATTAATGGCGGCAGCGTCGGGCGTATCGGCCATGCCTATGACAATCAACGGGCGTCCGGCGGCGATACGCTGGTGATGAATGGCGGAACGCTGGGCGTTTATTCCGGCAGCGGCGATCGCGATTCCGTCTCCCTCTACGGAGGCACCGCGCAGACAATCAACGGCGGCGGCGGAAACGATGTCATCATTCTGGACGGCACCGAAGTGACCGGGTTTCTGCGTGGCGGCTGGGATCTCGGCTCGGAAGATGACGCAGACGAAATCCATCTCCTGTCTGGCAGCGTCGGGCGATCCGTGCTGGGCGAGAAAGGCGCAGACCACATTGTCATCGACGGCGCGGCCATCGGTGAAGGCGTGACCGGCGATTCGGCGGTCCTGTTCCAGGGCAATCCGATTGACGACACGGCCAGCGACGACCTGATTGAATGGAAATCAGGCTCCATCGGCACGGAAGACGCTCCCGGTTATGTGGCCGGCGGCGGCGGCTCGGACACCATCATCATTTCCGCCAGCGAATATGACGGCACCCAGGAGATTACCGGCGCCTCCTATGACTGGATCAACGGCATGCCTGTCCATCAGGATGACGGACCGCAGCAGGATGAACTGACGCTGCAGGGCGTGACGGTCTCGACAGACGCCGGCCTTGTGACGCACTGGGAGAAGATCACCTTGCAGGATTCGGATTTCACCGTTTCGGGCAGCAGCTGGAGTGTCTCCCGGACGGACGGAAACGGGATATTCCTGAACCGGTCTTCGCTGCATTTCGATCCCGATGTCACGATTGCCAGCAACCTGACGGCGACGGAAAACAGCACGGTCGATCTTGCATCCGGCACCACGCTTGACGGCAATCTTTCTTCCGTCAACAGCGCCGTTACCTTCGGCGATGGCGCGTCCTTGACCGGAAATGCCACGATCAGCGGCGGCACCTTTACCACCGGCAATGGCTTTTTCGTGGGCGGCGACAGCTCTTTCACCGACAAGAGCCGCGTTACCCTTGGCAACAGGACGGCGTTTGCGGGCAACATCCAGATTTCAGGCAGCACAGTGAACTTCGCCAACCAGTCGTCGGTCTCCGGCAATCTGCGCAATGACGGCACCTTGAGCATGCAGGACGGCGCTGCAGGCGACCTTCTGACGGTCTCCGGCACCTATTCGGGCAATGGCACATTGCTGATGGATATCGACCCGGACACCGGAAGCGCCGACAGCCTGACCGTCGGGCATGTCGGCAGCGGCTCCTCCTATATCCAGGTCAGCCCCGTCTACACCGATGTGTTGCCGGGCCCGGATTCGAAGTGGCAACTGGTAACGGTTACCGACGGCAGCGGCACGCCGGACTCCTTCCTGCTTGAAGGCGGGGATGCCGAACTCGGCGCCTATCTCTACAATCTGGATTTCGAAAACGGCACGTTCGTTCTTCAAAACACCGGCAGGTTTGCGCCTGCGGCTTCGCTATATGAAGTCTACCCGCAGGTTCTTCTGTCGCTTTCACGCATGGGGACGCTCAACACCCGGGTCGGCGACCGCTACTGGAATGACGACAGCGCAAGCCTTGCGACCGTGACAGCCTATTCGGAAACCGCGGAAGACGACGAGGCCCCCTTCCCGGTGACCGACACCGGCGTTCCGGTGACCGGCCAAAGCAGCGTCTGGGGCAGGATCGGCGGCGCCCGCAGTCACGTTGATCCGACGATGTCCTCCACCGGCACCACCTACGATCTGGACCGTTTCGAGCTGGATGCCGGCGTCGACGGGCTGCTGGCCGACACCGCCGACGGCAGACTGATCGGCGGCATCACCGCGCATTATGTCCACGGTGCGACCGATACATCATCCCCCTCCGGCGATGGATCGATCGACACCAATGGCTACGGCTTCGGTGGAACACTGACCTGGTATGGTCTCAACGGCTTTTATGCCGATGGCCAGGCCGAACTGACCTGGTATGATTCCGACCTGGAGACCAAACGCGACGGGGTGTTTGAAAGCGGCGCTTCGGCTTTCGGATACGGCCTGTCCATCGAAGCGGGCCAGCGGATTGCCCTTCAGGACAAGCTGAGCCTGACGCCGCAGGCCCAGTTGCAATATTCAGCAATCGATTTTGACGATTTCACCGACAGTCTCGGCTCACAGATTTCCCTGCGCAGTGGCGATCAGCTTCTGGGCCGCATCGGCCTGATGCTCGACAGTGAATCGATCTGGACCGACGCGATGGGAGAGACAAGGCGGAGCAGCGGCTACGGCATCATCAATGTTTATCACGACTTCAGCGATGACACCGAGGTCCGCGTCTCGCAGGCGAACCTGACGTCGGATCTTGACGACTGGACCGGTGAAATCGGCTTTGGCGGCACCTATCAGTGGGACGACAGCAAATATGTCGTATACGGGGAAATCAGCCTTGCCTCCGGCCTGGAAAGTTTTGGGGATTCCTACGCATTCGGCGGCAATATTGGCCTCAGTGTCCGCTGGTAAGACAGCAAGACAACCGGGCGTATCGTGGCTTTGACCGGCGGGACAGGACGCGGCGGCGCGGCAACGCGCCCTGCAGGGTTTTCTACTGAAACTCGAAGATCTTGCGGAAGACACCGGGCGCGATGGCGGAAAGCGGGTTGACCACCAGATCGGGGTCGGCGGTCTTTCCGGTCAGTTTGAAGGTAATCCCGAACAGGCCCTTATCGTTTCCATTGCCGAGCAGCGGACCGAAAAGCGGAATTTCCGCAAAGATCCGGTTCAGCCCATAGGCTGGCATGAAGGTGCCGGTCATGTCGATATTGCCGGCGGCATCCCGCACCACGCCCTTGAAGGTCGCCCCCACCTGATCACCGCGGACAAAGGCATCGGAGACCTGCAGAACCCCGTCGGACAGATCAATCACGGCCTGAGCCCGCTGGAAACGCTGTTCGGTCTCGTTGATCTGGTTGCTGTAGGTGGCATTCAGGCTCTTGCCGTTGGCGCCCGTCGGCGAGGATAGCAGTTGCTTCAGCTGTTCTTCGTTGAGCAGGCGAAATTCTGTAAGGTTGAGCAGGCCATGCCAGCCGGCGCTGGTTTCGATCATGTTGAGATCGAGCGTGCCGCCGGTCATCTTCTGGTAAACACCGAGAAAGCGCAGCAACGAACCGGTGCCCGAGGTTCTGACGGAAACGGTCTTGGCGCCATCTTCGGCACCGAGGTCGACGATAACGGGCTGCCCCGTCGCCGTTGTCGCCGAAAGCGAACCGGAGGCAAGATCGCCGCGCCGCACCACAAGATCGCCCGCAACGCCGGAAAGCTGGCGTCCGCCCCCGCCGGAGACACGGGCGATATCAAAATGAACGCGGGCATCGCCCGTACCGCCTGCCGCCGAGCCGCCCCCCGAATTGCCGTTGCCTGCAATCAGATTGTCGAGCAGCGGGTTCGCCATGAGGCTCCGTCCGGTGACGACAACATCAAGGCCGCTCTGCTCCCGCTGGATGGCGACATTGATATCGTCGCCTTCCGACAGTGCGACATGGGTCAACGTGGTCGACAGCAGACCGTCCTTGTCGAGCTTCACCTGCCCGCGGGCTGACAATCCGCTCCCTGTGAGCTGCAGATCATCAAGCACGGTCACGTCGTTTTCGGCATTGCGAAGATGGAAAGACAATGTGGCCGGCACACCGCTGGGCTTTTCCCATCCCAGCCACGGCAGAGACAGAACCGTGCGCTTCAGATCAAGCGTGACCAGACTGCCGTCATCCTCATTTTCCATCGTCATCGCAATCGGACCGCTGACATAGCTGCCGAGGCCGGGCGCAAGTTTTTCGCGCTGGTTGTCATCAAGATCTGCGGCAAGCCAGAGCGCTGTCTCCGAGCCGTCTGCGGCTCCCAGCGGCATGCTCCACTTGATATCGAGCGGCACGCCATTGGCGCTTCCCTCACCCTCGAAGGCGAGACGATCGGGTATCACCTCCAGCAGGCCGGCGAGATCGGAAACCGAATAACCGCTGACCGGCTTTTCCAGTTTGCCCTCCTTCACATCCGCAACCACACTCCAGCTCGGCGGCAGCGGCCCCGGCACATCAAGCGGGAAGCGGGCCTTGACGTTGACATCGGCTACCCCGGTGAAATCGTCGGGGGTAAAATCCGTACCCTTTAGCGCATTGATCGGCGGTGCTGCGGCCAGCGTGACAAGATTGCCAAGCGAACCGGAAAGCACGACATCCATCTGCCCGATCAGCGGCTTGGTATGACTGTCGGCGATTGCGAAAGTCCCCTCGCTCAGCTTTAGGGTCTGCCCCTTGCCGACCGTTATGGCGCCCTCCTCGATATCGACATCGACACTGCCGCCATTGATTTTCACCCGGGCATCGCTCTGGTTGACGTCGGGAAACTTGTTGTTGAGCGTGATGCGGGTGTCGTCGATGTCAAAGGCGATGTTGAGTTCGGTTTCATCGAGATTGACCGGAATGCCCGGTCCCTCCAGACGCCCTTCCGGCAGGTAGACGGCGATATCGCCATTGGTCACCACGCCGCCATGCAGGTTCTTGCTGACCCATTCGCGCGGCTTGCGCGCAATCCAGAACGGCCACAGCTGCTTGACCGCCTCGGTATCCATGCGTTCGATCCGCGCACCGAAGCTGAGTTCCGGGCTGGCATCGCCGAAAACGGCCTTGAACGAGGCTGCCATAATGCCCTGCGGCGAACTGACGGCGATATCGTCGAGCAGCAGCCGCGGATTTTCCGACTGATACTCGCCGGTGAACTTGGCATCGAAGATCAGCGGCGGCAGGCCCGGCTCGCGCGATTTGAACCGACCGCCGCGCACCAGAACGTCAAGCGCATACCCCGCCTCCTCGGCATCGGGCCTGAAACGGTCGAGATCCAGTATCCCTGCGGTGAACGGGAACCGGCTTCCGTCGAAATCGATCGAAGAATCAGTGAGTTCGATCGACTGCTTGGCTGTATCGTAGGTCAGGTTGAGACGCGCATCGGAAAACGGACGCGCAATCGAATCGGCAACGAAGCGCCCGTCCGGCACTTCCACTTCGGCGACCACGCCCGGCAATCCGTCCGGGGCTGCCCGCGTCAGCGCAATCGCCATATCGGCCGTTCCCTCGACCCCCAGGACGGCATCGCCGTCCTCGTCCTTGCGCAACAGAAACGGCGTCAGCCCGACATTGCGGACCTCGGCCTGGAGGCTTTTGGTGCGGCCGCGCTCGGCAATCGCCTCGAGTGAGAAACCGGTCACCGTATTGTCGAGCGACACCTCGCCGTCAATCCGCAGGACGTCGTCGGGCAGCAGGTTCAGATTGATGTCGCGAATATCGACCGACACGTTTTTTCCCGGAGACGCGCTGCCGACGGGAAAGGCAATATTGCTCAGGCGGATCGACCGGGTTTCGGCAGCCCTGAGGATCCCCCGCGCAAAATCGGTCCGCGAGAAAATCTGCTCGACCAGAACCGGCAGGCTGTCAACGCGATGGTCCGTCAGGCTGAAGGTGCCGGTCGAGGGCAAAGCCGAAGAATCGACATCGATATCATCGGCGCGAACCGAACTGACGGAAATCTGGCCGCGGGCGAGACTGACCGGATCAATCGCAAAACTGAGAACGCCGATGGAAGCAAGCTGTTTCTCGTTCGGCCCGATCAGGTTCACACCGCTGACATTGAGCCTGAGCGACAGCCCGGCGCCCAGCCGCAGCGCTGCCGCATCGACACGCGCGCTATAGCCTTCCGGCATGGCCGTGCCGATCTGCTCATTGGCCTTTGCGGCCAGAAAACGGTCCAGAGAGCCGCTTTCGATGATATAGAACGCAACAGCGCATAAAATGGCGAGGACAAGAATGGTGAACAGAAACAACCGGGCACAGGCATGCGGGAGCCTGTGATGGGGGCGCGTGTGAACGATATGGGGATCGCTGGTCTGTGCGGACGGCATGCGATGGAGCGCAACGCGCTCACGCCTGCCAAAACGCGTGCGCTCTCCGCGAATAAAGGATTCTTTGTCGTTCCTGTCGTTCAAATTCGCCCCGACAAACGGTAATTCAGAGATCAAAGGGACGTCCGGCGCGAATCCCTCCAGGCATGTTTGCGATCATTGCGATGAAACATGGCACTGGCAAGCAGACAAACGACGCTGACGCTCTTTGTGTTGTGCCATACATAAAGAATTCGGCTTGAACATGATATGAACAAGGAGTGCTGTTGATGAACGACGTGAAAGAGGGTGAAAAGGCCCCGGATTTTTCCATGCCGGTTTCCGACGGGCGCACGGTCTCGCTTGCCGATGTCAAAGGCAAATCGCTGGTGCTTTATTTCTACCCCAAGGACAACACCAAGGGCTGCACGGTCGAGGCCATCGCATTTTCGGCCCTTGCCGATGAATTCGCCAGTGCCGACGCCATCGTCATCGGCGTTTCGCCCGATACGCTGGAAAGCCATGCCCGCTTCGAGAAAAAGCACGACCTGACCGTGCTTCTCGGCTCCGACGAGGATCACGCCGTGGCGCAGGCCTATGGCGTGTGGAAGGAGAAAAACATGTATGGGCGCAAGTTCATGGGCATCGAGCGCTCGACCTTCCTGATTGCCCCGGATGGCACCGTCCGCAGGGTCTGGCGCAAGGTCAAGGTGGACGGACATGCCGAAGCGGTTCTGGCCGCACTCAGGGACGAAGCCTGACAAACGCCGCCGCCGGCAACAAAACACTACAAAAAAAGGCCCGGAAGCCCCGATACTTCCGGGTTTTCTTGACTCACGCTCCGTTTGATACTATCCCGCCCTCGTAAAAGCGAAGGCGGCCAAGGATCCGTCTATTTGTCAACGACAACACGGAACACGTTTCCCTTTGACCTCATTCTCAGATCTTGGGCTCAGTCCCAAAGTACTTTCTGCTGTGACCGAAGCCGGTTACAGCGAGCCGACTCCCATTCAGGAAGGCGCGATACCGCACGCGCTGACGCGCCGCGATGTCTGCGGCATCGCCCAGACCGGCACGGGCAAGACCGCCTCTTTCGTGCTGCCGATGCTCACGCTTCTGGAGCGCGGGCGGGCACGGGCACGCATGCCCCGCACGCTGATTCTTGAGCCGACCCGTGAGCTTGCGGCCCAGGTGGCCGAAAACTTCGACAAATACGGCAAGAACCACAAGCTGAACGTTGCGCTGCTGATCGGCGGCGTTTCCTTCGACGAGCAGGACCGCAAGATCGAGCGCGGCGCCGATGTGCTGATTGCAACGCCCGGACGGCTGCTTGACCACACCGAACGCGGCAAGCTGCTGATGACGGGCGTCGAAATCCTCGTCATCGACGAAGCCGACCGCATGCTCGACATGGGTTTCATCCCTGATATCGAACGGATCGCCAAGATTATTCCGTTTACACGCCAGACACTGTTCTTTTCCGCCACCATGCCGCCGGAAATCCAGAAGCTGGCCGACAGATTCCTGCAGAACCCGGTCCGCATCGAGGTCGCGCCGCCGTCCTCCACAGCTGCAACAGTCGAGCAGAAACTGGTTGCTTCGAAGGGCAAGGACTACGAGAAGCGCGAAACGCTGCGCTCGATCATCAACCAGCAGGACGATTTGAAGAACGCGATCATCTTCTGCAACAGGAAGAAATCGGTCGCCGACCTTCTGCGTTCGCTGCAGCGCCATGAATATGCCTGCGGCGCGCTGCACGGCGACATGGACCAGCATTCGCGCACGACGATCCTGCAGAACTTCCGCGACGGCAAGCTGCCGCTGCTGGTAGCCTCCGACGTCGCCGCGCGCGGTCTCGATATCCCGGACGTCAGCCACGTCTTCAACTATGACGTACCGATCCACGCCGAGGACTATGTACACCGCATCGGCCGTACGGGCCGCGCAGGACGCAAGGGCAAGGCCTTCACCATTGCTACATCGAAGGATACCAAATTCGTGGACGCAATCGAAAAGCTGATCGACCGCAAGATCGAGTGGCTTGATGGCACGCCCTCCTCCCTTGGAGCGGAAGACAGCAGCGAAAAGCCGGAACCGCGTGCACGCCGCAGCGGCAAGAAGCAACAGGCCCCGTCTGCCGCAACCGGCAAGGATGAGCCGAAAGCAGCCCCCCAGCAGGACAATCGCGCCCCCCGGCCGAAAAATACTGCGAACGGCAGCAAGCCTGCCAATGACGACCGCAGGCGCTCACGCCGCCGCGATCGTGATGACGAACCGACGCCGGTGGGCTTCGGCGACGACATCCCCGCCTTCATGCTGATCGGCGCCAAAAACTGATTTCAGCTGGAAGCCAGATGCTTTTGGCCGCATAAAATTAAGCGCCAAAAGCAACCGAAACGAGAAAGAGCCGCACTTCCTGGGAACGAAGCGCGGCTCTAATTGTGCAGATAATCAGCTCGTTTGATATCAATTGAATAAGACTAGAATGAAGTCACCTTCATCCAAAATTGATGTAGAATATGCTCTCAATAATCTTTCAATATAAGAATATTCTTAATTGAAGCTGCTTTTTTAGTCAACCCTTTTTTCTGGGCAATTTCAAGGCAACTATAACTCTCTGTAATTGCGCTGATAATACATCAGCGCCTCATCCTGAGTACCGAGGCCGACACCGACAACCTCGCCGAGCAGGATCCAGTGGGTCGACATTTCCTTCGCCTCGATCAGGCGGCAGTCGAAACTGGCAAGCGCATTTTGCAGCACCGGCGCTCCACTGCCTTCAAAATGCCATTCGCCCATGGCGAAGCGCTCATCCGTCGTCAGGTTGCCAAGCCCCGAAAACGCATCGGCAAGCGCCTTATGCCGGGCGCCGAGCGTATTGAGAGCGAAATTGCCGCTTTCGAGAAAAATGGCGTTTTGCTGTTTCAGCCGGTTCACACAGGCAAGAACGGTGGGCGGAGCATCGGAAACCGAGCAGCAGGCGGTGGCGGTCACCCCGCGCATGGCGCCGCCATGCGCCGTCGTGATGATCTGGACATGACCGGCATAACGCGCCATCGCATCACGATAGGTCCGGGGAAACTGCTGGTCTTCATGCATGGTGATCGCAATACCGCTGAGATGGTGAAACAGACAAAAAGGAACCCCTCTTTTCCTTCTCCGGGTACTTACGGCGTTGCCCCGGCTTCTGGCAAGGGGTATGACTTGGTTAACGCGCAAGAGTGAGAACAAGACCCGTTATCATGCCATCATCCAAGGCCCTCCTTGCCCTTACCGCGATGTCGTTCAGTGCCGCCATGCCCGTTCTGGCGCAGCAGGAGACCGCCATCGGCGTCGTCGCGCCGCTGAGTGGTGACTATGCCGTGCTTGGACAGCAGATGCTTAATGGTGCTCAGCTTGCGGCGCGAAACACCGGTGAAGTGCTGATTCCGGTCGACGAGAGCTGCGAGGACGGTAGTGGTGCGGCCGTTGCCGACGCACTGGCCGATGCCGGTGTGGCAATGGCGATCGGCTTTTTCTGCAGCGAGACCTTGCGCGGCGCCCTGCCCGGCCTTGCCGCCGCCGGCATTCCCGCCATGAGCGTCTCCGTTCGGTCGTTGCCGCTGATGACCGATGCGCTCGACAATGACTGGCCGTTTTACCGCATGGCCCCGAACAGGCAGGACCAGATCGACGCCATCGTGAACCTGATCATGGACGAGTGGGTGGACGAACCAGTGGCGCTGATCGATGACGGCACGATCTATTATCGCGAACTGATCGGCGCCGTGCGAAACGCCATAGAAGCGCGCGGGCTGAAGCCGGTCATCGTCGACACCTTCCGCCCCGCCCAGCAACAGCAGCTTTCGCTGGTGCGCCGCCTTGCCCAGGCCGGCGCCACCCATGTTCTGGTTGGCGGCACCCGCGGCGATATTGCCATTATCGGCCGGGATGCGCGCGAACAGGGCGCACCGCTGACGCTTCTCGGCGATGACGGATTGCGCGCCGCCGAAACCGCCGTGCCGCTCGAAAACGGCGTGCTGGCAATCGCCCTTCCCGAATATGGCGCGCTTCCCCCCGCAGCCAACATCGCCGAACAGGCCATTGCCGACGGCATTGTGCCGGAAGGATATGTCGTTCCCGGCGCTGCGGCCGTTCAGGTGGCCAGCCAGGCGCTTGCAGCGGCAAACAGCGACGACGGCGGACTTGAAGACGCGCTTTTGAACAACACGTTCAGCACGGCGACCGGTCCCGTCACCTTCACCGGGCAACACGAGCTTGCCGAAAACCCGTTCCTTCTCCTGCGCTGGCAGGACGATCAGTTTGTCCCTGTCTTCGACTCCGGTCGACAGTGAGGCGCCGGAGAAGCAAACACATCAAAAATGGGCCTGAATGGCCAGCATGAGGAATAGAGAAGTGAAACGTCCCCTGCGTATTGCGCCGTCGATCCTGTCCGCCGATTTTTCCAATCTCGGCGAAGACGTCAGAAAAGTTGTCGATGACGGCGCCGACTGGGTCCATCTCGACATCATGGACGGGCATTTCGTGCCGAACATCACCTTCGGGCCGCCGGTCGTCAAAGCCCTGCGCCGCCATACCGACGCGGTGTTCGACTGCCACCTGATGATCGCCCCCGCAGATCCCTATCTGGAAGCCTTTGCCAAGGCCGGCTGCGATATCATCACCGTCCACGAGGAAGCCGGCCCGCACCTGCATCGCTCGCTGCAGACGATCCGCAACCTCGGCAAGAAGGCGGGCGTTGCCCTGAACCCGGCAACGCCGGTCTCGATGATCGAACATGTGATCGACGATCTCGACCTGATCCTGATCATGACGGTCAATCCGGGCTTTGGCGGACAGAAATTCATCCCCGCCACGCTGCGCAAGATCGAACAGGCCCACGCGCTGATCGGCGACCGGCCGATTGATCTGGAAGTCGATGGCGGCATTGCGCCGGATACCGTCGGCGCCGTGACCAAAGCGGGCGCCAATGCGCTCGTCGCCGGCTCGGCGATTTTCGGCAAGGCCGAACAGGGCAGCTACCGTGCGCCGATGGAGGCCCTGCGCGCCGCCGAGGAATAAAACAGGAGGAAAGCATGTCGCAGTTCTTGTCATTCACCGGATTGGCGGCGGCGTTGTCGCTTTCGGCCTCGATTGCCGCCGCCGGCGATTTCTCCACCTTCACGCCGCTCGGTTTTTCCGATGACGGCCGGGTTTTCGCCTTTGAGGAATTCGGTGTGGAGGACGGCTCCGGCTTTCCCTATTCCAACATCTTCTTCATCGACACCGAACGCGACGCGTTTCTGGACGAAACGCCCTTCAGGGTGCGCGAAGAGGATGAGACGGCAACCATCAGCGCCGTGCGCGGCATCGCCGTCGGCGAGGCGCTGCCGCTGATCCAGGACTATAACCTGCTGGACCATCCCGGCTGGCTTGCCGCCTTCAATCCGGTCACGGAAGAGGTCGAGGGCGGCAACCGGACCATCCGCTATCGCGCCCACCCGAACCTGTCGCCCGTCAGCACGCTTACGCTCGAGACATTCGCGCTCGATCCGATTTCCGCCTGCGCGGCGATCACGCCGGATGCCCAGGGCTTCCGGCTTTCCTATACCGACCCCGACGGCGAAACGCGCACGATCCATGAAGACAGCCGCATTCCGGCAAGTCGCAACTGCCCGACCGGCTACCGGCTGGGCGGCGTGATGACCTATCGCAACAATGATGGCAACGCGGTCGACATCGCCCTGCTCACGGTTCTCAATTACGGCTTCGAGGGACCGAATGGCCGCTGGATTGCGGTTCCCTTCGCCCCCTGAGCCGGTTTTGCGCCTTCCCGCCGTTTCCTTTGCGGAAAAAATGCTCTAGAGCGTGTCAGGCCTTGGAAAAGGCCCCGCCAGCAAGACTTGAACAAGGATCACTGCCCCGATGATACCGCGCTATTCCCGCCCGCAAATGACAGACATCTGGTCACCGGAAACCAAGTTCCGCATCTGGTTCGAGATCGAGGCGCACGCCTGCAATGCGCTGGCGGAAATCGGCGTGATCCCGGAAAGTGCTGCAAAAACCATCTGGGAAAAGGGCAATGCGGCAACGTTCGACGTGGCCCGCATTGATGAGATCGAGGCCGTCACCAAGCACGACGTCATCGCGTTTTTGACCCATCTGGCGGAAATCGTCGGGCCGGATGCCCGTTTCGTGCATCAGGGCATGACCTCGTCGGACGTGCTCGACACCTGTTTCAATGTTCAGCTGACCCGGGCAAGCGACCTGCTGCTGGCCGATCTCGACGGCCTGCTTGCCGCCCTGAAGCGCCGTGCTTTCGAGCACAAGGACACGATCACCATCGGCCGCTCGCACGGCATTCATGCCGAGCCGACGACCTTCGGCATCAAGCTGGCGCAGGCCTATGCGGAATTTTCCCGTTGCCGGGACCGCCTCGTGGCCGCCCGCGAGGAGATCGCCACCTGCGCCATTTCCGGTGCAGTCGGCACCTTTGCCAATATCGACCCGCGCGTGGAAGAGCATGTAGCAGACGCCATGGGGCTGAAGGCCGAACCGGTCTCCACCCAGGTCATTCCGCGCGACCGTCATGCCATGTTCTTTGCGACCCTCGGCGTGATTGCCTCGTCGGTCGAACGGCTCGCGATCGAAATCCGCCACCTGCAGCGCACCGAAGTGCTGGAAGCTGAGGAATATTTCTCGCCCGGCCAGAAGGGCTCGTCGGCCATGCCGCACAAGCGCAATCCGGTGCTCACCGAAAACCTCACCGGTCTGGCCCGCATGGTGCGCGGCTACGCCTTGCCGGCAATGGAAAACGTTGCCCTTTGGCACGAACGCGATATCTCGCATTCCTCCGTCGAACGCATGATCGGCCCCGACGCCACCGTAACGCTCGATTTCGCGCTGGCGCGGCTGACGGGCGTTGTCGACAAGCTGCTGGTCTATCCCGACCACATGATGGACAACCTCAACAAGTTCCGCGGACTGGTGCATTCCCAGCGCGTTCTGCTGGCACTGACACAGGCCGGCGTTTCGCGCGAGGACGCCTATCGTCTCGTCCAGCGCAACGCCATGAAGGTGTGGGAACAAGGCAAGGACTTTCTCGAGGAACTGCTGGCCGACGATGAAGTGACGGCGGCCCTTTCCGAAGACCAGATCCGCGAAAAATTCGACCTCGGCTATCACACCAAGCATGCCGACACGATCTTCAAGCGGGTCTTCGGCGAAAGCTGATCCGCCACAAAGATCAGCCAACCAATCAGCAGCGTCCGGATTTTCCGGGCGCAGCCACCACAAGCGTCATGTGAATTGCCATGAAAATCTCCGAAACCGATATCCTGATTGTTCCCGGCTACAAGAATGCCGGGCCAGACCACTGGCAAAGCCGCTGGGAGCGCAAGCTCTCCACTGCACGGCGCGTGGAACAGGAAGCCTGGTCGAAGCCGGAGTGCGAGGACTGGACCGCGCGGCTTGCCGAGGAGGTGAACCGCGCCGAACGTCCCGTCGTTCTGGTCGCGCACTCGCTCGGCATTCCGACATCGGTTCTGGCGATCCCGCATTTCGAAAAGCGCGTTGCCGGTGCGTTTTTCGTCGCCCCGCCGGAGGTCGACAATCCGAAGGTCAGGCCGAAACACATGATGACTTTCGGGCCCTACCCGCGTGACCCGCTGCCCTTCCCTTCGATCGTGATTGCCAGCCGCAACGACCCGTTCGGCCGTTTCGAACCTGCGCGCGATATTGCCGGCGCCTGGGGTTCGGCGTTTTACGATATCGGCGAATCCGGCCATATCAACGACAAGGCAGGTTTCGGGCCCTGGCCGGAAGGTACGCTGATGTTCGGGCGTTTCGTGGCCGGTTTGCGCTGAATGCGCTTGTCCGGCTCCGGCCGCCATATCCCTCAAAAAACATGCGCCGGCGCATCTCCCCTGGCCGAGGCAATATTATCCATGGCTAATGGATGTAATTGACATTCTCCTTTCAACGATCACACTGGCGATAAGCGGGTGTTTGTGTGCGGGCACTCCGCGGGAGTGTTTGTATGACGGAGAGCGAACCGGGCTGTAACGACCTGAAACATTCAAAACGGCGGAAACAAGCCGTGCTGTCTGTTCGTTCTCCAGTAAAGGGATGAGCGTTTGGCGAGGGATGAGACAAGTTCCTTATTGTTGAGCGATGCCGAACTGGCTTTCGCAGTGGTGGAAAACTCGCCTCTGGCCATCGCGGTGCTGGATCTTGCCGGCCTGAAGGTTCTGGCCGCCAACCGGAATTTCAAGGCCCTGGCGCTGCAGGTTGTCCTTGAAGGCCAGAGCATTCTGAACTGTCTTCATGAAGACGATCACCAGCGGATGAAAGACCTCGTCGGACCGGCCTCCGGCCTTTCCGACAAACAGGCGAGACCTGAACTGCGCCTCGCCCCCCATCCGGACGGACCATGGCGGTGGATGCTCGCATCGGCCACCATTTTACCGGAAAGCAGCGAAGGAGAGCCCGGCCGCGCCCTTGTCTACTTCACCGATATCGACGCCCAGAAGCGCCACGAACTGCTTGAAAGCGAGCGGGCCCAGCGCTGGGACTATGCGCTCGTCAGTTCAGGTCTCGGGGTCTGGGATCACAATTATCGCACTCAGGAATTCTTCTACTCCCAGACATGGCGCACGCTGCGCGGCTACGATCCCGCCAGCCCCGTTCCCTTTTCCCGTACGCAGGAATGGCTTCAGCTCGTCCACCCCGAAGACAGGGATCATGTTGCCCACGCAATCGAGCGCCAGAAGGTCGGCGACCCCGATTACATGAATTTCGAATACCGGGAACGCCACGCCGACGGGCACTGGATATGGATCGAATGCCGTGGCGACGCTGTCGAATATTTCCCGGACAAAAAACCGGCGCGCATTATCGGAACCGATCAGGACATCACGGAGCGCAAGAACGCCGAAGCCCTGCTCGCCCATACGCGCCAGCGCCTGGAAATGGCTCTGGCGACCTCGCAGATCGGCATTTTCGAGCATGTTCGCAACAGCAGCACAGTCTACGCCGATCCTCGCATTTCGGAAATCTACGGTTTCGAAGACCGGCCCGAAAGCTTTGATCTGCAGCGGGCGCTCGATCTCATTCACCCGGATGACCTCAAGCGCATAATGACGATTTCGGAAAATCTGATCGTCAATCGCGAGCCGATGACGGCCGAATTCAGGGTCTACCGTGAAAACGACGGCGCATTGCGGCATGTTCGCCATCTGATACGCCTTTACAACAGCGGAACGGACGATGAGAAGGTCATCGGAATAAACTGGGATGTCACGGAGGAAGTGCGCCTGCGCCAGGACCTTGTGACGGCAAAGCAACTGGCGGAAGCCCGCAATTTCGAGCTTGATCGCGCCAAGTCCGATATCGAACATGCGGCCCTGCATGACTATCTCACCTCGCTGCCCAACCGGCGTTTTCTGGAGGACGAACTGGAGCGCAGGGTCGGCGTGGCGGCCAAAACGGGCACAAAGGTTGCCCTGATGCAGTTTGACGTGGATGACTTCAAGGCCGTCAACAGCACCTATGGCCATGCCGCCGGCGACCGGGTTTTGCGCCATACGGCCAGAGTTCTTGTGGATATGTCCAAACATAATGATTTCGTCAGCCGTATGGGCGGCGACGAATTCGCCATGATCGTCAGCTATGAAGACGAAGCTGGCAAGCTCGAGCAAATGGCCAGACGGCTTCAGCTCGAGCTGGCAAAACCGCTTTCCTTCGACGATGTTCGTTTTCGCATCAGTGCCAGCATCGGCCTTGCCACCCAGGAAAACGAGGGGGAAAACGACGCCGCATCGCTTCTAAGAGAAAGCGATCTAGCCCTGAAATCCGCCAAAGCGAAGGGCCAGGGGCAGATTGTGTTGTATTCGCCGGATATAAGGGCAACGCATACCACCGACCGAATGCCCTCCGACCGATTGATGCAGGCCATCGATCAGGATGATTTCGTCCCGTTCTATCAGCCGCAATACGAGGCCGGCACACTTGAGCTGCACGGCATCGAGACCCTGGCGCGCTGGCGCCATGCCGACGGCAGTTTCGGCGAGCCGGCGAGTTTCATTCCGCTGGCCCAGTCGCTCAACCTGATGAACATGATCGATGCCAGCATTCTGTCCCAGGCACTCGAGGACCACAGTCGCTGGCGTGAGACCGGACTGACCCCGCCGCGCCTGTCGCTCAACCTGTCGCCGCACCGGCTGAGCGATCCAGCCCTTATCACCTCGCTGCAGAAGATGGACCTGTCCGCAGGAACGCTCACCTTCGAACTGCTCGAGTCGATTTTCCTTGATGAGCAAGATGACGTCAGCGCCTACAATCTGCGGCAGATCCGCAGGCTGGGCATCAATATCGATGTCGATGATTTCGGCACCGGCTACACGTCGATCATCGGGCTTTTGAAGGTGGCCCCCAACGGGCTGAAGATCGCACGGGAACTGGTGGCGCCGCTGCCCCATTCACATGAGCAGCGCGCGATCGTCAAATCCATTATCGAAATCGGAAAAACCCTGAATATCAAGATCATCGCCGAGGGCGTGGAGACCAGACAGCACGCGCGTATCCTCACGGATCTGGGATGCGACGTGCTGCAGGGATACTGGCTGGCCCGGCCATTGCCGGCGCAGGCGATGGAAACGCTTCTGCGCAGGAAAACCGTGGAGGCCTCCGCCTGATGGACAGCGGCGGCTCAGACGAGCCGGCTCTGTTCCAGGGCAGCAGCAATAAAGCTTGAAAACAGCGGATGCGGGGCAAGCGGCCGGCTCTTCAGCTCCGGGTGATACTGCACGCCGATGAACCACGGATGATCGGCATATTCGATCGTCTCCGGCAGAATACCGTCAGGTGACGTTCCCGAAAACACCAGGCCGCAGGCTTCCAGCTTTTCACGATAGCCGGCATTGACCTCGTAGCGATGGCGGTGACGCTCGGAAATCTCGGTGGTGCCATAGATCTCGGCGATCTTGGTCTCTGCGCCCAGATGCGCCTTGTAGGCGCCAAGCCGCATCGTGCCGCCGAGATTGTCCCGGTCGCTGCGCTTTTCGAGCGTGTTGCCCTTTACCCATTCGGTCATCAGGCCGACGACCGGCTCGCTGGCATTGCGGTCAAACTCGGTCGAGGACGCATCCTTGATGCCGGCGAGATCGCGGGCTGCCTCGATCACGGCCATCTGCATGCCGAAGCAGATGCCGAAATACGGCACCTTGTGGGTGCGGGCAAAGCGGGCGGCGCGGATCTTGCCTTCCGACCCGCGTTCGCCGAAGCCGCCGGGCACCAGAATACCGTGGACCTTTTCAAGATAGGGCGACGGATCTTCCTTCTCGAAAATCTCGGATTCGATCCATTCGAGATTAACCTTCACCCGGTTGGCGATACCGCCGTGGTGAAGCGCCTCAATCAGCGATTTATAGGCATCCTTCAGGCCGGTATATTTACCGACAACGGCAATGGTCACCTCGCCTTCCGGCGTGCGGATGCGTTCGCAGACATTCTTCCACGCATCCATGCGCGGCACCGGCGCCGGATCGATACCGAAAGCATGCAGCACTTCGTCATCAAGCCCCTCACGGTGATAGGCCAGCGGCACGTCGTAGATGTTGGAGACATCCAGCGCCTGGATAACGGCGGACGAGCGCACATTGCAGAACAGAGAAAGCTTGCGCCGCTCGGCCTCGGGAATTTCCCGATCGGAGCGCACCAGCAGGATATCCGGGTGGATGCCGAGCGCCTGCAGTTCCTTCACCGAATGCTGGGTCGGCTTGGTCTTCAGCTCGCCGGCGGCCGGAATATAGGGCATCAGCGTCAGGTGGACATAAACGGCATTGCCGCGCGGCAGATCGTTGCCGAGCTGGCGGATCGCCTCCATGAACGGCATCGCCTCGATATCACCCACCGTTCCGCCGATCTCGCAGAGCACGAAATCGAAATCGTCATTGCCCTCGAGAACGAATTCCTTGATCTCGTTGGTGACGTGCGGAATGACCTGAACGGTGGCGCCGAGATAGTCGCCGCGCCGTTCCTTGTCGAGAATGTTCTTGTAGATGCGGCCCGTGGTGATGTTGTCGGTCTTGGTCGCCGAGCGGCCGGTAAAGCGCTCGTAATGGCCAAGATCGAGGTCGGTCTCCGCGCCGTCGTCGGTCACGAACACCTCACCATGCTGGGTCGGGCTCATCGTACCGGGGTCGACATTGAGATAGGGATCAAGCTTGCGCAGACGGACCCGGTAACCCCGTGACTGCAACAAAGCACCCAGTGCTGCTGCGGCGATACCTTTTCCAAGTGAGGAAACCACGCCGCCGGTGATGAAAATATAACGCGCCATGGGCTTATTCCGATACCGTTTCTCAGCCGATTCTGCCAGAGCCTTTTCAACAAAAACTTCCGACGACCGGTCTATTGTCACAACAATGCCCTGCCGCCGGTACGGTTCCTGCCGTGCCCGACGGTGGGCTCAAAGAAAATCCGGCGGGCTATTGCGTCCCGCCGGATATGTTCAGGTCAAATTTCGGCGATCACTCGCCGGTGGGAACGCCCGTTGCGTTCGAATCCTCTGCCGGCGTGCTGACGGCGGGCGCCGAGGACTGGTCGTCTCCGGCCGCCGGAGCCGCGCTGTCGGCGCCCGTGGGAACACCGGCGTCATTGGTCGCGGGTGCCGTCTCCGTGGAGATCGAACCGCCAAGCTGGTTCAGGATGCCCTGCCCGTCGCTTTCAGCGTTCTGCTCGATCCGGTCAAGAATGTCCGACGGATTGCCCTGGTATCGCGCCAGAATGCCGAGACCGAGCGAGGTGACGAAAAACAGCGTCGCAAGGATGGCGGTCGTGCGCGTCAGTGCATTGGCCGTGCCGCGCGCCGTCATAAAGCCGGAGCCGCCGCCGATGCCAAGTCCGCCGCCTTCCGACCTCTGAATGAGGATCACACCGGCAAGCGCAATGACGATTATCAGGTGAATTACGATCAGTACCGTCTGCATGAATGTCCAATCCGTCCCCGCTCGCAGGCCGCAAACGGGGCAATCCAAGAATATCTGGCGCTTCTCTACATGAGGCGCGCAGTCAATCCAACCCCTTTTTGTCGCCGCCGGCCAATCCCGCGGCCTCTATGGTTCACCGTCACCGGCATTCGCCGAAGCGCCGGTCGGCCCAAAACCTGCGATTGCGCCCGTCAGACCCGGCATTTCACAACGGCGCTATCCGGACACGGCCAAGGTGGCAGGGCCGAAACCGCAATTTTGAAACGGTCTCAAGAGGCAGATAAAAACGTTTAAATTGAAAGCCTTAGACCGTTTTCACAAAGCAGAACGCGAATCCATACTTCAAAGGATATCCTCAAAGGCATGGTAGATGGAAAGGAAATCGGCCGCCTTCAGGCTGGCGCCGCCGATCAGCGCGCCGTTCACATGCGGCACACTCATCAATTCCTTGGCATTGCCCGGCTTCACCGACCCGCCATAAAGCAGGCGGAAGCGTTCACCGGCCTCGCCGAAGCGTTCGACAAGGTCCCGCCGCATCGCCGCATGCACGTCTGCAACCTGATCGGCGCCCGGCGTCTGCCCGGTGCCAATCGCCCATATGGGCTCATAGGCAATGATGGTGTTGTCACCTGTGGCATCATCCGGCATGCTTTCGAAAAGCTGGCGATGCAGCACCTCCATGGTGCGTCCGTTTGCATGCTCGGAGCGGGTCTCGCCGATGCAGACAATCGCCGTCAGCCCCTGGTCATAGGCCGCACGCGCCTTGGTGGAGACAACCTTGTTGTTTTCCTTGTGCTCCTTGCGCCGCTCGGAATGGCCGACAATGACGTGGGTGGCAAAGCAGTCCCGGATCATCTGGGCGGAAATGTCGCCCGTATGCGCGCCGGTGCGCGCCTTCTGGTGGCAGTCCTGCGCGCCGATCATCAGCTTGGTATCAACCGTCAGCGTCGTAGCCACGTAGAGCAGTGTCGAAGGCGGGCAGATCAGGGCATCCAGCTTCTTCGACAACGGGCCGCTGACACCATGGGCAATGGCCCGGATCTGATCGAGCGAGGCCCGGGTCCCATTCATCTTCCAGTTCCCGGCGACCAGCGGTCGGATGTCGGATGTCATCTGTTCTTTTCTCCCTTAATCTCAATATCAGGCACGGCCGAGCGAACACCTGCACCCTTTCTTTCCCATTCGGGGCCGTGGCGCAAATGCCGTCATGCCGGCTCTCCTCATGCGCCGGCCCGGAAGTTTCCCACTTGTTCCAGAACAAACGGCTGGAACACGGGTGGTGGAAATTCCGCGAATAATCACCAACTCATCGGTTTGAAACCGTATTAGATCGAATCCCGCCTGCCCCGCCAGTCCCTTTTTGACGGCCGGTTCTTCACGCAAATGAAACTCATCCACAGGCAGAATGCGACAATTTGGCACAGCATCGCCTAATGGCCCATTCTTTGCGAAAATAGAGCACTGATTCGCCTATAAGGCGCGTAACCATTCAACCCGAACACTCTGCCGGACCTTATGGATAACAGCAAAGACCTCTTCGCCGACCTTTCAGGCAATAGCAAAAAGGCAGCCGACGAAACCGCGCCGCGCCGCGCCGCCCGCAAGGCGGCCGCGCCCAGTGCGGCAGCCGCCGCGCCGTCGGCGGACGGTGACTACGGTGCATCGTCGATCCGCGTGCTGGAAGGTCTCGAGCCGGTGCGCATGCGTCCCGGCATGTATATTGGCGGGACCGACGAAAAGGCACTGCATCACCTGTTTGCCGAAGTCATCGACAACTCGATGGACGAGGCCGTGGCTGGCCATGCGGATTTCATCGAGGTGCATCTCGATGCCGAAGGCAGGCTGACGGTGACCGATAACGGCCGCGGCATTCCGGTGGAAAACCACCCGCAGGTGCCGGGCAAATCGACCCTTGAAGTGATCATGACCAAGCTGCATGCCGGCGGCAAGTTCGACGGCAAGGCCTACGAGACCTCCGGCGGCCTGCATGGCGTCGGCGTCTCCGTGGTCAATGCGCTTTCCGATCTGATGGAGGTCGAGGTTGCCCGCGAGCGCCGTCTCTACCGGCTGACCTTTTCGCGCGGCGTGCCGCAGGGCGAACTGCAGGACCTCGGCCCGATCCAGAACCGGCGCGGCACCCGTGTACGCTTCCATCCCGATGCGGACATCTTCGGGCCGCGTGCAAAGTTCGATCCGGCCCGCGTCATGCGCATGGCCCGCTCCAAGGCCTATCTGTTCGGCGGCGTTGAAATCCGCTGGTCCTGCGATCCCGCGCTGGTCGAGGGCAATGAGGACGTGCCGGACAAGGCGGTGTTTCACTTCCCCGGCGGGCTGAAGGACTATCTGGCGGCAACCATCGGCAAGGATTTCACCGTCACCCGCGAAATCTTTGCCGGCAAGACGGAAAAGACCGGCGGTCATGGCGCGGTGGAATGGGCGGTGTCCTGGTATGGCGGCGACCCGAACGTCCACTCCTACTGCAACACCGTGCCGACCCCTGAAGGCGGCACGCATGAAGCCGGACTGCGCCAGGCGCTGATGCGCGGCCTGAAGAATTATGCCGAGATGATCGGCAACAAGCGCGGCGCCCAGATCACCACCGACGACGTGATGATCTCGGCCATCGGCATGCTTTCCGTCTTCATCCGCGAGCCGGAATTCGTCGGCCAGACCAAGGACCGGCTGGCGACCGTCGAGGCCCAGCGCATCGTTGAAAACGCGCTGCGCGACCCTTTCGATCTCTACCTTTCCGCCAATCCGATGGAAGCGGAAAAACTGCTCGACTGGGTGGTTGAACGCTCCGAAGAGCGGCTGCGCCGGCGCAAGGAGCGCGAGGTCAACCGCAAATCCGCCGTCAAGAAACTGCGCCTGCCCGGCAAGCTTGCCGACTGCTCGCAGAACACGGCCGGCGGAGCGGAACTGTTTCTGGTGGAGGGCGACTCGGCCGGCGGTTCGGCCAAGCAGGCGCGCAACCGCACCAATCAGGCGATCCTTCCGCTGCGCGGCAAGATCCTCAACGTGGCAAGCGCGGGCCGTGACAAGTTCACCTCCAACCAGCTGCTTGCCGACATGATCCAGGCGCTCGGTTGCGGCACGCGGACGAAATACCGCGAGGAAGACCTGCGCTACGAACGCATCATCATCATGACCGATGCCGACGTCGACGGCGCCCATATCGCCTCGCTGCTGATCACCTTCTTCTACAAGGAGATGCCGGAGCTGATCCGCCAGGGACATCTTTTCCTCGCCGTGCCGCCGCTCTACAAGATCACCCAGGGCGGCAAGACGGCCTATGCCCGCGACGACGCCCACCGGGCCGAGCTGATGGAGACGATCTTCACCGGTCGCGGCAAGGTCGAGATCAGCCGCTTCAAGGGTCTTGGCGAAATGCTGCCCGCACAGCTGAAGGAAACCACGATGGACCCGAAAAAGCGCATGCTGCTGAGGGTCGATATCGACGCGGTCGATTTCGAGGGCACGAAAGTGGCCGTCGACGACCTGATGGGCACCAAGGCCGACGCCCGTTTCCGCTTCATTCAGGAAAACGCAGCTTTCGCGGAGAATCTGGATATCTAGATCACCGCGACGCCCGCCGTATTCGCTGGCCTTTAAAACAATGCCCCACCGGACGTTTCCGGCGGGGCATACAGACTGCTGACAAACCAAAGGACGTGCACGTCACGTTATAGCCTCCGCCAGCCGTCCCAGAGGGGTCATGCTCGGACGTGATCCGAGCATCCATTCCACTCAGCCCTTTGATAAGAAAGAGTTTGAAGAAAGCCTACATCGTGTGGCCCTGGATCCTCGGGTCAAGCCCGAGGATGACACTGAGTGAGGGGCAGCTTTGTCGACAAACTCAATGCCTCGCCGGACGTTTTCGGCAGAGCATTTTTGTAAGCAGCGCTTTCTCCAGCAAAACTAAGGAATAATTTTTCACATAAATTTCATAAAGTTAAGCAAAGGCATTCATACACTCAGCACTAAACTTCATGCACAGGATTAACGCTAATTGCTGCGCGCCGGCGCCTTTGCTTGCCTGCCCGCACCCGGCCAATTATAGTCCCTTCACTCCTTCAAGCGGAACGGTGTCATGGTTCAACGTCGAAACTTCCTGCTTGCAGCAGGCGCCGGCCTGCTCGCCGGTAGTGCGCACGCGCAAACGCGCTCGTCGGAGGAGCCCTCCATGGCCGACACATCTGCCGCCCCCCTGCAAAACAGGGACGGCCTTGCGCTGGCGCTGGGCGGCGGTGCAGCCAAGGCCTTTGCCCATATCCCCTATCTGGAAAGTCTGGATGAGCTCGGCGTGCGGCCTAGGGAAGTCGCCGGCACCTCCATGGGATCAATCCTCGGCGCGCTCTACTGCGACGGTATGAGCGGGCGGGAAATCCGTGAATTCATCGTCGATCTCTTCACGCGGAAACAGTCGCTGCTGAAACGGCTGCTGATCGATACCGGCGACACCTGGAGTTCTCTGATCAACATTTTCCGGCCTGCCGTCGTGGAACCGGAGGTGCTGTTTGCAGCACTTTTTCCCGAGGGCATGGCGCAGGATTTTGCCGGTCTCGAAACTCCGCTGACCATCGTCGCAACCGATTTCTATCGCCAGAACGAATATGTGATGCGCGAGGGACCGCTTCTGTCGGCGATCTCGGCATCGTCCTGTCTGCCCGTGCTGCTCACGCCGGTGCGCCGCGACGGCCGCGTGCTGATCGATGGCGGTTTCGTCAACCCGACCCCGTTCGATCTTCTGGACAAGGCGCGCTATTTCACGATCGCGATTGATGTGACCGGCACAGATGCCGAAGATACCGGCGAAATTCCCGGATCATTCGAGACCTGGGCCGGTTCGTTCAGCATCACCCAGAGTTCCATTGTCGCCGAAAAGGTCAAATGCGCGCGGCCCGATCTCTTCATTGCCCCGGATGTCGGTCGTTTCAACACGATGGACTTCTTCGCAGTCGAGGATATCCTCGCCGCCGCCTCGGCCGATCAGGATGCGTTCAAACGCCGAATTGAAAATATAATTCAATAAAATAGATGGTTAATTTGAGAGACGACACGAACAGTATGGAACATCAAGGGCATGCCGGCAGCCGGTGGTACAGCATCAGCGTTTTTGCGCTTTCGCTCGGCCTCGTTTTATTCGCAGCCTCGCTGACGCCCTCGCTGATCCCGCGCGGTCCCGTGCTGCAGGGCGCGCTGGCCGGACTGGTCATGGCGCTCGGCTACATGATCGGGCGGTTTCTGCTGTCGCTCTGGCGCGGCCTGCAGATCCCCGAACCTTCCGGAAAGTGGAGCACCATCGCGCGGGCAATCTGTCTGGGTGCTGCCCTTGTTCTGCTCGTCTTCTGCCTGTCGAAATCCATGGAGTGGCAGAATTCCGTGCGTGTCCGCGTCGATATGGATCTGCTTGAAGGCGGCGGCGTCATTGCCGTTCTGGCAACCGGTCTTGCGCTGTTTTGCGTGCTGTTCCTGATCGGCGCGCTGTTCCAGTCTGCCTTCGACGCGCTCAGGCGGCGCCTCTATCGCGTCATCCCCCCGCGTGTTGCCAATCTGCTTGGCCTGGTCATCGTGCTTCTGGTCGTCTTCGTCGCCTCGCGCGACTGGATGCTGCCCTCGGCCATCGAGTTCCTTGATGAGACCTACGAGACAGCGCAGGACCTGTTTGAAACCGCCCCGCCTGCGCCGACAGATAGCTTTATCGCCGGCGGCCCGGGATCGCTGGTCGACTGGGAGGCGATGGGCCAGCCGGGACGCAATTTCGTGACCAGCGCACCGTCGGCCGCTGCGATCGAAACCTTCAGTGGCGCCCCCGCCGAACGCCCGATCCGCGTCTATGTCGGCCGCTCACAGGACGACGACCCGAAGGAACGGGCAAAAATCGCGCTGGAAGAACTGAAGCGCCTGAATGCCTTCGACCGCAAGATCCTGCTGATCGCAAGCCCCACGGGCACAGGCTGGCTCGATCCCGGTGCCCACGATACGTTGGAATTCATGCAGAACGGCGATGTCGCGACCGTGGCCGTGCAGTATTCCTTCCTGCAATCGCCGCTGGCGCTGATTTTCGAAACCGATACCGGGCTGGAACAGGCGAGCGCGACCATGGAAGAGGTCTATCGCTACTGGCGCACCCTGCCTGAAGACAGCCGGCCGGAACTCTATATGCACGGCATCAGCCTGGGCGCATGGTCGTCGATGCATGCGTTCAACGTGTTCCAGATGCTGGACAAGCCGATTGCCGGCGCCGTGTGGGCCGGACCGCCCTTCCCGTCATATCTGTGGCGGCAGACGGTGGCCGCGCGCAATGCGGGAACGCCCTATGTCCTGCCGGTCATCCAGGATGGCGAGGTCGTACGTTTTTCCTCGCAGTTCCGCAAACCGGCGCAAAGCGGCGGCGAATGGGGTCGAATCAGAATCAATTTTCTTCAGTATGCCTCTGATCCGATTGTGTTTTTCGAACCTGATTCCGGTTTCCGCCAACCGGAATGGATGAAGGAGCCGCCCGCCCCCGACGTCTCGCCGGACCTGCGCTTCGTACCGGTCGTGACCCAGTTCCAGCTCGCCCTCGACATGGCGCTTTCCAAGGCGCTGCCGGGCGGTTTCGGGCATAATTACCTTGCACGCGACTATATCGATGCCTGGGTTGCCGTTTCCAATCCCGAAGACTGGAGCCCTTCAAGGACTCAGGCTCTCAAGGCCATCTGCAATCTCGGCAAGGATACCGGCTGCGCTGTGGAATAGCGCGTGATTGCCGAAAAGCGTCATGAAACTGCGTGTTTTCGGTCACACTTGTCAGGCCAAACGATGTGGTATCGCGATTGTGACCGGGCGACGCTATCAAGCTGGAACTCGCTCGGCTAAAAGCCGTTGATGAATGGATTATTCTACAAAACAAGAGGCTTGAATGCTCGTTGACAAAACGATGTCGCGCCGAACCTTCCTTCTCGGCGCCGTTTCGACCACCACTCTTCTGGCCGGCTGCGTCAGTCAGTATCCCGATCAACCTTCCGTACCGCGGTCTCCCCGTGTTGAGGGATCGCCCTACACCGTGGCCGAACTCACCGAAATGTATGGCCCGCTGGAAGACAACGGCTACATGATTCCGGCCGTGCCGTGGCAGCAGATCGACCCGATGTATTACCGCCAGCGCGTTCCCGATCCGACTGGCGAAGCGCCCGGAACAGTGGTTGTCGATACGCCGAACAGGTTCCTCTACCTTGTCGGGGAAGACGGCACCGCCATGCGTTACGGTGTCGGCATTGGCCGCGCCGGTTTCTCCTGGGGCGGCAATGGCGTGATCAAGTGGAAGCAGGAATGGCCGAAATGGTTCCCGCCGAAGGAAATGATCGAACGCGATCCGAAGCTTGAGGAATATTCCAACGAGAATGGCGGCATGGAGCCGGGGCTGATGAACCCGCTCGGCGCCCGCGCCCTCTATATCTTCGAAAACGGCAAGGACACGCTTTACCGCGTCCACGGCAACCCCGACTGGACCTCGATCGGCAAGGCCGTTTCCTCGGGCTGCATCCGCATGCTCAATCAGGATGTGATCGATCTTTATAACCGGGTCAACAATCTCCCGGCACCGATCGTCGTCTACCAGTAACAAGACCGGCAGCGGCCCCGCCTTTGCGCGGGGCCCCTTCCCGGACTGCAATTTCCCGGACGGCAATGGTTTTCGGCCTGTGACCCGGTGTCGTGATCGCGTCATTGCGCCTGTCTGCTTTGCCGCCTATTTTCAACCGTGATCCTTGAAGCCGGAACACGTCAACAATCCCTTCCGGACGGATCATTTCCAAAACAGATGAGCGTCGGCGGCATGACCGTCGCGCTGCGGCAAGGAGATTTTCATGAAGCTCAACATTATCATCGGCAGCACCCGGCCCGGCCGTGTTGGCCCAACCATTGCCAAATGGGTTGGCGATTTTGCCCGCGAACACGGTCAGTTCGAGATCGAGGTCGTCGACCTCGACGATTTCAACCTGCCGCTGCTCGACGAGCCCAAGCATCCGCGCATGCAGGACTATCAGCATGAGCATACGCGCAAGTGGAGCGAAAGCGTCGATTCCGCCGATGCATTCATTTTCGTGACCCCGGAATACAGCTACTTCGCCCCCGCCTCGCTGGTGAATGCACTGCAGGTGCTCTCCAAGGAGTGGGGCTACAAGCCGGCCGGCGTTGTCAGCTATGGCGGCGTTTCGGGCGGCCTGCGCTCGGCCCAGGAACTGCGCATGCTGATCGCCAATCTGAACGCTCATCCGCTGCCCAACGTCGTTCCGATTCCCTTCTTCCCGAAATCCATCAACGATGACGGCGTCTTTCAGCCGAACGATGAAATGAAGGCCGGCATGACCGGACTTCTCGACGAGCTTGTCAAATGGTCCGGCCCGCTTGCCGACATGCGCAAGTCGTCCTGACCCTTTTCGCCGGGCGGGCATCCCCTGCCCGGCGCCCTTTCGGCAAGCCTTATGCCGTAAAACTGTCATATTAGAAGTGGAAAGGCGTTAAACGCCGTTTCCAGGCGGCCAATAGTCAGTCATCCTGCTTAACTGTGGGAGACCCGGTTGGAGGAATGACGATGGACATTCGCCGCATGAAAGTCTGGCTGCTCGGCACAAAGGCAGACAACCCGCTGCCGTTCGATCCGCAACACGCTCGCCCCGACTGTCTGTGTCTTCATGCCAAAGGCGAGGAACGGCTTTCCGAGCGCATCGCATCGCTGCGCAGCCTCCTTCCATCGCTACCGATCTTCCTGATCTGCGAACCGATCTCCCAGGCCTACAATATCGATGATTTTTCGAGAGCCGCACGCGCGGCACCCGACGGCATAATCTTGCGCGGTGTCGAAAGCGCCGCGCGTATCCAGATGGCCGAAACCCTTTTGCGGGTCGTGGAAGCGCGCGAAAATCTGGACGAAGGCGCCATCGCGCTGATTGCCATGATCGGCGACAATGGCGGCGGGCTTCTCAATGCCCGTCATTTTCTTCACCGGCATGGCCGCCTGATCGCGCTTGGCTATGACGGTGATGCACTCGATCACGGGGACGGCGCAATCGCCCGCCATGGCGCGGTGGCAACCATGCTCGCTGCGCGCAATCTCGGCATTCCCGCCATCGATTTCAGCGCCACCCGATCCCCGACAGAAGCCTTCGAAACCTCCTGCCATCAGGCAGCGCGGACGGGCTTTGCCGGCAAGCTGACCGAAAACCCCGAGCATATCGGCATTATCAAGAGTGCGTTCGGCACGGCCTGATGCGCTAACCCGGCCGTTTCATTTCGAAGACATCGCCGCCGTCGCAGTAGTCGCGATAGCCCATGCGCGCGACCGGCCGCACTCCGGCCATATCGAGACGGCCATCGGCCGTGATGGCCTCATCCTTTATGTGGATGGCAACCACCTGACCGAACACCAGACGGCTTTCCGTTTCCGCGCCGTCGAGCGTCGGCGGCTTCATGATCGCGGTCATCCGGCATTCCAGCACCGCATAGGCCTCCCCGACAAAGGGAGCCTCGACAAGCCGGCCCGTGACCGGCGTAAGGCCGGCCGTCTCGAATTCGCTGACGCCATGGGCAAGCGAGGCCGATGTGAGGTTCATCTTCTCAGCGAGGTCCCGGCTGACCATGTTTGCGGTGAACACCCCCGTTTCGGCGATATTCTCCAGGCTGTCCTTCGGGCTGTCGGACGAAAACATGATGATTTTCGGTTTCGTCGAAACGGCGTTGAAAAACGAATAGGGCGCGAGATTATCGCGCCCCTGACGACTGCGTGAACCGATCCAGCCGATCGGCCGCGGCGAGACGATCGCCTTGAACGGATCATGCGCCAGCCCGTGTTCGTTGCGGTCGGCCGTATAGAACATCTCAAAGCTCTCCGCGCCAGGTCACCACGTCCGAAAGCTCCGGGCGAACGCGCTCGAACGGCTCTTCGGTGCGGGTGCCGATATGGACCAATCCGACAACCCGTTCGCCGGGTTCGACGCCGAGCGCCGGAAGGCTGCGTTCGTCAAAGGCGTACCATTCGGTCAGCCAGGTCGCCCCGTAGCCAAATGCGTTGGCGGCAGCGACCAGATTGTAGCAGGCCGCAGCCGACGACATGATCTGCTCCCATTCGGGGATCTTGGGATGAACGGCAGCGCGGCTGATAACGCCAACGACGATCGGGGCACGGGTCAACCGTTCGCGCTCGAGCTTGAGCCGGGCGTCCGACGCGTCAGGATTGTCCGACCGGGTGATCGCCTCAAGCGCCTCCCCGACCTTGGCACGCGCGTCACCGGCATAGACAATAAACCGCCAGGGCGCGAGTTTGCCGTGATCCGGCACCCGGGCGGCAATGGTCAGGATTTCCTCCAGTTCCGCGCGACCGGGGCCGGGTTCACTCAACTTCAGAACCGGTGTCGAACGGCGGGTCTTCAAAAAATCGACAACAGCTTCGTTTTTCACGTTCAAGGCAAACCTCTTATTCTCGAAAACACGACCCCTCCCCTTGAAAAGGCCACGAAATTCAGGTCACAACACAAATCAGCATCTGGAGTGAACGCTTGCGATCTGCAAGTCAACCGGCGAGAAACATGTATCTCATTCGTGCGTACCGACATCCCCTGATCCCGCTGATGGCCGCCCTGATCGGCACATTGATGCTGTCCGCCTTTCCGGCAGCTGCGCAAAGCGCCGGCGATGATCCGTTTTCGGTCATGCGCGGCACACAAGAGCCGGGCGCAAAACGCACGGTATCGTTCGAAGCCCGGTTGACCGAAGACGGCGAACCGATGCGCGACGGGTTGACCTGGCGGGTTTTCAAATCGACGCCGGACAGCAACGGGCGGCTGGAACTGGTTGCCTCAGCCGAAGGGGGCAGCAAGACAATCGACCTGCCGCCCGGCGACTATTTCGTCAACTGCGCCTTCGGACGCGCCTCCACGACCCGCAAGATTCAGATCCTGCAGACAGACAATGGTCCGGTCGATGTCGCCCTCGTCCTGCAAGCCGGCGGCCTGGTCCTCGACGCCACACTCAGCGACGATACGCCGGCAAACCCCGACCTGCTGAAATTTTCCGTTTTCGAGGATCGCGGCGAACAACGCGAACTTGTCATCGATAATGTCAGGCCGGGAACGGTCCTGCGCCTGCGCGAAGGCATCTATGAGGTCGTTTCTTCCTATGGCAAGCTCAATGCCGAAGCGCGCGCGCGTCTGCGTGTGCGGGCCGGCCAGATCACCGAAGCCACACTGAAACAACATGCCTCCGTCGTGACCCTGACACTGGCCGCCGAAAAAGGTGGCGAGGCGCTTGCCGACACCTCCTGGACCGTTCTCGGCGCCTCGGGTGACATCCTGACCGAAAGCCGCAGCGCCTACCCGTCGATGATCCTTGCAGAGGGCGAATACACCGCCATCGCCCGCAACAAGGATACCGTCTACGAAAAGAATTTTACCGTAGCCCCCGGTCGGCCCGCGCAGGTAGAACTGCTGCTGAACGAAGATAAGGCCGACCTCTCCGATGAAATCGTAGATTGAATAATTCAAAAACTACAACTAAAATTGCATCATTTGATTTCCTTGAGAAGATGCGCCGAAGACAACGGCTTCGGCCGCTTGTGACGCATAGATATCGAAGCGGAAACAGGGTGCATGAAAATCTACATCCTCAATCTTGAAAGCGACAGAGACCGTTTCGAACATGCCGCGCGCGCATTCGAGGCAAAAGGCCTAACTTTTGAAAGGCTGGTGGCGGTTGACGGGCGCAAGATGACCGCCGAAGAACTGTCGGCATGTCTCGCCTATCCGGCTGCCGGAAGCTACGATCTGAGCCCCTCTCAGGTCGGCTGCTATCTCAGCCATGTTCATGCCTGGCAGAGGTTTCTGGAAACGGATGCCGCCACAGTCGCGATTTTTGAAGACGATGTGCATCTCGGTGAGGATATCGAGCAGGTGCTTGCCGCACCTGAGACGTGGCTGCCCGAGGATACGGATATCCTGAAACTGGAAACTTGCCTGCAAAAGGTTTCGCTACCGGCAAATGCTGAAGGCGGCATGATCGCCGGCCGCAGGATCGTCAGGCTCACCGGGCGTCATCACGGCTCCGCGGGCTATCTGCTCACGCGCAAGGGCGCGGAGAAGCTGCTGCGCAACAGCCGGAAGCTGGCTGTCGGCGTCGATGCCATGCTGTTCAATCCGCGCTCGGAAATTGCTGAAAGACCCGTTGTCTACCAGATCGACCCCGCCGTCTGTATTCAGGATGACATTGCCGACCAATGCGGCCTTGTCAGCCGGACGGGATTTCAGTCGCACAATGTCCCGGGCCGCAAGAAATCACATGGCGTGACGCCGTTTGAGAGGCTCCGTTATCGCATCCGCGACCGGCTGCGCGTAGCCTTTCTGAAGGTACGCGATGCCCTGCGCGGCTATCGCAAACGCGTCGTCACCTTCCGATAGGCTGTGCATAACGCCATCCCGCGATTAGTTTCTATTGCTTTTTTCCCGCTTTTATGTGCAATAGCCCGACCCGCTTAACCGCAGGTTGTGACTGATTGTCTTTTTTTGAAAGCGGAACCGTGCTCACCTTTGTCATCAATCTCGACCGGGAGGTCGACCGACTTTCCTACATCGAACGCGTGATGGCGGCACGGGAAATCCGGTTTACCCGCATTGCCGCAACCGACGCCCGTCTTATCTGCAATGAAGAGATGCGTGCGCTCTCGGCCTTCCCTTTAGCATTCAGCCGGGAGATGACATGCGGTGAAATCGGCTGCTATCTCAGCCATGTCTGCGCTTGGAGAAAACTGCTGGAAAGCGATGCGCCCGCAGCCGCTGTTTTTGAAGACGACGTCGAACTGAGTGCCGCTGCGCGAGACGTTCTCGCCGATCTGGAAAACTGGCTGCCGCCCGAAATCGACATCGTGAAGCTCGAGACCAGCAGGAAGCCGACGGAAATGGCCCGGCAGGCCGAAGCCCGGCTCGGAGCCTATGAAGTCAGGCGGCTTGTCGGGTGTCATATCGGCTCTGCCGGTTATGTCATTACCCGGCAGGGTGCCGAAAAAATGCTGGAACGCAGTGCAAAACTTTCCGTACCGATCGATGCGGCGCTGTTCGACCCGCGCGCAGGTATCCGCCAGGGCCTTTCGGTCATGCAGTTGGTTCCCGCTCTTTGCATTCAGACGCCCTATGACCAGAGTGGACCAATCGATATTCATATGGGGTCCGCCATCACCGAGCGCGGCAAACGGAAGTCTTATGGGCGCACGCTGCCCGAGATCGCCTTCAACAGAACGAAAGACCGGATCGCGGTGATCAGCAGCAGGGTCGCAGCACTGATTGCGCGCCGCCGCTGTTCAATCGTCGAGTACCGCCCGTAAACGGGGACCGGTAACGGCAGAGGCGCGGAAACCGGGGGTTCAATGACAGACAGGCGGCATGGCCGGTAGGCCTGCCGCCTGCTTCTTTTCCTAAGCCAGAGCGCGCTTGCGCTTCAGGTCCGGCGGCGTGGCCTCTTCGGTCAACATGCTGATCGCATCGGCAAGCGACATGGACTGCTGGTCGCGCGATCCGAGACGGCGGATGTTGACCGCTTCCTCTTCCGCTTCGCGCATGCCGCAGACGAGGATCACCGGAACCTTGGCCAGCGAATGTTCGCGGACCTTGTAGTTGATCTTCTCGTTGCGGAAGTCGGTTCCGACCGAAAGACCGGCGGCCCGCAGTTTTTCCGCAACCTTGCGGCCATAATCATCGGCTTCCGAGGTGATGGTCGCGACCACCACCTGCTGCGGCGCAAACCACAGCGGCATATGGCCGGAGTGGTTTTCGATCAGGATGCCGAGGAAGCGTTCCAGCGAACCGCAGATCGCGCGGTGGATCATCACCGGCTGCTTCTTCTCCGACGTCGAGTCGATGTAAAATGCACCAAAGCGTTCCGGCAGGTTGAAGTCCACCTGGGTGGTGCCGCACTGCCATTCGCGCCCGATCGCGTCCTTCAGCGTATATTCGAACTTCGGACCGTAAAACGCGCCCTCGCCCGGCAAAATACCGGTCTTGATGCGCCCGCCCGACTGTTCCTCGATAGTCTTCAGCACCTCGGTCATGATCGCTTCGGCGTGATCCCAGTTCTCATCCGAGCCGACGCGTTTTTCAGGCCGCGTGGAGAGCTTCACCACGATTTCCTCGAAGCCGAAATCCTCATAGACCGACAGGATCAGATCGTTGATCTTCAGGCATTCCTCGGCCAGTTGCTCCTCGGTGCAGAACACATGGGCATCATCCTGGGTGAACCCGCGCACGCGCATCAGCCCGTGCATGGCGCCCGACGGCTCGTAACGATGCACGACACCGAATTCGGCATAGCGGATCGGCAGTTCGCGGTAGGACTTCAGACCATGCTTGAACAGCTGGACGTGCCCCGGGCAGTTCATGGGCTTGAGCGCAAAGACGCGCTTGTCCTCGGCTTCCTCATCGGCGCAGGCGACCGCGAACATGTTTTCGCGATACCACTCCCAGTGGCCGGAGGTCTGCCACAGTGCGGTGTCGAGCACCTGCGGCGCGTTCACTTCCTCATACTCGCCCTCAAGACGGCGACGCATATAGGAGGTCAGCGACTGGAACATGCGCCAGCCCTTGGAGTGCCAGAAAACGACGCCCGGACCTTCTTCCTGGAAATGAAACAGGTCCATTTCGCGGCCAAGCCGGCGATGGTCGCGCTTTTCGGCTTCCTCAAGGAAGTTGAGATAGGCATCGAGCTGCTTCTTGTCAGCCCAGGCCGTGCCGTAGATGCGGGTCAGCATCGGGTTGTTGCTGTCGCCGCGCCAATAGGCCCCGGCCACCTTCATCAGCTTGAAGGCATCGCCGATCTGCCCGGTCGAGGTCATGTGCGGACCGCGGCAAAGGTCGAACCAGTCGCCCTGCGCATAGATCTTGACGTCCTGGTCTTCCGGGATCGCATCGACAAGCTCGACCTTGTAGGCCTCGCCCTTTTCGGCAAACACCTGCTTGGCCTTGTCGCGCGGCCAGACTTCCTTGGTGAAGGCGGCATTGCGCTTGATGATTTCCCGCATCTTCTTTTCGATCTTCGGCAGATCGTCGGGCGTGAAGGGGGTCTCGCGCGCAAAGTCGTAGTAAAAGCCGTTTTCGATCACCGGACCGATGGTGACCTGGGTTCCGGGCCACAATTCCTGCACGGCCTCGGCCATCACATGGGCGGCGTCGTGGCGGATCAATTCCAGCGCGCGGTCATCGGTGCGGGTGACGATCTCGATGCGGCCGTCTTCAACCGGGTCGGCCAGGTCGCGCAGCTCGCCGTCAAGCGCAATCGCGACAGCTTTCTTGGCCAGAGATTTGGAAATCGACTCGGCAACATCGCGGCCGGTCGTGCCGGCGGCATAGTCGCGCTTGGAGCCATCGGGAAAAACAAGGGAAATCTGATCAGACATATCTTCTCCTTAAACCAGTCCCGCCAACGAATGCGGGTGGACGATAGGCCGTGTGACACGACCGTTTCAACGAGGCAGGTCAATAAAGAAAAATCGGCCCCGCGTAAAGCCGCAGGACCGATTCGAAAGATATCGCAGGCGCGAATCAGAACTTCACGCCGATGCCCGCCTTCACGGCATGGTTATGCATCTTGATCTTGGCATCGACGCCGGCCAGGGAAGCAAGGTCATCCACCGCGTCCTGATCCGGATATCCGGTATAGCGGTATTCAAGCCGCCCAAAGACGTTGTCGGTGAAGGCGTAGTCGAGGCCCGCCCCGACCGTGTAGCCAAACAGCGTATCGCTGATGGAGACATTGTGCGTGCGCGCATAAACATTGGCGACCGCCGCACCGCCCGTTACGTAGAAAAGCGCATTGCCGGCGCTGTAACCGAGACGCCCTCGCAGGCTGCCGCTCCAGTCGGAGCCGAGGTCATAATCGAACCCGAGGCCGGTCGGGAAGCTGCGTTTGCCCCAGCTGTAACTCGCATCGCCCTCAAGGCCGACAACGATATTGCCCATCTGCCTGTTGTAACCGGCGAAAAGTGTGGCGTTCGCACCATCGAAGTCGGTGTCATCCGAACCGAGGCCGCTCAGTGTGCCGCGCGCATCCGACCAGCTGAAGCCGCCCTCCACACCGGCATAAGGCCCCGTCCAGTACGCCGCGGCAGCGGGCGCCTGCCGGTAAGGTGCAGGTTGCAATGATGGACGCAAAATCAGATCGGCCGCCGACGCCGGAAGGCAGGTCGCGCCATAGGCCACGACAAGGCAGGTGAAAATTTTCCTCATGGATCGCTCCGTAGGTGATGACTTAACGAAGAGATATCCGATGAAAAGTTAAGAAAACCCCAACCTCTGGTTTATCAGAAAATACGAATACACAACCTCTTTTGCCGATCTCAATCGCCGTTCTTGGCAGATTCGAGCTGCAGGTAATCCAACGGAAGCTCCGTTGAAAACTTGATCTGCTCCATGGCGAAGGATGACGAGACATCGCGGATTTCAATCTTGGCAATGAGGCGCTTGTAAAAGGCGTCATAGGCGGCGATGTCCGGCACCACCACCCGCAACAGATAATCCACCTCGCCGCTCATGCGATAGAATTCAAGCACTTCGGGGAAATCCGCGATCACCTCGGCAAACCGCTTCAGCCACTCCACGGAATGGCTGTTGGTGCGAATGGCGACGAAGACTGTGACATTGGCATTGACCTTTTCCGGGTCGAGCAGCGCCACCCGGCGCTTGATGATCCCCTCTTCCTCCATTTTCTGGATGCGTCGCCAGCACGGCGTCGTCGAAAGTCCGACCTTCTTGCCGATATCGGCCACCGCAAGCGTCGAATCCTCCTGAAGAAGGCGCAAAATCTTTCTATCCAGACGATCCATATTCGCTCTCCGTAAAAAATTTTTGCTGTTATAACAAAATTCCAGACAGATAAAAGCTGATTTTGCATATGCAGAAAGCGGCTATGGAGTAAATGCCAGATCAATCGCCGCTATAAAGCCGCACCGCCGCCTTCAGTTCCGGCAGCACCTCTTCTTCAAACCACGGGTTCTTCTTCAGCCAGCCGGTATTGCGCCAGCTTGGATGCGGCAGCGGCAGGATGCGCGGCGCGCGGTTGGCAAAGTAGCTTTCGCGCCAGTTGCGCACGGTTTCCGTCAGCGTCTTCCGGCTGGCCGGCCCCATATGCCATTTCTGCGCATACATGCCGATCGCCAGGACCAGTTCGATCTGCGGCATCGCCGCCATGGCCTGCTGGCGCCATTGCGGCGCGCATTCCTTGCGTGGCGGAAGGTCGCTGCCGCGGGCATCATAGCCCGGAAAACAGAACCCCATGGGCAGGATCGCAAACCGGGCCGGATCATAAAATGCCGTACGGTCAATTCCCATCCAGGCGCGCAGCCGGTCACCGGAGCGATCGTTGAACGGGATACCGGTCTCGTGCACGCGCAGCCCCGGTGCCTGCCCGGCAATCAGAACCCGCGCGGTGGACGACAGGATTGCCACCGGACGCGGCTGATGCGGCAGGCGGCGTTCCGCGCCGCCGGCGGGACAGTCACGACAGATCCGGCAGGCTGCGATTTCACCCGCAAGCGTTTGATGTTCGTCCGCGCTCACAGGTCGCACGCCCGGCCGGAAACCCCGGCCGCCGGAGACATAAAGATTACAGCCCGATTAAAAAACAAGGCTAACAAATCCTTTACGGGAAGCATTTCTTAACAATTCGTTCGTAATCTCCTTATCAGCGAGAACCGAGATTTGCGATGGCGAACCGTAGCGAGGTCCACATGAAACGCGATATGTTCCAGCGTCATGCCCCTCAAGACAGCGACGCAGGACCTGATCCGAAAGCCCCCGGCTTTGCTGAGGAAACGCTGTCGGCCGAAACCTTCCGGCACGCGCTCTCCGTCATCGAAAAAGGCATCCCCGCTGTCGCCATCGCTCTGGTCATCACCGCAGTCGGCTTTCTCTATATCGGCAAGGACCTGATTTTTGCCGTCTGGGCGTTTGCAGCGCTTGTCCTGCACGGCGTCGCCTTCACCATCATCCGCAATGCCGCCCGCGAGGGCCGGGATGCCGCATCGCTTGCCAAATGGAACAACCGCGTCATCGCCGCCTACTGGCTGGCCGGCGGGGCCTGGGCGCTGACCGCGCTTTTGAACTGCAATGCCTGCGTCGGTGCGGCCTTCCCCTTCTTCAAGGGCACCATGGTGATTGTCGCGCTTTCCATGCTGGCGCTTGGCGCCACGGCACTGCCCAAGGTCACCTGGCACGTCTTCATGCCGGCGATCATCGCCTTCGGCGCAATCGCCTATCAAAGCCGCGCGCCTTTCGACATCGGTCTTGCGGCAGCGCTTGCCGTTGTCATGGTGTTCATCGCTCATTTCAGCGACCAGCTTGCCGCAGGCAGCAAGGCATTGCAGGCCCAGGAAGGCGAGAAGGATGCGCTGAACCGGCGCCTCACCGAAAGCCTTGAAAAGGCCGAGGCGGCAGCGGAAACCGCTGAGAAGGCAAACCAGGCCAAAGCCGCCTTTCTGGCCGCAATGTCGCATGACCTGCGCACCCCTCTCAACGCCATCATCGGGTTTTCGGAAATCATGAAGGAAGAGATGATGGGGCCGCTGAAAAACCCCTATTACAGGGAATACGCCTCGGATATTCACAGTTCCGGCACGCATCTTCTCGACATGATCGACGGCGTTCTCGATCTTTCGCGGCTGGAAGCCGGCGGCTACAGGCTTGTCGAGCAGCCGGTCTATCTGGTCGATGTCATCGACGCTTCCGTGGCCATGGTCGGCACCGAGGCCGCCGCCCGGGCGATCTCGATCCATTGCGATGCCGGAGAACGGCTTTCCCCGGTCATGGCGGACGGGCGCGCGGTCAAGCAGATGCTGATCAACCTGCTTTCGAACGCCATAAAATTTTCCGCCGAAGGCGCCGACATCCTGGTTACTGCCGGCAATACGGCGGACGGCGGACAATATCTGAGCGTGCGCGACTATGGATGCGGTATGGACGAGGCAGCGCTTTCTGCGGCAACGGAAGCGTTTTCGCGCGGAGCGGAAACAGCCGATGTCGAAGGCTTCGGCCTCGGCCTGTCGATCGTGCGTCAGTTGATCGAGGCGCATCAGGGTGAACTGCTGCTGCAATCGACGCCGGGCCATGGCACGCTGGCAAGCATTGCCCTGCCGCACGCCCGTGTGACCAATCTGCCGGAAACAAGCCTTTCGATTGCCGAAACCGATGTGACCCTTCCGCTCTCGCCGGAAAGCGCCATGCCGTTCGTCCCTGAAAGTCTCGAGATCGAGACCGCGCAAAACCAACCCCGGACCGCAACCCGCAGCGGCCGCGACCGACTGGCCGCCGCCCTGAAACGGCGCGCCCGCAAAATCGCCAATGATGACCAGCACGACAGCGCGGAAGCCTCCGAGGCCGATCTTAAGATCGAAGCGCAGCTCGAGGCGGAAATCATCGAGGCGCTGGATCGGGAGCGCGAGAGCGAACGTCGCGAAGCCGCAAACGCGGCCTGACCTGCCGAAAGCTTAGCAGACATGATGATCGATATCCCACAACTTGAGACCACTCGCCTTCGGCTGCGTGCGCTCCGTTTTGATGACTGGCCGGATTATCTCGCCTTTCTCGCCTCGCCGCGCGCGGCATTCATGGACGGTCCGCATACGCCTGCAACGGCCTGGTCCTATTTCTGCAACGACGTCGCGCAATGGCAGCTTTTCGGACACGGGGGCCTGATGTTCGAGGACAAGGAAAGCGGTGCGGTTCTGGGTCAGGTCGCGCTCTGCAAGGGTCCGCTGTTTCCCGAACTGGAGCTGGGATGGTTCGTCTATGGCGCGGCCGAGGGGCATGGCTATGCAAGGGAAGCGGCGGCCGCCATGCTCGAATGGGGCTTTCGCACACGCCCCGAAAAAAGCTTCGTCAGCTACATCGCGCCTGCCAACCGCCGCTCCGTCGCGCTTGCCGTCCGGCTTGGCGCAACGCTTGACGAGAGGGCCAAACGCCCCACGCCCACGACACTTGTCTACCGTCACCAACGGCCGTGAAAACCGCGATCAGAAGAAGACGACATAGACGGCATAGATGACATTGCTGCAAATCAGGCAGAATGTCGCGAACGATCCGAGGTCCTTGGCGTGCTTGCCCTCGACGGATCGCTCCGGAGACACACGGTCGATGATTTCCTCGACGGCCGTGTTCAGCGATTCGGCGGCGAACAGACTGAACATCAGGATGACGAAAACCATGAACTCAACGCCGCTCGCGCCAACGAGCGCGAATACGGCAAGGCCGATGACAAAGCCGATCAGTTCATGGCGAAAGGCTTCCTCCTTCAGCAACCGCAGGAAACCCTGCCAGGAATAGCCACCCGCCGCCAGCAAATGGCGAAAGCCCGTTTCTTTCTCGATCGGCGGTTCAGCCATGACATCGTCTCCCGGCAGATCTTCAGGTCGGCGCAATCTGTCATCGAAGTGTAACAGGTTCGCGACAAGTGTTTGATGCCGCACCGGAAACGCATGTTAATGCCTGAAAACACCGGTCATGAAGCAAGAACGGGGCCGCATGCTGCCGCGGTCAAGACGCGCGCGGCAGCACACCGGAAGAGATCACGCCCGTCCCGAAACGCCGGCTTCCTCAAACGTTGCCATGCCCGTATGGCAGGCGGCTGCCGACTTCACCAGGCTCGCCGCAAGCGCGGCACCCGTGCCCTCGCCAAGGCGCATGCCCAGCGCCAGAAGCGGTGTCTTGCCAAGCTTCTGGATCAGCCTGAGATGTCCGGGCTCGGCAGAGACATGGGCAATCATGCAATGGTCGATTGCGGACGGATTGGCGGCCTTCAGAACGGCTGCCGCAGCCGTAACGGCAAAACCGTCGAGCAGCACCGGCACTTTCTGCATCCGCGCGGCAATGATTGCGCCGGCGATTGCCGCAAATTCACGCCCGCCAAGACGGCGCAGCAATTCCAGCGGATCGGACAGATGGTCCTTGTGGAGGGCAACGGCCTTTTCCACGGCAGCAATCTTGCGCTCCAGCATCTCGCCTTCCGCCCCCGTTCCAGGGCCCACCCAGTCGGCAGCCGAGCCGCCATAGAGCCCGTAGCAGAGCGCAGCCGCAATCGTGGTGTTGCCGATCCCCATTTCGCCGAGGCAGAGAAGATCGACACCGCCGGCCACGGATTCCATGCCGTAGGCCATGGTCGCCGCGCAATCGCGCTCGGAAAGGGCTGGTTCGACGGTAATATTCCCGGTCGGATAATCGAGCGCCAGATCGAAAACCTTGAGGCTGAGATCGACCGTGGCGCAGATCTGGTTGATCGCCGCCCCGTTTTTCTCGAAATTGCCGACCATCTGCTGTGTCACGGTCGTCGGAAAGGGCGAAATATTCTCCTCGGCAATGCCGTGATTGCCGGCAAAAACGGCAACCATGGGCCTGTGGACCGCAGGTGCGCGCCCGCTCCAGGCGGCCAGCCACATGGCGATCTCTTCCAGCCGCCCGAGTGCCCCTTCCGGCTTCGTGAGCAAGGAGTTACGTTTGCGGGCCGCTGCCAGAGCAGGAGTGTCGGCCGCAGGCAACGCCTCTAGCAGAGAACGGAAGTCATCGAAGGGGTGTTGGGCGTCCATGAAATGTAAGTCCTTTTTTACGAATAGTCTAAATAAGGTCTATTCAGCGTTGTCATAGTCTGCAATAATCACATACTCAAGGTGACAGTATTGATGGAAGCGCTAACATGACGAGATGGAATCGCGTTGTGACAGATCTTGCCACGGCGACAGGTTTCCTGACCAGGTATCCTCTGCCCGCAGGCATGCAGACAGAACAGCCGGAAGGCGCGCGAGCCGCCTGGGCATTTCCGTTGGTTGCATCTCTCGCCATGGTTCTGCCGGCGCTCGTTCTCGTGCTGTTCAGCGCGCTAGGTGCCGGCCCGCTTCTGTCCACGCTTTCGGCAATCGCCACAAGCCTGCTGGTCACCGGCGGGCTGCACGAGGATGGCCTTGCCGATTCCGCAGACGGGCTTTTCGGCGGCAGGACGCGCGATGACGTGCTGGCCATCATGAAGGACAGCCGCACCGGCGCCTATGGCACGCTTGCCCTTGTGCTGTCGATCACGCTTCGAGCGACGGCGCTGGCCATGCTGGTTGCCAAGGGGCCAGAAAATGCGGCGCTGCTTTTCATTGCTGCGGCCGCAGCAGGACGGGCCGTCATGGTCCGTCAGTGGTATGCCCTTCCGCTGGCGCGTGCCGACGGCGTGGCGGCCACGCTTGGACGGCCGGACAAGAACAACACCTTATGTGCGGCCATCATCAGCCTCGTCATCGTTGCCCTGTCCAGTGCGCTTGCCGGAGCACTGGTGGCCGCCCTCTTCGCCTTGGTCGCGCTAGCCGTTTCGGCTTACGCCTTCACCTTCTTTGTCAGGCGCCGCATCGGCGGCCATACCGGCGATACGCTTGGCGCCATCGCGCAGATCGGCGAAACCGTTTTTCTCATCGCCCTTGTCATTCTTGTCTGAAACCCGATATCCGGTCAGAACAGACAATCGCGGGACCTGAGTACCACCCTGCCCGCCTGTCGCGTTGGACAAGGGGAGAATGCCGTGCGCCTGTTCTGGATTCTGATTGCGATCGTTGCTGTCGGCATGATCATGCTGATGGTCACCGGTGGTGATGGCAATACGCTCGGGCTCGCCAATGACGAATTCGCCTCCGCGCTCTGGTTGTCGCCGCTGCTCGTTCTGGTCGCCGCCGGGGTTCTGCAGGGACAGCGCAATTTCGGCTATGTCTTCCAATCGCTGCTGATCTGGGCGGCAATCCTGCTGGTGATTGCGGCTGCCTACATCTTCCGCAACGACTTCCGCGACATCGGCGCGCGCCTGTTCGGTGGTCTCGTGCCCGGCATGACGATGACCACGACGACCGTCAACGGCGCAGAACAGGTCATCATCGGCAAAGGGCGAAACGGCCATTTTTCTGCCAATGTGGTGGTCGACGGGGTCAGCCTGCCGATGCTTGTCGATACCGGCGCAAGCCGGATAACCCTGACGGCGGACGATGCCGAACGGGTCGGCATCGATGTGCAGTCGCTCAGCTACATGACCACGGTCCAAACGGCAAACGGCACCGCGCTTGCCGCACCGGTCACGCTTGATAGCGTCGCCGTCGGCCCGCTCGTGCGGCGCAATGTCCGGGCGATGGTGGCAGGAGAAGGCAGGCTTTCCGAAAGCCTGCTCGGCATGAGCTTTCTCAGCACGCTGACCTCCGTCGACATGCGCTCCGACGAACTGCGCCTGACGGACTGATACCTCAGAAGAACGAATAAAAGAACCGCGCCGAGATCGTCAGCAGGAAAATGCCGAAACCGGCAGTCAGCACACGATCGGAGACCGCGTGGGCGGCGCGCGCGCCAAGCGGCGCGATCAGCATGGTGATCGGAATGATCAGCGCCACGGCAACCCAGTTCACATAGCCGGTGGAAAACAACGGCAACCCGGGATGCCCCCACCCGCCAATGATATTGCCGACGAAACTCGGCAGCGAGATCAGCACGCCGACACCGGCAGACGTGGCCACCGCCTGATGGATCGGCCGGTTATAAAGCGTCATGAAGGTATTGTTGAGCGTGCCGCCGCCAATGCCGATCAGGCCGGACAGAAGACCGATCAGCCAGCCGACGCCGAAAAGCCCGGGATTTTTGGGCAAATCTTCTCCCAGACGCCAGCGGGCCGCCCCGGGATAAAGCATTTTCAAGCCGATCAGCAGCGTGATCACCGCAAAGGCGGCGCGCAGCACATCGCTCGGCGAATAGGCAATGACCAGAACCGAAACGATCGCACCGAATGGCACGGCCAGTATCCACTGGCGCAACAGTTTCATGTCGACCGACCCGCGGCGATAGTGCGACTGAAATGACCTGAGCGATGTCGGGATGATGATGGCGAGCGACGTGCCCACGCACAGCTTCATGCGAATGCTTTCGTCCACACCGGCCATGGCAAAGGCCTGATAGAAGACCGGCACCAGCACGGCGCCGCCGCCAATGCCGAACAGGCCGGCCAGGAAGCCGGCAACACAGCCGGCAACGGCCAGCAGTCCGACAAGTTGCAGGATTTCGGAAACCGGAGGCATGCGTATTCCTCTTGTAGACCTTTCAGGCGCAATCGGAGCGTTCGGAAATATAGCTTCGGAACCGGCCGATATGTCATTAAAGCGTGATCTTCTTACACTATCCCGTTGTCAGGGCAAACGGAGATGCAGGCTGCCTGTTTATATTTGCAACAGCACCTTCCGACACGGTTTTTATCGACATTTTATATTCCGCCCGCGCCTGTTGAGTATTTCTGTTCGAAACGACTTCGGATCACCAAGTCTTTTTTCTTTTCCTGATGCCGGCTCTTCCAGGAGCCGGCATTTTTTATGGCTTTGCCCGACTGAACATCCCCGCAAACGCAAAAAAACGGCCGCCGAAAGCGACCGTTTTTGTTTCACAGAAGCTGCGATGTGATCAGGGATCGAGATCGACGTCGAGGATCGCCATCGAAAAGTTGAAGGATCGGTCACCGTCTTCATCATCGAGATAGATCACGCCGATGAACTCATCCTCGCGATAGACCTCGCAGGAATCGTCCTTGCGCGGACGTGCGCGAACAGCAAAGAGGGGGCCGAACATGCGCTTGAAATAGGAGTCGAGCTTTTTGATTTCGTCTGGTTTCAAGGGATGAACTCCGTCTGGTCTTCAGGTGTTGGCGCGCTTGTGACACGCCAATGCCGAGAATGCAAATGCGCAAGTGGCAAGCAGAGAACCGGCTGTATCAGTCTTCCGAGCCGATCAGTTGATCCATGGAGCGGGCGGGATCGGAGCAACCGGCTGTTCCGATCACCTTGGCCGGCACGCCTGCAACCGTGGAACTGGCCGGAACCGGCTTCAGCACCACCGAGCCTGCTGCAATGCGCGAGCAATCCCCGACGGTGATATTGCCAAGCACCTTGGCGCCGGCGCCGATCAGAACGCTGTGGCCGATCTTGGGATGACGGTCGCCGGTTTCCTTGCCGGTACCGCCGAGCGTAACCCCCTGAAGGATCGAGACATCGTCGCCGACGGTCGCCGTCATGCCGACGACAAGCCCCGTTGCATGATCGAGAAAAATCCCCTTGCCCATCTTCGCAGCCGGGTTGATATCGGTCTGGAACACGCTGGAGGACCGGCTTTGCAGATAGAGCGCAAAGTCCTGACGGCCCTTGTGCCACAGCCAGTGCGCCAGCCTGTGGGTCTGGATCGCGTGAAATCCCTTGAAATAGAGCACCGGCTCCATGAAACGCGAACAGGCCGGGTCGCGGTCATAAACCGCCTGAATGTCGACACGCAGGATATCGCCCCATTCCGGCCAGTCCCGGCGCATCTCGTCAAACGTCTGGCGCAGCAGGATGGCCTGGATATCGGGATGATCGAGCCGCTCGCAGATACGATAGACGACACAGTCTTCCAGCGAGCTGTGGTTCAGGATCGTCGAATACAGAAACGCGGCAAGGATCGGATCCTTTTCCAGGGCGCTTTGAGCCTCCGCCCTCAGGCTCGCCCAGATCGGGTCGACCGCCATAAGGTTTGTCTCGTGACTGCTCTTGTCGGGGTGTGCGGCCATCGTGGCCTCCTGTGGTTTCGGCGCCGGTCTTTGCGGCAACTGTCCTTCCAACGAAAGTCGCTTCGAGCGCGAATATAGATCACTGCGGCACGAATACAAATGCGCCGGCCATCATATTCTCGTGTCAGTCCTCGTTTTGACCGGCCAGGAATTCCAGAACCGCCTTCTTGAACACCCTGTCGCCGACCGCCAGCATGTGGTCGCGGTTGGGAATGTCGAGCGCGATGGCATTCTGCATCTGGCCGGCCAGGGTTTGCGGCGAGCCCGCCAGATCGTCCTTGGTACCGACGCCGATCAGGGTCGGCGCAGCGATCTTGCCGATCTCTGCGCGTGCGATGTTCTGGCGCGATGTTTCGATACAGGCGGCAAGCGCCATGCGGTCGCTCTTGGTCTGGTCGGCAAAGGTGCGGAACATGCGGCCCTTCTCGTCGGTGACGTCGTCAAGGGATGGTGCCCGCAAGGCAGCCGCAATCGCATCCCAGTCGCCCACCCCGTCGCACAGGCCGATACCAAGACCGCCGAACACCAGCGCGCGCACCTTTTCCGGCCTGGCAAGCGCCAGATAGGCCGAAATCCGCGCGCCCATCGAATATCCCATCACATGGGCGCTTTCGATGCCGAGATGATCGAGAAGCGCGGCGGCGTCTTCGGCCATCATCGCCGGATAGTAGACAGCCGGGTCATGCGGCTTGTCGCTTTGTCCGTGGCCGCGATTGTCGAGCGCGATCACCCGGTAGCCGGCATCGCCAAGCGTCTTCAGCCAGCCCGGATGCACCCAGTTGACCGCCGCCGTGGAGGCAAAACCGTGAATCAGAAGCACCGGCACGCCCTCGCCCTCGTCGAAATAGGCCAGTTTGAGCCCGTCATGGGTGAACGAACTGAATTGCGGAAGATTGAGGTTCATTGCCGTCTGCTCCGTTATCGACATCGGACCGAAAGGCCTGGCAGAAACGGTCATTCAAAACCGCGCTGCAACGCAATTCGGGTACTACACATTTGCCGCGAAGAGTTATAGTGTCCGGGCCGAAAGCTCAAGGAACCGGAGATAATCATGGCTGGCCACGGGATCGCCCATTTCAAGAACGACGACGGACACAGAACCATCGAGGTGGGCGTCAAGGAATTCATGTGCGTGGGGGCATCCGCGCCCTTCGATCATCCGCATATCTTCATCGACATGGGCGACGATGACGAGGCCGTCTGTTCCTATTGCTCCACACTCTACAAGTTCTCGCCTGCGCTTCACGGCGAAGAAACCAATCCGCCCGGCTGCGCCTACCACGTCGACGCTGCCTGACCTTTCCCTTCCGCGCGCTGGGTTCGTCGTTGCGTGGCGAAGGGTCGGGAGGAGAAAATGACGATTGCACATGCAGCCATTATCGGCGCCGGCATTGCGGGCCTAACCGCAGCGCTGGCCCTTGCACGCCATGGCGTTTCCAGCGAAATATTCGAACAGGCCGACGAGCTGACCGAAGTCGGCGCCGGTCTGCAGGTCTCGCCAAACGCCGCGCGCTGCCTTGCCAAGATCGGCGTGCTCCAACGACTCGAGAGCCAGTGGCGCGAACCGGAGGCGGTCACGCTGGCCTCCGGGAAAACCCTGCGCCAGGTCGCCAGCGTGCCTGTCGGCGAGGCCCGCACGCGCTGGGGCGCGCCCTATGGCACGCTCCACCGCTCGACCCTGCAATCGGCGCTCATCCATGCCGTTGCCGCAGAGCCGCTGTGCTCCCTGAAACTCGGCACACGAATCGACAAGGCCAATGAGGCCCTGCTGGCCGCCAGAACGGAAAAGCCCGCCGACGTCATCATCTGCGCCGATGGCGTCTGGTCGCACAGCCGCCGCCAGATCAAGGGCGCGCCGGAAGCCAGATTTTCCGGCAATATCGCCTGGCGTTTCGTACTGTCATCGGAAGATGCGCCAGGATTTCTGAAGCGCGAAAGCGTCACAGCCTATATGGGGCCGATGGCCCATCTTGTCGCCTACCCGCTGCGCGATGTCGGCGGCTTCAACCTTGTGGCCATCGCTTCCGGTGCGAGCGCGGGCGAGGCCTGGCACACCGAGGTGGACAGTAGCTGGAAAACAGCGCTGGAACGCCATTTCAAGGGCTGGCACCCGGACCTGACCAACCTGTTTTCCGCTGACAAGCCCACCTTCTGGCCGCTTTATGAGGTCGGCGAAGGCCATTGGCACAACGGACGCGATACAATCGCAATCGGCGATGCCGTCCATGCAATGATGCCGTTTTCAGCACAAGGGGCGGCGATGGCGATCGAGGACGGCTTCGAGCTTGCCGCCTACCTATCGTCATCGATGGCCGTGCCGGAGGCGTTCGACGCCTTTGTCGCCCGCCGCAAACCGCGGCTTGCAACCCTGCGCAAACGCACCAACCTCAACAAGTTCGCCTATCACGCCGCAGGGCCGTTCAGGCTCGGCCGCGATGTTGTGCTGAAACTGCGCACGCCCGATTCGCTGGCCGGGGAACTCGACTGGCTCTACGGTTACGAGGCCTATGGTCTCGACCGAATCTGACCTCGCGAATTTCATCAATCTGCCCGCCCTGGCGGGCATTTCGTTCATCTTCGTTTCAGCTTGCCGGTCCTAGACTGGCGATGTTGCCGCAATGCCACTGGCTTTGCCGGCATTATGCAACGGGGATCACCGAAACATGAAACTCCGCACTTTCATCACATCGACCGGCATCGCGATTGCCGCAACACTTTTCGCCTTTCAGGCGGAGGCGGCGGTTCGGGCCTATGCGACGTCCAACGTCAATCTTCGCGCCGGTCCCTCGACCTCCTATCCGGCGATCACGGTCGTGCCGGCAGGCGCCTCCATCCTCAATAATGGCTGCCTTGCGGACTACAGCTGGTGCGACGTGTCCTATGCCAATTACCGCGGCTGGATGTCGGCGCACTACATGAACGTGGTCTATCAGGGACAGCGCCAGGTGCTGAACCCGGGAATTGCCTTTGCAACGGGGATCGCGATTACAGCCTTCTCGCGCTCCTACTGGGACCAATATTATCGCGGCTATCCGTGGTATCCGACCTGGGGCCGATACCCGTCGCCGCCACCGCCACGGCCCTACCGGCCACCGCCGGGTTGGCGTGCGCCACCGGGATGGGGTGGCCCGCCGCCCGGATGGCGACCGCCGCCCGGTTACCGTCCCGGCTGGGGCGCGCCGCCGCCGCATGCAGGCCCGCCGCCGCACCGTCCACCGCCCGGCGCACGTCCGCCGCAGCACCGCCCGCCACCGCAGCACCGCCCGCCGTATTACGGACCGCCGCGCCGCGATCACGCCGGCCCGCCGCCCGGCCGACCGCCGGCGATGCACGGCCCCGGCCCCGTCCGTCGCGGTCCTTCGATGCACCCGGGCGGACGTCCCCACGGCGGAGGGCGCTTCGAGCGCCGTTGATCAAAAAAAGCCGGCGCGCCCTCCCCGGGCCGCCGGCCTTTTTACGTTCACTGTTGCGTCTGGACTCAGGCAGCAGACGCCGCAGCAAGCCCCTTTTCCAGATCCGCCATCAGGTCGTCGACATCCTCAAGTCCGATTTGCAGGCGGATGACCGGGCCATCCTCAGGCGCGGTGCAGACGGTGCGGTTGGAAAGGTTGACCGGCACGGCCAGCGATTCATATCCGCCCCAGGAATAACCGATCCCGAAAATGTCGAGCGCATCGAGGAAAGCGTGCTGACGACGGCGGAATGCGCCCTCCTCCGCTTTCAGCACGAAGGAGAACAGCCCGCTGGCGCCCTTGAAGTCGCGCTTCCAGATATCGTGACCGGGAAATGACGGCAGCCCCGGATGCAGCACGCGCGAGACTTCCGGGCGTTCTTCAAGCCAGCGCGCGACGGCAAACGCGCTTTTCTGGTGATGGGCGAGCCGCACACCCATGGTGCGAAGCCCGCGCAGGATCTGGTAGCTGTCATCGGGCGCGGCGCACATGCCGGTCCAGGTGTAATGTTCCTCAAGCTGCGCAAAGCAGCGTTCGTTTGCAGACGCCGTCCCCATCAGAATATCCGAATGGCCGGAGGGGTATTTGGTAGCCGCATTCAGCGAGAGATCGACGCCGAAATCGAGCGGTTTGAAGAACAGCGGCGTTGCCCAGGTATTGTCCATCGAAACGATGGCGCCTTTCGCGTGGGCCAGATCCGACAGGGCGCGGATATCCTGCATCTCGAACGTGTTCGACCCCGGCGCCTCGGTATGAAAGATGCGGGTATTTGGACGGAACATCTTCTCGACTTCAAGACCGAGAGCGGGATGATAGTATTCGACCTCGACCCCCATGCGCTTCAATACGTTATCCGCAAAGCGACGGGCCGGATCATAGACCGAATCGACGATCAGGACGTGATCGCCGGGCGACAGGAAGGCAAGCCAGGGCATGGTGATGGAAGCCAGCCCCGACGGGTAGAGCAGCGTGCCGGCGGCATTCTCGATCGTGTTCAGCGCCGCGCACAGCGCATCCGTCGTCGGGGTGCCATGTGTGCCGTAGGTATATTTCTGAGTTCCGCCGACGGCCGTTTTCGCATCGGGGAACAGCACCGTCGAGGCATGCACGACCGGCGGGTTGACGAAGCCGTAGAATGTTTCCGGATCATGGCCGGCATGCGCGAGATTGGTATTATCGCCGGTACCTTTGCCGGCAGTCTTTTGTGAAGCCATGAGGATGTTCCGCTGAGTTGTGGGAAAGTGCAGTCGCCCCGTGTTTTGAATCGTCGTCGCCGGGTGGTCAAGCGGCAAATATAAAAACAAAAACTACGACTAAAGGATTAGACTAATATCAGGAATACCTGCCCGAATTACCAGCACAGCTTTGCCCAGTTTTTATCTACCTGCACATTTTTTGACCGAAAGTGGACGTTTTTCGCAAATTCAGTCCATTTTTCAATGGCGAGTATTGACCATCTGGAAAATTACGACTGTGATACACGGGCTCGCACCGAGGGGTTTGCGGGCAGTTGTCGCTGCTTGACTGGAGGCTACCAGTGAAAGGCGCAACTTAAGATTTCAACGATAAACAAAGGTTGGGAAAATGAAAAAGACGCTTCTGTCTGTCGCTCTCGGCGCAGCAGTCTTCGGCCTCGGGGTCCAGGGTGCTTCGGCCGCGACGCTCGACGACGTCAAGGAAAAGGGAAATGTCACCTGCGGAGTCAGCACGGGCCTCCAGGGCTTTTCCGCGCCTGACAGCGAGGGGAACTGGTCCGGTCTCGACGTTGACTATTGCCGCGCCATCGCAGCGGCCATTTTCGGCGATCCGTCGAAGGCCAAGTTCGTTGCTCTGACCGCCACCGACCGCTTTCCGGCACTTCAGTCCGGCGAAGTCGACGTGCTGACGCGCAACACCACCTGGACGCTTTCCCGCGACACCTCGCTGGGCCTCGATTTCCGCACCGTCAACTACTATGACGGCCAGGGCTTCATGGTTCCGAAGGATCTCGGCGTTTCGTCCGCCAAGGAGCTTTCCGGCGCGGCTGTCTGCGTCCAGTCCGGCACCACGACCGAGCTGAACCTCGCCGACTACTTCGCGTCGAATGATATGGAATACAATCCGGTTGTTTTCGAAGCGCTCGAAGACGTCAACAACGCCTTCAACCAGGGCCGTTGCGATGTCTACACGACCGACCAGTCCGGCCTTTATGGCATCCGTCTGACGCTGACGGACCCGGACAACTACATCATTCTGCCGGAAATCATCTCCAAGGAGCCGCTCGGCCCGGCATGGCGCCAGGGTGACGACCAGTGGGGCGACGTCGTCTCCTGGGTTCACTTCGCCATGGTCAATGCCGAAGAATTCGGCATCACCTCGGAAAATGTCGACGAAATCGCTGAATCCTCGGACAATCCGGGCATCAAGCGCCTGCTCGGCACCGAAACCGACAGCAAGATGGGCGCCGATCTCGGCCTCGACGAAAAATGGGCCTACAACATCATCAAGACCGTCGGCAATTACGGCGAAGTCTTCGAAGCTGATGTCGGCCAGGGCAGCGAGTTGAAGATCGAACGCGGCCTTAACGCTCTGTGGACCAATGGCGGCCTGCAGTATGGCCCCCCGATCCGCTAAGCGCGATCTGTTCTGATATTGTCTCGGATCCGGCACAGGGCGGTCAACCTGCCCTGTGCTCCCATAAAAATAGCCCAACACGGGCAACCGGGGAAAATATGGCTGAAACGTCAAGCAACGCTCCTTTTCAGGAGTCGCGGGTTGCCGCACTTGTTTACAATCCCGCCGTCCGCGGCTTCGTATACCAGTTCGTAACGGTTCTGGCGGTCGTTGCCTTCGTCTGGTGGGTCACCGACAACACAATTCGAAACCTACAGGCTGCCGGTATCGCGTCAGGCTTCGGCTTCCTCGACAACCGCGCCGGTTTCGACATCGCGCAAATTCCGATCCCCTACAATAATGACATGTCCTACGGCCGTGCGCTCATGGTCGGCATCGTCAATACGATCATCGTTTCGGTGGCGGGGATCATCACGGCGACAATCGTCGGCTTCCTCGTCGGCATCGGACGGCTGTCCTCGAACTGGCTGATCGCCAAGCTCAGCCAGGTCTATGTCGAGGTGTTCCGCAACATTCCGCCGCTGCTGGTCATCTTCTTCTTTTATACCGGCGTTCTGGCGCTGCTGCCGGCCGCCCGCGACTCGCTGTCGCTGCCGCTCGATATCTATCTCAACAATCGCGGCCTGGCCTTCCCGAGCCCGGTGTTCGGCCCCGGCTCATGGCTGATCGGCATCGCCACCATCGCTGCCATCGTTCTCATCATCGCGATGAACATCTGGGCAAGACGCCGCCAGATGGCCACCGGCCAGCAATTTCCGACTTTTCTCTCCAGCCTTGCGATTTTGATCGTGCTGCCGGTCCTCGGCTATTTCATCGCCGGCATGCCGGTCACGTTCGACATTCCGGTCAAGGGCCGTTTCAACCTGCAGGGCGGCGCGGTGCTCGGCCCGGAATTCATGTCGCTTTATCTGGCGCTGTCGCTTTATACCGCCGCCTTCATGGCGGAGATCATCCGCGGCGGCATCCTTGGCGTCGCCAAGGGCCAGACGGAAGCAGCCAACGCGCTCGGCCTGCATCCGCGCAAGGTCACCCGCCTCGTCGTCGTGCCGCAGGCCATGCGCATCATCATTCCGCCGATGACCAGTGAATATCTGAGCCTGACCAAGAACTCCTCGCTCGCGGTCGCCATCGGCTATGCCGATATCGTGGCTGTCGGCAAGACGGTCCTGAACCAGACCGGACAGGCCGTGGAGGTGGTGACCATCTGGATGATCATTTACCTCACGCTTTCCATTCTGACATCGATCTTCATGAACTGGTTCAACGCCAAGATGGCCCTGGTGGAGAGATAAGATGGCGCACGAAATCGCTTATGTCCGCAAGGAAATGCAGGAACAGCAACCTGCGCCGCAAAAAGAAGGCAGTGCAGCACTCTGGCTGCGCACCAACCTGTTCGCCAGCCCGAAAGATTCGCTGCTGTCGATCATCGCAATCGTGTTTCTGATCTGGGCTGTGCCGCCCGTGGTGGAATGGCTGTTCATCAATGCCGCCTGGACGGGGACGGATCGCACAGCGTGCGCGACGATTGCCCAGGGCGGGGCCCAGCCGGATGGCTGGAGCGGTGCCTGCTGGGCCTTTATCGGGGCCAAGTTCGATCAGATCATGTTCGGGCGCTATCCGGACCCCGAGATGTGGCGACCGATCCTGATCGGCATCGTGTTTACCGCATTGCTGATCCCGATGCTGATGCCGAAGGCGCCGCACAAGGGCTGGAACGCGCTGGCACTGTTCATCATCCTGCCCATCTTCGCTTTCTTCATCCTTTATGGCGGCGTGTTCGGCCTTCCGGTCGTCGATACGTCGGACTGGGGCGGGCTGATGGTCACGCTGATCCTGTCTTATTTCGCCATTGCCGTGTCGCTGCCGCTCGGCATCATCCTGGCGCTCGGCCGGCGTTCGAAAATGCCGGTGATGCGGACGTTGTCGATCATGTTCATCGAGGTGGTGCGCGGCGTACCGCTGATCACCATCCTGTTCATGGCGAGCGTGATGCTGCCGCTGTTCCTGCCGGAAGGCATGACCATCAACAAGTTCCTGCGGGCCATCGTCGGCGTGTCGCTGTTCATCTCCGCCTATATGGCCGAGACCATTCGCGGCGGCCTGCAGGCCATGCCCAAGGGACAGTTCGAAGGCGCCGCTTCGCTCGGGCTCGGCTACTGGCAGACCATGCGTCTCGTCATCCTGCCGCAGGCGATCAAGCTGGTCATTCCGGCGATCGTCAACCAGTTCATCTCGATCTTCAAGGACACCTCGCTGGTGTCGATCATCGGCATGTTCGATCTGCTCGGCATCATCAAGTTCAACTTCACCGACTCAAGCTGGGCCTCCCCGGTCACGCCGATCACCGGCCTGATCTTCGCCGGCTTCGTGTTCTTCATCTTCTGCTTCGCCATGTCGCGCTATTCCAGCTTCATGGAACGCCATCTCGACACCGGTCACCGAAGCTAGCTTCGCGTATTTGAGGATAAATTCATGGTAGAAACCGTCGACACTTCTCACATGACCGTCTCGGATACCGAGGTCGCGGTCGAGATGATCCACGTCAACAAATGGTATGGCGATTTTCACGTCCTGCGCGACATCAACCTGAAGGTGATGAAGGGCGAACGCATCGTCATCGCCGGGCCCTCCGGCTCCGGAAAATCGACGATGATCCGCTGTATCAACCGACTGGAAGAACACCAGAAGGGCAATATCATCGTCGATAATATCGAGTTGACGGACGATCTGAAGAAGATCGATGAAATCCGTCGCGAGGTCGGCATGGTGTTCCAGCACTTCAACCTGTTCCCGCATCTGACGATCCTGGAAAACTGTACGCTCGCGCCCATCTGGGTGCGCAAGATGCCAAAGAAGGAAGCCGAAGAAATCGCGATGCACTACCTGACCCGGGTAAAAATCCCCGAGCAGGCGGACAAATATCCCGGCCAGCTTTCCGGCGGCCAGCAGCAGCGCGTGGCGATTGCCCGTTCGCTGTGCATGAACCCGAAGATCATGCTGTTCGACGAGCCGACTTCGGCGCTCGACCCGGAAATGATCAAGGAAGTGCTCGACACCATGGTCGGCCTTGCCGAGGAAGGCATGACCATGCTGTGCGTGACCCACGAAATGGGCTTTGCCCGCCAGGTCGCCAACCGCGTGATCTTCATGGACCAGGGCCAGATCGTCGAACAGAATTCCCCGCACGAATTCTTCGACAACCCGCAACACGAACGCACCAAGCTGTTCCTGAGCCAGATCCTGCACTGAGGCGGGACGACAGCAGAGCGAGATGGAAAAGGCGGGCTTAGCGGCCCGCCCCTTACGGTAAATGTTGATGGAATGTATTTCGGGCGAGCCATGCTTGCTCGAAGTCACGAAGAGCCACTCGAAAATTTCTTGGGGTGGTCACAAGTGACCAATACCGGTGATTTGCCAACTTGACGGAGGTTCCATGCATTTCACACGCGATGATATCATTCCAAGACGCATCTACCTGGATACGGGCACCTTTCAAGCGATCGAAGATTGCGGAGGTTACGTTTTCAGTGAAGACCCTCTGCCGCAGGCAGAGGACTACTCTGTCAGCAATATTCCTCAGATTCTGAGGAGACCTGATGGCGCTCTCATTCTCGAAAGTCTGCGAGCTATCTTCTTCTTCGATGATAGAGCGCATTTTGACTGGGTAGTCTCTCCTGCGTCTCTTGCGGAAATCGACGCCGCCAAGGATCATCACCGCAGCCGATACGCCAGAGATGTCTTCGACCACACGGCTATCTGCTTAATAGAAAACCCTCCTGAAGATACCGCTATAGCCATGGCGGCAGTCGTGGAGGGCCCCTCCTTCGGGAACATCAGCACGAAGGACCGGAAGTTGCTATCGGATGCCGCCGCTGCGCAATGTGATGTGTTCCTAACGATCGAGAAAAAGCTTCCGAAGCAGGCGGATGTTATTTTGAAAAAAATCCCTCTACTCGTAGCTACTCCGATGACACTCTGGGAGATGCTCAAGCCGCACCTTCGCGGCCTCTGAAGACCCTTTGCTTCAACATTTATAGTCAGGGGCTGGGCTTTGCGACCCGCCTTTTCTTTTAAAGCAACCCCAGCTCTGCCAGTTCGGCCCGTAATTCATCCGGCATCTCATCGCCGCCATCGCCGAAATCAAGGTCGCGGGGGGCGTCTTCGGGTTTCAGGTAGCGCCAGCCCTGAAACGGCTTGCGCGGTACCGGAACGGTATCGACCACCTGCGGGGCAAGCACCAGATCGCAGCGCTGGATCCCCTCCCCGTCGGTGTGGTTGGTGATGTCGAGCAGCGCCTGACGCGCGCGGATCTGGCCGCTGATCACCCAATAGAGCGAGCCGCCGTCGAGCAACTCCTCGCGCCGCTTCGGGGTCATCCGCGTGGTGTGCACGGTATGCGGCTCCAGACCGGCGGCAATCGCCGCCATGGAACGCTGCGATACCCAGCCGCGCAAATCGTCAATCCCGGTCGCGCCGACGCATAATTTCAGAAGATGAAGGCTCATGCCTCTATCAAGCGCGGCGTGGCGCATGCGTCAAGGCATTCATGCGCCGGAGATCAGCAATCCACCACATTGACGGCAAGACCGCCGGTGGAGGTTTCCTTGTATTTTTCGTGCATGTCGTTGCCGGTCTGGCGCATGGTTTCGATACAGTTGTCGAGCGGCACGAAATGGGTGCCGTCGCCCTTCAACGCCAGAGAAGCCGCCGTCACCGCCTTGACCGCGCCCAGCGCATTGCGCTCGATGCAGGGCACCTGGACCAGGCCGGCAATCGGGTCGCAGGTCATGCCAAGGTGATGCTCGAGCGCGATTTCGGCGGCATTTTCCACCTGTTCCGGCGTGCCGCCCATGACGGCCGCAAGCCCCGCCGCCGCCATGGCCGAGGCCGACCCAACCTCGCCCTGACAGCCGACTTCCGCTCCCGAGATCGAGGCATTGGTCTTGATGATGCCGCCGACCGCTGCCGCCGTCAGCAGAAAATCGCGAATGCCCGCCTTTCCGGCGGAATTCTGGAATTCGCTGAAGTAACGAAGCGTCGCCGGCACCACGCCGGCCGCGCCATTGGTCGGCGCGGTGACCACGCGTCCGCCGGCGGCATTTTCTTCATTCACCGCCATCGCGAACATCGACAGCCAGTCATTGGCCATCAGCGGATCGAACTGGTTGGAAAGCTTGGCTTGCGACAGCTTGTCATAAAGCTGGCCGGCGCGGCGACGGACCTTCAGCCCGCCCGGCAACACGCCCTCGCCCTTCAGGCCGCGGTCGATGCAGCCGTCCATCGCATCCCACAGCGCATCAAGGCCCCGGTCGAGTTCGGCCCGGCCCATGCGCGCTTCCTCGTTGGCGCGCTTCATGGCGGCAATGGTCATGCCGGAGCGTTTTGCCATATCCAGCATTTCCACCGCCGAGCGAAACGGAAAGGGAACCTTTTCCTCATCGCTTTCGCCTGCGGGAAAGTCCTTCTGCTCTTTCCAGGCGGCCAGTTCGGTATCGGTCAGCACGAAACCGCCACCGACGGAATAATAGATCTGCCGCAGCAGAACCGCACCGTCGGCATTCAGCGCATAGAAGGTCATGCCGTTGGCATGGCCCGGCAATGGTTCCTTCTTGTTGAAGATCACATCCGCATCGCAGTCGAAACCATAGGCGGGGTGGCCCGGCGGCTCCACCGCTCCGGCTTCACGGATTGCGGCGATGACCGTGTCCATCCGATCCGGATCGACCGTATCCGGCCGCTCGCCGGCAAGCCCGAGAATGACGGCACGATCAGTGGCATGGCCGACGCCGGTATAGGCCAGTGAACCGTGCAGGCTGACCTGCAGATGCGTGACCACCGCACCGACCGGCCGCGGCCAGTCACTCGATACCAAAAGGTCGAGAAAACGGTTGGCAGCCGACATCGGCCCCATCGTATGGGAACTCGATGGACCGATACCGATCTTGAAAACCTCGAAAACGGACAGAAACACGCCGATCTCTCCATCGTCTTGCATAGATATACCCTGTTGCCGATTAGGCGGCAGACACAGCCGACGGACGCGCCCTGAACCGACATGAGCGCATCGGTTCACGACACGAAACCCGTGGGAGAGCCACCGTTTCGGCAATCGCAGGTCAATAACGAGGATATCAGAAACAAAAACAACGGCGACCTTATGGAAGACCGCCGTTGCTTCAGGAAAAATTCACAAGCTGATCAAACAGCGACAATGAGATAGGCAAGTCCGAGGACAGCACCAAAACCGATAACAGCCCGCAGGGTTACACCCCAGCAGGACTTGTGCGCGGTGTCTTCCATAATAGCTCCGATTGTCTTGACCCTAGTGCACTTTTTGGGAGGATGTGCACTGATGGTTATCGCTTTATTAAACTGTCACACAATCTGCAACGGGGTATTTCAATAAATTTCGAAAATCCGTGCTTGCATTCCCCCCGGTCTGCCGACACAACAAGCATGTCGCGTCACAACATCGGCTGCCAACCCATTGTTGGCGCCGTAAAAAAGCCGTTTTCTCGAGAGCCGGATTCATGACAGGCACAGACTTTGTCGCGCTTTGCTTTTTTCTTGGCTGCTGGTTCGTTTTCGACGGGCTGGTCAGCGGACGCTTTGCACTGATCAAACGCCAAAGCCTCACCGGCGCCATGCTGATCCACCGAAAGCGCTGGATGCAGACGGCGCTGGCGCGCGATTTACGCATGATCGACACCCAGATTCTTTCAGGACTTCAGAACGGAACAGCCTTCTTCGCATCGACCTCGATTTTCGCAATCGGCGGCTGTTTCGCGCTGATGGGCGAAGCCGACACCGCCCAGGTGCTGTTTGACGATTTGCCCGGCCTGATACCGAGCACACGCGCAGCCTTCGAAATGAAGGCCTGCGGGCTTGCCGCGATCTTCGGCTATTCCTTCTTCAAGTTCGGCTGGTCCTACCGGCTGTTCAACTACAACACCATCCTGTTCGGCGGCCTGCCCATGGGCGCGACGGCAGCGGAAGACCGGCAGACCTTGGCCCGCATGGCCGAACGGGTCGCAGAGGTCAACATCATCGCCGCGCGCCATTTCAACACCGGCCTGCGCGCAATCTTTCTGTCGATCGGCTATCTCGGCTGGTTCCTCGGCCCCTATTTCTTCATGGCGTCCACGGCATTCGTGTTCACGATCCTGCTGCGCCGCCAATATTTCTCGGATGCGCGCAAGACCATCCTCCAGGCCACGCTTTCCGAAAACGGGGATGCAGAATGAGCGATATTCCAACGCCCGATACCGGGGCGAAACGCCGTCGCCGGATCCATGCCATTGATGCCGCCCGCGGCATCGCACTGGTCGCCATGGCCGTCTACCACTTCACCTGGGACCTCGATTTCTTCGGCTATGTGCCGTCCGGCCTTTCAACGCGTGGCGGCTGGGCAATTTTCGCCCATCTGATTGCCGGAAGCTTCCTGTTTCTGGCGGGCTACAGCCTCTGGATGGCACATGGAAAATCGCTCAGGCCAGAAGCGTTCGCAAAACGCCTCGGCATTCTGGTGCTGGCAAGCATCGCCATCACCATCGTGTCGTACTTCTCCACACCCAACGCGCTCATCTATTTCGGCATTCTCCATGCCATCGCCGCAGCGTCGATCATCGGGTTGCTGTTTCGGCATGTGCCGGCCGTCATAACGCTGGTCGTTGCCGTGGCCGCGACTTTGCTGCCGCACGTCGTCAGCTTCGACGCCCTTGACCCATGGTACTTCGCCTGGATCGGCATGGCCGCACATCCGCCGTCCTCGAACGACTATGTGCCGCTTCTGCCGTGGATCGGGCCGTTTCTGGCAGGCCTTGCTGTCTCGAAGCTCACGCTTTCCTGGCTGAAGCAGCAAAGGCAGCTTCCGAAGACAGAAAACCTGCTGACCTTTTTCGGCCGCCACAGCCTGATCTTCTATCTTGTGCACCAGCCACTGCTGTTCGGCCTTGTCTATGCGGCAACACTCGTCCTGCCGCCCGATCCGGCACCGGCTTATCTTTCCAGCTGTCAGGCGAGTTGCGAAGCGACCGACGACGCGGCCTTCTGCCAGTCCTATTGCAGCTGCACGCTCGAGTCCTTGAAGCAGGAAGGTCTGTTGGGCCCGCTCATGCGCAACCAGACCGACGACGGGGATGCGGTTGCACTCGGGCGAATAGCGATGTCGTGCAGCATTCGTTAGGAAAAGGCCAGCGAGCAGAGCGGGCTCAGGTACCGACGCCGATTTCGGCGAGACGCGCGAGGCAGGTTTCCTCGGCGTTATCAAGTTCGGTCATCATCTCATCGATATCACGGCGTTTCTGGCGCAAATCCTCGCGCCGGGACTTGATCTCGTCCATGGTCTGCTTGAGTTGATCCATCTCCGTCGGCGGACGATGGAACAGCGTCAGGATATTCCGGATTTCCGCCAGCGTCAGCCCGATACGGCGGCTGCGGAGTATCTCCTTGATCAGCAGCCGTTCATTTTCGCTGTACAGGCGTGTCCGTCCACGGCGTTCGGGCTGCAGCAGGCCTTCATCCTCGTAGAACCGCAGCGTGCGCGTCGAAACTCCGAATTCGCGTGTCAGTTCGGTTATCGAGTAAAATCGTCTTTGCAAAACGAACCCCCACCGTCGATGATCAAGTGACTAATTTAGTAAACGTTCCGAAATTAAATGTTAAACCACCAGGTCGCAATTCCCAAGAACGAGAAAAAGCCAATAACATCTGTGGTTGTAGTCACAAACACGGACGAGGAGATGGCGGGATCGGCGCCCGCCCGGTCGAGAAGAAGAGGGATCAGAATTCCGGCCATTGCAGCAGCAAACATGTTAATAATCATGGCAGCGGCAACGACGCCGCCAAGTTGTGGGTTATCAAACCAGTAACCAGCGACTAACGCAATTAGCAGTGCAAAAGCAAGCCCGTTAAACAACCCGACACCGGCTTCCCTGCGAATAATGCGTGCAGCGTTGTAGATATCGAGGTCGCGGGTGGCGAGCGCGCGCACAGTCACCGTCATCGTCTGGGTCCCGGCATTGCCGCCCATGGAGGCCACCACCGGCATCAGCACCGCCAGCGCGATCATCTTGCCGATTGATTCGTCGAACAGGCCAATGACGCTGGCCGAAAGAAACGCCGTGCCCATGTTGATCAGCAGCCAGCCGAAGCGCGAACGCACCGCACGCACGATATTATCGGACAGTTCTTCGTCGCCGACACCGCCAAGACGTTTGATATCTTCGTCCGCTTCCTCGTGGATGACGTCGACCACATCATCAATGGTCAAGACACCGACGAGCCGGTTGTTATTGTCGACAACGGCCGCGGAAAGCAGGTCGTACTGTTCAAACACCTGCGCGGCCTCCTCCTGATCGAGCTCAGCGTCGATCGGATGGTTGGTCTCGCGCATGATCGTCTCAATCTTGACCTGCCGCTTGGTGCGCAAAATGCTGTCGAGATCGACCGCGCCGAGCAGGCGGAACGTCGGATCCACCACGAATATCTGCGAGAAGGAATCGGGCAGGTCGTCGTCCTCGCGCATGTAGTCGATAGTCTGTCCCACCGTCCAGAACGGCGGAACCGCCACGAATTCCGTCTGCATGCGCCGGCCGGCGGAGCTTTCGGGATAATCCAGAGACCGGATCAACCGTATGCGCTCGGTAAACGGCAGTCTGGCGAGGATATCCTCGCGCTCCTGATCGGCAAGGTCTTCCAGAATATAGACCGCATCATCCGAATCGAGCGCGCTCAGCGCACTGACGAGCTGTTCGCTGGGCAGCGATTCAATGATGTTGAGGCGGATCGCCTCGTCCACCTCGGTCAGCGCCGTCAGGTCGAATTCGGCGCCGAGAAGGCGCACCAGTTCCGGGCGGCTTTCGTAATCGAGCGCCTCGATAACGTCGCCGAGCTCGGATTCATGAAGGCTTGCGACCTGCTCGTGCAGAAACTCGGTATCCGCTTCGGCAATCGCCTGCTGGACACCGGCCAGAAATTCGGCGCTGACCGCACCTTCCTCGTTATAGATATCACGCACCTGTTCGCGCGCTTCCGACTGACCCGGCAATTCTTCATCCAGATGGCTCATTTTGGAAACCTTTCTGTCAGCAACGCTGCCCTCACCGCGCGGTTCCAGCCGCGCTCACCTCTTAATGGGTTTCACCCGGAAATGAAATCGCTCCGGCATAACCTTTTCTTACTACGCAGATGTAACAGACCCGGCGGAATGAACAGACAGCACTATCGGGCGAAACGACCCAAAAGGCACGGCCCCGCCCCGGCTTGATGCGGAAGCGCGCGCGGAACAGCTCTCCCGTTGCTGCTGGCCGAAACTATCTTACAGGATCTGGACTGATCCGGAGGCCAAAGGTTCCCCTCCCGTCCGGAATGCCGTTTGACTATCGACGGAACGGCTCCTATCAGAGTGCATCGACATGGCGGGAAGCCCTTCCTTGCTGTCGTGCATCGTCTGCCGTGCGAAAAACAGATAAACTGGCAGACAAAGCGGGTAAGGTGCGAAACCCGTGATCATTCAGAGCCCGGCGCCGTCGGCAAATCAAAAGGCAAGCGGGCAGAACGCAGGCAACAGGGGAGCATGCGATGCAATCGCGAATCGGCACATTTCTGCGGATTCCGCCATGGCGACGTTGAAAAAAGGCGGAATACCGCGCGATCGGCGCTCAACGATCCGGCTTTTTGCCGTTCTGACCGTCCTGTTCTTCGGGTCTCTGGCGGCGGCAACGGTATTCGGCAGCCTGTTTATCCACGATGCAATCCGCCAGGAACGTCAGCAACAGGCCGAAGCACGGGCGGAAGGCTTTGCCAAGGCCCTGAAGACGATATTGCAGATGACCGACAATGTCGGCCGCGCGCTGATCTCGACCTTCGACGACGGCAATCCCGATATCTACCGCACATCCGTGAGCACATATCTGGCAAGTGCACCGTGGACAAAGGCTGTTATTCTGCGCGATGACGGCGCTAGCATCGTTGTGCCCCAGGCAGTATCCGATGCCATGCTGGCCCTGCCGGTTCCCTCCGAAGACGCCGACGGGCGCAAGATTTTCGGCCCCTACACGCTGCAAAACGGCGAGCGGGTTCTGGTCTATCGCTACGCTTCCGCCAACGGCAATCTCGAACTTGTCGTCGGGTTCGAGGCGATCCTCGAAGCCATTGGCCTGCTTGAACTGGAAGCAACGACGCAGTTGAGCGTGCAGACCGCCATTGCCCCCGACCCGACCGAAATTGCCTCTGTCGGCGATGATATGCCACTGGAAAACGCCGCCCGCCAGAACATCAACATCGCCAATGCGAGGTGGACCGTCAGCGTCTCGCCGCGTACACTTTCCGAAGGTCCGTTTGACTGGATTCTGGCATTCCGCCTCGCCGTCGGCCTTTTGCTGCTGGTTTTCGTAGCACCGCTGGCGGCCCTGCTGATCCTGCTCAGAGCGCGCCTGCGCGACAATATCAATATTCGCCGCAGCATGATGGAGGTGGAGAACCTCTCTCTCCATCTCGATGTTGCGCTCAACGCCTCCAATATCGGCCTGTGGGAACATGATATGGAGACCGGCGAGCAGATCTGGGACGACCAGATCCTGAGAATCTACGGTATCGAGGGGCAAAGCAATATACAGAGCTTCGAAAGCTGGCGCGCGTGGCTTCATCCCGAAGATCGCACACGTTTCAGGCGCTTCAGCTGGGAAGCCATCAAAAAGAACAATGGTTTCCGCAGCGAATACCGGATCATCGACGCCAATGGTCAGGAAAAGACCATTCGCTCGGCCGGAAACGCCTATCGCAGCGCCGACGGGCGCCGCAAAATCGTTGGCGTCAACTGGGACGTTTCGGCCGACAAGGTTCTTCAGGAAGCATTGAGCGAGGCCAAGGTGCGGGCCGAAGCCCAGAATGTCGCGCTTGAGGACGCCCGCGCACGGATGGAGCAGATCGCGCTTCAGGACACGCTGACGGGCATTCCCAACCGGCGCCATTTCGAAAAACGCCTGGAGGCCGCACAAACCGGCGATGCACTGCCGGAAGGCATGCGGATTGTGCTTATCGACCTCGATGGCTTCAAGACCATCAACGATACGATGGGCCATTTCTTCGGCGACGATGTTCTGCGCTATGCCGCCGATATCTTCACGAAAAATCTCGGCCCGAACGACTTTCTGGCCAGAACGGGCGGCGATGAATTCGTTGCCCTGATGCCCGCCGACAGCGATGCGGAGAGCTTTGCCGCAGCGGTTGAATCAGCGTTTTCGAAGCCGGTGCATATCGCCGGACGCATGTGCAGGCTCGGCGTCAGCCTCGGCATCGCGACAGCGCAGGATTCAAGGGATTCTGCCTCCGATCTGCTGATCAAGGCCGATCTTGCCCTCTACGAGGCAAAGAACCGCGGACGCGGGCGCACGGTCAACTACACCAGCAATCTGATGGACAAGACATTTTCCCACAAACGTCTTGTCGATGAAATTCAGGAAGCCGTCGAGGCAGGAGAAATCACCGCCCACTACCAGCCGATCTTCGATGTCGAAACCTCAACGATTGCAGGCGTCGAGGCGCTGGCCCGCTGGCAACATCCGCGCCGCGGCCTGCAGGAACCGAAAATCTTCCTCGGCGTGGCCGAGCAGCTCGGCCTGCTGCATGAAATTGACGATACCGTCTTCCGAAGGGCGCTTTCGACAATGGAGCGCTGCGCGGCGGACGGCATGCCGCTATCCGGCATATCCGTCAATATTTCCGCCCAGCGCCTGCGCGATCCGCAACTCCTCGATCAGCTCTCCGCTCTCGGCCTGCCGGCAGGCATCGTAAATTTCGAACTGCTGGAATCCATCCCTTTCGACAGCCCCGATTCCGAATTGATCAAGACGGTCAACGCCATCAGAAAGCTTGGCATCGGCATCGATCTCGACGATTTCGGTTCGGGATACGCCTCTCTCGTCGGACTGACCCGGGTCCGACCGGACCGGCTCAAGATTGCCGGACAGCTCGTGGCGCCGATCATCGATTCAGAGGAGAGCCTGCTGATTGTCGAAACGATTGCCCGCATCGCCAGATCCTTCGGCATCGAAGTCATCTGCGAAGGCGTGACATCGCAGGCTCATGCCGAGAAGCTGAAAGCGCTGGGCTGCGTTCTGCAACAGGGCTATTATTTCTCGCGGCCGATGGATGAAGATCAACTCATTGCGTTTCTGCGCGCCCGCAGCAGCCCGGCATAAATGGCACTGGAATTTTCAGCCTGCCGTGGCTGCATCCCGCGACATGCACGATGCGCATACCTTCTATGCCGAGATGGCACTGCACATATCACAAGAAAAAACGTATATAGAGATCAACACAGTGATTGAGCCGAAATCAAAACGATTTGATGAACGTTAGATCGCTTGGCCCGGTCTCCGGGTAGAAATTCGAAGCCGCGCACTCCTCCTCCTCCCAGCGCGCTTCGATGGGTTGACGGCGCTCCTCCTCCCAGTCGTCGACCAACGCAAATGACGCTCACCGGATCCTCCTCCCCCGGTGAGCGTTATTTTTTTGCGCTCTTCAAAAGCTGCCTTTCACTTTCTTCACCTGTACGCATGGGCAAAACCGATCCCTTTGCGGTCGCATCCGGCCAGGCTCTGAAACGTCATGCGCTGTGTGCATGGCGGCTTTACCGTAACCCCACTGACAGCCTCGCACCGAATGAACTATATCCAAGTCATCAGAGATTGAGGCGCAAAGCAGCGCCACAGAAAAGAGGAGAGAAGATCATGAGCATGGCTCGTTCGTTCAATAACTGGATCAAGTATCGTCAGACCGTTTCCGAACTCGGTCGCATGAATGCACGCGAACTGTCCGACCTGGGCATCAACCGCGAAGACATTCGCCGCGTTGCTCGCAAGGCCGCATTCTAAGCGCCTTTAAACGCGATCTGCAAAAGCCCCACGCCGCATACCGGCGCGGGGCTTTTTTTTGTGCCAGAAGGCCAGCAATCCGGCGCTTTCAGCGCCATGCACGCGCTGCATAGCGGCTTTACCGCAAACCCACTGACTGCCGCGCACCGAATGAACTATATCCAAGTCATCAGAGATTGAGGCGCAAAGCAGCGCCACAGAAAAGAGGAGAGAATATCATGAGCATGGCTCGTTCGTTCAACAACTGGATCAAGTATCGTCAGACCGTTTCCGAACTCGGTCGCATGAATGCACGCGAACTGTCCGACCTCGGCATCAACCGCGAAGACATTCGTCGCGTTGCCCGCAAGGCCGCATTCTAAGCGCCTTTAAAAACACGATTTGCAAAAGCCCCACGCCGAGCCTCGGCGCGGGGCTTTTTTTGGTTTGCGACACGACCGGCCTTGTATGAACTTGAATTCATCAAGTAGAGATGCCTCAAAACTGTCCATCACGGTCAATGAGGCCGAAAAATATGCAACCTATTGCACAAATGCATGGCAGTTGCATAAAAACCGCACAAGACCTTCAGCGGGTTCCATTGTATTTTCCACTCAAAATCAATGCAGCACAAACGCTGCCGGAAAATTCGAGGAAACACCCATGCATCCCTTCCACTTCACCATGAAATGGTTCAGCTACCGTCGCACCCGTGCACAGCTGCGCAACCTGACTGCAGCCGAACTCAAGGATATCGGCCTGCTGCCGAGCGACATCGATCGTGTCGCATCGCGCGCATTTCGCTGAAATCAGCAGGAATGACGGTTTCTAAACGGCGCCTCAGGGCGCCGTTTTGCGTTTGGCACCGCCAGTCCGCATCTTGCCTTCCGGAGAGCAGCGACTATGTTGAGGCGCCTTTTCAAATGAACCGGAACGCATAGCATGGCCGAATTCCCGCGCTTCACCACCCTGATCAAAGAGCTGCCCTCCACCGTCCCCTTTGTCGGACCGGAAGCACTTGAGCGCACCCGCAATTATCCCGTCATCGCCCGCATCGGCGCGAATGAAAGCGGCTTCGGCCCCGCGCCTTCCGTGCTTGCCGCCATTCAGGAGGCCGCCGGCGACATCTGGAAATATTCCGATTCCGAACACCTCTCGCTGCGCCAGGCATTGGCGAAGCATCATGGCTGCGAGCCGGAAAACCTGATGATCGGCGAAGGCGTGGACGGGCTTCTGGGCATGGCCGTCAGGCTGGTCGTCTCGCCGGGCACCAAGGTTGTGACCTCGCTCGGCGCCTATCCGACCTTCAACTATCATGTCGACGGCTTCGGCGGAGAGCGGGTCAGCATTCCCTACAACAATGACCGGGAAGACCTCGACGCGCTGCTGGCCGCCGTCAAAGAACATGACGCGACCATGGTCTACTTTGCCAATCCCGACAATCCGATGGGCAGTTTCTGGCACGAGGATGATGTGGTCCGTTTCGTCGAGGAACTGCCGGAAACCTGCATGATGGTGCTGGACGAGGCCTATTGCGAATGCGGCCCGGCGGAAGCCTTTCCGGGCATTGACCGCTTTCTCGACCGCCCGAACATCCTGCGTTTCCGCACCTTCTCCAAGGCTTACGGGCTGGCCGGCGCCCGCGCCGGCTATATTATCGGCGCGGCGGACACGATTGCCGCCTTCAACAAGATCCGCAATCACTTCGGCATGCCGCGTCTGACGCTGGTTGCCGCCGAAGCCGCCCTTGCCGATCAGGCCTATCTGCAGAGCGTTGTCGGGCGTATTCGCGAGTCGCGTGACGAAATCGCCCGGATCGCGCGCGAAAACGGGCTGGAACCGCTGCCCTCGGCAACCAATTTCGTGGCTATCGACTGCGGCCGTGACGGCGCCTATTCGCGCGCAATCGTCGATGCGCTCGGCGCACGCGGCGTGTTCATCCGCATGCCGGGCGTGGCCCCGCTTGATCGCTGCATCCGCGTTTCGACAGGGCCGAACGAGGACATGGAGCTGTTTGCGCAGGAGCTACCGGCTGTGCTTCAGGCGCTCGGCTGAGACAAGCGCCTGAAACATTGCTAGGGATGGCGGGCGCTCAGCGCGCCTCAGACTGCTGACAAGCCTATCCTTTTTATACAGACGTCATCCTCGGGCTTGACCCGAGGATCTAATCACAGTTCCGCGCGAGCGGCGTTGGCGTTTCGTAGTATGTTGTATTTAAACAGATTTTCATTCGACACGCTTGTCGCATTGATGCGTGTTTAGATGCTCGGGACAAGCCCGAGCATGACGAAAGAGGATGAAGCAACCATCGTTGACAAACCGACGCCCTCAGCGCGCCTTCTGGCCGAAGAGCACCGACTGGGCATCCTTGTCCGAGGCAAGGTTCATCTTCTCGCGCTCCTCCTGACCGACGGCGAGCCCGGCCTTGACCGCAGGGCGGGCCGTAACAGCCTCGAACCAACGCTTCAGGTTCGGGAAATCGTCGAGGTTCTGGCCCTGCGCCTCGTATGACTTGACCCACCCGACCGATGCCATGTCGGCGATCGAATAATCGCCGCCGAGATAGTCGACATCCCCCAAACGTTTGTCCATCACGCCGTAGAGCCGGTTGACTTCGTTGGTGTAGCGGTCGATGCCATAGGCAATCTTTTCGGGCGCATAATTGCGGAAGTGATGGGCCTGGCCCGCCATTGGCCCGAGACCGCCGACCTGCCAGAACAGCCATTCCTCCACGGCGATGCGCGCGCGCTCGGTCTCGGGATAGAATTTTTTGAACTTGCGGCCGAGATATTGAAGGATCGCGCCGGATTCGAACACCGAGACCGGTTCGCCGCCGGGGCCTTCGGGATCGATGATCGCCGGCATCCGGTTATTGGGCGAAATCTTCAGAAACTCCGGCTTGAACTGGTCGCCCTTGCCGATATTCACATAATTGACGTTATAGGGAACGCCCGCCTCTTCCAGATAAATCGTGATCTTGTAGCCGTTGGGGGTCGGCCAGTAAAAAAGTTCGATCGGTGCGGTCATGAAAATTCATCCTCTTCGTGTCGCAAAACACTGTTGTGTTCGATATAGATCGAATCTCAGCGCAAAAAAGGCAGGCGCGAACCTGCCGTGCTGCGGTTTTGACCGTAACCTGTCTCAACGAGGGTCGCCATGCACGATAACGAATCTTTGACCGCAAACATCATTGCCCCCGACCCGGCGGAACCGCAGAGCTTCACCGATCCGAGCGCGGCCGTGAAAGCGCTTCAGGTGCTCTACAAGCGCAACACCCGCTTCATTATCGACGCCTTTATCGAGCTTGCCGGCGGTGCGCCGATCAAGGGGCGTTACCGCGCCTGCTATCCGCAGGTCAGGATAGAGACCGGCAGTTACGGGCTGACCGATTCGCGTCTCTCCTTCGGCCATGTGGCAACGCCGGGCACATATGCCACGACCATCAGCCATCCGGTGCTGTTCGAGGATTATCTGATCGAACAGCTCGGCCTGCTGATCAAGAATCACGGCGTTCCGGTGGTGGTCGAAGAATCCGAGACCCCCATTCCGCTGCATTTCGCCTTCGGCGAGAACACCCATGTCGAGGCCGATCTGGCCGCCCTTGCCGATGTGCCGCTGCGCGACATCTTCGACACGCCCGACCTCAACACCACCGACGACCAGATTGCCAATGGCGAATACGAGCCGGAGCCGGGCAAGCCGCAACCGCTGGCGCCGTTTACCGCCCAGCGCATCGATTATTCGCTGGCGCGCCTCAGCCACTATACGGCAACGAGCTCGGCGCATTTCCAGAACTTCGTGCTGTTTACCAATTACCAGTTCTATATCGATGAATTCTGTGCCTATGCCCGCGAGGTCATGGCCAAGGGCGGCGAAGGCTACAGCGCGTTCGTGGAGCCGGGCAACAATATCACGCTTCCCGGCGAGGTTGAGCCGGAAGGCGGGCATACCGGCGTGCGCATGCCGCAGATGCCGGCCTATCATCTCAAGCGCGCCGACAATTCCGGCATCTCCATGGTCAATATCGGCGTCGGCCCTTCCAACGCCAAGACGATTACCGACCACATCGCCGTTCTGCGCCCCCATGCCTGGTTGATGCTCGGCCATTGCGCCGGCCTGCGCAACAGCCAGAAGCTCGGCGATTATGTGCTCGCCCATGCCTATGTGCGCGAGGATCATGTTCTCGACAATGACCTGCCGGTATGGGTTCCGATTCCGGCACTGGCGGAAGTGCAGCAGGCACTCGAATCGGCCGTTGCCGAGGTGACCGGCCTTGAGGGCTACGAGCTGAAACGGGTGATGCGCACCGGCACCGTGGCTACCATCGACAACCGCAACTGGGAGCTTTCCCACCAGAGCGGGCCGGTCAAGCGCCTGTCGCAGTCGCGGGCCATCGGGCTGGATATGGAATCGGCGACAATTGCCGCCAACGGCTTCCGCTTCCGGGTGCCCTACGGCACGCTGCTCTGCGTTTCCGACCGGCCGCTTCACGGCGAGCTGAAGCTGCCCGGCATGGCGACGGCCTTTTACACCACCCAGGTGCGCCAGCATCTCAGCATCGGCATCAAGGCAGTGCAGAAACTGGCCGCCATGCCCCCGGAAAGGCTGCATTCACGCAAACTCAGAAGCTTTTACGAAACGGCCTTCCAGTAGGCGATCAGACTGCCGACACCGCCCCGCCATCCACTATACGGACGTCATCCTCGGGCTTGACCCGAGGATCTAACCACATTTCCCAATGGGTGGCGTTTTTTTGTTTTAAAACAGACGGATCGGTGACGCCTTTCCATCCGAAACGCCTGTCGTCGCGACAGGTGCTTGGATGCTCGGGTCAAGCCCGAGCATGACGAATGAGGGTGGCGCGCGCTTTATCAGCCGCACCAGCAAGCCCACTACTCCAGCCGGCTGTCGGCGGGCACGATCACGGGCAGCGAACGCGGATGCTGCTCGAGAACGGCATGGCGCACTTCGTCGATAGGATCGCCGTCGAAGGACTGGGCGATGTCCGCGGTGTGGAAATCCAGCGTCAGCTTTTCCGTCTCGATCACGCGGACGTTTTCATTGTTCTCGATCTGCCCGCCGAGATAGTCGAGCGCAAAGCCCAACACCGAGTCGAATTCTCCGGCCTTCAGCAGATAGAGCACAAGCTTGCCGCCCTGCGGCCGGTCGGTGAACAGCGCCGGACTGCCATGGATCCGGTTGTTGGCAACGCCGACAAGCGCAAAAGCCCCCTCGCCGCTTGCTTCGGCGCATTCATAGCTGACGCTGATTTCCGGAATGGCGCGCAGCGTATCGATCCAGGCGCGCGTCGAGGCCGAAATCTTCCCGAGCCGTGAATCATATTCGAGCTTTTCACGGTTTCTGATCATGGTGGCGTGGAGGCCGGAGGAAAACTGGTGGATGAACGGCCGGCCGTTCATCGTCGGCACATCCACATGCGCCGGCTTGCCGCTGGCCAGCGCTCTCAGCGCATCACCGATATCGACCGGCAGGCCGAGGCTGCGGGCAAACAGGTTCATGGTTCCCGCCGGCACCACGCCCAAAAGCTTGTCCGTGCCATACATGCAGCCGGCGGCAAGCGAGATCGAGCCATCGCCTCCGCCGACGATGAGGCCGTCAAATCCCGCCGTGTCGACGGTCTGCCGGATGGTTGTCGCAATCTCGCTGCCGCGCACGACCGCGCAGTCGAAATCATGCCCGGCATCGCGAAAGATGTTGGAGGCAAGACCCGAAAATGCGTCCATATCGGTCGTTTTGAATGTCCCGCCGTCGCGGTTGAAAATGCCTTTCAGGCGCATGCCTCGTCCTCAACAGATTGCCTGCAACAATGCTTCAGACAGGTAAGACGTTCCCCGCGACACGGAAAGTATTTCCTTAAAAATTATGCCCTTCGAGAGGCTCGACCGAGGTTTCGATCCTGTTGTCCTTACATGCCACGTGTCGAAGCCCCCAGCTGTGCAAGGCCCGCACGACCGGCTCGAGCGTCTTTCCCAGTTCGGTCAGGTCATAATCGACATGCGGCGGCACGACGGGATAAACGGTGCGCGAAATCAGGCCGGAATCCTCCAGTTCACGAAGCTGTTTGGTGAGCATGCGCGGCGTGATGTTGGGCATCAGACGCCGCATTTCATTGAAGCGCCGCGTGCCGCCCATGAGGTGAAACAGGATCACGCCTTTCCACTTGCCATCGAGAAATCCAAGCGCGGCCTCGACCGGGCAGCCGGGGAAATCAACGGTCATTTTCTTTCGAGGCAGGGACATCAGAACAGTATCCTTTTTGATACTATATACATAATTTGTGCATTCTTGCAGAGGATGGATATTTATACAAATAGAGCGCATCGCCTTCAATCCGCAGAAAGGAAATGACGATGCGTGCAATAGGTTATGAACATCCCCTGCCGGTCAGCGATCCGCAGGCGCTGATCGAAACCGATATCGCTGATCCCGTTGCCGGCGATCATGATCTGATCGTTGAAATCAAGGCCATCTCCGTCAATCCGGTCGACGTGAAAATCCGTGCATCACGGCCGGCGCCGGAAGGCAGCCCTGCCGTCATCGGCTGGGATGCAGCGGGCATCGTGCGCGAAACCGGAAGGGACGTCACCCTGTTCTGCCCCGGCGACCGCGTCTACTACGCCAGCGCCATCGACAGGCCGGGCACCAATGCACAATTTCATGCCGTCGACGAACGCATCGTCGGAAAGATGCCCGAGACCCTGTCTTTTGCCGACGCAGCGGCCCTGCCGCTCACCGCGATAACAGCCTATGAGGCTCTGTTCGACCGTTTGAAGGTGGCAAACCCCGTCGCCGGAGCAGCAAACGCCATCCTCATTATCGGCGGCGCCGGCGGTGTCGCATCCATTGCGATCCAGCTCGCGCGGCAACTGACCGATCTTCAGGTGATTGCCACGGCATCGCGCCCGGAGACCGAAGTCTGGGTTCGCAGAATGGGCGCGCATCACGTCATCAACCACCGCAATCCTCTGTCCGAGGAAATTGCCGCGCTGGGCACGGGCGCACCGGGTTTCGTGTTTTCGACCAATGGCAGCGATCACCACGCCGGAGAAATCGCAAAGCTGATTGCGCCACAGGGTCGCCTTGCGCTGATCGACGACCCGGCACAGTTCGATATCATGCCGTTCAAGCTCAAGGCCGTTTCGGCTCACTGGGAAATGATGTTCACCCGCTCCCTGTACGGGACGTCGGACATGATCGAACAGCACAGGCTGCTGAACGCGGTCGCAAATCTCGTCGATGACGGAAAGATCACCACGACCCTGAGCGAAAATCTGGGGCCAATGACGGCGGAGACGATGAAGAACGCCCACGCCCGGATAGAAAGCGGCAGCACGATCGGAAAGATCGTTCTCGACGGTTTCTGAGTAAACTGCCGGCGGGCGCGATGCCCGCCGGACCTCATCACATGTTCGGGTAGACTGGCCCTTCGCCGCCCTGCGGCGGCACCCAGTTGATATTCTGGTTCGGGTCCTTGATGTCGCAGGTCTTGCAGTGGACGCAGTTCTGGGCGTTGATCACGAATTTCTCCGTGCCGTCCTCCTCGACCCACTCATAAACACCGGCGGGACAGTAGCGGCCGGACGGGCCGGCATAGATCTCGTATTCCGACGATTTCTGCAGCGCCATGTCCTTGACCTTGAGGTGGACCGGCTGGTCCTCCTCGTGATTGGTGTTGGACAGGAACACGGAGGACAGGCGGTCGAAGGTCAGGACGCCGTCGGGTTTGGGATAATCGATCGGCTTGTGGTCAGCGGCCGGTTCCAGCGAAGCGGCGTCGGTCTTGCCGTGTTTCAGCGTGCCGAAGAAGGAAAATCCGAACAGCGTGTTGGTCCACATGTCGAGGCCGCCGAACGCAATACCGGCCAGGGTGCCGAGCTTCGACCACAGCGGTTTGACATTGCGGACCTTCCTGAGGTCGCGGCCGATGGCGCCGTTGCGCCATTCCGCTTCGATTTCGACAATCTCGTCGTGCGCGCGGCCGGCGGCAAGCGCGTCGGCCACCTTCTCTGCGGCCAGCATGCCGGAGAACACGGCATTGTGCGACCCCTTGATGCGCGGAACATTGACGAGGCCGGCCGAACAGCCGAGCAGCGCCCCACCGGGAAAAGAGAGTTTCGGGACGGACTGATAGCCGCCTTCCGAAATCGCCCGCGCGCCGTAAGAAACGCGCTTGGCACCCTCAAAGGTCGGCGCGATTGCCGGATGGGTCTTGAAGCGCTGGAATTCCTCGAAGGGCGAAAGATAGGGGTTCCTGTAGTTCAGATGCAGCACGAAACCGACCGCGACCTGATTGTCCTCCAGATGGTAGAGGAAGGAGCCGCCGCCGGTCCTGCCATCGAGCGGCCAGCCGAAGGAATGCTGGACGAGGCCCGGCTTGTGCTGCTCGGGACTGACTTCCCAGAGTTCCTTGAGGCCGATGCCGAATTTCTGCGGCTCGCGGCCCTCATCGAGGCCGAATTTGGCGATCAGCTGCTTGGCGAGCGAACCGCGCACGCCCTCGCCGATCAGCACATATTTGCCGAGAAGCGCCATGCCGCGGGTATAATTGGGACCGAGCGTGCCGTCGCGTTCGACCCCCATGTCGCCGGTGGCAACACCGATGACCGCGCCGGCATCATCGTAGAGCACCTCGGCGGCGGCAAAGCCGGGATAGATCTCGACACCCAGCGCTTCGGCCTTTTCGGCCAGCCAGCGACAGACATTGCCGAGCGAGACGACATAATTGCCGTGATTGTTCATCAGCGGCGGCATGACGAAATTCGGCAGCGTGATCGAACCGGAAGCACCGAGGAGCAGGAAGCGGTCCCGTTCCACCTTGGTCTTGAAGGGATGGCCCTCCTCCTCCCGCCAGCCGGGCAGGAGAGCATCGATGCCGGATGGATCGACGACCGCACCGGAGAGAATATGGGCGCCAACCTCGGCCCCCTTCTCCAGCACGACGACACTCAAATCCTCGTTGAGCTGCTTCAGTCGAATAGCGGCGGCGAGGCCGGAGGGACCGGCACCGACAATCACCACATCGAATTCCATGCTTTCGCGTTCCGGCAGTTCTTCAGCCATGTTATTCCTTCCATTGCCGCATCGGCGGGATTTCGTCGGGTCCTACAAGTCCACCTGTTATTCCTAGAGAGGTTGCGGTGAAATTAAAAGCGCCCCGACAGGGCCACGCAATAGGCGGGCCAGACCGAGTTTCCACAGGCAGTGCATGCGGCACGCCCGCGCAAGCGTCCGATAATGATTGATTGACGACATGGCTGGCGTCTATGGTGAAAGCCAAATTCTGCTGTTCATTTTTTTGAAATCGGCCGATTCAGGCCAAGGAGTTTTTCATGGATTTTGGTATTGCCGGCAAGAAAGCGATCGTGCTCGCCTCATCGCGCGGCCTCGGCGCAGGCATCGCCGAAGCGCTGGCAAAGGAAGGCGCGCATGTGCTTCTTTGCGGTCGCACCGAAGACCGGCTGGCCGCAAACTGCAAGGTGATCAACGACACGACACCCGGAAAAGCCGATTACACGATCGCCGATCTTGCCGCGGAGGACTTCGTTGAAAAACTGATCTCTGCCGCCGATGAAAAGCTTGGCGGCGTCGACATCCTGGTCAACAATTCCGGCGGCCCGACGCCTGGAACCGTTGCCGAGATGAGCCCTGAAAGACTCAATCGCTTTTTCCAGTCGATGGTCGCTCCGATCATCACGCTCACCAATGCGCTTGTGCCGAAGATGCAGGAAAAGGGCTGGGGCCGGATCGTGACCGTTGCCTCCGGCGGCGTTGTCGAGCCCATCCCGAACCTTGCGCTTTCCAACACGCTGCGCTCGGCGCTTGTCGGCTGGAACAAGACGCTTTCGAGCGAGGTGGCCGCCGACGGCATTACCGCAAACCTGCTGCTGCCCGGTCGCATTCACACCGACCGGATCGAGGAACTCGACCACGCCAATGCCGAACGCAGCGGAAAAAGCCTGACCGATGTGCGCCAGGCGTCGCTGGCGACGATCCCCGCCGGACGGCTGGGGCGCGTGGAGGAATTCGCAAGCGTTGCCGCCTTCCTGTGCTCGCGGCAGGCAAGCTATCTGACGGGAAGCCTGATCCGCTGCGACGGCGGCGCAACCCACGCCATCTGATATCAACCTGTTGCCGGGCGGCCGGGTGGTCGCCCCATGGAACCCATGAAATGATGTCCGCACGGGAACTGACAGCACACGAGGCAGCCGCCCTTCTGCATTTTTATGCCGATGCCGGGGTGGATGTGCTTGTCGAGGACGCGCCCGTCGACCTGACGGTGCGTACCGAAACCCGTGCGGCCGCCTCTCAGTCTCCTCAGCCCCGCCCGGCCGAACCGCGGCAAAAGACGCCGGCGGTAGCATCCGCGGCCCCGCAGGCCGCGCCGGCACCACGCGCGCCCGTCGGCACAACGACCATACCGGACGACAAGGCCGTTTCCGATGCGCAGTTTGCAGCCGAAAGCGCCCGGTCGCTTGGTGAGCTCAAAACCGTGCTGGAAGGGTTTTCGGGGTGCAATCTCAAGCATAATGCCCGCTCGACGATCACGCTGGAAGCAATGCCGGACACCGGCATTCTGGCCGTATGCGGGTTTCCCACCGGTGACGATGACCGCAACGGCGCTCCGCTTGCCGGACGGGCCGGCGGCCTGTTCGAGCGGATGCTGGCCGCCATCGGCCTGACGCGTGAGGCCGTTGCCGTTACCACCGCCCTGCCCTGGCGCACGCCCGGAGACCGCAGCCCGACCCATTCGGAAATGGATATCTGCCGGCCGTTCCTTGAACGCCAGATCGCGCTTGCCGAGCCGCGCATCCTTCTGGTTCTCGGCAATTTTGCCTGCCGGATGATGATCGACAGCAACAAAACGGTGTTCGACCTGCGTGGCAAATGGCATACGCGTGAGATCAACGGACATGCCGTCGAGGTTCTGGTGACCTTTTCCCCGACCGAGCTTCTCGCCGCCCCCGCCAACAAGAAACCCGCATGGCAGGACCTGCTCTCCTTCAAGGCGCGCCTCGGTTAGAGCTGCTCTAGTAATAGACTGAAAAGACCGGGCCGCATTGCCCGCTTACGCGCGTCAAACGCTGTTTGCCTGAGCGCAATTTACGCATCGTTTACGCCGGCATGCGTCAGGTGCATGGCTGCCCTACGGCAGGCCCCATTGCTGCTAAGGGGCATTTCGGGGATAAAGGGTCATGTCTTGGGAGGATCCACAGGAACCAAGGCAATGAGACACTTACAGGATATGGACGCAACCCTTATGCAGAATACGCGCCTTTCTCTCGAACTCGGACGCTCGACCAATGGCTACCACGGTCAGCGGGGCATCGACCGCGCGATCGCCAAGGGCTTTGCCAAGGTCATCGGACATCACGATGCCAGCACGCGCCGTCCGGCAATGCGGGCGCTCGGCGCCTGATTTCAGCAGGCAGGATGACGGCGCGGCAGTAATGTTGTGCGTTAGAGCTCGCTTGGATATCGCTGATTTTGATTGAAAAGTCGGGATTTTTCCCGGCTTTTTCTGTTTTTACCGCTTGTTCTCAATCATCCCAGTAAACTTCGACGGTCGTTCCGCTTTCGACCGCAGTCCTGATAGCGAATTTCAGGCCGAGCTTTGAGGCCGCCTCCTGCGCACGCACGAGACATGTGTGCGAAATGCCCATGGTCAGTTCCGGCTGTTTGAAAACGGCCTCGAGTTCGCTCTCGCTCATTCCCCTGCCGATATCGGTAAACAAAGCCCTGAAGCCGTTTTGCGAGGCCGGCTCGAGCGTAACCTCTGCATCACAATAGGGCGGAGACACGGCCACCAGCCGTTCAACGAGATCCGAAAACAGCGCCGTCAGCATTTCCTCGTCGACCGGCACCATCCTTTCGCCGTCGTCAATGGCGGTTGTCAGCGTGATGCTTTCGGCCACCGCTTCGTCGCGATGACGCTGCAGCGCCGTGCGCAGACACTTGCCGGGCGCAATCAACGGAACACCCGACTGTCGCTCCTGCCTGTCGCGCTCGCTCTCGAATTCGGCATAGATATCACGCCGCAACACCGCTGATGCCGACGTCCCGGACGATTGCGCAGCCATTTCGTCGCCATGCGCGTTAGCGCTGTCAGCCTCCTGCGGCTGGCGTTGCCCGGCAGCTTCCGAATTGCTTATCCGGTCGGCGTGCAAAGAGGCCGCATCGCCGTTTGCATCGGAGACGTTGCGGGCGGAAGGCTGTGGCGAAACCGCATGTTCTGAAACAGGTTGCGGTCGCGCCGGCGCCGTTGCCGGGCGGGCGCGCGTGACAGACCAAGGCATAAGGCGTTGAGCAGGTTCTGCCCGGTCGGTTCTGCCGGAGATACTGTTTGCCGTCTCTTCCGGCTGCGCGGCCACAGCGGGCGGGGCAGAGACCGGAGGCGAAGGTGCAAATTCCGTCTCATTCACTTTCGGCATCGCAGCCGCCCGGCGCGGCACGTCCCCCGTCCCGACAGCAGGGGTGATGACGACGCAAACAGAATCGCGATGGCGCATGCGGGCAAGCGAAAGATTTGAACCGCCGCCCGGCCTGCCGGAAAAGAACGCCGAAACCTCTTCAAGGCGACTGCCCGGCTCGTCGGACAGCACCCGCACCATTGCCTTTTCGAGCTTGCTGCGGTCATCCCCGGAAAACCAGGATACCAGCCTCGATCCGCAGATATCGGCCTCGGCCGTTCCCAGAAGCGCCAGGGCAGCCTTGTTGGCAACCTCGATAACCCCTTCGGGATCGACCAGCAAAATGCATTCGGGTGCCCGATCAAGCGTCTGCACCACCGGTCTGTTGTCGGCCGTTCGTGGCAGTTCGGAATTCATCAATCGCATCCGTTTGTCTAGTCGGGCGTTTTACACACCGAAACCGGGTCAGCCAAGATCAACATGCCGCGGCGACCGCTGAACATACGCAAAGATACCATGAGATCATGAGAGCCCCATGAGATAAATCGCATATTGGTCAATATTTTTGTCAAATGTAGGAACAAACGCGCGCCGACGGAATATTATTGAGAACAATCCGGCAATCGTCGGCCGGCGCTCAACCTCTCCCCGCAGCGACGACATGCTCAAAGGCCGCATCCAGATGCTGCGCCTTGACGGCCTGCCAACGGCAATATTCATCGATGAAAGTGTAATCGACCCACATCCCGGTTTCAAACGGCTTGCCTGTCCAGCCAATTGCACCGACCTCGAGGATCTTGCGCAATATGCGTTGCAGATGCGTGCGTGAAATCAGGATACGCCCGGCCATCTCGCGTGCGTTGATTGCGGGGATCATATAGCGGCCGTCACTGCACGCCTGACGCCCGGCCATGCTTACGATACTGTCCATCACCAATCCGCCCGAGATCGACTTCTGCAACAGCGCGACACGCGGCGGCGGCTCACGCCATGCCGCATCGTAAAGACAGCTCCAGGCAAGGCGGGACTGGATGGCGGGGATAGTTTCAGGCCGGGCAGCGAACGCGGACACCCGATCTGCGCCGTCAACCGCATCGAGCACCGAGAAATTTGCGCCCAACCATTGTCCGATTGCACCGCAGACGATTTCCGAGGGCGCGAAATAACGCGGGCGCAGGCTTTTATGGGCCGGATCAGGCTGAAGAAAACCGTATTTGACGGATTCGTCGACATGATTTCGGATTGTGTTGGGGCTTGCGACCCTGAAGGGCTTCAACACATCGATCAGATTGTTGACGGTCAGCTCGCCGTTTTCTCCCCAGTAGAGAGCAAGCGCCGATTGCGAAATCAGCCAGCGCCGGTGCGAAGCGAAATTGGCGCCCAGGCGCGGGTTTGCCTGATAGACACCATCCAGCCTGTCGCCATAGAGCGAAAGTGAAGCCAGAAATGAGGGATGGGTCGCGATCGTGTGTGCTGAAAGCGGCATTGTTCGGGTATGATGTCGGCGCTTATTGACCGGAAACAATATCGAATCCGGCTTTATTAGGGCCGGACCCTACTTGATCCGGTTTAGAAAATACAGATGCAAAAATCCCGTGCGAACGGTTGCAGGGGCGGCGTCAAAACTTTATAGGCGGAAAATTCGCCGCGCTGGTCGTGCTTCCGGCGGAAACCAGAGACGTTCCCGAACCGCAGCGAGCGAAAACCATGTTTGCCAGTCTTGTCTCTATCGCGTCCCTGATGCTCTCGACCGTCCTGATGATGGTCGGTTACGGGCTGATGAATTACCTGATTCCGGTGCGCTCGGTCGCCGAAGGCTGGACTCCGTTTCTGATTTCGGTCATCGCCACCGGCTACACGGTCGGCTTTACGCTGTCGTGCATCATTTCGCCGAAACTGGTGCTGCGCGTCGGTCACGTCCGCGTGTTCAGCGCCTTGATCACCCTGCTGACAGCCTCGATCCTGATCAGCTCACTCGTTGTCGATTGGCGGGCCTGGGTCGTCTTCAGGGCCATTTCCGGGTTTGCCGTGGCCGGCTGCTATCTGGTGATCGAAAGCTGGCTGAATGAGCGGGTGACCAACGAGACGCGCGGCTCGGTGTTTTCGATCTATATGATGATGACGCTGGCCGGTTCGATCGGCGGACAGTATCTGGTCCCGCTTGGCGACCCGCTGAACACCTCGCTGTTCATCGTCTGCGGCATCGTCTTTGCCATCGCCATTCTGCCGACCGCGCTTTCCACGGCGCAGTCCCCCGCCCCGATCGCACAGGTCCAGCTCGGTCTCAGAAAGCTTTATCTGCGTTCTCCCGTCGCCTTCGTCGGCGCCATACTGGCCGGCATACTGTCAGGCACGTGGTCCAGTCTCGGCGGCGTCTACACCACACAAAGCGGCTTTACGACCGGTCAGGGCGCGACGCTGCTGGCCTTTGTGCTGGCCGGTGGCGCACTCGGACAGATCCCGATCGGGCGCATTTCCGACCTGACCGACCGGCGCTATGTGATGATCGCCTGCGGCGCCATCGGCGTTATTGCGGCTATCGCGATGTTCTTCATGTCACCGTCGACCCCGAAGCTGCTTTACGGCTCGGCCTTCATCGTCGGCTCCATGCTCTATCCGATCTACGCGCTCAATGTCGCATACGCCAACGACCGTGCGGATCCCAGCGAGTACATTACCATCTCCAGTTCCCTGATGGTGCTCTACGGTTTCGGCACCGTCGCCGGTCCGCTGATTGGTGGTGGCGCGATGGAAGTGGCGGGCCCGCGCGGGCTGATGATCTATCTTGCGATCGGCTTTGCGTTTTACGCATCCTATGCCGGCTGGCGCGTCATGCGCGGTAATCCGTCGGTTTCGCCGGACGATCGTGCCGACTTCCATGCCATCGCCGTTCCCATGCGCGGTACCGACCCGGCAGGCAGCATCGCCGTCGACTACGAGGCGGAATACGACCCGGCCTCGCAGAACGAATAATACCAAGAGTCAATGATTAGGACCCATATGATGCGCGCTGGAATGGTCGTCCGAGTAGGAAAATACCGCAGAGCGATGCCGTAGCATCGCGCGAAGATTTTGACGCCCTCGGTGGCCATTCCAGCCGCACCCTACGGGCCGGGCGCTTTTGAAAGCCTGCGGCGTTGAAAATCCTCGCCGTAGCGATGGCTACGACTGCGGTTTTCGCCTGGCCGGCTTTCAAAATCGCTCCGGTCAGATGGGTCCTAATCATTGACTCTTGGTATAAGCATTTCAGTTCGGCGTCTGCGATGGTGAAACGCGCCGGATTTTCCGGCGTTCAAGGCCCAGCCTGTGCTCGCGAAAGATAATGAATATGCCGGCGCCGACGACAAAGACCGAGCCGGTCAGCGTATTCATCGTGGGAATTTCACCGAAGATGAAGAACGAAATCGCAATACCGAAAATGATCGAGCTGTAGTCGAAAGGCGCAATCGTGGACGCATCGGCAAAACGATATGATTCGGTCATCATGATCTGCCCCACGCCGCCGAAAAGGCCGGACAGGATTAGCAGAACCATCGGCCAGACCGCAAGCGACGACCAGCCGAACGGCAACGTCGCCAGCGAAAGCAGTGCAGCGAAGCTGGAGAAATAGAGCACGATTGTCGGCCCCTTCTCCGTGATCAGCAGACGACGAACCTGGATCATCGCCAGCGCACCGAGGGTCGCACCGGCAAGCACAAGTGCTACGGCAAGCGCTTCCGTCGATCCCATCCCGCCTTCACGAAACAGGGTCAGCTTGGGCCAGGAGATGATCATGACGCCGAAAAGCCCGATGCCGACAGCCGACCAGCGATAGATGCGCACCGCCTCTCCCAACAGCAGGGCGGCGAAAACAACGGACAACAGCGGCATCGCATAGCCCAGCGCGATCACCTCCGGCAGGGGCAGATGCATCAACCCGTAAAACCCCATCCCCATGGAGGTGATTCCAATCAGCGACCGCAGGAAATGCCCGATGGGACGCTGCGTCTTGTAGGCGCCCTTCAGTTCATGCCGCCAGGACAGGTAGACAATGATGGGCGCAATTCCGAAAAACGAACGGAAAAAGGTAACCTGGCCCGGTGCAATCCCCTCTCCCGCAAGCTTGATACAGGTCTGCATGCAGAGAAAGGCAAGGATCGAGCACAGTTTGAGAACAATACCCCGCAAGGGGTTGGCATTGGCTTCGAAGGGCATGGAAGAATACGGTCTGACGTTTGGTTGACGGCAAATGTGGCCGCAAGTGTGCCCCCTCCTTACGCCAATTGCCGCTTCGATGTACAGATTTCATGAAAATTCGGCGAAGCATTTGCAATTCTGCGGCTTCGGCGCTTTGTTGTGCAACAAACGGCACAGCCGCACAGAATTTTATAAAGAGGAAGCCCATGCGTACGGACACGAACCGGACCGTTTACCTGAAGGACTATCAGCCGACCGATTTCATCATCGAGTCGATCGACCTTGTTTTCGATCTCGGCGAGACGCTGACAACTGTGGGAAGCGAGATCCGCATGCACCGGCGGCCCGGGGCAGACCCGGCAGCGCCACTGGTCTTTGCCGGCGATGGCCTGGCCCTTTCCGGCCTCGCGCTCGACGGCAAGCCACTCCTGCCCGAACGCTATGACTGCGATTCCAGCACGCTGACGATCCGCGACCTCCCCGAAGACGGCTCGTTCACACTGACGATCAAAACGCGGATCAACCCGTCCGCCAACAGTGAACTTCTGGGGCTCTACCGGACCAGCGGCATCTACTCGACCCAGTGCGAGGCCGAGGGCTTTCGCCGTATCACCTATTTTTATGACCGGCCCGATGTGCTTGCGGTCTACACCGTCACCATCATCGCCGACAAACAGACCTGCCCGCTGCTGCTGTCCAACGGCAACCTCGTGGAAGAGCAGGACCTTGGCGACGGCCGCCACATGGCGAAATGGCACGACCCCTTCAAGAAGCCGTCCTATCTTTTCGCACTGGTCGCCGGCGACCTGACGACGATCGAGGACAGTTTCACGACCATGTCGGGCCGCGATGTTGCGCTCAAGATCTATGTCGAGCACGGCAAGGCGGCGCGTGCGGGCTATGCCATGGATTCGCTCAAACGCGCCATGAAATGGGACGAGGAGCGCTTCGGACGGGAATATGATCTCGACATCTTCATGATCGTCGCCGTCTCCGACTTCAATATGGGCGCGATGGAGAACAAGGGCCTCAACATCTTCAACGACCGGCTGATCCTCGCCGATCCCGAAACGGCGACGGATGACGACTATGCGCGGATCGAGGCTGTGGTGGCGCATGAGTATTTTCACAACTGGACCGGCAACCGCATCACCTGCCGCGACTGGTTCCAGCTGAGCCTCAAGGAAGGGCTCACGGTTTATCGCGAACACGAGTTCTCCGCCGATCAGCGTTCGCGCCCGGTCGTGCGTGTCGATGAGGTCAAGTTCCTGCGCGCCCATCAGTTTCCCGAGGATGGCGGCCCGCTCGCCCATCCCGTTCGCCCGACGCAATATCTGGAAATCGACAATTTCTACACGACCACGGTCTATGAGAAGGGGTCCGAGGTTTCCCGGATGATCGCCACGCTTCTGGGCCCGGACGGGTTCCGCAAGGGGCTCGATCTGTTTTTCGAGCGCCATGACGGCGGCGCGGTCACGATCGAGGACTATCTGAAGTGCTTCGAGGATGCGACCGGCCACGACCTGACCCATTTTGCGCTCTGGTACCACCAGGCGGGCACACCGGTGATTTCGGTCGCAAGCTTTTATGACGAACGCAAGCAGCAGCTGAAACTGACGCTGAGCCAGACCACGCCGCCGACACCGGACGAAAAGATCAAGAAACCGCTGCATATTCCGCTGCGGGTCGGGCTGATCGGCCCGAACGGCGCCGACATGGCACCGACAGCGATTACCGGTGGGGAATACCGCAAGGATGTGCTGGAACTGACAAAGGACGAACAGACCTTCGTATTCGAAGGGATCGGCGCGCGGCCCGCCGTCTCGGTCAATCGCGATTTTTCCGCGCCGGTAAAGGTCCGTTTTGACCAGTCGCGCGAAGACCGTCTGCGTATTGCGGGCGCAGAACGCGATCTGGTGGCGCGCTGGGATACGGTCAATGCGCTGGCACTTGAAGTGCTGGTCAAGGCTGCGGAAGACGTCAAGGCCGGCAGGCCGGTCACGACCGATCCGGCGCTGAGCGACCTGCTGGTGGCCACGGCGGAAGACACAGCACTTGAACCCGCCTTTCGGGCGCTGGCGCTGACGCTTCCCGGCGAACTCGATATCGGCCGGGAGATCGGTGCGGATATCGATCCGGATGCAATCCATCTGGCCCGCAATACAGTGATCGAAGCCATTGCCGAGGCGGGCGCCGACAGCTTTGCGCAGCTGACCGGAGACATGGCCAATGGCGGTTCGTTCAGCCCTGATGCACAGAGCGCCGGACGCCGAGCGCTGCGCAATGCTGCACTCGTTCTGGCGGCCGCGGCCGAAAAGTCCCCTCGCCGCGCAAGCCAGGCCTATGAGAGCGCGGACAACATGACCGACATGCTGGCGGCAATGCGGGTGCTCGCCCACCAGTTTGCCGGTTCCGCCGAGGCAGAGAATGCCCTTGCCAATTTCAGGCGTCGCTTTGCGGGTGAACCGCTGGTGCTCGACAAGTGGTTTTCCACGCTGGCGACAGTGCCCGGTGAGAACACGCTGGAGCGGGTCACCAAACTTATGGGTGATGAGGCTTTCGATGAAGGCAACCCCAACCGCGTGCGCGCGCTGATCGGCGCGTTCGCCTCCTCAAACCCGACCGGGTTCAATCGCCCTGACGGTGCGGGTTATGCGTTTTTCGCCGATTTCATTCTCACGTCCGACAAGCGCAACGCCACGCTCACGGCCCGCCTTATGACGGCAATGCGTTCCTTCGAGGCGCTTGAACCATCAAGACGCGCACTTGCCCGCGAACAGATCGAACGCATTGCCGCGCATGACGACCTGTCCCGCAACCTGCGCGATATTGTCGATCGGATGTTGAAAAGCTGATTTGGCACTTGCCAAAAAGCGCAATCGGAGTCCTCGTTTCGGCCGCATGATGCCCCCACAGGTTGTCCAGACCTGGCATCAGGCGGCCGTCAACTCACAAAAAAACCTTATTTGATATATGGTTAACAAAAGCTTCCCTCTGGGTGCTGGACAAGCCGAATCACCTTTGATTCACTAGGGTAGATTCGCAAGGCGGTTTCGCGGATCACACGAGGGAACTTGAGCAAATGAAACGATCAGATCTGTGGGACGAGCCCGCAGTGAACGGGCGCTTGCGCGCCGGATTCACCGCGCAACAGGCCTCATCAAACCAGGAACAATCGGGTTTCCCGGCCCTTGGCGTGCTGGCGGCAGCCAACCGTCCGGCCATCGAGCAGGCCCTCAAGAAGGCCATTCCCTTTCTGATCATCGCCTTTCTCATCTGTGTCGCCGCAGCGCGCGGTTTCTCGCTGATGGCAAGCCATGCCCGGATGGAAGATGCGGTGCGCCAGGCCACCGAACTGACGTCGGCCATGGCTCTGGCCGCGCTGGAAGATCAACCGGCACTGTTTGAACCGGTAAATGCGGCCGACGCCAATGACAGGTTGCAGGCGTTGACGGCGCTCGCCACAGCCGCTCCGGATACCGACCTTCTGATGATCGACACGACGGGAACCGTGCTTGCCGCAACCGCAGCGCGTGCAGATCTTCTCGGACGCTCGCTTGCCTCGGTGTTTCCGGAACTGACATCGGCGCGGCATCCCCGCACCGCCGGACAGGTGGTTGAAACCCGGATCGACGGTGCGCCCTATCAGGTTTCGATGCATCTGGTCGGCAGCGGCGGCGGCATGGTGGTCGCACTCCACGCCATGGAGCGGATGAATGCCTTCTGGCGTGCAGAGGTCAATCTCAATGTCACCCTGTTTGCGGCGATGGCACTGCTGCTGCTCGTCGTGGTCTATGCCTATTACACCCAGATCAGCCGTGCGGAAGCGACAACCGACCTCATGTCGACCGAACGCAGGGCCCATGATGTGATGCTGGCCAATGGCGAGGCGGGGCTGTGGTCGTTCACACCGGCGAACCGCCGGGCGGTCCTCGACGGTTCGGCAAGTGCGGCGCTCGGTCTCGGCTCGAAAGCACGCGAACTTTCCTACCGTGATCTGCTCGGCCTCGTCCATCCGGACGACCGCTGCGGACTGTCCCGGAAACTTCACCCCTGCGATGACGGACTGATCGAGGCCGACATTCGTATTCGCCAGAATGACGGTCACTACGTCCTGTTTGCAATCCGGGCCCACGCCGCAATGAAAGCCGGCACGGTCACCGTATCGGGTGCTGCAATTCGTGTGGCTTCCGACCGGCACAGGGCGCTCGAGGCGGCAACCCGCCGCGCCGGCATGCTGGAAACGGCATTCGATGCACTTCCCCAGCCGCTTGCGCTGTGGCGCAAGGATGGAAGCCTCGATCTTGCAAACCATGCCTTCAAGGTGGCCTATGACCTTGATGGCGCCAATGCTCCGGTCCGGCGCGACCTGCTCGACACCGAGGAGCACGACCGGCCCGTCGTCGTACGACGCGCCCACGGTGACAATATCGATGCAACCGAAATCAAGACGGCTCGTGGGGAATGGATGCAGCTTGCAGAACGCTGCTTCGCAAACGGATCGTCGCTGACGGTCGGCACCGACATTACACGCTTCAAGGAAGAACAGGGCCGCCTTCAGGCGGAGCAGGAACGTCTGCGGGAAAAGGTCAGCGCCATGGCCAGCACCCGCCGCAAGCTTGAACTGCGATGCGCCTCGCTGGAACGCGCGCAGGAAAGACACGCCGACACACCCGCCCTGACCGCCGGAACCGAAACGGCAGCCACTCCGTGCGTTTCAGCAGAAATCCGCACATCACTCACCGCAGTCCTCGGCTTTTCGGAACTGATGATTGCCGAAACGGAAAAGACTCGTTCGCCGGACGGCAAGCTTTGCGAATATGCCCGCCACATCCACGACGGCGGCAAGGCGCTCCACGCACTGGTCGAGCGCCTCGAAAATAAAGGCGGAGAAAGAATGCAGGACAGCAGCCAGGACGGCCCGGTCGTGCGGCGCATCGTCGCCTGATTACCGGCCAAACCGTTATCCGGCGGCCTCATCATCATCAGCAGCAGCCGGCAGCAATTTTGCGAAGATCGCCCGCACCTCGCCGGCCCGGTCGGCGATCAGCGCTTCAAGTGCACTCATATCCGGGCAGTCGGCCAGCTTGCAGAGACGCTCGAGAAGACCGGAGGGCGCCGTGTCCGGCTCAAACCCCTCATTCAGGCATGTGCGGGTAAGCTGTGCGATATCGGTATAAAGGGCCAGAGCCCTGCGGACCGTTTCCAGATCACCATCTTCCATGATTTCCGGTCCGAAGCGCGCCAGCACGTCATCCGTGGTCATCACCTCGCGGCCACCGATCTCGCCGCGCGGCACATGGCAGGCCAGATGGCAATACTGTGCAATGAATTCGATATCGATCAGACCGCCCGGAATGAGTTTCAGATCCCACTGGCTTCGGGCCGGCTTGTCGCGTTCGATGCGCGCGCGCATATCGGCGATGGCACGGGCAAGCGTGTTGCGATCACGTGGCATTCCCAGAACGGCATCGATCACGCTGCCGGTATCCGCCATCAGTGACGGGTCGCCGCACAACGGATGGGCGCGTGAAAGCGCCATATGCTCCCAGGTCCAGGCCTCGTTCATCTGGTATTTTTCGAAAGCCGCCAGCCTCGTTGCAAGCGGCCCGGCCTTGCCGGAAGGCCGCAACCGCATGTCCACTTCATAAAGCACGCCTTCGGCCGTCGGCGCGCTGAGGGCGGCCACCAGGCGCTGTGTCACGCGCGCGAAATACCGCGGCACATCGAGTTGCTTCGGCCCCGAGGACATGGAAAGCGGATCGTCGCAATCGTAAAGCACGATCACGTCCACATCCGATCCCGCCGTCAGCTCCGAGCTGCCGAGCTTGCCCATGGCCAGCACGCAGGTGCGCTGTCCCTCGACCGTGCCATGCGCCTCTTCCATCTGGGCAAGCACGCCCTGCAGCGCCTCATCGATGACAAGCGTCGCCAGCATGGTTAGCGCACGGCCGGCGGCAAAACCACTGATCGATCCGGTTACCAGCCGGATGCCGATCAGGAAACGCTGCTCGGCTGCAAATATCCTCAACCGGTCGAGGCGCTCCTCATAAATATCCGCCCCCGTCATGAAGGCTTCAAGCCGTTCAACAAGGTATTCGCGTGTCGGGATTTCCGTCATCAGCGCCGGATCGAGCATGCCATCGACGATATGGGCGCGTCGGGCAACGATTTCGGCAAGCCGGGGAGCGGCCGACATGATCTCGACAAACAGCAGCAGAAGGTTCGGATTGTTCTTCAGCAATGAAAACAGCTGGACGCCGGCCGGCAGACCGGACAGGAACCGGTCGAACCGCAACAGCGCCTCATCGCCCCTGCGGCTTGTGCCGAAGGCTTTCAGAAGCTCGGGCATGATCTCGGTAAGTCGCTGGCGCGCATTGCCCGTCTGCGTGGCCCGATAGCGGCCGTAATGCCATGTGCGGATGACACGGGAAATATCCTCCGGCCGTTCGAAGCCGAGGTTCCTCAAGGTTTCCAGCGTGCCAGGATCGTCATCCTCGCCGGTAAACACAAGATTGCCGGCTTCGCCGGAAAGCGTGGTCTCCCGCTCGAACAGCCGGGCATAGCGCCGCTCAACGGTTTTGAGGGCATCGAGAAGCGCTTCGGAAAAGGCATCGGTCGTTTCAAACCCGCTCATCCGGGCGATCCGCAGCAGACCGTCGTCATCTTCGGGCAGCACATGGCTTTGCTCATCGCGCACCATCTGGATGCGGTGTTCGACATTGCGCAGGAACCAGTAGGCCGTGGTCAGTTCATCGGCCGTCGCCTTGTCGATCCAGCGTGCTTCGCGCAGGGCTTCCAAGGCGTCGACCGTCCTGCGGCATCTCAATTCGGGCATGCGCCCGCCGGCAATCAATTGCTGGGTCTGGACGAAAAACTCGATCTCGCGAATACCGCCGCGCCCGAGTTTGACGTTATGCCCGTGAACGGCGACAAGGCCAAACCCCTTGTGGGCATGAATCTGCCGTTTGATGGAGTGGATATCGGCAATCGCCGCATAGTCGAGATATTTGCGGAAGATGAATGGAATCATCTCGCCCAGAAAGGTCTCGCCGGCGGCAAGATCGCCGGCAATCGGCCGCGCCTTGATATAGGCGGCACGTTCCCAGTTCTGGCCACGGCTTTCATAATAGAGAAGCGCAGCTTCCACAGGAATCGCCAGGGCCGTGGAACCGGGGTCCGGTCGCAGCCGCATATCCGTACGGAACACATAACCATCGCCGGTGCGCTCCTGCAGAATGCGGATGAGACGCCGCATCAGGCGGGGCAAAAGCGAGCGCGGATCATCCCCTTCACTGAATATCCCGGCGTCAGGATCAAAAAAGACGACAATATCGATATCGGAAGAGTAATTCAGCTCGCAAGCGCCCAGTTTGCCCATGCCCAGAACGACGATGCCTGATTGCGCGGAGGGGGCATCCGGATCCTTCAGCGTCAGCTTGTTTTCCCCGGCGGCTGAAACCAGCAGGTGGTCGACTGTCGCGGCGACGGCCGCGCTTGCAAAATCACTCAGAAAGGCTGTCGTTTCTTCCGGCGAGATCATTCCGGCCAGATCGGCAAGCGCCGTCAAGAATGCAATGCGCCGCTTTGCAGTCCTGAGCCGCACCATGATGTCGCTGTCGCCGGTCTTTCCCTCCGGATCGCGCCACGCATCACGCGCCTGTTGCGTGATGCGTTCAAGCTGCGGAATGAACGGCTCGTCGATGTGCTCAAGCAGCTCCGGATGCGCGCGAAAACTGTCAAACAGGAAAGGTGAAAGTGAAAAGACGGTTGCGAGAAACGTCGTCAGCCGATCATCTCCGTCAGCGAGAAATGCCGGGAGGTCCTGTTTTTCCGCCGCAGCCGACAGCTCGCTGCGGGCAGCCATGAACAATTCGTCATTCAGCGGAAAAACAGGCTTTCCTGAAAACTCACGCAGTGTCTTGTGTGCCCGTTCGCTCATCTTTTCCTCCGCCATGCTGTCTTAGTCCTGAAAGGCTCTAACATCGTGTGCAGCAGGCTTAAAGCAAAAGAGCAACAGAAATGCCCGGCGGGCTCAACCGGAACCGTGTTGCGCCTCAATGAGCGGAAAGCTCAGCATGGCTGCAAGACCGGCATAGCCATCGACCAGATCCCTGGCCTCCCTGAGCGAGAAGACGCCGCCGTGCAAGGCCGCAACCGCGTCAACGAGGGAAAGCCCGAGACCGGTCCCGGGTTTAGAGCGGCTTTCATCCAGCCGGAAGAAACGCTGTTTGACGTCGTCCATCCGCGACGGCGGAATACCGGGACCGTTATCGGCGACGGTGAACACAGCCCGGCCCCCCTCACGCTTCAGCGACAGATGGATCGACTGACCGCTGCCCTCGGAATATTTGATGGCATTGTCGAGAAGATTGAAGATTGCCTGACCGATCAGCTCACGATTGCCGCTGACTGACAGTTCCGGTTCGATGGCACAATCAAGTGCAAGGCCGGCCTCCTCGGCAACCGGGCCGTAAAGCTCGGCACTGTCTTCGACAATCGCAGACAGGCTGACGGGGGACATTTCGGCAGCAACCGCCCCTGCCTCGACACGGGAAATCATCAACAACGCATTGAAGGTGCGGATGAGCTGGTCCGATTCGGCGATGATGCCCTCAAGCGCCGTACGACGTTCTTCCGGGTTTTCCGTTGCGGCGGCGTCGGCGGCCTTGTTGCGCAGGCGCGTCAGCGGTGTCTTGAGATCGTGGGCGATATTGTCGGAGACCTGACGCAGCCCCTCGTTCAACCGTACGATCCGGTCGAGCATCAGGTTGAGGGCATTGGACAACCGGTCGAACTCATCGCCGGAACCGGCAACGGGAAGACGCTGTGAGAGATCGCCGGCCATGATCTTGCTGCTGGCGCTCGACATGCGATCCATGCGTTTGAGCGCATTGCGGCCGATTGCAAACCAGATCACCAGCGCACCGACCCCCATGATGATGAGGGCCAGCAACAGGGCCTGCCGAATGATGATGTGAAGCCGCTCGGGATCGCCCAGATCGCGTCCGATCAAAAGCCGGATACCGTTGTCGAGTTCGATGACATAGCCCGCGGCAAGGTTTTCGTGGGACCCGCTGTTGTTCTCGGCAAATCCCTCATAGCGGAAGGGCTGATCAATCCAGCCGAGCCGGCTCAGGACACCGGGCTGGAGCGAGGCGACATTGCTTGCCAGTATCTCGCCCTGCGGGCTGGCAATCACATAAAGATTGGCGCCGGGCTGACGCGCGCGTCGCTCGATAATATTGAAAACCCGCCGAATGCCGCCTTTTTCGTAGGAAAGATCAAACTGCGAAACTTCATGTTGAAGCGATTCCCGCGTCTGGCGCAAAACGAGGTCTTCGGAGACGGCCGTGACATAGAAGACCATGACTGCGGCACAAAGCCCGAACAGCAGGATATAGACGGCCGAGAGCCGGACTGCGGTCGATTTGAACAGAAGACGCAAACGTTCTTTCATCACGCCCAACAGTGCTACGCGTCGTATTTGATCATATAGCCGGAACCACGGATCGTCTTGAGCAGGGGCTTGTCGAAGTCCTTCTCGATCTTGGACCGCAACCGCGACACATGCACATCGATCACATTGGTCTGCGGATCGAAGTGATAGTCCCAGACGTTTTCCAGAAGCATCGTCCGGGTGACGACCTGCCCGGCATTCTTCATCAGATATTCGAGCAGCCGGTATTCGCGTGGCTGAAGCGTGATTTCGCGCCCGGCGCGGCGAACCTCGTGTGAAAGACGGTCGAGTTCCAGATCGCCGACACGGTAGACGACCTCCTGCTCCGGCGCGCCCTTGCGCCGGCCGAGCACTTCCACCCGCGCCAGAAGCTCGGAAAACGCATAGGGCTTGGGCAGATAATCATCACCGCCTGCCCGAAGACCGGTGACCCGGTCATCGACCTGGCCCAGCGCCGACAAGATGAGAACGGGGGTGTGAACGCCGCGCGCCCGCAGCGCGGAAATGACCGACAGTCCGTCGCGCCGCGGCAGCATGCGGTCGACAACCAGCACGTCATACTCGTTTTCGCTCGCCATGAACAAACCGCTCTCGCCATCGCCCGCATGTTCGCAGGTGATGCCGGCCTCGCGAAAGGCCTTGGTCAGGTAGGCAGCTGCCTCAAGATCGTCTTCAATAACCAGTACGCGCATGGCGGCGACCATATCGCCATTGTCATCCGCGTTACAAGCTGCCTCATGGGTTTCATCAAAAGACATCACAGCAACTCCACAAGGGGCTGAACAAAAAGGGCGCACAGGCTTCCCCGTGCGCCCTTCGTTCATTTCGTCAGAGCCGGTCAGCCGGCATCCTCGTTGTCACTGCCGGTCGGCAATGCGGTGAACATGCTGCCGTTTTCGGTTTCCACCTGGAACAGAGCCTGCTTGCGCCCGTTGCTCGCGGCATCCTCGACCTGCTTGAGAATATCGCCGGCCGAAGCAACTTCCTTGTTGTTGACGCTCAGGATCTTCTGTCCTTCGCTCAGCCCCTTGGCCGCAGCATCGGAATTCGGGTCAACCGCGGTAACGGTCACGCCCTTGCCGTCATCTGCCGGCCGGACCTCAAAGCCCATCTGGGTCATCAGCGAGCTTTCGGCAGGGCCGCTCTGTCCTTCGGACGCGGCGAGTTGGTCTTCGGTTGGAAACTCACCGAGTTTGACGTCGATCGTCTGGGAACTGCCATCCCGCCAGACGGAGAGCTCGACATCGTCGCCCGGTTCCATCATGCCGATCATCCGCGAGAGCGAGCGGGCATCCTCAATGACATCACCGTTAACGGCGGTAATCACATCGCCCTGCTTCAGACCGGCTTTCGCGCCGGGGCTGTCAGAGGTCGGTTCGGAGATCAGCGCGCCTTCCGGCTTGGCGAGGCCAATCGATTCGGCAATATCCTCCGTGACAGGCTGGATGCGCACACCGAGCCAGCCGCGTTCGACCGTGCCATCGTCGATCAGATCGTTGACAACATCCTGCGCCAGATGCGCCGGGATGGCGAAGGCAATGCCGACATTGCCGCCCGACGGCGAGAAGATTGCGGTGTTGATACCGACAACTTCACCGTTGAGATCAAAGGTCGGACCGCCGGAATTGCCATGATTGACCGCTGCATCGACCTGAATGTAGTCGTCATAGGGGCCGGAGGCGATATCACGTCCAAGCGCAGAGACAATGCCCGAAGTGACCGTGCCGCCAAGGCCGAATGGATTGCCGACAGCAACCACCCAGTCACCGACCCGCAGGTTGGAATCATCGGCAAAATTCACATAGGTGAAGTCACGGTCAGCATCGACCTTGAGCACGGCGAGGTCGGTGCGGGGGTCGGTTCCGACAAGCTTGGCATCGTATTCGGTTCCGTCATCCATCAGCACCGAAAAAGCATCGCCTTCGCGGACAACATGGTTGTTGGTGACGAGGTAGCCATCCTCGGACACGAAGAAGCCCGAACCCTGGGCCACCGGACGCGGACCGCCATTGCGCGGCTGCGGCGGCTTTTGCGGCTCGATGGGCGCGCCAAAATCACGGAAGAAACGCTTGAGGGGGTGGTCGTCGGGAAGATTGTCGAAGCCGCGACCGCCGAAACCAAAGCCGAAACCATCATTCTGGGCGACCGGCTGAACATCGCTTTCAACGACAACGGAAACAACGGCGGGCGATACCGCTTCAACCACATCGGCAAAGCCCGGTACCTTCGGCGCATCGACGTGCACCGCGTCGGCGTACGCTTCGGGAACTGTAAGCGGCGCACCTGCCGAAAACAGAACGGCGGCAACACCGGCAACCGCCGATGCTTTCAAAATCGGCTTGAACTTGTTGTGTCCGGAAGTCTGGTCGAACATCTGGTCTACCTTTTCCTTTAGTGACTGTTTTGAAGCTGTCTTCAAATCGGATAAAGGCACTATAAATGTTACGACCTTACAGAAATCTGTCCACAAAATGACGGATTGTTAATTCTCGTCGCCATCAGCCAGCAGACGGTTCAGGCGGGCCTCTTCGTCCTTTGAAAGCGGGCGATCCGGCGTGCGGCGGCTTGCCGAAAGCCGCCATAAAACAAGCCCTCCGAGCACGATCAGAACACCTGGCGCGCCCCATAATAGCCACGTCTTGGGCGAAAGCCGCGGCTTCAGCAGCACAAATTCGCCATAGCGGGAGACGACATAATCGAGCACTTCTTCGTCGCTGTCGCCATCGACAAGACGGGCCCTCACGAGCAGCCTAAGGTCACGCGCCAGATCCGCATTCGAATCATCGATCGACTGGTTCTGACACACCATGCAGCGCAGCTGCGCGGAAATCGCGCGCGCGCGGGCTTCCAGCGCCGGGTCGTCAAGCACCTCGTCAGGGGTCACCGCCCGGGCGGTTGCCAGCGGCAACAGCAGCAAAAGCGCGATCACAAAAACGCGGAACCTCATCCTGCCGCCCCTGCCCCTGCCTCAACTGCGCGGCGCTTGCGGCTGCGTTCCGGCGCACCAACGCGAAGCCGGCGATCCGTGAGTGAAACCACGCCGCCAAGCGCCATGGCGACACCGCCGAGCCAGATGCACAGGATGAACGGCTTCCACCACACCCGCACCACCCAGGCGCCATCGGCACGCTCGTCGCCGAGCGAGACATAAAGCTGGCTGAGACCGAATGTGGAAATTCCGGCTTCCGTCGTCGGCATGTTGTTGGAAAGATAAACCCGTTTGGCCGAATAGCTGTTCCTGACCACACGGCCGTCCCGTGAGATCGTGAACATGCCCCGTTCATCGAGATAGTTCGGCCCTCTGACCGGTGTCGTGCCGTCGAAGGTCACCGTATAGCCACCGGCATCAACGGTGGTCCCGGGTGTCATTTCCAGAACCGCTTCGGTTTCATAAAGAGACACGGCAACAATGCCCAGCACCGTCACGCCGAGGCCGAAATGGGCAAGCGCCGTACCGAAAGCGGAACGTGGCAGGCCGACAAGCCTTGGCCAGACGCGCGACAGCGGCATCCGGCCGAACCCGGAGCGATAACAGAGATCGCTCACCGCGCCGAATATCAGGAAGAATGCGATCGCCACGCCAAAGAGAGAAAGCACAGGCCCGCCGGAATGGAAATAGATGAAGCCGGCAGCCAATACGAGCGCAAGAATGCCGGCAACCAGCAGGCGTTCGCTTGCAGCCTTCAGGTCACCCCGTTTCCAGGAAAGCATCGGACCAAAGGGAACAGCAAGCAGAAGCGGGATCATCAGGAACCCGAAGGTCATGTTGAAGAAGGGCGGACCGACGGAAATCTTGTCGCCGGTCAGCGTTTCCAGCAGAAGCGGATAGAGGGTGCCGGTCAGAACCGTTCCCGCAGCAACCGTCAGGATCAGGTTGTTGAAGACCAGCGCGCCCTCCCGCGAGATCGGGGAAAACAGGCCGCCCGAGCGTAAAAGCGGCGCCCGCCAGGCAAACAGCGCCAGTGACCCGCCGACGAAAAACGCCAGGATGGCCAGAATGAAAATCCCGCGCGTGGGATCGGTCGCAAAGGCATGCACGGAGGTCAGAACGCCGGAGCGGACCAGAAAGGTGCCGAGCAGAGACAGCGAAAAGGTCAGGATCGACAGCAGCACCGTCCAGATCTTCAGCGCTTCCCGCTTCTCCATCACCAGCGCGGAATGCAGAAGTGCCGTGCCGGCGAGCCATGGCATGAACGAGGCGTTTTCAACCGGGTCCCAGAACCACCAGCCGCCCCAGCCGAGCTCGTAATAAGCCCAGTAGGAGCCCATCGCGATACCGGCTGTCAGAAACAGCCATGCCAGCAACGCCCAAGGCCGCACCCAAAGCGCCCAGGCCGCGTCGATGCGCCCGCTAACAAGAGCGGCAACCGCAAAGGAAAAACAGACCGAAAAGCCGACATAGCCGAGATAGAGCAAAGGCGGGTGGATCGCGAGACCGAAATCCTGAAGGACCGGGTTGAGATCCTGCCCTTCTCCGGGCACCGGAAACAACCGCATGAACGGGTTCGACGTCGAAAGAATGAACAGCAGAAATGCCGTCGCAATCAGCGCCTGGATCGAAAGTACATTGGCCCGAAGATCATCGGGGAGGTTCCGGCTGAAGGCCGCCACGAGCGCGCTGAACAATGTCAGGATCAGAAGCCAGAGCATCATCGATCCCTCGTGGTTCCCCCAGACACCGGAAAACTTGTAGACCAGCGGCATCAGCGAATGGGAGTTCTCCCAGACATTGCGGACCGAAAAATCAGAGACAAGATGGCTGCGGATCAGCACACCAAAGGAGAGCGCGACCAGGGCAAAGAGCGTCAGCGTGCCACTGACGGCAACCGACATCAGCTGCGGGCTGTTTCGCCTGACGCCGATCATCGGCACGATGAAGGTCGCCAGCGCAACGGCAAGTGCCAGAACCAGTGCGAAAAGTCCAAGTTCGACCGTCACGGAGCGGCCTCCCCTTCGCCTTCCCACACGCCGTCTTCCTTCAGACGCTCGGCAACCTCTCTGGGCATGTAGTTCTCGTCATGCTTGGCAAGCACGGTATCGGCGTGAAAGGCGCCGTCGCCGTCAAACCGGCCCTCGGTCACCACACCCTGCCCTTCGCGGAACAGGTCCGGCAATATCCCGGCATAGCGCACCTCAACGGCACCGCCACCGTCGGTCACGGTGAAAAGCACATTTGAATTTTCGACGCGCTTGATCGAGCCCTCTTCGACAAGCCCGCCAAGCCGGATGCGCGTTCCCTCGCCGACCGGTTTTTCGGCAAGATCGGAAGGCATGTAGAAATAGGAAACGCTGCGCGAAAGCGCGAACAGCACCAGCAACACCGCTACCGCGATAAAACCGACACCGCCAGCTATGACCGCCAGCCTTTTCTTCTTGCGATTCAAGGCTCTACTCCCGAAACCTGCAACGAATCCCCAAAGGCCGTCAAACGCGCGGCCGCTTCGCTTCCCTCTCCATAGTAACCGATTGCCTCTGCAAGTGCCAAAGCCGCCTTGTCCTGCTGCCCAAGCACGGTATATGAACGTATCAGACGCATCCAGCCATCGATATCATCGGGGTTTTCATCCAGTCTCTGCTCAAGCCCCGAGACCATGCCGTCAATCATGTCCGCGCGCGCCTGCGTGGAGAGTTCGGCGGCAGCCGCGACCGCCTCTTCATCCGGCCCGTTTGCAACAACGCCGTTGTCGGCAAGTTGCTGACTATTCTGCGCAATACGACTGGCAACCATATCCCGCCAGGGAGAACTGGCCGGCAGCGCTGCCTGCAAACGTTCGAACCGCTCGACGGCCACGGCGAAATCGCCCGATTGTTCAGCCGCAAGCGCAATGAAATAGAGCGTCCGAAGTTCGTCCGGATCGATCGTCTCGGCCTCCCGGAACACGTCCAGCGCCTCGTCGGTAACAACGCCCGCGTTCACGGCAACGATCGCTTCACCGAGCCCGGCAAGGCGTTCGGCTGTGGGACCGGAAACGCGGATCGCATTGGCATAGGCGTCCTGCGCATCCTCAAAACGGTTTTCACGAAGATAAATCGGCGCGATCACATCCCATCCGCGCCCGTCGTCGGGATGTTCCGCCAGATGTTGTTCCACGCGCGCCACCAGAACAGCAAGGTCCGGCTCATCGGCGTTCATTCGGGCAGCCAGCGGCTGATCGGAAGCGCCGGGCGTTCCCACAAGCGGGTAAACAAGCCCCCCGCCAATCATCAAAACCACGATTGCGGCAATGGCGCCCCACCGCATAAAGGACTGATTGCCGCCGGGCCCGCCAGCCTTGCTGCTGCTATCGTCGACAGCGAGCAATCGTCTTCCGATCTCGGCCCGCGAGGCCTCATATTGCTGCTCGCTGAGCAGCCCGTCCCGACGTTCCCGCTCAATTTCCAGCAGTTGATCGCGGTAGACCGCAGCCTGGCCGGCGGCTGCGTCATCCTCGGTCAGTCCCGATTGCCGAAAAAGCGGAAGCGCAACCGCAACGGCTGCAACAAGGAGCATGACGAGGGCAACGGTGGCGAAAATCATAACACTACCTTCGTACGCCACCCTCGCAAAATAGCCAATAGATTAAAGGCTTATTGCTCCACTCTGCCACAAAAAGTCGCAGATACGGATGCCTTGGAAACAGGCTAGTTCAACAATGTCCACAACCCGTCCGGTTCACGACAGGCGGCGCCGCGCCCGACATATTCGCGCCCCTGGACGATCACTTTCTGCGTATATTGCCGGCAGTTCTGGTCGCCGACCTGATAGGGACTGGCGGCAGTCACGCTGCCCTGTGCGTCTCTGCCCTGCCAGGAAACAGTTTCACCTGCCGGCGCCGAGGCAAGCGCATACTGTTCCGCCTGAAGCGCTTTTGCGTGATCGGCCGGCGAAAGCGCAACGCCGGAACGATCCACCAGACCGCCATCAAACGAGGCAGCAGGAACGGATTGCGCGGGCGTAACCGTTTGAGCCGATCCGGCTGGTCGGACAGGCTGTGTTGTTGAACAACCCGCGATCACAGATGCAACGGCGACAAGCAGAAAAATTCGTTTCACGATGTTTTTGGTCCCCTGAACCTGAAAAAAGTCATCTCGGTACACGCTGCCCGATACCATGACGATGCCGTGCAGAAAACATGAAATACAACCCGGTATCGTCTGGACGTAAAAACAGATTATGGCCAGAATTCGCCCGCAACCAACCGGATCGGAGTGTTCAACCGTCTATTTTCTGCACTTTGCCGGCAATACGATCCGTGCATGCAAACCGGCCCCTTCAAGGCCGGTCAGCTCAAACCGGCCACCATAAGCCTGCACAATATCATCAACGATGGAAAGCCCCAGTCCCGAGCCAGAGCCACTTTCGTCAAGGCGCTGACCGCGTTTCATCGCGGTCTGAATTTCCTCCGGCGTAAGGCCGGGACCATCGTCAACAACGGTAATCTCGGCCCAATCGCCGGCATCTTCAGGTGCTTCAAGCCGTTGTGCGCTGACCCGAACCTCGCTTTTTGCAAAACGGGCTGCATTTTCGAGCAAATTGCCGACAACCTCTTCAAGGTCCTGCTGCTCGGCCGCGAGCACAAGCCCTTTCGTACACGACAGCGAGAATTCCGTATCGGGGTTGAGACGGCGCATAACGCGAACCAGCCGTTCCAGAACCGGCCCCACCTCGCAGCGTGTCAGAACGGATTCGGTCTGTGCGGCGATCCTCGCCCGGTTGAGATAGGCCTGAACCTGCGCCTGCATCATAACCACCTGCGAGGCGATCAGCTTTCCGCCCTGCCCCTCCATGCTTTGGGCTTCATTCAGCAGCACGGCGATCGGGGTTTTCAGCGAATGCGCCAGATTGCCGACCTGCATGCGGGCACGTTCGACAATGGCACGATTATTGGCGAGAAGCGCATTGATTTCATCTGCAAGCGGCTGAATTTCAACGGCGAATTTCCCCTTCATCTCGCCTTCGCCGCGCTCGGAAATCTGGCTGAGCGCCGCCCGTGCGCTGTCGAGCGGACGCAACGCCCACAAGATGATCAGCCCGTTGAGCAGAACGCTCGCGACACCGAAGAGAGCAAGCGCAACATAAAGCCGGCGCGAAAACCAGCGGACGTCACTGTCCACCGCATTGCGGTTGCCCGAAACCCGAACCCGGGTTGCCCGGTCATTGTCGTCCATAACGACCACGGTTTCCATGACGGCCACGTCATTGCCCTGCTCATCGCGAACCATATAGGTCCGGCGGAAATCGCCGTCATAGGGCACTTCGCTTTCAGGTCTTGTCGGCAGGTCCGTTTCGCCGAGAGAGGGAGAGCGCAGCGGGTCCTTGGTATCGTCGTAAAGCGGATCGACAACCCAGTACCACCCGGTCTGCGGCCGTTTGTATTTCAGGTCGCCGAGCTGCGGCGTGCCCTGAAGTTCTCCTTTTTCATCGATCGATACGGAATTGACAACATTGAACATTTCCGCCTGGAGAAGCTGACGGAAACCACGCTCGGCCGTGTTTCTGTATAGGGCTGAAATCACCACGGCGATCACCACAAGCGCCATGACGAACCAAACGGTCGTCAGCGCCAGAGAGCGCAGCGTGAGTGAATTCGCCCATTTCATTCAGGAACCTGCATCCGGTAACCGAGACCGCGGACGGTCTCGATCAATTCGGGCCCTACCTTTTTACGCAACCGTCCGACAAACACCTCGATCGTATTGGAATCACGGTCGAAATCCTGATCATACAGATGCTCCGTCAGTTCCGTACGCGACACGACCTCGCCCTGATGATGCATCAGATAGGACAGAAGCCTGTATTCATGTGAAGTCAGCCGCAACAACACGCCGTCAAGGGTCGCCTTCGAGGCTTTCACATCGAGTTCGATCGGCCCGCATGTAATCGTGCCTGTCGCATGCCCCGCTGCCCGGCGGATCAACGCACGGATGCGCGCCATCACCTCCTCGATATGGAAAGGCTTGGTCACATAATCGTCCGCGCCTGCATCGATCCCGGCAACCTTGTCGCTCCAGCGGTCACGCGCGGTAAGGATCAGGACCGGCATCTTCCGCCCGGCACTGCGCCATTTCTCCAGAATTGTCACGCCATCCATGGCCGGTAGCCCTATATCCAGGATCACCGCGTCATAGGGCTCCGTATCACCCAGAAAGTGCCCTTCGACGCCGTCATAGGCACAGTCTACCACATAGTCGGCGTCCCTGAGCATCTGGGCCAGCTGACGGTTGAGGTTTTCGTCATCTTCGATCAGGAGGATACGCATTTCGGTCAATTCACTGTTTTGCGGTCAGGATCGGCGGTACGGCACACGGGCCGCGGGTCGGATCAACGCGCCGGGACACGGCGGGTAACCTTGCGCGGCATATTACCATTGCTTGCGGGCACGATAACCGTCACCAGACAGCCGTCCCCGTCCGGCGCAGGCACAGCCGACAACAATTCGCCACCCGTGCTGTTCACGACCGCCTTGGCCGCCGCCGCGCAGGAGGCCGCATCAGCAGGCCCAACCTGCCCAGCAAACAGCAGAACGCTTGCCAACACGATCTGAATTCCATGCGTCTTTCTGAACATCGCGCAGTTTTTCCCAAAGCAGTTCATTCAGCCACCACTCATAAGAATAGTTGGCTGAACTGCAAATGAATAGTCCCGTCCATCTTAACAAAACCGCTTGCCCGCCGGGTTTTCCAGCCCGGCGGGATATTTCGTAAACAGTACTATCGAACCAATGTATCCTTCGCCGAAATACGCCCGAACAGGGCGAGCAATCCACCGGACGCACCGGCAAAGGTCGTGATCGATGTGGCCAGATCGCTCTGCATGCCCTCATCCAGATAGATTCCCCCCATCTGGAAGAGCGGAGCGGCAACCGCAAGCAGCGCGCCCCACACGGTCTTGGAGAGATACCATTTTTTTGCGTAATCCATGCCATTTCCTTTCTGTTCAGCCTGGAAGTGAAATCTGCGCATTGAGTGCCGTTCCAAGCGGCACTTTCCGACCCATCTGGCGAAGACGAATCGAAAACAGCTCGGGCCGCGCCCCGAAATCGGCAATCTGGTCGACTTCCGGATAGAGCCATTCCGGCGATGTCGTATCGACACTGCGCACGCGCGTTTCGCCGGCGAATATTTCCAGACGGTAGGCTTCCGTTTCTTCGTCGAGCGGGATTTCGGCAGCGCTCCAGTCATCGGCATCGATGCGGGAGCGTCGTATCCAGCGAAAGGCGACATCGCCCGAAGCCAGGCGCCGTCCCCTGAAGTGAACAGGCGAAAGCGGCGTTTCCGCGCGGATACCGCCGGCAAAGCTATAGGGCGCCTGCGGATCGATCTGTCCATATGCCGTTTCAACGACATAGTTGCGCGCAAGGCCGACATGCTGAGCACTGATGCCAAGAGGAACAACCGAAGCGTTGAGCACGACGGCATCGGCACCCGCAGATGCGCCGGCGGCCATCGCATCTTCCGTACCGTGCAATCCGCGCAGCAGGCCGCTCACCCGCCAGCGGCCGGGCGACAGTTCCGCGGCATCGAGAAATCCGACGATTTCAAACACGCCGTTGTCGGCCCGGATGGCCAGCCGGTTTTCCCCGCTCAGCACCGCGGCCTTGGTTGCCGAGGCAAGACCGCCGAAGTCCAGATCGATAACCAGTTCGCGGCTGAAATCGAAACGTCCGCTGATCCCCGGCGTCAGCGGCGATACCTGCGTAGCGGTCGCTGCCGGCCTCTCTGCGACCGCGCCGGGCTGATAGCCCTCCGTGGTCGCCGACGATGCAATGAAGCACCGCCGCCAGGGTCTGGCAAAAACCGCAATCCGCGCGAAATCCTCCGAAGCGCCGGCCCTGTCGCGTGCCAAATCCAGAAACATGACACGCGGAGAGAAACCTTCGGAGGGCATATTATCCGGGCTATGCCATCGGTCTGTCACTCTTGCGACATTGCCTGCACCGGGCGAAAACGACCGTGCCTCAACCTTGATCGTGTCGGCAAGTTCAAGCCTGGTCACCATGAACCGTCCGGCGGGGCCATCCTTGAGATCAAAAACGTCGCCGATTTCCACACTGCGTTCCTGTGGCGACAGGTCAAGCTGAAGCGTGCGCACCGCGATCCGGCTTTCGCGCAACAGTGCCGACGCACGTTCGATCGCCGTTGCCTCGGGCAGAACCGTCGGCAGCCCGTATCGCAATACCCGGTCATTTGCCGCAACAGCGCGGCTCGATCGTGCGCTTGCCTGCTCGTAACGGGTTGCCGGGTCCAGATAGGTCACGGTAGCTTCACCCGCCAGATCGCTGTCATGCAGACGCGTTTCCCGCCACAGGCCGGCGGCCTCATCGGGCTCTGCGAGGATTTCGATCTGCCGCGACGGCAGGCTTGCGCGCTGGCGCGAGCGAAATACCAGACCGCCGGCGGTTTCAATGCAGTCGGCCAGATAGAGCGAAAGCAACGGCTCGATCAGATCACGCGCTGCATCGATATCGGCTTGCTGATATCCGACCAGATCGCCGCTCAGCAAACGGGTGTCGCAGTCATGAAAACCATGATCGGCAAGCAGCGTGCGCACCGTGTCGGCAAGCGTCGTTGCCCCCAGCCTGCCGTTCAGCCAGTGCCCGGTCGCCCAGTTGTCGCCATCGCTCCACAATTCACCATTTTGCGGAAAGGCAGGGTAAGGCCGGATATCCCAGCACCACAGGAAGATATGGTCGGGATCAACCATGCCCACGGGGGTCTGTGCACCGGCCCACCAGTCAAGATGGGTTTCCAGAAAACGGCGCTGTTCGTCATCCGAACGTCTGCCGTTTGAAAAATACGGATAGGCGGACTCCGCCGATTTCGGGTCAGCAAACACGTTCGGCTGGCCGCTGCCCTTGTCGACGGCCGGGCAACCGAGTTCGGTAAACCAGATCGGCTTGGCCATCGGCGTCCAGGAAGATGGTGTTGCCGCCTCGCTGCCGCCGACCCGGTTGTAGTGCAGATTGGTCCACCAGCCTTCAAGGTCCTTGTAGCGATAGACCCATGGCTTGCCGGCCAGCCCGTCGGTGATCGGGCTTCGGACACGCATCTTCCGGTCGGCATCGCTGGCATAATACCAGTCAAAGCCCTCACCGGCCGCAACCTGGCCCTCCAGCCCGGTCGGATCGGTCGCAGTCCGGAAACCATCCGGGTTATCGGCGGCAAGATCGTCGTCGCGCCAGTCGGAAAGCGGCATGTAATTGTCGATACCGATGGCGGTGATATCCGGACTTGCCCAAAGCGCATCGAGATTGAAATAGACATCGCCGCTGCCATCGGCGGGGTGATAGCCGAAATATTCGCTCCAGTCGGCACCATAGGTCAGCGCCGTTTCCGGCCCCAGAATACCCCGCACGTCAGCGGCAAGCTCAACCAGCCCTTCGACAAACGGAAAGGCGTCGTTCTGGTCGCGGATCGCGGTCAGGCCGCGCAATTCCGAGCCGATGATGAAACCATCGACACCGCCGCTTGCTGCCGCCAGATGTGCATAGTGCAAGATGAGGCGCCTGTATCCGGCATCGGAACCGGCAAAGCCGACGCCATCATCCCCCGGCGTAAAATCATGCGGCTCGGCCGTGCCCAGAAACGCCTCGACATCGGCCCGCGCCTCGGCCGTACGATCCGTTGTCCCCGGTTGTCCGGCAGCGGGGTGACAGGTAATGCGTCCGCGCCAGGGATAGACCGCCTGTTGCGCGCCGCCGTAAGGGTCGGGCAGACCGTTTTCCTCGGGCACATCCATCATGATGAAAGGGTAGAGAAACACCTTCAGGCCCCGTGCCCTGAGATCGCCGATCGCCGCCATCAGCCCCGCATCGTTGGGCGTGCCGCCATAGGCCGGGCCACCCTCATGGGTGCTCACCACATAGGCCTCGTCGCGGGCGATTCCCGAAACCCGCCAGGGCGTGCTTTCCGCGGCCCGATGCGGCGTTTCCACTCCCGGACGGATCTTGCACGCTCCGGCCCTCAGATCCGTTCCGAACCAGGTTACCACCAGCGCGACGCGCTCCAGATTGGGGCAAAGCGCCATCAGTTCGTCAAAGGAGGCTTCCCAGTCCGTTGTCCGCACCAGCGTGTTGCGGTTCATGATCCGTTGCTGGCCGCTGCCGAGCGATTCCGTTACCGGAAACGGACAAAGTCCGTGCTCAGTCGCGCCCGGAATGATGGCAACGGCCTTCACCTGGTTTTCCAGCGCACCGGTGGGCCTCAGCACTTCGAACTGAAAAACCGGAATCCGGTTCCCGAACGTATCAAGCGGCAGACGTTCGAAGACGACATAGCTCAGCCCGCGATAGGCCGGCGCGTTGCCCGTTCCCTGCTTGGCCTCGATCAGAGGGTCCGGCAACTGATTGTCATCGCCGGCATAAAAGCGCATTTCGATCGTGGTAAGATCCAGCTCACGCCCGTCCGCCCAGACCCGCCGGATCGCGGCAACAGGACCTTCGCAAATCCCGAAGGCGAAATTGCCGAAATAGGAGAAGCTTTCGACCGTGGGGCCGGCGGATGCCTTGCCGCCGGTCCGTTCCTCGACCACTTCCTCCTCAAAGCGCGTCGCCCAGATCAGCGTGCCGCCGATCCGCGATGTGCCGTAGACGCGCGGTATCGCAGCGCCTTCCTCGGCTCCGCCCATACGAGCTGTTGGCAGGTGCCGCCCGCTGACCCTGCGCCCGCCGGAAAACAACGAATTGTCGACGGCAGCGCCGGCCAGCGCCCCCAGCGCCCGCCCGGCAACTGCGCCGAAGGGCCCGAAGACACTGCCGATCACGGCGCCTGCCGCCTGAAACACGATTGTCGCCATTGCCAGAACCTCGATCAGGAAACGGGCCGCGCCATGCCTGAGGCAGACAGGGCCGGTCTCTTTTTTTGTATTTGAAGAATTGCGAACGCAGGCTGCGTCAGTCAGTGCCGGACCGCACGGGTGGAAAATCGGGAAACCGGTAGACGCCGGCAATCCGCCGCCGCCATCCGGGAACGAGTGACGAGCAGATCACCCCCGCCTGCTCGTAGGCGTGGATGAACTGATCGTCTGCGCTCAGGATCCCGGCGTGTTTGGCGGCAAACTGCGCGCGCCAGCGAAACAACAGGATATCCCCGGGGGCCATCTGTTCGAGAGCGATCGCCGTACCGCAATAACGGGCAGCGGCGTCCAGCAGCCGTTCCCGGCCGGTGCGTTCGGCCCAGTCGGCAGCATAAGGCGCGCCGATACCCGGAACCTCACCGTAAAGTCGCCCCCACACCCCCCGAATAAGCCCGAGACAATCGCAACCGACACCAATCTCCGAAGCCTGGTGGCGATAGGGTGTCCCGATCCACTTTTCGGCCTCGGCGACGGCGCGTGCCCCCATCGTTGTCATTTGAAGATCGGGCTTCCGTCATGCGTGCTTTCGCCATTCACATAGGAATAGCCGAAATCAGCACCGGGCATGTGCGGAAAGCCGCGAAAATTGAGATGATTGGCGAACTTGTTGCGGCAGGTGGAAAATGCCTTGTCGCACCCCGCCGTCAGGCGCACCTGATCTCCGGCCTCGGGCATGCTCTCAAGGGGCAACCACAGATCAATACGCATGTCGCTGGATGAAAGCGCGTTGGTTTCGATGTCGAAACGACGCCCGGCAAGATTGCCGCTTTCAAAGCTCAACACACCATGGGCGAAAAACCCTTCGGAAAAATCGCCGCCTGCCGTCACCAAAATCCGGGTATCGGTTTCAACCGCGGCAACCGTTCCGGTCGTGAAGAAGCCGGGGCTTTGCGGGTTGAAGCCACAGGCCGTATCCCCGAACACGGCATCGCAACGCCGGGTGAAGCTGCGCCCCTGCGGCTGTGACAACCGATGGGTGATCGCCCGCAATTCGGCACTGAAGCCGCCACCTTCGCGCGAAACTTCGCCGACCTCGTAGACCTGCATGATCTGGTGCTGATCGGGCGCTTGCCAATTCACAAGAAAAACCTCCACGCGCGCGCCGTCATAGTCGCCGGCCGCCAGTGCTTCTTCCGTAATGGCATCATTGGAAAAACCGCCGACGACCTCATTGGTGCTGGCCGCAAGGCCGTCCTCGGCCTCGAAGCCGGAGGAAGAAAAACCACTTGCCGCCAGAAAATGCGTCCCGGCAAAAACGAGATCGCGATCATGCTCGGTAAAGCCGAGAACGGTTCCGTTTTTCAACACAAGCCGCCAGCAGTGGCAGACAGTGGTTGCGTCCTGCACAAGGTGCGCCTGCAGCGCCGCATTCATTGCTCTCATGGCATGATCTCCACCAGCGGCACAGATGGCACACTGCCCGCATTGAAGGCTTTCATATTGATGTCGATGCGATCGATATCGAAGCGGACCGGCACATCGAAAACATATCCGGCGAATATCTCCGCTCCGTCTGCCGGCACCGCTCCGGCGTCAAAGGTGACGATCCCGGTCGTCGCATCGACGGAGAAATCCGTTTCCGGGCTCTCGATCCCGTCGACCGAAACCCGCACGGTTTCGGCCACCGGTTTTTCGATCGTCCGCACAAACGCAGCCGCGCTGTCGCCATAGGTCTTGATCAGCTGAAACGCGGTCGTGGCGCCATCCCCTTGCCCGATCCGTTGATCCGACGGCCCGGGTTCGGCAAGCGGCCCGCAGGACTTGAAGTCGACCGGGTCGCGAAAGCGAAAACCGTAAAGCTGGCCGTTCCGCGCCTCGAAAAATGCCGTCAGTTCATACAAGTCCGCAATCGAACGAACCGCGGAACCGGCATCATAGGAGCGCCTGGAATTGCGCCAGCGCTGGTTGCGGTTTTCCCGTCCGTTGGAAAGGTTGACAATATCGGTGTGTCGCACCGGCCCGCCGCTGACGGCAAGCGACAGCCGCAACGGAAAGCGCACGTCGTGAAAGCTCGTGCTCATGGTGCCTCCTCAGATATTACGCTGACCGGAGCGCACGGCTCTGGCCAGCATCGCCGAGATCTGCCCCTGGCTCTTCTGGAAGCTCGCGGCATCCTGCGCCGTCACGTTGAAGACGATCTGCGGCCCGCCGCCGCCCGAAGCGGCAACGCCAAGCGCACCGTCGGAACCGCGCTTCAGGGGCAGGATCGCCTCGCTGCCGGCTTCTCCCATCAGCCCGAGCTCGCCGCTCACCGGAAAATAGGTCGGCCGCGAAACCACACCGCCTGAAGCAAATGGCGTAATCCGGCCCGGCACCCCGCCATTGGCATGGGTAAACACCTGAACCAGTCCTTCGGCAAGATTGCCGATCTGGCCGGAAATCGCATTTTCGAGCGGCTTCAGCGCCGAGTTCAACGCCAGTTCGGAAAGCCGCCGCCCGAGGTCCCCCAGCACGGTCTGCAACCCCTTGCCGGAGAGCGTCGCATCCTTCAGTGCGCCGGTGATCGCCCTCGAAAACCGGTCGGACTGCGCCTCAAGGTCGCCCAGAACGTCATAAAGCGCACTCGCACCGCTCACGGCATCGGCATAATTATCGCTTGTGTCAGGTTCCATCACCGTTCCTCGCTTGGTCGGGGTAACGCATCATCAGGTCTTCAAGGTTCGCCCGTGTCGGATAGGGCGCGACCGGCACAAAAGCCCCCGTCATCGCCGCAAATTCGACCGGTGAAAGCGCCCAGAAATCGTCAGGTTGCAGCCGCAGCAGGCAAAGCCCCGTATGAAGCACCGACCGCCAGGGGAACGGTTCGGCGCCGGGAGGTTCGGGCGCTGCCGCTGCGGCTAGGAAGGGTCCGGCGTGTTTCCGTCCGTTTGCGGACGAACAGCCTCTCCTCCCGAAAAGGTCACGGTCAGAAGTTCACCGGCGAGTTTCGCATAGGCCGCCACGCCGCCTTCCATGCTCATCGCCGCCACCTCGTCGTCGTCGATCGCATTGCCGCCGCCGCGCAGCCCTGCGCCAATGATGGCAATCAGGTCATGCGCTTTCAGCCGTCCCGAACCCAGCCGTTTTCCAAGATCACCGAGACCATCGGCCGAAAACGCCGTCTCAAGCTCTGCCAGCGCGCCCAGCGTGAGGCACAGAATACGGCGTTCGCCGTCAATCACCGCCTCCACCTCACCGCGATAGCGGTTGGCGCGGCCATGGGCATCGCTGCGTGTCATGCTCCGCCTCCAAAGCTGATCGCCCCGCCCGATTCAAGGGCGACCTCGAACTGCAGCTCGCCATTATGCTGGCCGGAATATTCGAGCGATGTGAACTGGAACGGACCGGCAAGCGTGCCGAAACCCGGGATCACGATCTCCGCACTCACAAGCGCACCGGCAAAAAAAGCCACCCGCACCGTTTCATCGGACGCCGCATCTTTGAAAATACCGCTCGCCGTCAGCGAGGCGCGCTGAATGCCCGCGCCGCCGAGAAGTTCGCGCCAGCGTCCCGCACTTTCCGAATCGGTAATGTCCACCGTTTCGGCATTGAACGCCAGCCGCTTCGACCTGAGGCCGGCAACCGTCTCATAGGCACTTCCATTATGCAGCTTCAGCAGCAGATCCTTGGCCTTCTGGGCTGTCATCACACTCTCCGTTCAGAATTGGAAAAAGGGCCGGCTCAGGCGGGTTCGGTCACGGCGCGAAACCGCATTTCGGCGAGGAAATAGCCGGTCCGCGTCACCCGTCGCACCCGCGTGGAGCGGTGCAGCAGGTTGATCAGCGCAAATCCGGAAAGGCTCAGATCGCTGTCATGAAGCAGCGCTTTCACCCGCGCCTCGATTGTCTGCAACGTCTTGCGACCATGCGCCTCCGACCAGATTTCAATGGTCAGAAAATGCTCGCTTCCGCTCTCCGTGGACGTCGAATAGTCGCGGGTCTCGCATTCTCCAAAGACAATGGCCGGCAAACGCGGCCGGCTGAGCAGCCGGTCAAAAATTGCATCGGCGCCGATCAGTGCCGACAGTGCCGCATCGGAATTCAGCGTCCTGTGGATTGCGCCGAGCAGCGCGTTTTCAGCAGAACTCATGTCGCCACCTCCTCGCAACGGCAGACCGTATAGCGCCCGGTCTCATCCGGATCGCGCCAGCCGGCCAGTCTGAAAACCCGGCTGCCGCGCCGAAATCGCATGCCGGGCACGAGATCAGCGCGCGCCCTCAGCCAGATTTCGTGGGTCACCCGAAAGGTCTCGCCATTGGCCTCTTCGCTGAAGGCAATCGATACGGGTTCGATCCGGGCCCAGGCTTTTGCGAAGGCCACATAGGTGATTGTTGCACCGCCCTGCCCGTCAGAGGTGGCCTCAGGCGTCATCAAATCGAGACGCGCGGAAAATGCGCCGGGGTCGAGTGTCAGCATCAAAGCCTCCAGGCTTTCAGCGGCGCAATCAGCCGGTCATAACCATCCGGCGCACCGGCAGGCTGCTGCTCGGCGCTGACGACCCCGCGAAAGACAAACATGTGGGCGACGTGGCGCAGGATCGCCTGCCTGGCGACCTCCGGCACATCCGCCGCGGCTCCGAACCCGGCCGTAAAATCAACCTCGATCCCGTTCACGCCCGCACGCCGTCCGGCAAGCGCCGGCAGATAGAACCGCGCCGGCCGCGCCCGGCCATCCAGCCGCGCACGATCAAGCGAAACAACGGACGGCGTACCGCCGCCATCGTAGACCGTGACGGCCTCGACCGATTGCACCGGCCCGCGCGCCAGCGACACCATTCCGCTTGACGGCCAGTCGTCACGGCACAGCCGCCATTGCTGGGTCACCAGCGAAAGGCCGCTGATCGTCTCCAGATAATCCCGTGCCGTGGTGATCAGATCGCCCAGCAGCGTGTCCTCGTCACCATTGTCCAGTCGCAGAAAATCCCTGGCCTCGGAGACCGTCACCGGTTCTTCCGCTGCCGGCGTGATCAGGGCATAACTCATCGCAATCGTGTCCTTGTGCCATCAAAAAACCCCGGCAGAACCTGCCGGGGTGCAGTTTGTTGACAAAGCCAGCGACGTGAATGTGCGGGTCGCACCCGGCTTTCCCAACGGGGTCATGCTCGGACTTGATCCGAGCATCCATTACGCTCAAGCAATTGAACATAAATTATTTTCAGGCACGCCTCATATCGCCATGGATCCTCCGATCAAGCCGGAGGATGACGCCGAGGCGAGTGGCAGGTTTGTCAACAACCCGGCCCGTGGTAGAGGCTGCTTCGTTTCCCTTCCGCCGCTTACGCTTCGCCGAACTTCACCAGCTTGATCGCCTCGAAGTTCTGCACCCCGCCGCCCACGCGCTTGGTGGTGTAGAACAGCACGTAGGGCTTGGCGGAATAGGGATCGCGCAGCACCCGCACACCGGCGCGGTCGACAACCAGATAACCGGCGGCGAAATCACCAAAGGCGATCGACATGCTGTCGGTCCCGACATCCGGCATGTCTTCCGCCTCGGTCACCGGAAAGCCCATCAGCGAGGCTGGCTGGCCGAGACTTGCAGGTGGCTGCCAGAGATAGTTGCCGTCATCGTCCTTGAACTTGCGGATCGCCCCTTGCGTCTTCCGGTTCATCACGAAATTTGCGTTCTGGCGGTGCGCCGCCTTCAGCGCATAGATCGTCTCGATCAGCGTATCGGAAGGATCGGCCGCCTTGAAGTCGCCATCGACGCCGGTGGCGATATAGCCGATCATATCCCACTCCCAGGCGCTGTCGGCCACGGTGGTGTAGCTCAGGAACCCCTTGGGCGTATTCACCGTATTGCCGTTGACGAAGGCCGCCCCTTCCTGCTCGGCAAAGGCGATATCGATCTCAGAAGCGATCCAGCTTTCGACATCGACAGCCGCATCGTCAAGCAGCGAGGCGCTTGCCGCCGGCATGGCGTAAAGCTCCATCGTCGGGAAGGTCAGTTCGGAGATATCCGGCGTTGCCGTCTGGTCGCGATCGGCAATCTCGCCGACCCAGCCGGCCGTGAAGCCCGAGGCGATGAACGGCTTCTTCAGCACCGCGCCAGAAACCTGGCGCACCGTTGCCAGCCGGCGGATCGGCGAGACGGCGGAAAGCCTGCGGCCGATTTCCGTGTCGGTCTCATCCGGCACCAGATAGCCGCCATCGCTTTCCGTCGTCGAGATCGCCTTGGCCTCAAGCGCCCGGAGGCCATGCTCGTCACCACGGCGGATATAATTCTCGAACGCCGCCTTGTGCTCGCTCGCCGCAAGGCTCGTGCCGCGGCCAAGAGCTGGTCGCGCCTTCTTCAGCTGGATTTCCTCAAGTTGGCGGGCCTGTGCATCCATGGCGCGGTTGATGCGGTCGACCTTTTCGCGGGTCACCACATCCTCGCCCATCTTGCTTTCGATTTCGCCAAGCCGGCGGTCATTGGCATCCTTGAAGCTCTCGAAGCTCGACATGAACGCCTCGAACGCCTCCGAAATGCTCGCGGGCGCACTCTTGATCTCGGGCGCCGCTTTCATCTTCATATCTGTCACGATGAATTCCTTTCAGTGATTGAAAAGGTCAGGACGACATCAACCGGCGTGCACGGTTCAAAAGCCCGAGCAGCCGTTCGTCGTCGGTCTCGTCGCCGCCGGCCGCATCCCGCCCGCCGACCAGCGCGTCATAGCCGCCGGACAGAAGCCGGCGCGCCGCCTTTCGGCTCAGGCCGGCATCCCGCGTCAGCCATCGCTCGAATTCCCTGATGGTGGGAAATGCGTCACCGGCCTGCTTCACGCTGGCAATGCGTGCCGATGGCAGCATCGGAAAGGTGACGATTGAAATTTCCCAGAGATCCGCTTCCAGCACCCGGCGCACCCCGGTTTTCGCATCGGTCTTGGCGCGCACGGTCTGAAACCCGATGGAAAGCCCGTCGAGACCGCCGGATTTCATCAGCGCATGCACCTCGCGGGCCCGCGCCACATCGGCCGAAAGCACACCCTCGACATAAAGCCCGCGCCCATCCTCGCGGATCTTGCGCCAGGCGCCGATCGGCTCGGACGGATCGTGCTGGAACAGCATTCGCACGCCTTCGGCCCCACGTTTCTGCAGCGAGCGCGAAAACGCGCCGCGCTCGATCATGTCCTTGCCGAGATCGATTTCGCCGAACAGGCTGGCATAGCCGGAAAACGAGCCGTCGCCGGCAAGATCGGTCAGCGACAGATCGGCATATTTCAGTTCATCGGCCAGCATGGTTTTCCCGCCCATATCCGCTCCTGTTTCAGGATTTTTGTTGCTCATGCTCAGTACCCCACGGCCTCGCGCTTCTCTTCGTCGGTGAGGAAAGCGGCCGCAGAAACGCGGGCCCACAGCGCATCGCGTTCGGCGGCAAGGGCCGGCACCTGATCGAGGTCGGGTTCAAGCTTCAGCCCCTCGCCGTAAACCGGCTCCAGCCAGGCCGTCAGCGAGGCGGCGGTGCGGGCAATCAGCGGCAGCACGGTCAACCGGTAGAAGGCGCGGTTGGCCTCCTGATAGTTGGAATAAGTGTTGTCACCGGGAATGCCGAGCATCATCGGCGGCACGCCGATGGCAAGCGCGATATCACGGGCCGCCCCATTGCGCGCCTCGGTAAAATCCATGTCGCGCGGCGTCAGCCCCATCGCCTTCCAGTCGAGCCCGCCTTCCAGAAGCAGCGGCCGCCCGGCCTTCACCGGGCCGCTATAGCCCTCTTCCAGCTCCTGCTTCAGCCGCTCATACTGTTCCTCGGTCAGGTTACCGCCATCCTTGGGCTGATAGACCAGCGCGCCGGACGGTCGAGCCGAATTGTCGAGCAGCGCCTTGTTCCAGACCGATGCCGCATTGTGCAGGTCGAGCGCCCGCTGGGCAGCGGCCAGCGGCGAAAATCCCGTCTGGTCGTCGAGCGGATGAAACAGCCGCATATGAAGCAGGCTCAAACCATCACCTTCGGCGGCAAACCGGCTTACATGATTGCCGGTGCGATATTCATAAGCCTCCGGCCAGCCGTCACGCCCCTCGATGACGCGGATACGGTCAGGCCTCAGAAGATGCAGCTCGCGCAAATCCTCGCCCAGAACGATCGGTTCGACATAGGCATTGCCCGAAAGCAGCAACGCCCCGAACAGGGCTTCGAGAAAATCCGCCCCGCACATGCGCCGGTTCGGCCGTTTCAAAAGCGAAAGCAGCGGGTGGTCGGCGACAAGCGTGCCGTTTTCGAACAATTGCCAGGGCATGTTCCCTGCCGCCTCGGCGATCAGCCGGACAGCCCGATGGGCGACCGGGTTTTTCATGAACCCCTCGCGGGCAAGGGCGGTGTAAGAGCGGCCGGACCAGCGCGCCTCGCCGCTCAGCGCCAGCGCGGAGACCATTGTCGCCGCCTTTTTATCGGACACGCGGGCAGCGTCGGCCGGGCGCCTGCCCGGCAGATGAAAGGGCATTTTCATGCCTCACCCCTTTTTCCTTGGCTTGAAACAAAAAAGCCCCGGCGAACCGGGGCTTTGTCAGTCAAATTTCAGTTGAGACCTCAGTCCCTGTAGCGCGAGTGCCGCACTGCAACCGAAGAGTCAAAATCGGCGGCAATCCGCATTTCGCGGAGCGGCCGGACCAGAGAGGTCGACTTCTCATAAAGCGGGTGGGCGCGATAGGCGGCAAGCGCCGCCTCGTCCTCAAACTCGCCATAGACGATGAAATCGACTTTCTCGTCATAAAGATCGCTGCGCGCGTTGCGGCCGATCTCCAGCACTGTTGCATGCGGGTTTTCCGTCAGGATCGAAAGACCGGCCTCGACCGCATCCGCGTCACCGCCTTCCGGCACCGAAAAGAAAACGATATGTCTGATCATGCGAAAACCTCATGCAATGCCGAAACGGCCGATAGCGGCAACCGGCTAGCATGCGGCATTGTGCGGTGCAAGCGTCAATAGCGCTCAAACGCCGCGCACCCGCGGCACGCCGTCGCCCTCCAGGAGCAAAGCCGTCAGTGCCCAGACCAGCGCATCCAGCCGGTCAGGCGAGCGTCCGGCGGAAAGCCCATCCGGCCCGAAATCGCACATCTGGTCGACGAGCCGGGCAAAATGCCCCGCATGGCGCACCCTGCCCTGCTCGTAGAGTGCCGCCACCGGTTCGGCGCGCAGAAACTTGCCGCGTTTGGCCCTGACCGTCGAAACCGGCAGGCGTTCGTCAACGCTTTTGAGCATTGCGGTCACCATATCGCCGCCCTGATTGATCTCCGCCACCACCCGGTCGGCATCGAACCGGCGAAACGCCTCGACCACCGCCAGCGCCCATTGCGCCGGCGTCCCGCCCTCAACGGAACAGTCCGCCAGCACCAATGCGCCATCATTTTCCATGGCTCCGGCAACCACGATGCCGCAGACGGATCGGCGGCCGGAGCCCGAAGGCGGGTCGACGGCAACGACAATCCGCCCCGTCGCCATTGCATTGCGCGAAACGGCCGCCTCAAGCTCCATGCGCCGCCAGAGCCCGTCCTCGCGGTCCTCGATCAGCTCGCCGTCCAGTTCCTGGCGGCCAAGCCGCGTGCCGCCATAGCGGCTCGCAAGCGCCTTGATGAACCCTGGCGCCAGATTGGCGCGGTTATCCGCCGTCGCAATCCGCGTCAGCGCCGTATCATTCTCCGCCATCAGCTTTTTCAGCAGCGGCACGGCACGCGGCGTTGTCGTCACCATCTGGCACGGCGTTGCGCCGAGCCGCAGCCCGAACTGCAACATATCCCAGCATTCCTGGCCGTAACGCCATTTCGCCAGCTCATCGCACCAGGCAAAATGAAACTGCGGCCCGCGCAGCGCCTCCGGGTCCTCGGAGGAAAACAGATAGGCCATGGCGCCATTCGGCCAAACCAGCCTGCGCCGCGTGATCTCGAAAACCGGTTTCATCCGCCGCGCCACCCGGCAAATGCCGGATACGCCGTCAATCATCACCTCGCGGGCATCGCCCAGCGTTTCGGCCACCAGCGCCATGCGCAGATCGCTTTTCGGCCCGCCGGCAAGCGCCAGCCCATGCACCCATTCCGCCCCGGCGCGGGTCTTGCCGGAACCGCGTCCGCCCATCAAAAGCCACGTCCGCCAGTGCCCTGCCGGCGGCAGTTGTTCCGGCCGTGCCAGAAACGACCAGTCACGCGCCAGTTCGCGGACAAAGGCATAAGGATCATACGGTGCCCGGTCCGGCCCGCTCGGCGATCCGCTTTTGCGCCAGTTCCTCGGCCCGCTTTTCAATGAGGTCGAGGAAGTGGGCTTTGGCATCGTCATAGTCCCTGAGGTTGAGATCGCGCTCTTCCGCATTGCGGCGGCTTTCGGCAAGCCGGCGCTGCAGTTCGTCGGCCTTTTCCAGCGTGCGGATGATCAGCGCCACCGCGTCGGCCGCCGCCTTCACCTCGCCGCGCACATCCGTCGCATCACCGTCTTCGGCGCGGCTCTTCTTCACCGCCGCCATCCGCAGTTTGCGGAAAAAGGCAAACTGGGCCCGCATCTCGGCCGTCAGATCGTTCAGCAAAAGCCTGAGCGCATCATCGGCATCGCCACTGCGCGCCTTCGGCTCGATCACATGATAGGCCGCATCCACACGCCGCCCGGCGAGATCGCCATCATAGCGCGGGCTGCGCGGCCAAAGCCCGAACAGCGAAATATCGCATGTCTCATGGTCAACCACGAAACCTCCTTCCGGCGCTCCGGCAGCCGTTCGGCAACAAAAAAGCCCGGTTGGAAAACCGGGCTGAAAAATCGGATGATGAGCCTGAAACCGGGTTTGGTGTCGTCTCCGACCCTCACAGATTTCCGACTGTAGATAAAACCTATCAAACGACCGTAACGCCGTCAAGGATTATTTTCCTATTATGTGATTTTTTTCTCATTTTGCCGAGAACTGGTCGAAGGCTTCCATCGCGTGTGCGGAATACATCAGCGACGGTCCGCCGCCCATATAGACAGCGACCCCCAGCACTTCCTCATATTCCGCCCGGGTCACGCCAAGCTTGACCAGCGCCTTGGCATGAAAGGCGATGCAGGGCTCGCAGCGCAGCGCCACCGCCATGCCGAGCGCGATATATTCCTTGGTCTTGGCATCAAGTGCATTCGCCTTGCAGGCAGCGCCTGCCATTGCCGAAAACCCGCTCATCGTTTCGGTTATGTCCTTGCGAAGCACGGCGGTCTGCTTCGAAACATCGACGGTCATCTGAACGTAGTCGGTAGCCATGGGAGGATTCCTTTATATTCATACTTACGAGGATGAATACATAAAACCCGTCCATAGCCCTGCCTTGCGCTGGATCAAGCGCGCAGGGACAAACCGGAATTGGAGCCGATCAGCCGGTTTTCTCACCCGTCAGCACCGGCCATTCGATGATGTAGTCCTCATAGTCCTCCACCGGCACCTCCATCTCGCTGACCGTCCGGTCGCGCGCGGAAATGCCGGCCTGATGCACGGTTTCGCGATCGCCGGAAACGAGATAGTGCCACCAGTAAAGGTCATGGCCTTCATGCACGAGCCGATAGGCGCAGGTCGGCGGCAGCCAGGGGATTTCCTCAACGCCCGCAAGGTCGAGCTGAATACATTCCGGCACCGTTTTCCAGCGCTCCGGATAGTCCGAACACTGGCAGCTGTGGCCGTCGAGCAGGCGACAGGCAACCGAGGTATAGGCAATCTCGCCGGTCTCCCAGTCCTCCAGCTTGTTGAGACAGCACAGCCCGCAGCCATCGCACAGGCTCTCCCATTCGCGGTTGTTCATCTGATCGAGCCGCTTTGTCCGCCAGAACGGTTGCTGTTCCTGTGCCTTGTCGACCATATCCGGATCACCTTCATGTTGAAGGCCGCTATATGCGACGGCCTGTCCCGCGGTTCAACCCGCCATCGGCGCATATGCCGAAGGTAAGCCGGCGCTGCCTTCGACCAAGGTCTTATCACTTTCGCTCAATTGCGACAATTTGACCGCTTGTTACTGTCTTCCATGCGCTTTGGAGGAAAGCGCCGCTGCACCCTGAGGAGCGTGCAGTCATCTCTGACGACTTGGGAGGAGTCCGATGTCAAAATTTATCATCAACCGACGCAGCCTGCTGCGCGCGGGTGCGGCTGCCGGTGTGACACTGGCCGCACCGATGCATTTCATGCGCGGAGCCTATGCGCAGGACATGTCGTGCAACATGCCGACCGGCAGCACCGTCACCCTCGGCTTCAACGTGCCGCAGACCGGCCCTTACGCCGATGAGGGGGCGGATGAAATGAAGGCGCTGCAGCTTGCCGCCAAGCATCTGAACGGGGAAGGCGACGGCGGTATGCTGGCCACCTTCTCCTCCAAGGCGCTGAAGGGCAACGGCATTCTCGGCAAGAAGGTCAACTACGTCACCGGCGACACACAGACCAAATCCGATGCCGCCCGCGACAGCGCCAAGCGCATGATCGAGAAGGAAGGCGCAGTGATGATCACCGGCGGCTCATCTTCGGGCGTGGCTGTCGCCGTCCAGAGCCTCTGCCAGGACATGGGCGTGATCTTCATGGCCGGTCTCACCCACTCCAACGACACCACCGGCAAGGACAAGCGCCGCTACGGTTTCCGTCACTTCTTCAACGCCTATCAGTCGGGCGAGGCGCTCGCGCCTGTGCTCCAGCAGGAATACGGTTCCGACCGCCGCGCCTATCACCTGACGGCCGACTACACCTGGGGCTGGACCCAGGAGGAATCGATCAAGAACGCAACGGAGGGTCTCGGCTGGGAAACCGTCCAGACCGTCAAGACGCCGGTCGGCGCCGGCGATTTCTCGCAGTACATCACCCCGGTGCTGAACTCCGGCGCAGATGTGCTGATCCTCAACCATTACGGCGGCGACATGGTCAATTCCCTGACCCAGGCCGTGCAGTTCGGTCTGAAGGACAAGCAGGTCAACGGCAAGAATTTCGAGATCGTCGTGCCGCTGTTCTCCCGCCTGATGGCGCAGGGCGCAGGCGCGGCCGCTGAAAACATTCTCGGCTCGGCCAACTGGAACTGGTCGCTCGATGATGACGGCAGCCAGGCTTTCGTCCAATCCTTCGGCGCGGAATACGGCTTCCCGCCGTCCCAGGCCGCCCACACCTGCTATGTCCAGGCCCTGCTTTATGCCGATGCCGTGGAACGCGCCGGCACCTTCTTCGCACCGGAAGTCATCAAGGCGCTGGAAGGTTTCGAGTTCGACGGCATGGGCAACGGCCCGACGCTTTACCGCGCCGCCGATCACCAGTGCATGAAGGATGTGCTGGTGGTGCGCGGCAATCCCGATCCGCAAAGCGAGTTCGACCTTCTGGAAGTCGTCAAGGTCGTGCCGCGTGCCGATGTCGACTACGACCCGTCGATCTTCGGCGGCGAGCTCGGCCCGGATACGGCCAAGACCTGCTGATCTGAAACGATCGCTTGCATTTTCGGCCGGGCGTAACAATAGCGCCCGGCCCTTCCGGCAACAGTGGAAACGCGGTCAATGGACGCCATCATCATTCAGTTTCTGAACGGCCTCGACAAGGGCGCAGCCTATTCGCTGATCGCCCTTGGCCTGACGCTGGTCTTCGGCACGCTCGGCGTGGTCAATTTCGCCCATGGCGCGCTGTTCATGCTCGGTGCGTTTTGCGCCGTCACCTTCAATGCCCTTCTGACATGGCCGGTCCAGCCGCCCAAGGCGGAAGGCGCCCTGTTCGCACCGCGCCCCGTGCCCTACATGGAATATGCCTTCGGTGATTTCGGCGCGGCCATGATCAACTGGTCGGTTCCGCTCTCGATCCTGCTGGCCATCCCGGTCATGCTCATCATCGGGCTTGTCATGGAACGCGGGCTGATCCGCTTTTTCTACAAGCGCCCCCACGCCGACCAGATTCTGGTGACCTTCGGGCTGGCCATCGTCCTGCAGGAGATCATCAAGAAGATCTACGGCGCCAACCCCGTGCCGCAGGCCGCCCCCGACGCCTTTGCCGGCACCGCCAATATCGCCGCCTGGTTCGGCATGGCCGATGCCTTCATCGTCTATCCCTGGTGGCGGCTGATCTACTTCCTGTTCGCAGCCCTGGTCATCGGCGCGGTCTTTGCCTTCCTGCAATTCACCACCTACGGCATGGTGGTGCGCGCCGGCATGCGTGACCGCGAGACCGTCGGTCTGCTCGGCATCGACATCGAGAAGCGCTTCACCGTCGTCTTCGGCATCGCCGCCGTCGTCGCAGGTCTTGCCGGCGTGATGTACACGCCGATCCTGCCGCCGAACTATCATCTCGGCATGGATTTCCTGGTGCTGAGCTTCGTCGTCGTCGTGGTCGGCGGCATGGGTTCCCTGCCCGGCGCCATCGTTGCCGGTTTCACGCTTGGCATCCTGCAATCCTTCGCCTCGATGAACGAGGTCAAATCCATCATCCCCGGTATCGACCAGGTGATCATCTACCTCGTTGCCGTCATCATTCTCTTGACCATGCCGCGCGGGCTCATGGGCCGCCGTGGCGTGATGGAGGACTAACCGAATGTTTGCCAATCTTTCGCGCAACGACTGGCTGCTGTTCATCGTGTTTTCGGTGATCGTGCTTCTGGCGCCGATCCTGTTCATGCCGCTGGGAGCCGCCTATCCCGCATTGCTGCAGAAATTCGCGATCTTCGGGATTTTCGCCATCGGCTTCAACATCCTGTTCGGGCTGACGGGCTATCTTTCCTTCGGTCACGCCGCCTTTCTGGGCGTCGGCTCCTATGCCGCCGTCTGGTCGTTCAAGCTTTTCACCATGAACGCCATTCCGGCGATCATCTTCGCCATGATCTGTTCGGGCCTGTTTGCGGCCGTTATCGGCTATGTCAGCCTGCGCCGGTCCGGCATCTATTTCTCGATCCTCACGCTCGCCTTCGCGCAGATGAGCTACAATCTCGCCTATTCTGTGCTGACCCCGATCACCAACGGTGAAACCGGCCTGCAACTGTCGCAAAACGACCCGCGCATCATTGACCATATGTTTCTGACACCGGGCGAAGGCCTGCCCTCACCGGATTTCTTCGGGATTGAGCTTCAGGGCTATGCCGGCTTTTACTTCTGTGCCATCGCCCTTCTGGTCTGCTTCTTCATCACGCTCAGGATCTTCCGCTCGCCCTTCGGCATGATGCTGAAGGCGGTGAAGTCCAACCAGAACCGGATGATGTATACCGGCTTCAACACCCGCCCCTATCTGCGGTCCGCCTTCATCATCTCCGGCATGTTCGCAGGTCTTGCCGGCGCGCTGATGGCCGTCACCGATCCGCTGGCGGGTGCTGAACGCATGCAGTGGACGGCCTCGGGCGAAGTGGTGCTGATGACCATTCTCGGCGGTGTCGGCACGCTGCTCGGCCCGGTCATCGGCGCCGTCGTGATCAAATATTTCGAAAACATCTTTTCCTCGTTCAACGATGCCGCGCTGCACGGCGCGCTGTCGGCCCTGCCCGACGTGATCGAGACGCCGCTTGTCGGACTGTTGTCGCTGTTCGTCGGCGATGGCTGGCACCTGACGCTTGGTCTCATCTTCATGGCGATCGTCATCTTCCTGCCCGGCGGCATCATGGAAGGCGCCAAACGCCTGCGTGTCCGCTTCTTCGGTGGCGGCGGCGGTCGCAAGGCGCAGTCGGCCGCAAAAATCCAGCCCGCGGAGTAGAACCATGGCAGAGAAAAATATCGTTTTGCACGTTGCCGATGTTCACAAGAGCTTCGGAGGCCTGCGCGCCCTCTCCGACGTCGACCTCGAGGTTGAAAGCGGCAAGGTCCATGCCATTATCGGGCCGAACGGCGCCGGCAAGTCGACCCTGCTCAATGTCTGCATCGGCCGCATCAAGCCAAGCCACGGCCATGTGATCTTCGACGGACAGACGCTCGACCGGCACGAACCGCACGAAATCAACCAGATGGGTGTATCGCGCGTGTTCCAGACCCCGGAAATCTTTCCGGACCTGACGCTGATCGAAAACGTCATGATCCCGGCATTCGCCCGGCGCGACGGCGCCTTCCGGCTGAACGCCGTCAGGGCGCTTTCCGGCGAGAAGGAAATCCGCGACGAGGCGGAATTCATGCTCGAGGATATCGGCCTTTCCGCCCGCCGCCATCATGAGGCCGGCTCGCTGTCGCGCGGCGACAAGCGCCGGCTGGAACTGGCCATGTGTCTGATCCAGAAACCGAAACTGCTGCTGCTCGACGAGCCGACCGCCGGCATGGCGCGCCACGACACCAACATGACCATCGAGCTGTTGCAGCGCATCAAGGCCCGCGGCATGACCAAGGTGATCATCGAACATGACATGCATGTCGTGTTTTCGCTTGCCGACAAGATCTCGGTTCTTGCCCAGGGCCGCATCATCGCCGAAGGTTCTCCCGATGAGGTCCGTGGCAATCCGAAGGTCCGGGAAGCCTATCTCGGGGAGGCTCACGAATGAACATGGCCATGGAAAAACGCAATTTCGCCGGGGAGCAGGTCAACGTGTCGGAAACAGTCAATGATGCCTTTCTGTCGGTGCGCGACATTCATGCCTGGTATGGCGAAAGCTATATCGTGCAGGGCGTGTCCTTCGACATCAGGAAGGGCGAGGTGCTTTCGCTTCTCGGCCGCAATGGTGCCGGCAAGACCACGACACTTCGAACACTCGCCCGCCTCGACAGCCCGACCCTCAGCCAGGGCGAAATCTGGCTTGACGGCGAGCCGCTGCACAACAAGCGCGCCTTTCAGGCTGCACGCGCCGGCGTCCAGCTTGTGCCGGAAGACCGGCGGATCATCGGCGGGCTTTCGGTGGAGGAAAACCTGACGCTGGCCCAGGTTGCCGGCGACAAGGGCTGGTCGGTCGAGGAAATCTATGACCGCTTTCCCCGCCTTGCCGAACGCCGCAATCAGGAAGCCGTCACCCTTTCCGGCGGCGAACAGCAGATGCTGGCGGTCGCCCGCGCGCTGGCCCGCAAGATCAAGATCCTGTTTCTGGACGAACCTTACGAAGGGCTCGCCCCGGTGATTGTCCAGGAAATCGAGAAGATCGTCGGCCAGATCCGCGATCTCGGCATCACCACCATCATCGTCGAACAGAACGCCGTTGCCGCCCTCCGATTGTCCGACCGCGCGGTGATCATGGATACCGGCGAGGTCGTCTTTTCCGGCAGCGCCCAGGATGTGCTCGACAATGCCGAACTGCGCGAGGAATATCTGGCGATCTGACCCGGTCGGACCGGCGGCGAGAATCGCCTTGCCGCCGGTCAATACGAACAATCACCTATGGTTAACATCTTTCTAACGTTTTCCCCCTAACCTCTTGTCAGATTGAAGACATCTATGCGTCGGGCGGGAAAACGACTGCCGTTTTTTCGACATCCCGGTGTGGCAGAGAAGAATGACATCATCCGGCGGATAAGCTGCCGATGGTCTCGTCGGGGAGTACGGCCTTGGTCGATCGTTACCGGGAACTTGAAGGGCTGAAGAATACGCGCAAGCTCGATGTCGTGCTGATGGCAACGGTCTCGAGTTTCGGAGCGCTTGAAAAACCAAGTGCTGCCGAACGCCGCCGCTTTGTCGAACTGTTTCCCCCGGTCTATGAGGCATCGACACCCGAAGCCCGGCGCCAGGCCGTGGCCGCCCTTTCCGGCCATCCCGATGTCCCGCAGGAGATCTGCCATTATATCGGCAGGCAGGAAATCGCCATCTCGGCGCCTTTCCTCGCCCGCTCGCCGGCAATTTCCGACGAAACCCTGACAGTGCTGATCGAAACCATGAGCGAGGAGCACATCCGCGCCATCATCCACCGCGCCGACCTGTCACAAAAGGTCATTCAGGCGCTGATCGGCTGCCACCGCCCGCAGGATGATGAAGTCCCGGAAGGCAATTTCGATGTCCGCACCGGTTCGCGCGACGAAAGCGAGGTCTTGCGCCAGACGCTGAAGGCAATGGCGGCCAAAGCGGGCAGCGCAGCCGAAGACAGACTTGGCCTTTCGACACTTTCGGAGCTGCAGACCGCACTGCTTGTCCGCTTTGCCCGGCGCGGAGAAGGCACGCTGTTTCTCGAAACATTTGCCCGCGCCCTTGGCGGCGACCGCGTGCTTGCCGCCGAAGTCCTGTCAGAGGCGAGCGGCCGGCGTCTCGGTGTCGCGCTCATCGCGCTCGGCATGACGAAGGATGATACGACCTACGTGCTGCCGCGCATCGCACCCGACCTTGCCGGCGACAGACAGAACAATGAAGATGCGGCGGAAAAACTCGTCGACAGCCTGCAGCCGACTGCCTGTATCGAGGAATTGCTGGCATGGCAGAACAGGCGCGCCGAAGAGGAAAAAGCCGCCAGCGAAAACGCCCCGCGGCGTCAGACCCGGCGCTCTGCCTGACATTCAGGACGGCTCATTCATCCTCACCGGCAACGGCGAACAGCCCCTCGACCGTTTCGGTCTCCAGCACGACGACCCAGAGATCGCTGTCAAAGCGGACTTCCTTTTCCAGCTTGCCTTCCACCTCGTCAGGCGTGGCGCGGTCCAGCCGTTTTTCGAAAAGCCGGTCCTCGGCGCTTTCTGCGGTAAAAAACTGCGGCGCAGGCATGAACAGGCATTCGCGGCCATCCCGCATCACCTGCCGGATCGCAATCGCGCCGGCATCGGCCGCGCCCTTGCGCTCCACAACGGCAAAATCGCCGCTGGAAAACACCCGGCGCACCAGCGCCGATACGAAGATATCCGATTTAACGCGCATGGCCCGGTATCCTGTTCAAGGGGAAGTCGGACATGCGGCCGTCAAAGCGCGCCGATTTCCGCAAGCTTGTCACGCACGGCCACGCTCGGCTCGCCGGTTTCCGGTAGACGATAATGCTTCTGGAACTGCAGGATCGCTGCGCGGGTATTGGCGCCGGCCACGCCGTCAACCGTAACGTCGTCATAGGCGATATTCACCAGCCCACGCTGGATTTCCACCACCATCGGATCGGCCACAGACGCCGAGGCCGAAATGCTGCCCGTCGTATTGTCAGATTGCGCACCGGTCGCCACCTCCGCCCGCCGCGTCGGCACCGGCGGCAAACCGGCATCGCTGCTTTTCAGGAGAGCCAGCAGACCTTCATCGGCAACACCGGTCTTGGCAATCCCCTGATCGGCCTGAAAGGCACGCACAGCCGCTTCCGTCAGCGGCCCCGTGACACCGTCGGGCTTGCCCTCGTAATAGCCGGCCGCTGCAAGACGTTCCTGAACCTGACGGATAATGGCATGATCATCGAAGGCAACTGCCTCGCGCGGCTTGGGTGCGGCCACTGAAGGTGCCGGTTTGGGGGACGCTTGCTCGACCGATTGCAGGATCGCCATCAGATCGTCACCGCCGCCGGAACGGTCAAGCGCGGCAACCTCGACCGCGCGGTCGTCATCGCCGTTTTCCAGCTCGATCCGGAAGGTTTCGAAATTCTCTTCACGCGCCATCCGTCGTCCCGGAACGGCATAGGGATCGGACGGTTGCCGGGTTTTCATCAGCGGTTCGGGATGCGGCCCCGGCTGATACCAGAGCGCGTTGGCGGAAACGAAGCTCAGAACGACGCCAAAGGCCAGCGGTCCTCCGACCCAGGACGGGTGGCGGGCGACAAATCCCCCGATTGCAACACAACCACGCCTCAGGATGGACGGCGTCTTCTTGCCGCGTCTGCTCTGCTTTTTCCTTGCCTTTGCCATTCATCTTCACTCTTCATATCGCGTCCTGGCGTCAGCCGCGGCCAACGTCGCCCCCTGTCGGATCGGCGCCAAGTTAGCCGGTTCGGCTTAACGAAGGGTAATGGAAGGCAAGGCCTGCGGCCAGACAACAAAAACGGATCGGCACGGCAAAAACATGCAACATGGTTAATGCTTCGTCACAGCATACAACTTTTCCGTTCTATAAAATTCTCCGTAACATTTTGTATTCCATCATCTTTCTTTCAAATCAAAATGGAAACACAGGCGCATTCATTGCACGACTACAGTTATGGCCGGACCTTTTAGCGGCTCATTTACCCTCTTATAATAGAGTTTGAACGCGTGGCCGCCCGGACACGCACCACCGAAACCGACAGACGGGCAAGGAAACAATGAGATTTCTGCTGAAATCGGCATTCATGATTTTTCTGCTGCTGCTGATCGTGCCGTTCTTCGCGCCCGTTCTGCTGGGCAGCAATTCGGGACGCCATCATTCCGCCCTGCCGAATAGCAGCGATATCGGCGGGGCCGTGTCTGCCGCCCGCGGCACGATCGATTACATGAGTGGCATGTGCGATGAGCGGCCGGACGTCTGCGATGATGGCGCCGGTCTCCTCGGCTTCCTCGGCAACAGGGCCCGCCAGGGGGCGGAAATCGTCTATCTCTATCTCGATGCACATTTTTCCGACACTACGAAGGAAAAGCCCGAAGCCCCCGCCCCGGCCGCCAGCAAAACCACCCGACCCGCCGATGTCGCACCGGCCGGAACCACGGTCTCCGACCGCATGGCAGAAGAGCCTTCCGCGCAGACCGATCTTATCCGCACCGGCGCGATCGCACAGCAAGACCGGCCGCCGTCAGCCGCCACCGAACCGGTGCGGATTTCCGGCCTGCCGGAAAACGTGCCGCTGCCCACGCCGCGCCCGCGCTGACACCATCTTCCCCGGGCAAACACCGGCGCTGCCGTTTCAATCAGGACCGCATCGGACTATATGAAGCGCAGCGACAGAAAAGAGGCGCCTCATGAATGAGAAACTCGACCAGATCATCGACGATTTTTCCTTTCTGGAAGACTGGGAAGACCGCTATCGATACGTGATCGAACTCGGCAAGGAACTGCCGGACCTGCCCGATGCTGAAAAGAACGAGGAAAACCGCGTCCATGGATGCGCCAGCCAGGTCTGGCTCGTCAGCGAGAAAGAAGCGGGAGACGATCCGGTGATGCGGTTTCGCGGCGATTCGGATGCCTTCATCGTCCGCGGCCTCGTTTCGATCGTTCTGACCGTTTATTCCGGCCGGAAAGCCTCGGATATTGCCGCCACGGATGCCATCGAAACCTTCCGCCGCATCGGCCTTGTCGACCACCTCTCCGCCCAGCGCACCAACGGTCTCAATGCCATGGTGACAAAAATCCGGCAGACAGCCGCCGGAGCGCTGGCGGCCTGAGGCTTACTCATCGGCAAACATGGCCGAAATATCGGGACGATACCCCTCCTCGCCCCAGTGGTGGGACACCCGGCGATGGCGCGGTGCATAGTGGCGCGCGAGCGCCATCAGGGCGGTGCGCACCATCAGCTTTGCCGAACGCACCGGCCATTGCCGCTCCCGCTCCATCTGCTCCAGCCCTTTCTCGAAACACACGAAATCGAGGATCACATCGGCCAGTTCGGGACCGACGGCCTTCAACGCCCGGGCGACATGGCGCCGCGCATCCATCGCGGTGTCGGAAAATACCGCACCGTCCTGCCGCAGCCCGGGGCCCCGACTTTCAAGGCGCGGCTGCAGCGAGGCCGTTATCTTTGGCTGCATCTGCGCCCGCATGAAATCCAACAGCAGACGCTCCCCGGCGTCATGCGCGGCAGGCGGCAGAAAGGAAGAACCATCGCGCGCCTTCAGGCGGGCCAGGGTCTCAAGCGGCGTCTTCTCGCCTGTGCGCAATGTTTTTGCAGCTCCTCGTCTTCTATCGCTCTCAGCCATTTTCCCGCACCTCGGCCATGACAACGGAATAGGCAAGGCGCTCGACCGACGCCACGAATTCATCGAATTCCCGATTGTCGCGCCTGTCCTCGATCACACGGCAGGAATAGGCGACGGTCGTGCGGTCACGTCCGAATGCCGCGCCGATCTCGCTCAACGACAGCTGCAGCGAGACGTGGCAGACATACATTGCGATTTGCCGGAAATGGGAGACCGAGCGACGGCGCTCGGCTCTCAGCGTTACCCGATCTCCGGCAACCTGCGCCATTTCCCTGGTGATCAGCAGGACAATACGGCATGCCTTGCGAATGTCGGCCATCTGACCGGCGCGTTCCAGAGACCATGTGGTGGCGCGCGGGGCCTGATGGACGAAGGACTGATGAAAATGCGCTGTCCCTGTGGGCGCTGCTTTATGTTCGTTCATGTCATCTCCCGGCTTGAATAGGATTTTATTCTCACACTTATCGAGATAGTGGGGACAGAAAGCGGCACCTCTAGATAGCCTATGGTTGTTTTTATTGATTTATCCCGAACTATTTTAGGATTATTTTCCTACTTCTTTCAACCACGTCCATTTACGTGTAAATTTGTAAATACACACTTAATAGGCGCATTAAATCATATGAGCGTTCGGTGGACGCCAGCGCTTACAACGGCGCGGCAACCGGTCTGACAAGGATTGCCTGATAGCGCTTTCAACAAAAAAAATGCCAGTCCGCTTTCGCGGCTGGCATTATGCAAGGAGTGGTGGGAGACGCTCAGCCCTTGCGGCGCTGACCGAGTCCCATTTCCTTGGCGAGGCGCGAACGGGCTTCCGCATAGGAAGGCGCCACCATAGGATAGTCGACAGGCAGATCCCATTTTTCGCGGTAGGCATCGGGCGTCAGCTCGTGATGAGTCATCAGATGACGCTTCAGCGATTTGAAGTTACCGCCGCATTCCAGGCAGACCAAATGGTCGCCACTGATCGATTTGCGAACCGAGACAGCCGGTTTCTGCTTTTCCGCGGCCTGAACATTCGCCTGCGGGCGCGCCGTATTGTTCAATGCGGCATGCACTTCCTGAATCAGGCTCGGCAAATCCGTGGGCTGAACAACATGGTTGCTGACATAGGCCGCAACAATATCGGCGGTCAGCTCAACAAGATTCTGGGTCTCTTGGTCGACCACAGCTTCTGTCATCATTCACTCCTATTCTCTTCTTTTTTGTCTTTCGTATGAGCGCCTGCCACAAACCGATGCCGAATTCCACGTAAACTGCCCCGACCGGAACAAAGACCGGACCCGAAAGCACAGAACGGAACTGGATGCACGTTTGGCCAGTGGGAAACGATCAAACAGACAAGACAGATCGAAACCCGCATCAACGCAGAGACAGATATTATTTTCTATTCGGGCAAGAGCTTGTCGCCCATGCTCCCGGAAGCAAATACCATTCTAAACAAAAAAGTAAAGTTACAATCAGATAAATCGTATCTTTTTGTTTCAAAAAAAAGGTGAGAGCGATGAACTATCGCATCCCACCTCGCCTTATACTTCAAGTTCTTTTCGGACAAGTTAGGAAAACTATCCCTCTTCGTAACTCTGAAGTTCATCCTGCACGGTTTTCTCGTGGAGAGGGTAACCGACCTGATGCGATGCCCGCGCCAGAAGGTGTGCCGAAATCGGCGCCGTCAGCACGAAAAATGCGATACCCGCAAACGCCCGCACAAAGGTCGCGACATCGCCGGAGTGCACGCCGATGGCCAGAAAAATCAGGCCAGCCCCCACCGTGCCCGTCTTCGAGGCTGCGTGCATGCGCGTGTAGAGATCCGGCAGGCGCACGATCCCGATTGCCGCGGTCAACGCGAAGATGGAACCGCCGAGCATCAGAACGGAAACGAAAACGGCAATAACATAATCCATCGTGGACTACTCCTTCTTCGCGGCGTCGGCAGAGACCACCGGCACGTCTTCACCAGCGCTTCCCGCATCATAAGCCATCGGATGCGGCCGGACCTGAAATCCGGTTTCCGTCTCGTCGCGCATGGCGCTGGAACGGATGAAACGGGCGAAGGCCACGGTTGCCAGAAAGCCGACAAGACCGAGTGCAATGGCAATATCGACATAAAGCGTGAAACCGGTGCGGATCGCAATCATTACGATAAAGCCCATGGCAACGGCCACCAGCATATCGAGCGCCAGAACCCGGTCCGGCAGTGTCGGCCCTCTGACCACCCGGAAGGCGGTGAGAACAAGCGCCAGCGACAGGATCGCAATCGCGATGTCGGCGGCAGCTCCTACAATCATATCAGGCGTCATCAGGCAAAGGCCTCCCTGATCTTTCTCTCGAACCCGTTGGCAATGTCGCGGCGAATACCGTCGGGATCGGAACAGTCGATGGCATGGATAAAGAGATATTTCTTGTCGTCGGAGACATCCACGGTCAGCGTACCAGGGGTCAGGGTAATCATATTGGCCAACAGAACGATTTCAAAATCCCTTTCAAGTGACAGTTCGAAGCGCAGGATACCCGGCTTCAGCTCCATGCGCGGCGAGCAGACCAGTTTGGCGACCGACCAGGCCGACGCCATAAGATCGTAAAGAAAGGCCAGTATCAGCGCCGTGATGCGCCGGGCTCTGGAAAAATATCCGGCCCCGCCGACCTGATGGCGAACCAGCGCCAACGATATCGCACCGATCACGAAACCGAACACCAGATTGTGCAGCGATGCACTGCCGGTAACCGCGACCCAGACGATCGCAAGAACAAGGTTCAGGAGCAGCATTGTCATCTAGTACCCTCCCCCGGGAAAGACCGACATGAAATAGGCGTCAGGCGAGATAATGCCGTTAACGGCCTGTGTGGCAATCGCCAGAAGCGGCTCGGGATAGACACCGAAAACCACCACCAGCGCCATCAACGCGATCACCGGCAGGCTCTGTGACAGCGGCAGGGCCATCTTGGCGGCAGGCGGTTCCGTTGCCGGACGCCAATAGACCAGGAGGAAAATGCGCCCGAGCGCAATCGTGGTGCAGAACCCGGCAAACAGAATGGCCGCCGCCAGCCACCACTGGCCGGCATCAAGCGTTGCCCGCACCAGGATCGCCTTCGGCCAGAAACCGGAAAACGGCGGAAGCCCGGCAGCGGCGAAGAAGGCCGCAAGGCTCAGACCCGCAAAGGCCGGATTGCTGCGGTAAAGCCCGCCGATTTGAACCAGCGAAAACCCGCCGGCCAGTTTTCCGGCAAGACCGACGACAAAATAGAGCGCCGTCATCAGGATCATCGAATGAAGCGCATAGACCAGCGCGCCTTCCAGACCGGAAACCCCGCCCACGGCAACACCGGCAAACACATTGCCGATACCGACGATCACGATGTAACCGACAGTGCGGCGGATATCATGCTGGGCAATGGCGCCGAGCCCGGCCAGCACCATGGTGAGGAATGCGCTGATGCCGACGAGTGCGCCCAGATTGGCAAGATCGGCCGGCAGGATCATCACCATGACCCTGAGCAGCGCATAGACGCCAACCTTGGTCAAAAGCCCGCCGAACAGGCCGGAAACCACGGTTCTGGGCGTATGATAGGACGCCGGAAGCCAGAAATTGACCGGAAACGCTGCCGCTTTCATCCCGAAGGCGAGCACGAACAGCGCGCCGATGGTGGCCGTCGGCAGCGCGGGCGCTGCACGCGCCTTCAGCGCGATATCGGCCATGTTGAGCGTGCCGAACACGCCGTAGAGATAGGCAACGGCAATCAGAAACAGCGTCGTGCCGATCAGGTTCAGCACCGCATATTTCATTGCGCCATCAAGCTGCTCATGGGTAGAGCCAAGAATGAGCAGGCCGAAGGAGGAAATCAGCAGAACCTCGAACCAGACATAGAGGTTGAAGATGTCGCCGGTCAGAAACGCACCGGAAACACCGGCCATCAACAGCATCAAAAACGGATAGAAACCATATCGCCGCCCGCTGTTGCGAATGTCGCCGACGGCGAAGATTGCACCGGCAAGGCCCGCGATCGCGGCGGCAAGTGCAAACAGCCCGCCCAGCAGGTCGGCCGAAAAGGCAATGCCAAAGGGCGGCAGCCAGCGGCCGGCCACCATGGTGATCGGGCCATCGGTTGAAACGGCGTAAACCAGCAGGCTGTCGATCACGACAAGCAGGGCAAGGGCGGGAATGGCAATCACCGGATGCCAGACGGTGTGCTTGCGGATCAGCATCAGCACCGCACCGACCGTGATGCAGAGCGCAACCGGCAGGATGGGCAGCCAATCCGTCAGCGTTGACGGTTCCATTGTCAGCGCAAGCGACAGATCGATATTGTGGGCGGAGGACGAAGCGGCCATGGGAGGAGTCTTTTTATCCTTGTTCAGTAGCCAAGCGGCGGCATGGGCTGATCCTTGGGCTCCGCGGCCCGCATATCGTCGGTATCATCGGTGTCGAGATCCTGATACGCGCGGTAGGTCAAAACCAGAAGGAAAGCGAAGAACGAAAACGAAATCACGATCGCCGTCAGGATCAGCGCCTGCGGCAACGGGTTGGCCGTGCCGGCGGGCAGCGTTTCCAGGGTCTCGGGGATGATCGGCGGCACGAAGCCGGTGATCCGGCCTGCGGTGAAGATCAGAAGATTGACGGCGTTGCCGAGAATGGCGATGCCAAGCATGATGCGCACGCTGTGGCGCGACAGCATCAGGTAGATCGCCGCGGTAAAGAACAGGCCGACAAGGCAGGACAGCACGAATTCCATCAGACATGGTCCTTTTCTTCAAGCGCCAGAAAGATGGAGGAAATCGAGCCGAAGACGACCAGATAAACCCCGATATCAAAGGTCGTGACGGTGGAGATCGGCACCTCGACGCCGAAGATCACCGGATAGATCCAGTGCGCCGTCATGAACGGCACATGGGCAAAGATCGAGATGAACCCGGAAAGCGCCGACAGCAGCAGGCCCGCACCGGCAATCGACATCGGATGGAAGAAGATCGCACGGCGCACCGCCGAAACCCCCGAGGCAATCCCGAAGATCGCAATCGCCGAAGCCGCGATCAGCCCTCCGATGAACCCGCCGCCGGGCGCGTTATGCCCGCGCAACAGCACGAAGATAGAAAACAGCATCATCAGAGCGGAAAGAAACGGCGCAGTCGTCCGGAAGATCAGCGTGTTCATTGTGCTTGCTCCTCTTTTGCCGCGGGCGTTGCCTTCGGTTTTGCCGCACGCAGGCGGATCAGCGCCAGAATGGCCAGCCCCGTGATCATGACCACGGCGATTTCTCCCAGCGTATCCGTTCCGCGGAAGTCGACAATGATGACATTGACGACGTTGTGCCCGTGGGCAATGGCTTTCGAATAGGTGTTGAAGAAGACCGTCAGCGCGTCATCGAACGGCACCTGGGTGGCGCGCATCAACAGCAGCGCGAAACCGAGGCCGCACAGAACGGCAATGGAACCGTCGAAAAGCTTCTGGCCAATCGCACGATGGTCGGACGGCACAAGGTTCAGCCGCGTCATGACCAGGGTGAGGATGACGACGGAAAGCGTTTCGACCATGAACTGGGTAAACGACAGATCCGGCGCTCCGAGCAGCAGGAACAGAACGGCCACGCAGAACCCCTGAATGCCCAGCGTCACGATTGCCGTCAGGCGGTTATGCGCGGTGATCACCGCCGCCAGCCCGACAACGGCCAGCCCCAGAATGACCCAGTGGCCGAGGCGGAAACTGTCGGGAAAGCCCGGCCATTGCGGCAGTTCGCCGAAGGAAACGAGCGACACCAGAAGAACGGCCGCAATCACGCAGAATGTCGCCGTGATGTAGAATTCGAGGCGACCGGGCTGAATGGTCTGGGTAACCCGGAACGAAAAACGGACAATGCCGCGCATGAAACTGTCGAACCAGGAATCGGGACCGGGGCCGAGCCGGACAAGAAGACCGGCCATTGCCGCACGTCCTCTGGCAAGTTGCCAGTAGACGACGAGCGCCAGCGCCACGGTGAGCACGGAAAGCGCCAGCGGCACCCCGATATGCGGGATCAGCGACAGGTGGATTTCCACCGCCTCACCGGCAACCGCGCTTGCCATCGGACCGGAAATATGGGTGTTGAAATAATGCGAGAACAAGGCGGCAAGCAACGCCGTCGCCCCGAGCACGACCGGACCGAGCCACATCAGCACCGGCCCCTCATGCGCATGTTTCGGTGTTTCGGTCTTGGCGCCGATGAACGGTTTCAGCCCGACGCCGAAGCCGATGGCAAACATCAGCGCATTGCCGAAAATCGCAATCAGCAGAATGATCGTGGCAAACAGACTGCCGGCGGCAAGCGCCTCGTAAATCCCTTCCTTGGCAAGGAAACCGACGAAGGGCGGCAGACCACCCATGGAGATCGCGCCGGCAAGACCCGCGGCAAACGTGATCGGCATGACCTTTGCCAGTCCGCCGAGTTTCGTCAGGTCGCGCGTTCCGGTCTCGTGGTCGATCAGACCGGCCACCATGAACAGCCCGCCCTTGAACAGCGAATGGGCAATCAGATAGAGCACCGCGCCCTCGGCGGCATGGGGAATATCCATACCGGTCATCATCACCATCAGACCGAGCGAGGAGACGGTGGTATAGGCCAGCATCAGTTTCAGATCGGTCTGGCGGATCGCCAGCAGCGTGCCGACGATCAGGGTCGCGGCGCCGAAAACCGGCAGCACGGTCGTCCATGCAACGGTATCGCCCATGACCGGGTTGAGCCGCATCAGCAGGTAAACCCCGGCCTTCACCATGGTGGCCGAGTGCAGGTAGGCCGATACCGGCGTCGGCGCCTCCATGGCGTTGGGAAGCCAGAAATGAAACGGAAACTGCGCGGATTTGGTAAAGGCCCCGCCCAGCACCAGAATGAAGGCTGCCAGATAAAGCGGACTTTCACGCAGCACATTGCCGGACTGCAACAATTCGGAAAGCGAAGCGACCCCGGTGATATGCTGGATCAGCAGCACACCCGCCAAAAGCAACAGCCCGCCGCCGCCGGTCACCACCAGCGCCTGCAGCGCCGCGCGGCGCGAGGCTTCCTTCTCGTTGTCGAAGCCGATCAGCAGGAACGAGGTGATCGAGGTCAGCTCCCAGAAGACGAACAGCATCAGCAGCCCGTCCGACACCACCACACCCAGCATCGCGCCCATGAACATGAACATGAAGGACACAAACCGCGCCTGCTGCGGATGCCCTTTCATGTAGCCGCCGGAATACAGCACGATCATGGTGCCGATACCGGTGATCAGGATCGCGAATGTCAGGGAAAGCCCGTCAAGCAGGAAGGAAAAGCGCAAGCCCAGGCTTGGTATCCAGTCATAACCACCGGTCAGCACCGCACCATCGGCAACCTGCGGAATGAGGCGAACGAACTGCACCAGCGAAAACAACGGCACAAGTGCCAGAAGCCACGGCGCATTCGAATGGAATATCCGGTAGAGTATCGGAGAAAAGACCGCGCCCAGAAAAGGCAAGCACAAGGCCAAAAATACAAGAGCCGTTTCACTGGCGGTCATGGCATCCCCAAAAAACTAACAATACACAACGCCGACGCCGTACAGGCCGGACGAAAGGCGCATCAAAGATACGTGTTACGGCAAGAAAAGCACCGGCTCAAGGGTTGCCGACGCTTTTCACACCTTCGAAATGACGTTTCGCGCAATTCAACACTTTGACATCGTCCGGCGCGACAAACCATTGCTTTTCTTCATGTCGCAACCCAACTTGAACTGCAGGCAATTCCATTAAACGGCAAAAGAAAGCGGAGTGCGACATTGACCCAGAGCAATAAACAGAAAAAAACGCTGACAGATTCACAATGGCGCGATGAACTGACGCCCGAACAGTACCATATCTTGCGCGAGCACGGTACGGAGCGGCCGTTTACCGGCCCCTTCTGGAACAGTTTCGAATCGGGAACCTATTTTTGCGCAGGGTGCGAAACGGCTCTGTTTCGCTCCGACACCAAGTTCGATGCCGGCTGCGGCTGGCCGAGTTTCTTCGAGCCGGTCGAACCCGGCGTGGTCACCGAACTGCGTGACGACAGCCACGGGATGGTACGCACCGAAATCCGCTGCGCAAACTGCGGCGGCCATCTCGGCCATGTCTTCCCCGACGGCCCGCCGCCCACAGGCCTGCGCTACTGCATGAACGGACACGCCATGCACTTCGTCGTGGATGAAGTATAACATGAAAAAAACGGCGCCGGCGCGGATCATCAGGGTCCGTTGCGCCGGCCCCGGACGGATTGACTGCAACTGACGGCGAAAACGGGAAAGGGAAGAGCGGTCGGCTGAACGGTCGGGGCACGAGGAACTCCGGCAACGATCAGCCGACCGACCCCACGATTTCAGGAGATGCGGCGGACCTGAGCATCATGGGGCAACCGTCAAAGGCTGCGTTAGCAACCTTGAACACTCCCAAATATTAATCAACCGATTTCTGCTTATCAACCGAAATTCTGTCCATTTTATGGTTAACGGACAAGCATTTACTAGCTTTCCTTACCGCCGGGCCAAAACCGTCCAAGCCGGCTTCAGCCCCGATATCGCCGCTCATTTCAGCCTGTAAAAGCGTCTTCCGCGCCCCTGCCGGCAACAAGAATAGACGGCAACGCGACTTGCCGATCCTTGCCCCGAAATCAGTTTACTTCCGTCAGCGCGGTGCGAATGGCAAGCTCCGCCATATCGGCTGCGGGCTGAAGCGCATCGCGGGCGCCCTCCCCCGTCAATGCGGCCAGGTTAGCGTCAAGCCTCTGGCGCAGCGTGGCGATGGCCTGTTCAGCGTCATCGCGGTGACGATCGGGATAGAGGATGGCGAACAGCCCGTCTTCCACACGACTGGCAGCATCACGACCGCTCAGGTGATAACGGATCAGCGCGGCCACGGCGTCGGCGCGTGTGCCTGCGGGGTCTTCCGGCACCCTGACAACGCCCATATAGAGCGGTTCTCCAACCGAAGAGGCCTCACGCTTCAGCGCGTTCAGGGTCGTTGCAAAACGCTCCGGGGCCAGCAGTCCGGTGTCGCTTTCGGTCGTTTCGGGCACCTCGGAATAATCACTGACCACTGCGCCCAGCGCCTCCACATAGCGCTTGCGGCGCAGATGCAGCAGCGCCCGCAACACCAGTTCCCCGGTTTCGCCCGGCCATGTCATGCAGTCATCCGCACTGCGCGCTGCCTCTCCCGAAATATCGGGTAGCGCGCCGGGCTCGCACAGCGCAAACAGCGGCACGAACCGCATGCCGGGCACGCAGCGCAATTGTCCGCAGATCCGCAACGCATCGGAAAGCACCGCCCCGCCATGCACCAGCACGAGATCGAAGTGCTGGCTGGACGCAAGATAGAGCGCTTCGCGCAGATCGCCGGTCGCCACGGTCGTCGTCAGCGACAGCATGCTTTTCAGCAGGTCCTGGCGCATCGAAGCGTCTTCGGCGACAACCAGAACCCGCACGGTTTCATCCGGCACGGCTGCCGCGCGCGGGGCTGAAAAGGCGTGTTCGAACGCCCCCGCCTCCCCCTGCAGCGCATGGAAACGCAAGAGCGCCGAAATCCTGGCGGCGGCGGTGGCAAGGTTATGCTCAAGCCCGATCACATCATCGGCGCCGGCACGCAGGGCCGCAAGCCGCAGGGTCGCATCCGCCCGCTCGGGCGTGACGATGGCGACGGGCGCGCTGACCCCCGAATCACTCTCTTTCAAAATGCCGCAGCATGCCAGTGCCGGGCCCGGCGCATCGTCATCGACGGCAACCAGAATCAGGCTTGCAGCATCGACGGCGGCCATCGTTGTGTCGCTGTCGGAAAAATCGGCCTGGAAGAACCCAACCGACCAGCCGCTCAGCATTGCCGACAACGTCTGGGCAACAGCCCCCTCGCCGCCGATCAGGACAATGCTTTCATGCGTTGCGGTATTCAAATTCGCCCCCTCAGGCATCACCCAGATAGGCCTTCACGGTCTTGATGAAATTCGGCACGGAAACCGGTTTCGAGAGATAGGCGTCGCAGCCCGCCTCGCGGATGCGCTGCTCATCGCCACGCATGGCAAACGCCGTGACCGCAACGACGGGGATTTTTGCAAGCTCACTGTCCGCTTTCAGCGCCCGGGCGATTTCGAGACCTGACTGTTCCGGCAATTGAATATCCATCAGTATAAGACCGGGCCTGAAGATACGGGCAAGTTCATACGCATCCGCCCCGGTCCGGCTTTCCACCACTTCATAGCCCTGCGCCTCAACGAGATCACGAAAAAGCTTCATATTCAAATCATTGTCTTCGACGATCAGAACCTGCTTGGCCATTCGCGCTATCCCCTTGCACCGGCTTGCAACGCGCCGGCAAGGCGTTAGAATCGCCCTGGTGCCACTATCAGCGCATCAAAAGCCGAGTTTAGGGCGATTTGGTTAAGAAACGGAAATCCGCTTGAAACAATTTCAAAAAGAATCGGAAAATACAGCGCCGGATAACGAACTCGCCATCGCTATTCTGGTCTGGCTTTCTGGCAATCCCGACATGCTGAACCGGTTTTGCGCGCTGTCGGGCGTCGAAGTCGGTCAATTGCGCGCGCTCACCGAAGATCCGGGCTTCGAACGGGCCATGATCGGCTTCATCGCCGGACATGAGCCGACCCTGATGGCCTTCTGCAATGATAACGACATCGCGCCTGAAACGGTGTCGCGCGCCTGGCAGAAGCTCGAATACGGCAATGGCTTCGAACCATGACCTGCCTTGCAGCCGAAATCGGCGAACACCTCGATATCGGCGCGCGGCCGCTTCTCGTCGTCGATGTGGATGAAGTGGTGCTGCAGTTCGTCGCACCCTTCAAGGCTTTCCTGAGGGCCAACGGCCACGCACTGAATCTCCAAACCTTCAGCCTCAACGGCAATGTGATTTCGCTTGCCGACGGGCGACGGGTGGAAAATGCCAGGGTCGCATCGCTGCTTTCCGCCTTCTACGACCAGCAGGAAGACTGGCAGAAGCCGTTTGCCGCAGCGCGCGAAACACTCGAAGAGCTGACAGACATTGCCGATGTCCTGCTTTTGACGGCAATGCCGCCCACCCATCTGGAAAAGCGCCGGCGGCTGCTTTCCCGATTCGGGTTCGCATTCCCGCTGATCGCCTCGGAAAAACCGAAGGGCGAAGTCCTGCGAACACTCTGCAAGACCCATCCGCCGCAACTGATTTTCGTGGACGACATGCTGTATAATTGCCGTTCGGTGAGCGAATGCCTGCCGGACGCGCTGACGATCAACCTGTTGATCAATGACGATTACCGTGCGCTGGCGCCGAAGACCATGCCGCCATCCGTGGTCGCAACGGGCTGGGACCATGCCGCGGCGATTATCCGCCGTCATGTTGCAGACAATAGTTGATAGCATGCAATCCGTGCTTGCCCTCTCCGACCGGCGGCACTAATTTCAGCATGTTCAACCTTTGTTCCGATCGCCATGGCCCAGATGACTTCTCAGGCAAACGGATTGTGCCGCGACTGCATCGCTCCGGCCTCGGGCAGCGCACGGCGCTGCGCGCGCTGCGGCAGCCCGCGCCTGTTGCGCCATGAAGAGCTTTTCGCGCTCTCGGTCGCCCATATCGACTGCGACGCGTTTTATGCGTCAATCGAAAAACGTGACGATCCCTCGCTTGCCGACAAGCCGGTGATCATCGGCGGCGGCAAGCGCGGCGTTGTCTCCACGGCCTGTTATATTGCCCGCATTCGCGGCGTAAAATCGGCGATGCCGATGTTCAAGGCGCTGGAAGCCTGTCCCGAAGCCGTCGTCATCCCCCCGAACATGGAAAAATACTCGGCCGTCGGCCGCCAGTTGCGGCAGATGATGCATGACCTGACGCCGCTCGTGGAACCGCTTTCGATCGATGAAGCCTTCCTCGACCTTTCCGGCACCGAGCGCCTGCACAAGGCAACGCCCGCCGAAACGCTTGCCCGGTTTGCCATCCGCGTCGAAAACGAACTCGGCATCACGATTTCCATCGGGCTTTCCTACTGCAAGTTCCTCGCCAAGATCGCCTCGGATTTCCGGAAACCGCGCGGCTTTTCCGTCATCGGTGAAAAAGAGGCCATGTCGTTTCTGGCCGACAAGCCCGTTGGCATGATCTGGGGTGTGGGCAAGGCTTTCACCGAAACGCTGAAGCGCGACGGCCTGACCACGATCGGCCAGTTCCAGCAAATGGAAAAGAACGAACTGCTGCGCCGCTACGGCACGATCGGCCAGCGCCTCTATCATCTGGCACGCGGCGAGGACACGCGCAGCGTGACGCCGGAACGCGCTGCCAAGAGCGTTTCCAACGAAACCACCTTCTTCACCGATATCAGCGATTTCGAAACGCTTGCCGGTCATCTCAGGCGCCTGAGCGAAAAGACCGCGCGCCGCGCCAAGGCGGCGGGCCATGCCGGGCATACGGTGACGCTGAAGCTGAAGACCGCCGACTTCAAGACCCGCACCCGCAGCCGCCACCTGGAAGCGCCGACCCAGCTTGCCGACCGGATCTTCGCGACCGGGCTGTCACTGCTGGAAAACGAGGCCGACGGCACCAGATTCCGCCTGATCGGCATTGGCATTGGCGAACTCTGTGACCCGGCCATTGCCGACCCGCCCGACCTTGTCGACCCGAAGGCAGCCCGCCGCGCGGCAGCCGAAACGGCGATGGACGCGCTGCGCGAAAAATACGGCCTTTCCGCCGTCGAGACCGGCTACACATTCCGCCCCGACGAGAAAAAACGAAAGGCAGGCAAGACCGACGGTGAGGCCTGATCCCCTCAGACGCCTGCCCCGGCATTCGCCTTTTTGCCGTCGGCGGCGACCGCCTTTTCAAATTTCGCCAGCGCCGTGCCGGAAAGCCGCCCTTCGCGGATGAAATGGACCTGCATAGGATTGACCTTGCGCCCGTTGACGGACACCGCATAGTGCAGGTGCGGGCCGGTCACCAGGCCGCTCTTGCCGACATAGCCGATCACCTGGCCCTGATGAACCCGCGTACCGACCTTGATGCCGTCGGCAAACCGGCTTTGATGGCTATAGGCGCTCTCATAGCCATGACCGTGATCGATGACGGTCATCTGCCCATCCCCGCCATGTTTGCCTGCAAATTTCACCACGCCGTCAGCCGCGGCATAGATCGGCGTGCCGACGGGCGCGGCCCAGTCGACCCCGGCATGCATGCGCGAATAACCGAGCACGGGATGGCGTCTGTTGCCGAAGCCGGAGGTGCGCCGCCCGTCGGGCACGGGGTTGCGCAGAAGATACTGCCCGAGCCGATAGCCCTTGGCATCGAAATAGGCGCTGCGGCCGGTTTCGGGATCGCGATACCGGTAGACATCAACCTTGTTGTTTCCAAGCTTCACGACCATGTCGAAAGCGCGGGATGCCAGGTTGGGCGTCTCTTCCGAAGCATAGGACAGCTTCATCCGGTCATCGGGACCGGAGGCCTTGGCCGTTTCGCCCTCGGGCGGGCTGACGAAGTGGTCGATCGCGGCATCTTCACTGTTTGCCGCAAGCATGGAAGTGCAGCCCGACAGCGCGACACAGGCCGCCAGACACGTCACAATAAGCGTTTTCACGTTCAGCCTTTCAAATCAATTGAACGGCGCGCTTGAACGTGGATAGTGTGACGGAATTGGCACCGGAACTGGGCGTTTTTGCAGCGCAGGCACTAATCCGGCCTTCACTGCAAATGCCAAGTCTCAGGATTGGTAGAAAAGGCCGGAGCGAAAGCCCGGCGCTTGCTGGCTCACCACCATTTTTCAGGCGTGAAGCGACCGGCCGCCTGTTCCATAACCGCAGCGGTGCGGAACAGGGTTTCCTCGTCGAACGGCTTGCCGATCAACTGCAGGCCAAGCGGAAGGCCGTTTGCATCGAGCCCGGCGGGAACCGAAATGCCCGGAAGCCCGGCCATGTTCACCGTCACCGTGAAGATATCGTTCAGATACATCTTCACCGGGTCGTTGGCGAGGTCCTGATCGGCAACGCCGAAGGCAGCCGACGGTGTTGCCGGCGTGAGGATCGTGTCGACCCCCTGCGCAAAAACGTTTTCAAAGTCCCGCTTGATCAGCGTGCGCACCTTCTGGGCCTTCAGGTAATAGGCATCGTAATAACCGGCAGACAGCACATAGGTGCCGATCATGATGCGGCGCTGCACCTCGTTGCCAAAACCTTCAGCGCGGGTGTTTTCATACATCTCGGCAATATCCTTGCCGGGCACGCGCAGGCCGTATTTCACCCCGTCATAGCGGGCAAGGTTGGACGACGCCTCCGCCGGCGCCACGATGTAATAGGCCGGCAGTGCGTATTTGGTATGCGGCAGCGAAATATCGACGATTTCCGCGCCGGCATCCTTCAGCCAGGCAATCCCCTGGCTCCAGAGCTTTTCAATATCCTCCGGCATGCCTTCGACGCGGTATTCCTTGGGAATGCCGATCTTCATGCCCTTGACCGACTGACCGATGGAGGCCTCATAGTCCGGCACGGGCAGATCGACCGAGGTCGTGTCCTTGTCGTCGACGCTGGCCATGGATTTCAGCAGGATCGCCGCATCGCGCACATCACGTGCAATCGGCCCCGCCTGATCGAGCGAGGAGGCAAAGGCGACCACGCCCCAGCGCGAGCAGCGGCCATAGGTGGGCTTGATGCCGACCGTGCCGGTAAAGGCTGCCGGCTGGCGGATCGACCCGCCGGTGTCGGTTGCCGTGGCGCCGGCGCACAGATTGGCCGCAACGGCCGCCGCCGAACCGCCGGAAGAACCGCCCGGCACCAGATCGCGATTGGAGCCATTGGCTTTCCACGGGTTGATCACCGGACCGTAATAGGAGGTCTCGTTGGAGGACCCCATGGCGAATTCGTCCATGTTCAGCTTGCCGAGCATGACCGCACCGTCATCCCAGAGGTTCTGGGTGACGGTCGATTCATATTTCGGCTTGAACCCGTCCAGAATATGCGATGCCGCCTGGGTGTGGACATCGCGCGTGCCGAACAGATCCTTGATGCCGAGCGGAATCCCCTCGAGCGCACCGCCGGAGCCTTGCGACAGCTTCAGGTCGGAGGCCTTTGCCATCGCCAGCGCCTTTTCGTGGGTGACGGCGACATAGGCATTGAAGGTGCCGTTAAAGTCGTCGATCGCCTTCAGATAGGACGCCGTCAATTCGGTCGCGGTGATCTCCTTCGCCTGAAGCTTGTTACGGGCCTCGGCGATGGTCAGGGCGGTCAGTTCGGTCATCTGCTTCACTTTATGTGTTGTTATAGCGCCTTGCGAAAGAAGACGGACTGCTTCGACGGTTTGTGGTTGAGAAACGTTTCAGTGCGTTCGAAGCCCGCATGTTCGCAAAATGCGATCGATTCCTTCAACTCGGCATCCGTCACGATGTAGAGTTCCTTGAAGCCTTCGCTCTTGGCCAGCGAACTGATGTGGCGCAATATCGCACGGCCAATGCCATGCTTGCGGAAGGCCGGCTCGGTGAACAGACGCTTGGCTTCGGCCACGCTGCCGGTATGGCGCACCAGCGCGCCCGTGGCGACCGGCTTTCCGTCCACACGGGCAACGAAGCTCGTCGCGCCCACGGCGCTGACATCGACGGTCAACTGGTAGTCGATCATATCGGAAGACGACATGCGCGTCAGCGATGTCTTCAATTCGGTGAAGAGCGCCTTCAGGTCGTCCTGCTGGGGGCTCTCGATATCGATTTTCGGCTGTACCATCCCTCACTCCACAACTTTTGGCACCAGAAAGAAATTCCGTTCGGTTTCCGGCGCGTTGGCAACGATATCGTCAGCCTTGTCGCCGTCCGTCACTGTATCATACCGCTTTTTCATCTCCATCGGCATGACCGAGGTCATGGGTTCGACACCGCTTACATCAACCTCGCCCAGCTGTTCGACAAAGCCGAGAATGGCGTTCAGTTCGCCGGTCATGCGCTTTGCCGATTCGTCATCGACGGCGATGCGGGCCAGCCTGGCAACGCGTTTGACGGTCGCGGTGTCTACGGACATGAAAGTTCTCCGGTTTCAACATTTCACCCCACGCTATAAAGGGCGTCGCCGCCCTTCGCAACGGGGCATTTGATCAGATCTCGACCGTTTCGCCCGGTTTCGGCGTCAGCACTTCCGTCGGGCCGCCGCCCATGCCGGTTACAAAGGCCTCCGGGGTCTGGTCGATGATCGGAAATGTACCATAATGGATCGGGATCACCGTGTCGAAATTGAAATAGCGCTGGCAGGCAAGGGCTGCGACCGCACCGCCCATGGTGAAACGGTCGCCGATCGGCACAAGACCGATAGCCGGTGTGTGCAGTTCGTTGATCAGCGCCATATCGGCAAAAATGTCGGTATCGCCCATGTGATAGAGCGTCGGTTCGTCATCGATGTGCAGCATCAGCCCGTTCGGATTGCCGAGCGCGTGCGAGACGCCGTCTTCGGTGATGAAGGCGGAGGAATGAAGCGCATTGGTGAAGGTGACGGTAAACGTGCCGAAATCGACCGTTCCGCCGGTGTTGCCGGGCTGCAGGTTCTCGATCCCCTTCGACCCGAGCCATGCGGCCAGATCCGCATTGGCGAGAACGGTGGCGCCGGTTTCCTTGGCAATCGGAATGGTGTCGCCCAGATGGTCTCCATGACCGTGTGTGAGGAGAATATGGGTAACGCCTTCCGTCACTGTCTTCTTGTCCAACCCCTCGAAAGAGGGATTGCCGGAAAGGAAGGGGTCGATCAGGATGGTCGCACCGGCGATCTCGAGCCGGAATGCGGAATGTCCGAGCCAGGTCAGCTTCATTTTGCATTTCTCCCTTCAAAGCGGTAGTTGAGCACGATTGCATGAAACGTAATGCGCTCGCACGCCATTTTCCATCGGTAAGCGGCAAAAGCATGGGAAAAGCCAGATGACGGTGCTGACAATCGAGGAACTTGCCGAACACCTGCCGCCGCACGCCGCCATTGCCGGCATCGATCTCGGCACCAAGACCATCGGCCTTGCACTTTCGGATCTGTCGCGCCGTTTCGCCACGCCGCGCCCGGTGCTCAAACGCGTCAAGTTCATGAAAGATGCAGAGGCGCTGCTGGCTTTTGCCGAAAAGGAAAAGGTCGCCGCTTTCGTGATCGGGCTGCCGGTCAACATGGACGGCTCTTCCGGGCCGCGCGTCCAGTCGACGCGCGCCTTCGTGCGCAATATGGAGGCGATCACGCCCCTCACCTTCACCTTCTGGGACGAACGGCTTTCAACGGTTGCAGCCGAACGTGCGCTGCTGGAAATGGATGTGTCGCGGCAAAAGCGCGCCGGACGGATCGATTCGGCCGCAGCATCCTTCATCCTGCAAGGCGCTCTGGACCGGCTTTCGGGGCTTTCGCGGAACTAATACCTACGGTTCGCCCATCCGCCCGCATCCGGCTGCCGGATCGCGCAGCATGCGTCTGGGGTCGAACAGGTAATCGACGAAAACGAAGGCAAGCAGAATGGCGCCGCTGACGACAAGCTCAACCGGCAGCGCTGCCAGCAGAACGCCCATTACACCGATCTGAAATTGCCGCGTCCGCCGATCCAGCATTGCTTTTCCGCCCCTCCTCCTGTCTTCTCTGACAGTAAATTATATCGGCTGGCAAGCGGCTTTCCTGCCGACGGTTAACCGGCGGGCAATAAAAACACGGAATACAAGCATGCTGATCATCTTCGAAAGCGTTCTGCCGATCTTTCTGACCGTTGCACTCGGCGCAGGCCTGAAACGGCTGCCGATCTTCGACCAGGCGTTCTGGGCCGGCCTGAACCAGCTCGGTTATTACGTTCTTTTCCCCGCTCTGCTGTTCACCACCCTGGCCCGTGCCGATTTTTCAAGCATTGCCGCCGGCGATATCGCCTGGGTCACGCTTTCGGGCGTGCTGATCCTGTCACTGCTGTCCATTTTGCTCTGGCCGTTGCTGAAACCGACGGGCATCAAGGCGTCCGCCTTCACGTCGGTGTTTCAGACCGCGACACGGTGGAACGGCTTCGTGGCGCTGGCCATTGCCGACAAATTTGCCGGCCTTGAAGGCATGGCGGTGATTTCGCTGATGATGACGGTCACGATCATTCCGCTCAATTTCATCAATGTCTTCGTGCTCGTCTGGTTTTCGCCTGAAAACCGCAATATCGGCATGATGACCCGCAAGATCGTCACCAACCCGCTGATTGCCTCGGCCTTTGTCGGCATTGCCTTCAACCTGCTGGCGCTGCCGGTCTACCAGCCGGTCTATGATGCACTGAACCTCGTGGCCCGCGCAGCACTCGGCATGGGCCTCGTGCTGGTTGGTGCGGGGCTTGTGCTGTCCGATGCGCTGAAACCGAAACCAATCGTGCTGCTGCCCTCGCTGCTGAAACTCGGCCTGTTTCCGCTGATGATCTATACGCTTGCGTCGTTTGTCGGTATTTCCGGCATGCCGCTGACGATCATGGTGCTCGGCGCCGGCGTCCCCACCGCCATGAACGGCTATGTCCTCGCCCGCCAGCTTGGCGGCGATGCACGGCTTTATTCGGCCGTCGTCACGGTGCAGACGGTGCTGTCGTTCTTTACGCTGCCGCTGGCGCTGCTGCTGGTGGGCGGGTGACAAGAAGAGGGTCCTCGATGCAGAAAGCGGTCATTCTGCTGGACGGCCCGATCGGTGTCGGCAAAAGCACGCTCGGGCGCGCAGCCGCTGCCAGCCTCGGCTACGGGCTTATAGACGGCGACAATCTCTCCGCGCCGGGCTACTGGTTGCGATCAATCCTGCAGACCAACCGCGGCATCGCCCGGGCAGCCCAGGACAAGCTGCAATCACAGACAGCGGTGATCGTTTCCTATCCGATACGGTGCACCAACTGGATATTCTTCCAAAAGACGTTTGCGCGCGCGGGCATCGAATGCCGCTGCATCGGCCTGATCGCCGATATGGCGCATATCGCAGCGCGACAACGCGTACTCAGTTCCGACGAGATAGCCCGCAGCCGGGAAATGATTGACCAGGGATATGGCCAACGCGCGTTCAGCGATTTCATTGTCCGCACCGACGGGGCCGGTTTCGACGAAACCTGCGCGCAACTGACCATGAAAATTCGACAGGTCTTGCGCCGGCGCTGACCATCACGCGGCGCACCCGACATACAAAAACCCCGCCGGTTTCCCGACGGGGTTCATAAATTTCTGAAAGTTCAGAAATTACTCGACGATAGCGGCCACGATGCCGGCGCCGACGGTGCGGCCGCCTTCGCGGATAGCAAAACGCAGCTTTTCTTCCATCGCGATCGGAACGATCAGCTCGACGTCAACCGTGACATTGTCGCCCGGCATGACCATTTCCGTGCCTTCCGGCAGCGTGACAACACCGGTCACGTCCGTCGTACGGAAGTAGAACTGCGGACGGTAGTTCGTGAAGAACGGCGTGTGACGGCCACCTTCATCCTTCGTCAGGATGTAGGCTTCTGCCTTGAACTTCGTGTGCGGCGTAACCGAGCCGGGCTTGCAGAGAATCTGGCCACGCTCAACCTGGTCGCGCTGAACACCACGGATCAGGGCGCCGATGTTGTCGCCGGCTTCGCCCTGGTCGAGCAGCTTG
>PVUG01000005.1 GCA_003001975.1 Martelella mediterranea
TGACCGGCATCGCGGAGACAACCGCAGCCGCCCTGATTGCCACAATGCCCGAGCTCGGGACGCTGGATCGAAAGAAAGCAGCGGCACTGGCCGGCCTGGCACCTCATCCAAACGAGAGCGGCAATAAAATCGGCTACCGGAGAATGCGCGGCGGAAGACCGGTCATGCGAACCATCCTGTTCATGCCGGCCATGCAGGCAGCCTGTGGAAGAGGCGAGTTCGCCATCTTCTATAAACGCCTTGTCGAAGCCGGCAAAAAGCCAATCATTGCTATCGCCGCAGTCATGCGAAAAATCGTCGTAACCCTCAATGCAAGGTTCAGAGATCAAATCATCCAACAGAGTTGATGACCCGAAAGAGAGATCACCCTGGGTAACGCATTACTGCGCGGACGCATCCCACCAGGTGGGCAGTTGATAGCCGTAGATAGGTGTTTCTGCGGGCGGCACAATATCGCTCCAGTGCGCAACCCACTGGCCTTCGCGGTGATAGAGCGGCAGCATGTAGTGGCCATTGACCAGCAGACGATCGAGCGCGCGCACGGAATCCGTAAAATGCTCCGTCGTGCGTGCTTCCAGCATGTCGTCGATCATGCGGTCGACATTGTCGCTGGCCACACCGGCGAAATTGAATGTGCCCTCGATATCGCGCGAGCGCGATTCCCAGCGCCAGACCTGTTCCGCGCCCGGAGACAGCGACGATTTGTAATAGAAGCCCGGGGCGACCAGAACGATCATGTCATAGTCGAAGGTGTTGAGGCGCTTTTGATACTGGGCGTCATCGACCGTGCGGATGCTCAGCCCCACGCCGATCAGGTTTAACGAGTGCTGATAGGCCAGTGCCAGTTTTTCCTGCGCGGCATTGGTCGTCATCAGCTCGAAGGCGAGGTGGTTGCCATCCGGCCCGATCATCCTGCCGTCGCTGATCCTGTACCCGGCCTCGGCCAGAAGCCGCACCGCAGCCCCCAGCACCTTGCGATCGGCGCCGGAACCGTCGGTTACCGGCATTTTGTAATCGCCGGCCAGAATTTCGGGATCGATGATGTCGACAGCGTCTTCCAGCAGCTTGCGCTCGGTCTCGGTTGCCGGGTTGCCATAGGCGCCGAGATCGGAATTCTGCCAGTAGCTTTCGGTGCGGACATAGGCGTTGTCGAACAGCGTGCGGTTCACCCACTGAAAATCGAAGATGTCGGACAGCGCCTTGCGCACCCGCACGTCCTCGAATTTCGGTCTTCGCGTGTTGAAGACAAACCCCATCATGCCGGTCGGTGTCTGGGGATGAAATTCATCTTTCACCACACGGCCTTCATTTGCGGCGGGAAAATCATAGGCGCGGGCCCAGTGGCCGGGATCTTCGTCGATATAGGCATCGACGGCGCCTTTCTTGAAGGCTTCGAACAGCGTCGAATCCTGAAGATAATAGTCGATCGTCACCTTGTCGTAATTGGCGAAACCGACCATGGAGGGCGTGTCCTTGCCCCAGTAATCATCCCGCCGTTCGTAAACAATGCGCTGGCCGGGGTCGATAGAGGCGATCTCGTAGGGGCCGGAACCGACCGGCGTGGTCATCGTGGCGGTATCGAAGGTCTCGGGATCGATCGCATGTTCCGGCAGCACCGGCATCAGGGCGAAGATCAGCGGGGTTTCGCGGTTGGCATCGGCGTTGAAGGTAAAGCGCACGCTGTTGTCGCCGACTTTCTCCATCTTTTCGACGAGCGCAAGGCGTCGGTTATAGGGCGGGCGGCCCTTGTCCTTCAGCAGGTTGAAGGTGAAGATCACATCATCGGCCGTCACCGGTTCGCCGTCGGACCATTTCGCATCCGGGTTCATGTTGAACTGGACGAAGGTGCGGTCCTCGTCCCATTCAACGGTTTCGGCGAGCAGACCGTAGAGCGTGAACGGCTCATCGCGCGAGCGCTGCATCAGCGGTTCGTACACGAGATTGCCGAAAATCTCGTCCCAAAGCCCGCGGGCCGACGAGCGCATGCCCTTCAGCACGAATGGATTGAGCGCATCGAAGGAGCCGACCACGCCATAGGTGATCGCGCCGCCCTTCTTGACATCGGGGTTCACGTAGCTGAAATGCTGATAGTCCGGTGCAAGGGCAGGGTCGCCATGCATGGCGATGCCGTAAAGCGGATCGGCCGCAGCGACGCCCGCCCATGCCGCCGAAACGAGGAGAGGAACAATTAAGCGCATTGATTCGTCCTGTCGTGATCCTTTGACGGTGGAAACTAGCATGAGGGCCGCCATTGACGAAATACCAGCGCGATTTTGCCTCTCTAGGCAATTTAGACGTTTTCGGGGGTGGATCATGGCCCTGTGTGACGATATCAGGGGAAACACTGGCGGTTGAGGCCCGAAACAGGGACGGTCTGCCGCATTTCGGTAACATTAGGCATGCAGGTTCCAGCACCACTAACCTCATGCAGACGAACCAGGAGAGATTTTTCATGCTTTCACGCGCCAGATTTATGAAGCATGTCGCGGTTTGCGCTTTCACGATTGCCGGCATTTCGGCTGGCGGCGCTATGGCTCAGGAACAGCAGCCCGCGCAGCAGCAGCCTGCACAGCAGCAGGGCGGCGGACTGCCCACGCAGGGCTGGTTCAAGACCTGTAACGACAACGGCCAGGCCGGGGTCTGCATCGTTCAGAATTACGCGCGTGCTGAAAACGGCCAGGTCCTGACCGCTGTCGGGCTGATCCAGCCGCAGGGCGGCAACGGCCAGGCAATGCTGCAGGTCACCGTGCCCACGTTCAGGGTCATTCCGGCCGGCGTAACCATGCAGATCGACACGTCCAGCCCGCAGCGCATCGAATACGCGCTTTGCACCAACGAGCAGTGCATTGCCCAGGCGCCGCTGACCGATACGCTGGTCAACGCCATGAAACGCGGCGGCAACGTGACTTTCACCTCCGTCAACGTGCGTCAGCAGCCCAATCCGGTCGAAATCACACTGAGCGGCTTCACCGCGGCCTTTGACGGCGATCCCGTCAGCCAGTCCGATCTCGTTGAAAGCCAGCGCAATCTTGACGAGTCGATCCAGAAGATGGCCGTCGACCGCCGCAAGAAGATCGAGGAAGCGCAGCAGAACGCAACCGGCAACTGATCGGTATTCCGAATACTGAACACAAAAAGGCCCGGCCGCTTCAATGCGACCGGGCCTTTTTTCATATCCGGACCGGCAAACCGCCGATCATTGTTCAGTCAGTGCGATACCGTATAGCGCGGCGCCAGCTGGCCATTGTCCGTCACCGTGAAAACCTCACCGATCTGCGGATTACGCAGCGGTTCACCGCTCATATCCGGCTCAAGATTGGCTTCCGACACATAGGCGACATAGCCTTTCTCCTCGTTTTCAGCGACGAGATGGTAGAATGGCTGATCCTTGTCCGGCCGGATTTCAGGCGGGATGGAATTGTACCATTCATCCGTACGGGAAAACTCCGCATCGACATCGAATACCACGCCCCGAAAGGGAAGCGTACGGTGGCGCACGATATCGCCGATATTGTATTTCGCTTCGCGTATTTTCATGAGCATTTCCTTTCGGACATTATATGGAACTGCACCGGTGCGACTGCAAGGGCTGTATCGACTTCGCCGCAAAACCCGTTGAAACCCATGAAAAAACCGGCCGCCCGAGGGCGACCGGTCATCAGGTCGAAAAGACCCGATACGATCCGGAATCAGACCGAGTAGTACATGTCGAACTCGACCGGGTGCGGCGACATTTCGAAGCGCAGCACTTCTTCCATCTTCAGTTCGATGTAGGCGTCGAGCTGGTCGTCGTCGAACACGCCGCCGGCGGTCAGGAACTCGCGGTCCTTGTCGAGGCTCTCGAGCGCTTCACGCAGCGAGGTCGAAACGGTCGGGATTTCCTTCAGCTCTTCGGCCGGCAGGTCGTAGAGGTCCTTGTCCATGGCATCGCCGGGGTGCAGCTTGTTCTTGATGCCGTCGAGGCCGGCCATCATCAGTGCTGCGAAGGCGAGGTAGGGGTTGGCGCCCGGATCGGGGAAACGGACTTCAACGCGCTTGGCCTTCGGCGAGGAGCCGAACGGAATACGGCAGGATGCCGAACGGTTGCGGGCGGAATAGGCCAGCAGAACCGGAGCCTCAAAGCCCGGAACCAGACGCTTGTAGGAGTTGGTCAGCGGGTTGGTGAAGGCGTTGATGGCCTTGGCGTGCTTGATGATGCCGCCGATGTAGTACAGGCAGGTTTCCGACAGACCGGCATATTCATCACCGGCAAAGGTCGGCTTGCCGTCCTTCCAGATCGACTGGTGAACGTGCATGCCCGAGCCGTTGTCGCCGTAAACCGGCTTCGGCATGAAGGTTGCGGTCTTGCCATAGGCATGGGCAACCTGGTGAACGCCGTACTTGTAGATCTGGGTCTTGTCGGCCATGCGCGTCAGCGTGTCGAACACCATGCAGAGTTCGTGCTGGGCGGATGCCACTTCGTGGTGATGCTTTTCAACGGTGATGCCCATTTCGGCGAGAACCGTCAGCATTTCCGAGCGCATGTCCTGAACGCTGTCGACCGGGGGAACCGGGAAGTAACCGCCCTTGGTGCGGGGACGGTGGCCCATATTGCCGGTTTCATATTCGGTGAAGGCGTTCGACGGCAGTTCGGTGCTGTCGAGCTGGAAACCGGTGTTGTAGGGCTCGGCGGAGAAGCGAACGTCGTCGAAGACGAAGAATTCGGGCTCGGGACCGAAGAAGGTGGTGTCGCCGATACCGGTCGACTTCAGGTAGGCTTCGGCCTTCTTGGCCGTGCCGCGCGGGTCGCGGTTATAGGCTTCGCCGGACAGCGGCTCGAGAACGTCGCAGAAAACAGCCATGGTGGACTGTGCGAAGAAGGGGTCCATGTGGGCCGTCGCGGTGTCGGGCATGAGAACCATGTCGGACTCGTTGATGGCTTTCCAGCCGGCAATCGACGAACCGTCGAACATGATGCCGTCGGCGAACATGTCTTCATCGACAGCCGAAACGTCCATCGTCACGTGCTGCAGCTTACCCTTGGGATCGGTAAACCGCAGATCGACGAACTTGACGTCGTTGTCTTTGATTTGTTTCATAATTTCAGCAGCTGTCGTCATTTAACGTTTTCCTTGCATAAGAAGATGACGATAGGGATTCCCCGACTTTTCGGACGAAAAGAGGAGGGATGGATCAGATGGCGTCAACGCCGGTTTCGCCGGTGCGGATGCGCACGACGCCCTCGACATTGGAAACGAAGATTTTTCCGTCGCCGATGCGCCCGGTCTGCGCGGCATTGCGGATGGCATCGATGACGGCATCCACATTGTCGTCTGCCAGCACGACTTCGACTTTGACTTTGGGAAGAAAGTCGACGACGTACTCGGCGCCACGGTAAAGTTCCGTGTGACCCTTCTGGCGCCCGAAGCCTTTCGCCTCTGTGACAGTGATGCCCTGCAGGCCGACTTCCTGAAGGGCTTCCTTCACTTCGTCGAGCTTGAAAGGCTTGATGATCGCTTCGATCTTTTTCATGAGAAAATTGCTCTCCGCTTCTCCCGTTGGAACAGGCGTTGGCCCGCTCGGAACTTCAGATGCACATTGCATGCCAACTCGATAGAATTCCTTATAAAAGATGTCAAAATGAAAGTCATTTTTCCGAATGCCGCGACGACATGCCTGTGCGTCGGAATTCAGGTTTGGCCAAAAGGCCGGGTTGCGTCAAGGCCGTTGCATTCCATCCACCGACACTGCCTTATGCTTGGCGTTTAAGCAGTCAATAATGTTCAAATTATAGGCAATTGCTTACTGGATGAACAAAGCCGATCCGCACTTGCGCTGCCTTCCGGTTTGGCGTTCTACTCGGACGCAACACACGGAGGTCGAAAAATGCTGCTTCTGACACCGGAAGAGATGGGCAACGCCGACAGGTTGGCGGCGGAAAGCGGGATCGACAGCTATGGACTGATGATCAAGGCTGGCCACGCCGTTTCGGCCGCGTTTCTGCGACTGTTTCCCGGCGCCTCGCGGGCAACGGTTTTCTGCGGGCCGGGCAATAATGGCGGCGACGGCTATGTTGCTGCCGAGGCCCTGAAGGCGGCCGGTGTGCCGGTGGCGATCTTTCATCTTGGCGATCCCGAAAAGCTTGCGGGCGATGCCCGTCGCGCCCGGGCCGATTGCGCCATCGAAAGCCGGCCGATAGCGGACTATCGGCCTTATCCCGGTGAGGTGGCTATCGATGCGCTGTTTGGTGCGGGTTTGCAGCGCCCCCTGTCAGGCGATCTCTGTGAAATCATCGAAGCCGTCACCGATGCCGCCGTTCCCGTGATTGCGGTCGATCTGCCCTCAGGCGTCAGTGGGCTTACCGGTCAGGTGCTGGGCGGCGCGTTTCGGGCCGCGCATACCGTCACCTTCATGCGGGCCAAACCCGGTCATTATCTTCTGCCGGGGCGGGCACATTGCGGCAGTCTGGAGGTGTTCGATATCGGCATCCCGCAACGCATTCTGGCAGAGGCGGGCGGGGCACATCACCTGAACACGCCGGCGCTTTTCAAGGCCAGCCTGCCGGCGCTTTCAGCATCTTCCCACAAGTTTCGGCGGGGCCATCTCGGGGTGTTCAGCGGCGGCCCTTCGGCCACCGGGGCCGCACGGCTTTCGGCGATGGCCGGGCTCAGGGCCGGCGCCGGACTGGTTACGCTGGCCGTACCCTCCAATGCGGCACTTGTGGCCGCAACCCATCTCACCGCCGTCATGATGAAACCGGTTTCCGACGTGGCTGCCCTTGAAGACTGGCTTGCCGACAAGCGCTTGTCCGCCTTTGTGCTGGGGCCCGGTTTCGGCGTCGGGGAAAAGGCGCGCACCTTCGTTGAAGCCCTTGCGGCACGGCCGCTGGTGCTCGATGCCGACGGCATCACATCCTTTGCCGAAGCGCCCGAACAACTGTTTGGCCTTCTGGCCGGGGCGGAGCCGCATTGCGTTTTGACGCCGCATGAGGGCGAATTCGCGCGGCTCTTTCCCGATATCGCGGAGGACGACACCCTCGGAAAGCCGGAAAAGGCAAGCCGCGCGGCCAGACGCGCCAATGCCGTCGTGCTCTACAAGGGCGCCGATACCGTGATCGCCGCGCCCGATGGCCGGATCGCGATCAATGCCGATGCGCCGCCATGGCTGGCGACCGCCGGTTCGGGCGACGTGCTTGCCGGCATTATCGGCGGGCTTCTGGCGCAGGGCATGCCGGCCTTCGAAGCGGCTGCAGCCGGTGCCTGGCTTCACGGAGATGCCGCAAATCGGGCAGGCGAGGGGCTGACGGCCGAGGACCTGCCCGACCACCTGCCGCGCTTCAGCGCGATCAACTGAATTTCTGTTGCAAGGCCATGGCGCCGGCTGGCGCACGGACCTTGCCATTGGTGATGAAGAAGGCATAGACGTCGCGCGACGTCTTCTTCTGCGCAGTGTCATCGAGGCGCGGCAGGTCGTCCGGCGTGCCGCCTTCGGCCCAGGAACGCAGGCGCCCGGCCCAGACATCCATATCCGCATCACGATAGCAGTGCGGATTCTCATCCGCGCCCTTCTGCAGGCGGGTATAGACGAAATCGCCGGTAACATCGGCAATCATCGGATATTCCGGATGATCCGCACAGACGATCGTTGCGCCATAGCGGCGCACCAGCCCGACAAAATCCGGCGTCAGAAAGGAAGGGTGCCGGACTTCAATTGCGTGAGAAAGCTTAATGCCGTCACGTGTTTGCGGCAGCAACCTCAGAAAGTCCTCAAAGTCGTCCGGCTCGAACTTCTTTGTCGGCATGAACTGCCACAGGATCGGCCCGAGCCTGTCGCCCAGTTCGGTGATGCCCTGACCGAGAAACTTTTCTATCGAACCTTCCGCCTCCGCCAGCTTCTTGCGGTTGGTGCAGTAGCGGCTGGCCTTCAGGGAGAACACGAAACCATCCGGCACGCTTGCCGCCCACTTGGCGAAAGTGGCGGGTTTCTGTGAGGAATAATAGGTACCGTTCACCTCGATGACCTGAAGCTTGCCGGCGGCATATTCCAGCTGCCGGGTTTTCGGCAGTTTGTCGGGATAAAAGGATTCATTCCACGGATCGAAGGTCCATCCGCCGATTCCAACCCGGATTTTGCCTGCTGTCACTGCCGCTTCTCCTATTCCGCAGCTTCGGTCTTTTTCGGCGGCCGCCTTTCCAGAAGCTCCTGCAGATAGTGCCCCGTATAGGAGCGCTTTTCCTTCACGATATCCTCGGGCGTGCCGGTCGCGACGATTTCGCCGCCGCCATCGCCGCCCTCGGGGCCGATATCGATCACCCAGTCTGCCGTCTTGATCACTTCGAGATTGTGCTCGATCACAACAACGGAATTGCCCTGTTCTACCAGCTTGTGCAGCACATCGAGCAGCCTGTCGACATCCTGGAAATGTAGGCCGGTGGTCGGCTCGTCGAGAATATAAAGCGTCTTGCCGGTCGAGCGCCGTGACAGCTCCTTGGCGAGCTTGACGCGCTGGGCCTCGCCGCCGGACAGCGTATTGGCCTGCTGGCCGACCTTGATATAGCCGAGACCGACATCCTGCAGCGTCTGCAGCTTGTCGCGCACTGACGGCACGGCGGAGAAGAACTCCACGCCTTCCTCGACCGTCAGTTCCAGAATATCGGCAATCGACTTGCCCTTGAAATGAACTTCCAGCGTTTCGCGATTATAGCGCTGGCCGTGGCAGACGTCGCAGGTGACGTAGACATCGGGCAGGAAGTGCATCTCGATCTTGATCAGTCCGTCGCCCTGGCAGGCCTCGCAGCGCCCGCCCTTGACGTTGAACGAAAAGCGCCCCGGCTGATAGCCGCGGGCCTTGGCCTCCGGCAGGCCGGCAAACCATTCGCGGATCGGCGTGAAGGCGCCGATATAGGTCGCCGGGTTGGAGCGCGGCGTGCGGCCGATCGGCGACTGGTCGATATCGATCACCTTGTCGATGAACTCCAGCCCCTCGATGCGATCATGCGGCGCAGGATTTTCACGCGCGCCCATGATCCGCCGTGCGGCCGACTTGTAGAGGGTTTCGATCAGAAAGGTCGACTTGCCGCCGCCGGAAACGCCGGTGACAGCGGTGAATACGCCGAGCGGAATGGTTTCCGTGATGTTCTTCAGATTATTGCCGCGGGCGCCGACAACCTTCAGCGCCTTGCCTTTCTTCGGCTTGCGCCGTTCGGCCGGCACGGCAACGGCGCGCGCGCCGGTCAGATATTGCCCGGTCAGTGATTTCGGATTGGCCATGATCGCCGATGGCGGCCCTTCGGCGATCACTTCGCCGCCATGAATGCCGGCGGCCGGGCCGATGTCGAGCACATAGTCTGCCGCAAGAATCGCGTCTTCGTCATGCTCGACGACGATCACCGTGTTGCCGATGTCGCGCAGATGCTGCAGCGTTTCCAGAAGCCGGGTGTTGTCGCGCTGATGCAGGCCGATGGACGGCTCATCGAGCACATAGAGCACGCCGGTAAGCCCGGAGCCGATCTGGGATGCAAGCCGGATGCGCTGGCTCTCGCCGCCGGAAAGCGTGCCGGAATTGCGCGACAGCGTCAGATATTCAAGGCCGACATCGTTGAGAAAGCGCAGCCGCTCGTTGATTTCCTTGAGGATGCGCACCGCAATGTCATTCTGCTTTTGCGAAAAATGCTCGGGCAGGTTCTCGAACCAGTCGCGCGCGGTGCTGATCGACATCTCGCTGACATGGCCGATGTGGCGGTTATCGATCTTGACGGCAAGCGCCTCGGGTTTCAGGCGGTAACCGTTGCAGGCCGGGCAGGGGGCGGCCGACATATAGCGCTCGATTTCCTCGCGCGCCCAGGCCGAATCCGTTTCCTTCCAGCGCCGTTCGAGGTTCGGCATGATGCCCTCGAAGGTCTTGGTGGTCTTGTAGGAGCGCGCACCATCGGCATAGTGGAACTCGATCTTTTCATCCGTGCCGTTCAGGATCGCGTCGGTTGCCGTCTTGGGCAGCTTGTCCCAGCGGTCGGTCATCTTGAAACCGAAATGCTTGGCGATCGCTTCAAGCGTCTGCTTGTAATAGGGCGACGAGGACTTGGCCCAGGGGGCAATCGCGCCATCGGAGAGCTTCTTCGCGCGGTCCGGCACGACAAGGCCTTCGTCAATCTTCTGCTGGAACCCGAGCCCGTCACAGGTCGGGCAGGCGCCGACGGGATTGTTGAATGAGAACAGGCGCGGTTCGATTTCGGAGATCGTGAACCCCGAAACCGGACAGGCGAATTTCTCGGAAAAAACAAGTCTCTCGTGGGTTTCGTTGAGAGATTTGTTCTTTGAGCCGCCGGCAGCCGTTTCGCCTTCCGGCAGCGGTTTGTCGGCAAATTCGGCAATGGCGAGACCATCGGCAAGCTGCAGGCAGGTCTCCAGACTGTCGGCAAGCCGGGTGGCAAGATCGGCGCGCACGGCAACGCGGTCGACCACGATATCGATATCGTGCTTGTATTTCTTGTCGAGCTTCGGCGCTTCGGCGATCTCGTAGAACGTGCCGTCGATCTTCACGCGCTGAAAGCCCTTTTTCATCAGCTCCGCCAGTTCCTTGCGGAATTCGCCCTTGCGGCCGCGCACCAGCGGCGCCAGCAGATAGAGCCGCGTGCGTTCTTCCAGCGCCAGAATGCGGTCGACCATCTGGGTCACCGTCTGGCTTTCGATCGGGAGGCCGGTCGTCGGCGAATAAGGCACGCCGGTGCGCGCAAACAGCAGGCGCATATAGTCGTAGATCTCGGTGACCGTGCCGACGGTCGAACGCGGGTTCTTCGAGGTCGTCTTCTGTTCAATGGAAATGGCGGGCGACAGACCGTCGATCCGGTCTACATCCGGCTTTTCCATCATCTCGAGGAACTGGCGCGCATAGGCCGACAGGCTTTCCACATAGCGGCGCTGCCCCTCGGCATAGATCGTATCGAAAGCCAGCGACGACTTGCCCGAGCCCGAAAGCCCGGTCATCACGATCAGCGAATTGCGCGGAAGGTCGACATCGACGCCCTTCAGATTGTGCTGGCGGGCACCGCGAATGGAGATATTTTTGAGTTCGCTCATGGCTTTCGGCTTCTCGGCAAGGGAAAATCGGTTCTTATGTAGTTCGCAGGAACTGGCTGTCGAGGTTTTAATGAATTACGGCGCGGGAAATGAATCGGTTGACGGGATCATAGCAGCGATATAGAACAAATAAAGAACATTTTAATTGTGGATTTCATGCCCGCGATTGGTCGTCACGCGGCGGATCGTCTATGCTGGCCCGAAATTCTTACAAGAGCCGCTTTCGCGGCCAAAGCAGGTGGTTTCATGGCAGGTAGTGTAAACAAGGTCATCCTCGTCGGCAATCTCGGTGCTGATCCGGAAATCCGGCGGACCCAGGACGGCAGGCCGATTGCCAATCTGCGGGTGGCGACATCGGAAAGCTGGCGCGACCGCAATTCCGGCGAGCGCAAGGAGCGCACGGAATGGCATCGGGTCGTGATCTTCAGCGAAGGCCTGTGCAAGGTCGCCGAGCAGTTTTTGCGCAAGGGGTCCAAGGTGTATATCGAGGGCCAGCTGCAGACCCGCAAATGGACCGACCAGAGCGGTCAGGACCGTTATTCGACCGAGATCGTTCTGCAGGGCTTCAATTCCACGCTGACCATGCTCGACGGGCGCGGCGAAGGCGGCGGCCAGGGTGGCGGCGGCAACTTCGGCGGTGGTCAGGGCGGCGGCTATGACGATTACGGCTCCCAGCCGGCGTCCGGTGGTGGCGGTAGCCGCAGCGGCGGTGGCGGCGGCGGTTTCTCGCAGGATCTGGACGACGACATTCCGTTTTGATCTCTGGAAGACGGAAGGTCCTCAACGCATGGAGCGGAAGGGGGGAGCTTCCCGACTGCCGCACGTTCGGTGCCTTGAACCGGCGCGTCCCCTGATCGGGCCGCGCCGCAATAGTTTCATGTTGCAGCGGCTGTCAGGTTGAAGGCGGTCTGCATGCCGTCGATGACGAACTGCACGGCCAGTGCCGTCAGCATCATCCCCAGTATGCGGGTCAGGATATTGCGGCCGGTTTCGCCCAGAAACCGGTCGATCAGGCCGGCCGTCAGCATGGCGCCCAGCACCACCAGCGAGGCGATGAGGATCACGAAAACCAGCGCCAGCTTGTCCAGCACCGTTTCCATCTTCGAACCCAGCAGGATGGTGGCCGAGATCGCGCCGGGGCCGGCAATCAGCGGCATGGCCAGCGGAAATGCGGCAAGATGGGCGATATTGTCCTTGGTGATCGCGGTTTCGGTGGTCTTTTCCTTGCGCTCCTGACGCTTCTCGAAAATCATCTCGCAACCGATCCAGAACAGCAGGATGCCGCCGGCAATCCTGAAGGCGCTCATCGAAATGCCGAGCGCGCCAAGAATACGGTCGCCGATGAGCGCGAAGGCAACGAGCAGGCAGAACGAAATCAGCGCGCCGCGCACAGCAACCCGGCGGCGCTGGCCGCGGGTCATGCCCACCGTCAGCGCCAGGAAGATCGGCACCATGCCGGGCGGGTCCATCGTCACCATCAAGGTGGTGAAACCGCTCAGAAGTGTTCCCACTTCATTCATCGATTTTTCCCGGTTCTGCTGGTTTCAAAAACATCGGGAACGCCAATATTCATTTAAAATCCGGGGCGTTGCGCCTTCTGTTTTGCCACCCTGCCACAACTATGCCGTCAAATACGAATTAATTTTGTTTAAAGCCTTGTCTCCCGCCGCCAGACGGCCTGCAAAATTGGCGTTCGGGACCGGATTCGGCTATAAACACGCGATATGATTCTAGCTTGAGATCGTGATTCATTTTGACTGATCAAACGACACCATCGGGCGGGAGCCTCCCGCCGGGCATCGAGCCCATTTCCATCGTGGAAGAAATGCAGCGTTCCTATCTCGATTACGCCATGAGCGTGATCGTCAGCCGTGCGTTGCCGGATGTGCGTGACGGGCTGAAACCGGTTCATCGGCGCATTCTCTACGGCATGTCCGAGCTCGGCGTTGACTGGAACAAGAAGTACATGAAGTGCGCCCGTATCACCGGCGACGTCATGGGTAAGTTTCACCCGCACGGCAATGCCGCGATCTACGACGCACTGGCGCGTATGGCGCAGGACTGGTCGCTGCGCCTGCCGCTGATCGACGGGCAGGGAAATTTCGGTTCCGTCGACGGCGACCCGCCGGCGGCCGAACGCTATACCGAGTGCCGGCTGCAGAAAGTCGCGCATACCATGCTCGACGATCTCGACAAGGAGACCGTCGACTTCCGCGAGAACTATGACGGCACGCTGTCGGAGCCGGTCGTGCTGCCGGCGAAGTTCCCGAACCTGCTGGTCAATGGCGCAGGCGGCATCGCCGTCGGCATGGCGACCAATATCCCGACCCATAATCTCGGCGAGGTCATCGACGGCGCGATTGCGGTCATGGAGAACCCGGCGATCGAACTGCCGGAGCTGATGCAGATCATTCCGGGACCCGACTTCCCGACCGGGGCGCAGATCCTCGGCCGTGCCGGCATCAAGTCGGCTTACGAGACCGGGCGCGGTTCGGTCATCATGCGCGGGCGGGCCACCATCGAGCCGATGCGCGGCGACCGCGAACAGATCATCATCACCGAAATCCCCTATCAGGTGAACAAGGCGACGATGATCGAGAAAATGGCCGATCTGGTGCGTGAAAAGCGCATCGAGGGCATTTCCGACCTGCGCGACGAGTCCGACCGCGAAGGCTACCGCGTCGTTGTCGAGCTGAAGCGCGATGCCAACGCCGACGTCATCCTCAACCAGCTTTATCGCTACACCCCGCTGCAGACCTCGTTCGGCTGCAACATGGTGGCGTTGAACGGCGGCAAGCCGGAACAGATGAACCTGCTCGACATTCTCAAGGCCTTTGTCGCCTTCCGCGAGAATGTCGTCAGCCGCCGCACCAAATATCTGCTGCGCAAGGCGCGTGAGCGCGCTCATGTGCTGGTCGGTCTTGCGATCGCGGTTGCCAATATCGACGAGATCATCAGCCTGATCCGTCGCGCGCCCGATCCGCAGACGGCCCGCGAACAGTTGATGGAGCGCCACTGGCCGGCACAGGATGTCGAGGCGTTGATCCTGCTGATCGACGACCCGCGTCACAAGATCGGCGAAGACGGCACCTATCAGTTGTCCGAAGAGCAGGCCCGGGCCATTCTGGAACTGCGCCTGTCGCGCCTGACGGCCCTTGGCCGCGACGAAATCGGCGACGAACTCAACAAGATCGGCGACGAGATCAAGTCCTATCTTGAAATCCTGTCTTCGCGTGTGCGGATCCAGGAAATCATCAAGGAAGAAATGGTCGCCGTGCGCGATGAATTCGGCACGCCGCGCCGCACCGAAATCCTCGAGGGCGGCCCCGATATGGACGATGAGGACCTCATCGCCCGCGAGGACATGGTCGTCACCGTTTCGCGCAACGGCTACATCAAGCGTGTGCCGCTCAATACCTACCGCGCCCAGCGGCGTGGCGGCAAGGGGCGCGCCGGCATGGCGATGCGCGACGAGGATTTCGTGACCCGCGTGTTCGTGGCCAATACCCACACGCCGGTGCTGTTCTTCTCCTCACGCGGCATTGTCTACAAGGAAAAGGTCTGGCGTCTGCCGATCGGCACGCCGCAATCACGCGGCAAGGCGCTGATCAACATGCTGCCGTTGCAGCAGGGCGAGGCGATCACCTCCATTCTGGCGCTGCCGGAGGATGAGGACAGCTGGTCCGAACTCGACGTGATGTTCGCCACCACGCGTGGAACCGTACGCCGCAACAAGCTGTCGGATTTCGTGCAGGTGAACCGCAACGGCAAGATCGCGATGAAGCTCGACGACGAGAGTGATCGCATCCTGTCGGTCTGGACCTGTACGCCGGATGACGACGTGCTGCTGACGACGGCGATGGGCCAGGCGATCCGCTTCCCGGTTCCCACCATCCGCGTCTTTGCCGGCCGCAATTCGATCGGCGTGCGCGGCATCGGCCTTGCGGAAGGCGACGAGGTGATCTCGATGACCATCGTCAGCCATGTCGATGCCGAACCGTGGGAACGCGCTGCCTATCTCAAACGCGCCGCGCTCGAGCGCCGCTCGGAAACCGGGGAGGGCGAGGATATCGCACTTGTCGGCGAGGAGGTCTCGGAAGAGGGCACGCTGGGCGATGAACGGTTCGAGGAACTGAAATTCCACGAGCAGTTCATCCTGACGGTCACGGAAAAGGGCTTCGGCAAGCGCTCGTCCTCCTATGATTTCCGGATTTCCGGCCGTGGCGGCAAGGGCATCCGTGCCACCGACACGTCGAAGACCGATGAAATCGGCCGGCTGGTCGCAGCCTTCCCGGTTCTCGACCGTGACCAGCTCATGCTGGTGACCAATGCCGGACAGCTGATCCGCGTGCCGGTGGACGATATCCGGATCGCCAGCCGCGCCACCAAGGGCGTCACCGTCTTCAAGACCGGCGCCGACGAAAAGGTGGTGTCCGTCGAGGTCATCAGCGAACCGGAGGAGGCCGAACCCGTCGAAGACGGTGAAGAGGTCGCCACCGACGCACCTGCCGCAGAGACCGGCGAGGGCGACGGCGAGGCCTGATCATCAGTCTCATGCAATAAAGGAAGCCGGGTCGTTGTGCCCGGCTTCTTCGTGAGCGGAGCACTTTGGAGAGGAACACCAGCATGACACAGGAATCGGCCGCCAAGTTCGATCAATCGCGCGCCGGCGAATATGCCCGCCAGAGCCGTATCGGGCTGGCCGGTTACGACGCCTGCCATGAACTTTCCGCCTGCATGCTGTCGGCGGCAATCGGCGCGGGACACGTGGCCAGGGTGCTCGTGGTTGGCGCAGGCGGAACGGCAGGCGAGATCATCGCCGCGGCAAATCTTGAGCGGCAATGGCGTTTTGTGGCCGTTGATCCGTCCGAACCCATGCTCGACCTTGCGCGCACGCATATCAAGGACGCCGGCCTGTCGGAACGGGTCGAGACCGTTCCCGGAGCGGTTTCGGATATTGATCCGGATACGCCGTTTGATGCGGCCATCATGATCGGCGTTCTGCATCATTTGCCGGGCGATACCGCCAAGCAGGATATCCTGGCGCAAATTTCCACGCGTCTGAAACCCGGCGCGCCACTGGTCGTTGCCGGCAATTACCGCACTTACGCTTCCGAACCCCTGCTGATGGCGGCATGGGCGAACCGCTGGCGCATGCATGGCGCTGCCGATGACGAAGTGCAGGCCAAGATGGGCAGGCTGATGCAGGGCGCCGAACCGCCGCAGTCGGAAGAAGCGGTATTTTCGCTGCTGGCAGATGCGGGTTTCGTCAGTCCTGTCCGCTTCTTTGCCAGCCTCTTCTGGGGCGCCTGGCTGGCGCGCCGCAATGATATCGACGGTCGGGATCGCGGCTGAACCGTTTTTAAGCGGCTTGCGGCCTGCCACATTCCATGACAAAAGGCCGGGACCGAAACCGAGGCGCGACGAATGGCAACGGCATTTTACCCCGGCTCTTTCGACCCGATGACCAATGGCCACCTTGATGTGGTGCTGCAGGCGCTCAACATTGCCGACAGGCTTGTGCTGGCAATCGGCATCAATGCCGGAAAGAAGCCGCTGTTTGAATTCGAGGAGCGCGCCGCATTTCTGCAGCGCGCCGTCGCAGAGCATCTTCCGCACCGCAGCGGCGATGTTTCCGTGGTGGCCTTTACCGGGCTTGCCATAGATGCGGCACGGGAAAACGGCGCAGGCATGATCATTCGCGGACTGCGCGATTCCACCGATTTTGCCTATGAGATGCAGATGGCCGGGATGAACCAGACCATGGCGCCGGACGTGCAGACCGTATTTTTGCCGGCAATGGCACTTTCCCGTCCGATATCGGCCACATTGGTGCGGCAGGTCGCTGCCATGGGCGGCGACGTGGAACGCTTCGTGCCGGATTATGTGGCAACCGCGCTGAAGGCAAAATTCCCGCGCTAGAGCCCGGGTGAGAAAATGATTTTCAAGGAGAACATCATGAGGAAGACCATAGCAGGACTGGCTGCCGCCACGATGATGATGACGGCGTCGATTGCCGGCATGGCCCAGGCCCAGGACGGTGAAGACCTTCTGACGCTCAACACCACGGAAGGCCCGGTCGTCATCGAGCTTTTCGACGAGGACGCGCCGCAGAATGTCGCCCGCGTCAAGGCGCTTGCCGCAGACGGCGCCTACGACAATGTGGTGTTTCACCGTGTGATCGACGGCTTCATGGCCCAGACCGGCGATGTCCAGTTCGGCGATACCGAAAACGGATATAATGCCAGCCGCACCGGCATGGGCGGTTCGGATATGCCCGATCTGCCGGCAGAATTCTCCGAAATTCCGTTCAAGCGCGGCGTGGTCGGCATGGCCCGCTCGCAGAACCCCGATTCCGCAAATTCGCAGTTCTTCATCATGTTCGACGATGCTCCGCATCTCAACGGCCAGTACACCGTTATCGGCGAAGTCGTTGAAGGCATGGACAATGTCGACAAGATCAAGAAGGGCGATCCGGCGCAGAACGGCAAGGTCAGCGATCCCGACCGGATCCTGAGCGCCACTGTCAGCCAGTAACCCTCCTCCCATTTCGACCAAGCTCAGCCACAGGAGAACCAGATGGCCGAAATCAAAGATCCGGAAAACACCTTCATCATGGAAACGACCAAGGGAAAGGTCGTTATCGAAGCGTTTCCGAATGTTGCCCCCAAACATGTCGATCGCATTCGCGAACTGACCCGCGAGGGCGCCTATGACGGCGTCGTCTTCCACCGCGTCATTTCCGACTTCATGGCCCAGGGCGGCGATGTGAAGCATGGCAAGAAGGGCTCCGACAGCTTCAATCCCGGTCGCGCGGGAACCGGCGCTTCGGACAAGCCCGACCTTCCGGCCGAGTTTTCGTCCGTCCGCCACATCCGCGGCACCTGCTCGATGGCGCGTTCGCAGAACCCGAACTCGGCCAACTCCCAGTTCTTCATCTGCTTCACCGATGCCCCCTGGCTGGACAAGCAGTACACCGTCTGGGGTCAGGTCATCGAGGGCATGGACGCTGTCGACGCCTTCGAACGCGGCGAGCCCGTGCGCGAGCCCGACCACATCATCACGATGAAGGTTGCCGCGGACGCCTGAGCCTTAAGGGGCCTCACCTACCGCTGCTGCGTCATCCTCGGGCTTGCCCCGAGGATCCATGCACGGTTCGTCACGACGAGAGCCAGTGTTGGACGGCCCCGATGGCGCAGGCTTTTGGGCGCATTAACCTCGCTCATGTCCTCTGTGATTGGATGCTCGGGTCAAGCCTGAGCATGACACCGTGCAAGTGAAAACGCCATAAACCCGCGCGGCACAGGCCGGCGGGTTTTCAGATTTTCTGGAGTTGTCTTGATACAATGCGCGTAGACCTCTTCGATTTTGATCTTCCGGATGAAAACATTGCGCTTCGCCCCGCAAACCCGCGCGACAGCGCGCGCTTGCTGCTGGTGCGACCCGATCGGGACGAAGGCGTGCTCGAAGATCATGTCGTTTCCGATCTGCCGTCCTTCCTGCGGCCGGGCGATGCACTGGTGTTCAACGATACCAGGGTGATCCCGGCGCAGCTTGAGGGGTTTCGCCACCGTGCCGGCGGCGAGGCGGTTGCGGTCTCCGCGACGCTGCATCTGCGCAAGGCCGACAATATCTGGCATGCTTTCGCGCGGCCCGGAAAACGGATCAAACCGGGTGACCGGCTGCGTTTTACCGCCGCCGACGGCGGTACTGTCCTTGAGGCTGACGTTGCGGAAAAGCGGGAAGGGGGCGAGGTCGTGCTATCCTTCAACGCCCGCGGAGCCGCCCTCGACGAAGCGCTGATGCGCGTCGGCCATGTGCCGCTGCCGCCCTATATTGCCTCCAAACGCGCCGAAGACGGCAAGGACCGGGACGATTACCAGACCGTCTATGCCCGCGAGAACGGCGCCGTTGCCGCGCCGACGGCCGGGCTGCATTTCACCCCACGGCTTCTGCAGGCGCTGAAGGAAGCCGGGGTCGAGCAGCATTTCGTCACGCTTCATGTCGGGGCGGGGACATTCCTGCCGGTCAAGGCCGATGATACCGACGACCACACGATGCATTTCGAACGCGGGATCGTGTCGCCGGAGACGGCCGAAGCGCTGAATGCCGTGAAGGCGCGGGGCGGGCGCATCGTCTCGGTCGGCACGACGTCGTTGCGGCTCCTGGAAAGTGCCGTGACAGACGATGGCGAAATCGGCGCGTGGGAGGGCGAAACCGGCATTTTCATCACGCCGGGCTATCGCTTCCGCGCCGTCGACATGCTGATGACCAATTTCCACCTGCCGAAATCGACGCTGTTCATGCTGGTTTCGGCGTTTTGCGGGCTGGAGACGATGCGCGCGGCCTATGCCCATGCCATCGAATCCGGTTATCGTTTTTATTCCTACGGCGATTCCAGCCTGCTGTTCAGGAAAGACTGATGAGCGAAGACTTCCGTTTCACGCTGCAGACCACCGACGGCGATGCCCGTCTCGGCGAAATCACGATGCCGCGCGGACAAATCCGCACGCCGGCCTTCATGCCCGTTGGCACCGCCGGCACGGTGAAGGCGATGTATCTCGACCAGGTGCGCGATCTCGGCGCGGACATCATTCTCGGCAATACCTATCATCTGATGTTGCGGCCCGGTGCGGAGCGGGTGGCGCGGCTTGGCGGGCTGCATTCGCTGATCCGCTGGCCGCATCCGATCCTGACCGATTCCGGCGGCTTTCAGGTGATGTCGCTGGCAGCGCTCAGGGAAATCGACGAGAAGAAGGGCGTGACCTTCAAATCGCATATCGACGGCAGCGTTCATCATATGAGCCCGGAGCGGTCGATCGAGATCCAGGGGCTCTTGGGTTCCGACATCCAGATGCAGCTGGATGAATGCGTGCGCCTGCCGGCCGAACGGCCGGAAATCGAAAAATCGACGGAAATGTCGCTGCGCTGGGCCGAGCGCTGCCGCGAGGCCTTTGGCGATCAACCCGGCAAGGCCATGTTCGGCATTGTTCAGGGCGGCGATATTCCCGACCTGCGCATCCGTTCCGCCCGTGGTCTCGCCGATCTCGACCTCAAGGGGTATGCCGTCGGCGGCCTTGCGGTGGGAGAACCGCAGGATGTCATGCTGGATATGCTGGAGACCACGCTGCCGGAACTGCCGGCGCAAAAGCCGCGCTACCTCATGGGTGTGGGAACGCCGGACGATATCCTGAAATCGGTGGCGCGCGGTATCGACATGTTCGACTGCGTGATGCCCACAAGGGCAGGGCGCCATGGTCTTGCCTTCACCCGTCGCGGCAAGGTGAACCTTCGCAATGCCCGCCACGCCGAGGATCTGCGTCCCCTCGATGAAGAAAGCGACTGCCCGGCCGCCCGTGACTATTCCCGCGCCTATCTGCACCACCTTGTGCGATCCAATGAATCGCTTGGCGGCATGCTGCTGACCTGGAACAACCTGCATTATTACCAGTATCTGATGCAGGGCATCCGCGCCGCGATTGCCGAGGGTCGTTATGCAAGTTTCGTGGCAGAAACCCAGGACGACTGGGCAAGGGGCGATATCCCGGCGCTTTAATCTCGAAGCCTCGGCAGCTGAGCTGAGACCAAACCGGGCATCATTGATTTCTTCTGGTTGGGACGAATCTCGTTCTTCAGCCTTTCTGTGGCTGCCCGGAAACCTCCGGGCGGTCTATGTCTATGAGACAATGCGAAATTAGAGATACATGTATAATATGATTTATACATGGTATATTAAAATATACAATTCATTCGCCAACGTTGCCGAAACGCCGAACCAGATTGCCGTGGCCAATGCGCTGGAAACGCTCGGCAGTCTGGTAACGCCGCCGGCGCTTTACAGCGACATCATGCTGAAGATGACGGTCGATGATGCGCCGACGGCCTATAACAGCCTGTCGGGTGAAATCTACGCCTCGAACCAGACGGTGATGATCGACCAGACCCGCTATATCCGGGATGCGGTTTACGGACGTCTGCATCAGGCCTTCGGCGGCCTGTCCGCTTCTTCTGTCGAGGTCATGGCCTATGGACCGGACGATGCCGACATCACCGAGGCCAGCCCGACGCCTGACGATGTCTTCGGCGCCTGGGGCTATGCCTATGGCGGCTGGAGCGATTATGACGGCGACAGCAATACCGGTCCGCTGAAATCCTCGACGGGCGGATTTCTGGCCGGTATCGACGGCGCGATCGGCGACAGCTGGAAGGTTGGTGTTCTGGCCGGCTACGGCTACACATCCTTCGACAACAAGGGTCCGGCATCGGGCGATACCGACGCCTACACCATCGGCGCTTACAGTGGCAGTGAGTGGCCGACGGGCGCAGCGAGCGCCTTCGCTCTCCGCTCGGGCCTGTCCTATACGTGGAATTCGGTATCGGCCGACCGTATCGTCAGTTTCCCGGGCTTCTACGATACGATGTCGAGCGATTACGATGCCGGCGCATTCCAGATCTTCGGCGAACTCGCCTATCGCACCGAAACGGCTGAAAATACCGAAGTCGAGCCTTACGCCAATATCGCCTATGTTGGCCTGGATGCGGACAGCTTCTCCGAAACCGGGACAACGGCTGCGGCTCTCGGCGTCGCCTCGCAATCAACGAACAGCTATTTCACCACGCTTGGTCTGCGGGCCGCGGCCGCATTCGAAATGATGGGCCAGGGCGGGTCAGAAGCCAATTTCGATATCGGATGGCGCCATGCCTTCGGCGATATCACGCCGACATCGTCGGCGGCGTTTGTCGGCAGTGCGCCATTCACCGTTACCGGTGTTCCGCTTGCCCAGGACGCAGCGCTGATCGGGGCAGGGGTCGATTTTGCCCTCTCCGAACAGGCAACGCTCGGTTTCGGCTACACCGGCCAGTTTGGCGACGGCGTATCGCAGAACAGCATCAATGCACGCCTTGACGTCAGTTTCTGACGAACCCGGCCGTCGAACCTGAAAACGTCCAATGAGCTGTTTCCACACGGAAGCAGCTCATTCTTTCTGATGTCGGCATTGCAGGCAGGTGCTGCAGCGACCGTCGATCCTGTTTCAAGCAGTCCGCCATAAAGTCCTCATCAGGTGGTATTCTCCAACCATTTCAGGAGTTTTCTGACGGCCGGGCTTGGCTCAGGTGGAACAACTGCATGATATCCAAGGGTTTCGGAGCGTTCTGAATAGAGCACAGAAAGGAGACCACTATCGATATCGCGTTGAACGAGCGCTCTTGATTGCAGGGAAATGCCTTGACCTGCCCTGAGTGCCGAAAGCACCAAAGAATTTGTTGGGTAATGTCGGTGCGTTGCAGCGTTAAACTCGATCCCATGCTTTTCCACCCAACGCATATGCTCCATGCGTCCGGTTTCGAAGAGCCAGCATTGCTCTTTCAAGGATGCAGGATCGTCGCAGATTTTGTCTGAGAACGTGTCAGTCCTCGCGACAACAAGATACTCGCCGGATACGAGGTACCGACTTTCGCAATCACCCCAATCGCCGTGTCCATAGCGGATTGCCAGGTCCAGCCGCTCATGTTTCATATCCAACACATTCAGGCTTGGAACGAGTTCAATCCGTATCTCCGGATGATCAGACCAGAATTCAGCAAGCCTCGGCATGAGCCAGTTTTCTGCGAATGAGGGCGGTACGGTGACTCTCAGCGGGCGCATCGTCTCTTCGGCAAGCAACAATTCGACAGCGGAGTGGATCGTGCCGAATCCTTCGTGTGTCGCATCAGCCAACTTTTGACCGACTGGTGTCAGCTTGATATCGCGTCCTGTCCGCTCGACAAGAGTCAGTCCCAAACGATTTTCAAGTCCTCTCACATGCTGCCGAATGGCCGCCTCCGTGACATTCAACCCGGTGGCTGCCCTCGAAAAACTCCGATGTGTGGCGACCGCATCAAAGGCGCGCAAAGCAGAAAGCGACGGCATTTTACTCCAATTCATATCGTAGTTTTCCTTTCGTAGAGGAAAAAATATTTGCCGTGAAATTGGCAGAAAACGACGTAAAACTGAAGATATATCGAAGTTTAAATTCGGAGAGCTTTCATGGAAATCCAGACCTGGTTCGCCTTTGCCGGCGCAAGTATTGCCTTGCTGGCCATCCCTGGGCCCGTAGTCATGTTGCTACTGGGCTATACGCTTGGTTATGGACCGAGGGCGGCGGTGGCCGCCGTGCCCGGCGTCATATTGGGCGATTTCACCGCGATGTCGCTGTCGTTACTTGGAGCAGGGGCAATCCTTGCTGCCTCGGCAAGCCTGTTCCTGACGCTGAAACTGGTTGGTGCCGTCTATTTATTGTGGCTGGGTATCAAGCTCTGGAGGGATGATGCGAAGCCCATGACAGCTGTTGGTCGCGCTCCGCTTAAAGGATGGAAAGCATTTGGGAGCGCCTATTGGGTGACGGCACTAAACCCAAAGGACATCGTTTTCTTCGTCGCTTTTCTACCGCAGTTCATCTCTCCGGAACAACCGCTTGTCCCGCAGATCGTCATTATCGAAGCCACATTTCTTAGCCTCGTCTTGTTCAGCAACGCAGTATGGATTCTGCTTGGATCAAAATTATCCCGGTATTTTGGACGGCGCAGTCATATCCGGATCGCAAATAGGGTGGGTGCAGGATGGCTTGTGGGCGCAGGACTGCTTACAGCGGTCAAAGGTTGATTGTGTACCAGCCGTTTCAGGGGTGTGCGTTGGCTAGCATCCGGGATGAAGCGCGCACCTAGCGATCTCTGTATCCCGTCGTCTTGCCAACGCTTAGAACAGCGCGTTTCCATTGCCATACATAAATCACATAATGTAGATTATGGAACTTATGGGTTATAAACGACCAAGATCGTCAGATCGCGGTTTCACCGCACAAACCAGCCAAACACAGCGGCCGAACGGTCTCTGCCGCTGTGCCGCTGGATAAATGCCCGGATCGTTACCGCAATGCATTCAGGCGGTTGAAGGCAGCGGTGAAGCCGTTGAGCGAAGCCTGTATGTCGACGCGGTCGCTGCCGTCCACCGGTTTTGCCCTGACATGAAGGACGCCGCCGTTTTTCAGGCGGTCCAGCATGGCTGCGTCAAACTGGATCGGCACCAGGCAGCCTTGCGGCAAGCATGTCGAAAAGCCGAAGGTCGGCCCGTCGCTGTCCGTATCGATCGTCAGCGAGACACCTTCGGCCAGCGCCAGCCCGAATGGCATGACCAGCACGCCTTGTGCCTGATCGGCTGCCGGAGCATTGAGCTCGACCGTCAGAACCCGCTGGCCGGAATCCTTGGCAACCTGATTGTGAACCATGGCGCAGCGGTCGTTCGTGCCGTCGGAAACACAGGTCACGCGCCAGTCCTGATAGGTCTCGTTCAGCGAACTTGCACCATCCGGCAAGGCTGCAAATGTCTGACCGACAGGCGCGGCTCCAAACAGGACCGCCGCGATGACGGCGGTAAGACGACGATGCTTCACTGGAAACCTCCAAAGATGTCTGCTGTATTGTTGCATTGGCATTCACGGGCGCACCGGAACATCAATAAATCATGTGTAAACATAGCATGATTCGCCGATAGCGCCATTCGATGAAATCCACCTTTGGTTGTTGTCGTGGAAAAATGCGACTGATTTTATCCCCGGCGAATATGAAATTCATCCGGGCCGTGCTTGCATGCGCGCGGCTTCGTGGCCATAGTCGCGGCAAATCCCGAAACGAGCAGCCTCAGACAGGAGCTCCCATCAATGTCCTCTGATATGGACAGAACCGGCCGACATGGCGGCGCGGGAGGTGATCATCGCCCTCACCCGCAAGTCCCTGATATTCATGCAATTCTCGGCGATGACAAACCAAAGAGACGGTTCGGTATTCCCTGGGGCTGGATGATTGCCGTCGTTGTGCTCGCCGGCGCCGGTTATACCGGTTACCATTATCTGTCCTCCGGTGATATCCAGATTGTGGCGGCAAAGCCAAGCTACGTCACCGACGAGGTCAAGCGTGGCCCCATGACCGTGACGGTTGCCGCGACCGGCGCAATCGAGCCGACTGAGCGGGTTGATATTTCGAGCGAGCTTTCCGGCACGGTCAAATCCGTTCTGGTCGATTTCAACTCCGAAGTGAAAGCCGGTGAGGTTCTGCTCGCGCTGGAAACCGACGAGCTGAAAGCCGACATACTGAGTGCCAAGGCCCGGCTTGCCGCAGCAGAAGCCGATGTCGCGGCCAGCAAGTCCGATCTGGAATCGGCCAAGGCCACGATGGAACGCACCAGAACGCTGGCTGAGCGTGATGTGGCGCCGCGCCAGGAGCTTGAAGACGCCGAGTTCGCCCATGCCGCAGCGCAGGCCGAAGAGCAGAGCGCCGAAGCACGGCTTGCCGTTGCCCAGGCAGAGCTGGAACTTGCCCAGCTGCGCCTCAGCAAGGCGACGATCCGCTCGCCCATCGATGGCGTCGTGCTTTACCGCAATGTCGATGTCGGCCAGACCGTGGCGGCCTCGCTGGAAGCCCCTACCCTGTTCGTGATTGCCGGTAACCTGACCGAGATGGAACTCAGGGTGAATATCGACGAAGCCGATGTCGGACAGGTCGAACCGGGCCAGAAAGCGACATTCACGGTCGAGGCCTTTCCCGGAAGACGCTTTCCCGCGGAAATCAAGTCGATCCGCTATGCCTCCGAGGTCAACAGCGACGTCGTCACATACAAGGCCGTTCTGGTCGTGGACAATACCGATCGTCTGCTGCGCCAGGGCATGACCGCGACCGCCGACATTCTTGTCGATGAAAGCGAGGACGCCATTCTGGTGCCGAATGCGGCGCTGCGTTATACACCTGCAGGAGAGGCTGTGGCGCCGCTGGAGGACGACCAGCGCACCGTCTGGCTGCTCAGGAATGGCGAACCTGCGCCGGTCAAGATCACCGTCGGCGCCAGCGATGGCCGTTTTTCGGAGGTGCTGGAGGGCGATCTGCGCACCGGCGACAACGTCATCACCGGTTCCGGTATTCAGGCGAGGTAGGACAATGACGACTGCGCCGCTCATCGAGTTCAGAAACATCTACAAGACCTACGGCGCCGGCGAGGCCGAGATCGTCGCGCTGAACGGCGTCGACCTTTCCATACAGGCAGGCGAATTCGTCTCGATCATGGGGCCGTCGGGGTCGGGAAAATCGACCGCCATGAACATTCTCGGCTGGCTGGACCGGCCCACCAGCGGTCAGTTCTTCTTTCAGGGGGTGGACACAACCGAACTCAAGGCCGCCAAGCTGACGCTGCTGCGCCGGCATCTTCTGGCCTTCGTTTTCCAGCGTTATAACCTGCTGCCGCGGTCTTCAGCGCTAGAGAATGTCGAACTGCCGCTGATCTATCGCGGCATCGGCCGGCGGGAGCGGCGTGAACGGGCGGAACTCGCCCTCTCCCAGGTCGGGCTCGCCGACCGGCTTGACCAGCGCACCCAGGAACTGTCCGGCGGCCAGCAGCAACGCGTGGCGATTGCCCGCGCGCTGATCACCGAACCTGCCGTTCTGCTTGCCGATGAACCGACCGGCAGCCTCGATACCCGCACCAGCAACGAGACCATGGAACTGATCACCGGCCTCAATACCGAACTCGGCATCACCGTGGTCATGGTCACCCATGAGGAGAACGTGGCGCGTTATGCCAGCCGCCGTGTGCAGTTCATCGATGGCATGCTGGAACGCGGTTTCCGCCCCGGGCGCAGCGAAAGACAGGAGAACGGCAATGTTTCTTGAGATGCTCAAGCTCGCTCTCCGCGCTGTCCGTCGCAACCTGCTGCGTTCGTTTCTCACCGTTCTCGGTGTCGTCATCGGCGTTTCCGCCGTCATCGCCATGGTCACGATCGGCAACGGAACGGCCGAGCAGGTTCGCAGCGAAATTGCCCGTCTGGGCACCGATGTGCTGTTCGTCAGGCCCGGCCAGCGCGCGCCGGGCGCACCGGCCGAAGCCGCCAAGGGCTTCAGCGAGCGCGATATCGCCGCCCTGCGCAACCAGGTTCCCGGGCTTCGCGCCGTTGCACCGCAGAATGTTTCGACCGTGACCGTCGTAGCCGAAGGCGAAAACCGCCGAACCACCGTGATCGGTACAAATGACGATTTCCTCGCGGCCCAGGACTGGACGATTGCCAACGGGCGTGATTTTTCAAGCGCTGCCGCCGGCGGCAGCGGCGATACGGCCTGCATTCTCGGCGAAACCGTCCGGCAGGAGCTTTTCGGAGAAAACGATCCGGTCGGCAAAAACGTGCGCGTCGGCAATGTGTCCTGTGCGGTGATCGGCACGCTCAGGGAAAAAGGCGAAAGCAGCATGGGGCGCGACCAGGACGATATCGTGCTGATGCCGATCAGCGCCTTTCAGCGCCGTGTCGGCGGCGACAGCTATATCGAAAGCATTCTGCTGGCCGCGCGTGACGGCGTATCAACCGGGCAGGTGGAAGCCGATGTCAATGCGCTGCTGCGCCAGCGCCGCAATATTCAGCCCGGTCGCGCCAGTGATTTCGAGGTCAACGACATGACCGAAATCGCCAATGCGGTCACCGGCACAAAAAGCCATCTGACCGGCATGCTGGCCGCCGTTGCGGCCGTCAGCCTGCTTGTCGGCGGCATTGGCATCATGAACATCATGCTGGTGTCGGTCACCGAACGCACCCGCGAAATCGGGCTCAGGCTCACCGTCGGTGCTCTGGAACGGCATGTGCTGCTGCAATTCATCGTCGAGGCGGTCGTGCTGTCATTGCTCGGAGGCCTTGCCGGCGTGGTCATCGGCCTCGGCGTTGCCTATGCGGCCGTGCAGTATCTGGCGGTGCCCTTCGTCGTCGCGCCCACGATGATCCTGGGCGCCTTCGCCTTTTCGGCGCTGATCGGCATCATCTTTGGCTATTTTCCGGCCCGCCGTGCCGCCCGGATGAACCCGATCGAAGCTTTGCGCTACGAATAGAAACAGCGGAAACCGGGGTTTTCCGGTTTCCGCTGCAAAATTCTTCCTGAAGTCAAAAGCAGGCTTTGTTCAGCCGACGAAAGCCCGTTCAATCACGAAGTCGGAGGGCTTGTTGTTGGCGCCCTCGTCCATGCCGGCGGCTTCCAGAAGCGCCTTGGTGTCTTTCAGCATTTCGGCCGAACCGCAGATCATGCCGCGGTCGGTTTCCGGGTTGAGCGGCGGAAGGCCGAGGTCTTCAAACAGCTTGCCGCTGGCAATCAGATCGGTAATCCGGCCGGTGTGCTCGTAAGCTTCGCGCGTGACCGAGGCATAATGGGTCAATTTGTCGCCGACCAGTTCGCTCAACAGTTCGTCGCTGCGGATCTCCTTGACGAGATCCAGACCGTACTGAAGTTCGGCGACCTCGCGGCAGGTATGAGTGAGGATCACCTCGTCGAATTTCTCGTAGGTTTCCGGTTCGCGGATCAGGCTGGCGAACGGCGCGATACCGGTTCCGGTCGAAAACATGTAAAGCCGCTTGGCCGGCGTCAGCGCGTCCAGCACCAGCGTGCCGGTCGGCTTCTTGCGCATCAGGATAATGTCGCCGACCTCGATCTTCTGGAGATGCTGTGTCAGCGGGCCATCGGGCACCTTGATCGAGAAGAATTCCAGTTCCTCCGCCCAGGACGGGCTGGCAATCGAATAGGCGCGATAGACCGGTTTGCCGCCGACCATCAGGCCGATCATGGCGAATTCACCGGAGCGGAAGCGGAAGCCGTCCGGTCGTGTCATCGTAAAACTGAACAGGTGGTCGGTATAGTGTTTTACGCTCAGAACTTTCTCACCGTAGACTCCGGCGGGCAGTGTGGCGGCAAATTCCTCGGTCTTGGCTTGCACATTCATGTTGACGTCTCGTCCTGTCTGCTGAACGCCGGGATGGAACCGGCACAATCATAAAATCCACCTATTCGTGAAGTTCTAAGCGCTCAAATAATACTCCGCGCAAAATAATGCAAAGGCGCTTGCCTCAAAAAACTTGTCACGATGCATCATATTTTTGCGACGCGACGCCATGTGTAGCCGCCGGAAGCGGTCGATGGCCGGGTCGCCGGCTGATAGTGGCGGTTGACGGACGGAAGCCGCCCGGCCTTCAAACGCCGGATTGTCGTCTCGTTTTCCACGGTGAAACTGTCGAACCCGCAGCGCAGCATATAGACCAGCGGATCGATCAGCACATCGCCGACGGCCCGTATCTCGCCTTCATAGCCAAGCCGCTCGCGCAGCACCGTGGCCTGCGAAAACGCCCGCCCGTCGTTGAAGGCCGGAAAGGTCAGCGCGATGATCTCGATACGATCGAGCAGGGGGGTGAGTGCGACCGGATCGTCGAAGGGACCGAGGACGACCCCTGCCCCTTCATTGCCGGCAAGTCCGTTTTCCACGACCTCCGCAAAGGGAACAAGCGCGCGTTCGCCCTCACCCGCCTTGCGGTCCTCGGTCTCGATCACCCAGGGATCGTTTTCGACAAAACCTGTTTCTTTCCAGATGGCGCTCATCGTCTGTTCCTCACGCGGCCTTGGCTTTTTCAGGGTAAAGCGCATCCTTGAAGGGTTGCATGCCAAGCCTGCGATACGCATCGATAAATGTTTCCGACTTGCTGCTTCTCAGGCTGAGATAGGTGTCGACGATGGTCTCCACTGCATCGGCAACCTTGTCCGGTTCGAAACCGCGGCCGATGATCTGACCGATCGACGTATTCTCATCGCCCGATCCGCCAAGCGTGATCTGGTAAAGCTCCGCGCCCTTCTTCTCCACGCCCAGCAGCCCGATATGGCCGACATGGTGGTGGCCGCAGGCATTGATGCACCCTGAAATCTTGATCTTGAGATCGCCGATTTCCGCCTGACGCTCGGGATTGTAAAAACGCTCGGAAATCTGCTGGGCAACGGGGATTGACCGCGCATTGGCAAGCGCGCAGTAATCCAGCCCCGGACAGGCAATCATATCGGTGATCAGACCGGCATTGCCGGTTTCCAGCCCGGCCTCCTTCAGGGCCGCGTAAACGGCGGGCAGGTCGGCGCGCGCCACATGCGGCAGGATCAGATTCTGCTCGTGGCTGACGCGGATTTCATCGAAACCGTAGCGCTCGGCGATATCGGCAACCGCTTCCATCTGGCTGTCAGTGGCGTCGCCCGGAATGCCGCCAATCGGCTTCAGCGAAATCGTGACCATGGCATAATCGTTGCGCTTGTGCGCCGCGGTGTTGCGGGTCAGCCAGTTGATATAGCCGGCGTCTGCCGTATCCGCCCGGTCACGCTCGCGCTCCGGCAGGTCCGGCAGGGCGAAATAGGAGCGGATTGCCGCAACATCGGCCTCCGGCAGGGCGAGTTCGCCATCCTGCTTCAGCGCTTCGAATTCGCGTTCGATATCGGCCTTCAACTCGTCGAGACCGGTTTCGTGAACGAGGATCTTGATCCGCGCCTTGTACTTGTTGTCGCGGCGGCCGTTCAGATTGTAAACGCGCAGGATCGCGGTCGTATAGGCCAGAAGGTCCTCTTCCGGCAGGAAGTCGCGCACCTTCTTGCCGATCATCGGCGTGCGCCCCTGCCCGCCGCCGATAAAGACGGTAAAGCCGAGTTCGCCGGCTTCGTTCTTCTTCAGGTGAAGGCCGATATCGTGCACCTGGATTGCCGCCCGGTCGCGCTCGGCGCCGGTCACGGCAATCTTGAACTTGCGCGGCAGGAAGGAAAATTCCGGGTGCAGCGACGACCATTGCCGCAGGATTTCGGCATAGGGGCGCGGATCGGCCACCTCGTCGGCGGCAGCGCCTGAAAAATGGTCGGCCGTCACATTGCGGATGCAGTTGCCCGATGTCTGGATCGCGTGCATCTCGACGCTGGCCAGATCTTCCAGAATGGCCGGGATATCCGCAAGCTTCGGCCAGTTGTACTGGATGTTCTGGCGCGTGGTGAAGTGACCATATCCGCGGTCGTATTTGCGCGCGATATGGGCGAGCATGCGCATCTGCGCGGCATTCATCGTGCCGTAGGGCACGGCAACGCGCAGCATATAGGCGTGAAGCTGGAGATAGACGCCGTTCATCAGCCGCAGCGGCTTGAACTGGTCCTCGGTGATTTCGCCCGAAAGCCTGCGCTCCACCTGATCGGCGAACTGCGCAGTTCTCTGCTTTACGAAATCATGGTCGAATTCGTCGTAGCGATACATCGGTCTCAGGCCTCCACGCGTTCGGGGCTGGCAAAGGAATAGCCGGCGGCATAGGGAATTGTCGGGCCTTCGGCGCGAATGCGCTCACGCAGCCTGATCGGCCAGATGCGGCCGTCCGGGCGCTCCTCGACATCGATGATATCGACATCGACGATCATGTTGGCGGAGAAGTCGCGCTTCCCGATTTCGTCGAGGCTGTCGATTGCCGCGTCGTGGCGGGCGACCAGCGCGTGCTGCAGGTCTTCCGTCCAGCGGCCGTTCGCATCGAGCCAGACAGCAATACCATCGGTCAGGCGATTGGCGGTCAGAACCTTAGCTGAGGTTTTCGCGGACATGAGCAGCTCCTGTCTTCGGGGTGAAGGCGGTGTTGTTGTTGAGCGCAAGCGCGCTCGACTGTTCGAGGCTGGCGCCGGCAACGGCATCGCCGATGATGACCATGACCGGTCCGGTCAGGTCCTCGCGCGCCTCAAGGTCCGCCAGTTCGGAAAGGACGCCGTGAAACAGCCGCCGGTTCTTGCGGCTGGCATTTTCGACAACGGCGATGGTGGTATCGGCGGGCACACCCGCCTCCTGCAACCGGGCGCCAAGCTTGGCGGCTACGGAACGGCCCATATAGACGGCAATGGTGGCACCCCGGACCGCAAGCGCGGCCCAGTCCGGCAAGGTTTCACCATTAAGGTCGTGGCCGGTCGTAAAAACCAGCGTGGAGGCAACGCCGCGCAAGGTCATCGGCAGGCCGAAATCGGCGGCAGCGGCAGAGGCCGACGTGATGCCGGGAACAACTTCATAGGAAACGCCCGCCGCGCGCAGCGCCGCCATTTCCTCACCGGCGCGCCCGAAGATCAGCGGATCGCCGGATTTCAGCCGCACGACGCGCTTACCTTCCCTGGCAAGAGAGACCAGCAGGTCGTTGATTTCGTTCTGGGACTTTGAGTGGCAATTCTTGCGCTTGCCGACGGCGATGCGTTCGGCATCGCGCCTGCCCATATCGACAACAGCCTGCGGCACCAGCGCGTCATGGGCAATCACATCGGCTTCCATCAGCAACCGATGGGCGCGGATGGTCAGCAGGTCCTCAGCCCCCGGCCCGGCGCCCACGAGCGCGACATGGCCCGCAACGGACGAACCGTCGGCGATGATTTCATCAGCAAGACATTCGGCTTCAAGCAACCTGCCCTTGTCGACGGCATTGGCAACGGAGCCGTTGAAGAACCGCGACCAGAAGGCCCGGCGGGCGGCCCCACGCGGGATGTTCACATCCACCTTGTCACGCAGGCGGTTGGCAAGGCGGGCGAGCGGCCCCAGCGAGCGCGGCAGAATGGTATCGATCTGCGCGCGGATCATCTGCGCCAGAACGGGCCCTGCGCCTTCCGTACCGATGGCAACGGCGACCGGCGGACGGGCGACCAGGGCCGGCGTATAGAAATCGCAATCATCCTTCTGGTCGACGGCGTTGACGGGGATGGACAGCGCCCGCGCGGTTTCGGAAATCAGGTGGTCCTGCTCGGCTTCGCCGGTCGCGGCAAAGGCCAGAACCGAACCGTCCAGCTGCGCGGCCTCGAAACCGGCCCTGACCAGTGCGTAGCCGTTTTCCGCCAGATAGGCCGCATAATCTTCAGCGGGATTATCCGCATAGGCTGTAATGGCGGCACTGGTTTTCGCCATCAGTCGCGTCTTGGCAAAGGCCTCTTCGCCATTGCCGAATATCGCAACCTTGCGGTTTTCGACCCGGAAAAATGCCGGGAATGTTGTCAGCAGTTCGTCTTTCGCGACCATTGCGGGCAGTCCTTTCACGATTGCCCGAATAATCGCTTCGTTTGTCCGGCGATTGAAGAAACGAAAATGCGTCGCCTGTATGCGGGGAAACATTTCATTCCTCAATTTTTCATCAATGGCAGTAAATTTGACCGGAACCGCATTCGCCGGCATTTGCGCTGATGGATGAATATGCCAATACTGCGATCAAAATTGGAAAAAACGGGAACCTGCTTCGTGCAAGACAGCAAACTGGCGGACCGACTGCTTTCGGTCATTGAAAACGACATTCTGCCGCTTACCGAACGCGGCGTAGACAGCGGTAACAAGGTTTTTGGCGCGGCAATTCTGCGCAAATCCGATTTGTCGCTGGCGATCGCCGGCACCAATGACGAAACCACCAATCCGCTCTGGCATGGTGAGGTGAAGACGCTCAATCAGTTTTACGAACTGCCCTCCCCGCCGCCGACAAGCGAGCTTCTGTTTCTTTCGACGCATGAACCCTGCACCATGTGCATGTCGGCGATCACCTGGGCCGGTTTCGATAACTACTACTATTTCTTCAGTCATGAAGATTCCCGCGACAGTTTCGGCATTCCGCATGACCTGAAGATCATGAAGGAACTCTACGGGCTGGAACCCGGCGGCTATCGCCGCCGCAACGCATTCTTCACCGCGCATTCCATTGTTCAGATGGCAGAGGACACCACCGGACCAACACGGGCGCAGTTGATGGAGCGCATCGACGCCATCAGGCACCGCTATGCCCTTGCGTCGGACACCTACCAGTCGCATAAGAATGCAACCGGCATTCCGCTCGGCTGAGAAATCTTGTTCACATATACGGAGCCTGCCACCGTGGAACCGTCACGCGATATCGCTCGCCTTATCGAAATCATGGCCGCCTTGCGCGATCCTCAGACCGGCTGCCCGTGGGACGTCAAACAGGATTTCGCGTCGATCAAGCCCTACACCATCGAAGAAGCCTATGAGGTGGCCGACGCGATCGAGCGCAACGATTTCGACGACCTGTGCGACGAGCTGGGGGACCTGCTGCTGCAGGTCGTGTTTCACGCCCGCATGGCGGAGGAGCAGGGCCTGTTCAGCTTCGGCGATGTGGTTCATGCCATCACGGCCAAGATGGTTCGCCGTCATCCGCATGTCTTTGCCCGCAATGCGGCCGATACGCCCGAGGCGGTCAAGATCCAGTGGGACGAGATCAAGCGGCAGGAAAAGGCAGAGCGCGCCGAACGACGGGCGAAGGCCGGGATCACCGAGGATTTCAAGGCGGGTCATCTCGGCGGCGTCCAGCGCTCGTTCCCGGCGCTGACGGAAGCGCTCAAGCTTCAGGAACATGCCGCCCGCGTCGGCTTCGACTGGTCCGAACCCGAGCCGATTCTCGACAAGTTCGAAGAAGAGATCGGCGAGCTGCGGCAGGCGCTTCAGTCAGGCGACAATGCTGCGATTGCCGATGAACTCGGCGATCTGATTTTCGCCGCCGTCAATCTCGGCCGCCACACAAAGACTGATCCCGAACAGGCCCTGCGCGGAACAAATACAAAATTCAGACGTCGGTTCAATCACATAGAAAAGTCTCTTGAACAATCCGGTGAAACGCTGGATGCCGCGACCCTGGAACGTATGGAGGCGCTCTGGCAGGATGCCAAGGCGATTGAGCGAAAACTGGGATAGCCGTTGAGGCCGTCTGTCATCTTTTTTTCGTCTTTCGCATTTTCTTTGTTGACCTCGAGTGCACTCGAACACCTAACTTCGCCAGCGTCGTGACCAAAACACAGGACTGTCATGAAAATCGGTGAACTGGCGAAGCGTTCCGGATTGTCGGTCTATACGATCCGCTACTATGAAAAGATCGGCCTGCTTCCCGAAGCCGACAGAGACCGGTCGGGCCATCGTGACTACGATCCGTCGACGCTGATCTGGATTGAATTTCTCGGTCGTCTGAAGACAACGGGAATGCCGATCAGTCAGATGCTGCAATATGCAGCACTCAGACAACAGGGAGCAGTGACGCAAGACCAGCGCCGCCGCCTGCTCGAAGCGCATCGCGCCACAGTGCGTGCCCATGTGCTCGAACTTCAGTCCTGTCTTGAGGTTCTCGACACCAAGATAGCCGGTTACGCCGGCGGTGACGAACAGCAGGACGAAACAACCAATGAACAACCATCAATCCACTCCCGAACAGACCCGGCTTGAGCGGGGAAAGCATGCGCTTGCCGAAATCGACGGCGAGGCCGGGGAAAAGGTTATCGAAGCGCTGGCGGATATTGCGCCGGATTTCTCACGCTATCTTCTGGAGTTCGCCTTTGGCGATATCTACAGCCGCCCCGGCCTTGGTCTGCGTGAACGCGAGATCGCAACCATCGCCGCATTAACGGCGCTCGGCAATGCAAGACCTCAGCTTGAGGTGCATATCGAGGCGGCCCTGAATGTCGGCGTGAGCAGGGATGAAATTGTCGAAACACTCATGCAAATGGCGGTCTACGCAGGATTTCCCGCCGCCCTCAACGGGCTCTTGGCCGCCAGGGCGGTCTTTGCCGCGCGATCGCCGCAGTAGCCGCGCCTATCCCGCCAGCATGCTTTCCAGCCGCTGCGCTTCCGGACCGGGCACGCGAATGTCGAGACTGACGGAGCCATCCTCAAGGTCGCGCCGTTCATCGACAAGCGCGTGCTCGTAGATCCACGGCAGGATGTGCAACTGGGCCGGCGACAGCGTGATGGTGGTTTCGGTCAGAATGCCGGCAAGCCGGGCAGCAATCTGGTCCACAAGCGCATCGACGCCCTCGCCGGTGACAGCGGAAACGCCCATGACAGAGGCGTTGGCAGCCGCCCGGGCCATCAGCGCATCATGCTCCTCGGTATCCAGCAGGTCGAGCTTGTTCCAGACTTCGATGATCTTCTCGTTCTGCGCCTTTTCGTCGATGCCGAGTTCGCCGAGAATGCGCAGAACATCGTCCGACTGGGCATCGCGCGCCGGATCGGACATGTCGCGGACATGCAGGATCAGATCGGCTTCCAGCACCTCTTCCAGCGTTGCGCGGAAGGCTGCGACCAGATGGGTCGGAAGGTCGGAAATGAAACCAACCGTGTCGGACAGGATAACCGTGCGGCCATGCGGCAGCTTCATCCGCCGAAGCGTCGGGTCCAGCGTGGCAAACAGCATGTCCTCGGCCAGCACCCCTGCCCCGGTAATCCGGTTGAACAGCGTCGATTTACCGGCATTGGTATAGCCGACGAGCGCGACAATCGGATGCGGCACCTTCTTGCGCTTCGAGCGGTGCAGCTGGCGGGTGCGCACGACCTGTTCCAGCTCGCGTTCCAGCTTGGTGATCCGCTCGCGCAGAAGCCTTCGGTCGGCCTCGATCTGGGTTTCACCGGGGCCGCCCATGAAACCGCCGCCGCCACGCTGACGCTCAAGGTGGGTCCAGCTTCTGACAAGACGTCCTCGCTGATAGTTCAGATGCGCCAGTTCGACCTGCAGCCGGCCTTCCTTGGTGGAGGCGCGCTCGCCGAAGATCTCGAGGATCAGGCCGGTACGGTCGATCACCTTGGCAACCCAGGCCTTTTCGAGATTGCGCTGCTGGACAGGCGACAGCGGGTGATCGACGATCACAAGGCCGATATCGCTGTTGTCGAGCAATTCGTCGATTTCCTGGATCTTGCCCGTGCCGATCAGTGTGGCCGGACGCGGTTCGTTGACCGCGACAATCTCGGAGGCGACGACCTCCAGCCCGATCGCGCCGGCAAGGCCGACTGCTTCCTGCAGACGGCTTTCGGGCGCGCGCGAAGAGGTTTCGCCATCACTGCCCCGCTGGGCTTTGATGACGGGCACAATAACGAGCGCCCGTGATGAATCGCGGTTCTCGTATTCGCTTTCAGGAAAAAACGTATCGGGAATGGAAAATCACCGAATCAGGAAGCGTTGTCGTCGTTTTCAAACATCTGAACCGGCTGGCCGGGCATGATCGTTGAGATCGCATGCTTGTAAACCAGCTGGGAATGTCCGTCCCGACGCAGCAAAACGCAGAAATTGTCAAAAGATGTGACAACGCCCGTGAGCTTGACCCCATTGATCAGAAAAATCGTGAGAGAAATCTTCTGCTTACGGACAGTATTGAGGAAAAGGTCCTGCAAATTCTGAGAACGTTCCGCCATGGCGCCGCTTCTTTCTTTCTCTTGCCGGCCTAAAACCGGTGCCCACCTCATTGTAGTTGCCTTCGAAGAACGAGGGACAACCAGTCAATGACAGGTCGTAGCAAATTGGTAGCGCTTTCGCAACGACGAAAACCGATTGCTTGCAGCACGGCCGGTTGCAGGCCGATTTCGCATGTCAGAAATACTGAATTGAAACGCGGAAAAGCTGCTCCACATGGCGCACGGCCGATGCCGCGGCAAACAGAATGACCCTGTCATGCGGCTTGATCTTGAGGTCGCCGGTCGGGCGCAATGTCGTGTCACCGCGATAGACCGCGCCGATGCGAATTCCCTCCGGAAGGTCGAGGTCCCTGAACGGCGTTCCCACCAGCGGCGATGTCGTCAGGGCTTCCGCCTCGATCACTTCGGCCGCCCCCTTCTGCACCGCGTAGACCGAGCGGATACGGCCCTTGCGGACATGCTGGAGCACGCGCGAGATCGTGACGGCGCGCGGATTGATATAGGCATCGATCCCGAGCGATTTGGTCACATCATGAAAGGACGGATTGTTCAAAAGCGCCAGATTGGACTTGCAGCCAAGCTGTTTGGCGATCACCGAGGCCAGAATATTGGTCTGGTCATTGTTCGTGAGCGCAACCATCAGATGCGCGTCGGGCACGTCTGCCTGGATCATGATGTTCTGATCCAGCGCCGAGCCCTGAAGCACGATACCATGATGCAGTGCGTCGGAGACGGCAATGGCCTTTTCGCGATCGAACTCGATCATCTTCAGCCGGGTTTTCGGCTGCAGTTCCTCGATCGATTTCGCGACGAAAAAGCCGATATTGCCACCGCCGGCAATCACGATCCGCCGGGCCTCCTGTTCTTCATGCCCGAACAGCGCCAGCGTGCGGCGGATATGCTCCTGTTCGCAGACCACATAGACCAGATCGCCGGCCACGACCTGATCCGTCGAATGGGGAATGATCACTTCCTCGTTCCGGTAAATGCCGGTCACGGTCGCATTGAGATCGGGAAACAGCTGGCTCAGCTGCATCAGCGGCGTGTTGAGAACCGGGCAGTCGTCATTGCACTCGACGGCCAGCATCGCGATCTTTTCGTCGGCAAAGCGGACGATATCGGTCGCGCCCGGAAAGGAAATGCGCCGGAGGACCATCTTGCCGACCTCGACTTCCGGCGAGATCGTCACATCGATCGGCATATGATCGCGCGAGAACAGATCGGAGTAGTGCGAATGCAGATAGCTCTGCGAGCGTATGCGAGCGATCTTGGTCGGCACGTTGAACAGCGAATGGGCGACCTGGCAGGCCACCATGTTGATTTCGTCGTGCAGCGTGACGGCAATGATCATATCCGCCTGATCGGCGCCGGCCTTGGCCAGCACATCCGGATGGGCGCCGTGGCCGACATAGCCGCGCACATCGAGCAGTTCGGTAATGGCCGTGATCAGCGAGGCCGAAGTGTCGATAACGGAAACGTCGTTATATTCCTGGGAAAGACGCTCGGCGATGCCGAAGCCGACCTGGCCCGCACCGCAAATAATGATTTTCATCAGAACCCCTCTGGGGTTTTAAGATTCTGGTGGTTCAGCTGGCCGCAATCTGCCCGGTTTTGCATCAAATGCCAAGGGACTTCAGTTTGCGATGCAACGCTGAGCGCTCCATTCCGACGAATTCCGCCGTACGCGAGATATTGCCGCCGAAACGGTTGATCTGCGCCATCAGGTAATCGCGCTCGAAACGTTCACGCGCCTCGCGCAGCGGCAGCGTCATGATATGGGCGTCGCCCGAGGTCTGGATCTGCGGCAGCACATCGGAGAGATCGGCCGGCAGCAGGTCTGCACCGATCGGCTGACCGGCATCCTCTTCCCGCGACAGGATCAGCAGCCGTTCCAGATTGTTGCGCAACTGGCGGATATTGCCCGGCCAGTCATGCGCCTGGAGAATGGCCATGGCATCATCACCGATCTGCCGCTGGCGGATGCCCGCCTGCTCACAGAGCTGGCGCATGATGAAATCGGCCAGGAACGGAATATCCTCGCGCCGCTCGGCAAGGCCGGGAATGACCACCGGCACGACCGCCAGACGGTGAAACAGGTCCTGACGGAACAGACCTTCCTCGATGCGCGATTTCAGATCGAGTGCCGTCGACGACAATATCCTGACATCAACGCTCACCCGCCGGCTGCCGCCGACACGTTCAAACTGCTGGTCGACCAGCACGCGCAGGATTTTTTTCTGGGTTTCCGGCGGCATTTCGCCGATTTCATCCAGATAGAGCGTGCCGCGATGCGCGCGTTCCAGCGCCCCGGTCTTGCGGGTCCGCCCACCGCCCGCCTCGACGCCGAACAGCTCGGTCTCCATGTTCTCCGGCGTGATGGCTGCTGCATTCAGCGCCACGAACGGCGCCTGCGCCCGCAGGCTTTTCTTGTGCATCAGCCGCGCAACCACCTCCTTGCCGGAGCCGGAGCCGCCGAAAATCATCACGCGGCTGTTGGTCGGACCGACTTTCTCGACGGTCTGGCGCAACTGCGAAACCAGAAGCGACGAACCGACGAGTTCGTCCGGGTCGCCGCTCTTGCGCTTCAACTCCTGAACTTCCGATTTCAGCCGCGAATTTTCCAGCGCCCGCTCGGCAATCAGCACCAGTCGGTCGGCCTTGAACGGTTTCTCGATAAAATCGAAAGCACCGCGCTTGATCGATGACACCGCGGTTTCGATATTGCCGTGGCCGGAGATCATCACCACCGGAATATCCGGGTAGCGCTGCTTGATCTCTTCCAAAAGCGCCAGGCCGTCAAGCCGGCTGCCCTGCATCCAGATATCGAGAAAAATCAGACGCGGAACGCGGTCGTTGATCGCAGCCAGCGCACTGTCGCTGTCATGTGCGACGCGGGTTTCATGCCCTTCATCGGAAAGGATGCCCGAGACGATATCACGAATATCCGCCTCATCATCGACGACGAGAATATCAGAGGCCATCTTGTTCTTCCTTGTCTGTTTCCTCGCGCGTGCGTTCACTGTCATGAACATGCGGCAGTTCAACGCGGATCATCGCTCCCCGTCCCCCGGCAAAATCCTGGGGAGCGTCATGCAATTCCAGCTTGCCGCCATGTTCCTCGATGATCTTGCGAACGATCGCGAGGCCAAGCCCGGTGCCTTTTTCGCGCATCGTAATATACGGTTCAAGGATCATGTGCCGATTTTCGACGGGCAGGCCCTTTCCATTGTCGATAAAGTCGATGACGTAACGGTCCCTCTGTTTGTCGAAACCGGCGCGCACGAGGATTTTTCGCTCTCCGTCTATTTCACTTTCCGGAACGTTTTCAATTGCCTCTACGGCATTCTTGATAATATTTCCGAAGGCTTGCCCGAGCATCCGGTCATCAAAGAAACCTTCAAGCGGTTCATCGCCCAGTTCACGCAGGAAGGTGATGTCGGTGCGCCCCATCTCCAGCAGGAACACCGCGTCGGACAGAATCTGACGCAGGTCACCGGCGGATTTCGACGGTTTGGGCATGCGCGCAAAAGATGAAAACTCATCAACCATCCGCCCGATATCGCCGACCTGACGGACGATTGTATCGGTACACTGGTCGAAGACCTTGCGGTCTTCCTCATTATCGATCTTGCGGCCGAAGCGTCGCTTGATGCGTTCGGCGGAAAGCTGGATCGGCGTCAGCGGGTTCTTGATCTCGTGGGCGATCCGGCGGGCAACATCGGCCCACGCCGTCGAACGCTGGGCGATGATCAGGTCGGTGATGTCATCAAGCGTGATGACATAGGAATTCGAAGCGTTGCGGGAATCCTCACGGGTCACCTGTACGGAGAGCGTGCGTTCCTTGCCGAGGCGGAAAAGATTGATCTGACGGCGGAAATTCTGCCGGCGGCGGCGCATGGCCGCTGTCATCACCATGTCGATCTCGGGGGAAAGATCGGCAAGCTTGCGGCCGATCAGCTCTTCGCTCCTGGCGGCAAGAAGCTGTTCGGCGGAAATATTGACGATGGTGATCGTGCGGCTTTCGTCGACACCGATCACGGCTGCGGTAACACCGGACAGCACAGCCTCGATGAAGCGCCGCCGGTCATCGACCTCGTCCTTGGCCAGCAGGATTTCACGCTGCTGAACGCGGATTTCCGAGATCATCTTGTTGAAGGTGCTGGAAAGCCTGCCGACATCGCCATCGATGGTGCGAACGGGAACAACAACCTTCATATCGCCCGAGGCCACCTGGTCGGCCGCACCAATCAGCAGCCGGATCGGCAGAACGATACGGTCTGCAACCGCAATACCGGTCCAGATCGCGGCCAGCAGCACGATCAGCGCAAAGCCGAGATAGAGCACCGCAAAGGCCACCTGAATTGAAAAACGCCCCTCCTCCATCGCCGAATATTCGGAGACATTGTCCTCGATCATCCGCATTGCGCCCATGACATTGGGATCAACGGCACGGACGGTATAGAGCAGGCTGTTCGGAATGGCCTCGAGTGCGATGATTGCGCCCACAAGATTGGTATCACCCGGCGGAATCAGCGTTGGCGTGCCGGCAGCGGCCTTTTCAAGTGCATCATCGGGAATGTCGGGCAGCACAGTTTCGTCGCCGAGATCGGCCTGAGCGACGACACTGCCGTCGTCCTGCATCAGGAAGGCGCCGAGCATCCCGCGCCCGCGCGCCTGGCGGGTCATGAGGTCGGCAAAGCCGGTGCGGTCCAGAAAATAGAGCGAGCGGTTGCGCTCCAGGTCGTTGCCCATGGAGAGCGTCTGGCCCTGCAGATAGCTGGCATTCTCCATCATGTAGGCCTGAGCGACATTCAGCGAGGACTGCACGATCGACTGGGTTCTGAGCGCAAACCAGCGATCGAGGCCGGCATTGAGCGTCAGTGTGGCAAAGATCGCCACCACGATCGCCGGCGTCACCGCCACAATCGAGAAAAGCGCAACGATCCTGATATGCAGCTGGGCAGCCGCACGGCCGCGCCTGCGGGCCTTCAGCAGGGTGAGAACCTCCCGGCCGATCAGAAAGATCATTGCAAGAACGAAAAGCGAGTTGGCGGCCACAAGCCCGGCAACGACATGGCCGGTCGGCTTTATCGGCGTCAGCCCCAGAAGAATGAAAAGCGACAGGAAGGCGGTCAGCAACGCGCCGACCACGAGGAACATGCCCGGCGATTTCAAAATGGCCCGTGCGCTGCCGCGCCCATAGGCTGAATCGCCGCTGGTCGCGCCATCATCCTCGACCTGCGCGTGAAAACTGTTTTGTGTCTCGCTGCCGTCTGCTGTCATGCCACCGTTCTCAAACGCCCTCCCGCCCTCATCGGCGAGAACGCTCAAGGACACGCGCGGTAAAGGTGAGCGCATTCACCGCGATTCCATCCTATGGTGAGGATATGCAACAGATTGTGGCACAAATGCAACGGAAAGCTGCCAGTCCCCTGTCAATCCGGGCAAAATCAGGATGCAGAGCGCGAGCTGCGATAGACCGAAACACCCAGCTCACGGATTTTCTTGCGCAACGTGTTGCGGTTGAGGCCGAGCAGGTCCGCCGCGCGGATCTGGTTGCCGCGCGTGGCCGTGAGTGCCGCCAGAATTAGCGGGTATTCGACCTCGTTCAAAACCCGCTCGTAAAGGCCGGAGGGCGGAAGGCTCTCGCCGAAACTGGCGAAATAGGTGCGCATGTTCTCCTCGACGGCCTGGGCAATGGTCGGCATGCCGCTGCGCACCTGTGCCCCCTCGGCAGGCGCTTCCGGCTGATCAGCCTGCAGTTCCTGCTCGACGATCTCACGGGTGATGACGTCCTGCGGATAGAGCGCCATCAGCCGGCGCACGAGGTTTTCCAGCTCGCGCACATTGCCGGGCCACGGATAGGTCTTCATGGCGTCGATGGCGGCCTGCTCGAACCGTTTGCCGCCAAGCCCCTCGACTTCGCCCTCATTGATGAAATGGCGGACAAGGTCACCGATATCCTCGGCACGCTCGCGCAACGGCGGCAGTCTGAGCGGCACCACGTTGAGGCGATAATAGAGGTCTTCGCGGAACTGGCCCTGATGGATCGACTGTTTGAGGTCCTTGTTGGTGGCGGCAACGATGCGCACATCTGTACGGATCGGCGTGCGTCCGCCCACCGTGGTGTACTCGCCCTGCTGCAGAACGCGCAAAAGCCGCGTCTGTGCGTCCATCGGCATGTCGCCGATTTCATCCAGAAACAGCGTGCCGCCCTCGGCCTGTTCGAAACGGCCGGAAGAGCGGGTCTGTGCGCCGGTGAACGCGCCTTTTTCGTGGCCGAACAATTCCGATTCGATCAGATCACGCGGGATCGCCGCCATGTTGATGGCAACGAACGGACCGTTTCGGCGCTTGCCGTAATCATGCAGCGCGCGGGCGACAAGTTCCTTGCCGGTGCCCGATTCACCCGTGATCATCAGCGTCAGGTCAGTCTGCATCAGCCGGGCCAGAACCCGGTAGATTTCCTGCATGGCAGCAGACCGGCCGACGAGCGGCATGCCGTCCTGCATGTCGTCGCCAAGCGGCGCCGGCTTGCGCTTCGGCTCGGACAACGCCCGGCCGACAATGGCGATCAGCTCGGTCAGATCGAACGGCTTGGGCAGGTAATCATAAGCGCCCTTTTCCGATGCCCGCACCGCCGTCATGAAGGTGTTCTGCGCGCTCATCACGATCACCGGCAGTTCGGGCCGTGATTTCTTAATGCGCGGCAGCAGGTCGAACGCGTTTTCGTCCGGCATGACCACGTCGGTCAGCACCAGATCGCCCTCGCCCGAGGACACCCAGCGCCACAAGGTTGCGGCATTCGAGGTGATCCGGACATCGTAACCGGCACGGCTCAGCGCCTGGTTCAGCACCGTGCGGATGGCTGCGTCATCATCTGCGACAAGTATCGTGGCTGTCATCTATTCAATTTCCATTTTCGGGTTGGCCTGCTCCTGCAGGACATCCTTGGAGACGGGCATCAGGATCCGGAATGTCGTGCGACCTTTCATGTTCTCGCACTCGATGATCCCGCCATGCGCACCGATGATCTTGGCAACCAGGGCAAGCCCCAGTCCCGTACCGTTCGGTTTGGTGGTGATGAAAGGATCGAACAAATGCGGCATAAGATCGGGCGGAACGCCCGGTCCGTTATCCTGAACGCAAAATTCCAGCGGCAGCGAGATCTTTTCGCGGGTTCCCGCCACCGACATCCGGATGCCGGGCCGGTAGGCCGATGTCAGGATGATCTCGCCATCCGGCTTGTCAGCAACCGCTTCCGTTGCATTCTTGACCAGGTTGAGGAACACCTGAACCATCTGGTCGCGATTGGCAAAAACCTGCGGCAGGGACGGGTCATATTCCTCGATGATCTTGATATCGCGCGCAAAGCCCGCTTTTGCCACCGCCTTCACGTGGTCGAGCACCGAATGGATGTTGAGCGGCACGCGGTCGATCGTCCGTTCGTCGGAAAACACTTCCATACGGTCAACCAGCGAGACGATCCGGTCGGATTCATCGCAGATCAGACGGGTCAGCGCCCTGTCATCGTCACTGGCGTTGGTCTCAAGCAACTGGGCCGCACCGCGAATGCCGGAAAGCGGGTTCTTGATTTCATGCGCCAGCATGGAGGCAAGCCCCGTGACCGAGCGCGCCGCCGCGCGATGCACAAGCTGGCGATCGATCTTGTCGGCCATGGAACGCACCTGGAAAACCAGGACCACTGAGCCCTCCTCTCCCACCGGCGCGACATAGATATCCACCAGCTTGTCCTGGCCAAGACGCGGCGAGGACAGATCGACACGGTATTCATTGACCGGCGCGCGGCGTTCCCGCACCTGCTCGATCTGGGCCAGCAAGGGGCTGTCGAAGGGGATGAAATCGGTCAGTGCCTTGCGCGCCAGATGGGCCGCACTTGCACCTAAAAACACCTCGGCTTCCCAGTTCGTATAGGAAATCCGTCCGTCTTTCTCGATCAGCACGACGGGATTCTGAATCGCGTTCAGAACTTCGAGAGCGACCATTTCGGCAGCCTTGCGCATACCGCCATCGGTGGTGGTCATGCGGCTTTCCTTTCCTCGCTCGCGTGCGTCAGCAGGGCATCCAGCCGGGCGATAACGCGATCCGGATTTGTTTCGGTCATGATCTGGGTTCTTTCAGCGGCATCGATACCGGGCACAAGCCGGCCGATATACCATCCAAGATGTTTGCGGGCGTGGCGTACGCCGACCTCGGTTCCGTAAAATGACAGCATTTTGCGATAATGTTCCAGTGCAATCCCGGCCTTGACGGCCTGCGGCAGGTCCGGCGCGCCGGCCAGAAAACCGGCGTGCCATGGCCGTCCCTGGCAGCCGCGGCCCGTCATCACCGCCGTGATGCCATTGCGCGACAGCAGGTTGTCGACATCGTCGCGGGTTTCGATATCGCCATTGGCAATGAAGGGGATGCTGACGACGTCGGCGACAGCAGCCACGGCATCCCAGTCGGCACTGCCTTTGTAAAACTGCATGCGGGTCCGGCCATGAACCGTTATGGCCTGAACACCGGCATCTTGCGCGCGGGCGGCAAGCTCGCAGGCATTCATGGTTTCATGATCCCAGCCAAGCCGCATCTTGACCGTGACCGGCACATTAACGGCGGCAACGGTGGCCTCGATAATGGCAAGCGCCCGCTCCGGCTCGCGCATCAGCGCCGAACCGGTATAGCCGCCGACAACCTTTTTGGCCGGGCAACCCATATTGATATCGACGATATCGGCGCCATTGGCCTCGGCGATACGGGCAGCCTCCGCCATGAAGGCGGGGTCGCGGCCGGCAAGCTGCACCACGTGGGGCTTGAGCCCCGCGCCCTTCAGGCGTACCCAGCTTTCGGCGGTATTGAATGTCAGCTCGCGGCTTGCGATCATCTCGGTCACGACAAGGCCCGCGCCATGGCGGAATGCGAGTTCCCTGAACGGCAGATCGGTAACGCCGGACATCGGTGCCAGAATGACGCGATTGCGAACCCGGACGTTGCCAATCTCAAAGGAATCCGATGGATTATTGCGAAGCAAATGGCTATCTTTCATGCAGCACATCATTTTGCCCTATTTTTAGACAAGCCGTGGCCGTTTGCCAAGCGATTTCGCTAATACTTCACAAAAATTAGGCATATGCTGGAAAATTGGCGCAATCCGGGTAAGTTCGCGCCAACTGGAATCAACAGACAGGTACATATCTGATCATGGCAGCAGGCAAAAGCTTCAATCCCGGTGTTGTCGTGGTTGCCGCAGGCCGTGGGGAAAGGGCCGGCGTTCCCGAAGAAGGCCCGAAGCAATACCGCCCTATCGGCGGCATGCCCGTGATTTCCCACACCCTGTCGGGCTTTGTCGAATGGGCCGGCGCAAGCGCGGGCATCGTCGTGGTCATTCACCCCGATGACGAGGCGCTTTTCCGTGACGCTCTGTCGCATGTGCGGCAGGCCGATTGCATTCAGTTCGTGTATGGCGGCGACACCCGCCAGCAATCTGTCCTGAACGGGCTTGAGGCACTTGAGCGGGCCAATCCCAGCCACGTACTGATCCACGACGCTGTGCGGCCGTTTTTCGATGCACCGCTGATTGAGCGGATATGCACAGCGCTGAAGGCCGGCGACAATGCGGTTTTGCCGGCGATTGCCGTGGCCGACACGCTGAAGCAGGCCGATGCGCATCACATGGTGGCCGGAACCGTGCCGCGGGCCGGGCTTTTCGCCGCGCAGACCCCGCAGGCCTTCGATTTTGCCGTCATCTTCGACGCGCACCGCCGGGCCGCCGCCGAACAGCGTTTCGATTTTACCGATGACGCCGGCATCGCCGAATGGGCCGGTCTTGGCGTACGGCTTGTCGACGGACTTGCCGACAATGTGAAACTGACCTTCCGGAGAGACCTCGCCATGGCAGACGAAAAGCTTTCCCAGAACCTGATTGCCGATATCCGCACCGGAAACGGCTATGACGTGCACAAGCTGGTGCCCGGGGACGGGGTGACGCTTTGTGGCGTGCGCATCCCCCATGACATGACGCTTTCCGGCCATTCCGATGCCGATGTCGCCTTCCACGCCCTGACGGACGCCCTGCTCGCCACCTGCGGCGAAGGCGATATTGGCGATCATTTTCCGCCGTCCGATCCGCAGTGGAAGGGAGCGGCATCCAACATCTTTCTGGCGCACGCCGCAAAGATCGTACGCGGCCATGGTGGCGTCATCCTCAATGCCGATGTCAGCCTGATCGCGGAGGCGCCGAAGATCGGCCCGCATCGCAATGAAATGCGGCAGAAAATTGCAGACTGCCTTGGCATTGATCTGGCGCGGTGCTCGGTCAAGGCCACGACAAACGAAACCATCGGCTTCGTCGGCCGTGGCGAGGGGATCGCCGCGATTGCCACGGCGAGCGTCAGTTACGGAAACATGCGATGATCAACGCGGATATCGAAGAACGGGCCCGGCTTCTCATCGACCATTGCATCAGCGCCGGCAAGACCATTGCCACGGCCGAAAGCTGCACCGGCGGAATGATTGTCAGTGCGCTGACCGATATCGCCGGCTCCTCGGCGGTCGTCGACCGGGGCTATATCACCTATTCCAACCAGGCGAAGATGGACATGCTCGGGGTCAGCGCCGAAACGCTGGCAACGGTCGGCGCCGTCTCGCGCGAAACAGCGCTGCAGATGTCGGCCGGTGCACTCTGGCGATCGGGCGCCGACCTGGCCGTCGCCGTGACCGGCATCGCCGGTCCTTCCGGCGGCACGCCCGAAAAGCCTGTCGGTCTGGTGCATCTTGCAGCGCGTGACCGCAAGGGACGCCTCCACCACATCGAAAGCCGCTATGGCGACATCGGTCGCGACGGCATCCGCATTGCCACGGTACAGACCGCGCTTGGCATGCTCGAAGGCCTGATTCAGTCGTAATACCCTCGCCGTAGCGATGGCTACGACTTTCGCCTAGCCGCTTTCAAAATCGTTCCGGTCCTTAGGACTAGGTATAAATCCTGTCGGCACGCGCTTCGAAGGCTTCGGAGAACTTGCGGAAGGCCCGGTCGAACATCGAGCCCATCATCGCGCCGAGAATGCGGTTCTTGAATTCGTAGTTGATATAGAACTGAACGGCGCAGGCGCTTTCGCCCTCCGGCTGGAAATGCCAGCAATTATCCAGAAACCGGAACGGGCCGTCGATATAGCTGACATCGATGCGGCGCTCCTCGTTGTTCAGGAGCACCTGCGTGGTAAAGGTCTCGCGAATACCCTTGTAGCCGACCGTCATATCGGCGATCAGCAGGGTCTTGCCGTCCTTTTCCCGCGACGAGCGGATCGACAGAGCCTCGCAAAGCGGCAGAAACTCGGGATAACGTTCAACGTCGGCAACGAGGTCGAACATCCGGTCGGCTGAATGGTGGACATGTCGTGTTGTCTTGAACTCTGGCATGGTTTTTCAGCTAATGGTCCCGAGCGGAAAGCGCAAGCAATTCGTTGTTTTCGGCATATGATTTCAACACGCAAACGGGAATTTTACTGCCAAACTGCATCAGTACCTGCTCAACGCGCGGTACTTCTTTTTGTTCAAACGCCCATACATAGCGCAGGAATTCCCAGTTCAGACGTTCCGGGCATCCTTCCGCCATGTCGGGCCTGGTTTTGCCGGCATAACGGAAGCGGCGCTTTATGATCCCGGCAAGCGAAACCCGGCGCGGCGGGCGGGGCCACAACACCAGGTCGGCCCGTGCCAGACGGACCGGCATGGTCCGTGGGCTGGTGCCGTCAATCACCCATGCCGGACGTTCCACGGCCTGCTCCATGAGCCGTAAAATTTCGTCACGGGCGCGCATTTTCCAGCCCGGCAACCAGAAAAATTCTCGGTCCATCGAAATATAGGGAATATCGAAGCGCCGGCTGATCGCCTGCGCCAGCGTCGACTTGCCGCTGCCCGAACAGCCGATCACCATGATCCGGCGTGCCGATTTCAGCCGCGCTGCGGCATCGGCAATCTCTATCGTGTTCATGAAAAATCCCCCGACCTCGAAGGACGGGGGACATACACCCGGAAAGGGTCTCCGGGCAAGTCTTCTATTCGGCGGCCTGTGCCAGCTTCTTCGCGCGGTTCGCCCGAAGCTCTGCGAAATCCTCGCCGGCATGGTGCGACGAGCGGGTCAGCGGGCTGGCAGAAACCTTGAGGAAGCCCTTGGTGTAGGCCACCGTTTCATAGGACTTGAACTCTTCCGGCGTCACGAACTTGACCACGCGGTGGTGCTTGCGGCTCGGCTGCAGATACTGGCCGATTGTCAGGAAGTCGACATCCGCCGTCCTGAGGTCGTCCATCAGCTGCAGCACTTCGTTCCGCTCCTCACCGAGACCGACCATGATACCGGATTTGGTGAACATGTTCGGGTCCAGCTCCTTGACCCGCTGAAGCAGGCGGATGGAGTGGAAATAACGCGCACCGGGGCGCACCGTCAGATAATTGGACGGCACGGTTTCCAGATTGTGGTTGAAGACATCGGGGCGTGCGGCCACAACGCGCTCCAGCGCGCCGGGTTTGCGCAGGAAGTCAGGCGTCAGCACCTCGATCGTGGTCGAGGGCGATGCCGCACGGATGGCGCGGATGACCTTTTCGAAATGCTCCGCGCCGCCATCGGCGAGATCGTCGCGGTCCACCGAGGTGATCACCACATGTTGCAGGCCCATCTGGCTGACGGCCTTGCCGATGTTTTCCGGCTCGTTCTGGTCGAGCGCGCCGGGCTTGCCGGTCGAAACATTGCAGAAGGCACAGGCACGGGTGCAGATTTCACCCATGATCATGAACGAGGCGTGCTTTTTCTCCCAGCACTCCCCGACATTGGGACAGCCCGCTTCCTCGCAGACCGTCACCAGCCTGTTTTCCTTCACGATCCCGCGGGTTTCCTGATAGCCCTTGGAGGTCGGCGCCTTTACCCGGATCCAGTCCGGCTTGCGCATGATTTCCGTATCGGGCTTGTGAGCCTTTTCCGGATGGCGCACCCGCTTGGGGGCTGTGGTATCAAGAAGCGTAACCATGTTTCACCCTTGTTGGCGGCCGAGCCCGAAGGGGCCCGGCCAACTTTTCCTGCAAACTTCTGTCAGCGCTTTATCAGACGTCCGACCCAGATCAGGATCACGGCGCCGATAAAACCGGCGATCAGGTAGCCAAGCCAGCCACCAAGGGCAATGCCGAACACGCCCAGAATGGCGTTGGCGACAATGGCCCCGACAATGCCGAGGATGATGTTCATGAGGATGCCCATATCGGACTTCATGAACTTCTCGGCAAGCCACCCGGCAACACCGCCGATGACGATGGCGGCAATCCAGCCTACACCCTGCTCTTCCATAAATGCGTCTCCCTTCCTCTCTCGGTTTTGGAGCAGGCCAATGAAAGCCTGCCCCGCCACCATAGAGGAATCACGCGTTCAGTGCACGCCCGTAAGCGTCGAGCACACTTTCCTTCATCATTTCCGACAGGGTCGGGTGCGGGAAGATGGTGTGCATCAGCTCTTCCTCGGTCGTCTCCAGGTTCATGGCGACGACAAAGCCCTCGATCAGTTCGGTCACTTCCGCGCCAACCATATGGGCGCCCAGAAGCTCACCGGTCTTCTTGTCGAACACCGTCTTGACCATGCCCTGATCTTCGCCAAGCGCCACGGCCTTGCCATTGGCAACGAAGCTGTAACGGCCGACGCGCACGTCATAGCCAGCTTCCTTGGCCTTGGCTTCCGTCAGACCAACCGAGGCGACCTGCGGGTTACAATAGGTGCAGCCGGGAACCTTGCGCTTGTCGAGCGGATGGACGTTCTTTTCGCCTGCGAGCTTTTCGACGCAGATAACGGCTTCATGCTCGGCCTTGTGGGCCAGCATCGGCGGACCGGCGACATCGCCGATGGCATAGACGCCCTCGAGATTGGTCTTGCAGTAGTCATCGATGACGATGCAGCCGCGATCTGTCTTGATGCCGAGCTTTTCAAGGCCGATATTCTCGATATTGCCCTGAACGCCGACGGCGGAAATCATCCGGTCTGCGGTGATCTTCTCGACCTTGCCGTCCTTGGTCTCGACATGCGCAGTGATGTTGTCGCTGCCCTTCTCGACCTTGGCCACCTTGGCTTCCAGCATGATCTTGATGCCGCGCTTTTCAAGCCGCTTCTGGGCGAATTTGCCGATCTCGGCGTCTTCGACCGGCATCACCTGCTTCATCACCTCGACCACCGTCACTTCGACACCGAGCGAACGGTAGAAGGAGGCGAATTCGATGCCGATGGCGCCGGAACCCATGACCAACAGCGATTTCGGCAGCTTGGCCGGTTTCAGCGCGTCGAAATAGGTCCAGATCAGCTTGCCGTCCGGCTCGATGCCCGGAAGCGCGCGCGGGCGGGCGCCGGTGGCGACAATGATGTGCTTGGCCGTGTAGGTGCCGGAGCCGAGCGTGTTCTTCGGCTTCGGCGCCTGCGGCTCGACGATCGCCTTCTTCACGTCGGAGACGGTGACCTCGCCGGGCTTGGAAAGCGTCGCCTCGCCCCAGATCACATCGACCTTGTTCTTCTTCATCAAGAAGCCGACGCCGGCATTCATGCGCTCGGCAATGCCGCGCGAACGCTTGACGATCGCCTCAAGATCGGCCTTGACCGACCCCTCGACTGTCAGGCCGTATTCCTTGGCGTGATTGCTGAAATCGAGGATTTCGGCGGAGCGCAGCAGCGCCTTGGTGGGAATGCAGCCCCAGTTGGAGCAGATGCCGGCCAGATGCTCGCGCTCGACAACGGCGGTCTTCAGACCAAGCTGGGCGGCGCGGATGGCAGCGATATAACCGCCGGGACCGGCGCCGATGACGATAACATCATAGTTCTGGGACACGGGGCACATCTCCTTTGCGAAGGCGCCGGACGGCATAAGCCTGTCCGGCCTCTTTTCGGGGAATGCCGCCGCGTTCAGCGTGTCAGCATTCCATAGATTTCATCTTTCAGAACCATCCGGCGCTTGCGCAGGTCTTCCATATGCGCGTCGTCGGTCGGTTCGACCTTTGTTTCCGCGCGATGAACCGCGCGGTTTATGTCGTGATACTCGTCGAGGAGTTTGCCAAACCGTGCATCCTCGGCTTTCAGAGCATGCATCTTCTCGACAAGATCGGGGAATTCATCGGCCAGTTCGTGCGGTGTATTCGACATTGGATATTTCCTCCTTTGATTGAAGCTCATATCCAACGCTAACCTCTGGCAGATCGTCCTCCTTGATTTCCGTCAACTTCGATCAAAGTCCGAGCATCATCCGGACCATCGGCTCGACACCGCGACCGATTGCCCGTGTGTTGTCCGCGTCCAGATGCACGCCGTCGATCGGGCTTGCCGTTGCAACGGATGCGGCATCATAGAAACCGCAGCCCAGATCGTCGGCGATCTCGCTGTAATAGGTCGAGAGCATCTGCGACTGTTCGACAATGCCCTTAAGAAAACCCATGCCGGTATCATTCGCCGTGGGCACCGCATGCGGCGGCGAGACCACGAGAATGTCCGGCGCATCGTCACCGAATGAATAGGGATGCGAACGCACGATCTCGATCAGCCGCTTCAGGCCGCTGCGCGAGGCAAATGCCCCGCCGCCGGTCCACGGCTTGAGGTCGTTGGTGCCCAGCATGATGATGACCAGATCGAGCGGCGTATGGCTGGCAAGCAACGTCGGCAGAATGCGCGCGCCGTTGCGGTCGGCTGCCGCCGTGTGGTCATCATAGGCCGTGGTGCGGCCGCCAAGAGCTTCGGAGAGAACGTCGACGCCCTCCCCCAAAGCCTTTTGCAGCACCATAGGCCAGCGATCCTTATAGGCATGCCGGCCGTTTCCGGCCGGATCATGTCCGAATGTCAGGGAATCACCGTAACAAAGAACTGTTTTCATTGCGTATCATCCCTGCCCAGGACCGCCTCAGACCAGCATCGACATCGGATTTTCGATGTAGCCCTTGAAGGACGACAGCACCTGGGCCGCCAGAGCACCGTCGACGCAGCGGTGATCGGTCGAAAGCGTGACCGACATGACCGTGGCAATGGTGATCTCGTCATTCTTGACGACCGCGCGCTTCTCGCCGGCGCCAACCGCCAGAATGGAGGCGTGCGGCGGGTTGACGACGGCGGCAAAGTCCTTGACGCCCATCATGCCCATATTGGAGACCGCCGTGGTGCCGCCCTGATATTCCTCGGGCTTCAGCTTCTTTTCCTTGGCGCGCTTGCCCATGTCCTTCATCTCGTTGGAGATGACGGACAGCGGCTTTTCCTCGGCCTTGCGGATGATCGGCGTGATCAGACCGCCCGGAATGGAAACGGCAACGCCGACATCGACATGCTTGTGAACAACCATGTTGCTGTCGGTCCAGGAAACATTGGCCGTCGGCACATCGCGCAGCGACAGCGCCATGGCCTTGATCACCATGTCGTTGACCGAGAGCTTGTAGACCGGCTTGTCATCCCTGACCGGGGCCGACTTGTTGAGCTGGCTGCGAAGCGCCAGAAGCGCATCCAGTTCGCAGTCCACCGTCACATAGAAATGCGGAATGGTCTGCTTGCTCTCCTGCAGGCGCTTGGCAATCGTCTTGCGCATGCCGTCATGCGGCACAAGCTCGTAGGAGCCTTCCTCGAACAGCTTGAGGATTGCGTCTTCCGACTGTGCCTGCGGGATCGGCGCTGCGGCCGGAGCACCGGCGGCGGCTTCCGCCTTCGGTGCGGCCTTGCCGACACCTTCGCTGACGGCCTTTTCGATATCGCGCTTGACGATACGGCCATGCGGTCCCGAACCGGAAAGGGCTGCCAGATCAAGCCCCTCTTCCTTTGCCAGACGGCGTGCCAGCGGCGAGGCAAAGATGCGCTCGCCGTCAGCCTTCGGCGCAGCCGGCGCCTTGGGTTCGGGAACAGGCGTGTCGGCCGACGGCGTCGGCGCCTTGGCGGTTTCCTCGGCCTTGGGTTCTTCCGCCTTGGGCTCTTCGCTGGCGGCAGGCGCCGGTGCGGCGTCGCCGCCTTCGGCCGCCTTGGCGGCTTCGGCAGCGTCTTCGCCTTCTTCGGCAAGAACCGCGATCAGCGAATTCACCTTCACGCCCTGAGAGCCTTCCGGCACAACCAGCTTGGCAACCGTCCCCTCATCCACGGCCTCGACTTCCATCGTGGCCTTGTCGGTTTCGATCTCGGCAATCACATCACCGGAGGAAACACTGTCGCCTTCCTTCACCAGCCACTTGGAAAGGTTGCCCTCTTCCATGGTCGGCGAAAGTGCCGGCATCGTAATCTTGATGGGCATCAATCGGCTCCCTTACTTGTAGCAGACGGCTTTGACCGCATCGATGACTTCACCGACATTCGGCAGCGCCAGCTTTTCGAGGTTGGCGGCATACGGCATCGGAACGTCCTTGCCGGCAATCGTCATGATCGGCGCATCGAGATAATCGAAAGCCTGCTGCATGACGCGCGTGGCGATTTCGGTTCCGACGGAGGACTGCGGGAAACCTTCCTCGACGGTAACCAGACGACCGGTCTTCTTCACCGATTCAATGATGGTCGGCAGGTCCATCGGGCGGATGGTGCGCAAGTCGATGACCTCGGCGTCAATGCCTTCTTCCGCCAGCTTTTCCGCTGCCTCGATGGCGTAGGACATGCCCATGCCGAAGGAAACGATGGTGGCATCGCTGCCGGGCTTGTGGATACGGGCCTTGCCGATCGGCAGAACGAAATCGTCAAGCTTGGGCACATCGAACTTGTGACCGTAGAGGATTTCGTTTTCCAGGAAGATAACCGGGTTCGGGTCGCGGATGGCAGCCTTGAGAAGGCCCTTCGCGTCAGCGGCCGTATACGGCATGATCACCTTGAGGCCCGGAATGTGGCTGTACCAGGAGGCGTAGCACTGCGAATGCTGTGCTGCAACGCGGGCAGCCGCGCCGTTGGGACCGCGGAAAACGATCGACGATTCCATCTGTCCGCCGGACATGTAATGGGTCTTGGCCGCCGAATTGATGATCTGGTCCATCGCCTGCATGGCGAAGTTGAAGGTCATGAACTCGACAATCGGCTTGAGACCGGCCAGCGCCGCACCGATGCCGACACCGGCAAAGCCGTGTTCGGTAATCGGCGTGTCGACAACGCGGCGGGGACCGAATTCCTGAAGCATGCCCTGGGTCACCTTGTAGGCGCCCTGATATTCGGCCACTTCCTCGCCCATGACGAACACGTCTTCATCGGCGCGCATTTCCTCGGCCATGGCATCGCGCAGCGCTTCACGCACCTGCATGGACACCATTTCCGTGCCTTCCGGAATATCCGGATCGGATGCGGGTTCGACAGCTTTCGGCTGGGCCGGAATGGCTTCCGGCGGGGCCTGCGGCTTTTCTTCCTGAGCGACTTCGGGCGCCTTGGTTTCTTCCGGCGGCTTGGTGGCCGAAGCGTCGATATCGTCCACGCTTTCGCCTTCTTCGAGAAGAACGGCGATCGGCGCGTTGACCTTTACGCCCTGCGCACCTTCCTCAACGAGGATCTTGCCGATCGTGCCTTCATCGACGGCTTCGATTTCCATCGTCGCCTTGTCGGTTTCGATTTCGGCCAGAATGTCACCGGCGGCGACGCTGTCGCCTTCCTTTTTGAGCCATTTGGTCAGGTTGCCCTCTTCCATCGTCGGAGAGAGAGCCGGCATGAGAATATTGGTAGGCATCTTTATCCCTCCCCGTCTTAGCGCAGGATATCGGTGTAGAGCTCGGAGACATCGGGCTCCGGATCGGTCTGGGCGAAATCGGCCGCATCGGAGATGACGGCGCGGACATCCTTGTCGATCGCCTTCAACTCGTCTTCGGTGGCCCACTTCTTCTCGATCATACGCTGCTTCACCTGCTCGATCGGGTCGTGTTCGGAGCGCATCTTCTGCACTTCATCCTTGGTCCGGTATTTCGCCGGGTCGGACATCGAGTGACCGCGATAACGGTAGGTCATCATTTCAAGGATGATCGGTCCCTTGCCGGAACGCGCATGCGCTTCGGCTTCTTCGGCCGCAGCCTTCACCGCGCGCACATCCATGCCGTCGACCTGCTTGCCGGGGATGCTGAAGGAGGCACCGCGCTTGGAGAAGTCGGTCTCTGCCGACGAACGGCTGACGGACGTGCCCATCGCATAGCGGTTGTTTTCGACAACATAGACGACCGGCAGCTTCCACAGCTGCGCCATGTTGAAGCTTTCATAGACCTGGCCCTGGTTGGCCGCGCCGTCACCGTAGTAGACAACAGCAACCTTGCCGTTGTCGCGGTACTGGTTGGCGAAGGCCAGACCGGTTCCAAGCGGAACCTGTGCACCGACAATGCCATGACCGCCGTAAAAGGCCTTCTCCTTGGAGAACATGTGCATCGAGCCGCCCTTGCCCTTGGAATAGCCGGAGCGGCGGCCAGTCAGCTCGGCCATGACGCCGCGGGCTTCCATGCCGGTGGCGAGCATATGACCATGGTCGCGATAGCTGGTGATGATCTGGTCACCGTCCTGCAACGCCATCTGCGTGCCGACGACAACGGCCTCCTGGCCGATGTACAAGTGACAGAAGCCGCCGATAAAGCCCATGCCATAAAGCTGGCCGGCCTTTTCCTCGAAACGGCGAATCATGAGCATCTCACGATAGGCGTGCATTTCCTGATCGCGGTCGAATTCCGCAATCTTGGCGCTTTCTTCTTTTTTTGACGATTTCCGTGAACCGGATGTTTGAGCCGCCATTCAAGACCTCCTTTTGAAGGAAAGACGTGGAGTTGGCGGTCACAATAAGGCGTTTTGTGCGGCACGGCAATGCTAGATTTACCGCAAAAACGACTTATATATCTATTTGATAAACAACAATAATAATCGAATTAACTTGAATTAGATTTATTTGAGATTTCGGTCGAAAATCACGATTTCATCCGGCTTGAGAAGGTTGAGTGCGTAACGCGCCTCCTCATCGAGCGCATCCTTCATCAGCGAGCCGTCGGACAGCATACGGACGCGATCTTCCATGGCCTGCCGTTCGGCCGTGAGCTTCTCAAGCTTGCGTTCGCTGATCTCTTTGTGCGCTTCGAATCGCTTTGCGGCCATCATCCCGTAATCACCATGGATCGAGTGATAGCCGAAATAGCTCATGAAACACGCCGCAATCGCGGGAACGACAAGGCGGCCGTAAAGCCGTGGTTTATGATGGCGAGTCCACATGGAGCTGTCCGGAATGATACGCAGTACACTGAATCGGACCTTAGCGGCGTAACCTTAACCAAGACTAAATCCGCAAGCGGTTTCGACACTGAAATCGCTTATCGGATCAAAACAGAAATGCCCGCAGCACCAGGCCGCGGGCATCGCAAATCAGAGCAATCAATCTGCCTTCGGACGATCAGCCCTTGAGGATCGACTTGCCGGCAAAAACGGCCTGTGCGCCCAGCTCTTCCTCAATGCGGATCAGCTGGTTGTACTTGGCCAGACGGTCGGAGCGCGACAGCGAACCGGTCTTGATCTGACCGCAGTTGGTGGCAACGGCGAGGTCGGCAATCGTGGCGTCTTCGGTCTCGCCCGAGCGATGCGACATGACGTTGGTGTAGCCGGCCTTGTGGGCGGTCTCGACAGCGTCGAGCGTTTCCGTCAGCGAGCCGATCTGGTTGACCTTGACGAGCAGCGAGTTGGCCACGCCCATCTTGATGCCGTCCTTCAGGCGCTTGGTGTTGGTCACGAAAAGGTCGTCTCCAACAAGCTGGCATTTGCCGCCGAGAACCGACGTCAGTTCCTTCCAGCCGTCCCAGTCGTCTTCGGCCAGGCCGTCTTCGATGGAGAAGATCGGATATTTGCCGATCAGGTCTTCAAGGTAGGAGACCATCTCGCTGGAGGAAAGCGTCTTGCCTTCGCCTTCCATGACGTATTTGCCGTCCTTGTAGAATTCGGTCGAAGCGGCATCCATGGCCAGCATGATGTCGTCGCCGGGCTTGTAACCGGCCTTTTCTATCGACTTCATGACAAAGTCGAGTGCGGAGATCGTGCTGGGCAGTGCCGGTGCAAACCCGCCTTCGTCACCGATCGCGGTGTTGTAACCGCCGGACGAAAGCTCTTTCTTCAGCGTGTGGAAGATTTCCGAGCCCATGCGGACCGCGTCGCGCAGCGTGTCGGCGCCGACGGGCATGATCATGAATTCCTGGAAGTCGATCGGGTTGTCGGCATGCTCGCCGCCATTGATGATGTTCATCATCGGAACCGGCAGCTGATGTGCGAAGGTGCCGCCGACATAGCGGTAAAGCGGAAGGCCGGTTGCCGTTGCGGCAGCCTTGGCGGACGCGAGCGACACGCCGAGAATGGCGTTGGCGCCGAGGCGGCCCTTGTTATGGGTGCCGTCGAGCTCGATCATGGTCTGGTCGATTTCCATCTGGTTTTCGACATCCATGCCGACAACGGCTTCGAGGATTTCGGTGTTGACCGCGTTCACGGCCTTCTCGACGCCCTTGCCGAGATAGCGTTCACCGCCGTCGCGAAGCTCAACCGCCTCATGGGCGCCGGTCGAAGCACCCGAGGGCACGGCTGCGCGGCCGATGGTGCCGTCTTCCAGATACACATCGACCTCGACCGTGGGGTTGCCACGGCTGTCGAGGATTTCACGGGCGAGAATGTCGGTGATTGTCGTCATGTCTGTCTACCTGTCGGACCTTGCTGTTCGAAATTGTAACGGACGCGCCGGAGCGCTGGAATTTTCCTGAATACGCACGGTGTCTTGGGAAACCGGCACATTGCAGCAAAACGGCATAAAGCACTTCACTCGTCGGGACTATGACGAATGAAAAATTTTCGGGGCGGTATCGTTAAAAACGTAACCGAAAGCCCCTGTCTGGAACTTATCTTTCCTTCGCGATTGCGTCAAAAGCGAGAAGTTTGTCAAGAAGCCGCGGCATATCATCAAGCCGAACCATGTTCGGGCCATCGGACGGCGCATTGTCGGGATCCTGATGGGTTTCGATGAAAACGCCGGCAACGCCGACGGCAACGGCCGCCCGCGCCAGCGTCTCCACGAATTCACGCTGGCCGCCGGTGGAACCGCCCTGCCCGCCCGGCTGCTGCACCGAATGGGTGGCGTCGAAAATCACCGGTGCGCCGGTTTCGGCCATGATCGGCAGCGCGCGCATGTCGGAGACCAGCGTGTTGTAGCCGAAGGTAACGCCGCGCTCGCACAGAAGCACATTGTCGTTTCCGCTGTCGACGATCTTGGCGAGAACGTTCTTCATGTCCCAGGGCGCCAGAAACTGCCCCTTCTTAACGTTGATGACGCGGCCGGTCTTCGCGGCGGCGATCAAAAGATCCGTCTGGCGGCACAAAAACGCCGGGATCTGCAGCACATCGACAACCGTCGCCACCTCGGCGCACTGGGCTTCGGTGTGGATATCGGTGAGCACCGGAAACCCGAATTCCTTCTTCAGGTCGGCGAACACTTCCAGCGATTTTTCAATTCCCATGCCGCGCTCGGCCTTCAGCGACGTGCGGTTGGCCTTGTCGAAAGAGGATTTGTAGACAAGACCGATCCCGGCCGCCTTGCAGATTTCGACAAGCTTCCCGGCCATCATGAAGGCGTGGTCGCGGCTTTCCATCTGGCAGGGCCCGGCGATCAGCGACAGTTTTTCGCTGTTGGAAAAGGCGACCTTTGCCGCGCCCTCACCGGCCGAAACGGTCCGATTGTTCATGTCATGCTTCCTTGAAAATAAATGTTACGCCCTGCCCGGAGGCCGGCGGCACGCGGATCATATCGTCCGCGGTTTCGTGAATGATGTCGTTTTGGCGCAGGATATCGCCCGTATTTGCAAGATCCACCGTTTCGAACACGATGCCGCGCCCGACCAGCCCGCGGCCCGTGGCAACCGGCGCAATGCCGTAGCGGGCAGAAAGAGCCTCATGGGTGAAGATCGAAAGACCGGCGCCGGCGCCTTCGACGGTGACGCCATGCGGATGAATATCGATGTCGTGACAATTGCTGAGCTGCTGCAAAAGCGCTTCGAACTCCATCGGATTGTCTTCACCGATCAGCACGGTCGCAATGCCCGTGACGCCGTTCTGATGCGCCAGCAAATCATCCGGCGGGCTGAGTGCGGCAAGCCGTTCACAGGTGAAAAAGAACAGGTCCGGCGCGCGCAGATCCGCCGCAAAGGCCAACCGGAAGCCCGCCTCGGCCTCGCTGCCGTCGTCGCGCTGAAATTTACGCGTAAAGCTGAAGAGATCGCCCGCCGCGATGCCGGCATCGGCAAACGATGCGTGATCGGCCTCGGCATTTTCGCTTTTGAAGACGACCGCCGAAAGCCCGTCCTCGCCGACACGAAACCGGAAGGCGCGATCCCTGGAGACGAATTCCGCACCCTGGCGCACATGATTCTCGTATATCTGAAGGTCCGCGATCCCCAGCGGCTCGAGATATGTCGCATCAGTGAAATACACACAGGCGTTTTCCGTGCCGAAGGGATGGCGGGCATCGGGGGCAACACTGAAACCGAGCGCACTCAGACGAAGCCGCGCCGTCGCAAGATCAACGACCGGCAGGACAAGATGATCAAGCGGACGCTGGATACGGTGCGAAAGAGACATGACGCTCCTCCTTTATCGGCGTCCTTGATGGCATGAAAGGCGGCAATCTTCAAGCGGCGTCTTGCCGCCGCCCGAAGTCTTTGTCCAGCCGCTTGCGCCTACCAGATGTAGCGCAGTTTCGCCGAGGCGATCAGCGCCGAATACTCCGCGCCCCATTCGCCATAGGCCGCAAGCGACAGATCGGCCTGAGGCGTCAACTGTATCCGCGCACCGATATTGGCGGCAACGGCGCTGCCGGTCGGCGCATTGCTCGAGATCGAGAAGCCGTAGCCGGGAAGCGAGAGGAAATGTGCGTTTGCGTCGCCTCCGCCGCCGTAGCGATAGAGATAGGACAGGCGCGAATTGAAGGAAAGCCGGCCGACCAGGTCACCTCCCGCCGTATCGAAACCGACACCGGCCTCGACGGTCCCGCGGAAAAGGCTGGCATCGGAATAGGCAAGCGCCGAACTGCCGACACCGCTGGCGACCTCTTCCTTGTATCCCGGAGCGCTGGTGTAAACCGCACTTGCCGCGGCGAAGGGAATGAAGGCTATGCCGTTATTGACGATGCGCCCGCCGGCCTCGATGCGACCGCCGAACGTGGTGGCCGAATAGCTGCCGCGCAGCTGATCGGTGGCATTGCCAAGGCTGACCGTTCTGCGCGTATCAATATCGTCGATGCCGACACCGACCGTGGCGACCCCGTAAAGCCCTTCCTTGGTCTGCCCGGCTGCGGTGATGGCGGCGTGCAGGGAATGATCGTCGGCCCTACCGTCCTGTTCGCTCTGATCGTAGCTGATGTCGCCACCGCCAAAGACGAAGCCGATTGATGTGGCATCGTCGATCTGGGCGATATAGCCGCCTTCAACCGTATTACCCTCGATGTCGGCGCCCGAATTGCCGGCGGCCGCGTCGCCGTCAACACTGGCGGTTTCATTGTTATATTCGAGCCAGACGCTGTTGGCCGGCGTGAAGGGCGAATAGGGTGCGAATGGCGCAAAGGGTGCGGCGCGGCCGGCACTTGCCCAGTCCCATTGCGGCTGCCGGCTGCGCGGGGTGCCGAGGTTCCAATAGGCCAGCGCGGCGGTTTCCTCTGCCGCAGGAAGGCTGTCTTCATCGTCGGGCGTCTTCTCGATCGGACGCCAGCCGGCAAGAAAGCGGCTCGGATTGGATGAGCGGCGCAGGAAATTCTGCATGCCGAGATTGGCCGTCATCGAGGCGTTGACACCCAGTTCGCCGCCAAGCGTGGTCATCGCCGCTTCATAGGCACCGCCCGACTGCAACATGCCCGCAGACAGCGCTCCGGTCAGTGCAGCGCCGTCATCGAAAGCCTTAACCAGCTGCGCGTTGACGCGCGCACCGAGCGCGGAGAAGTTGAAATCGCCGCCAACATAGGCCAGCGACATGTTCAGGCTGTCGGCATCCTGCGTGATGGTGCCACGGAATTGAGACGGCAGCGTTTCGTCAGTCGAAGCCTCCCAGCTGCCGGTGATCTCACCGGCCTCAAGCAGGGTGTATTGCTTCTTCAGCTCTCCGCCATCGGCGAAATCGAGATCGATTTGGGTATCGTCAAAGGCAACCGTGCCCGTAACTGTTGCCGGTTCCTGAGTTGTCTGGATAACCGAAACATAGGTGGCGTCGCTCTCGAATGTCAGATCGCCGTTAACGGTGATTGCGCCTTCATCGTCACCGTCAAGGAAAGTGCCGCCGGTGCGCACCGTTGTCGAGCCGATCGTGCCCGCGCCGCCAAAGGCAGCACCCGCCTTCACATCGGCCGTGGAACCGCGCAGCGCGCCGTCAACCAGAAGCGTTCCGTCCTCAACCTCAAACGTTCCGGTAAAGTCGTCACCGTCGGCCGTCAGCCGCAGCATGCCGGAACCGCGCTGCGCCACCGACCCGGCACCTGACAGCGTGCCCTTGAACGCAATCTCGTCCGAGCGGTCAAAGCCCAGAACGCCATCGCTGTCGATTTCGACATTGCCATTCAGCGTGCCGGTTGTGCCGCCATTGCCGACCTGGATTTCGGCGTCGGCGGCAATGTGCGTATCGCCTTCATTGGTATTGTCCGCGGTCAGGATTGTTGTACCGGCCAGCGCGTCAATATCAACCGTACCGCTGATTGCCCGGGTGAATTCATAATCCGTCGCCGTGTGATTGAAGACAATCAGCCCCTGGCCATCGCCGAACGACACGTCGTCCACGTCGAGCACACCCGGTGCCCGGGCGCCGTCATCGGGCACGCCGCCAATCACCAGCACACCCAGGGAACCCGAATTCGCAGCGAAATCGACCGTGTCCGCCGTCAGCGTTCCGCCGTCGCCGACGACCAGAAGACCCGCGCCGTTTTGGCCGACTGTCAGGTCGCCGTTGATATCCCAATTGCTGTCGGTGCCATAAATCTGCACATCGCCGCTGGAACCAGCGGCAGAGCCGACAACACTTTGGCTACTGGTGACGACGCCACCGTTGGAAAGCAAAAGCGAACCGGTTCCCGCCGCACCGACGGTTATCCCGCCATTCACCGTCCAGGATGAGCCGGCGCCACCGACGCCGACAACACCAACGCCTGTACCGGCCGTTCCGATTTCAGCCGTCCGGCTGGTGAGGGTTCCTCCGCCAAGAATTTCAAGCAGCCCTTCGCCACCGGAGCCGATCTCCATGCTCGATGTGTTGGTCCAGGTCGCGTCATTGTCGATACCAACGATGCCGATGCTTCCCGCATCACGGCCGATGATACCGCCATTGGAATTCAGCGAACCGCCATTGTCGAGATAGAGCAGGCCTTCGCCGCCCGCGCCGACCGTCATCCCGTTGGTGAGAGACATGTTACTGTCGGCGTCCGTGATCAGGATGCCACCCTCGCCGTCGGCATTGGAGCCGAGGACGGCCTGGTCGGCCGTGGCAGAACCGCCATCGGAAACGGTCAGGGTGCCATCGCCGTCATGCCCGACCCTGAGCGCGGCGCTAAGCTGCAATTTCGAGCCCGCGCCATCGACAGTGAGGCTGCCCTCGCCGTTGGCAACATTGCCGATATAGGCGTTGCTACCGGTCATCGTTGCGCCTTCGAGGACGGAAAGCGTGCCTGAACCACCCGTGCCGCCGCCATCGACATTACCGCCGATGGAAATGTCGTTGTAGACATTCCAGAGCGAGTCGTTGCCCGATATGGTCGCCTCATTGTCGAGCGACGACACGTTTTCACCTATGGTCAGCGAACCGCTGATCACATGTGCGCCATTCTGGGCGATCACCGTTCCGGTGCCGCTGCTGCCGATGGTCGTTGCGCCGTAGCCGTTCCATTCAGTGCCGGCGCCGGATAGCAGGACAACGCCCTCGCCACCGGAATTGCGTCCAAGGATTGCCTGATCCGATACGATCCGCGCACCGCTTGTAAGCTCGAGACGACCGCTGCCGCTGTTTCCGATTGATAGGCCATTTTCCCCGGTGCCGTAGGTTCGCATCTCGGTGCCGGCGCCGGTGAGCCGCATCAGTCCCGTACTGCCCGCAGCATTGCCGAGAATCAGGGAAGCCGTCTGCCCCGTTGCGCCGTCGGCCATATCAAGCTGTCCGGTGCCGGCATCGCCCACGATGATGGAATTATCCATCTGAATCTTGCCGCCGCTGTTCAGCGTCAGCAATCCATTGCCACTTGCCGTTTCACCGATTCTGGTCCGCTCACCATTGATGGTGGCATCCGATGTTACCCGTCCCGACGCGGTATCACCGATAATGAAGGTACTGATATATTCGGTTCCACGATCACTCGGAAGTATCGGCGCATTGGTCAGTGTGTTGATCGTGACGTTGTCACCGGTTTTCGGCGTGTTCGTTGTCGGGTTGCCGTTTTCCAGCCAGTTATTGGCCGTATACCAGTCCGTCGATTCGGCCCCGGTCCATTCGAAGTCGGCAGAAAAACCGGGCGCGCCCCAGAGCAGGACCAGAGCGGAAGAACTCAGAAAAACCGTGCGAACCGCATTTTGCCGCACTTTTGAAACACGCATGAACCTACCCCTGCTCCAGCACAAATTAATCGTCAATTTGGTAAACGGCTCCGCTTGCCGGCGATCGGAAAAACGGGCCCCGTCCGTTACTTTTCCCACTATGCACCGGGGTAAATTAAGAACTCCTTGAGAACGGACGATTTGCGGTCATGCTTAATATTTATGGTTAGCGATCGGTTAATACGGTCGTGCGCGATGTTTTGCACGAACCCCAAGCTATGCCTTCATTTCCATTGCATCTTCGTCTAAGAAGCGTCACAAACCCCGATGGATCGGAAAACAGGGACCGCTCAAGAATGCTCGAGACAATGCGCAAAGGCGCCCAGACATGGGTCGCAAAAATCCTGATGATCCTGTTGATCATCTCGTTCGGCGTCTGGGGCGCTTCGAGCGCGCTGCTTTCCGGGAACTCGGACGTCGTTGTACAGGTCGGCGACAAGACCGTATCGACGAATGAATATCGCCTCGCCTATCAGCGTCAGCTCGACAGTGTGAGCAACCAGTTCGGCCGCCGGCTGAGCGGCGAGGAAGCCCGGATGCTCGGCGTTGACCAGCAGGTCTATGCCCGGCTCGTGGCTGGTGCGGCCCTCGACCAGCTTGCCGACAACATGAACCTCGGCCTTTCCGAAGACCGGCTTGCCAAGCTGATCGCCGAGGACCCGGCCTTCCAAAACAGCGACGGACGTTTCGACCGGCGGCGCTTCAGCGCGCTTTTGCGCAATGTCGGCATGAATGAGGATGATTATGTCGCAGAACGCAGCAAGCTTGCGGTGCGCGCGCAGATCGTCGATGGCCTTGCCGATGGCTTTGCCGCTCCGGAGACCCTGGTCGACGCGATCCGCGAATATCGCGGCCAGAGCCGCGTGATCGATTATGTCGTGCTCAACAACGCTTTCATCGACCCGGTCAAATCACCCGGCGACGAGGTGCTGGAACCCTGGTTCGAACAGCGCCAGGCCGCCTATCGCGCCCCCGAATACCGCGCGATTTCCTATGTCGCCCTGCGCCCGTCCGATATCGCCGACCCCGCAGCCGTTTCCGACGATGCGGTGCGTGCGGACTACGAAGCCCGCATCACTACCTACACCACCCCGGAACAACGGCAGATCCAGCAGCTGACTTTCACCGATCAGGCCGCCGCCGAACAGGCCGCACAAGCCCTTGCCGACGGCACCAAGACCTTCGATCAGCTTGTCACCGAGCTGGGCCGGACCACTGGCGACGTGACGCTCGGCGTCTACGAAAAGGGCCAGTTCCCCGATCAGTCCATCGATGAAGCAGCCTTCGCCATCCCCGAAGCGGGCGGCACCAGCGGCGTGGTCCAGGGCAATTTCGGACCGGTTATCCTGCGGGTCGCCGAAATTACCCCGGAAAGCACGACGCCGTTTGATGACGTCAAGGACCAGATTCGCACCGAACTTGCCGAACAGCAGGCGGCCGACGATATCCTCAATGTCGAAAACCAGTACGAAGACCAGCGTGCCGGCGGCGCCAGCATGGCCGAAGCTGCTGAAAGCCTCGGCCTGCAGACTGTCACCATCGATGCGGTCGATGCCAACGGACGCGATACCGACGGCAATCCGATCGAGGACATTCCGCTTGGCACCGAACTCGTCTCGGCCGCCTTCGACAGCGATACGGGCATCGAAAACCTGCCGCTCAATCTCAATGACGGCGGTCTGATCTGGTATGAGGTCGAGTCGATCACGCCGTCGCGCGACCGCACGTTTGACGAGGTCCGCAGCCAGGTCGAGGCCGACTGGGCGGCAGAACAGCAGCGCGATGCGCTGGCTGCCAAAGCCGACGAACTGAAACAGCGGATTGAAAACGGCGAAAGCCTTCAGCAGGTTGCCGATGACCTTGCGATCGATGTCGAACGCAGCCCCTCGATCACAAGGACCTCGCAGGTTGCCGAGCTGGGACCGGAAGTCATCGCAGCAGCCTTCAGCGGCCCGCTTGGCACGGTAGCGACAGCACCGCGCGACAGCGGCACACAGCAGGTGGTTCTCACGGTGGCCACCGTCGTCAACCCGACCGACACGCTCGAGACCAGCGGTGACAATCAGGTCATCACGGCCATTGCGTCGTCTGCCGGAGACGATATCCTCGACGAAATGATCAACAAGCTGCAGAGCGAATACGGCGTCTCGATCAACCAGACGCTCGCCCAGCAGGCCATCAACCTGCAGTAAGCGAGAGCGAAACCATGTCCGAACTCAAACCGTTCATCGCCCGGGTCGCCGACCGCCAGTCGCTGACAGTAGCTCAGTCACGGCAGGCCTTCGAAATCCTGATGTCGGGCGAGGCAACGCCCGCGCAGATCGGCGGCTTCCTGATGGCGCTGAGGGTCAAGGGGGAAACGGTTGATGAGATCGTCGGCGCAGTCGAGACGATGCGCGCCAAGATGCTGACGGTTTCCGCCCCTGCCGGTGCGATCGATATCGTGGGCACCGGCGGCGATGGCACCGGCACATACAATATCTCGACCCTTGCGGCGATCGTTACGGCCGGCGCCGGCGTCACGGTTGCAAAACACGGCAACCGTGCGCTCAGCTCACGGTCGGGCACGGCCGACAGCCTGTCGGAACTCGGCGTCGAACTCGACACCGGACCGGAAGTGATCGAGGCCTGCCTGCAGGAAGCCGGCATCGGTTTCATGTTCGCCCAGAAACATCATGCGGCCATGCGCCATGTCGGCCCTTCGCGGGTCGAACTCGGCACCAGGACGATCTTCAATATTCTCGGACCGCTTTCAAATCCGGCGGGCGTCAAAAGCCAGTTGCTCGGTGTGTTTTCGCCGCAATGGCTGGTGCCGTTGGCGGAGGTTCTGCGTGATCTCGGTTCGCAGTCGGTATGGGTTGTTCACGGTCAGGGGCTGGACGAGATCACCACGACCGGTGAAACCCAGGTGGTCGAACTGGCTGACGGCAAGATCCGTGAATTCACGCTGACTCCGAAGGATTTCGGCGTCGATCAGGTCGAACTCGAGGCTCTGCGCGGCGGTGACGGCAAGGTCAATGCCGCAGCCCTGCGTCAGGTGCTTTCGGGCGCGCGCAATGCCTATCGCGACGTATCGCTCTGCAACGCCGCCGCCGCCTTGATGATCGCCGGCAAGGGGGAAACACTTGCCGACGCGATGACAATCGCTGCACAATCGCTTGACAGCGGCAACGCAGCGCTGGCACTCGAAAGGCTCGTTGCCGTTTCCAATCAGAAAAGCGGAAGCTGAGAAACCGGCCATGACCGACATACTGAAAAAGATCGAAACCTACAAGCGCCAGGAAATCACCGCGGCAAAATCGAGTGTGCCGCTCGAAGAGCTGAAGGCCCGGGCGCGCGATCAGGAAAAGCCGCGCGGCTTTCTTGCGGCACTGCGCCGCAAACAAGATGAAGGCCGTTTCGGCCTGATCGCGGAGATCAAGAAAGCCAGCCCCTCCAAAGGGCTGATCCGCCCCGATTTCGATCCACCGGCCTTTGCCAGGGCCTATGAGGATGGCGGTGCGGCCTGTCTTTCGGTGCTGACCGACACGCCGAGCTTTCAGGGCGCACCGGACTATCTTGCCGCCGCACGCAATGCCTGCGCACTGCCCGCCCTGCGCAAGGATTTCATGTTCGAGCCCTACCAGATCCACGAAGCGCGCGCTTGGGGCGCCGACTGTATCCTGATCATCATGGCAAGCCTTTCCGATGACGAGGCCCGCCTTCTGGAAGACACCGCCTTTGAACTCGGCATGGACGCACTGCTGGAAGTGCACAATGAAGAGGAATGCGAGCGCGCGCTGAAACTGTCATCGAAGATGCTCGGCATCAATAACCGCAATCTCAGAACCTTCGACGTTTCGCTTGAAACCAGCGAACGTCTCGCAAGCATGGTGCCGGATGACCGGCTGATTGTCGGCGAAAGCGGCATTTTCGTTCATGACGACTGCCTGCGGCTGCAAAAAAGCGGCATTTCGACCTTCCTCGTTGGCGAAAGCCTGATGCGCAAGGACGATATTGCCGGCGCCACGCGCGCGCTTTTGACCGGGGCAAGCACGGAAGAACCGGCACAATGAGCGACCGGCCGGCAAAGCTCACCCATATTGCAGCCGATGGTGCGGCCCATATGGTCGATGTTGGCGGCAAGGACGAGACGCTGCGCACCGCGACAGCGGAGGGCTACGTCCGCATGAAACCCGAAACGCTGGCGCTGATCGAAAGCGGCAATGCGAAAAAGGGCGACGTGGTCGCCACCGCCCGGCTTGCCGGCATCATGGGCGCCAAGCAGACTGCCAGCCTCATTCCGCTCTGCCATCCCCTGATGCTCACCAAGATCGCAGTCGAGATCACACCTGACGCCACCCTGCCCGGACTGCGCGTCACGGCAACCACGCGTCTGACCGGAAAAACCGGTGTGGAAATGGAAGCGCTCACGGCCGTTTCCGTCGCCTGCCTGACGATCTACGACATGGCGAAGGCTGCAGACCGTGAAATGGAAATCGGCGCAATCCGTCTCGTGGAAAAATCCGGCGGCGTGAGCGGCGATTTCAGGCGATCAGCGGAGTAGACCGCCATGGCACCCCCCCTTCTGCCGGTCGAAGACGCGCTCACAATCCTGCTCGAAAATGCCCGTCCGGTCTCCGGAACAGAAATGCTGGCCCTGCCCGACGCCGACGGCCGCATTCTGGCCGAAGACATTCTCGCCCGTATAACCCAGCCGCCCTTCAGCGCATCCGCAATGGATGGCTATGCCGTGCGCGCCGAAGATGTGGAAACGGCCGACGCCACGCTCTCCGTCATCGGCACGGTTGCCGCCGGGCAGACGCCGGAGCAGGACGTTACCCCCGGAACGGCGATACGCATTTTCACCGGCGCGCCCGTGCCACCCGGCGCCGACTGCGTGGTGATTCAGGAAAATACCGAAAAACGGGGCGAGCACAGCATCCTGATAACCGAAGCTGCGGCGAAGGGGGCGCATATCCGTCCCGCCGGACAGGATTTTCGCGACGGCCAGTTGCTTCTGGCAAGGGGCCGGCTGCTTGATGCGCGCAGCCTGTCGCTGGCCGCCGCCGCCGGCCACGGCGCGCTTCCGGTCTGCCGACAGCCAAGGATTGCCGTGCTTGCAACAGGCGATGAACTTGTGCCGCCGGGACAAAAGCCTGGCCCGGGCCAGATCTCGGCATCGTCCGGGGTTGCGCTGCATTCGCTTGCCCGCATGAACGGCGCACAAACGCTTGACCTCGGCATTGCCCGCGACGATGCGGCGGATCTACGGGCGTCCGTCGACCGCGCGCGCGACTGGAATGCGGACGTGCTGATGACCATCGGCGGCGCCTCCGTCGGCGACCGCGATCTGGTCGGGCCGACATTGCAGTCCATCGGCATGTCGCTCGATTTCTGGAAGATCGCCATGCGGCCGGGAAAACCGCTGATGGTCGGTAATCTCGGTGACATGAAGGTGCTGGGCCTGCCGGGCAATCCGGTATCCGCTTTTGTCTGCACACTGGTCTTTGCCGAACCGCTGATCCGAAAGCTTGCGAACCTGACGCCGCGCAACCGTCTGCGTCAGGCCGTTGCCGCCGGCCCGATCGAACCGAACGGCCCCCGCCGCCACTATATGCGCGGCCGTTTTACCGATCGCGCCAGCGGGCTGGTGGAACCCTGCGAAAGCCAGGATTCGTCATTGATCGCAACCCTTGCCGATGCCGACTGCCTGATTGTTCGCCCTCCGGGTGACGAAGCAATCAAGGCCGGTGATCCGCTGTCCGTGATGATGCTTGCCCGCGACGCCGACTGACCCCATCGCCGGGTGCAGGCCGACAGAATTGTACCCATTTGTGTTTGAAGCGATCTAGCCATGCTCGCTCTGCTGGCCAGCCGCCTGCAGAAATGCGTGCATTTTCATCTGCACGGTCTCTTCGTCGATATCGACACCGGCTTCGGCAAAGTCGCGCATCAGTTTCTTCAGCACATCGTCATGACCGGCATGGGTGAAATCGGCGGCGATGACCTCACTGGCATAGACTTCCAGATCCTCGCGCCCAAGAAGCCCGGCGGCCCAGGCGGCCAGCATGCGGTTTCGCCGCGCGATCACACGAAAACGCGCGGCCTCCTGCTGTACGAAGGCGGCCTCGAAGGCACGCTCACGATCGTTGAAAACCGAACCTGCCATATCCACCTCCACCATCTTTGCCGGGCTGTCAGGCCCGGCGATCGCTGTCTCCATTTTCAAGATGGCGGCAAAAATGACATTTGAAAAGAAGCCGGATTAAATATTTTGAATAATATCGTTTAAAAACAGAGAGAAATCGGGGATTGTTTATTCAAACGCAACGTAAAAACGCAATTGCCTTGAAAAACGCCCGGTTTTGATTGAGAAAGCCGCACGACTTCGCTATTCCAGCGGAAGAGATAAAAATATCGCGCGCCCGACAAGCCGGACGCGCCAACTTCGCGAGCTGAAAATGAATCGTCGCCGCCGGGTTTACGAAGGCAAGGGCAAAATCCTCTATGAAGGCCCCGAGCCCGGAACGCTGATCCAGTTCTTCAAGGACGATGCCGGGACAGAACCCGGCATTGCCGGTGAAGTCATTGATGGCAAGGGCGTCCTCAACAACCGCATTTCCGAATATGTCTTCAGCCACCTGAACGCGATCGGCATTCCCACGCATTTCATCCGCCGCCTCAACATGCGCGAACAGCTGGTGCGCGAGGTGGAAATGATCCCGCTTGCCGTGACTGTGCGCAATATTGCCGCCGGTTCATTGTCGCGCCGGCTCGGCATCGAGGAAGGCGTCCCCCTTCCCCGCTCGATCGTCGAATTCTCGCTGAAATCCGACGAGCTGGACAATCCGCTGGTAACCGAGGAACATATTACCGCCTTCGGCTGGGCATCGCCGCCCGAACTGGACGACATGACCACGCTGGCCATCCGTATCAACGATTTCCTCTCCGGTCTTTTTGTCGGAGCAGGCATGCAGCTTGTCGATTTCCGAATTGAGTGCGGCCGCTTTTTTGAAGGCGATATGATGCGCATCATTCTGGCCGGGGAAATTTCGCCGGATTCCTGCCGCGTTCTTGACCTTCGCACCCACCAGCGTCTCGATCGCGAGACAGACGCCAGCGGAACCGTCATCAGCGCCCATTCGGAGATAGCGCGCCGGCTGGGCATCATGAATGAGAACGAACCGGCACGCGCTGCCGGCCCGGTACTTGTCAAATAGCAGATTGGGGATTGAACCAGTGATCAATGCACGTGTCATCGTTACCTTGAAGAACGGCGTTCTCGATCCGCAGGGAAAGGCCATTGAAGGCGCCCTGCACGGTCTGGGCTTTGACGGGCTTTCCGCCGCACGCCAGGGCAAGGTTTTCGATCTTGCGATCGATACCGACGACCGCGCCAAGGCAGAGGCCGATGTCGCGGCCATGTGCGAAAAGCTTCTGGCCAACATGGTGATCGAAAACTACGCGATCGAACTGAGCCAGGCCTGAGGGCAGGAAGAGAGCGCATTTCATGAAAACCGCACTGATCCAGCTTCCCGGCCTCAACCGCGACCGCGACATGTTCGCCGCCATTGGCACGATTTCCGGTCATGACCCGATCACCGTCTGGCAGACCGAGACGGAACTGCCCGATGTCGATCTGATCGTCATCCCGGGCGGCTTTTCCTATGGCGATTATCTGCGTTGCGGCGCTATTGCTGCGCGCATGCCGGTCATGCAGGCCGTTGCCGAAAAGGCCCGTGCGGGCGTGCGGGTCATCGGCGTGTGCAACGGCTTCCAGATCCTGCTCGAGGCAGGCCTGTTGCCGGGCGCGCTGATGCGCAATGCCTCGCTTAAATTCGTCTGCCGCGAAGTTCGCCTTCAGGTTGCCAACAACCGCACGGCCTTCACCTCCGCCTATGCGGAAAATGAAGTGATCCGTTGCCCGGTAGCCCATCACGACGGCAATTATTTCGCCGAAGCCGACGAACTTGCCAGGCTGGAAGACAACGGGCAGGTGGTGTTCCGCTATGCCGACGGCACCAACCCCAACGGATCGATCAATGATATTGCCGGTGTGGTCAGCACGCAGGGCAATGTTCTGGGCATGATGCCGCACCCCGAAAACCTGATCGAACCGGCCCATGGGGGCACGGACGGCCGACGGTTGTTCGAATCCGCGCTCGGCATCCTTGCCACAGCCTAGGCATTTTTCGAGGTTTGTGCCGTCTTCCTTAATGAGCTTTCGCTTGACCTTGACCGCGGAATCGGCAGAAATGCAGACATGATCCGGTGCGTCTCGATGGACCGTCCGGCGGTCGTTTACCATTGGGAAGACGCATGACTGTGAAATTGTCTCTAAAACATACAGCCGTATTGGCATTTCTGGCTGTCGGTACCGGCAGCGCTTTTTCGGCCGATGCCGATATGGCGCCGACACCCGCCCCGGTTGTCAAAGACAGCATTTTCGATGAGGCCCGCTTCGAAGTCGCAGCGTCGCTTGGCGCCAGTTCCGATTTCGAAAAGGGCGTTTTCCTGATCCCCAGCCTGTTCTTCGATCCGTTGCACAGCAAGGGCCGTGAGGGCTTTGACAAGTTCCTGCACCCCCGCTTCTTCCTGAGCGCGAGCATTTCAACGGCAGACGAATCATCGCAGCTGATGGCAGGCGCCAGCTGGAAATTCCCGGTCGCCGGCCCGACCTTTGTCGACATCGGCTTCGGCGGCGCGCTGACGAATGCGAGCAAGGATGAATTCGGCGGCCGCGGCCCCGGCGTCGGCTCCCACCTCCTGTTCCACGAATACATCGCCTTCGGCGTCAATCTCGAAAACAACTGGAACATCACGGCCACTGTGCGGCACTCGTCCAACGCCAATCTTGCCAGTCCCAACAGCGGCCTGACCTATGGCGGCCTCGGCATTGGCAAGAGTTTCTGATCGGCCTGAACGTTTCGCCGGCCTCCCGACTGATGCAATTTTTTGCGTCAGGCTGAAGCTGTATGTTCGGCTGTTTCTTCAACGACTGTCACTTCCGGTGCGGTCTACAAGCTCGTCACCCTAGCATTGGTGCCGACGGCCAACCTTGGCGTCCGGAAAAGGGTGATCATCACAAAAAAAAGCACCGGGCAACGCCCGGCCTTCAGTTTACTAACAAACCTATCCTTTTTACGGACGTCATCCTCGGGCTTGACCCGAGGATCTAACCACCGCTCAGCGCGAGCGGCGTTGATGTTCCGTAATAGATTGCATTAAATTGATTTTTTCCGATACGCTTGTCGCGTTCATGCGTGCTTAGACCCTCGGGTCAAGCCCGAGGGTGACGAAGGAGAGCGGGGCGAGCTTTGTCAACAGTCTGAACGCCGGGCAAAGCCCGGCGTTTTTGCGTTCTGGTCTGAAAGGCCCGCCGATCAGGTATCGGCGGAGGATTTTTTCGATTTGGAGCCACCCTTCTTGGCGGGCTTGTCCTTCGGTGCATCCTTTTTCAGCTCCGACGGTTTGACCGGTGTCGAATCCGGGATTGCATCCAGAAGCAGTTCTTCCTTACCATCCTTGTCGGTCTTCACATCGACACGCACGACGCCGCCCTTCTTGAGCTTGCCGAACAGGATTTCGTTCGCCAGCGGCTTCTTGATGTGCTCCTGGATGACGCGCGAGAGCGGACGGGCGCCCATCTTCTCGTCATAGCCACGCTCGGCCAGCCATTCGACCGCTTTCTCCTCCAGATCGAAGGTGACATTGCGTTCCGAAAGCTGGCTTTCGAGCTGCATGACGAACTTCTGGACAACCTGATGGATGACCTCGGTCGGCAGCGGCGCAAACTGGATGATCGCATCGAGACGGTTGCGGAATTCCGGCGTGAAGATGCGGTTGAGCGCCTCTTCATCATCACCGGTGCGCCGCGAAGACCCGAAGCCGATTGCCGATTTCGACATTTCGGCAGCGCCCGCATTGGTCGTCATGATCAGGATGACGTTGCGGAAGTCGATCTTCTTGCCGTTGTGATCGGTCAGCGAGCCATGGTCCATCACCTGCAACAGGATGTTGTAGATATCCGGATGCGCCTTTTCGATTTCGTCCAGCAGCACCACGCAATGCGGATGCTGGTCGACGCCATCGGTCAGAAGGCCACCCTGATCGAAACCGACATATCCGGGCGGTGCGCCCAGAAGCCGGGAGACCGTGTGACGCTCCATATATTCCGACATGTCGAAGCGCAGCAGTTCGACGCCAAGCGAGGAGGCAAGCTGCTTCGACACCTCGGTCTTGCCGACGCCCGTGGGGCCGGAGAAGATGTAGGAGCCGATCGGCTTGTTGGGCTCGCGCAGCCCCGCACGGGCCAGCTTGATCGCCGTCGCAAGGGCATCGATCGCCTTGTCCTGACCGTAGACCACCGAGCGCAGTTCCTGCTCGAGATTGGCAAGCACCTGCTCGTCATCCTTGGAAACCGATTTCGGCGGAATACGGGCCATGGTGGCAACCGTCGCCTCGATCTCCTTTTCGGTGATCATCTTGCGGCGACGCGACACCGGAACCAGCATTTGCGCTGCACCGCTTTCGTCGATCACATCGATCGCCTTGTCCGGCAGCTTGCGGTCGGAGATATAGCGCGCCGACAGCTCCACCGCCGCCTTGATGGCGTCGTTGGTGTAGCGCAGGTTGTGATATTCCTCGAAATAGGGCTTCAGACCCTTCATGATCTCGATGGCATCGTCCACGGAGGGCTCGTTGACATCGATCTTCTGGAATCGGCGCACCAGGGCCCGGTCCTTTTCGAAGAACTGGCGGTATTCCTTGTAGGTGGTCGACCCGATGCAGCGGATCGCGCCCGAAGACAGCGCCGGTTTCAACAGGTTCGAGGCATCCATGGCGCCGCCGGAGGTGGCGCCCGCGCCGATCACGGTGTGGATCTCGTCGATGAAGAGCACAGCGCCCTCATATTCCTCGAGCTCCTTGACCACCTGTTTCAGGCGTTCCTCGAAATCGCCGCGGTAGCGGGTGCCGGCCAGCAGCGTGCCCATGTCGAGCGAGAAGATCGTCGCATCGACCAGCGCTTCGGGCACCTTGCCGTCAACGATCCGCTTGGCGAGGCCTTCGGCAATCGCCGTCTTGCCGACGCCGGGATCGCCCACGTAAAGCGGGTTGTTCTTGGAGCGACGGCACAGAACCTGAATGGTCCTGTTGACCTCGGAATCGCGACCGATCAGCGGGTCGATCTTGCCGCTCAGCGCCTTTTCATTGAGGTTGACGCAGTAGGCCTTCAGGGCGTCGGGCTGCTTGCGCCCGCCGTCTTCGGCCTGCTGTGCTCCGTTTTCGGAATCCTCGTTTTCGGCATTTGCACCGCGCGGCGGACGCATTTCCGAACTTCCGGGCCGTTTGCCGATGCCGTGCGAGATATAGTTGACGGCATCGTAGCGGGTCATCTCCTGCTGCTGCAGGAAATAGGCCGCATGGCTTTCGCGCTCGGCAAAGATGGCGACGAGCACATTGGCGCCCGTCACTTCTTCACGACCGGAAGACTGGACATGGATCACCGCGCGCTGGATCACGCGCTGAAAGCCGGATGTCGGCTTGGAATCCTCGTCATAGCCGGTGACCAGATTGGCCAGTTCGGTATCGACATATTCGGTTACGGTCTTGCGCAGGGCATCAAGGTCGACGCTGCAGGCACCCATGACAGCGGCAGCATCACCATCATCGATCAGCGCCAGGAGCAGATGCTCCAGCGTTGCATATTCGTGGTGCCGGTCATTTGCATAGGTCAGAGCCTGATGCAGCGCCTTTTCAAGACTGGGAGAGAATGTTGGCACGATCAGATCCTCACTTCTTTTCCATGACACATTGCAATGGGTGTTGGTGCTGACGCGCAAAATCCATGACCTGGCTGACCTTAGTCTCAGCCACCTCATAGGTGAAAACCCCGCACTCGCCGACGCCGTTATTGTGGACATTGAGCATGATGCGGGTCGCCGCCTCGCGATCCTTCTGGAAGAAACGCTCCAGAATATGGATTACAAACTCCATTGGTGTGTAGTCATCATTCAACAGGAGAACCCGGTATAGGCTGGGTTTCTTCGTCTTGGGCTTGGTGCGCGCGATCACCGCCGTTCCGCGGTTCGGATTGCCCCCGTTCTTGGAAGGGTCGTTCTGCATCCGGATCGACATCGCGATCATTCTTTCTAACTCCGTCTGTCCTTCAGATTTCAGCCGCGTACACCAGGCTATCGTTGACGCTCATATCTGTATGTACCGAGTCCGTTTCAAGCTCCCTGAGACTGATCCGATCTTAATGCCGTTCTTCCGGGCTTGTCATTAAGAAAAATATCGCGCTTTCGGCGGAACCGCACCGCGCCGTCCATGCCGCTCGTCCAGAGGCCGCTGCACCGGCTCCCCGATACCAATTCCAAAGCGAACATTTACGAACAAAAATCTCGTCTCAACCCGCGCCCCAATGCTGTTATGGCAACACGAAACGTTTCGCGTAGTCACGCGTATCGTTTCGTGTCGCCAATGTCATTGGCACCCTGCGGGCATGACAGACACAAAACGGCAGCGACAGAAAAGCCGCTACCGCGTTATTCTCTGCCCGAGATTTATGGGGAGGACGTTCAGTTGCAGTAGCTCTTGCCGGATGAGCGCTGCTTCAAATCAAAGTGAAAATGATCACCATGCTTGGGATAGCCGGGGCCGAGCACCGTATTGAAATAATCACATCCGCTGGCGCGAACGGATTTCAAAAGCCCCTTCTCCCGGAAAGCGAACAGGCCCTTGCGGGAGATATCGATTTTCTTGCCGGTATTGAGCGTAAAGCCGCCGACATCGATGGCATTGCCCTTCGAATGCTCGGACATGGTCCGCGAATTGGTGCCGTTGTTCACGCGCCGGCAGGAATATCCGCCCATGGTCTGGATCGACTTGAGGCCTGTCAGATAGCGCACGCGTGCGGCGGGCGCCACATCGTTCTGAACCCATTGGGCGAAGGCGAGCGCGGTATCGCAGTTTACCGTGACATTCGGAGAAACAGCGATATCACCAGGCAGTCTCTGCAATTTGACCGGATATTCGATCCCGCACTGGCTGCCATTGGCGATCGCCTCGACTTCGGTGAAGGTCACGCCCATCCGGTTCAGCTCGCTGCGGCACTGCCGCTCTGCAAGCGGCATCAGGCCCGGTATCCGGTTCTGCTTGGGCGCAGACATGCCCCCCTGCCCCGTTGCACCGGGCTGGACATGGGGCAGCAAGGAGGCCGTCTTGATCGGGTCGATGCCCGGATCCGGCGCTCCATCCACCTGCCGTTCGGCGGTCTGGGCTTCCTGAGCAGCAATTGCGGTGACATCCTTGCTGTCTTCCGCGCTGCTAAAACCGAGATAGCTGTCAATCGGCACGCCTGCGGAGGTTTCCGTTTCGGCAATCAGTTGCTCGATGGTCGGTGGCGGCGGTTCGTCTGCGGCAAGCCGGAACGCATCGGGCTGCGGTGTCTTTGATGAGCCTGCAGCCGGTTGTGTTCTGGCGACTTCGCTACGGGTGACGACCTGCGAATTCTTGTCGCTGGTATCGACCGAAAACGAGGTCATCAGACCGCCGATCGAGCAGCCGGCCAGTGCCAGGGAAATTGCCGTACAGGAAACCGCGTGCCGCAGATAAGAAAATGACACCATACCGTCCATCGCGCCAAGGTTGAAACCTGGCGGCGAGTAAAACAGACATATGTAAACAAATGCTTTGCCTCAGGCACGATCTGGAAATCATGCCCTTGCGCCGTTTAGAAGCCGGGATAATCTGAAACTCTGTCGCAGAAGGAAAGAATCGATGAGCGAGATACCCAGCGGAGAATTGACCCTCAGAACGGTGGCCATGCCTGCCAATGCCAATCCGGCCGGCGACATTTTCGGCGGATGGGTGATGTCGCAGATGGACCTGGCCGCCTTCGTCGCAGCTTCCGAACATGCCGGAATGCGCACGGTAACCGCCGCCGTTCATTCGATGACATTCGAAAAGCCGGTGAAGATCGGCGATACGCTTTGTGTCTATACCGCGTTTTCCCGCATCGGCCGCACCTCGATGACGATCGATGTCCAGGCCTGGGTTCACCGCCACGACCGGCCGCGACGCGAAAAGGTCACCGAGGCGGAGTTCATCATGGTGGCCATGGATGAAAACGGAAAACCATCGCCCGTGCCTGCGACGCGTTCATCCACCGCCAGCGAAGCGGCTGGTTGATCATGAGTGACCAGACTGCCGTTCCCCAGCGTCCACCGCGCCTGTTCCTGCGCCGACTTGCCGCACTCATCATCGACTTTCTGGCCTACGGCATTCTCGCCACCTTTGTGGTCGGCGCCCTGACAATGGTCGTCCCACAACTCAAGGACGGTGTTGCCAGTTCGTTTTTCTATACGCGGACCTGCACGCCGGCAGATCGCGATGCCATGCCGGTCTTCGCGGCGATCGAACGGGACTGGCCGAAATCCGACGCCAACGACACCAAAATCAGCGCCCGCCTGTGCACCATCGACAGCTTTTTCCTGCCGCAAAAGCGTCTGGCGGTGGTGTCTGAAAGTCGTGAAGGCGAAGAAGACGGCGCAACCTTCACCCGTTCCGTTTCAATCCAGCTCGACGAAAATGACGATCCTGTCTTCCCCTCGCCGTTTATCGAGAGAAGCCTATCCTCGCTACAGCTCATCGCCTTTCCACTGGCTCTGGCACTGGCTACGATCTTTCTCGGCTGGACGCCCGGCAAGCGGCTCATGTCGCTTCACGTCACGCCCGATGCGCTGGCCAAGGTTCCGCCCCCACTCTCCCCCGGCAAGACAGTCCTGCGTGAATATCTCAAGTTCTGGCCGCTTATCGCCAATAACCTGATCCAGTTCGCCATTGCCCTGGGAACCCCGAAAGCATCTTCCGTTGCCGAAGCGGTCGCGTGGCTCGAAACCGCAGGCACCGATCAGCGCGCCATCGTCGATATCCTGGTGCTCAATGCCGCGACCCTGCTGGTGCTGTTCGTCTGGTGGGTCTGGCCGTTCGCGCTGTGGCGCGGCCGCATGCTCTATGACGGTTTTATCCGTGCCTATGTCGTGCTCAGGAACTGAGGCTGTTGGGCTGAATGGCTCCGAGCTGGTTTTCCGTTTCCTGAAAAGCGTGTTTGCGTTTCAGGCCCGCACAAACACGGATGACGGCGAGAAATCGAGCCCCGGGAAGACACTGTTTGTCAGGGCTGCGGCGCCCAGTCCGAACTGCCGGTAAAGCAGGGCGGCCGCGACTTCGCGGATATCGCCGGTCGGCATCAGGTCGCGGTTTTCGTAAAGATCAGCATCGCCGATGCCGGGCCAGTTGCCCATGACCCTGCCGCCGGGGAAAGCGCCTCCGGCGATGACAGCGCAGCCGCCGGTGCCATGGTCGGTTCCGCCTGTGCCGTTCTGGCGGGCAGTACGCCCGAATTCCGTCATCGCAAGAACCACCGTCTTGCGCCATGCCGCGGGTCCCATTTCGTTCTTCAGCGTCAGGATCGCCGATGAAAGACTACCCGCGGACCGCCTGAAGAGATCAGGCTGACCGGCATGCGTATCCCAGCCATTGATGGAGAAGGCGGCAACGCGGTAGTTTTCTTTCAGGAAACCACCGGCGAGCTTCGCCAGCCCTTCCGTGGAGGCGCCGAGTTTTTCGCCGCCGAAAATCTCGTCTGCGCTCATGTCGGCGCTGCGCGCCTGCTGAAAGGCGCGGGCAAAGTCTTCGTCCTGCCCGTAAAGCGACTCGAAAAACATGATTTCGTCGGCGGAAATCGGCACATTGGCCTTTGGAGACCACATTTCCGCATCGTTTTCACCCTGCAGAATAAGATCGGAATCCGATGCCACGTCGATGGCCCTCAAACGCCCCTGCCCCGAAAGCCCGATGGCCCGGTTAAGCCATCCGTCCTTTCCGGCGCGGCCGCTTCCGCCGGTCTCGAGTATATCCTGCCCGTCGAAATGGCTGCGGGCATTACGATAGGGCGTGGAAACCGCATGAACGAAGCTCAGCTCGCCGCTTTGCCAGAGCGGATAGAGATCGCCGGCAGCGGGGTGCAGGCCGAAACGACCGTCAAGATCGTGAAGCCCGCGATCCGGCGTCAGCGCAAGTTCCGGTCGCAGCGCCGCATAGGCCGGATCACCATAGGGCTGAACCAGATCGAGACCGTCCATCGCCCCGCGCAGGATGATGGCGACGAAACGGTTATCGCCATTGCCTTCGGCCAGCGCAAAGCTGGTCATCAGCGGCATCGCCGCAAGCGAGCAGGCCCCGCCAAGCAGGAACCGCCGCGTGGGATTGAACACAATCGACATGATGCAACTCCTAACGAAGGTTGAATTCCGGCGATGCCAGAACAAGCGTCATGGCGGCCGTCCGGTTCGGCGCCCGCTTCACAAGCGTTCCGGTGTTTTCGCTCAGCAATGGCCCAAGCGCTCGATTGGCGAAATCGACCGGCTCCTGATCTTTCCGGAACTTGTTGATCAGGTTCCGCGATACGACAATGCGGCCCGCCAACTGGTTGCCGTTGACCCAGCTTGCGCGGTTGCTTTCAAAACCCTCCGGGCTTGGCGGATCCCACACCGGCTGACCCAGCGTCTTCAGCAGATAGTTGACGGTTCCGCCGAGCTTTTCGTCACTGACAATCGTCTCGCCATCGACATTCAGGGCGCGCAGGCAGGAGACGACGTAGTCGAAAGGCAGTTTGATGTTTCGCGGTGGCATGGTGAAGGCGGCGGGGTCGGCCAGCATGGTCTCATAGACAGCCGAAAGATTGCCGCCTGTGCGGTTCCAGGTCTGCTCCATTGCGGAAACCAGTTCCGGCGAAGGGTCCTCGGAGAAGAAATAGGTCGCGAGTTTTCGGCTGATATACCGCGCTGTTTCCGGCCGGACGGAAAGATCGTCGAGGAACCTGTTGATGTCCGCGATATCGCTCCGGTCCTGCCCGTAAACCTTGCCAAGGACCGAAAACGTGCCCGGCTCGGCGCGTTTGCCATCGAAGATCGTTTCCGCGCCCGGACGGTCGATCGTCAGACCCGTCATCAACAGGGAAGCTTGCCGCACATCGGTCTGCGTATAGCCGGAGCCGGCCCCGAGCGTGTGCAGTTCCAGAAGCTCGCGGCCATGGTTCTCGTTCAGGCCGCGCTTGCCGGCCCGGGCCGAGTGCGGACCGACGGAAAGCCACTGGTCAAGATAGAAGATCATCGCGGGATGCAGGGTTGCCGATTTCAGAAGCGTGCTGAAATCGGCCGCCAGATTGGGGCGTATCGCCTCCACCTCAAAGAGCGGCGTAAACTGACGCATATCCTCGTTCTTGCGAAACGAGACCGAGAAATGGTCGGTCCAGAAGAAGGCAAGCCGTTCCTGAAACCCGTTCGGCGAAGTGACGGACTGGGCGATCCGCGCAATCGCGTCGCTACGGAACCGTCTTTCGTTTTCCTGACGGACGGTTTTAAGCGCCGCACGCAGATCTTCGCCTTCGAGATTCTTGCGCATGTCCCGTCGCTTCATGAATGTCGCGATTGCGCGCTGGCGGAGCTCCCCTGTCCCCTCAGGCGGGAACAACAGCGCCTCATCTTTCGCCGAGCGCAGTTGCTGCATGACCCCTTCCGGGCCACCGGGCGCGTCTTCGCCTGGACGAAGTCCATAGCCAAAACGCACCGCCGAGATAGCGGATTGTCTGGATGTCATCGTGTTTCACTGTATTGCGCGGTGGTCTATGCGGGACGCGGTCATCGGGCACATGAAAACAGACTTTCCACCAACCCGTCCTGCAGCTCGTATTAGAAAATACTTACATGAGAAATGTGGAAACAATACCGCAAGAATAGGTCCGTTTGAGGGCTCGTGGCCTGAACGGCGGATCGGCTGGACAACTGTTCCTTTTTTGTTCACTTTCTGCGCTCCCGCCCTTTTCTTTTATCCTGACTCGCTCCATATTCGCGGCATGGCCAGAACACCCAAGAAATCTTCCGAAAAACCCGGTTTTGAAGAGGCACCGCAGGCGCCTTTTGAGGGCGAGCCCCAGAATGGTTCGATGAGCGACTGGCTGGCGAACCTCGAACGCGAGGCCGAAGCCGAAAGCGCGGATTCGCAGCGGAAACTTGCCTCGAGAGCCGGAAAGCACCGCAAGAAGGCATCCGAAAGCGGCGGGGACGCAACCGCGGGACGGACATCGCGCGGCGTATCGATCGGCGCGTCGACGGATCCGAAGACGCGCGCGGCCGCCGGACTTAATCCGGTCTCCGGGGTGGACGTATCGCTTGAAGACGCCAAAAACCTCGCACCGGGCGCCGTCACGGCGACCGTTGATGCCCTGTCCAAGCTGATCGAGAGTGGCAATCCGCTGTTCAAGGACGGAAAGATCTGGACGCCGCACCGGCCCGAACGCCCGGAAAAGTCCGAAGGCGGCATACCGATCCGCATGGAAACGGAATACAAGCCGTCGGGCGACCAGCCGACCGCGATCCGCGATCTCGTCAGCGGCCTCAATGACGGTGACCGCAGCCAGGTTCTGCTCGGCGTCACCGGCTCCGGCAAGACCTTCACCATGGCCAAGGTGATCGCGGAAACGCAGCGGCCCGCCGTCATTCTGGCCCCGAACAAGACGCTGGCCGCGCAGCTTTATTCCGAGTTCAAGAATTTCTTCCCCGACAACGCGGTCGAATATTTCGTTTCCTACTACGATTACTACCAGCCGGAAGCCTATGTGCCGCGCTCCGACACCTATATCGAGAAGGAATCCTCGATCAACGAGCAGATTGACCGGATGCGCCATGCCGCAACCCGGGCAATCCTCGAGCGCGACGACTGCATCATCATTGCCTCGGTCTCCTGCATCTACGGTATCGGCTCGGTCGAGACCTATACGGCGATGACCTTCCAGATGTCGGTCGGCGACACGCTCGACCAGCGCCAGTTGCTCGCCGACCTTGTGGCCCAGCAATACAAGCGTCGCGACATGGATTTCCAGCGCGGCTCGTTCCGCGTGCGCGGCGACACGATCGAAATCTTCCCGGCCCACCTTGAGGATGCCGCCTGGCGGATATCGATGTTCGGCGACGAGATCGACCAGATCACCGAATTCGATCCGCTGACCGGACAGAAGACCGGCGACCTGCAATCGGTGAAAATCTACGCCAATTCGCACTATGTGACCCCGCGCCCGACGCTGAATGCGGCGATAAAATCGATCAAGGAAGAGTTGAAGGGACGCCTGCAAGAACTTGAAAAGGCTGGGCGTCTTCTCGAAGCACAACGGCTCGAACAGCGCACCCGCTTCGATATCGAGATGATGGAGGCAACCGGCTCCTGCCCTGGCATCGAGAATTATTCGCGCTACCTGACCGGCCGCAGGCCCGGCGAACCGCCGCCGACGCTGTTTGAATATATTCCCGACAATGCCCTGATTTTCATCGACGAAAGCCATGTCACCATTCCGCAGATCGGCGGCATGTATCGCGGAGACTTCCGGCGCAAGGCGACGCTGGCCGAATACGGCTTCCGCCTGCCCTCCTGCATGGACAACCGGCCGCTGCGCTTCGAGGAATGGGACGCGATGCGCCCGGATACGATTGCGGTTTCGGCCACCCCCGGCGGCTGGGAGATGGAGCAGGCCGGCGGCGTGTTCGCCGAACAGGTGATCCGCCCGACCGGGCTGATCGATCCGCCGGTCGAAATCCGCCCGGCAAAAACCCAGGTCGACGATGTGCTATCGGAAATCCGCGACGTGGCGGCAAAGGGGTATCGCACGCTGGTGACGGTGCTCACCAAGCGCATGGCCGAGGACCTGACCGAATATCTGCACGAACAGGGCATCCGCGTGCGCTACATGCATTCCGATATCGACACGCTCGAACGCATCGAGATCATCCGCGACCTGCGGCTCGGCGCCTTCGACGTGCTGGTCGGCATCAACCTGCTGCGTGAGGGTCTCGATATTCCCGAATGCGGCTTCGTTGCCATTCTGGATGCGGACAAGGAGGGTTTCCTCCGCTCGGAAACATCGCTGATCCAGACCATCGGACGCGCGGCCCGTAACGTCGATGGGCAGGTCATTCTCTATGCCGATCAGGTGACCGGCTCGATGCAGCGCGCCATGGACGAGACCAGCCGCCGCCGCGAAAAACAGCTCGCCTATAACGAGGAACACGGTATCACGCCGGAATCGGTCAAGGCCCGGATTTCCGACATTCTCGACTCCGTTTACGAGAAGGATCATGTCCGCGCCGATATCGGCACCAAGGGCGGCAAGGGTTTCGCCCAGGATGGACACCTCGTCGGCAACAATCTGCAGGCCCATCTCGAGGCGCTCGAAAAGCAGATGCGCGATGCCGCCGCCGATCTCGACTTCGAGACTGCCGCCCGTGTGCGCGACGAGATCAAGCGCCTGAAAGCCGCCGAACTCGAAGGCATGGACGACAAGCTGGAAAAGGCAGAGTCGCGACAGGCCGAAACCGCTCCGCAACCGACCGACAAAAACACACCGTCCTATTTCGCGCCGCCGTCTCTGGACGACATGGGCCCCGGCACGGATACGGCCAAGCCCCTGTTCCGCAAGAATACGCTGGACGAGATGACCGTCGGGCGCACCGAAAAACCGCGTGGCGGCGATGCCAAACCGGTCAAACGGGGCAAGATCGGCGCCGGCTCCTATGAGGAACCGGCCGAGCAGAAACAACGCGGCCGCCGCAAGGGAAAAACCGGCAAGCCCGGAAAATAGACCTTATCCATTACTACATTTTATAGTTGTGATATGCAAAGTATACATTTATATTTTGCGTCAACGCAACGTAAAATGGCCTGTAAAATGACCGACGTTCATGATGAGTGCATTAGGAAATACTTAAAAAATTCTTTCTTAAATGCACAGGAAGGCAATGAACCTTACCGGTACTGGCTGGCAAAGGACATGTTTCCGGAAACACTTCTTTCCGATTTGCAAAAACTTGATTTTCCGCGTCGCGAGCATGAAGGGCCATCGGGCACGCGGGAGGTTCACAACAAGAGCCGGCATTATTTCGACCGGGAAAACAGGGCAAAGTATGGCAGTTGCGCGGCGGTTGCGGCGGCCTTCCAGTCGCCCGACATCGCCGGCCTGATCCAGCGAACTTTCGGTACCAATATCGAGGGGGCGAACCTCAGGATCGAATACGCTCAGGACATGGATGGCTTCTGGCTGGAGCCGCATACTGATATCGGCGTGAAGCTGTTTACCCTGCTGATCTATCTTTCCGACGGACCGGGACATGAAGAGCTCGGAACCGATATCTATGCCTCCAAGGATGAGCATGTCGGCCGCTCGCCTTTCGGCCCGAATCTGGCGATGGCCTTTGTGCCCGCCGACAATACCTGGCACGGATTTCAGCGACGTCCGATCGAAGGCGTGCGCAAATCCCTGATCATCAACTATGTGGCTCCCGAATGGCGGGCGCGCGAGCAACTCGCCTTCCCCGATGATCCGATCAGGATCGCCTGATTATCCGGGCTTTTGATCACGCGCGGCAAGCCCGCGCAAAATCGCCTCCGCAATCGTCTGCGTGGCATCCACCGGCTGATAGTCGTAGGGCGCGAGCGGCCCGTCGAACGGCCGAGTCAGGCCGGTTTCCTCCAGCCGTTTCAGAAAGCCCGCCAGCTTCGGATTGAGGTAATGGGGCACAAGCGGAAACACCGGTTTGCCGGTGGACAAGGCTTCGCTGACCATATTGTGGGAATCGCCGGTCACGGCGAGCATGTCGCAAAAACCGAGCAGCGCGCGGTAGGGATTTTGGTCTTCCGGCGACCAGATCCAGTGCGGAAAGCCGGAAAGCCGCGCGCGCAGCGCCGTCATCACCGTCTCCGGGGTCCGCCGCGACTGCGTGACGATGATGCTGCCGACCTTGCTTCTGGCGTGGTCGATCTGCGCCAGAAAACGGTTCAGCGCGGCATTTTCATCGCGCGCACCGGAGAGCGGATTGCCGATCAGAAATCCGAGTCTCGGGCTCGGCAGGCTTTCCCATTCCGCCGGGCGTTCGGCCACCGCAGCGGCGAGCGCTTCTTCGGTCAGCGGATGCGGGCCGGTATCGGTGACCAGCACATTGTCGGCGCGAAGCCGGTCATGGCGCGGCACCCAGATCAGATCGGCCGCCGCGGCGCCGATCCGCGGGTCTTTCAGAAACACGGTGAAGGTCTTGCCGCCGGACGCCTTCTTCACGGCCTTCAGGTAAGGCACCATGCGCCGTCCGCTGGCAATCGCAACATCGGGGAAAGGCGGCGCGATCGGGCTTCCGGGCTGCCCCGGCCGGTGTTTCAGGGGAACAGGCCCATGCGGCATCCACCATTCCCAGGGCTTTCCGGGCAGGATCACCTTTTCCTCGGGATCCTCCCCGAGACGTAAAGCCACACCGAGACACTGCACCCGGTCGCCGATCTTCCCGTCCGTCAAAATCCAGATTCGCAAGACTAGCCCTTTGCCTTCACGTCACACCGCACGCCGAAACGCTGTTATTGCTTGTGACGCCATCGGCCTAGACAGTCAACGGTGTGCGTTCTCCGATACCGACGGCATGGGCATATCGCCCGCCCCCTTCACATGAACACTTTCACAAGCGCTGAAAAGCGCAGCTGCCGTGTCGCTGTACCCCAGACGGATCGCAACCGATACGGCAGTCTCTATCAGATCCAGAAGATGTTTTTCATCCTCGTTTCCGAAGGCCTGATGTTCTTCAAAAACAATATTTGTAGCCATGGTCTGCATGATTCCCTCCATGTGTTTGCCGCCTTGTCGTTTGTCGCACCCCGTTTCAGACAGTCAGCCTGACCTGAATTCCGGTCGGTCGCGAACATCCATCACTGCGCTTTCAAGCTGTCTGCCTCTGCGCATATCAGACGGGACAGACAGCGCTATCATTTCCTTCTTGCCCATTCATCGCACCGGCCACTATCAGCGACAGCAATATCGGTAGATTGACCCGGTCCGGTATTTCGAATGACTGGAAAAACTTCATTGCCGCGTAGAATACGCCCGACCATCCGGCTGCTCCCCGGAGATCGGAAAACGATTGCGCGGCGCTTGCAACATTTCGGCCCAGCGCAGGCACATCAACCGACAAAGACCATATATCTTCACAAATCCGATCGGCATTCCGCAGACCTGAACCTGCGCATTTACCGATACCGGAGAGGACTTTGTGTTGATTGTCAAAGCTGTGCAAGGCTCACTTCTCACAACTCGACCCAAAATTTCAGATTTCTTTATTATTGTTAAATATCAAAATAACACTTCCACCGAAAGCTGTCCATGCTCACAAAGTTCAATCGGCAACAAAAGAATAGTGTGTTCAAGCAAGGTTTAATTGACATCACCCCTAGTAGATTCATAAATTACATTTACAACCTATTGTAAGTTTTGCGCCGTTTCAGTTCGTCAATCAAAACACCGTCACGACTGGTCAAGCCACTGAAAATCATGACGTTCCTGGCATACTCTTTATTTTTCTTAAGCGTTTGGAACGCTCATTGGCCATGTTGCTGGATAACAGGTTACACGATGCTAAACGTAAGCATGAACGTACAAAACGGCGTCATACTTCCCCTGAATAAACCCGACAGGATGCCAGGCGTCAGGTTCGGCATCACTCACGACAATCGGGAAACGAAACACGCTGCCTTGCCTGCGGCCGCGCCTGCTGCCGTCAGCTTGACAAATGCCCCGTTTCAAATATGACGACCCGCTCACATTGGAACGCGACATCAATACAGTCATGGCAGTCTACGTCGATGATATGAAATGGCCCTTCAAGGGCATGGTGATGTGCCACATGCTGGCCGATACCAGCGCGGAACTGCACGCCATGGCCGACCTTCTGGGTATGGAACGCCGATGGGTCCAGTATCCGGGCACCGCGAAGGAACATTACGATATCCCGATGTCCCGGCGCGTGGTTGCCGTTGAAGCCGGTGCAGTCGAGGTCAGCTGGCGCTTCATGGTCGGGCTGATCCGCAGCCGGCGCTGACGGCGAGCGCCGTCAGGCAGGCTCGGCAGCGTCAATGATCCTCAGTTGCACCCGTCGCCGGCCCTGCCAGTAATCGCCGGACAGCGAGCCTGCGACATTGAGCCTGCGGCCGCGCGAAGCAAGCAGCATCTCGCCAAGCGGCTTGTCGGCAGCGCGGAAGGCAATGCCATCGAGATGCGCGCCGTCCGCACTTTCCAGTGTCACCTTCACATGGCCGCCAGTGCCGATCACCCGGGCATCGCGAAGCTTGTGGTCGGGCACGGCGAAGACCGGCTGCGGATGGCCCGAGCCATAGGGGCCGGCGGCCTCCAGCCGGTCGATCAGATCGAGCGTGGCGCCGGAGGCATTCAGCGCACCATCGATTTTCAGCACGGCATCGGCAGAAAGGGCTTCGACGGCGTCGCGGGCGTGTTCTTCGAAAAAGGCGCGCAACGTCGAAAGCTTTTCGCGGCGCACGGTCAACCCCGCGGCCATGGCGTGTCCACCGCCCTTGATCAAAATCCCTTCTTCCACCGCAGCACGCACCATGCGCCCGAGATCGAAACCGGCAATCGAGCGGCCGGAGCCGGTCCCCCTGCCATTGGCATCGAAGGCAATGGCAAAGGCCGGACGCGCAAACCGGTCCTTCAGCCGCGAGGCCAGAAGCCCGACAATGCCCGGGTGCCAGCCCTCGCGTGCCGTCACGATCACGCCGATGCCCGCACCGGTCCCGAATTCGGTGATGGCGTCGGCTTCCGCCTCTTCCAGCATGGCAGCCTCGATCGCCTGCCGTTCGCGGTTCAACTGATCCAGTCTTTCGGCAATTGCCTCGGCCTCCTCGGTATCGTCCACCGTCAAAAGCCGGCTGCCGAGCGCGGCATCGCCGATGCGCCCGCCGGCATTAATCCGCGGCCCGATCAGGAATCCGAGATGATAGGGGGTGACGGGACCGGCGAGCCCGGCGCGCTTGAAGAGAGCCGAAAGACCGGGATTGGAAAGTGCGCGGGCCACGATCAGCCCCTTGACCACATAGGCCCGGTTCAACCCTTTGAGCGGCACCACATCGCACACGGTGGCAAGCGCCACGATGTCCAGCCATGACAGCAGGTCAATCCGCCCTGCCCGCATGTCGCCGGCCTGGCGCAGCGCGCGCAATGTCGCGACAAGCACGAGGAACACAACGCCGGCAGCACACAAATGCCCCTGACCGGAAAGATCGTCCTCCCTGTTGGGATTGACCAGCGCCGTGCATTCGGGAAGATCGACACCGACCTGATGGTGGTCGATGACCACCACATCGATCCCGCGTGAACGGGCAACCGCCAGGGATTCGTGGCTGGTCGAGCCGCAGTCCACCGTCACGATCAGCCCGGCGCCGCCGTCGATCAATGCGCCGATTGCCTGCGGATTGGGCCCGTAGCCTTCAAAAATACGGTCGGGAATGTAGATTTCCGCGTCGAGGCCGAGGGTGCGCAGAAACCGGTAGAGCAGCGCCGAGGAACAGGCGCCGTCAACATCGTAATCCCCGAATATCGCGACCTTCTCTCCATCCCTGACAGCCTGCAGCAGACGCGATGCGGCCTGTTCACAATCGGTCAGTGTGTGGGGGTCCGGCATCAGCTGCCGCAAGGACGGTTCGAGAAATTCTGCAGCCTCGTCGACGGATACGTCGCGACCGGCCAGAACCCGCGCAATCAGTTCGGAAATGCCATGGCTCTGCGCCATGGCAAGCGCGCGATTTTCACTGGCCGCGCCCAGTCGCGGCACCCAGCGCAGAGCGCGCGCAGAATGCTCGACGCCCAGAAAGGCACGTTGCTTCACTTTCCGGCTGGCGGGATTTTCCGTCATCAGATCTCGCTTTACAAGGACGTCTCCTCACCCCTGTTTAGCGTCAATCGGGCACCGATGTCATGATCTAAGTTTCGCCGCCCCGCCACACATCCCGCAAAGTGGCTCACCAGGGCCGGCTGCCCTCATATCACCGTCACCAGAAGCAATGCCAATCCGGTCCAGAATGCCAATCCCAACAGCACAATCGCCGCGAGCCCCGGGCTTTTGCGACGAACACGCGGCGTCCGCTCATCGGCATTCCTGCTGTCTGCACGATTGCCCGGCTCGCCGTAAGCTCTGATGACACTGTCAATCTTCATCCCGCATCCCCTGATTGCCGACCGGTTCTCCGAACCTGTTGCGGAGACCGGCAAGACGTCTAGGGCGGTGCGACTGAACCCACCATGAACGGTTGCAATCAGGCCCGCGCGATCACACGAGCCTGCCGCAAAATCCGTCGTATCAGGGCTTTTCGATGCGAATCACCTGAGGTTTGCCGACGATGTAGCCGTCGCTTTCCATTGACGACACGGCGTTGCGCACGGAAAGCTCAGTGGTTGCATGGGTGACCATGATGATGGTCTTTGTCGGGGCTTCGTCGCTGCCATTGGTCGAATGCTGGACAATCGATTCCAGTGATATCTGGTTGTCGGCCATTCTGCGGGCAATCGCGGCAATCACGCCGATGCGGTCGGCCACACGCAGGCGGATGAAATAGCCGCCTTCGTGGCTGCGCATGCGTGCACGCCTGTATGGTTCGAGCGATTTCGCCGGACGTCCCAGTGCGGCGACCGTCTGCGTACCCGGACGCGACTTGGCGATATCGGCAACATCGCCGAGCACGGCAGAGGCCGTGGCGTCGCCGCCGGCGCCGGGGCCGACCATCAGCAGATCGCCGAGAATATCGGATTCGATGGCAACGGCATTGGTCACGCCATCAACCTGGGCGATGACGGTGTCATGCGGCACCATGGTCGGGTGCACGCGCTGTTCGATGCCGCCCTCGGTGCGCTGGGCAACGCCCAGCAACTTGATGCGATAGCCGAGTTCGGAAGCCGCGCGGATATCCTCCTGGGTGATGTTGGAAATCCCCTCCAGATAGATATCGTCGCAGGAAATCTCGCAGCCAAAGGCGAGCGCGGTCATGATGGCGAGTTTATGGGCCGTATCATTGCCCTCGATATCGAAGGTCGGATCGGCCTCGGCATAGCCCAGGCGCTGCGCCTCCTTCAGGCAATCCTCGAAGGAAAGCCCCTCCTTTTCCATCCGGGTCAGGATGTAGTTGCAGGTGCCGTTCATGATGCCGTAAACGCGCGAAATCGTGTTGCCGGTCAGCGATTCGCGCATTGCCTTGATGACCGGAATACCGCCGGCGACGGCCGCCTCGAAATTCAGCAGCAGGCCCTTTTCTTCGGCCGCGGCCGCCAGTTCCACGCCGCTTTCGGCCAGAAGCGCCTTGTTGGCCGTCACCACATGAAGACCACGCTCGAGTGCTGCCTCCACAGCCGCACGCGCCGCACCTTCAGCGCCGCCGATCAATTCGACCAGAACGTCGATATCGGCGTTTTTCGCCATTGTGACGGGATCGTCGAACCATGTGACGCCGGACAGGTCGAGCCCGCGATCCTTGTCCCGGTTGCGGGCCGAAACAGCCGTGATTTCGATGGCGCGCCCGCAGGAAACCGCAAGGCTCTCCTGCCGGTCGTGAATGATACGCACAAGCGAGGCGCCGACGGTCCCGAGACCGGCGACGCCGATTTTCAAGGCATCTGCCATGGGGTATTCCTAGTGGCCCAGATTTCAACGTCGGGCGCGCAATTGCACGCCCGCGCCTCATTTAGATCGTTTCATCGCGAAATGAAACATCGGGCCGTGGAATTTTGGCGCGGCGCGCCACAGGCCCGCCCCGCCTTGGCCCTCAACGATGGGCGTTGAGTGCGACGATATTGTCGGGCATCACGGCATCGGAGGATGCGAGGAAGCGCTTGAGATTGCGCGCTGCCTGGCGGATGCGGTGCTCGTTCTCGACCAGCGCGATCCGGACATACTGGTCGCCATGCTCGCCAAACCCGATACCGGGCGCAACGGCGACATCGGCCTTTTCGACCAGCAGCTTGGAAAATTCGAGCGAGCCCAGAGACTGGAAGGGTTCGGGAATTTTCGCCCAGGCAAACATCGTTGCCGCCGGCGGTGTGACATTCCAGCCGGCCTTGCCGAAGCTTTCGACCATCACGTCGCGACGCTTGTGATAGGTCGAGCGGACTTCCTCGATATCCGAGCCATCGCCGTTGAGCGCCTGGGTCGCAGCCACCTGGATCGGCGTGAAGGCACCGTAATCGAGATAGGATTTTACCCGCGACAGCGCCGAAATCAGCCGCTCATTGCCGACGGCAAAACCGATACGCCAGCCGGGCATCGAGAAGGTCTTCGACATGGAGGTGAATTCGACGGCGACATCCTTGGCGCCCGGCACCTGCAGAACCGACGGCGGCGGCGCATCGTCGAAATAGATTTCCGAATAGGCGAGATCGGACAGCACGATGATCTCGTGCTTGCGCGCAAAGGCGATCACCTCCTTGTAGAAATCAAGCGTTGCCACATGCGCCGTCGGGTTCGACGGATAATTGATCACCAGCGCCAGCGGCTTCGGGATCGAGTGCTTGACCGCGCGCTCCAGCGGCGGAAAGAAGCTGTCATCGGGCTCGACCGACATCGAACGGATCACGCCACCGGCCATCAGAAAACCGAAGGCGTGGATCGGATAGGTCGGATTGGGGCAGAGGATGACATCGCCCGGCGCGGTGATTGCCTGCGCCATGTTGGCAAAGCCTTCCTTGGAGCCGAGTGTCGCGACAACCTCGGTTTCGGGATTGAGCTTGACGCCGAAACGACGGGCATAATAGCTGGCCTGGGCCCGCCGCAGGCCCGGAATGCCCTTGGACGACGAATAGCGATGGGTGCGCGGGTCCTGCACAACCTCGCAAAGCTTGTCGACGATGGATTGCGGAGTGGGAAGATCGGGATTGCCCATGCCAAGGTCGATGATATCGGCGCCCGCCGCTCGCGCGTTCGCCTTCAAACGGTTGACCTGTTCGAAAACGTATGGCGGCAGTCGCCTGACCTTGTGGAACTCTTCCATTTTCTTCCTCTTGGAATTTGTGAGCGGTATGATCCCCGTTACTTTCGCAGGATCAACGAAACGAGAGCACCAAAACACCCTCGAACGCAAGATTCATCTGCGCTTGCGTCAATTTTGAGGCAAAAAAGCTAATAGTCTGTTTCATCATTGCCACAAAACCGGCTGAGCCGCCGCGCCGGGCGGCAGGAGCGGCCGGATGCGCCCCGCTACTGCCGGTTGGAAACCCCGGCCAGCCCGTTCATCTTTGCGCTCATCGTGGCAATGTCATCATCGCTCATCTGCTGATAGGCCGGGGTCGGCTGAGCACAGACATCGGGTTCACCGCAGGTGGTTGAGCAGGATGCAAGCCCCATCGTTGCAAAAGCGGCAAACATGATGGACAGGACGACGCGACACGCTTTCAAGACCTAAAACCCCCGTTGCTGTCCGGCGCACCGGCGCCGGAACCTGAGATATGGCCCGAAATCTGCCCGGTTTGGCCCGATTGCGCAAGCACCCTTCAGCCGTGTCTTCGTTATGCGCCGTAGCGGTCATGTCCGTATTGCCGGTTGCGCTGTTTCACAAAGCGCCTAAAACCGGAGCCATGAAATTCGACCCTCCCCTTCATCCCGCCCGCCTCGTCAAGCGCTACAAGCGCTTCCTGTTCGATGCCATCCTGGAAAACGGCACGCCGATCACCGGTTCATGCCCCAACACCGGCTCGATGCGCGGCCTGACGACACCCGGTTCGCGCATCTGGCTTTCCAGAAACGACGACGGCAAACGCAAATATCCGTATCGCTTCGAGATGATCGAGGCCGAAGGAACGACGGTCGGCGTCAATACCGGCCTTCCCAACCGGATTGCCGAAGAAGCGATCCGGGCCGGACTGATTGTGGATTTCGCCAGCTATCCGGTCATCCGCCGCGAACGGAAATACGGCCGGCAAAGCCGTGTCGACCTGCTTTTGAGCGATGACGGGCGGCCCGATCTTTATGTCGAGGTCAAGAATGTCCACTTTATCCGCGAACCGGATCTTGCCGAATTTCCCGATTCGGTTACCGCGCGCGGTGCCCGGCATCTGGAAGAACTCGCAGACATGGTGGCGGCGGGAAACCGCGCTGCCATGGTCTATGTCATCCAGCGCGACGATTGTGCGCGCTTTCGGATTGCAGGCGACCTCGACCCGGTCTACCAACAGGCATTCACGGCCGCACGGGCTGCCGGTGTTGAAGCCTATGCGATAAAATGCACAGTGACCTGTGACAGCATCACGCCAGATGCTACAGTACCGGTCGATGACAAGTAAGCGCCTCCGGCTGACGCGCAAACGGTGAAAACTCATGGTAACTTATGTTGATGCGGCCAGCGCGCCGCTGAAGAATGACGGATCGATACGCCTCTATGACGCGGAGGCGTTCGAAAGGATGCGGCAGATCTGCCAGATCACGGCGGCCTGCCTCGACGGCCTTGCCGATATCATCAAGCCCGGCGTCACCACCGAGGCGGTTGACCGGTTCGTGCTCGAATTCGGCCTCGATCACGGCGTCGTGCCGGCCACGCTCGGCTATCGCGGCTACAAATATTCCAGCTGCACCTCGATCAACCATGTCGTCTGCCATGGCATGCCCAATGCCAAGCCGCTGAAGGAAGGCGATATCGTCAATGTCGATGTCACCTATGTGCTCGACGGCTGGCACGGCGATTCCAGCCGGATGTATCCGGTCAGCGAAATCAAGCGGGCGGCCGAAAGGCTTCTGGAAGTCACCTATGAATCGCTGCTGCGCGGCATCGCCGTGGTCAAACCCGGCGCGCGCACCGGCGCCATCGGCGAGGCGATCCAGACCTATGCCGAAAGCGAACGCTGCTCGGTGGTGCGCGATTTCTGCGGCCATGGCGTCGGTCGGCTGTTCCACGATACCCCGAACATCCTCCATTATGGTCACGCCGGCGAAGGACCGGAGCTGAAGGAAGGCATGATCTTCACCATCGAGCCGATGCTCAACATCGGAAAGCCGCATGTGAAGGTTCTCAACGACGGCTGGACGGCGGTCACCCGCGACCGCTCGCTTTCGGCGCAGTACGAACACTGCGTCGGTGTCACAAAGGATGGCTGCGAAGTCTTCACCCTGTCGCCGGGCGGCCATGACCGGCCTGGGCTGCCGGACCTCAACGCCTGACGCAACGCCGATGACCAAGCCGCCCAGCAAAGATCACAGCGACAGGCCCCGACCCGGCGGCATGCGGGAAGACGGCGCGGACGAACGCTCCTTCTTCGCCGATCAGCCGCCGGAACAGCCGTTGCGCGGCAAGCGCCAGGGCGGCGCGGGCGAGAAGGACACACGCCATGTCCACGGCCACCGCGACCGTTTGCGTGCCCGCTTTCGCGAAAACGGCGCCAATGCGCTTGCCGATTATGAAATCCTCGAACTCCTGCTGTTCCGCCTGATCCCGCGCCGCGACACCAAGCCGGTCGCCAAGGCGCTGATCGACCGGTTCGGCTCGCTTGGCGGCGTATTCGGCGCCCCGCCCGAGCTTTTGCAGGAGGTTTCCGGCATCGGCGAAAGCGTGGCCTTCGACCTCAAGCTGATCTCCGCGCTTGCCCAGCGCAGCCTGAAGAACACGCTGAAGGAACGCCAGGTTCTCGGTTCGTGGTCATCGGTGATCGATTACTGCAATGCCGCCATGGCGCATGAGACGCGCGAGCAGTTCCGCATCCTGTTTCTCGACAAGCGCAACAAGCTGATCGCCGACGAAATCCAGGGCATCGGCACGGTCGATCACACGCCGGTCTATCCGCGCGAGGTGGTCAAGCGCGCGCTTGAGCTTTCGGCAACCGCGATCATTCTCGTCCACAATCACCCCTCGGGCGATCCATCGCCATCGCGGGCGGATATCGATATGACGCATATGATCATTTCCAGCGCCAAACCGCTCGGCATCACCGTCCACGACCACATCATCATCGGCCGGGACGGCTATGTCAGTTTCAAGGGGCTGAAACTGATATGACAGCAGGATGGACATAGGGCACAGCTTGTGGCTGTATTTAGTGAAACCATCACATTGGACGTCTAGACATCGAAATCGCGCACGCAACCGAACAGTCAGCCGGGGACATCAAGGGGACGGTTTTCATGCAAGCGCAAAACCTCTAAAAGTGTGTCTATCGCGTTTGAGGATTTTCACATCCGGAATTTTAATAACCAAATCGGGGTAGTTTTATGGATTCTTACGATCTGGTCGTGATTGGCAGCGGTCCCGCCGGCCGTCGCGCCGCGGTTCAGGCCGCCAAGCTCGGCAAAACCGCACTGGTCATCGACAAGGGCACACAGGTGGGCGGCGTCTCGGTCCACACCGGCACCATCCCCTCGAAAACCCTGCGTGAAACCGTCCTCAACCTCACCGGCTGGCGCGAACGCGGCTTTTACGGTCGCTCCTACCGGGTGAAGCACAAGATTACCGCCGACGACCTGCGCGCCCGGCTGATCAAGACGCTCGATTATGAAATCGACGTGCTCGAATGGCAGTTCGAGCGCAACCGCGTCGATCAGGTGCGCGGCTTTGCCCATTTCGTCGATCCGCACACGATCGAGATCGAGAAGGACAGCGGCGAGATCCAGCGCGTTCACGCAGAGGCCGTGCTGGTTGCCGTCGGCACCCGCCCCTATCGTCCGCCGGATGTGCCGTTTGACGGGCAGACGGTGATGGACAGTGACGAACTGCTCAATATCAAGGAGATCCCGCGCTCGATGATCGTCGTCGGCGCCGGCGTGATCGGCATCGAATATGCCACGATCTTCTCCGCGCTCGATACCCAGGTGATCGTGGTCGAGCCGCGCGACAGCATGCTCGACTTCATCGACCGCGAAATCCGCGACAATTTCGCCGCCCAGTTGCGCGACCGCAATGTGAAACTGCTGTTCGGCGCAGGCGCCGACAAGGTGGAAAAAGCCTCCAACGGCAAGGCCCGCGTCACGCTTTCCAACGGCCGCGTGCTGATGGCCGAATCGGTGCTGTTTGCCGCCGGCCGCCAGGGTGCGACCGATACGCTGAACCTCGAAGCCGTCGGACTGAAGGCCGACCATCGCGGCCGGCTGAAGGTCGATCCGATCACCTTCCAGACCGAAGTGCCGCACATTTATTCCGCCGGCGACGTGATCGGCTTCCCGGCGCTGGCCTCCACTTCGATGGAACAGGGCCGCATCGCCGCCCGCCACGCTGTCGGCGCGGAAGCGCAGGAGCCGCCGCAATTCTTCCCCTACGGCATCTACGCCGTGCCGGAAATGTCGACCTGCGGCATGACGGAAGAGGAAATCCAGGAACGCGGCATCCCCTATGAATGCGGCGTTGCCTTCTTCCGCGAAACCTCGCGCGGCCACATCATGGGCCTGCAGAACGGGCTGCTGAAGATGATCTTCTCTCTGAAGACCCATCGCCTGCTCGGCATCCATATTGTTGGTGAGGGCGCGACCGAACTGATCCACATCGGTCAGGCCGTACTGAACCTCAAGGGCACCGTCGAATATTTCGTCGAAAACACGTTCAACTATCCGACGCTCGCCGAAGCCTACAAGATCGCCGGCCTCGATGCCTCCAACCGGATGGCGATGCTGGAAAGCGCTGCCGACGATTAGATGGCCAGCGAAACGCCGCCTGCCGGCCGTTCAACACCGGCAGGCGCACCGTTCGATGCCGTTCTCGCCCGATGGCAGCTTGAGGCTGACGGTGAGCCAATCCTGACGGCGACCGGCGCGCTTCTGCCGGTGCGGCAGGCGGGCGTTCCCGCAATGCTGAAACTGTTTTCCGACGACGAGGAAAAGACCGGCGCCGCCCTGCTCGCGTGGTGGGCCGGCGAAGGGGCGGCACGGGTGCTTGCCGCCGACGGTGGCGCAATTCTGATGGGGCGGGCCGAAGGCCGCCGGTCGCTTATGGAGATGAGCCGGAACGGTTGCGACGCCGAGGCCTGCGACATCCTGTGCGATGTCGCAGCCGCGCTTCACCGCAAGCGCCCTCACCCGCCACCGGCAACGCTGATACCGCTTGAAACACGCTTTGGCGCCCTTTTCGAAAACGCCGAGGCTTTCGGGGACATCCTGCCCTCATGTGCCAGCCATGCACGCGCGCTTCTGGCCAGCGCGGACGATGACGCGGGGCCGCTGCTCGGCGACCTTCACCACGCCAATGTGCTGGATTTCGAAGGTCGCGGTTTTCTCGCCATCGACCCCAAGGGCCTGTGGGGGGAGCGTGCTTTCGAATTTGCCAATATCTTCTGCAATCCGGATGGCGCAGACCCGGCGCTGCGCATAGCCCGCGACCCGGCAATCTTTGACCGGCGCCTCATGCAGATCGCCAAACGGGCAGCCCTCGACCCGCACCGCCTGCTCGTCTGGATTGCCGCCTGGTGTGGCCTTTCGGCCGTATGGTTCATGCGCGACAAAAATCCACAGGCGGAAACTCCACTCGAAATCGCCAGCCACGCGCTTTCACGGCTTCAAGCCCTGCCTCGGCACTGAAACAAAAAAGCCGCCCGGCGACAAACCGGACGGCCCTGATATTCAATCGAGAAGAGGAAATTATTCCTCGGTCTTGTCCTCAGACTTTTCAGCAGCAGCCTTGGCAGGCGCCTTCTTCTTCGGAGCAGCCTTTTTCTTCGGAGCGGCCTTCTTGGCAGCAGGCTTTTCCGCAGCGGCTTCGCCGGCAGGCGCTTCCTCGGCGGCTTCAGCCTTATCCTCGGCCTTGGCCTTGGCAGGCGCCTTTTTCTTCGGAGCAGCCTTCTTCTTCGGCGCGGACTTTTCCTCGGCCTTCTTGGTGGCTTCGGCAACCTCGTCGTCATCGTCGGCCATCAGCTCTTCCTTGGAGACGGTGACGTCCTTGACGTCGATGTTCTCCAGAAGGTGGTCGACAACCTTTTCCTCGAAGATCGGGGCGCGCAGCGAAGCGGCAGCACCGGGGGTCTCGCGGAAGAACTTGAGGATTTCCTGCTCCTGACCCGGATACTGACGCATCTGGTCGTAGAGGGCACGCTGCATTTCGTCTTCGCCAACCTCGACGCCGGCGTTTTCGCCGATTTCGGAGAGAACCAGGCCAAGACGGACGCGACGTTCGGCGAGCTTGCGGTATTCCGCACGCGCGTCTTCCTCGGTCGTTTCTTCATCCTCGAAGGTCTTGCCGCTGCGTTCCAGATCGGCATTGACCTGACGCCAGATGTTCTCGAACTCGGCATCGACAAGCGATTCAGGCGCTTCGAAGGAATACTGTTCGTCGAGCTGGTCGAGGATCTGACGCTTGACCTTCTGGCGGGTGTACTGATTGTACTGACCCTCGATCTGCTCACGCACCAGCGTACGCAGACGTTCGGCCGATTCCAGACCCAGCTTTTCGGCCAGTTCGTCGTTGATTTCCAGTTCGCCGGCGCTTGCGACTTCCTTGACGGTCACATCGAAGACGGCGTCCTTGCCGGCAAGGTTTTCAGCCGGATATTCTGCCGGGAAAGTGACCTTGACCTGCTTTTCGTCGCCAGCCTTGGCGCCGATGAGCTGTTCTTCGAAACCGGGGATGAAACGGTCGGAACCGAGCACGAGCTGCGAATCAGTATCGGTACCGCCATCGAAAGCTTCGCCGTCGATCTTGCCGACGTAATCGATGGTGACGCGGTCGCCGTTTTCGGCTGCACCGTCCTTGGTCTCATATTCACGGGCGTTCTCGGCAACGGCCTTGACCTGATCCTCGACTTCCTCGTCGTCGATCTCGACCACCGGGCGCTCGACCTTGAGGCCGTCGGTCGGCTGCAGTTCGAACTTCGGCAGAATTTCGTAGGCGACGGTGAATTCGAAGTCGATCTCGCCGTTCAGGACGCGATTTGCCTCGTCCTCATCCTCGGTCATGTCGATCTTCGGCTGACCGGCAGCGCGTTCGCCGCGCTCGGTGATAACGGCCTGCGGCTTTTCCTGCAGCGTCTCGTTGATCAGCTCGGCCATGATCGACTTGCCGTACATCTTCTTCAGATGCGCGAGCGGCACCTTGCCGGGACGAAAGCCGTTGATCCGAACCTTGTCCTTGGCTTCCGCCAGACGCTCGTTCATCCGCGCTTTCAGATCGTCCGCAGGAACTGTGATCTTGATTTCGCGCTTCAGCCCTTCGGCGAGCGTTTCGGTTACCTGCATATCAATACCTTCATTTCATCTCGGCTTATCAAGCCGTTGGGTTTCATGCGCACAACAGACCGGCACGGCCGGGCGCGACTTCATGCAATATCCTCGGCATTTTGACAAGCTTTTCCGGGCTTCTCCAAAATGGCGCCAGGGCAGGCAACCGGAATAATGACGTTCTCAAAACGCCGGCAGCGACTACCCTGAAAGCGACTTGGTGCCCCCGGCAGGATTCGAACCCGCGACCCTCTGATTACAAATCAGATGCTCTACCAACTGAGCTACAAGGGCATTGGGCATGCCCACTAGCAGATTTGACCTCACTGTAAAACGAAAAAATCAACAATTTGACCGGTATTTTCGCGCTCACGTCCAAGAACCTTGCTGCACGGGGCTTGCAAAACACTGTCCGCTCGGGTGATCTGGCGCGGCGAAATACCCCTTCCCGCGAACGGAAATGCGTAATGCCCGAGAAAACGCCTTCACTGTGCTTCCTGTCTTCCGATGCCGACGATGCCCAAAAGGCAAAGGCCGATCTCATCGGGCGCTACGGCAATGTATCGCCCGAGGATGCCGATTTCATCGTTGCGCTGGGCGGCGACGGCTTCATGCTGCAAACGCTGCACGAGACCATGAATTCAGACATCCCGGTTTACGGCATGAACCGCGGGTCCGTCGGCTTTCTGATGAACGAATATTCGGTCGAAAACCTGCATGAGCGGCTTCAGGCGGCCGATATGAACGAGTTGCGGCCATTGCGCATGACCACCCGCAATGCCGACGGAACCTCCTCGATCGCGCTTGCCATCAACGAGGTCTCGATGCTGCGCCAGTCGCACCAGGCCGCCAAGCTGCAGGTCAGGGTCGATGACCGGGTCCGGCTGCCGGAACTGGCCTGCGACGGCATTCTGGTGGCAACGCCGGCCGGGTCCACGGCCTATAACCTCTCGGTGCACGGACCGATCATCCCGCTGGAAGCGCCGCTTCTGGCCATCACGCCGGTCAGCGCGTTTCGGCCGCGCCGCTGGCGGGGCGCGCTTTTACCGAACCGGTCGATTGTCGATATCGAGGTGCTGGAACCCGAAAAACGCCTCGTCAACGCCTTTGCCGACCACACCGAGGTCAAGCACGTGCTGCATGTGCGCATCGAGCAGGACCCCGACGCCCGCGCCAAGGTGCTGTCGGACCCGAACCGCTCCTGGTCGGAGCGCATTCTGGCCGAGCAGTTTTCCGATTAGATGCCAAAGACACTACGGTTAAGCGCTGCCCATTGCAGCATCACGACGGTCTTGGCGTCGGAGATTTCGCCGCTTTCCACCATACCCATGGCCTCGCCGAAGGTGAGGAAGACGAGTTCGATATCCTCGTGTTCCTCATCAAGGCCGCCGCCGCTTTCGACACGCATCGCCTCGTCGACGATCGCAGCATAGCAGTGCACCTTTTCGGTCATCAGGCCGGGTGCGGAAATGATGGCGCGCAGCGGGATCAGCTTTTCGACGGCGTATCCGGTCTCCTCGCGGGCTTCGCGGATAGCGGCCTGTTCCGGCGTTTCGCCGTCATCGATCAGGCCTGCCGCCGCCTCCAGAAAGAAACCGCTCCCCTCGCCCATGGCATAAACGGGCACGCGGAACTGCCTGACAAGAACGAATTTTCTGCTGTCACGGTCGAACACGAGGACCGAAGACGCGGCCGGCCGCTCACAAACCTCCCATGAGCGCTCCACCGTCTTTCCGTCGCCGAAAGTGTAGGTAAATTTATAATCGACCAAACGGCTCCAGCCATCGTGAAGCGTCTTCTTTTCGGTAATGGCGACGCGGTCGTCCGGTTCTCTGCTCATCGAAAATCCCTTTTTGAAATATGGGCGCTCCATTTCGGAGCCTGCTTGTAAAACATGCCCGAGACTCATAATAACTTCTCCGGCAAACACAATGCGGGGCCGCAATGAACTATCGTCACATCTACCATGCCGGAAACTTTGCGGATGTGCTGAAACATGCGGTATTTGCGCGGCTGATCACCTATTTCCAAAGAAAAGAAGCCGCCTTTCGCATTCTCGATACCCATGCCGGGACCGGCCAGTACGACCTTTCGAGCGAGGAAGCGCAAAAGACCGGCGAATGGCGCAGCGGCATCGGCCGGCTTCTTGCTTCGGACATGCCCGACGATGTGGCAGCCCTGCTCGTTCCTTATCTGGACGCCGTGCGGTCGCTGAACGAGACTTCGGACATCGTCACCTATCCCGGCTCGCCGAAACTGGCCCGTATGCTGATGCGCAGGCAGGACCGGCTATCGCTGATGGAACTGCATGAAGCCGACTTCGCGACGCTGCACGCGCGCTTTGCCGGCGACCACCACGTGCGTGCAACCAAGCTCGACGGCTGGCTGGCGCTGGCGGCCCACCTGCCGCCGAAGGAGCGGCGCGGTATCGTGCTGGTCGACCCGCCGTTTGAGAAGGACGGAGAATTCGAGCGGCTGGCAGACGGCCTTTCCAAGGCCTATCGCCGCTTCGCCACCGGCACATATTGCCTCTGGTATCCGATCAAGAAAGGGGCGCCGACGGCCGCATTTCACGCCGCACTCAAGGATCTCGGTATTCCGAAAATTCTCTGCGCGGAGCTGTCGGTCAAGAGCGACCGCGACAATGACGGCCTGACCGGCTCCGGCCTCATCATCGTCAACCCGCCCTATACGCTGAAGACGGAGCTCGATACGCTGCTGCCCTTCCTCAGGACCTGTCTGGCCGAGGACCGTTTCGCAGGTCAGCGCAGTTTCTGGATTGCCGGAGAGGATCGTTCTCACAGCTGACAGGAGGATGCAGGCGATGAAACTGTTCTACGCAACCACCTCACCGTTTTCCGCAAAAGTGGTGATGGCGGCGCATCATGTCGGCGCCGATGTCGATATTGTGCCGGTGGATATAACGGCAGTTTCGGAAACGCTGCTGGCCGCCAATCCCCTTGGCAAGATTCCAACGCTTGTCACCGATGACGGCGTCACACTTTATGACAGCCGCACCATCATGCACTACCTCGACAGTCTTTCGGACGAAAACCGGCTTTATCCAAAAAATCCTGAAAAGCGGGCGGCTGTCGCGCGCATGGAAGCGCTTTGCGACGGCATTTGCGACGCCCTCGTTCTGGTGGTCTATGAAAAGCGCTTTCGCACACCTGAAACCTGGCATCAGCCCTGGGTCGACCGGCAGTGGGCCAAGGCCCGTCGCGGTCTCGACTATCTCGACGAAAACCTGCCGGCACCCGACAAGCGGCTGAATGCCGGTCATTTCGCGCTTGCCAGCCTTGTTGGATATCTGATGCTGCGGTTTCCCGGTGAATGGGAGGAACAGCGCGTGCGGCTGACCCGCTGGCCTGCGGCATTCCAGAAAACCTTCCCGACTTTCAGGACGCTGAAGCCGCATATCTGAAACGTTCAGCGCTGTTCACACCGCCCTGAAAGCAGAAAAACCCGCCGTGATGGCGGGTTTCAGACTGCTGACAAACCCAAAGACGTGCACGTTGTTGCCTCCGCCAGCCGTCCCCACGGGTGTCATGCTCGGACGTGATCCGAGCATCCATTCCATCCATCCCTTTGATGAGGAAGGGTTTCAAGAAAGGTACATCGTGTGGCCCTGGATCCTCGGGTCAAGCCCGAGGATGACCCGGAGTGAGGGGCAGCTTTGTCAACAAACAGAAAAACCCGCCGTGATGGCGGGTTTTACCGAATTGCCTGCGAGTATCAGCGATCAGAAGTGAACGCCGAGGCCAACCTTGACGGTGTTTTCTTCAAAGCTGCGCTTGTATTTGTTGCCGTTCAGCTTGAAGTCCTGATCGCCATAGTCGGTGTAGCGGTATTCAACGCGCGCCGAGATATTCTCGGTGACCATGGCTTCAACACCGGCGCCGACGGTCCAGCCCCAGCCCATCTGGGTGTCCTTGTCGCCAGCCTGCTTTGCTTCAAGCCTCGAACCGGCAAGACCGGCCGTTCCGTATACGAGAACCGGGTCCAGGGCGTAACCGAGACGGCCGCGCAGCGAACCGTTGAAACCCTGCTCCATCTTGATGCCGGGGTTGACGGTCTGGCTCTGGTTGGACGTGGCGAGGTCGCCTTCAACACCGTAGACGATCGAACCGTTCTGCATGTTGTAGCCGCCGAACAGCGTTCCGCCCCAGCCGTCTGCATCGAAGTCACCTTCATCGAAAGTGCCCCAATCCCAGTTGAGCGCGCCACCGACGTAAACACCGCTCCAGTCCAGAACAGGCGTCGGAGCCACATAGGTTGCCGGGCTCGGCTCATAAGGTTGAGCGACGATTGCATCGGCGGCCTGAGCCGCGCCGGCGCCCATCAGGACCGCTGCTGCAGCGGCCAGTGTCTTGTTCATGTTCCGCATCTTGTCTCTCCTTCAGTCGATACCGGCAGTCGGACGCTCACGAGGAACAGTCACCTTGCCGTATTCGCTTGAGAGATAAAATAAAATTAGGGATAAATGATTTCAATACTCTAAAAATTAAGGTAAAATCGATGGTTAAAAATGTATTTATAAATCATAAAATGCAGATTATTATAATTAATAAGCTATTTACACACAATCTATATTTAATTTAAATTGCATCTCCCTTCGGAAAATCATCCAGAGCGACGAGCAACACCACCAAATTCCATTTGGCGCTGACCGGCGCAAAACGATATAAACTTTCGGCCGAAGCGAGGGAACATGACTATGCAGCAGAAAACGCCAGAGAGAACCGTGCTTGTGACAGGCGGCGCCAAGAGACTTGGCCGCGCCATTGCCGAAGACCTGGCGAATTACGGCTTCAATGTGGCAATTCATGCCCACACCTCCCTTTCCGAGGCCCGACTGCTGGCCACAGCATTGCGCGACAAGGGCGTCAGGGCCGAAGCCTTCTGCGCCAATCTCCTCGATTCCGCTCAGACCGAGGGCCTGGTCGACGCGGTCAACGCCAGCATGGGGCCGGTGCACCTGCTGATCAACAATGCCTCGCTTTTCCGCCCCGATAGCGCGGAGAGCTTCAATCAGGAGCAGTTCGACGCGCATTTTGCGCTGCATGTGAAGGCGCCGTTGATGCTGGCCGAGCGCTTTGCAAAACAGCTGCCGGAGGGCGAACACGGCCTGATCGTCAACATGATTGACCAGCGGGTCTGGGCCCCGGTACCGAATTTCTTCACATACGGGCTTTCCAAGAGCACCCTGTGGGCGGCAACCCAGACCATGGCGCAGGCGTTTGCCCCGCGCATCCGCGTCAATGCCATCGGACCGGGCCCGACGCTGAAAAACAGCCGGCAGAGCGATGCGGATTTTGAAAGCCAGGTCGCGGCTCTTATCTTAAGGAGAGGGCCGGAGCTTGGCGAATTCGGATCGACGATTCGCTACCTCTTCGAAACGCCCTCGATCACGGGTCAGATGATTGCGCTCGATGGCGGGCAACATCTGGCCTGGGAAACGCCGGATGTAACAGGTATCAACGAATGACACGACAGACGCCGTCCGATGGCGGCATCATCTACGACGAAGACGACGGCGACCTGCCGGAGGTGACGCAGACGGGCGCCACGCTCGAGGCTGGGTCGATCATCTGGAACGATGCCGCTGCCGAAAAGCATGCGCTGAAAGGCGCTGCCCTTATCGGCGAATTCGTCAAGCATCTGCCCAACAGCCCCGGCGTCTACCGCATGTTCAATGCCAATGGCGACGTGCTTTATGTCGGCAAGGCGCGCTCGCTGAAAAAACGCGTGACCAATTATGCGCAGGGGCGCGGCCACTCCAACCGCATCACGCGGATGATTACCCAGACGGCGCATATGGAATTCGTCACGACCCGGACGGAAACCGAGGCTCTGCTTCTGGAAGCCAATCTTATCAAAAGGTTGCGTCCGCGATTTAATGTTTTGTTGCGGGACGACAAGTCCTTTCCTTATATCCTGATTACCGGCGATCACGAGGCGCCGGCGCTGTTCAAGCACCGCGGCGCGCGTGCCCGCAAGGGTGATTATTTCGGCCCGTTTGCCTCAGCCGGCGCGGTCGGACGCACGATCAACGCCATGCAGCGCGCTTTTCTGATCCGCTCGTGCACCGACAGCGTCTATGAAAGCCGCACCCGGCCCTGTCTGCTCTACCAGATCAAGCGCTGTTCCGGCCCCTGCACCGGGGAAATTTCAAAGGAAGGCTACGGCGAACTGGTGAAGGAGGCAAAGGCCTTTCTCTCCGGCAAGAGCAGGCAGGTGCATGCCGAACTCGCCGAAGCGATGAATAAGGCCTCCGAAGAACTCGACTTCGAGCGCGCCGCGATCTACCGCGACCGGCTGTCTGCGCTCTCACATGTGCTCGGTCATCAGGGCGTCAATCCGGCAGGGATCGAGGAGGCCGATGTCTTCGCCATCCACAATGAGGGCGGGCTCTGCTGCATTCAGGTGTTCTTCTACCGCACCGGCCAGAACTGGGGAAACCGCGCCTATTTCCCGAAGACCGATCCCTCGCTTTCGGCGGCGGAAATCCTCAATGCCTTTCTGGCCCAGTTCTACGACGACAAGCCGATCCCCCGCGCCATATTCCTGTCCGAGGAGATCGAGGAGCAGGCGCTGCTGGAAATGGCACTTGGCGAACGGGCGGGCCGCAAGGTGCATATCACCGTGCCCAAACGCGGCGAGAAGCGCGAGGCGGTTGATCACGTGCTGGCCAATGCCCGCGAGGCCCATGGCCGCAAGCTCGCCGAAACCGCGACCCAGTCCCGGCTGCTGGAAGGTTTTGCCGAAACCTTCGGCCTTGCCACACCGCCGCGGCGTATCGAGGTTTACGACAACTCCCACATCATGGGCACCAATGCCGTCGGCGGCATGATCGTTGCCGGGCCGGAAGGCTTCGTGAAGGCGCAGTATCGCAAATTCAACATCAAATCGACCGAGATCACGCCGGGTGACGATTTCGGCATGATGCGCGAAGTGATGACGCGGCGGTTCTCCCGTCTCGTCAAGGAACACGGTATTCCCGACCGCAGCCAGCCCACCGAGGTGGACGACGACGCCCCCTTCCCCGCCTGGCCGGATGTCATCCTGATCGATGGCGGCCAGGGGCAGATGACGGCCGTGCGTGCCATTCTGCAAGAACTCGGCATCACGGATGCGGTGACGGCAATCGGCATTGCCAAGGGCGCCGACCGCGAAGCCGGTCGCGAGCGCTTCTTCATGGAGGGAAAACCCGACTTCTCGCTGCCGCCGCGCGATCCGGTGCTCTATTTCATCCAGCGGCTGCGTGACGAAGCCCACCGTTTCGCTATCGGCTCGCACCGGGCCCGGCGCAAGAAGGAAATGGTCAAGAACCCGCTTGACGAGATCGCCGGTATCGGACCTGGCCGCAAGCGCGCGCTGCTGCAGCATTTCGGCTCGGCCAAGGCCGTGTCACGCGCCGGCCTATCCGATCTGAGCGCCGTTGAGGGGATTTCGGAGGCGATGGCACAGCAAATCTACAATCATTTCCACGACGGCGGCGCAAAATAGAGCCATCCTACCTCGTGAAACCCGTTATGACACAGGTTTCATCGCCGCCGGCATTGACCTTGACCGTGCAATGGAAGCAATTTGCGCCTACATAGAGCGGACTGCCGGTCCTGGCAGGCCGAGCACACGGAATGAAGCCATGGCATCAAAAGCGTACAACATCCCCAACCTCCTGACCTATGGCCGCATTCTTGCTGTCCCGTTGATCGTGTTGTGCTTCTTTCTGGAGGGCAAGCTTTCCAGTTCCGACACGGCGCGCTGGGCGGCACTGACAATCTTCCTGATTGCCTCGATCACCGATTTCTTCGATGGCTATCTGGCGCGGGCCTGGAACCAGCAATCCAATATCGGCCGCATGCTGGACCCGATCGCCGACAAGCTTCTGGTCTCCACCTGTCTGTTGCTGCTGGCCGCCGATGTCGAGCGCACGATTGCCGGGTGGTCGCTGTGGGCCGCAATCATCATCCTGTGCCGCGAGGTGCTGGTGTCGGGTCTCAGGGAATATCTGGCGGGGCTCAAGGTTTCCGTGCCGGTGACACGGATCGCCAAATGGAAGACGACGTTCCAGATGATCGCAATCGGCCTGCTGCTTGCCGGCCCTGCGGGCGATCAGGTCTTTCCCTACACGACACAATCCGGGATCGTGCTTTTGTGGATCGCGGCCATTTTGACGATGTATACCGGCTATGATTATTTCAGGGCCGGACTGAAACATGTGGTGGAGGCCGAGCGATGACCAAACTTGTCTATTTCGCATGGGTGCGCGAGCGAATCGGCGTGGCCGAGGAAGAGATCACTCTGCCGGAAGACGTGAACGATGTCTCCGCATTGCTGGCCTTTCTGAAAACCCGCGGAGACGGGTATGAAATCGCCCTTCAGCAACCGGAGGTGATTCGCGTGGCGCTCGACCGGGTCCACGCTGAACATGACGCACCATTGTCCGGCACGCGCGAGATCGCCCTGTTTCCGCCGATGACGGGAGGCTGAGACAATGTCCGTGTCTCCCGATGTCCGCATCCAGGCCGAAGACTTCGACATTGCCACTGAGCAGGCCGCCCTTGGCAAAGGCCGGGCCGATATCGGGGCGATTGTCAGCTTCACCGGCTTGTGCCGCGACGAGAACGGACTCCTCGAAGCCCTTGAACTTGAACACTATCCCGGCATGGCTGAAAGCGAGATCAGCCGCATTGCACATGCGGCAATCGAACGCTTCGATCTTCTCGGCCTTACGGCAATCCACCGCTACGGCCGCATCAGCCCCGGCGAAAACATCGTTCTGGTGATTGCGGCAGCCTCTCACCGCAAGGCCGCATTCGAGGGCGCGTCCTTCGTCATGGATTTCCTGAAAACCGACGCTCCCTTCTGGAAAAAGGAGCACCTGAAGGGCGGCGGCGACAGCGGCTGGGTCGAAGCCCGCGCAGCGGATTTTTCCGCCCGCGGAGACTGGCAATAAAAAGGACATGATGCGCCCTTAAGTTTGCGCTTGCCGAATAATCTCGACGTCCTATTCTTAATCCGGTTTCTAATCGATTTGGCTTTGCGGCTCCAAGATTGAACGAGGAAAACATGCCTTCCAGTTCCGATTCCCTGACTGTCGGTTTCATCATGTATCCGGGTCTGACACAGCTTGACCTTTTCGGTCCCGCCGATGTGCTGAACCGGATGCCCGGAACAGAAATCAAGCTCCTGTGGAAGAATCTGGACCCGGTCATCGTCGATCGCGGTATGCGCATTCTGCCCAACACCACCTTCGGCCAATGCCAGAAGCTGGACATCATCTGCGTTCCCGGCGGTCCCGGCCAGATCGCGCTCATGGATGATGACGAGACGCTGAATTTCCTGCGCCGCATTGCCCCGGGCTGCAAGCTGGTCACGTCGGTCTGCACCGGCTCGCTGGTGCTGGGCGCGGCCGGCCTGCTGCAAGGCTATCGCGCCACGTCGCACTGGTCGGCGATCGATCAGCTCGAACTGTTCGGCGCCACCCCCGTTGAAGAGCGCGTCGTTACGGACCGCAACCGCATTACCGGCGCCGGTGTGACCTCGGGTATCGATTTTGCGCTGCGTGTGGTCGAAAACCTGATGGACAAGACCGCCGCCCAGCAGATCCAGCTGCAGATGGAGTATGATCCAGAGCCGCCCTATCACTGCGGCACGCCGCGCACCGCGCCGCCGGAAATTCTCGACAGCGTGCGCGCCCGCCTTCACATGTTCCTGTCCAGCCGGCGCTCGGCAAGCGAACGCGCCGCCGAACGGCTGAACAGCAAGAAGTCCGCATGAAAAAGCCCGCCACAAGGGCGGGCTCGGACTGCTGACAAACCTCGCCCCGCTCTCCTTCGTCACCCTCGGGCTTGACCCGAGGGTCTAAGCACGCATGAACGCGACAAGCGTATCGAGCAAAAAGTCAATCTAAACAATCCATTACGGACCGCCAACGCCACTCGTGCTGAGCGGTGGTTGGATCCTCGGGTCAAGCCCGAGGATGACGTCCGTAAAAAGGATAACAAAGCCGGCTTCAGCCGACGATTTCGGTTTCGGAGAACCAGAAAGCGATTTCGCGTGCTGCGGTTTCCGGCGCGTCGGAGCCGTGAACCGAGTTTTCGCCCATGGACAGAGCGAAGGTCTTGCGGATCGTGCCTTCATCGGCCTTTTCCGGGTTGGTCGCGCCCATGATTTCGCGGTTCTTCAGAACGGCGTTTTCGCCTTCGAGAACCTGGACAACGGTCGGACCGGAGCACATGAACTCGACAAGTTCGCCAAAGAACGGGCGTTCCTTGTGCTCGGCATAAAAGGCTTCCGCATCGCGCTTGGCCATCCACACCCGCTTGGAGGCGACGACGCTGAGGCCGTTTTCCTCGAAAACCTTGGTGATGGCGCCGGTCAGGTTGCGCTTGGTGGCATCGGGCTTGATCATCGAAAAAGTGCGTTCAATCGCCATATCATTCGTCCTCTGGCAAATTTCGTTAAGGGAAATTCGGCCGGTGTATAGAGGTCTTTGAAGCAAAATGGAAGCGTGTCCGGCGGGCGAATGCGCCGGATTTTCGGGAGATATCAGCCTTTTTCCGAAAATTCGAGGCAGCGTTCGAACCAGTTGGACACCGGATCATTCGGATCCAGCAGCCCGGTATTGCCGGTCAAGGCCGCCCACTGGAACGCACCGAAGACGATATAATCGGAGAAAAGCGGTTCGCTTCCACCGATAAATGGCTGAAATTTCAGCATATTACGCAGAGGTACACATTTTTCGGAAAAACCGGAAATCTCGGCTTCGCGACCTGTCGCCACCTCTTCCAGCGTCGCCCCCAGACGGGCCTCGCGGCTTTCGCGGAAATAGGCCTGATCCACCGGCGCCAGCATGTCGTGAATATGTTTTACGGCGATACGGGTGACTGCCGGATGCAGCGTGGACTGCGACCACGCCTCGACAAAGCGGGCCATGGCAAGCCCGCCCTCGCCCTTGAACAGCGACGGACGATCGGGATAGGTCTGCTCCAGATAGATCGCGATCGCAAAACTGTCGGCGATCAGCTTGTCGCCGTCCTTCAGGATCGGCACGGTTTTCGAAAAGCCGTCCTCGAGCTTCGGGATCTCGGTAAAGCCCACGGGCTGTTCTTCGAATGCCAGCCCCTTGTGCTTCAGCGCCAGAATGACTTTCCAGCAATGCGGGGAAAAGCGCACCGAACTGTCGGCGCCGCAGAGCGAATAAAGAACGCGACTCATCGAATGTCTCCCTCTGTTAAACTTCAAGGTGTGCTGCACTGCGGAAAAATTCAAGACGACCCGGGACGCAAAAGCGCAGGGTGATCACTGTAGTATGTCCATAATACCAGCAGGGGGAACAGAGCTGCTAGATTTATCTCCTGTCATTTCGAGGAGGAAATAATGGCTCACAAGACAATCCTGATGATCACCGGTGACTTTACCGAGGACTACGAGACCATGGTGCCGTTCCAGACCCTGCTTGCCGTCGGCCACACGGTCGATGCGGTGTGCCCGGGCAAGAAGGCCGGCGATACAGTCCCGACCGCAATCCACGATTTTGAGGGTGACCAGACCTATTCGGAAAAGCCCGGCCATCGCTTCGCCCTGACGGCGGATTTCGACGCTGTCGATCCCGCTGCCTATGACGCTCTGGTGATCCCGGGAGGGCGGGCGCCGGAATATCTGCGGCTCGATGAGCAGGTGATTGCTCTGGTGAAGCATTTCTTCGCCGAAAACAAACCCGTGGCCGCAATCTGCCACGGTGCCCAGATCCTCGCCGCCGCCGATGTTTTGAAAGGACGGCACTGCTCTGCCTATCCGGCCTGCGCACCGGAAGTGAAGCTTTCCGGCGGCCGCTATGCCGATATCGCCGTCACCGAGGCGGTCACCGACGGCAATCTGGTCACCGCACCGGCATGGCCCGCCCACCCGGCATTGTGGGAAAGCACGACGCGCTCGATCCGCATCGACGGCATGGTGACAAGCATCAGGCTGGAGAATTTTTTCTGGACCGTGCTTGCCGAAATCGGCGGGCGCGACGGGCTTGCCACGACACAGCTGATCACAAAACTCTATCACGAGGCCAACGAGGCGGGCCATGACAGCGGCAATTTCACCTCGTTTCTCAGGGTGTGTTGCGGACGCTACCTGGCGCTTCAGCTTTCCGGCGATCTGCCGGACGGACTGCCGATTGCAAAAATCGATGCTACCGGCATTCTGGAACGCGAAAACCTCCGCCGGAAGGCCGTGGCATAAGGCGGATGAATATCCGCCATCGCAACAATTCATGAGGCAGACGCTAACGCCTGCCCTATGATTGCAGCTTGCGATTTCCGTTTTGCAAGGAGACCCCCACATGCTGCAGCATTACCGCATGTTCGCCGCCTATAATGCCTGGGCCAATGGCCTGATCTATGACGAAGCCGCCGAACTTTCGGATGAACAGCGCAAACGCGATCTCGGGGCCTTCTTCCGTTCCATCCACGCCACGCTCAACCATGTGCTCTACGCCGACCGCGTGTGGATGACCCGGTTTTCCGGCAAGGCGACTGGACCGGTCAAGCTCGATACGATCCTGCATGATGATTTTGCCTCGCTGCGCCATGACCGGAGCAAGGAAGACGAAAAGATCGTCGCCCTGATCGACGGACTGGACCAGACCAGCCTGCAAGGAACATTTTCCTACCAGCGTGGCAATCCGCCCGAAAGCTACACAGACCGGCTGGCCACCACGCTTGCGCATTTCTTCAACCACCAGACCCATCACCGCGGTCAGGTGCACGGCATGCTGACCATGCTCGGCCAACCGTCACTGTCGCTTGACCTGGTCTATTTCCTGCGTTCGGAAAACGGCCGGCAATTCGCCTGAACCACCGGCCGGCGGTTCACGAATTCGACACGGCCGGCGGGAACAGGTCGTATTCGAACAGGTCGTGGCCGGCGATCACCTGGCCGTTGAAGACCTTGCTGACATCTTTTGCGAAGTCATAGTCCGATCCGTCGGCCGGACCACCGGCATAATGGGTGAGGATCACGGTGGTGACACCGGCCTCATTGGCCATTGCACCCAGCTTGTCCGGGCTCAGATGCTCGGTTTCCATATGCGCGGTCAGGTCTTTCAGGTTTTCCGCGGTGATATCCATCGAAGGCGGCTGTGCCGTTTGTGTGCCGTCGGCGGCGATATAGGGCAGACGGACCTCGCTGACGAGCACATCGGCGCCCTTGGCAAGCTTTGCCACGGCCTCGCTCGGGCCGGTATCGCCGGTAAAGACAATGTCGCCATAAGGCGTGTCTACCCGATAGGAATAGGAGATGTCCGGCCCTGCCGGTCCTTCCGTCTTGTTGGCGAAATGGCTGTTTTCGACCGCGGTCACCTTGATGTTTTCATCCTGATAGACAAGGCCGGGCTTGTCGATGTCATGACCGTCGAACATGCCCTTTGAAGACGTCATATGCGGCGTGTCGCCCTTGAATATCCGTTCCGATGTCTTCAGATAATCCAGACTGTCATCGACAAGCGCCTTGGTTTCCGGCGGGCCGTAAATCTGGACCGTTCCTTTCTTCTCGGCCAGTCCGCGCTCCAGCCATTCCTGCCCGATCAGCGACGGCAGGCTGGCATTGTGGTCAAGGTGATGATGGGTGATGAAGATATCGTCGATATTTTCAGCCGGAATGCCGGCCTTGGCGAGCTGGCGCGAAACACCGATGCCGGCATCGAACAGATAGTTCTTGCCATTGACCTGCAGCAGCGTCGCTATGCCGGAGCGATCCGGTAGTGCCACAGGACCACCGGCCGTGCCCAGAAGGATGATGCGTGCGGCTTGATCCTGTGCCGCCACGGATGCTGCGTCAGCGGCAAATGCCGGTTGGCCAAGCGCCAGCGGCACGGCGACAAGAGAAACGGCCAGACAGAGCGTCAGCCTTCGATATTCAACATTAGGTTTCACGATTACATCTCCTGCAATTTTTGCGCGGAGAATTGCCCTGATGCAGGAATTGGCTTTTTTGGCGGCAAGAATCTTTCATTTTGGAAAGGTTCGCCCGCCGCAGAGGCGTTCGCGATCCGCTCGCAAACGCCTCTGCAGGAGGACACAAACTTGATTTCGTCTCAGGCCTGATAGCCATCGACGCCCTTGAATGAGGAATATCCGTCATCGGCCATCACGGTCGAACCATTGATGGCACTCGCTTCGGGCAGAGACAAAAGATAGATGGCGCCGGCAATTTCGGCGGGTTCGATAATCCTGCCCTTCATGTGCAGCTTGCTGCCGACCTCTTCGATCGTCTTGTCGATCATCCCGGTCTTGACCCATCCGGGCGCAACCGACACCACTCTGACACCATAGGGCGAAAGTTCGCGCGCCATGGCCTGTGTTACCATGCGCACGCCGCCCTTGCTGGCGTGGTAGCCGATGCTTTCGGTGTTGGCAATGACCCCGCAGATCGAGCCGACATTGATGATCACCCCGGATTTGTTTTTAACCATTTCCCTGCTGACATAATGCCCCATGTGGATGGTGCCCATCAGATTGATCTGGACCGTGTTCAGCGTGTCGGCGATATCGAGTTCGGTGAACGGCTCGCGCTTGCCGACAACGCCGGCGACATTGGCCATGACATCGACCCGGCCATAGGTTTCAACGGCAAAGCGCACGGCGCTTTCGCAGTCCTCGGGCTTTGCGATATTGCATTCCACAAAGCGTGCGTCGCCGATTTCGCCCAGCGCCTTCATCGCCTTTTCGATGGTTTCCGGCTTGTCGATACCGGCAACGACGACCTTGTCTCCCTCCTGGACAAATTTTCTGGCGGTTTCAAAACCGATTCCGCTCGTACCGCCGGTTACAATAACGACCCTGTTCATTGGAAACTCCTTGATGCATTGCACGACGTGCCCGTTCGCCTTTCGGCTCGCGGTCGCCGATATGAAACACGCATAACGGAGAAAGCGGGCGACAATTTTGACCAAAATCAACCATGCAACACTTCCCTGGAGGCTGAGCCGGGGGCATGACCGTATCTGTCCCGCGCCGGCGGATTGCGGGGGCAGTGAAACCGGCATTTCCGCCAGACCGTCTTGCCAGACGGCATTCTTTCAGACAAAACCGCTGTCATGATTACCATCTCCGATCTTTCCGTCCGTGTCGCCGGACGCCTGCTCATCGAACACGCTTCCGTCTCCATTCCCGATGGCATGAAGGTGGGGCTTGTCGGCCGCAACGGCGCGGGCAAATCAACGCTGTTCAAGGTTCTCACCGGCGCGCTTTCTTCCGAGACCGGCACGGTATCGCTGCCCAAACAGGCTCGTATCGGCCAAGTGGCGCAGGAAGCGCCGGGCACTGAAGATCCGCTGATCGAGATCGTGCTGGCCGCCGACAAGGAGCGTGCCGCACTGCTGGCGGAAGCGGAGACTGCGACAGACCCGCACCGCATTGCCGAAATCCAGACCCGGCTTGTCGATATCGACGCCCATTCGGCCGAGGCGCGTGCGGCCAGCATCCTCTCCGGTCTCGGTTTCGACGAAACCGCGCAGAGACGTCCGGCCTCGTCATTTTCCGGTGGCTGGCGGATGCGTGTGGCGCTGGCCGCCGTGCTGTTTTCCGAGCCCGACCTGCTTCTGCTCGACGAGCCGACCAACTATCTCGATCTGGAAGGCACGCTGTGGCTGGAAGACTATATCCGCCGCTACCCCTACAGCGTCATCATCATTTCGCATGACCGCGATCTGCTGAATACGGCCGCCGGCGCGATCATCCATCTCGACCAGAAGAAGCTGACCTTCTATCGCGGCTCCTACGATCAGTTCGAGCGCCAGAAGGCGGAGGCCGATGAGCTGCAGATGAAGGCCCGGGCCAAGAACGAGGCCCACCGCAAGCATCTGCAAAGCTTCGTCGATCGCTTCAAGGCCAAGGCTTCCAAGGCCCGCCAGGCCCAAAGCCGCGTCAAGGCGCTGGAGAAGATGGGCACGGTCGCCGCCGTGATCGAGGATCACGTTCAGGGCTTTTCATTTCCCGCGCCGGAAAAACAGCCCGCCTCGCCGATCATTGCAATCGAAAACGGGTCCGTCGGCTATGCCCCCGGCAAGCCGATCCTGACAGGCCTCAACCTCAGGATCGACAATGACGACCGGATCGCGCTTCTGGGAGCCAACGGCAACGGCAAGTCGACCTTTGCCAAGTTCATCTCGGGCCGGCTGGCACCCGAAAGCGGCTCGCTCAAGCTTGCCCCGCATCTTTCGACCGGTTTCTTCGCCCAGCACCAGATCGATGACCTGGTGCCGGATGAAAGCGCCGTTGCCCATGTGCGCAAGCGCATGCCCGATTCAACGGAACCGAAAGTGCGCGCCCGGGTGGCGCAGATGGGCCTTGCGACGGAAAAAATGGACACCCCTGCCCGCGATCTGTCCGGCGGCGAAAAGGCGCGGCTGCTGATGGGGCTTGCCGCCTTCCATGCGCCTAACCTGTTGATCCTCGACGAGCCCACCAACCACCTCGACATCGACAGCCGCAATGCGCTGGTGCAGGCGCTGAACGACTATCCCGGCGCGGTGATCCTGATTTCGCATGACCGACACCTGATCGAAGCCACCGTCGACCGGCTGTGGCTGGTGCATGACGGCACGGTAACGGCCTATGACGGCGATCTGGAAGACTATCGAGAGCTGATCGTCTCCGGCGGCAGGAAGGCCCAGAAGAGCGATGCAGCAAGCACCGCCGACACGCGCTCGAAATCCGAGCAGCGCCGGAGTGCTGCCGATCGCCGCGCGGCCTTTGCCCCGCTGAAGAAGGAAATCGACAAGGCAGAGAAGAAAACCGCGAAGATCGAACAGATCATCGCCAAGCTGGATTCCGACCTCGCCGATCCCAAGCTTTACGAGCGCTCTCCCGAAAAGGCCAAGGTGATGATCCAGGCGCGCGCCAATGCCGCCGCGGAACTTGCCAGGGTCGAAGAGGAATGGCTGACGCTCTCCGCCAGATATGAAGAAGGGATGGCGGACTGACCGCAGCCCGTCATTGATTTACGAACCGGCGGCCAGTTCCACGGGTTTTCTATATCACGCGCGCAGCCGCTCCGGCGCAGCGCCGATCTGGGTATCATCGGGCATGATGCCAAGCCGGTCGAGCACCGCAATCTGCAGCTTCGAGCGGTTCATGGTGTAGAAATGAAATTCGGAAAGGCCGCGCCGCTGCAGGTCGAGCACCTGCTCGGCCGCCAGATCGGCGGCGGCCTCGAACTGTCCCGGCAGATCGTCGTCCAGTCCCTCAAAGCGGCTGTCGACAAACGCCGGCACATTGGCGCCGCACCGGGCGGCAAAGTTTTTCAGCTGCTTGATGTTCTGGATCGGCATGATGCCGGGCACCACCGGGATCGTTATGCCCGCGCGGCGAACATCGTTGAGATAGTCTTCGAACACATCATTGTCGAAGAAGAACTGCGTCAGCGCACGATCGGCGCCATTGTCGGCCTTGGCCTTCAGCATGGCGATATCGCCCGTGCGGTCGGCGCTTTCCGGGTGTTTTTCAGGGTATGCCGATACCGAAATATCGAAATCGCCGATCGTCTTCAGCGCGGAAACGAGGGCCGCGGCATTCGAATAGCCGCCGGGATGCGGACTGTAGGCGGTGCCGATGCCGCCCGGCGGATCGCCCCTCAGGGCCACGAAACGGCGGATGCCGGCATCGCGGAACCGGCGGATCACATCATCCACCTCACCCGACGTTGCCTTGACCACGGTCAGGTGCGAGGCCGTGACCAGATCGGTCTCGTCGACCAGCCGTTTGACGGCCGCATAGGTCGGCGCCTGGCTGGTGGCGCCGGCGCCATAGGTCACCGACACGAATTCGGGACTATAGGCGGAGAGCGCCTGCACGGACCGCCACCAGCTGGCCTCGGCCTCGGGTTTCTTGGGCGGAAAAAACTCGAATGAAAAGCCGATCGCGCGATCGTTCCCGCGCGCCTCGTTGTTGGCAGACATGATTCAGACACTCCTCGCATGATATGTTTCGGCTTCCGATGCCATCAGGATACGGCGGTCGCGGCCAAGCCAGACGGTGACCGTCAGGGACCGCTCCTCGGCGCCGGAAAACGGCAGATCGACAACCTTCTCGACGTCCAGTCCCGCCGCGGTCATCCAGTCCGACATCGCCTGATGGGAAAAACCGAGCCTGATATGGGCATGTTCGGCCCGCAGATATTCCAGTCCGTGCGGCGCAAAGTCGATCACGACCAGCCGCCCGCCCGGCCGCATCACGCGCGCGGCTTCCGCGATCGCGCGTTCGGGATGTTCAAGAAAATGCAGGACCTGATGAATGATCACCAGATCGAAATCCTCGTTCTCCAGCGGCAGGTTCAAGATGTCGCCGAGCCGCACCGCAGCCTTCGTCACCCCTTCGGCATCGAGATTGGCGCGCGCCACCGCCAGCATGTCACGGCTGGCATCGACGCCGACGGCGCGGCGGTAAAGGTCCTTCAGGAGCAGCAGCATCCGGCCCGTGCCGGTGCCCAGATCCAGAACGCTTTCCACAGGTTTGCGACCGATCAGCGCCACCAGACACTCTTCGATTTCCGACTCGGAAATATGCAGGCGGCGCATTTCGTCCCAGTCACCGGCATGTTCGGCAAAATAGGCGAGCGCCTTTTCGGAGCGCGCCTGTTTGACCGCGGCAAGGCGCGCTGCATCACGGCTGAGCGCCGAATCGGTTTCCGCAGCGTTTTTCAGAAGCTCGCGACCAAGCCGTGCCGGCGCGCCCTCTTCCTTCAGGCGAAAATAGGCCCAGGCACCCTCCTGATAGCGATCGATCAGCCCTGCCTCGCCCAGAAGCTTCAGATGGCGGGAGATGCGCGGCTGCGACTGGCCGAGGATATCGGTCAGGTCCGATACGGTCAGGTCGCCGGACGCCAGCAGCGCAATGAGCCTGAGGCGCGTGGGCTCCCCCACCGCTTTCAGGACATCGACCAGACCGTCCAGATCAAGCTTCGTCATTTGGCATCACCTTCATCAAGATATAAAGATATGTTTATATCGAAAAGAAGAGCAGTGCAAGCCTCTGCGAAAACCCGCGTCCTCAAAATTCTATCATAAAACCAAAAAGACCACCCGGAGGCGGCCTCAGACTGCTGACAAACCCAAAGACATGCGGGGGGGTGCCTCCGTCAGCCGTCCCCACAGGTGTCATGCTCGGACCTGATCCGAGCATCCACTCCGCTCAACCATTTGATAAGAAAGGGTTTCAAGCAAGCATACATCGTGTAGCCCTGGATCCTCGGGTCAAGCCCGAGGATGACTCAGAGGGAGAGGCAGCATTGTCAAAAAAACAGAAACCGCCCGAAGGCGGCCTCAAACATCTGGGATCTGCGTAACCGTGACAAGGCGTGGGTGTAAACGTGCCCCCGCCCCGTCCATCAGGTCACGAGCATACCGCGCGCGCGAAAGATATCGCGGGCGGCTTCGGTCTGATCATTGGTCGGCGTCGGCGTGTCGCGCAGTGTATATTTGCGGCCGAGCGCATCCCATTTGGAAATTCCCATCTGGTGGAACGGCAGCACTTCGACACGCTCGACGATATCGCCCAGCGAGGCGACATAATCGGCCATCTTGTTCACATCGTCGGTATCATCCGTGAGACCCGGAACCAGAACATAACGCATCCACATTTTCTGCTTCAGCCGTTTCAGCCGCTGGGCAAAGTCCAGCGTCGGCTGAAGATACTGCGCGGTGATGGCGTGATATTTGTCCGGATCGATATGCTTGATATCGAGCATGACCAGATCGACATTGTCGAACCATTCATCTTCCACACCGGTATGAAGATAGCCCTGCGTGTCGAGCGCGACGTGAAGGCCCATCTCCTTCTTGATGTGGCTCATGACATTGCCGACAAAGCCGGCCTGCATCATGGGTTCGCCGCCGGAGAAGGTCACGCCGCCGGCGAATTTGAGGAAACCCGCATAGGGGCGGATTTCCTTGAGCATGTCGTCCACATCGACCCTGCGGCCGTTGTGAAGCTTCCAGGTATCCGGGTTGTGACAATAGACACAGCGGAACTGGCAACCGGCCATGAAGAACACAAAGCGCATTCCCGGACCGTCGACGGCTGCGCCGGTTTCGACCGAGTGGAGAAATCCGTGGTCGATGTCGATATGGACACCGGTTGGCTTGGTTGGGGCGGAAACGCGCTTATGCATTGTTCTTCTCTTCCTTACATTGCGGTGTGGAAGGTCCGGTTGATCACGTCAAGCTGCTGTTCTTTCGTCAGCTTGATGAAGTTGACCGCATAACCCGACACGCGGATCGTCAGCTGCGGATACTTCTCCGGATGGTCCATGGCGTCAAGCAGGGTCTCCTTGTTGAGGAGGTTGACGTTGACGTGGAAACCGCCGGCTGCCGTATAGCCGTCAAGGCAATTCGACAGGTTGGTAATCCGCTCTTCCTCGGTGTGGCCAAGGCTGCCCGGCGTTGCCGAGGCGGTCCAGCTGATACCGTCGAGGGCTGCGTCATAGGGCAGTTTGGCAAGCGATGCGCCTGCGGCCACAAAGCCCTTCTTGTCGCGACCGTTCATCGGGTTTGCACCGGGCGCGAAGGGTTCGCCACCACGGCGGCCATCCGGGGTGTTACCGGTCTTCTTGCCGTAAACGACGTTCGACGTAATCGTCAGGATCGACTGGGTCGGCATCGAGTCACGATAGAAGTAAGGCTGTGCCTTGACCTTGTTCATGAACTCTTCGACCAGCCATGCGGCAATCGAGTCGACGCGGTCGTCATTGTTGCCGAATGCCGGGAATTCGCCGGTGATCTTGTAATCCACGGCCAGACCGGTTTCGTCACGAATGACTTCGACCTTGGCATATTTGATTGCCGACAGGGCGTCTGCTGCGATCGACAGGCCGGCAATGCCGCAGGCCATTGTGCGCAGGATATCACGGTCATGCAGCGCCATTTCGATGCGTTCATACGCATATTTGTCGTGCATGTAGTGAATCGCGTTCAGAGCCTTGACGTAGGTCTTGGCAAGCCAGTCCATGGCCTTGTCGAACTTTTCGACGACTTCGTCATATTCCAGAACATCGCCGGTGATCGGTTCCAGACCTTCAGCAACCTTCTTGCCCTTCAGCTTCTTCTCGTCAACACCGCCGTTGATCGCATAAAGCAGAGCCTTGGCGAGGTTGGCGCGCGCGCCGAAGAACTGCATCTGCTTGCCGATCCGCATCGACGAGACGCAGCAGGCAATGCCGTAGTCGTCGCCCCATTTCGGACGCATCAGTTCATCGTTCTCGTACTGAATGGCGCAGGTGTCGGCCGAAACCTTGGCGCAGAAGTGCTTGAAGCCCTGCGGCAGGCTCGGGCTCCACAGAACCGTCAGGTTCGGTTCCGGCGCGGGGCCGAGATTGTAGAGCGTGTTGAGGAAACGGAAGCTGTTCTTCGAAACCAGCGTCCGGCCGTCTTCGCCCATGCCGCCGATTGCTTCGGTAACCCATACGGGGTCGCCCGAGAACAGTTCGTCATATTCCGGCGTACGCAGGAAGCGGACGATACGCAGTTTCATGATCATGTCGTCGACCATTTCCTGGGCATCGTCTTCGGCGATGTAACCGGCATCGATATCGCGCTGGATATAGATGTCGAGGAAGGTCGAGACACGGCCGAGCGACATGGCAGCGCCGTTCTGCTCCTTCACGGCAGCCAGATAGCCGAAATAGACGGCCTGAACGGCTTCGCGGGCATTGCGGGCGGGCTTCGAAATATCGACGCCATATTTTTCGGCCATTTCGCGCAGCTCATCGAGTGCACGGAACTGTTCCGAAAGCTCTTCACGCAGACGCATATTGTTGTCGTTGAAGACAACATCGTCGAGTTCGTGGAATTCCTTCTGCTTTTCAGCGCGCAGGAAGTCCGTGCCGTAAAGGGCAACACGACGATAGTCGCCGATGATGCGGCCACGGCCATAGGCGTCCGGCAGACCGGTGATCACGCCCGACTTGCGGCAGGCCAGAATGTCCGGGCTGTAAACGTCGAACACGCCCTGGTTATGGCTCTTGCGATATTTGGTCCACACTTCATGAACGTTTTCGGGAACCTCGTAACCATAGGTCTTGAGGCTGCCTTCAACCATGCGCAGGCCGCCATTCGGCATGATTGCGCGCTTCAGCGGCGCATCGGTCTGCAGGCCAACGATGATTTCGAGGTCCTTGTTGATGTAGCCGGCATCGTGTGCGGTGATGCTCGAGGGCTTGTCCGCCGAAACATCGAGGACGCCGCCCTTGTCACGTTCCTGCTGCAGAAGCGCGCTCAGTTCGTCCCAGAGCTGCTTGGTGCGCTCGGTGGCCGGTGCGAGGAAAGATGCATCGCCTTCATAGGGCGTGTAGTTTTCCTGAATGAAATTGCGAACGTCGATTGCAGTGCGCCATGCACCTTCGCTGAACCCGCTCCACGGGTCGGCGTGTACGTTCGTGTGTTTGGCATACATATCCATGATTTCAGCCCTCGCCATTATAAGAGGAACATTTCTAGGGTTTCAGCGCCACGGCCGAGGAGGATATCCGGCTTGAAAGGGGCGCTGGGGTCGGGGAACGAACTTATCCGGCAAAATGTCGGTCAGAATTTTTCCGACTAAAACGGCCATTCTTGGGCAGGCAGTTACGGGACATCTCATTCCACCAATTCTAGCGAATTCTCATCGCTTACGATGGCTGACTTTGGCGCCTGGCGCTGGTCTTGGGCGTTAGCCTGCGAAAGATCGCGTCGAATGTTGACGCCAAACGTCAACGCTCTTCGTTTTGACGACCTCTATATGGTACCAAAGGTGTAGAAAGTCCACAAAAAATTGACATTTTTACTTATTTTTCAAGTACAAAAGCAGCATTACAATTGTAAACCGTCAATATAAACACAGGCACCATCGAGACGCATTGATATCAGTCAATCATCCGCCCGAAAGCATCGGAAACCACGATTTTCCAATCAACGCGGATTGTGATGCCGCTGCTTTCACAACCCGAAAGCATGATCTCATAGCCATTCTGCCCTCCGGCAGTTGAATTCCGGTTCAAAGGAATCAGATAGGACGGCTCCGGTCCAAGTCAAATATCCGGTTCACACCCCAAAAGATTGTCGCAAAGCGGTCGCAACAGACCTGCAGCACACTCGAATCGGCGAAACGGGAATCAGGAGGCGAACCATCCCGGCAGCGTTCCTTGCCGCGCCTCGGCCATAACACGGATGCTTGCACCGGGGCGATCCGGTGTCTATTGACAGAAAACGCCTCTTACCCCTGCCAACGGAACGGACAGACTGCCTGATGGACTTCATTGCCGACTTCGACCTGACGCATGAAAATACGCTCGGCCTCAAGTCCGCTGCCCGGCTCGCCGCACACATCACCAATGTGGACGAACTGGAGGCCACGGTCGATGAGGCGGCGGCACGCGCAATGCCGCTCACGATCCTCGGCGGCGGCAGCAATGTCGTTCTCAGCGAATCTGTCGAAGGAATTGTCGGCCTGATGCGGATCGGCGGGCGGCAACGCACAGAGCAGTCGGCAACCGACAATATCATTACCGCCGGCGCGGGCGAAAACTGGCACGAATTCGTTGCCTGGACTGTCGCCAACGAGATGCCGGGGCTCGAGAACCTTGCCGGCATTCCCGGCACGGTCGGCGCGGCACCGGTACAGAACATCGGCGCCTACGGTGTCCAGCTGTCAGACTTCTTTCTTTCGCTCACAGCCTATGACACGCAAAACCGCAAGACCCTGACATTCGACCGGGAGGCCTGCGGCTTCGGCTATCGCAAAAGCCGGTTCAAGGCCGATCCGGGACGTTATATCATCCTCTCGGTAACGCTCGCCCTGCCCCGCCAATGGCAAGTGACAAACGCCTATGCCGGCCTTGAGAAATTTCAGGCCGACGCACAGCCCGGCGAGGTCATGGCCCAGGTGCTGGCCTTGCGACAATCCAAGCTGCCCGATTGGCGCGTGCTCGGCAATGCCGGTTCGTTCTTCCACAATCCCGTTGTCAGCCTCGCCCATGCGGAAACCATTCCGAACGCACCGCGCTATCCACAGCCCGACGGTAGCGTGAAACTGTCCGCCGGCTGGCTGATCGAACAATGCGGGCTGAAGGGCGAGCGGCTCGGCCCGGTGGGCACGTTTGAAAAGCACGCACTGGTGCTGGTCAACCATGGTGGCGCAACACGTGCCGACGTTTCCCGGTTCTCCGCACTCGTGCGCGAGCGCGTCAAAACCCGCTTCAGCGTGGATCTCGTGCAGGAACCGATCGAGATCTGACCGTCGCCCGCAGGTCAGGCCAAGTTTTTTAGCGTTTCACGATATATGCCTGAAACGTACAATTTATTGAAAAATATATGTTTTTATCAGCCTGAACGTCACAGGACCGAAGGGTGAACACCCCTTGTCATAAATCCAATCGCCGCAACGGGTCGTTTCTGAGGGCAAACCGCCCTAGTATCAGTGGGACAATGACATGTCAGCGGCGCCCGAGGCCGATCGACCACGGCCGATGCCCGCTAAACCGGAGCAGGAACAATGCCCCACGGAGCAGGCGAGAGCGAAATCCACGACCGTCCCATCGCGGAACGACGCCGGCTTGAGCTGATCATCGAGGCAACGCAGTCGGGCACATGGGAATGGAACATCGGCACCGGAGAACTGCGGCTCAACCGCGAATGGGCGCATATCATCGGCTATGAGCCGGAAGACCTCGAACCGACGGACCTGCAGACATGGCAGGACCGCATTCATCCGGACGATCTGGCCGGGCACGAGGAAAACCTCGCCATGCACCTGCGGGGCGAAACCGACAGCTATGATTACGAGGCCCGGCTGCGCCACAGATCGGGACACTGGATCTGGGTCGCCGCGCGCGGCCGCGTTCTGGCCTGGACGGACAGCGGCAGCCCGGAGTGGATGTTCGGAACGCTGCAGGACATAACGCGCCGCAGGAAAGCGGAGGAAGAACTCAGAAAGAACAGGACATTTCTGGAGCGTACCGGCCAGATCGCCGGTATCGGCGGATGGGAGGTCGACCTCGTCAACGAGACGATATTCTGGTCGGATGAAACCTGCCGGATCCACGGCGTCGAACCCGGCGACAACCCGACAATGGAAAAGGCGATCTCGTTTTACGCACCGCAGGCGCGCGCACAAATCGAGGAAGCCGTCGCCAGGGGCATATCGACGGGCACGCCCTGGGACGAACAACTGCCGTTGATACGCGCCGACGGCCGACAGATCTGGGTTCGCGCCGCAGGCTCCGCCGAATTCGACAGCGCGCAAAATCCGGTTCGGCTGGTCGGTGCGTTTCAGGATGTCACCGAGCAGACCCTTCAGCGCCTCGAACTCGAAAAACTCAACGAACGAATGGTGATCGCCAGCGAAAACGGCAGTATCGGGATATGGGACGCCAACCTTGTCACCGGCAAGACGCATTATTCCGACATCTGGTGTGCGCTCATCGGCTACCGCCCTGACGAGATATCCAGTGACGGCGATGAATGGCTGAAGTTCCTCCATCCCGACGATGCCGAAAGAGCCCTGAATGCCGACGTCGCCCATATCCGTGGGGAAGCCCCTTATTTCGAGGAAGAATTCCGCATGCGCCACAAGGATGGGCGCTGGATCTGGATACTCGACCGGGGCCGGGTCGTTCAGCGGGACGAGAACAACAACCCGATACGCATGATCGGCACGCATACCGATATCACCGCCCGCAAACGCGCCGAGGAAGAACGGGCGCTGATGAGCGAACGCATGGCGATTGCCACCGACAGTGGCGGGATCGGCATCTGGGAACTGGAGATCGCCCGCAGGGTCGCCCACTGGGATGCCTGGATGTATCGCCTCTACGGCCTCGACGAGGCGGGACGCGAAGACATCGGCGAAGTCTGGCATCGGGCCGTGTATCAGGAAGACCGCGCGCGGGTCGAAGCGGCGGTGCAGCATGCCATCGAAACCGGTGAACATCTCGACGAGGAATACCGTGTCGTCCTGCCGGACGGTGGGCTCAGGCATCTGCATATCGCTGCCAACGTTGTCCACGACGACAACGGCACTCCACAACGCATCGTCGGTGCGGCCTGGGATATCACCACGCGCCGTCAGATGACCCTCGAACTCGCCGAGCAGCATGAGCTGATGCGGGTGACGCTCAACTCCATCGGTGACGCGGTGATCACCACCGATGCGCAAGGCAGGGTCCGCTGGCTCAATCCCGTTGCCCAGCGAATGACCGGATGGACCGTCGAAGATGCCGAAGACCAGCCCTCTGACAGCGTCTTTTGTATCATCAATGAAGAAACCCGCGAAACAGCGCCGGACCCGATCGCCGCCTGCCTGGAACAGGAGCAGGTTGTGGGGCTGGCGGAAAACACGCTTCTGGTCGGACGTCACAGCTTTGAATACAGCATCGAGGATTCGGCCGCCCCGATCCTCAGCGCCGACGGCGAAATTCTGGGCGCGGTTCTGGTGTTCCACGATGTCAGCGAACAAAGACGCCTGTCGCGCGAAATGACCTATCGCGCCAGCCACGATCCGCTGACCGGCCTTCTTAACCGGTCGGAATTCGACCGTCGCTTGCAGCGGACCTTCGAGACGGTGCAGAAGGACGACACCCGCAATGTACTCCTTTATATCGATCTCGATCAGTTCAAGATCGTCAACGATACATGCGGCCATACCGTCGGCGATACCCTGCTCAAGAAGGTCAGCCAGTTGATGCAGGACTGCCTGCGCAAGCGCGATACGCTGGCCCGGCTCGGCGGCGATGAATTCGCCGTAATCCTGGAACATTGCAGCCCTGAAGACGGCCTGCGGGTCGCGCAGAAGATCTGCGACCGCATGGCGGAATTCCGCTTCGTCCACGACAACAAGCACTTCAGGGTTGGCGCGAGTATCGGTCTGGTGCCGTTCAACCAGCATTCGACCAGCGTTTCAGCCATTCTGCAGGCGGCCGACACCTCATGCTATGTCGCCAAGGAAAGCGGGCGAAACCGCGTCCATGTCTGGGAAGAAAGCGACGAAAGCCTCAAGATCAGGTCGGGCGAAACCCGCTGGGCATCCCGCATTGAACAGGCTTTGCAGCAGGACTCCTTTGTGCTCTATGCCCAGTCGATCGCGCCGATCGGCGCCAACGAAACCGGACGCCACATCGAGCTTCTTCTGCGCATGATCGGAGAGGATGGTGAAGTCATCCTGCCCGGCAGTTTCCTGCCGGCGGCCGAACGTTTCAACCTCATGCCCCATATCGATCGCTGGGTCCTCGGCGAAGCGCTGAGACAGGTTGCCGCCGCCCGGATGACAGACAGCGCCCACCGCATCTGCATCAACCTGTCCGGCCAGTCATTCGGCGACCGGAGCTTCCACAAGACCGCGCTCGACATGCTGGATGAAGCCGGCAGAGACGTCTGCCATTCTCTGTGTATCGAGATCACCGAGACCGCGATCATCACCAACATGGCCGAAGCGGCGACCTTCATCACCGAACTGCGCCTGAGAGGCATTTCGGTCGCGCTTGATGACTTCGGCGCCGGCTCGTCGTCCTTCGGTTACCTCAAATACTTTCCGCTCGACTACCTCAAGATCGATGGTCAGTTTGTCAGTGAATTGCTGAAGGACCCGCTCAACGAGGCGACGGTCAAATGTTTCGTCGAGGTCGCCCGGGTTCTGGGCCTTGAAACGATTGCCGAGTTTGTCGGCGATGAAGAAACCTGCGCGAAGCTGAAGACATTCGGCGTCGACTTCGCCCAGGGGTTCTACATTCATGAACCGGAACCGCTCGGCGACCTTCTCGGAAAGATCGCCGCAGGCGATGCCGATTCGACCAGCTGATCCAAGGGGTCAGCCCAGACTGCTGACAAAGCTCGTCTTGCGTTTCTTTCGTCATACCGGCCTTGAGCCGGTATCCAGGGCCGCTTGTTATGCGCTTTCAAAAAGAGTCTTTGCGCGCAAGGACTTGGCCCTTACTGGTTTCCGGCTCAAGGCCGGAATGACGGTGGGGCAAAGCTGTGATTGCTCACAGGAGTTGTCAACAAACTGAGCTGAGCCAAGGGGTCAGCCGGTCACCATTTCTTATGTGGCAGGTCTATACCGTGCTCGGCGAGAAATTTTTCGATATGCACGGTTTCGCCGGTTTCAATCGAGCGGTTGGCGGCGATCCCCGTGAGGATGGACCAAGCCCCGTCGATATGGGAGGATGACCGCCCGTAGCGGTCTTCACCGCTCTCGGGATCGAAAAGATAACCGAGCATCACCGGGTCGGCGCCGCCGTGATCGCCCTCACCTTCCCAGACATCGAGATTTTGCGGTTGCTGGCCGGCCAGATGCAGCGTCGTGGTCATCGATTCCGAGCCTTCCGATTTGTCCCGCTTGCCGCCGAAGACGCCGTGAACCTCGACATGGCGGTGCGACAGCTCGCCTTTGGTGCCGTAAAACTTGACCTCAAGCCCTTCCCACGGGCTGTAGGCGCACAGCGTGTAATTGAGGCTGGCGCCCGTGCCATAGACGGCCTGCACCTGCATGGTGTCCTCGATGGTGATATCATCGTCGAAAACACAGCGGTCGCGCAGATAGCCGTCATCGTCTTCCGCATCGAGATAGAGGGCGCGCAATGCCTGATCGGCTTCGAGGTCCAGCCGGAAATCGCAATTCCCGGCGCTCGGACAGCTGTAACAGCGCGGGCCGCGTTTATGCAGGCCGAGCTTCTCGGCTGTCTCGGCATTATAGAAGGAGCGGCTTCCGTGCGCCGTCACCGAGACCGGCGAAGACCCTAGCCACCAGTTGACGAGATCGAAATGATGAGTCGATTTGTGGACCAGCAGGCCGCCCGACTGGTTCTTGTAGCGATGCCAGCGGCGGAAATAATCGGCGCCATGGACGCGGTCGAGATACCAGCGGAAGCTGACGGCAGTCACATCGCCGATCACGCCCGACATCAGCAGATCCTTCAATTGCGTGCGCGCCGGCGTGTAACGGTAGTTGAAGGTGACGGTGACCTTGCGGCCAGTCTGCTTCTGGGCGTCGAGGATCGCCTTCAGCTTTTCCAGATCGATGGTCATCGGCTTTTCGGTCATCACATCGCAACCGGCCCGCATGGCATCGACGATATAGTCATGATGCAGGTAATCGGGCACGGTAACGATCACCGTGTCCGGCTTCTGCTCGTTCAGCATTTGCGGAAATTCCGCCGCGCGATAGGTCGCAATTCCGTTGCCGGTGACAGGCACGGCATTGGCCGAAAGCGCCAGCCGCTTTTCGTTGATATCGCAAAGCCCGACCAAGGCGTTGCGGTCGGCATAGGTTTCGGCGACCGCGCTGCGAAACATCTTGTGCCGCGATCCCGTTCCAACGATGGCGTATTTCATGATCCTGCCCTTGTGCCCGGCAAACGCGTCCGCGCCGGCCTGTATGCTCCCGCCCCTTTCGGGGCCTCCCTCATCCGATCTCGCAAGCAGCCCCGCCCAAGAAAAGCATTCCTTCGAACGCCGTCCGAAGCCAATGCCATCATTGATCCATGCAAAATCCCCGTAAGGTCAGCATGATCCGGGGTGTCGGGAAAGTCGCGATACCGAGGTTTCAATACTGCCAGACTAGCAGATCAGAATCAATCTGCAGGCATGCGTCACGCCGTCATTTTCGAGACAGGAGGCCGCAGACGAAACGCCTGCGCATCACGGGCTTGCTTTTGACGTCAGCATCGAATGGACACAGCAGCACTCCCGTCCGCCAGCCACATGGAACAATTCAACCGCCGGATGACTTGGCCAAGAGACATGTTTTGAAAATCAGAACGCTTTCCCGTGCTGATTTCCGGAAGACAAGGAGATGAGACATGCCCGAATGGCTCCATTTGCTCGCCATCCTTTCGCTTCTCGCCGGCGCAATCGCCGCATTGATTATCGCTTTCGATATTTTCAGGCATCCGCAACATATGTGGATCATGAACGCGGTCTGGCCGCTGGTCGCGCTGTTCGGTTCTTTTGCGGCGTTATGGGCCTATTTTCGCTATGGCCGCCTGGCAACCCGCAAAGCCCATCACCAGGCGATGCACAATGACGAGAAACCGCCGAACATGACCGAAACGCCGTTTGCGGTGATGGTTGGCAAAGGGGCTGCCCATTGCGGCAGCGGTTGCGCACTCGGTGATCTCGTCGCGGAATGGCTCGCCTTTCTCGTACCGGCGGTTGCCGTCTGGTTCGGCTGGCAGACAATCTTTGCCGAAAAGATGTTTGCGGTATGGATCCTCGACTTCGTCTTTGCCTTTTCCTTCGGCGTCATCTTTCAGTATTTCACCATCAAACCGATGCGTGGCCTGTCGCCGTATCAGGGCCTCATCCAGGCCGTGAAGGCGGATTTTCTGTCTCTGACAGCCTGGCAGGTCGGAATGTACGGTTTCATGGCGTTCGCCCAGTTCTACCTCTTTCGCCACCTCCTCGGCATGAAACTGGAAGTGCCGACAGTCGAATTCTGGTTCATGATGCAAATCGCCATGTGGGCCGGCTTTGCAACATCCTATCCGGTGAACTGGTGGCTGATCGCGAAAGGCGTCAAGGAAAAGATGTAGGCGGCGCTTTAAGGGTAAAAAATCCCGGCTTCGGCCAAGACAGAACAGTTCTGCGACAAGCCAGAAAAAAGACTAAATGATTTCAGATGATTATCAGGCTGAAAAGCCGAAATGGAGGCCTCGGCCGGAATCGAACCGGCGTGCAAGGATTTGCAGTCCTCTGCGTAACCACTCCGCCACGAGGCCCCTAGCTCGCTGGAAAGCAAGCGTTGGCGGGCAATTAGAATGATTTGCATGTTGGCGCAAGGGGAATTTCCGAAAAACCCCCTTCTAAACTCTGAAAAAGGCCTGTCTGTGATTGCAGACGGGCCTTTTTCGTTCATGTGCCTGAAAATACCCTCACGCCGCCGGCCATCGAAAATGCGGCAAGCGGCGTTAACGGCAACCGGCTTCGGCGTTCTTAAATCTTGCCGCCATAGACCGGGAACATGCTGGCATCGCCGTAATCCTTGATGCGCTCGATATTCTTCAGCGCATCCATGTCGGCTGCGGAGATTTCGAAATCGACGGCCGCATTGGTGCGCATGTGGTCGGGGTTCGCCGTCTTCGGCAGCGGCAGGAGGCCAAGCTGCAGGCAATAGCGAATGCTGAGCTGCGGAATGCTGACATCATATTTCGCGGCAATCGCGGCGATCTCGTCATTATCGAGGATCTTGCCATGGGCGACCGGCGAATAGGCTTCGACCAGCATATCCTTGCTCTGGATGTAGTCGATCAGATCGAAGGGCGTGTTGCTGATATGCGCGAGAATCTGATTCAGCATCGGCTTGACCGAAGCATTTTCAAGCAGATTGTCGAGGTCGGCCTTTTCGAAGTTGGAAACGCCGATTGCCCTGAGCTTGCCGGCCTCATAAGCCTCTTCCAGCGCGCGCCATGCGGCCAGATTGCCTTCGAAATAGCGTTCTTCGCCGGCAAAATCGCCCCAGGGCTGCGGGCTGTGGATGATCATCAGGTCAATGTAATCCAGGCCCAGATCCTTCAGCGAGTCATCAATGGCGGCCTTGGCGTCGTCATAGTTCTTGTGGGAGGCGTCCAGCTTGGTGGTGACGAACAGTTCGTCGCGCGCCACGCCGCTGTTGCGAATGCCTTCGCCCGTGCCGCGCTCGTTGGCATAGGCCTGCGCGGTATCGATATGACGATAGCCGAGATCGACCGCGGCCTTGACGGCGTCCGCCACCTTGTCGTTGTCGATCATCCAGGTGCCGAGACCGAGCTTGGGGATCTTCACGCCGTTGGACAGTGTATAGGTTTCGTCGAGAATCATTTTGAATATCCCTTGGTGTCTGGCTCGAAGAGCCGCTTGTTATCTGAAAGTGCCCTCTATCTGGGACTGCAAAGTGCCCGCGATAAGGCCAATCAATTTAAAATGACTTATGAACGGTGCTCATCAATTCACCGATCAGGAATTGTCGAAGCATGATGGCATCGCAGCGGAATAGACGCGCTGATCGGGAGAACGGGTCCGCGGGCAATGCGACACGGCCTCGTGTCAAAACCCGATAAGGACAAGTCCATTTTCGGTATTTCCAGTTAACCGCGCCGACAAAAAACAGCCCAATTCATATTGGCTCGGCACGAATCACCTAAAAAATCAGGTACACTTGTCATCCGCGGGGAACTGCAAGGATCGACCAATAGGTAAAACGCATCGGAGGGAGTGGAAAAGCAATGGGGTCAGACAAACTGCACCGGGAACGAAACAACCGCCCCCGAACGACACTCAGCCGATGCATCATGCTTGGCGTCGCATGCCTTTTTACCTTTCTTGCTGTCTTCCAGCCTGCCCTGGTCACGCCGGCGCTTGCCCAGCAGCCGGGTGATGATGGCGAGGAGGTGACGGCGTCCAAACTGGTTCACGAAATCATCGACGATGCCCAAAACAATGACGGGCTGAAATCGCGCTACCAGCGGCTGGTATCCAACCCGATTTCACCGCCGGACACCCGCAGCCCGCGCGCGACGCTGGAAAGCTTTCTGGTGATCATGCAGTCTGCCACCAAACTGTGGCTCGGCGTACGCGACGAATTCTTCGCCAATGACAATTTCTTCATGACCCCGGAAGAGAAGAAGGAACTTGTTCTGGTTCAGTCGCTGCTCGAAAAGGCCGCCCAGACCCTTGACCTTTCCGACGTTCCGGCCGCCTCGCGCCAGCGGTTCAGCATCGAAACGGTGCTTCAGCTTCAGGAGATCTTCGACCGTATCTATCTGCCACCGCTGGATGATATTCCGGGCCTGCCGGCCGGTTCCAGTGCCTCCGCGCAGGAACGCAATATAACCCTGCCCGATCGCTGGATCATTCCCGGAACGAGCCTGACCATCGAGCGCCAGCAGGACGGACCCTATTCCGGCCAGTATCTGTTTACCGCCGCGACAGTGAACAAGATCCCGGATGACTACGACGAACTTCAGTCGTTGCCGATCATCGCCGACAAGGGCGAGGATCTTTACGAGTACTATATTTACACGCCCGGAAATCTCGTTGCGCCGCAATGGTATGATTACGTTCTGAACGGTCCGGACTGGCTGCAGAACACCTTCGGCGGACAGGCCGTCTGGCAATGGCTGGCGCTCACAGTTTCGGTCATTATCCTGATCACGGTGATTGCCCTTTACGGCCGCTGGAACAGCCGCCGCGCGGTTCCGCTCGATCCGGCCGCCCGCCAGACACGCCGGTTGATGCCGCCCATCCTGATCATCCTGATGGCAAACCTGTTTCACTATCTGTGCGAGGAACAGATCAACATCACCGGCGACCTTCTGCTGATCCTGACCACGATGGTCAGCGCGATCATCTGGATGACCGCGGCATGGCTCACCTATCAGGTGCTTCAGACCATCTATATGTGGACGATCCGCAATCCGACGGTCAACAATGCCAGCCTTGATGCAAGCCTGGTGCGCACCGGCTTCAGGGTCGTCTCGTTCCTGGTCGCGATCATTGTTCTTGGATATGGCGCAACCCGGATCGGCATTCCGATCTACGGCGTCGTCGCCGGTCTCGGTGTCGGCGGTCTGGCAATCGCCCTTGCCGCCCAGCCGACGCTCGAAAACTTCATCAGCGGTCTGATCCTCTATGCCGACCGGATCGTGCGCGTCGGCGACTTCTTTCAGTTTGCAGACACCGCCGGCACAGTCGAGGAAATCGGCATCCGCTCGACCCGCATCCGCGCGCTCGACCGCACGCTGATCATCGTCTCCAATGCCGACCTGGTGAAATACAAGATCACCAATTACAGCCAGCGCGACGTGTTCCTGTTCCGCCACAAGGTGGCCCTCAGATACGAAACGGACACTGACACGCTGCAAAATGTTCGCGACGCGATTCGGGAGATTCTGGAAGCGCATGAGAGCGTTCTGGAAACGCCGCTGCGCGTGCGGCTGGTGGAATACGCCGATTCCTCCATTCTGCTCGATGTCTATGCCAATATTTCGGCCACCGACATCAATGTCTTCCTCGAAATACAGGAAGAGCTGCTGATGTCGATACGCGACGCCGTGCACGAGAATGGCTCAAGCTTCGCCTTCCCCTCCTCCACCATCTATCTGGCACGCGATGATTTGCCGGAACTCAAGACAGTGGAATACGTTGATGACGGGAACGCACAGGAAAAATCGGGCGACACCCCGGAGGCAAAGGCCGATCCCGACGATCTGGCCTGAATTGTGATCGACCTCCCGGGCGCCCGTCAGGAAACCCGGGAGTTTTGCCGTGTGGCACTGGCTCAATGCAAATGCCGGCGCGCTGAGCGCGATCGCAAGTCTTCTGACGATCGCAATCTGGGCCGTCTATCTGCAGCTGATCGTCAGCGGATTTCGTGAAGGCCGGCGCGCCAAGATACTGATCAATCGCGGGGCCGGCCCCTCGCTCGACGGCCACTGTCTTGTTGCCAATATGAGCGCGAAACCGATCTATATCGACGCCGTTCTGCTCGACTTCACCTTGCGTGACGACGAGAGACACGAGGATTTTCGCTACTCGCTGTCCAACCTCAATTTCGGTGAGGAAAAGGCTCCCGATTCCCGCAAGCGCTGGTTCCAGGGACCGCTGGATTCCGGCGAACACCTCGATCTCGGTTCATTCAAAACCCTGATCGGCAAGATGTCACCCAAAGGCTTCGATGATTTCGAAAACATCGAGGACATCAAGCTGACGGTGGTTGCGACCTACACCTCAGAGGACCAGCCGGTGGCGGCCGAGCGCGGCTTCGACATCATTCACAAGGATGGCGACCTGCTTTTGTCGCCGCGCAGCTATTCCGCCACCCAGATCCGCTCCAGCAGCGCCCGCAAGCGCATCGAAAACGAGATGCGCGAAATGCATCACCTGGAACGCGGCAACGACTCCAACACCAGTGAAGGTGTCCAGCGCCGAAGCTGAGGCAGGACACCCTTCCGGGCACCGGGAAATATCGCTTGCGCCGGTCCCCGGGCAAGCCCGAACAGGCCCTTTCAAAAAAAGCAGCGAAGACAATGATATTTTTTTACGAAAAGGGCTTGGCAAATCGCCTCACCGTTTGTATTAACCCGCTCACACCGCAGCGCCCAAGCGGCGCGGTATTCCCTGGTAGCTCAGCGGTAGAGCACTCGACTGTTAATCGATAGGTCGTCGGTTCGAATCCGACCCGGGGAGCCACTTCTTTCTTTTCCAGCTTGTTATCATCTGAAATAGAAGTGCCGTTCAGGCGCTGTTCGCTCAGTGAAATCTGCCACAAAGTGGAAGCGCTTCGCATCCGTCGAAAGACAGTGGACGGATCGGGGCTGTGCCATCAGCATTTTTGCGGAGTTTTCATGAATATCAGCGTGACTACCGAGCCGAGAGCGGAAGATGCGGCGGTGATCGACAAGAACCTCGATACTTTCAACGAGACGGCATTCGGCCCGGCCGAACGCATGCCGCTGAGCGTGCTTGTTCATGACGAGAACGGCACGCTGGTGGCAGGTATCAACGGCATGACATCCTGGGGCTGGCTTTACGTGCAGCGACTGTGGGTGAGCGAAAGCGAGCGCGGAAAGGGCGTTGCCGGCAAGATGCTTGCTGCAGCCGAAGAAGAAGCGCGAAAGCGTGGCTGCAGAGGTGCCTATATCGACGCGGTCAATCCCGTCGCGCTGAAGAGCTACAAGCGGCAGGGCTACACGGAATTTGGCGTGATCAAACAGTTCGCCGCAGGCCTCGACAGGACATTTCTGCAAAAAACGTTGTGACAGATGCGGTTTGTCTGTCCGTTCCAGAAAACGAAGCGGTTGCCCTTGCCTAATGCCGCCCGCTGCGAGCCAACAGGTGCAATACAGCGCCTCGTTAGCGAAGCGTGAGAAGATTTCCGGTCCGCCTTTTCAATCAGGCTTCGAAACCTCAACGGCGTGCTCGGCGGATGCATTCTGTGCGTTGGCTTCGCGCTCTTTCTTCTGCATCTTTTCACCATCGCGGTGCGACTTGATCGCGAAGAACATGGCCGTGCCCAGCACACCAATCTTGAACACGCCGAGGACGACAGGAACCCAATTCATCGTTTTCGCTCTTTGCTGGCTATCGTTTTACGGTGTCGGAGGCGTGCTGCCTCAGGCGCGACAGTGAAAATCAGGAAAACCCGGTTTCGGCTGATTGATGCATCTTTGCAGTCTGAAATGCTGTCGCGACCCTGCTTCGCGCGCGAAACTTGAAGTGCTCTTCAGGACCGGGCATTCGTTGCTCTCCAACTATGCTTTCGGTCCGGCTCAATCAAGCCGACGCTCCGCTACAAGTTGACGCATATCAAGAAGGACTGGCGTAGGATCTCCCGCACCTCGCGGGCACCCACCGTTTAGATTTCGGCTGCCTCTCGAATGCACAGGAGACAGCATGCACTGCGGACCTCGAAAGGCTTTCCGCAAGAACCGTTTGGATGAATACGCTTTTCAGGTTCGTTTAGAAAAACGAATCAACACCCTGAACTGAAAACATTTTCTATCGTTATTGATCCGCTTCAGCCGGCGATTCTTCCGCCACTCATCGGTTCGGGCACACCGGTCGTCGTCGGGAAGCTGAAGGGCAGACCGCGGAGCGCCCTGACCGCCAGAAAGGCAAAGCACTCCGCCTCAATGGCATCGCCGCGCCAGCCGACCGTTTCCGCCGGAACTGCCTCGACCCCGGCACGGGTTTTCAGCATTGCCATGATCGCCGGGTTGCGTCGACCGCCGCCGCAGACGATGAGGCGTTCAGGTCGGACGGGCAGAAGGCCGAGTGCCTTGCCGACGGCGGCAGCGGTAAAGGCTGTCAGCGTTGCGGCACCCGTTGCCGGGTCAAGCCCTTCGGCCATGGCAGCAGAAAAATCGAAACGGTCGAGCGATTTCGGGTAAGGTGCGGCGAGATAGGGATGTTCGAGCAGTTCTGACAGCCGCGCCTCGTCCACCGTGCCGGAAAGCGCCAGCGCGCCGTCGCGGTCCATCTCGCCGAGACCGTTTTCCTTCATGAAATCATTGAGCGGCGCATTGGCGGGGCCGGTGTCGAAGGCGATCAGCCGCTCGGCCCCGTCCCACCACGTAACATTGGCGACGCCGCCGAGATTGAGCACAGCCGTCCTGCCGGAGGTGTCGAGGCTTCTCAGCAGTGCCTGGTGATAGCCGGCCGAAAGCGGCGCCCCCTGCCCGCCGGCGCGCACATCCGCCGTGCGGAAATCATAGGCCACCTTGCAGCCGAGCCGTTCATGCATCAGCGCGCCGTCGCCCAGCTGGCGGGTATCGCCGATGCGGCCTTTCTGCGGCGCGCGGTGCAGTACCGACTGGCCGTGAAAACCGACAACGCCGATATCGGCCATGGTCAGCCCTTGGGCCTCCACGAGGGTTCTCACCGCATCGGATTGCGCCAGCGTCAGCACCGTCTCGGCTTCGGCAAAGCTTTCCGGCTCCGGCCCCTCGAAATTCCATTTGCGGGCTTCGGCCAGCGTCTCCTCCAGAAGATCGCGCGTGGCCTGCGGATAGGGTGTCAGCGTATAGGCGCCGAAGGCTTCCACGGTTACGCCGTCGGTTTTCAGCAGTGCGACGTCGATATTGCCGTCAAGCACGGTTCCGGTCATCAGGCCGACGGCCCAGACGGGTTCGAAATCCTGCACCATCATTCCGCTCCGTTGATAAGGTCGCTGACGCGCCGCCTGAGCGCCATGATGCCGCTTTCGGTATGACGGCTTGGATGCACCCGGTTGGTCAGCAGCGTCCAGGCATGGCGGCGCTCGAAATCGACGCAAAGCGAGGTGCCGGTAAAGCCGATATGGCCGATCGTGGCGTCGGAACAAGCAGCACCGCCATGCCAGTTTTCGTAAGGCCGTTCCCAGCCATGGGTGCGGCGCTCGGATAGCGGTTCACGCATCAGTTTCACGACAGGGTCACCGGCGACATCACGTTTCAGCAGGCCAGCCGCATGGTCGAGCACGGCATCAACCGTGCCGAATAGCCCGGCATGGCCGGAGCCCTGCAGCGCATAGCAATTCTCGTCATGCACCTCGCCGCAGATCACCCGGCCGCGCCAGGTGCAGCGCTCCGTCGCCGCCGCTTTCTGCGGATCGGCGGAGAAGGCAAAGCCCGGGCCGGGATCGAGTGCCCGGATGGGCTTGCCGGAAAGCCGCTCCAGCGCGATGCCGAGGAGAATGAAATTGATATCGGAATAGACCGGCGTTTCAAGCCGTTTCCATTCGCGCTGCAGCACGAAGGCGCGCAGCCGCTCAGGATCATCGCCATAGGTGTAGATCGGCTCGACTGCCGGAAACGGGGTCTGATGGCCAAGGCATTGGCGAAACGTCACCTGCCGTTCCCAGCAGGCCGGATCATACTGGCGGAAATCAGGAATGACGGCGGTCAGCGGCTGGTCGAGATCGATCACGCCCTCCTGCGCCAATGCCAGAATGCGCTCGGTGGTGAAGATCACCTTGGTGAGCGAGGCGAGGTCGAACCATGTTTCGCTCGTCATCGGGCGCTTTTCAGGTGTCAGCGCCGCAGAACCGACAGCGCGCGTCAGCCGCCTGCCCTCGCGATCGACAACGCCTAAAACACCGCCGGGGATCCGCCCCTCGGCAACCGATCCTTCCAGCGCGGCAAAGGCCTTGTCGAAGCGTTGCGAAATCTCTGCCGTCATCACATCTGCTCCACGCGCGCCATATGATCGGCGCCAAAGCTTAGCCATTCGGGTTTCGGCGGCTCGTAGCCGGCTGGCCGCACCAGCGACGGCACCTCGCTGTTGTCGATGCGATAATCCTGCCGGCGGCGGTCGATGCTCGGAACGGCCGCAATCAGCCGCTTGGTATAGGCATGTTTCGGCGCTGACAGAACCGACGCGGCATCGCCGATCTCGACGATCTGTCCGGCATAGACCACGGCGATGCGATGGGCAATGCGCTCGACCACGGCCATATCGTGGGTGACGAACAGATAGGAAAGGTTCATGTCGCGCTGCAATTCGGTCAGAAGATCGAGCACCATGGCCTGCACCGAGACATCGAGCGCGGAAACGGCCTCGTCCAGCACCATGACTGAGGGTTTCAGCATCAGCGCGCGGGCAATGCACAGGCGCTGGCGCTGGCCGCCGGAAAACTCGTGCGGATAGCGCATCAGCGCACCCTCCGGCAGGCCGACGCGCGCCAGAAGTTCGGCCATGCGGGCGCGGGTTTCGGCGTTCAGCCGCCCGCCCGTGGCAATCACCGGCTCGGCCAGAATGCTGTCGATCCGCAGGCGCGGATTGAGTGAGGCATAGGGGTTCTGGAACACCATCTGGATCGGGTCGCCATGGGCGGCAATGCCGGCGCCCTCACCCAGATGAAACGCGCCGCGCGTCGGCTTCGTCAGCCCCATGATGGCGCGCGCCGTGGTCGATTTGCCGGACCCGCTCTCGCCGACAATGCCAAGGGTTTCGCCCGGCATCAGATCGAAATCGACGCCGTCCACGGCATGCACGGCACCGTTCCGACGCCTGAAAAAGCCCGACGTGACGGGAAAACGGACCGTCAGATCCTCGACGGTCAGTGCCGGTTTGGCGACGTCCGCCTTTGCCCGCGAGAAATCGCGGCGCACCGCGCGGCCATCGTCAAAATGCGGCACGGCCTTCAGAAGATGCTGCGTATAGGCATGTTGCGGGTTGTCGAGCACGTCATCGGTCGCGCCCTGCTCCACGGCAACACCCTGCTGCATCACCATCACCTTGTCGGCAATGCCGGCGACGAGGCCGATATCATGGGTGATGAAGATCAACCCCATCTCGCTCTCGCGCTTCAACTCGGAAAGCAGCGCCAGGATTTGCGCCTGCACCGTCACGTCGAGCGCCGTGGTTGGCTCGTCGGCGATCAGCAGACGTGGATTGCATGATAGCGCGGTGGCGATCATCACCCGCTGCAGCATGCCGCCGGAAAGCTGATGCGGATGATAGGAAAGCCGCCGTTCCGCATCGGGAATGCGCACGCGTTTGAGGGCATCGACGGCGGCATTCATCGCCTGCTTGCCGGTCAGCCCGTGATGCAGGCGGAAGCTTTCGGCAATCTGCTCGCCGATGGTGTGCACCGGATTGAGCGAGGTCATCGGCTCCTGAAAGATCATGCCGATCTCCCTGCCCCGGATTTTCGCCAGTTCCTTTTCGGGTGCAGCGGCAAGATCGGTCACATCACCGGAGCCGAGCGCAAAATCGATCCGGCCGCCGGTGATCTTTCCGCCGCCGAAATCGACGAGGCGGTTGATCGAAAGCGCGGTGACGGATTTGCCGGAACCGCTTTCGCCGACGATGGCCAGCGTCTCGCCGGGATCGAGCGTGAAATCGATTCCGTGGACGACTTCGTTTTTGGCCGGGTCCTTGCCGAAGCCCACATGGAGGTTGGAAACGGTCAGAAGATGGCTCATGCGACTGCTCTCCTCGAACGCGGATCAAGAATGTCGCGCAGCGCATCGCCCAGAAGGTTGAAGCCGAGAATGCCGATCATGATCGCAAAGGCCGGAAACACCAGCAGCCAGGGCGCCATTTCCATCAGGTTGCGCGCTTCGCTCAACATCAGCCCGAGGGAGGCTTTCGGCGGCTGGGTGCCGAGACCGAGGAAGGATAGTCCGGCCTCCGTCAACAGCGCCCAGGCGAGCGCCAGCGTCACCTGCACGGTCAGAGGCGCCACCAGATTGAGCAGCATGTGGCGCGACAGGATATAGCGGCGCGAGGACCCGAAGGTGCGGGCGGCATCGACGAATTCGCGGGTTTTCAGTGACAGCGCCGGGCCACGCACCACGCGGGTGAAGATCGGCGTATAGACGAAGGCAATCGCCATCACGCTCGTCCATGTGCCGGGGCCGGCAATGGTGATGATCAAAAGCGCCAGCAGGATTGCCGGAAAGGCGAGCAGCACATCCATCAGCCGCATGATCGTACCGTCCCAGTAGGTGCCGAACCAGGCGGCCGCCAGCCCCAGCACGATGCCGGCGACGGTTGCCAGCGCGACCGAGGCAAAGGAGACGATGAAGGACTGCGCAATGCCGATCATCAGCCGGCTTGCGACATCGCGGCCGAGAAGATCGGTGCCCATCCAGTAGGTGGCGTTCGGGGCGTGCAGACGGTCGATGCGGAACTGCATCAGCGGATCGTGCGGGGTCAGCCCGACAAGGCCGAGGACGGCGACGATAATATAGAGCGCGACGATGGTGCCGCCGATGCGGCCGCTTGGATGGGCGAAGATTAAGCGCAGCAGATGCATTACTTGCCTCCCAGCCGGATACGCGGATCGAGCGCGGCATAGGCGAGATCGACCAGCAGATTCACGATCATGAAATTGAAGGCGATGAACAGCACGCTGCCCTGCACCAGTGCGTAGTCACGCTGCAGGATCGCTTCCAGCACGGTGCGGCCAAGGCCCGGCAACGCAAAGACCTGCTCGACGATAACCGCACCACCGAGGAGATAGCCGAACTCGACGCCCGAGACGGTAACGACCGGGATCAGCGCATTCGGCAACGCATGGTGCCAGATCACCGAACGGGCCGGCACGCCCTTGGCGCGGGCTGTGCGCACATAATCGTCGGAGAGAATATCGAGCATGGCCGATCGGGCAATGCGGGTAACGGCGGCAGCGAAGGCAAAGCCCAGCGTCAACGCCGGCAGGATCATCTGCGCGAGGTTTTTCAGCGGATTGTCCCACAGCGGCGTGAACGTGCCCATGGCGGGCAGAACGCCGAACCAGACCGAAAGCGCGTAGATCGCCAGCAGCGCGACCACGAAACTCGGCGTCGACTGGCCGACCATGGCGACGATGCGGACGATCAGATCGGAGGGCTTTTCGGCATGGGTGGCGGCGTAGATGCCGGCGGGAAGGCCGACGGCAAGCGCGACGACCATGGAGAGCAGCGCCAGTTCCAGCGTCAGCGGAAAGACGCGCAGGATCACCTCCATCACCGGGCGGCCATAGGTGACCGAAATGCCGAGATCGCCGTGCAGCACGCCGCCAAGCCAGTGCCAGTATTGGCCGAACCAGCTCTGGTCCATGCCGAAATAGGTTTCCAGCGATGCGCGTTGCGCCGGTGTCAGAAGGCCGGCTTCGGTTCCCAGCATTGCCGTGATGGCATCGCCGGGAACCAGCCTGATCGAGACGAAGACGAGGACGGATACCCCGAGCATGACCACAGGAAAGGTCACCAGTCGCCGGGTCAGATAGTTCATGGGGTATGCGCCTCTTGCTTCTTTTCTGCCCGCTTATTCGCTGACGGTGACGGCGGAAAGACCGAAGAGCGAGCCCGTCGGGTTGGCCTCGAAACCGCTCACCTTGTCGTTTGCCGCCGTGTAGCTGTAACCGGTGTAAAGCCAGATCCACGGCGAAACCTCGGTGATGTGTTTGGAGAATTCGGCGAAGATGTCCTTGCGCTTTGCCGGATCGGTCTCGACGCGGCCTTCCTGCATCAGGCTGTCCAGCGTGTCGTCGCCGTAATGGGCGACATGGGCCAGATTGCCGTCCTTGGTCCAGTAGCGATTATACATGGTGTAGGGGTCTGTGCGTCCGCCATTCAGCGCCACCGCCATGTCGAAATCGCCCTTCAGCCAGCGGTCGATATAGACGTTCAGCTCCATCATCTCGATTTCGAGATCGATGCCGATTTCGGCAAGCTGCGACTGGATCACCTGCGCTTCGGATGCTGCTGTCGGCGGCTCACCGGTTGCCGCCATGATTTTGGCGGAAAAGCCGTCCTCATAGCCGGCTTCGGCCATCAGCGCCTTGGCCTTTTCGAGGTCCGGCGTATAGCAGAAGAGTTCGGACGGATCGGTGGCATAGGCCGGCATGGTCAGCGGCCCGGTCACCTTGCCCTCGCCCAGAAGTGCGGCATCCAGCACGTCCTGACGGTCGATGGCGCAGGAGATTGCCTGGCGCACCTTTTCTTCCTTCATCGCGCCGTCTTCGGCGTTCAGCTGCAGCACGTGATAGTTCAGCACCGGCTCGCGATCCAGCGTCAGGCCGGGATTGTTCGGCACCAGGGTCGCGACCAGCGGATCGTTGATCAGCGCGAAATCCACTTGACTGGTGCGCAGTGCGGCAAGGATCGCGGTTTCATCGGGCAGCACGGAAATATTGATACCATCGAGGCTGACGTCGCCGCCCGCCCAGTTCTCATTGGCGGTGAGCACTTCGCGTGAATTGGGTTCCCAGCTCTCCAGAACAAAAGGTCCCGAGCCGAGCGTTTCCGTGCCGCTGGTCCCCGCCTCGATCAGGCTTGCCGGCAGGATTGCGGCATTGATCGACGACATCGCCGTCAGAAGCGGCACATCCGGCTGCGACAGGTTGAAGACGACGGTTTCGTCATCCGGCGTGCCGATGCTTTCGATGGAGAGGAAGTTGGCGCGCGCGGCAGCCCCCGTTTCCTCATTCAGAATGCGCTCGAAAGATGCTTTCACATCCGCCGGCATCACCTTGTCACCATTGGAAAATTTCGCATCCGGATCGAGCTTGAACGTCAGCGTCTTGCCATCCTCGGAAAATTCCCAGGACGATGCGATGGCCGGCGCAATGTTGAGTTCGCCATCGGTGCGCACCAGCGGCTCATAGACGAGTTCCAGCAGGCGCAGCGAGGCAAAGGCGGTCTGCTTGTGCGGGTCGAGACCGGTCGCATCCTGCGACCAGGCCATGTTGAGCGTTGCAGCGGAAGCCGGAACGGCCGCCCCTGCCACGCCGAGTGCGGCGGCAACGGCAACCGCGGAAACCAGATTTTTGAAACGGGGTCTACCCATGATCATATCCCTCGAGATTATTGCGTGTTGCCGATGCGGCCTTCGCCGGCACCGGAGAGACTTCAGCTGTCGCGGCTTTGCGCCGTCTTCTGATTGATCGCCTTGCGCAGGAAACCGCCCGTCTCCGTGAGGAGGTCGCGGCCGTCCTGCATGTCCATGTCCGTCAGCGCCATCAAGATGGCGAGCTTGACGTCGTTTCCGGTCTTTTTCAGCAAATCTTCGGCGGTTTCATCCGAAACCCCGGAGGCTTCCATGACGATGCGCACGGCACGCGCATAAAGCTTGGCATTCGACACCGTCACATCGACCATCAGGTTCTGATAGACCTTGCCGATGCGGATCATGCTGGCCGTGCTCAGCATGTTGAGCACCAGCTTCTGCGCCGTGCCGGATTTCAGCCGGGTGGACCCGGCAAGCACTTCCGGGCCAACGACAGGGGCAATCGAGATATCGGAAATCGCGGCGATGGCGGATGCCGGATTGCAGGAAAGCGCAACGGTGGCAGCCCCTTTGTCCCGCGCATATTCGAGCGCGCCGATGACATAAGGCGTGCGCCCGCTGACGGCGATGCCGACGACCACATCCTTCGCCGTCAGGCCAATCGCTTCGAGATCCCGCGCGCCCAGCACCGGATCGTCCTCCGCCCCTTCGACGGCCGTGGTCAGCGCTCTCTCGCCGCCCGCGATCAGACCGACGACCATGCCGGGCGGCACGGAAAAGGTCGGCGGGCATTCGGAGGCGTCGAGAACCCCGAGCCGCCCGCTGGTGCCCGCGCCGATATAGACGAGCCTGCCGCCGGCATTGAAGGCATCGACAATGCGGTCAACGGCGCGCGCAATCGCATCAGCTTCTCGCCCGACCGCGATGGCAGTCTCGCCGTCCTCGGCATTGATCTTTTTGATGATTTCACGCGTTGACAGCAGGTCGAGATCGAGCGTGCGCGGATTGCGCCCCTCGGACACCAGTTTTTCAAGCTCGCCAGCCAGCAAATTCATGAAGTGCATTCCCCGTTATGACCGGCCGCGTTTGTTTTTATTATTGTTGTCACGACGACCTTTTGGGAAAGCTATAATCGTAAATTCCATTTGTCAAATTCAATTCAGAATAATTTATTCCATATCGACAACGGGCTTCCCTGCCGCCCGTCAGGGCTTCGGCAACACAGGGAAACCCGTTATACTTTCGCAATCATTCCATTGTATTCCAGAAGTAAGGAATTTATTATTCCATCCGATGCGACCCAGGCGAGAGGAAAACCGTGTCCGTTCTCAACGTGATCGAAGCGCAGCTTGAAAGCCTTGCGCCGGCGGACCGGCAGATCGGCCGCTTCATTCTGGAACATCCCGACGAGGTGCTGCGGCTTTCCTCTGCCCGCCTTGCGGAAGAAACCGGCCGCAGCCAGTCCAGCGTGGTGAAATTCGCCCAGAAATTCGGTTTTGCCGGCTATCAGGAGATGAAACTCGCCGTCAGCAAGGCCCGCGCCCGTGAATGGCGCCCGCCCGGCGCGCTGCACAGCACAATCGAGCTGGGCGACAGCCCGTCGACGGTGGCGCAGAAAATGCTTTCGAGCAAGATGCACGCCATGCAGCAGACGGTTGCCGCCAATGACGAGCGTGAGATCGCCCGCGCGCTCGACCTGATCGATGCGGCCGGACGTATCCACGTGGCGGGTGTCGGCGCCTCCTCGCTGGTGGCGCGCGATTTCTGCCTGAAACTGCAGAAGCTCGGACGCTATGCGCTGCACGATGCCGACAGCCATGTGCAGATGGCCAATGTTTCCGCCTCGAAATCCGGCGATGTGCTGTTTGCGCTCTCCCATTCCGGCACCAGCATCGAAACGGTGCGCATTGCCGAACTGGCCCGCAAGCGCGGTGCGGCCGTGGTTTCGATTACAGGGCCTCAGCAAAACCCGGTCGCCCGCGGCGCCGGCATCGCGCTCTACACCATTGCCGACGAGGAACGGGTGCGCTCCTCCGCCATCACCGCCCGCGATGCCCAGCTGATGCTGACCGACTTCCTGTTCATCCTCCTGCTCCAGCGCCAGAAGGATGCCGGCGACTATATCGCCGACAGCGGCGAGGCCGTGACCGCGCTGAAGCTCGGTGGCGAGAAATAGGACGCCGCGCGCCTCACGTCTTCAGCGGTACACAGATCTCGGTGACAAGCGCGGCAGGCGGCGTGTCGCGCGGATTGTTGCGGTAGATCTCACAGGGCGGAGCGTCTGCGGGCTCAAGACCTGCCGCCGGCAGCCAGCTTCCGTAAAACCAGTTATAGGCCTTGTGCAGTTCGGCATAAGGGCCGGTGTGTGTCAGCACTGCATAGCGGCCACCGGCCAGCTTGCGGCTTTCCAGCCCCGCAGGCACGTCGGCGCCATCCGGCAGGGTGAGCGCGGCAAAGGAATTCAGCGCCGCCTCCTCCGTTATGCCCGGATCGTCGTAGTAGACGCCGATCATTTCGGTTTCCGGCCCGAATGCCCCGCCGGCAGCCATCAGACCGGCGGCTGGCCCGAAGGCCTTGTCGATTTCCATATAGGAGCCGCGATGCGGCAAGCCTGCAAGTCTGCGTTCATTCATCGTGCGCAGTTCGACGTCATACATATCGCTCTCCCATTGCGTGACCGGCTGATCGAACATCCTGTGCCGGCCCTCGCTTCTGTAGCGCGCCGGAGTAATGCCGTAGGTGCTTCTGAAAACCCGTGTGAACGCCTGGACGCTGGATACGCCCGCGCGTTTTGCAATCGCCTCGACAGACGCATCGGAATTGACGAGTTCGCCGGCTGCGCGGTGAAGCCGAAGCCGCCGCACCGTCGCGGCAATGGTTTCGCCATAAACGCCGCGATAGATGCGATGCCAGTGCCATGGCGAAAGACAGGCGACTTCCGCAAGCCCGGCAAAATCGAGTTCGTCGTCCAGATGGTTATGGATATAGGCGCTCACCCGCATCAGGCGTTGCTGATAGGTCTGAAAATCCGGTTCACTGTTCATGATCTCTTTCCGTTTTCATTTGGCCCTGTCGTTGAAGCACGAACCGGTTTGACAAATCTTGCGGAATTGCCCGCGTACCGAAAAACGTTACGCTACCCTTGCCAGAAGCAACAGATTTGTTAGACAGGATTCCATTCTCCTCCCCCCGTGCAAGGTCGCAAAGCCATGCCTACCCGTCTCGTTCCCAAAACCGTCAGCGTTCTCAAGGAAGGCTATGGCCTGTCCCGGCTGAAGGCCGATACCATCTCCGGACTGACCGTCGCCATCGTCGCCCTGCCGCTTTCCATGGCAATCGCGATTGCCTCCGGCGTTTCGCCCGATCGCGGGCTCTACGCCGCGATCATCGGCGGTTTCTTCGTCTCGCTCTTCGGCGGCAGTCGCCATCAGATCGGCGGGCCGGCGGGCGCGTTCATCGTTCTGGTGGCAGCCTCCGCGGAGCGCCACGGCATTGACGGGCTGATGCTGGCGGTGATCATTTCCGGACTGATCATGATCGCCGCCGGCTATCTCAGGCTGGGGGCCTATATCCGCTTCATCCCCTACCCCGTGACGGTCGGCTTTACGGCGGGCATCGCCATCATCATCTTTGCCAGCCAGCTTTCGGCAATCCTCGGGCTCGACCTGCCGGGCAAGGAGCCGGGGCCGTTCGCCGACAAGGTCGCCTATCTTTCGCAATTCGTCGGCACCACCAATTTTGCCGCACTGGCCATTGCTGTCGGCACGATTGCGTTGATCATCGCACTTCGAAAACTGCGGCCCGGCTGGCCCGGCATGCTGATTGCCGTTGCCGTCGCCACGCTTGCGGCCACCCTGCTGCATTTGCCGGTGGAAACCATCGGCAGCCAGTTCGGCGGCCTGCCGCGCGGCCTTCAGTCTCCGTCAGTGCCGACCCTGTCGGTCGAAAAGGTAATCTCGGTGCTGCCGGATGCCTTCGCCTTTGCGCTGCTGGGCTCCATCGAATCGCTGCTGTCTGCCGTTGTCGCCGACGGCATGACCGGTCGTCGCCATCGCTCCAACATGGAACTGATCGGCCAGGGCGTGGCCAATATCGCCTCCGGGTTCTTCGGCGGCATCTGCGTGACCGGCACGATCGCCCGCACGGCCACCAATGTCCGCGCAGGCGCGACAAGCCCGTTTTCCGGCATGCTGCATGCTGCATTCCTGCTGGTGTTCATGCTGGTGGCGGCCCCGCTCGCCCGTTTCATTCCGCTGGCAGCCCTTGCCGGCGTTCTGGCGGTGGTGGCCTGGAGCATGGTCGAAAAACCGGCAATCCGCGCCCTGTTCAGGAGTTCGCGCGGCGATGCGGTGATCCTCACTGTCACGCTGCTGCTGGTGGTCTTCCGCGACCTCACCGAAGGCATTGTCGCCGGATTTGCGCTCGGCGCCGTCCTGTTCATCGATCGCATGGGCCGGGATGTCGCCGTCAGCCCCTATGACGACTATAACGCCAAGACCGAACACCCGATCGTCAACACCGATCCCGACACCATCGTCTATCGCATTTCCGGCGCCTTCTTCTTCGGCGCAGCCTCCACTGTCGGCTCCGTGCTTGACCGCATCGCCGACAGCGCGAAGAATTTCGTGCTCGACCTGTCGGACGTCTCCTACATCGATTCGTCGGCCGCCAATGTGCTGGAAAGCACGATCCGGCGTGCTGACGCCCGCAATGTCAGGGTTCTGCTGAGCGGCGTCGACCCCAGGGTCAAGGCGATCCTGACCGCCAATCACATCGACGAAAACCGGGTGACCTATTGCACCGATCTCGACGCCGCAGCCGCGATCGTCGGTGCCACCGGCGACACCGCGGCAGGACACCCGGCCGACACGTGATCCACATCTCTCTGCGAGAGCGGAACGTAAAAAGAACACGGATAGAAAAGTAATTTAAAAACAGTGACAGAAGAAGACTTGAAACAGGAGAACAAATAGAGTACGAATAGGGAAATCACAGCCTCACCTAGGCGGCGGGCGAAACAAGGGATAAAGTCGATGGCACAGAATTCACTCAAACTCGTTGAGGAAAAGGCAGTGAACAAGAGCAAAGCGCTGGAAGCAGCACTTTCCCAGATCGAACGTTCGTTCGGCAAGGGCTCGATCATGAAGCTCGGCGCTCAGGACAGCATCGTCGAGATCGAAACCGTTTCGACCGGCTCGCTGGGCCTCGACATCGCCCTTGGCATCGGCGGCCTGCCGCGTGGCCGCATCATTGAAATCTACGGGCCGGAAAGCTCCGGCAAGACCACGCTTGCGCTGCAAACCATTGCCGAAGCGCAAAAGGGCGGCGGTACCTGCGGCTTTATCGATGCCGAACATGCGCTTGATCCGGTCTATGCCCGCAAGCTTGGCGTTGACCTGCACGACCTTCTGATCTCGCAGCCGGATACCGGTGAACAGGCGCTCGAAATCGCCGACACGCTGGTGCGCTCCGGTGCGCTTGATGTGATTGTGGTCGACTCCGTTGCCGCCCTCACCCCGCGCGCTGAAATCGAAGGCGAGATGGGCGACAGCCTTCCCGGCTCTCAGGCCCGCCTGATGAGCCAGGCGCTGCGCAAGCTGACGGCTTCGATCTCGCGCTCCAACTGCATGGTCATCTTCATCAACCAGATCCGTATGAAGATCGGCGTCATGTTCGGTTCGCCCGAAACCACGACAGGCGGCAATGCGCTGAAGTTCTACGCCTCCGTCCGTCTCGACATCCGCCGCATCGGCGCAGTCAAGGACCGCGACGAGGTGGTCGGCAACCAGACCCGCGTCAAGGTCGTCAAGAACAAGATGGCGCCGCCCTTCAAACAGGTCGAGTTCGACATCATGTATGGCGAAGGTGTTTCCAAGATGGGCGAGCTGATCGACCTCGGCGTCAAGGCCGGCATTGTGGAAAAATCCGGTTCCTGGTTCTCCTATAACAGTCAGCGGCTCGGTCAGGGCCGTGAGAATGCCAAGACGTTCCTGAGGGAAAATGCCGCAATTGCCGAAGAGATCGAGCTGGCCTTGCGCCAGAATGCCGGTCTGCTGTCCGAAGGTCTTCTCGATGCCGAAGAAGAGACCCCGACAACCGGAACCGACGACGATTGATTGGACCGACCGGCCTTACGGCGGATGACCGGAACGTTTGATACATGAAATCAGCAGCGGCTTTACGGAGCCGCTGTTTTGTCTTGTCTGGACAGTGGCGACGCCTGTCGCTAAAAGCCGTGAAAGTCTCGGCAGACAACACCGATATACGTAAGGGGCGTGGCATAGCATGAGTGGCGTGAATGAAATCCGGTCGACCTTTCTCGACTTCTTCAAGCGGAACGGGCATGAGGTCGTCCCGTCCAGCCCGCTTGTGCCGCATAACGACCCGACCCTGATGTTCACCAATGCGGGCATGGTGCCGTTCAAGAACGTGTTCACCGGTCTTGAAAACCGCCCCTATTCGAGGGCGACGACCGCGCAGAAATGCGTGCGCGCCGGCGGCAAGCACAACGACCTCGACAATGTCGGCTACACGGCCCGCCATCACACATTCTTCGAGATGATGGGCAATTTTTCCTTCGGTGACTATTTCAAGGAACAGGCGATCTCGCTGGCCTGGGAACTGATCACAAAGGAATTCGGCCTGCCGAAGGACAAGCTTCTCACGACCGTCTATCATGAAGATGACGAGGCCTTCGATCTCTGGCGCAAGATTGCCGGCCTGCCCGAAGATCGCATCATCCGTATCCCGACGTCGGACAATTTCTGGTCGATGGGCGATACCGGTCCGTGCGGGCCATGCTCGGAAATCTTCTTCGACCATGGCGACCATATCTGGGGCGGCCCTCCCGGCTCGCCGGAAGAAGATGGCGACCGTTTCATCGAGATCTGGAATCTCGTTTTCATGCAGTATGAACAGCTCACGCCAGAGCGGCGAGAAGACCTTCCGCGCCCGTCGATCGATACCGGCATGGGTCTTGAGCGGGTTGCCGCCGTCCTTCAGGGCAAGCACGACAATTACGACATCGATCTGTTCCAGAAGCTGATCGGTGCATCCGAAGAACTGACGGGCGTAAAAGCCGAGGGCGAGCGGCAGGCAAGCCACCGTGTGATTGCCGATCACCTGCGCTCATCCGCCTTCCTGATTGCCGATGGCGTTCTGCCGTCGAATGAGGGCCGCGGCTATGTGCTGCGTCGGATCATGCGCCGCGCCATGCGCCACGCCGAATTGCTCGGTGCCAGAGAGCCGATCATCTACCGGCTGCTGCCGACGCTGGTCGGTGAGATGGGCCGTGCCTATCCCGAATTGCAGCGTGCTGAATCCCTGATTTCGGAAACGCTTCAGCTTGAAGAGTCACGATTCCGAAAAACCCTCGATCGCGGCCTGACACTGCTTGAGGATGCCACGCGCAATCTCTCCGAAGGTGAAAGCCTCGACGGCGAGACCGCCTTCAAGCTCTACGACACCTATGGCTTTCCGCTTGACCTGACCCAGGATGCCCTGCGTGCGCGCGGCATTCATGTCGACTTGTCCGGCTTTCAGGACGCCATGCACCGCCAACGTGCCGAAGCGCGCGCACACTGGGCCGGTTCGGGCGATACCGCCACCGAAACCATCTGGTTCGAGCTCGGCGACAAGCACGAAGCCACCGAGTTCCTCGGTTATGAAACGGAAAAGGCCGAAGGCGTGGTGCTGGCGCTTGTCAACGACGGCGCCAGCGTGGAGAAAGCGTCTGCCGGCGACAGCGTTGCTGTCGTTGTCAACCAGACTCCGTTTTATGGCGAATCCGGCGGCCAGATGGGAGATACCGGTACGATTTCAACCGATAGTGCCCGGCTTCGGGTGACCGATACGCAGAAAAAGGCCAATGGGCTGTTCATTCATTTTTGCGAAGTCGAGGACGGCGATCTCACGCTGGGCGAGCCGGTCAGCCTTGAGGTGGATCATGCGCGCCGCGCGCGCCTGCGCGCCAATCACTCGGCAACCCATCTGATCCATGAAGCGCTGCGCCAGAAGCTCGGCCCCCATGTCGCCCAGAAGGGCTCGCTGGTGGCGCCCGAGCGACTGCGTTTCGACATTTCGCACCCCAAGCCGATGACAGCGGAAGAACTTGCCGTCGTCGAAGACATGGCCAACGAAATCGTGCTGCAGAATGCGCCCGTCTCGACCCGCCTGATGGGCGTGGACGATGCCATTGCCGAAGGCGCGATGGCGCTGTTCGGCGAGAAATACGGCGATGAGGTGCGCGTTGTCTCGATGGGCACCGCAACGACCGGCGACAAGGCGGGCAAGACCTATTCGCTTGAGCTGTGCGGCGGCACCCATGTCCGCACCACCGGCGAGATCGGCCTGATCCGCATTGTCGGCGAAAGCGCCGTCGGCGCTGGCGTCCGCCGTATCGAGGCGCTGACAGGTATCGATGCGCGCCATTACCTCACCCAGCAGGATGACAAGGTCAAGGCACTCGCCGCTACCCTCAAGGTGCAGCCCGACGAGGTGGCAAACCGCGTTTTCGCCCTTGCCGAGGAGCGACGTCGGCTGGAACGTGAACTGGCCGAGGCGCGCAAGCAGATCGCGCTCGGCGGCCCTGGCTCCTCCGATGAAGCGGAGATGATCGGCGACATTTCGCTTGCCGCCAAGGTTCTTTCCGGCGTGGCCGCAAAGGAGCTGAAAGGCCTTGCCGACAGCGCCAAGAAAGACAGGGAGCGCACCGTCGTGGTGTTCATCAGCATCGCCGAAGACAACAAGGCCAGTGTTGTGGTTTCGCTCACAGCAGATCTGACCGACACCGTCTCCGCGGTCGATCTCGTACGCGAGGCCTCGGCTACGCTTGGCGGCAAGGGCGGTGGCGGCCGGCCGGACATGGCTCAGGCCGGCGGTCCGGACGGCAGCAAGGCAGACGACGCGATCGAAGCGATCCGCACGGCGCTCAAGCGCTGAGAAAAACCGATGCCGAAGCCTCAGACCGTTTCGGCATCATATTCCACCGCCGCGAATGCAGCGGCGATAACCTCCGGCCCCGTCCCCTGTTTCGGCGCCTCGGTCGACAGGATCTGGCGATAACGTCGCGCGCCTGCATATCCGCTGAAAAGACCAATCATATGGCGGGTGATCTGGGACAACCGGACACCCTGCCCCATCTGCCTTTCCGCATAATCCATCATGGTCCGGCACAGCGCCTCAAGGTCCAGCACCTTTTCAGGCTGCCCGAAAAGCCGGTGATCGACCTCCGCCAGAATGCGCGGGGTCTGGTAAACGGCACGTCCCAGCATCACGCCATCGACATGGGCCAGCTGCGCCTCGGCTTCATCCAGTGTAGCGATCCCGCCATTCACGCCGATGAAGAGATCCGGAAACTCCACCTTCATGCGGTGAACCAGCCCATAATCAAGCGGCGGGATTGTCCGGTTTTCTTTCGGGCTCAACCCCTTGAGCCAGGCCTTTCGCGCGTGGATCCACACCGCATCCGCCCCGGCGTCGGCCATGCGCGCAACAAAATCCGGCAGCACGGTTTCAGGGTCCTGATCATCGACCCCGATCCGACACTTGACCGAAACCGGCACATCCACTGCGGCCTTCATCGCAAAAACCGCTTTTTCCACGATCTCGGGCGTCTGCATCAGACAAGCCCCAAATGTTCCGGACTGAACGCGATCGGAGGGGCAGCCAACATTCAAACCAATCTCGTCATAACCGAAATCCGCACCGACCCGCGCCGCCGCGGCAAGCTTCACCGGATCAGAACCGCCAAGCTGCAAAACCACCGGATGTTCACAGTCATCAAACCCCAGCAAACGCCCCCGATCCCCACGCAACACAGCATCCGCCACGATCATCTCGGTATAAACCTGCCCGCCCCTCACCAACTGCCGATGAAAAAACCGGCAATGACGATCCGTCCAATCGATCATCGGTGCGATGGCAAAGCGCCTTTCTCCTGAGTCATTGATTTTATTGCAGTTTTCCAAAATTCTATCCATTTAAGCCTAGGATTTTTATCCTATTTTATGCCTTTTCAGGCTGTTTTGGGAGTGCTAGTGCTACAATGTAGCATTCGGAGAAAACGTGTAGCACCGATGGGAACCATAACAGCTCGAAAACAGCGCAGAAATGGCAGAATGTCATATACGGCGCAAATTCGCATAAAACGAAACGGCAAAACAGTCCACAGCGAGAGCCAGACCTTTGATCGTAAGAAGCTTGCCGTTGCATGGATGAACAAGCGCGAAGGCGATCTGTTCGAGCCCGGCGGGCTTGAGCGCGCGAAGCACGGAAATGTAACACTCGCGGACGTAATCGACCAGTACATCAGGGAAAATGCCGCCCCCATGGGAAGGACCAAGACACAGGTTCTTCGCACTCTGAAAAGTTTCGATATAGCCGATCTTTCCTGCGAAGAGATCACCAGCGCGCATATTGTCGAGCTCGCGCGTGAACTCTCTATCGACAAGAAACCGCAAACCGTCGCGAACTATCTCTCTCACCTTTCTTCGGTCTTTGCTATCGCACGCCCCGCGTGGGGCTATCCGCTTGATAAACAGGCCATGCAGGACGGTGTGATCGTTGCCAAGCGGCTGGGGATGACCTCGAAAAGTCGACAGCGCGATCGACGGCCGACACTCGATGAGTTGGACGAGCTCTTGGCATTCTTTCGGCAACGCAGCGCTCAGGCACCACAATCCATGCCGATGGACGAAATCATTCTTTTCGCGCTTTTTTCGACCCGCAGACAGGATGAAATCTGCCGCATTTCATGGGCGGACCTGGACGAGCAGAACAGTCGGGTTCTTGTGCGGGATATGAAGAATCCGGGGCAGAAGATAGGCAACGACAACTGGTGCGACCTGCCCGCGCCGGCTTTAGCTGTCATCAAGCGCGCCCCGCAAAAAGCTGAACGGATATTTCCCTACTCGCCGGAATCCATCAGCGCCAATTTCACAAGGGCCTGCCGGCTGCTCGGCCTCGAAGACCTGCACTTTCATGATCTGCGTCACGAAGGCATTAGCCGGCTTTTCGAGATCGGCTATAACATCCCACATGCTGCGGCAGTCTCCGGCCACCGCTCATGGGTTTCCCTGAAGCGATATTCCCATATCCGACAGCGGGGAGACAAATACGAGAACTGGGAATGGATGCCTGCAAATGAGTGAGCTAAAGAGGCTGGCGTGAAATCGTGAAGCCTGACCATTGGTCTCGTTGTACTCATTTACTCAAGATACCAATTGCCCTAGTATTTTTCTTGCTCAATTGGATCCGGAGCTGCCGCGCGGCGCCGGAACGGCCGCGGGGCAGGACAAAGAGACCGTTCGAAAACTATAATCGAAAGGCCGACATCTACCCGGACACGCTTGGCGTTTGCACACAGACCACGCCCATAAGCGTGAAGATATGGTCCCTGGTTTGCAGACAGCCGCGTTAAGCGGTTTTTCCGCGGCATGGTGGCATGATGCCATGAGCGAGGAGATGACCGTGACGAGAGAAACACAAGGCGCACATAGCGCTCCGTCGTGGAAAGTCGTTCTCGGGAAGGCGTTGTGGACCGGGGTGATCGCGCCACCGCTGGTCCCGATCATCTATGCTATCGGAATTGGTATTGTTTTCCTCGTCAGCCGGGGCTTCCGGGATGTGACTTGGCCACCGGAACACCCGCTTACCCTATACTTGGTGTTCTTCGTGATTCCGGCCGGATCCTATCTGATCGGGTTCCTGCCGGCGCTGGCGACCGGGGCAATCCTGGGGTGGTGCCTGCCGCGGATCGCAGCCCTGTGGCAACGCGTGGGTGTCGCGCTTCTGACTGGGGCTGTATCCACGATTCCGGTGTCCCTTATGTGGAACAATCCTCCACCGATGCGGTCTCCGATCCTTGAATTCGGGGCAATCGGAGCAGTCTCGGCTCTGTTGACCCTGCCTATACTGCATCGCCGGAGAAAGACCGATAAGTGTTCACCTCACCGGTCTGAACGTCTGAACGTCTGAACATATACTGTGATGGCGCTTATGGCATCCGATGAATGGCCTTGGAGGTAATCAGAACCAATTTCTTTAAATTACATTGCACTTAATGAGCGTGGATGCAAAATATGCATCTTCACAGCGGTCAGGGGACCGCATACATATTTTTTGGGGGAAGTCATGAAATCGATTTTTCTGGCGGTATGCGTTGCCGCTGTTGCACTCTCTGGATGCGCCCGTCGCCCGGACGCCATCACTGCTACCACTATACCTATGCAGGCCTATACAGGAGATAGCTGCTCATCTTTGAGGCAACAACTTGCTAATGAGAAGAGCAACCTATCGGCGCTTTCAAAACAACAAAATGATGCCGCAAACGGCGACGCTTTTGGCGTGTTCTTGGTTGGCGTGCCACTTAGCAGCCTTAGTGGCGGCGACAAAGAAGGTGACATAGCAAATGCCAAAGGCAAAATAAATGCTATGGAAGCGGCCATGCATAAGAAGGGATGCAAGGGCGCCTAACCAACAAAACACGCAACTTTCGGCGTGAAAAGATTCTGTTTCACTGAAGGCATTACCCGCCCTTCAATGCCTTCAGAACCTGCATCAGCCCATCTGAAAGCCAGACGCCAAACCCGGTCCCGGCCATGGCCGCGCCGAGGATATAGCCCCGGCCGATCTGCTTGATCTTCTGGTATTCGGCGACGAACGCCTCGGTTTCTCCGAGGCGCTCTGACAGCGCCTTGTTCTGTTCGAGCAATCGTTCGTTCTGATACTCGACATGGTTCAGACGGTCGTGGATTTCCTCATGACCGCTGTGGTTTTCGTCCACCTTCCCGATCAGCGCATCGAGCTTGCCCTGAACCTCTCCCAGCTGACGCGCGATCTCGACCGTCATACCCTGCCCCGTCTATTTGATAACTGCGCGAAGCCCGGCGACGCCCGAGCCGATGTAGAACACCCATTTGACCATCGCGGCATAGGCGTCCTGCAATGCACCGGTCGGCAGGTCAAAGACCTGCTGATCCCCGAACACGCCCCTGAGATAGGGGATACTGTCGATGACAACAGCCATTTCCCAAATGATCAGCGGCCCGGCAACGGCGAACACCAGAACCCAGAACCACGGAAACGACAGCTTGGCCTTGTTGTAGTCCGCCATGATGCGGGTTTCCTCGACCACCTGCCGCAGATATTCCGCCGTCAGTTCGGCCCGGATCTTCTCACGGTCGTTTTCACGTTCGGCCCGTTTGTCGATGAGCGCGATGGCGCGCTCGACAATGCCGCCTGCGCCAAGCTTGAGCAGCCATTTGATGAAGGTCGGGATCATACCTCCACCTTATGGCCTGTCAGTGTGTTGATCCGGCGTGCGATCACATCGCGGTAACGCCAGGCAAACCAGCCAATGGCGATGATGACAACACCCGTGACGATCCAGCCGATCGGCAGGCCGGAAGCCCACGCAATGGCACCGGAGGCGGCGGCCGATGCACCGGACTTCTGCGCGGCATCCTTCAGCGCCTTCATATCGCGGCGCAGCTGGGCGATGGTGGCCGGGCCGATGATGCCGTCATTGACCAGATGCGGGTGGGCCATCTGGTAGGACAGAACAGCTTTGCGGGTGTTCTCACCGAACCAGCCGTCAATCGTGCCGGGATCGAAGCCGCGTTTCTTCAGCATTTCCTGCACATCGCGCACCACCGGATCGCCCGTTTCCGGCGCTGTGTCGGTTGCCTGTCGCGGCACGCCCTCCGGTGCGCTCACAACGGTGTCGACGCCGGTATAGATACCCTTTTCGAACAGCAGCGCCTCTTCCTTGCGCCGGCGTACGAGACCGGGCAGGCGTTTGCCCTTCGAGGTGTTGTAGTGGCTGGCGAGATGGTCGGCCGCTGCCTTCAGCCTGCCGGCCCGCCAGAGCTTTCCGAAGGTCCATTTACTGACCACACGGCCGCCGAGATTGAAAGCGGCCGAGGACGCCGCATCCATCTGGTATTGCGTCCGATCGGCAGGCGAGTTGGCAACAACCTCCTTGCCATAGCCGTTGTCGATGACCGTGCGCAGGATCCGGTCGGATTGTTCGGCGGTGATTTTCGTCTTGCCGGGAATGAGTTTTGTAATGCCGAGTTTTGCGAATTCGCGTTTGCAATAGGCGGATTTCATGGTGAAGCCGGTCCCGATCGTCGGCGTGCCGGTCGGATCGAGATAGGCCGTCAGCGGATTGCCTTCAATCAGGCGCACGAAAGCGCGCCCCCGGCTGGATACCGTGGTGATTTCCATGTTTGATTGTCCTTGGATTGTCGCCGGTCAGCCCGGCATTTGATCAAGCAAAGCGTTCCGCCGGCGTTTCCGGTTCCGGCGCAACTTCAAAAGCGGCCAATGCATCCGGCAACACCCTACTATCGGCCATGCGGATATTGACATGATAGCCCCGGACCGGTGCCATGACGGGATATTCGAGACCGTTTTCACCGGTCTGGGTTTGCCCCGTCGGCGCATAAACGATGCCATCGCAGGACGCGCCAACGGGTTTTACGATCAGCATGCCTGCCGGCAGGCCGGTATCGAGATAAGTCAGCGCGTCGACCGCATGGCCAATGGCTTCGAATGTGGCCAGCGCCTCCGCGTGATCTGAGAATTTCAGGAAGGTATCATGCATAGGGCACCGCCTTTGCCTGCAAATCCGTATCACTCACTCGGAAAGGCCAGATCACAATCTGTTCGTACCAACCAGAAGCAAAGATAGACGATGCATTGCGACCGATGAAGACTGAAGACAAGTCGGCTATCTGGGGAACATCCCCGCTTTTGACATTGCCATTGTCCGAAGATACCCCGGAAAAACCGAGGCTATCCCACGACGAAATCACTCCAAACTTCGAAAGCGGTTGGGTTATGTAAGCCAGAACATAGCCCGGCATCCCCGCTTTGATTTGCACGCCATTGCTGGCCAGCATAAACAAATAGTCTTCACTGCCTGGACCACCCAAAATGCAGCCCGAGCTACCAGCGCCGGTGCCATAAATACTCTCTCCCTGCAACGATACGCTCGCCGCCCCGCGCCTGAGCAATGCGGCAACGGGCCCGGCGAGTTTCGCCTTGTCGGCTGGCCGCGTGACGGCACTGCCGGATGTCGGGATGTAGGACGACGTATAATTGCCCTGCTCGAACTGAAGGCCACAAAACTCAATGCCGGAAGTGCCGTCTCCAACGCTTTCAGAGCTGTCATCGACATAGATTTCATATTCAAAGGATGTGGCATCAGAAACATCTGCCGAAACGGATAGACGATAACCGCCACGCACAGGAACGATTTTTGTCACCACTCCAGCGCCGGCGTCCACCACTGTGCCAGCGACAAGATCAAAAGTCGCCTTGACGGCAGAACCTGCGCCTAAAAGACAAAGCACAACCCGATCAAGCCCGGATGCTTTCGCGAACAACGACATGGTATAGGCCCCTTTGGTCGTCGGCGCTTTCGCGTTGTATCGCACTTGACGACCTCCCAAGGCGCTACCCGCATCAGGTATTGCTTTGATAGCTGGTAGCCCACCAATTGTCGTTCCAGGCTGCCGGGAAATTGTGCCAATAAACCCGGACCCACCTCCGGTGTTCGCGTTCATGTCAACAGATCCTGGGTAAAGGTTCGTTGCCGGACCTTCCAGTAGGAGCTGCCGCCTTTTGTTCGTGTAGTCGAAGCGTGGGACATCTGCCGCTGCGGAAGAAACGATCCCGTCGGAGCCGATATAGGTCGCTGTGCCGGGCCTGCTAAAATCAATCAATTCTTCCGTGCTGGAACTGCGATCAAGCGCGTAACGCCCGTCGTCAAAATCCATGACGGCAGCCGGTTCACGCAACTGACCCGTTGCCCTGTCCGTAGCCTGCCAGGCCGGAGACTGCCACCAGTCAGTACGCCCGGGCGTTCGCACCGCCGTCAGGCTCAATCCGATTGTCAGTGATGGCATTCGCTTCAGTCCTCAGCCGTTTCCGTATCCGCCGGCTCAGTCGTCGCCTCATAGTCAGTTTTCCACTGCAGGAGCTCGGCAATGTTGGGCGGCTCGATATTCGTGACAAACCAGCCTGCAATAAAGGCATCGCCCTTCTGCTCGGCGGAATTCATGTAGCAGGTGTGGGCGGTCAGGAAATCCCGGTTGCGCTGCAATGTCGGGTGTTTCCATTCGATCAGGTCTGCAAGGCTGTCGTGGGTAAAGATGAACTTGCTCACCATTGGCTCCTATTGGTTTCTCATAAGACGGGCACGCTGATAAAAAATATTATCAATGGTGCGATGGCCGCGAAGGCCGACCAGTACGTAGTTGGTCGGAGCATCGACCACTTTAGTATCGCCCAGTTTTGCAACACCGAATTCGACGACATCGGAGTTGTAGACGCAGGTCGCACCGGCAGCGGCACGGCTATTCGCATGCGCTGCCGCCCGGTCTTCAATGCGGTTGTTGATGGCGGTGTGGGCATCGCCGGCACCCCAATTGTTCCAGATCGAGCCCACCGAATTTCCGTTTGTCTCGAAACGGGCATCGCCGGCCCTGAGGTCCCCTTTCTTGACGGTCAGGCCCCCTTCCCGAACTGTCAGGTTCCCTTCCTCAACGGTGAGGTCCCCCTGACCGATGGTAAGGTTCCGGATGTCGACTGCACCTGTGGCAAGGTTCACCGTGAACGGCCGATAGTCGTTGTATCCGCCGTATGGATCCTCAAAGTCGGTGATCAGCAGCGTGATAACCCCATCACCCGACCAGAAGAATGCCCCGTAATCGCCGGCGACCATGCGCAGGACATTATAGCTTGTGCTGACCAGTTCCCCGGTCATCGTGTCGCCGCCTCTGGAAACCGCTCCGAGCTTGTCACGCGCCGCGGCGGGATCGGCCGCCGTCATCAGGTCATTGGTAAAGTCCGTTCCGCCCGCCGATACAAACGCATGCCCTGCCGGGTCGATCTCGCCCAGCGGGGCATCGTTTACCCCGTCGAAGACATAGAGCTTCCACGGCGTCGACGCCGTGCTCAGCCACATCGTTCCTGCTGTGGCATAGGCTGGGCGCGCGACACCGCTGTGCAGGGAGAGCGTTGCCTCCCGCCAGCTATTGATATTGGACGCCAGCTGCGAACCGTTGGTGACGGTCGGGTCGATCGTCACGTTTTGATATTGCGTCATGCATGAACCTTTCCGTAGCCAACGGCCACATAGTCGAACGAACGTTCGACCGGTGTGCCGGACTGATCCTTGAAGATGATGTCGAAACCGGCCTCGCTCTTGCCGGTGAGCTCGTAATAGTCACCGAAGCGAAGCCCCTGTGCGGAGACCGAAAGCCCCGTCAGCCCGTGATAGGGCGGCGTGAAGCCGATATGACGGCCTTCCGTCGTGACCGGGATATTGTTGCCGCTCAGGATCCTGTCCGGCATGTCGACCGTCAGTTCGGCGCGTGCGACCACCGGCGTGATGTTGCTGTCGAGACTGCTGAGCAACAGCCGCATCTGATAGGCCCTGGCCGAGACATCGCCGGTCGCCGCTTCCCGCCAGTCGGTCCATGCCGCATCGGCCGCTTCCGGATCGTCATCCGTGGTCCGCAATTCCATGACGGCATTCCACTTCGACGCATCGGCCCCCACCATGGCATCAAGCCGGCTCAGCACCGGCCATTTGACCAGCGTATCGTCAATGTCCTGACCGTAGACCGACAGGATCGACGTCACGCGTGATGTGTAAACCGCCCCAAGATCGATCGTGCGGGCAGAGACATAGGTGCCGGAGGGATAAAGATCGCCCTCTTGCCTCTCGGCAAGCCGCAAGCCCGGTTCACCGGCCCTGCAGCGTTCAAACGTCCCGGACCAGTCCGGTTGCTCGGCAAACCGCTCGACCGCATTCATCGGTGTTGCCCCGACCGTGGTCGTGATCACCGTTGCAGACGGGCTTTCGATCCCCTGCCGGGTGACCGCCTTGATCAGGTAGGTTCCGGGCCGCGTCGGGATCTGCACGCTTGTTGCATCGACATGGCCGAGCTGGGCACCGGATGAGCGCCACGAAACGCCGCTTTGTTCCGGCGAATAGCGGATCACGTAATGCGACAGGTTCAGCGCCTCCACCGGTGCCCATGTCAACGTTGCAATATCGCCGAGGACGGCAATGGCAAAGCGTTCGACATTGCCCGGCGGCGACAGCACGCTGGATAGATAGACGGCTTCCAGTGTTGTCCATTTCGACCGCTGGTTCAGCGCGGTGAACACCGAGCGAACCCGAAAATCGTAATTGCCGGGGTCGAGGTCCTGCAGATCGATCGAGACACTGGTCGTGGATCCGACCGGCAGCCAGATCCCGCCCTGTTCGCGATATTCGACCTCATAGAGCGTGGCCCGTGTATCATCCGGCGCGGACCAGCCGATGGTGACAGCCCCGCGCACGGAAACGCCGCCGGCCAGGTAAAGATATTCCGCAACATTGATATGCGACGGCGCCAGAAGCGGCCCGGTCGGATAGGTCGAGAAGGATGGCGGCTCGAGCTGCAGTCCTTTCTCGACGCGATCCCATTTGGTTTCGTCATAGATCAGGGCCGAGACATCGAACTGGTGCTTGTCGTTTTCCGTGATCGACAGAACCCGGAATGGACGTGGTGCCGCATCCGAACCGGTCAGGATCCACATCGCACCGGCGACCGGTCTATCCGGCAGAGCTGCCGCCAGTGCCAGAACATCGCTTTCCCCTGCCCCGGCCGTAACCGCCCTGTCAGCCAGCGAACCATCCGGCATGACGGCCGTCAGCGTGTAGGTTTCGCCATCATTCAGCGTTACCGGGGCATCGACCGTGACCACCGTCAGATCATCGGAAACCGCCTTGATCCGCCCGCCATAGCGCACGCCGGCATAGGACGGATCGGCCACCAGCACGATATCGCCGGGCGCAACGTCAGCATGATCCAGCCCGGCGCGATAGGTCACCACTTCGGTCGAGTTCTGCTCCGTATCCAGCAGCCATGCGCCATAACGATGTGCCTGCCCGCGCGAGCAACAGCCGATGGCCTGGATCTCTGTCTGCCGCGATCCGTAGCGTGCGACCGCGTCCGGATCCTCGACAACTTCGATCGCCGGCTTGTAGTTGTTCTCCGGATCGAACCAGCGGACCAGCACCTGTGTGTGGCGAGCCGAAAGCGCCGATCCCTGATAGCTGAATGTGCCGTCAACCACATTGGCCTGCGACACCAGCTTGACCGGATCGGCCGGCTTGTCGCAGACGGCTGTCACCGCACCGGTGCCCCAATAAACCATGCCCCGGAATACGCCGGCAAAGGCCGTCAGGACATTGATCGCCTCATCGCGCGAGGTGATTGCACCATTGAAGGTGTAGCGCGGTTCCTGCCCGCCGAAGCCATCATCGACCGGCTGGTCGCAATATTGCGCGATCTCGTAAAGCGCCCATTTCGACACCTGCCCGACATCGACATATTGCCCGAGGCCATAGCGGTCATTGATCACGAGGTCATAGAAGATCCATGCCGGGTTATCCGAGACAGCGCGTTTGAAGGTGCCATCCCAGACACCGGCATAGGCCCGCGTTTCCGGGTCGTAGTTCGATGGCACGGCGATTTCTATGCCGGACCAGTCCACCGAGACGGTCGGGATCGCACTGCCGCCGAATTCGGCCGCATCCAGCGTGACGCCGAGAATGGCGCTGTCAGGATAGGTCAGCCGATAATCTTCGATGACCGTATAGGATGACCAGTAGGTCTGGTTGTTCGACGTTGTGCCATTGGCATCCTCGGAAAGCCGGCGCACGCGGATATACCACGGCCCTGCCCCGTCCAGCGGGATCCGGTAGGCCCGGACATAGGGCGAGGTGCACTTGCCCGAGATCGTATCGGTGCGCGCCTCCTGCCATGTGCCATCCTCAGTGCGCCGATCGATGGCAATATCGACCGAATTCTCTTTGACATTGCCGTTGTCGGGATCGGTATAGATCAGCTGGGGCACCTGAATGGAGACACGCACGGCAGTTGCCGACAGGTTTGTGATCGCGCGTGTTGCCGACAGATCCTGTTTGATCTCGACGCCGACGCCCTGCTCGTTCTCGACAGCCGGAAACCCGGACAAGGCCGCCTGATCGGGAAAGCCGTTGCGGGTCTCGAACGTGCCGCCTTCGAAGTTGAAGGTGTCATCGCTGTTCTGCACCGGCACATCATCGAAATAGATCGACTTTGCCCCATTCTTCAGCCCGCCAGTCACACCCTCGCTGACCAGAAACAACAGCCGCATGGTCTGTTTTGAGCGCAGTGTGTTCGGGGCCTCGTTATAACCGCCCGAGCCACCGCCTTTGCCGCCCTTCCCGCCGCCCTGGCCGGAAATTCGCATATGTTGCATGATGTGTTTCCGATAGATCAGAGCAATTCCAGGAAAAGTGGAAGCCGGTTTTCCGTCAGGAAATTGCGTCAAAAAGGGAATCGTTGCGCCGGGCTGTCCGGCGCTAAACGGCCACGTCTTCGGTCGAAAGCCCGGCGGCGATCAGCACCGGCGAGACCCGGAATTTTTGGCCATAGACAAGCGGCACGGGACCGCCTTCCGTGGTCACATTGGCACCGCCATTGAACAGGTAGGACGACTGGTCTTCCGCGTTCCCGGCCATCTTCGGAGCCGGTGACAGCATCTGGCCGAGGCCGCCCATTGCCATGGCGATTCCCAGCCCCTTCATCGCGCCGCCGACCGTCGTGCCGAGAACGCCCACCCCTGTCAGCGAGGCAGGCATGAAGAATGCCGCCCCGATCAGGAACACACCGGCAATGACCTTACCCAGCCCGCGATTGCCCGCCCCGGCGACCACCGGCACGATATGCAGATCCGCTCTGCCCAGCTGAAAGCCCAGCTCATCCGGTCCAAGCGCCATGCCGGTGTCCGGATCGCCACGCAGAACACGAAAGTTCCGGTCGGTGACATAGTCCCGAAACCCCGGCACCACAGCGGCCAGTGCCTCACCGGCCTCGCCCGCGCTGGAAACGTCGAGGCGATAAGTCGGGGCAAAGTCCCGCGCGAGTGCGCCATGAAGGTGGATGGTTCGAAGCATGAAGCAACCCCGGTTTGATGAAGTTCAGTCGTTGAATTAATGCACGTGGTGCACTATATTGACAGTGCAAGCATGGACAGGAAGAGCCTGAGAGCGGCCCTCGAATGGGCTGAGAAAAACAGGGAGCAACTCATCAATGAGTGGAACCGCCTCAATCCGTGAAGACGATATCGTCTCGGTCGGCCGCAGACTTCCCCGTCTCACAACCGTCGAGCCGCGCGAAGGACGCAAACTGTTTGTCCGCTTTGACAATGGCGTGGAAAAAACGGTTGATCTTGCTCCGGCCCTGGAAAGCCGACGTTTCTACAAGCCATTACGCGAAGACGATGCGCTGTTCCGATCTTTCCGGATCAATGAATACCGCAACGCCATCGAGTGGAATGATGAACTCGACTTTTCCGCCATGTGGCTGGAAGCCCTGCCGCCGGCAGAGTTCAGCAACGATGACTTCCGCAACGCCATGGAGCAGTTGGACCAGACGCTGGACGGCATGGCGCGCGCGCTGGAGCTATCCCGGCGGCAGGTCGCCTATTACGCCAAAGACAGACCCATTCCTCGCCATGTCGGACTGGCCGTGCGCTATCTGCTCGAACACCGACCTTCAGCATAATAGAAATCAGCTGGCAGGTCGGCTCGAGTGCAAGTGCCGACGAAATGGATTTTACGAAGCATCATCTTACACCATTCTCGTTTAGGTTGATTGACTCCGTCGGGTTTTATTTTACCTTCGAGGTATTACGAAACGACTGACGAACTTAACTCTCTGATCGATTTCCGCAATGGTTGAGGGAGGAAGACTATGGACAGCACGTTGCCTGCGGTTCATCCGGGGGAAATCCTTCGCGAAGAATATCTTGTCCCGCTTGACATCTATCCGGGACAGCTCGCCAGCACCCTAAAAGTTCCTTTTGAAGATATTGATCGGCTTGTAAACGAGATCGGCCCGGTTACAGCGGAGCTTGCGCTCAAGCTGGCAAAATACTTTCGCACGAGCGCTGAATTCTGGATGCATGCGCAAGCCAGTTACGATCTTCATATAGCCTTCGGCGAGCTTGAAGATCAGCTTGAGACGATATCCGAACTCGAGAACCTATCCGAAGTGGCGAACGCAATGGGGAATTCGTCTCAGCCACGGCCCGATGGGCTCGCGTCGTGATAGCCGACCGTCGAGGCGATGCAGACAAAGACCGTTTTCCAGCAGGATACCGGAATGACACGGCAATGATCTTGTCCAGCCCGCGATAGGTCGTTGCGAACGGCGGCGCGAGATCGCCGTGAAGGTGGATGGTTCTTTTCAGAACTCACACAATGCGTATTTTTATGCGCACAAAACCTTGCACGTCATCCTATTTAGGCGTATATATATACGCATAAAAGGGATTGAATTGATGGACACCAATAGCCGCAAGATCATTAAGCACTTGGAAAACGATGGCTTCGAACTGGTGAAAGTCACAGGTTCCCACCACAAGTTCAAAAAGGGTGACAAGACCGTTACGGTGCCTCACCCCAAGAAGGACTTGCCAATCGGTACTGTGCGGAACATCTATAAACAGGCCGGTTGGCTGTAAGGAAAGGAAAGCGCCATGCGTTACTACATTGCAGTTGTTCATCAGGAAGGTGACAGCGCTTTTGGCGTACACTTCCCCGATGTTCCCGGTTGCTTTTCAGCCGCCGACGATATGGACGATCTTCTGGCCAATGCCAGTGAGGCACTGGCGCTCCATCTGGAAGGGGAAGAACTTCCGGAAACACGTTCGCTCGATGCTGTTCGCGCCGATGATGAAGTTGCCCACGATCTGGCCGAGGGTGCGTTTCTTCTGGCCGTCCCTTTGGTTCAGTTGAGTGGCCGGACCACGAAAGCCAACATCACCATGGATGCCGGCCTTTTGGCTGCCGTGGATCAGTATGCCAAGTCTCATGGCCTGACCCGCTCGGCATTTCTGGCCGATCTGGCGCGTCGTGAAATCGCTGGTTGACTGAACTTCGATACCGTAGCCAATGCGTAACCCGCTTCAGCCACGGGCCGACCGGCTCACGCCGTGACAGCCGACCGTCGAGGTGATGCAGGCAAAGACCGTTTTCCAGCAGGATACCGGAATGACACGGCACCTTTGAAACAAGCTGCATGAAGAACACATCACCGGGGCGGGCTTCACCGGCATCGATCTGCCGAAAGCCCGCCTCTTCAAAATGAACCGCCAGAAGGTTTTCGCCCTCTTCCCACCAGACTTTCGAGCGCGCAAAGTCCGGCAGACGAATACCGCGTTCCTGCCAGTACCAGCTGCGCACAAGCCCGTAGCAGTCAAAGACACCAGGCACGAATGACCGCCCCAGAAGCGGTGCGTCAAGGCAATGATCGCCCCACCACAAAACCGGCGTGGTCACCTCGCCATCGCAGCTGACAATCCCGAACGGAATGCCGGCAACAATCTGGGTTTCCATATCGGCCCTTGAAGGACAATGCGGGTGAAGCTTTGCATTGTGGCTATGGATGACCGCCTCCGGCTGATAATTCAGCCAGGTCTCGGCAGGCATTTCAAAGCTGTTTTCCGGATCCCCGGCAATGTTCGGTATCCGTTTATACTGGCCGCCGGACACCACCCCGCAGGCTTCTTGCGGCCAGACCTCGAGCGCATGCGCACGGGCGTCCCGCGTGACATCATCGTCAAACATGATTGTTGCCTTCTCAGGTGTTGGCGCGGCCGACACCGGGAAACGCCCGCGTCGGCAGATCGCCATGGCCGAAACGCTTCACACAGCCCGACTGCAGAAGCTTGCTGCAACGGTCCTCTGATCGCGCCACGCTGTTGCCCTTCGCATCGAAACAGGCTGTTCCCGCATAAGGGCATGTTGCTTTCGAATAATCGAACGTGCCGGTTTCCGGATCAAAGCGCCGGTAGGCATGGGTGCACGCACTCTGGATGACCTGCCGGCCGGGCAGTTTCCTGCCCTGTTGATCCATCGCGGCAGCCAGCGTCCATTCGATATAGACGCGGTTCTGGTTGGTCTTCTGCTCGATCCGATAGACATCGATTGGGAAATGCGCATCAGGATCCGCATCCTCCATGCCATCCAGAAACCGCCGGAAGGTACGGATACGCCGAAACGTCGCCCCGACCAGATCGCCGAATTCATTGACGACGGCAGACAATACGCCCGAGACATTCGCAACCTTCAGCGTCGGGCGTGGCATCGTGCCCTGCGAGGACATCTCCCAGCCATCGGTCTCAATCGGCGTTGGTTCATAGACATGACCGCCGCAGGACACCGGTGCCTCTTCAAACGCCGAGGACGTGAAACGATAGATACCGCCGCCGATCACCGAGGCATCCAGTTCATAGAGATGTATGATGTCGTCGGTCGCCAGCGACTGCGTTGTCTGCGATAAGCTGTTTCCCGCCTGTTCGACAACTAACATCGTGCCATAATGCGAGCCCGTCATTTGACTAACGCAACGATTTCGGATGCCGTCGTGCCAGTCGCAAGAACCTTGTGGGCGGCAACCGGCAGCAGTGTGCCGTTCTGGCAGTGGTAGATCGCAACGCCGCCGCCCGCTTCGATCGCAACCGCTCCGCCAAAGCCGACATAGATTGACAGGACATTCTCCAACAAGACGTCATCGGACGGTTTCACAGGCCGGTGTTGGCACGCTGGCGTGACAATCTCCACCGCTTGGCGCACGGCTTCGACAAGGGCAGTCGCTTCCTCGGAGAAACCGTGCCGGGGACTGATCGATCCATCCGGATTGGTTTCAGCGGAAATCGGACGCTGGACGCCGGTAGCATCATAGACTTTTAGCTCCGTCATAGGTCGTAAACCCTCTCAATCGTCGCGTTGATCGTGTCATGAGCGCCGCCAGCCCCGGTTCGGGTCCAGGACTTGCAGCGATAAAGTTTCGCCTCCCTGTCGCGTGGGAGCTTCCATTCAAAGGCATGGAACCCGCGCAACGACAGGAAGAACGCTTCGATCCGGTCGGCTTCCTCCAGCGTGAGGCCAGGCCACATGGCGTTGAATGTCACCCCTGCCGTGTTGAGCCCGTCACCGCCGCGCTGGCTGTATCCGTCACCGAAGCGGGTCTCGAGCGTACGCAACTCCACCGATTTCGTGCTCGTGATTGCCGGGCATGCCGGCGGTTCGAACTTGTCGGCCATCAGAACGGCCCTCCTGCAAGCATGCCCCGCGCCCGGGCGTTTTCCTGTAGGCGCTTGTCGACAGCAGCATCGATCTGTTTGCGGAATTCCCGGCCCATCGCTGCCGCGTCCCTGGGATCGGTGCCTTCCGGTACCGATACGTTGATATCGCCAATGTTGACCGAGCTGATCACCGCGCCAGCAGACGACGATGACTGCACCGTGCCAAGCCTGTGATTGGGGATGATCTCGCCGCCGCGCGGCAGCTTCAGGATCTCCGGGCCACGTTCACCAACCAGCGCCATGCCGCCCTGGGTGAAGTTCGTGCCCGTGGCATGCGCCGGCAGAAAACCACTAAGCAGGCCGCCACCGAACAGACCGCCAAGCGGCCCGTCGCCGAACAACGCGGCCTGCGCTGCCGCCTCGATCAGTTTGTTGATCAGTGTATCGAGGGCTGCATTGCCCGTTTCAATCGCCGGCACCAACGCCATAAAGCTGTCGCGCGCCGTGTCGCGGAAGAAATCGGCAGTGTCGGCTGCAGCCTCCTGCTTGTCTTTCTGTTCCTCGATTGCAAGCGTCAGTTCCCGGATCGAGGCCTTTTCCGCATCGGTCGCTGCGGTTCCCGCGCGCCGCAGGTTCTCGAACACCTTTTTCTGGTCTGCCGTCATTTCAGACATCTGCAGTTCGTCCTGCAGCGCCTGAATGAGTTTTTCGACAGCCTCGCGCTCCCGATCAATCGCGGTAGAAGAAGAACCGCCACCGGCTTTACCGCCGGTCCGGCGCGATGTTTTACGCGCCGCCTTGGCATCAATAGTCTCCTGCGCCTTCTGCTTCAGAAGATCTTCAGTGTAATAGGCGCCGGCCGTCTCGTATTGCCCGCGCAGTGAATTGATTTCGCGTTCAAGTGCAAGCTGTTCCGTGGTCAGGCTATTCTGACGATCGATCTCCTGCGTGATGGCAGATGAAGCATCGAGCTGCTTGCGCAGTTCTTCATTATTTGCGTCGATTTCTTCCTGTGTCGCTCCCGGATTGACACGCCCGCCTTTCACCACGCCAAGATCACTGTCACCAGGCCTCATACTCGCCAGCGATCCCATCATCTCGCCGGCATTGCGGATATTCTCCATCTCGCGCGGGATTTTCATCAAAATGGCGGTAAATTCATCAATGCTCACCCAAAGGTCGCCCATAAGACTGGCAATATCGACGAGCGCACCTTTCACATTGGTGCCGATCACCAGCGCCATCGTTTCCCATGCCGCATTAATGTCATTGGCCTTACTCAGCAGTTCATCGTCCATGACGGCGCCCATATCACGGGCTTCCTGGCGGGCGTCGGCGATGCTCTGGACGGATTCATCCATTAACGACGAAAACTGTTCGGCAGCAGTTCCACCAAAGACTTCATCCAGAACCCGGATCTGTGCCGCCCGATCCAATAGCCTGATCTTCCCGATCAAGGTGTCGAACATAGCGGCAGGATCGCGCAGCATTCGTGTCAGATCGCGCGCGTTCACGCCAAGCCGTTTAAAGGACTCAGCAGCACTGCCACCGCCAGTCTTGACGAACTCATCGGCCCGAAGCTGCATTTCCTTCAGGCCATCAGTCAGGGCGTTGAGCTCGATCCGGCTCTTGACGGCCGCGTAACGCAGCTCCTGGAATACTTCAAAATCAACGCCGGCCGTTTTGGCGGCCTTGCCGAGATCGGCCACGGCGTTGACAGCCTTCTGGGTTTCGCTGACCATCACTCCGAGCCCGAGGGAGGCGGCAAGCCCCGCCGGACCGCCCCGCAATACCCCGAATATTCCGTCCAGCCCGCCGACCTTCTTCTTGATCGACATGAACGAACTGGCCGTATCATTGGCCGCGGTGCGCGCCTGCATCCGGATCCGGGTCATCGCCGTCTTGAACTCACGATCATCCGCACCGATTTTGACAGGAATATCCGGTCTGCTCATCTGCTGTCAGCCTTCTGACGAATGGATTTTTGCGGGCCATGGCTGGAAACGATCTCGCGGATCCGCGTGCGGCTGACAGGGGAAGCCTGCGAGGACTTGCCCGTTACGCCGGCAATGGCCATGGAGAGTTCCAAGGGTGTTGCAGCCCAGAACGTGGCTGGCGACCAGCCGAGACGCTCGGACGCCACCGCCATTTCGAACAGCGCCCTGACGTGATCGGCAATCAGGACGCTGTCTGAGGCTTTTTTCCGGTGACGGCCGCCTCCACGTCTTCCAGAGGCGACGATGTTTCGCGCAGTGAATTGCCCGCCTCGATATGGGCGGTCAGTGCCTGTTCGATACCGGTGCGCCAGTTCGCCTGATCGGCGGCCGAGATGTTCTTGCCCGACAGCACCCGGGCGGCGATAGCGGCCTGCGCATCGTCATCATCGGCAACGGCAAGGCAGCGGATCGCGCAGGAAACCGCAAAGGGCTCGAAGCCGAGCAGGCGCTGATAGATTTCGTCCATCGTGCGCGCGCCGATTGCCTGCGACAGGCGCATCAGGCCGGCAAAGGTGACGGCGACAACAAAGCTTTCACTGCCGATCGTGATCGCCGCCTCGCCGCGCAGTTCATTGGCAAACGCGCTCATCAGGCAGCCGCCGCAAAGGCAACGTCCTGCTGGAAGACACCAGCCAGATCGCAGGTGAGTTCCCCGGTTTTATCGCCCTGGAAGTTCGCCGATAGCATGGTCATCAGCCCCTCGAACGTTCCCACTGAGGGCACGGAAACCTGATATTCCGCCTTTGTCTGGTTCAAGACGTCATTCAGAACAAGCGCCTGCGTCGCCGAACTCACATAGGCGCCCGATCCCGACCAACGCACGGACTGGACGCCGCCGATGGAGGAATAGTGCAGAACACCACCCGGATCCGTGCAATCCGGTTTCGTCGTATCGACCTCCTCATTGTTGATATTGAGCGAGCGCTGCTCGACAACGCAGACGATATCAAACTCCTCTGTCGCGTCATTCTTGCGCTTGATGATCAGTTCGCGGCCAAGTGCCATGGCAAATTCCTTTCAGGGAGAAATGCGCTCACCAGAGCGCAACGATGTTTCCGGCCGTGGTGCCGGTTTCTTTGACGCGGACGTAAACGCCCATCACATAGCCAACGGGATGGTTTTTCAGCGTCACTTCCGTGCCACCAAGGGTCACGCCGCAAAGATCACCCTCAGCGCCCAGATAGAGTGTCGCGGCCTGCGGCAGGTCAGCATTGTCATCCGGCACGACAGGCGCACCGAACCAGAAGGGCTGGTCGAGACCGCCTTTTTTTGAGGTGGGATTCATCATATTTTCCGCTTAGAACGACACTGTTTCAGGATCAGACGCTACCGATTTGTATTCCGCCACGAACGTCAGCGCCCCGATGCCAAGTGCAATCCCGGTTGCCCGGTCGATAAAGCTGCGGCTTTCCGACAGCGTCAGCTCAATCACCAGCCCGTCAAGCTTGATCGCATGTCCGAGCGCGACCTCAACCAACACGGCGATCCGGTCGAACTCGATATCCGGTTCCTCGGCCTTGAAGTGCGCAATCACATCGATCGGCAGGCGCCGGTCGTAGCCATCCTCGCCATTCGGCCCGGCGCAGGGCCGGAGTTCAGCCGTTTCCTGATGTTCTGCCCAGGTGACGGTCAGCGCCGGAAGCAGGCTTTCGCGGATGGCGCTGGTGCGCGCCCGCTTGACCTTGCCCTCACCGGCAAATTCGGGAATGGCGGATAGTCGGCCGAGGATCGCATCGAAGATTTGGGTGCGGAGGTGCGCCATCAGATATCGCCTCGCAGCCAAATTTTCAGCATGGCGCGGCCGTCGTCGGTGACATTGCGGATACCGTAGGCCGTGCCGCCAATGGTGACGGTATCCCGCTCGCTTTCAAGGTCTTCAAGCCCGACCGCCGGAACCGAAAGCACATGGGTGACGGCCTCAACATCCTGCCGGCCGAATTCATCGGCAAGCTCGAGCTCGCGTTTCTGCCGGAGGATCCCGCGCACCGGATCCGGAAGACCGATTCCGTCCACGGTGAACAGGCAATCGACGTTGCCGAACGTGCCGGCGAAGGCCTCGCCCATGCCGGCAAAGATCGCCGGCCGTTCGATCCTCATGTCTTGTCCTTTGCCTTGTCGTCATCGGCCACCGCTTGCAGTTTCTTCAACTCACCGGCCAACGTGGCATTGTCCTCGGAAAGCTGATCGCGTTCTTCGGTGACGGCCTTCAGCTTTTCGGTCAGTTCGCCAACCTCCTCGCTGCCATCGGTTTTGTCCGCCAGCGCATCGCGTTCTTCGGTCAGCGCCGCGACACGATCGGCGAGCGTGTCCCGCTCTTCCGTCAGTGCGGCAATCCGCTTGTCGATCGTCGTGTCGGACGCCTTGCGCCACTTGCCGAACACGCTCTCGAGATTATCGGCATCGGCTTCACTGAGGCCGTTTTTCGAGACCGGCACATCCTCACCCGGGGCATAAGTCTTGCCACCGATCTTCACTGTCGTGTTGAACTTGCGTGTATTCACCATTGTTTTTGCTCCATTATTGTCTTTTTTGGGTGGGCGACTTTCGTCGCCCGACCCTGATCAGCGAACAAGCGCAAACAGGCTGGCGTTCGGTTCCGGCGCGATCGGCAGCGGGGCTGCCTGCGTCTGGAGGATGGTGCGCGAAGGGTTCTTCTCCCGCCACATGTCGGGGAAACGTTCCATCGGCACGAGCGCCTGGTCATCGAGAATGGCGCCATAGCCGAAGTGGCCCATGAACCCCTGCGGATCGAGAATGCCGACGCCATAGCTGGGCCAGAAATTGCTTTTAACACCGCCTGCCGTGTAGCCCTGCGAGTACTGCAGGAAGGTGGTCTCGCCGACCTGACCGAGCACGGCGGAATACTTGCCCTCGGCGCCCGTCGACACCGGACCGAACTCCATGGAGCCGCTCGCCTGCCGGCGAATGTCGAGAAGCTTCTGGAAGCGTTCGGAGCGCTTCAGCAGCGTTGCCGCCCCCGGGCCGAGCGTCACCTCGCGGGCGGTAAAGCCATCGGTGATCGCCAGAAGATCGATCCAGTTTTCGATATCGTCGTAAGGGTCGACACCGCTCTCGCCCCAGCGGGCAGCACCCGAAAGCGCAATGGTGAGTTCGGGCGCGCGCTGGTAGTTGACCGTCTGGGTCGGATAGTTCTCCCCCTCGACAATCACCCGGCCCGTGCGCAGGACTTCCGAACACATCAGCTCCTCGCGCCGGGTGATGCGCATGTCCTGGTCATCGAGGATCTGGGCGATGTTTTGAGCATAGCGCTGTTCGGGCGAGACCGCGCCGCCGGGCTGTTCGCCGGGCATGCGGATCAGATTGCCGGAGGGCCGCAGCGTGTTTTGCGGCTTCACATAGGCCGGCTTCAGGCTGGTCGCCGTAAACCCGCGATTGGCCGCATCCTTGCCCGGCACGTCCGGATGGACGAACGGCGCGAGCTCGCGATCGGGCAGGATCCGGTCAAAGACGATTTCCTCCTGTTCGGAGAGAACCGTGGTGGGGAAGTAGCGATTGCGCAGAAAGGCTTCCGGCCGGTCGCGCGGCGGCAGAACCGTTACCAGTTCCGCCGTATTCAGAAGAAGTTCACTCATAGCATTGATTTCCTGTTTCTTTCAGGGGTGGCGGATTGGCTTAGTCGAGCCTGCGCACGAAGAGTGCGGCCCCCTTGCGGCGGAAAGCCTGCTCGACGCTTGCAGCGTCATGACCGGCGCCGAAGGTGAGCTTTGCGGCGTCAACTGCCGCGCCAAAATAGGCCTGCGCTTCCACGTCGCCGCCCGAGGCATCGACATCAAAGGCAAGGATGCAGTCGGGATCTTGCGAGCCGTTATCCGCGGCAGCCTGCGACAGCGTGTGCTTGCTGTTCGCCGTGATCTCGCCAAGCACCGCGCCGCGCTTCAGGTCTTGTCCACTGGCGATGGTGACAGTGCGGGTGACGACCTGAACGTCGCCGACGATCAGGTCATTGGGGGCAAAGCTTGCCGTTTCCATGGGTCTCACTCTCCGGTGTTGCGGCGGCCATGCCGCGCGTTGATGGCGCCGCCGACAGCTGCCAGCAGCGATTGACGTTCGGAAGCGGCAGAAGGTGCGCCGCCGGCGCCGAGCTTCGGCGTCTTGCCCGCCATGCGATCGGCAAGGCGATTGCCGCCCGTTGACGCCGAAGGGGTCGAGGCATTCAGGATCGCGCTTGCCTCTTTGGCCGAGTAGGCCGTCGAGAACGCCAGATGACCGGCAAGCTCGGCATTGGCCGAAGCCTTCGGATGCGTCAGGATCGCCTGGATCCGGGAGCGTTCATCGGCGCGGGCCGAGGCATTCGCCGAGACAGGTTTTTCGTCCTCGCCCTCGGGATCGTCGCTTTTGGGATTATCACCGGGCGCGCCCTCACCTTCGGCGTCCGGATCTGGATCATCCGCCTCGGCCTCGGGGTCCTTCTTCCCGTTTTCGAGCTCTTCTTCCGGGTTTTCCTTTTCCGGATCGTCTTCCATCCGGTTTCCGGCCCTGCCGCCGCGCATGGCAGCGAGCACGCTTGCGGACAGGCCGCGCGTGACATTCGACATATCGATTTCCTTTTGGTTGATCGTTTCAGGCCGCACGGCCCAGCTCAGCCCCGAAGGCAGCAAGCACCTGCGAGGGACGCGCAACGGCATCGGCAAGCCCGATCGAGACCGCCTTTGCGCCGCGATAGACGCCCGCCTCCGTGGCAAGCGCCTGCTCTTTCGAAAGCCGCCCGGCACGGAACCGGGCAACCGTCTCTGCGAATTCGACACGCAGCTCTTCCAGCTCGGAAAGCTCACGCGCCAGCACATCCTCGGGGATGGCCTCATAAGGATTGAGATCGGCCTTGTGCGCGCCGGCCTTCAGGATGGTGACGTTCAGCCCCTCCTTCTTCAGCCAGCCGCTGACATCGACATGAACCGAGACAACACCGATCGAGCCGCAAAGACCGGTCGAGGGCAGCACGATCTGCCGGGCCGCCGAGGCCAGAAGGTAACCTGCCGAACAGGCGTGATCCGTCAAAACCGCGATCGTCGGTTTGACCTGCGACAGTTCGAAGATCTTTTCCGCACAATCGAAGGCGCCGGTGACCTCGCCGCCAAAACTGTCGACCTCGATCGCAACGGCCTTGATGCTGTCATCGGCGCGGCAGTCATCGGCCAGGATGCCGATCCCCTCATAGGAGGTCATGCCGCAGGACTTGCCGATCCAGCGCCCCTTGTTGACCAGCGAGCCCTCGATCTCGATCAGACCGATGCCATCCATCGGGCGTTCAACACCGCGATAGGTCCTCTCGCCCCAGTCATCGACGTCGGTTCTGATCTTCTCGCCGATCAGCCCCATCTGGCCCGCATCCCCGTCCGGCAGGCCGAGAACACGCGGGGCAAAAGCCCGGGCGATGGTGTCTGCCTTGGCAGGCTGCAGCATCAGCGGCGTGTTGAACATGCGGCTGGCGATTTCGGGATAGTTCATGGCTTCAGCCTTTCCTGCCGATTGCGGGGATACCGAGTGGATGACGCCGGGCGGAACGATTGCTGTTCCGGCCGTTGACGCCCTCCTCGATCTCCGTGTCCTGATCGGCTTCATCCAATGGCGGGCCGCCATCATGGCCGGCCGTGCTGTTTTCCATTTCCGCCGGATGCTTCAGGCCGAGGCTTTGATAATACCGGGCCTCGCGGGCAAGCTGGTCGGCATCCATCTTCCAGTCCCGGCCCTGTTCGGCCGATTCCTGCTGCAGCGTCGTCAGCTTGCGGTCGAGCCGTTCGCCGGCAGCCTGCGCTTCCCTGAGTGGATCGATCCAGCCGCGGCCCGGGCCGATCCAGTCGGCGTGGCACCATGCGGCAGGGTTTTCCTCAAACGAAACAGCGCCTTCCGGTAATTCGATAAGGCCCTTATCGAAGACTTCCTCCAGCCAGGCCCGATAGATCGGCGCCATGAACTGAGCGGCAAAACTGCTTTTCTTGGCGGTGAACCCGCGCCAGATTTCCAGAAGCGCCGCACGGGCCGAGGAATAGTTCACCTGGCTCCAGTCCATGGTCAGCTGCTCATAGGTCAGCCCCACGGCCGACGCGACCTTGCGAAGTGCTGCATTGACGAACACCTCGAAGTTCGCATTCGGATGTTCCGGTTTCGTCAGATTGGCCTTCTCGCCGGGCAACAGCGTATTGACACGAACACCCGGCAAGCTGATCGGGGCGGCACCATAATAGGCCTTCTGGGCTTCCGACATCTCGCCATAGATCCTGCCCAGCGCACCCTCGCCGCCATCGGCATCGAGCGCTGCCATCATCTCTTCGGGATCAAACGGGGTTTCGATGAAGGCCGCCATGATTGCATTCAGCATCGCCGCCTGACTTTCAAAATCCTCGTAATCCGTCGATTGCTTGATGGAACGCATGATCGGCGCCCAGTCGGAAGCCCCCCGCGTCATGCCCGGCCGTTTCGGATCGAAGGCATGAACCACAACCGGACGGCCCCATTCGGTCGACCGGCTGACATATTCCCAGGACCAGAGTTTGGTATTGCCGGCATAGACATCGCCGGGATGGCTCTTGCGGAAGTGATAGCCGACCGGTGCGCCGTAACCATCGATGGCCACGCCGTCGCGCAGGTATTCGCTGTCGAGTGTGCCCTTCGGGTTCGAGCACCGGGCCGGATCAATCATATGCACCGCCGTGGAAAACAGCGGTGCATCCTCCTGCCAGACGATGACGGCAAAGCTCTCGCCCTCCGGGCCGAAGCGATTGCGCGCGGCAAGGCCGAGAATGCCGGCCATGTTCTTTGTCCGCTCGGCGTCGCACCACATGTCGACGTCCTGCGTATAGTCCCGCCATAGTCCCTCGATCTGCGTGGCGATTGCCTCGGCCTGGTCAAAGGTGAGGTTCAGCGTCGTATGGTTCGGTCGGGCCGCAAGCTTCCAGCCCGCACCGATGATGTTGTCGATCAGCCGCGAAGTGCCGGCGGCACCCCAGCCGTCATTGCGCGCCACATCGTTCAGCCGATCGACCAGTGTCGACCGCGAGAAGGTGAGTGCCGACTGGCCGGAATAGTTGCCTGCCTTCCAGCCGGCAAAGCTTGGATGATCGTAGGATGCCCCCTGATAGGCTGCTCGCGTCACCGCCTCGCCCGACACGGTCGCTGCCATTTGCCGGTTACGCGCAGCCTGCAGGCGAGCGGCATTGCGCACATCGGCGGCAAGCGGCCGGCTGTCCGGTCCGAGAATTTCCACTGTCATCCGAAGATCACTCCCCGCCCGCGCGGCCGCGATGACCGGCGAAGCCCGAGCTTTGTTTCGAGGTCGCGGATATAGGCGCGAAGCGATGACCGGTCGGCGCCGGAATAGGTGACGCTCTCGCCATCATAGGAAAGCGTCACCGCGCTCTGCCCGATCTCCAGCCGGTGAAGCGCAAGCTTCGCCTCGCCGAGCTGGGTTTCCAGCGTCAGCCGTTCGTTTGTCGAAGGCATGATATCTGTCCTCTTGTTATCCCGGTCGGGTGCGTTGCGCGGCCCGCTCGGCCCGGCGCATCGCTGCCGCAACGCGGTCGGAAACGGGCGTGTCCGGTGAAGCAGCCGGCTTTTCTTCCGGCGTCTTGCCCGCATCGCTGACAGCCTTCATCGCAACAGCGAGGCTGCCGATCAGATCTTCCAGATCGCCCTGTTCTTCCGGCTCCTGCCGGGCAAGCTCTTCTGCCCGCGCATCCCATTCCTCATCCGTCCAGTAAGGCACGTTGAGCCGGATGGCGGCTGCCCGGGACTGATTGAGCATGTCGAGCACTTCGTTGCGCTGCCCATCGGGCAGTTTCCAAACCCAGCGCGGATAACCGTTGCGGTCCTTTTCCTTGATCCGCACCTCGGAGGTTGCCTGCTGATAGAAATTGTCCCCGAGACCGATGGCAAAGCTGATGAAGCCCGGCTGTTCGGGATCATCCTTCCGGAAATCCCGATAGAGCCCCATCTTCATCACCGAAGCATTGAAGTTGAAGAACCGCGTCGACCATTTCTGTTTCTTCGGCCGGCCGCGCTTGTCGTATTCGCGCACCTGACTGAGGAGCGGTGCAGCATCGCGGTTATCACCGCGCACCATGATCACCTTCGAACGCGGATGGCGCCGGGCCCAGAACCAGACATCTTCGGTATAGGCATTGCCGTCGATCGCGACACGGTCGACATCACGCAAGCGCCCGTTCTCATCCGGCCAGCGTTTGGCAATCAGCCGGTCAAGCGCCTCCATGACCTGTTGTTCCGAGATATGGCCCGAATGCTCGCGATAGCCCGGCAGGTGGCTGCCCGCCCGGCTGTCGATCACGCCGTAATCGATGACCGCACTCGTCTTGTTACGGCCCCAGCCCCTCAGCAGCCATTCGACACGATCGCCCTGGACGTCGATGCCGATCGTCAGCGCCAGCATGTCGCCGGGAACAACCCCGCGCCGGAAGCCGGTTTCCTCGGCCCGGTCGCGCAGGTCCTCCCACGCGATCGCCTTGTTGTCGGCCTCATAGGCAAGACCCAGCGTATCGTTGAAGAACACCTGCTCGGCGCCGGCGCCCTTTTCCTTGTCATCCTCGCCGCCCGACTGGACCTTCAGCCATGCCCGGGCAATTGCCTCCCAGCTTTCCAGCGGCGAATAAGGCACCCAGACATGGAACGAACGGTGATAACGCGCCCGCTCCGGATATTTGGCCACCCATTCCGCACCGTTTGCCGGATCGACCATCCACTGGCGGTGATGCTCGTGGACCTCGCAGCCGCAATGAACGCAAACGAAGTGCGCCAGTTCGGGGTGCTGGGGATCGATGTGATCACGCATGTTCTCCCATTCGAGCGGCTGCAGCTCATGGCAATGTGGGCACGGCACATGATAGCGTTCCTGCGTGCCGGCGAGATAATTGGCAGTGATCCGACATCCCGGTGCAATCAGCGGCGTCGAGATCTTGAAGACCTTGCGATTGAAGAAAGCCTTCGACCGGCTGTCGGCCTGGCTTTCCGGATCGCCCGCCTCGTTATAGACCCATTTGGCCAGGTCATCCTGCACCTGGGCGCGCGGCGAGATCATCGAAAGACCGGCCGCCGAATTGGCGCCGGCAGCCTGTACAGCACCCCGCCCGTCGACCCGTTCCTTGTACAGGATCGAATTGCCGCCATCACGACCGGCTTCGGGAAACAGTGCCCGCACGGAAACCGTTTCGCGCAGCAGCGGCATCAGCTTTGTCTTCGACCAGCGCGAGGCGTTTTCCTCCGTCGGATGGACATAGAGGAAATCGCAGGGGTCGAGATCAAGCGTGCCAAGCAGGAAGATGTTGGCCAGCACTGTGCCACCGACCTGCGCTGACTTCGAAAGCGTGACGATCGAACAGGGATCGTCCGGCGACAGCGCCCGCAGGATCTCGGAAAAGAACGGGAACATGTCTTCCCGGTACGGCCCCGGAAACGCCGAGATACGTTCGGAGAACACGATATTGCTCTTGGCCCAGCCAAGATAATCGACCGGTGGCGGTGGTTCGCAGGCGTTTGCCAAAGCCTCGAACATCAGCCGCTCCGGATTGAACAGCATGGTCATTCGGCGCCCGCCTCTTCCTCGATCATCTCCGGTGTCTGGTCGCGTTCCTCGCGAAACGCTTCCGCCGCCTTCACCCGCACATCCCGCCATTTGCGCGCCAGTACCTTCTGGATATCGCGCTGCGGCAGGGTGAAGGCTTCCGCCACGGCCGTTGCCAGATCCGGCAGCCCCTGTTCCATCACCTTGAAGGCTTCCGACGAAGCCCGGCCGATCTCGCGGCGGACATCTTCCGTTCGAGTATAGATCCCGGCTTCCGCCTTTTCCTGCCGCTCCATCTGGGCGGTCTTGTATCGCTGCTGTTGCAGGCGCTCACGGGCGAGCTGCTCGGCGAGGTCTTCCTCTTCCTCCTCGTTAGCAGGCGAGCGCAGCGGCAATTCCGCCGCCGCGCTCGCCCGGCGCTCGGCACGCGGGAAATCAGCCTGTTTCTTGCTTGTCGCTGTAGGGGCTTTTCCGTTGGCGCCGTACCCTTGGGAGGGATCGATGGTGAGGCCGAGCTGGCCGATGGCGACATCGGGGCGAATGCGGGCAAAACGCCCCTCGCCCTCGATCGCCCTGCCATGGATCTGGCCCGCACTCAGATATTGCGAGACCCGGCCCGCAGATACCGAGATCAGGGCCGCAAACTCGGCCTTGCTCATGCTGTCCGGCATGGTTTCCATGGTGGCTAAACACGTCCCTGACTTTAATTTAGGCTTGGACTTTAGGCTTGAGTTTCGGGCTCAGACTGACGAACCCGCGCGGTGCCAAATACCCGCATGGCAAAGGGCCCCAGGAAGGACCCGTCGCAATTTTGAATGTGTTTGAGGTCAGGTCTTTGGGAAGACCTTTTTGAAGGCCCGGCGGAATGTCCGATCCTTCTTCTGCCGCACCAGATCGGTGACGATTTCGTTGAGCTTCAGGCGCTCCGAATAGGACGTCATCCGCACGAACAGGATGACCGGATAGAATTCGCGTTCCGTGCGTCCGGAAAACCAGACCCCCGGGAACAGGTCCGACCGTCCCTCAGGCACAAAGAACTGGTTGGGTTTTGCCCGGCGCTTGCGTCGCTTCGACCCGCTGGCAACTCGCGTTGCCCCTGCCCCGCGATAATCGATCCTTAGATCCCGCATCACGCGGTTCAAAAATCCTTGCGCCATGTTGCCGTAGCGGTCGAGCGGTGCCCGGTCCGCCGGCACGGCGACCTGATTGCGCCCCATCAGCCCCCGGCCGATCAGCTGTTCCTCGAACGACTTGTGCCGGCGCATGCCGCCATGGATTTCTGGGCCGAGATAGGCCGCCGCCGGAAGCCCGCCCTTGCGACCCGACCCACCAACAACAACAGCTGAAACCCGATTGCTCTCGCTCGCCTTGTCATAGACGATCCCGCGAATGGCCCGCGCGGTCGGCCGGTCGAACACGACTTTCATCTTTGCCCGCACCGCCCGCATCCCGTCATAGGCCAGCCAGTTCAGCGCCAGCGCTTCCGCTTTGGGCAGTTCACGGCGTTGCACCGACGTCAGCTTCGCCTCGAAGCGCGTCAGGTCGATGTCGATATGGGCGGAGAGCATGGGAATGGACTACACCTTGAGCTAGCAACCACCAGATTGACACACCGTCGCGAATCATCGCTTTCTTGCCTCATAAGTAAAAAACCCAACAGGGAGACACCTATGAAAAACGGACTTTATAAAGCGGAATTCAGCACCCCGCTTGGCGCCGGGTTCGGCGTTGTACACGCCCAAGATGGAAGAATCTGGGGCGGCGATTCTGCGATGTACTATATCGGCAGTTACACGCTTCAAGACGAGATGCTATCCTCCAAACTCTCCATTGCGCACCACTCTCGCGTGCCAGGCGTTACCTCGGTCTTGGGAGCCGACGAGGCCGAACTCGAGCTGCACGGTAAAGTATCAGGAGACATTATCTCCACTACCGGCAACTCCCCGCAAGCTCCCGGCGTGAGCTTCAAGGCGACGCTCACTCTCATCAGCGAGTAGATTCTCAATAGCAGCAGACAAACGGTCCATCGCCAAAAGAAGTTGGTCGATTTTGGTCACTGTCGTTTCTTTTTGTGCGCACATCAATTTGCTCCTTCTGCGAACTATGAAATCTCTGAGATTGCGGTTCAAAAGAAAAGCGCCCAGAGATAGCGTATTGAGAAAATGATCTCTGCCCTAAACGCACAAAGGCGGACCGCTTTCACGATCCGCCCTCTGCAGGAAGAACACACCCGTCCTTTTTTTTAAAGGTAACCTAAAAGGTGCAATAAGGAAATCACACAGTCCTGTGAGACCCTCTTACCAAGGGACGATCATTTGAAATAGCTGGAAAAGACATAGCTCACGCACTGGCCCTCAATCGCATCTGCCGATCGGCTATCGTGAGGGCGGGTTTCGGGCGCGAGAGCGAAGGTCACTGAGAACCGAATCAACCAATGTCTCTATAAAATTCATAACTTTTCGAGAATTGCAAGAGGCAAATTCATTGGCGTTTTCTGACCGAACATATCCACCTCGACCACCACGTCGCCCTTGCCCTTGCTGTTGGGCGTGACCACTTCGGCCTCAAGCCCCGCAAACATCCCCTCGCCGATGCGCACGCGCTCCCCGGCAACAACCGTGATCTTCGAGATCCGCTCCCAATCGAACCGGCCATCGCCGGCCTTCTGCATGATCCTGACCACCCTGTCGTTTTCCAGCGCAAACGGGCTGAGCCACCCACCGAGCATCCCGCGTACATGCTCGAACCCTAAAAGCGAGCTGACCGCCGTCTCCGACAAGGCAAACCTCACCAGCACGTAGCCGGCCATCAGCGGGATATCCTGAGGCGGCAGAACCTTGTGCCGGCGTCGCCGCTTCGGCCCTTTTCGCGTAGGTGACAGCGCCTCGGCGCCGCACTCCGTCAACGCATCGCAAACGGCCTGCTCCCGCCCGGTCATCACCTGCAGAACATACCACGGCGCGTCCTTCGCCGCCTTTTCGGCCAGAGCCGCCCGGCCGGAGAAACGGATCAACCGCAGCCGATCCTCGAATTTCAGGCCATAGGCCAGATCGACCGAGGTTCCGATCTTCCGATATTCCGTCATTGCGCCGCCTCCACCTGTTTCGCCCTGTCCAGTTTGCCGAAGAATGTCTCCAGCGCTTCGCCCGGCGTTCCGGTCCCAAGAGGCGGGAAATAGACCCATTCCACCCGCCCCATCTCCGGCAGAAACGGCCAGCCGCGCGCCGCATGCTCGGCTTCCCATGCCGCCCACTGATCGCCACCGACACGAACCGCCTCGAAGTCAGCGCCAAGCAGCGCGATTTCGCCGGAAACCCGCATGCCCTTGCCGGGAAAGCGGATCGCCTGATCGTTCATGGCATTGACCGACGTCCAGCCCATCTTGGCCATCCGTTCGCGCCACAGCGCCTTGCGGTCTGCCCGTCCTTCGGCAATTTCCAGTTCCTGAAACCGCGTCAGCGCCGGCAGCCGCGCACATGGTTCGCCAAGCCGGGCAAAGCGTTCCGCCATCCACGCCTTGCCGAAGGTCGCAGCAATCACCGAACCGCCCGCGCCTTCCATGCCTTCCGGCACAGCCGTCCAGCGCTTTTCCCGCAGATAGGTGCTGGCAGCGAACTTCACCGCCCGACCGTTCATCGCTTCGAACGCCAGGAACCCGGAAAGCATCGTATCGGCAGCTTGCCGTTCTTCCGGCGACAGCGCCTGCCATTCGGCCAACGCCCGTTCGTCGCTGTCATCGCCAAAGGTCGGCCACTGCCGATAAAACTTCAGGAAAGCTCGACGCACGACCTTGCGGTTCTCAGCCTCAGTCATCCTCGCTTTCCTCCACCTTCCGTGTTTCGGTCGCAGTGCCGATCATCTCCCGCACGGCTCTTGCCCTGCGACGGCGGCGCTCGCGTTCTTCCGGGGTCAGTTCCCGCCGTGCCCGTTCCGCCTCCCGTTCTTTCGCCGCTTCCGCCTGCTCGTGCTCAATCCGAAGCAGGTCCCGGTCATGTTTCGCAGCCGCATCGACGAGCGCCGAAAGCTCGGCAGGCTTGGGCAGGAACGACTGGAATTTCGGGTACCGGCCGAGCCGCAGGTTCTCGAACACCCGGCGCAGCGCACCGATCGGCTTGCCCCGCATCGCTTCGGCATAGAACTGTCCGGCCTTGTCGGCATTGACGCTGTCGGGGATCGCAAAACCACGGTCCATCAGCGCATCGAGCATGAGATCGGACTGTCGTTCGTTTGCCGGTTCAAGAGCCTTGCGCAACCTTCCAATCTCCCCGGCTGATGTCGATAATTTTACGATCTTCGCTGCCATCGTCCTGTCCCATCCGTTTGCGCAAACTATCCCGAGCGCGTTGATTGTGATCCCTGATTTCGTCGCCGCGTGAGAGCTTTGCCGGCGATGCTCGAGGAGCACCTTGCTGCCGTTCCTGCATCCAGCCCGGCTCAAAACCCTGCCAGCCGCGACCGATCATGGTTTCCGCCGCAGCGTTTGGATCCGGCATCAGCGCAAACTTTCGGGAAAGCAGCTCAGCAGCATGCACAGTCAGCCGCTTTCGCAGCGCCTTGCGATGTTCGATGACGGCATCGGCAACCTCCGGCGACAGCACATCGCAGAGAACCGATCGGGGCGATTTCTTTTGTGTTCCTTTAGGAACACTTTCTTTCTTAACTCTGGCTTCTGGCTTTAGCATTGCAGCTGCATTGCAAGTGCTATGCACCTGCATGCTCGCATCATTGTTTTTATTGCCTTTTTTCCAACGTTTTTTCGCAGCCTGTTTTTTGTCTTCCGAACTTTTTTCGCGAAATTGAAATTCTTTTTCCACGCGGCGGTTCCAGAGACCGCCCTCGGAGCGGATGATTTTCCCATCATCGAGGAAAACATCGAGGTATTGGGAAAACACCTTTTTCGTGCAGCCGCACTGCCGCGCCAGCCGCTCATGGTTTTCGGTCAGCGGCTCGCCGCGCTCATACATCAGCGCCAGCAGCGTGAAGTACACGCCCATTTCAGCCGCCTTCATGCCCCGCGTAGCAGAAAGCCAGTCGGACATGTAAAAGCGGACATATGGCATCTCGCTCATGACAATGTCTCCCTCATACGTGTGGTCATCCCGTCGCCCTCCGGTGCGCCCGCCAGGGTGGCAGTTCCTGCAGCAGCTCATAGATGCCCTCGGCAATCGCCGCACATTTCCGCTTTTGCGGCCACGACAATTCGCCCGCGCCATTGGCGTCGGACATGCGCCGTTGCGCGATGGCATAGGCACGGGCATCATCGGCAGAAATCCGCTCGTTGCCGCAGCAAACCGGGCAACGGCGACGGCCACCGGCCAGATAGCCCTGCCCCGCACAATGCGGGCACAGGATTCTGGTAATCCTCACCACCCTCACAGCTTGCACTCCCGAACGATCCGGTTCTGCTGAACGCCGATTTCTTCGGCACGGCGCTGCAGATCGAGTGCGGTGTTGCGCAGCTGCTTGCTCATCTCCGCATGGGCAGCCAGATCAGATCGGAGATTTTCATAGGCCGCCGACCATTCCGAAAACAGGCGCCGGTTCGCTGCCAGCTCTGGATTTTCGTTGGCAGGCCCGAACATGAAATCCCGCATTTCCGCGATCCATGCACGCGGCACGCCCAGATCCTGCGCCACGAGATCATCCGTCCATGGCGCGATATAACCCTCGTCATCGTAGACATCGGCAATCTTGTCCGCGACGATGCGCCGGTCCTCACGCTGCATCTGCGGTGGCGGTTCCGCCTTCTTGGCCGCCGTCGTTGCCGTTTTCGTCTTTCGTGTCGCCATGGCTTCGGAACCTTTCATCGTTGTCAGGTCGACGCAGACAAACGGCCTGTCGTCGTAGTCATTGCCGCCGCAGCGGCTGCAAAAGGAAAAGCCGCATACCGAAGTGATCCGGCAGCGGCTGGTGTCTCGCGGGTGTTGCGTTTCGATGGTCATCTCAGACTTCGCCTTCGCATCCATGCGTCTTGCTCTCCACGGCGTGGGCAACCCGCATGAAGTTCGCGTATTTTTCGAGGATTTCGGCCGCTTCGCGCGGATCGACCTTGCCATCGGCAACGGCCTGAATCATGGACTGCGACAGCGCATGAAAGGCGTCCTGAAAAGCGCCGATATCGGCAATGCCAAGCCCGCCGCCGGCGCTGTCAGCCCCGTCATCGCGCACAAGCCGATACCCTTGCAGCCGCGCCATCTCGCCAACAATCACCGGCGCACCGGCTTCCATGTCGGCTTCCACCGCCACGTCGATTGCCATCACGTGCTGGGCTTTCCGGCTGGGGTCATGCGTCCAGCACTTGGAAAGCTGCCCCTGCGTCACCCGCGTGACATACTGAAACCGTTCCGGACCGCCGCCCTGCACAACAGAACGGCGGGAAGCCTCACGCAGGCCGTCGACAGCCTTCTGCGCCAGCAAACGCTGCATCACAGCACCTCATTGTGGGAATGATTTCGGGGTAAGCATTCACTGCTGATGTGCACGAAAATTGGGAAAAGAGGCACAGCGAAACTGCAGGGGAGCAGAGAAGAAACCAGTCCGTGCATCACAAAAACGGTAACTGCCGCACAAACCAAGACAAAAAGAAAGAGCGCCTTCATGGTGTAGCCTCGGTAGCCACCCCCGGTCTTATCAACTCCGATAGTCCACGCTCATTCGCCAGCGCCTTCAAAAGACGCAATGTCGGACCGCGCGCAGTTCCTCTCGCCTCCATACGCGAAACGCTGCATGCCGCGATCCCAAGCCAATCGGCCAATTGCGCTTGGGTCCAGCCAAGCTGCTGGCGAAGCGATTTGATGTCTATATTGCTATCCATAGAAGCAATTAATGCGTTACGCACTAAAATATGTCAACGCGAAACGCATCATAAAAGCATGCAAAATGCATCACATGACATTTGATGATCGCCCATCCCCTGCTATCCGCCTGCAACAGGCCCGCGAGCGTCGCGGCTTTAAGTCAGCAAAAGCCGCAGCAGAGTACTTTGGCTGGTCTGTTGCAACATATATCCAGCACGAAAACGGTCAGCGCGGCCTCGTCAGGGCCGCGGCCCGATACGCCAAAGCATTCAGAATAAGCGAAGGTTGGCTGCTTACAGGAGATGGCGACGCTCCCGGACCTGCTATCCCTCTTGTTTCCTTGGTGAGCGCAGGAAAACTGGAGCAACCAAACGGCTACATTCCCTCCGACGAATTTGTCACGGTGCCGGCCGGCGGCTTACCGGCCGGCGACTGGATTGCTCTGCGTGTTGAGGGCGATTCCATGGATGATTACTCACCACCAGGCTCCATCATCTTTGTTAATCGGCGCGAACGCGATCCGGTCGACGGCGGCTTCTATGTGGTATGCACGGATGATGGCGAGGCGACCTATAAGCGTTATCGTGCAAACCCTGAGCGGCTAGAACCGCAATCCAGCAACAAGGCGCACGAGACGATCTTTCCACAAGGCTCCCTGACTATCATCGGCAGGGTGCGCAGAACCATGCTCGATTTCCCTGCTTAAGTCGGCGTATCACTCCCTTCTTAATTGCTAATCCAGTACACCCGGAGATTGCGCATTGGGTAGCGAAACACTAGCTTGCGCACGCAACTCAAGGGGATTCGCATGTCTGCATTATTATTTGTTTTTGGTGCCATCTGGGTATGTGCGGGAATTTTGGTGGGCCTAACAGCTCCATCCGATATTCAGCTAACCATGGCAGCCGTACTCTTCACCGGTGCTTTGCTCTCATTCGGCCTTGCGGCCCTGCTCAGTCGTGCCAAAGCAAGTGCTGAAAGCCTTTCGCGCATAGAGCACTACCTTACCGGCAAGGAAGAAGAAGCACCTCAATCCGAGTGATCACCTAAGCTAATATCCGCTAAAGGCCTGCCATCGAGCAGGCCTTTTTTTATCGTAAAATAGTGCGTATTGCACTATTTTCTTGACATGAATAATGCAATACGCACTATTTGCGACCATGGCTAACGCCAGTTTTCTACGTTGAAACAACCTAACTTTGGAGAACTGTTTTGATCACCATGGATCACCTTGTCGGCTTTTTCATCGGCGCATGTTCCGCCATCACGGCATATTCGATGATTGGCGGCCTCGCCATGCACCGTTCTCTCAAGCGGACACAAGCTTTATCTTCCGGTCACCATCTAAGGAACAGGTGATGTCCACTCCCCTCTCCGCCAAGGATCACCTCGCTCGCATTCGCGAACTGGTTGCGAGCGCAGCGCCAGTTATTCAGATATCTTCTGACGTCGAGGGGCTCCATCTTGAAATACACGGCATGGAGCCATCAGAACCTGAGATTATCGGGACGATCCCGCTAGCGTGCCCCGCATCAAATCGCGAATTGCTGCTCAAGCATGTCGAGATACCGGCCGATCTGATCCGCATGATTGACGCAGCGGCCAAGCTCGATAGAAGACGCCGGACCGAAATCGAACGCCTACAGATGGAGCTGGAGGCAAGAGGCGGCCGCCCGGCAAAGAACTATGCCGCCGAATGCGCCATAAAATGTAGCGAACCCGCCTTCAAGGCGTTCATGGAAGCCCGGCACGCCCTCGCACGGCCACTGACAGATGATCGCGTCGCCGCGCGCGTGCGCTCGGTCCTCGCCATTTCAAGTCGAACCGAGCTGAACACAAACAACAAAGCCGCCGCGCGCTGGCGCGGCATGGTGAAAAATTTCGAAAACTGGAGGAAACAGCAATGATTCCCGACAACACCTCCCCTCGCCCGAAAACCATTTTCTTTCTGATGATCCAGTACGAGGGCCGCGCGACAATCACAGTCGAGCAAGTTTGCGAGGACTATTTTGCCCACCTCACCCCGGCGAAATTCCTTCGTAAGGTCTCACTCGGCGACATAGAAATACCCGTCACGCAGGCCGAGCCTTCTCAAAAATCTCAGAAGTATGTTCATATCAACGATCTGGCAGACTACATTGATCGCCAGCACGATATGGCGCTGAGGAACCATCATATGCTACATCGAAAGTAAGCCTGCGCATAAAAAGCGCCCATCCGACGACGAGCCTGGCCATCCTGCCATCTCTCTCCCTTCACATCATGCACTATCGCGAATGCAAATCACTTCGGGAGTGTCACTGTGCCTGACCAATTTCTTCACGACAGAGACAACATCGGCTTGGAAGCGGAATGGGATACGCTTCAAGATTCGCTATCGGGACCGCTGCGCCGCCGGTTAGCAGAAATCGTGCGCGCAGAGGCACCGCATCTGGCAAGGCAATTCTATTCGATTCTACAGAATGATGAGGATCTTTCGGCAATGCTGCCCGACGAGCTCGTCAGAAACCGGTTGGTCCATACGTTGAAACAGTGGCTACTTGATTTGTTTCCTGAAGACCAAGCGCCTGACTTTCTCGAAATGGTCGAAAAACAGCTCCGTGTCGGATCGGTTCACGCCCGCATCAATCTGCCTGTTCAGCACGTGAACAGGGCATGGCGCATGCTGGCCGAAGACCTGCAGCTTCGCATTCTAAAGGCCGCGCCGCCGCCCGAAGATCTGAAACTCATGCTGAGGGTCTCCGCCTCCACGCTCAATATTGCATTTGAAACAATGACGGCCGGATATGCGCGCGAGACGACACGCTCTGCGCGCAGCGAAGAGGCATATCGCTTGTTTTCGCTCGGACAGAACCTCACGCAGGAACGGGAAGCGCAGCGGGCCGCAATCGCCGAATGGACACAGACAATACTATTTTCGGTGGCTGCCGATTATGGAGAAGATCAGCGCACTCCGCTGTGGGAGTCGGAATTCGGCCTCTGGCTAATACATCGAGGGGGCATCATCTTCGAAGGCATGGCGGAGCTCGACCACGTCAAAGCGGCCATTTCAGAGATTGACAGCCGAATCCTTCCTGCGCTTCATCGCGGCCGGGATATTCACGGCGGGCTAGCCCTACTTCAGGCGAAGGTAAATGAGATCAAATCGCTGCTGGGTGAATGCTTCAATGCCGCCACTCGCATCGAAGGTGGCCACGATCCGCAGACACGCATGCTGAACCGGCGCTTCATGGATACCGTGCTGACACGTGAAATCGGTTACTCCAGAAAGATGCGCAAAAAGCTGACGGTCATGATGATCGACCTCGATCACTTCAAACAGATCAATGACCGTTTCGGCCATGCCGGCGGCGACATAGCGCTACAGAAATGCGCCAAACTCGTGCTCGACATGATTCGCATCGGCGACTTTGCCTTCCGCTATGGCGGTGAAGAGTTCCTGATCGCGCTCGTCGAAACAGGCGAGGAAGAGGCCATGACCTTAGCTGAACGCCTCCGCACGAAAATTGCAAACACCAGCATCGAAGTATCCGAGGGTAAAAATATCAACATCACAGCATCAATCGGTATAGCCGAATTCAAAGGCCATCCTGACTATATGCAGCTCGTAAAATCCGCTGACGAGGCCCTGTATGGGGCCAAACAAAATGGCAGAAACTGCATCATCGCGTCAGCTTAAGTGCGGGCAAGTGCCCCGTTCACCCCAAGAAAACCGCTCGGCGCGGACTAAATCGGAAACAAACCAAGTCCCGCCGCACACAGCAGTAAAAAACCCGTGGCCGCAACCAGGCCACACAAGACCATCTGCTTCTTTGTCCAGGGTCGGCTTGCGTAATCATTGTCCGGGCCTGGGCTTTTATCCCATCCGCTAACCATCGTCGGGCTCCTCTCTACAGAAAGCGGAATTCTAGCCGAGGTTGCAGTAAAAGACGAATCGGAAGACAAGCATTGGTAACGCCTCGTTGTACGAGGGCCCAATGGGAGGACAACTATGTTTATCGAGGGCGAACTGTATTCACGGACAACAGACATCCATGCGCACTTTGGAGGGCAAAAACAGGGCGGAATATCAACTCCGTCGAAGCACCCCTTCATATTTATATTCACCGGTAAGGCTGGACAGCAGCACGGCTATGCCGACGGCTGGAAGGAAGAAGGTGTCTTCCTCTATACCGGCGAAGGCCAGATTGGCGATATGGCATTTATCCGCGGCAACGCCGCCATTCGAGATCACGACAGCAACGGAAAAGAGCTTCTGCTTTTTGAAGCGCTTGGAAAATCAAAACCCGTCCGTTTCTTGGGCCGCTTCGCTTGCCAATCTTGGGACATCTTTCGCGGCCCAGACACAGAGGGCAAGATTCGCGACTGTATACAGTTCCACCTCGTAAAGCTGGGCACCGACAGTGGCCCTTTGCCCAACGAAACGAAATATGAGATTGAGCCGCCCGCCGATACCCCCCTCGCCATCTTGCGAATGCGCGCGCTCGAAGCATCCAAGCCTGCGCAATCGAAACGCTGGTCGAATGCTAGACAAGCATACAGGCAGAGGAGCAAGGCAGTTCGCGACTATGTCTTGGCCAGAGCTGATGGCAAATGCGAACTAACCGGTGAACCGGCGCCATTCAAAACAGCGTCAGGCGCACCCTATCTCGAAGTACATCATATTCGCCGCCTCTCCGATGACGGACCAGATGACCCACGCTACGTAGCAGCAGTGGACCCAACTATTCATAGAAGGATTCACTTTGGCGAGGACGGCAAACAGCTGAATGATTGTCTTGCTTTCCGATTAGGAGAAATCGAAGCTCGATGAGGAAGCCGGCTTCCACTGCTCGAAACGCCAAGACTGGATGCCCACCTCAAGCCTGTCAGCAATGCCGGCCCGGTTCAGCCGGTCCGGAAAGCGCCTCCAAGTCGGAAGTTCCCGATATTGAGTTTGGCTCCGGGAACCAGTCATTCGCGGCGCGCTAGATAAATGGCCGACAGGCAGGGAGAGCCGTCCCTCACTGGGCGTTTCCGTACCGCCTGCGAGCAAATGCCGAAGCGAATGGTCGCGAGGGATAAAAGTAAGTGTACTCTTAATTTGACGTGATCTTCAGCCTTCAGCGACGGGACAGCGTGTCAGACCTTGAGAATATTGGCTGGGCAAGGCACTGAAACATGGACTATGGTCAACGTGAAGGCACCACCGAATTTCTCGGGCAGGAAGGCATTCTCATGAATAACAACTCAAAATGACATCAGCCTATTTGATAATCGGTGGGTCAATTGCTTTCAGATTTAGAAAAAATCGAATCTTATGTTCTCTCCAAACAGCGCTTCGACCAACTTGTCAGCTCACCAGGCGTCCATAACGTTATCCGTGCCATGATCGTTGCCGAAGATCGTCGCTATATATCCCATCACGGCATTGATGGTAGGGGAATGGGGAGAGCGCTATTCAGGTTTCTCTCGGAGCGAAAGGTCGAGGGTGCCAGCACAATTGAGCAACAGTTCGTTCGTACGGCGCGTGGTCGATACGAGCTCACGATTTCCCGCAAATTCACAGAATGTCTTTTGGCCATTTTTGTTTCCGCGCGTCACAGCAAGCTTATTATAGCGCTCTCTTATTTAGAGGCAGCCTACTTCGGATGGAATGCGAACGGAATCCATCAGGCCGCTCAGCGTTTGGGGGTTGACCTCGAGCACGTCACAAGGGCGGAAGCGGCCGCACTTGCAGCAATGCTAAAGGTTCCAATGCCCCGCTTTCCATCTACGCGCTATGTCGCGCGGCATGCTCAGCGTGTAGAGTATATTCTAACCAACTGGCAGGCGGTAGAAAAACGATATGGCTTCACTTTCTGACTGGATTACACGGATGACTTCCAATTATCCCGATCCGAAATTATGGAAGGAACAAGGGGAGTTATCTAAGAAGGACGTCTTTCGTTTTGCCCGGCTCTGGCTGTGCGAAGGAATTCCCTATGCATTCCAGGAGAACGCTGCAGCATACGAGCTCGCGCGCGAGAACTTTGGAAAAGTTTTGGATGAGCACCCGAGAAATGTGAGTCTGACCGGCAGTGGCCGATTGGGATACTCTTTGGCCGGGCACAAATTCGGAACAGCCTACGACGCCAACACATCTGATGTGGACTTATTTCTGGTGTCTGAGACCTGGTTTGAGCGGATGAGAAAGGACGCGGAGCTTTTTATCAGCAGGTTTTCCGCAGGGCTCGCAGTTCCTAGAAACCATAGTGAGGAGAAATATTGGCCCGAAAATTGCGAACGCCTGAAGCAAAGCATAGAAAAAGGATTCATCAACCAGCACTATATCCCGAATGTACCCAAATACCAAGCTGCGCAGTCCTGTTATAGAGCCTGTCGCGCTTTTCAAGTTACACTCGGCGAGAATATCAAGGCGACTGCACCGAAAAGAGTTAGCGTTAGGGTATACAAGGACTGGTCTAGTACAGAAAGTCAAATAGGCGGATCTCTAATATTTGCTCTGAAACAGACCGGTCACGAGCTAGGTTAACACTAAAGCCAACACTTTTTTTGAGAGGCCGAAAATTACTTGGAATGCAGAACAACGAACCTTTGCCCCCGCCTCGTGTCAGCGCGAGGAACCGTCGGATGAAATTCTGATCTTCGTCGTCGACGAAAGCTACGACCGCATTAATGAATATGTGGATTGGGACGACTACGCTGATGAGTGGGCGGCAACAGAAGCGGCCAGCAAGATATTCCTTAGTCGCATCAGATCCGAGTTCGACGCCGACTTTGAGGAAGCGAACATTGGTCCCGGCGCAGACTTACCTGCGTTCGTCACGGTCATAGCCTCAAATGTCGTCCCGCTCATTCCATGGTTGATGGCGGTCTTCTTTTCCGGAAAGCCCATTGTCGACAACATCGAAGCTTGGCGAACCATACTCAGCAAGATCAGACCGTTCTTCCGACGAACGATCGTTCTGAACCGGAATGGTGCGGCCGTCTTAGCGATGGATGCAGTCTTCCAAGACATGGGCGGTATCCCTAAGAAGGTAGTCCTTCATGGATATAGGCCCGGCTCCAGGTACGACGACACCAAATTGGTTGCGCCGACTGAAATCAACGACCCGATACCCACGCTGAATCTGAGCATGGTAAAGCACGTTTTTCATATTGAGGCTGACGGGGTTTCATTCGTCGTTGCTGTCGACGGATCCAAAGTGACCGCGAAGCGGGTCTAATTTCGAACGCTGCGCGGTCCGGGTGGCTATGGTCGCGCTGCAAAGCAGGTTGAAGATTGGTGTTCGAGAAACTCAAACAATGGCGCTTTGAGGCCAAGGCACGGAAGCGTATAAAACAATACGACCGGAAGTACAGAAAGGCGCTGCCCTTTTCGGAACGTCCGGAGCACTTGCCTGTCGAAAAAACCTTTGACGCGTTCGTTGCTGAGTTTGGCGGACAAAAGATTTCAGATTTAATCGAAAACAAGGCCCAAATGCCACTGAACGCTGACTATCTATTTGAAAATCATAACGTTATTGCCGAGCTTAAGACGTTGGAAGGTATCTTCTCGGGCCCTGGCGCTATCAAGCAGTTGACGCAAGCATACATCGATACAGGCTGTACCGGATCGGACGTAATGGGGCTGCTTTTTCGAGATGAACCTGTGCCAAAAGCAGTGGCAAGACTAGTCCAAAAGCGGATTCGGCGTTCCATAGAACAACGAATAAAGCAGGCCCGCAAGCAACTCCGAAAATCAAAAGCAGAGTTCGGCAATGACGATACCAAAATGCTGATTCTGATCGCTATGGATCAACAGCCGTTGTTCGGGCACAGAACTATGCTCCTCAACTTAGCGAAGGTCATGGGCGACAACTACGCGGACGCACATACCGATGGTGTTGTATACCTCAATCCGAACATGCCCACGAAGATCGGCCCCGACAGCATGGAGTTCTCTGGTTGGTATCCGTTCTATCGCGACGACGATGTAAACGACGAACTAAGCGATTTCGTTAACCTGCTCGGGAATAGGTGGCTGAAATACTACGGAAAACAAATAGGCGAAACGAACCCGGTCTTGCAACTCGCGTCCGTCGATGAAATGAGCGCAGCGCTTGAGCGCTTCTAGGTATGGCTGCTTTGTGGATTGCAGTTGCAGCATTGGGGTAGTCCATCGAACGACAACTCAGGGCCGAAAGCGACTGTGCGGCTACGACGCATGAACGTCCGCTGTCCTGATCATCGGTGCGAAACCCGTCAGTCCCTTCAAGGCCCCTTTCGGTCGTAGAAGCCGTCACGCTCGCTTCCCGAAAACGGACATCGCTCACGGTGTCGTCATGTCGCGTGTGAGCCAATAGCGGCGATTTTCATAGTTACTAGAGCCAACAGCGACGAACAGGTCCGCATGGTGACGGCGATGCACTGCACACTGAATTCGCGACCGAACCGACTAACCAGTACCGATTAGCCCGATTCACCTTCTCACTTCTGCCCGATCAACTCTGCATACATAGCGTCTATGAATGGCCTCACTTTAGAATTTACACCTTGAAAGGCCTCGGACCGCAACAAGCGGTATGGCTCATCCAGTTTGATCACCTTGTCGAACGGGAAGTCCGTGTGGGTTTCAACTCCCAGGATCACCTGCATATCGGAGGGTAAAACTTCCGAGATGTATCGGATCATTATGGGCAGGTTGGTTGCGTCCTGACCTTGTTGCTGGGGAGAATCGATGACGACAGGCACCGAAAATGATCCGTACTCACTTAGGGAGGTCTTCCACAGTGCCGCGTAATAGGCCAGAACGGACCTTGGTCCACCGCTTCCGGAAATTCGTGGGCGGCTGTTCAACCTGAGCTTTTTCGTGTCTATGACCGGCATGTTCAGTGCGCCGAGAGCTGACGCATAGGCCTGACGGAAGGTGGACAAGATTGCCGCGGACCTTTGTCTGCTGGCTAAAGCATCCAGCCGAGTTTCCAAACTATGGATTTTAACGACAAGCTTACCGATCTTATCTTCAAGGTCCGCGAGTTCCAACTCGAATGCAGCGAAGGCGGTTTCCGCGCCCATGCCCCTCACAACATCTTCAAATTTCAACTCTCCGCGCCGCGTCTCGAGGATTCCTGAAATTCGCGCATAGTTGGCGTCCAACTCGCTGAGGCAGGCCTTCGACTTCGCCATTATCTCGTTCGCTTTACGCGAATCGTCTTTGAGCTGGACTACAAGACTCCGAAGCACGCGGGCATCTTCGGAATATCTCAAAATATCCATGAATGTCTTGTCGTGCTCGGCATGGCAGACCGGACAAACTAAGACCTCATGCGGTTCCATCCTTAGGAACTCTGCGTCTCGGTCGTAGTGCGCAAGCGCTTGTTCCGCCATCTTGGTCTGAAGGGTCAAACTTTCGGCAGTCTCACGTTCACGGACCAGGGTATTCCTTAGCTTCTCTTGCTCTGCATTGAGCTCAGTGATCTCTTGCGTCAAACGTGCGACGTCTTGATCGAAAACTTCTGGCACTGTCTTAGGGCCATCGAGTCGGACCGTTTTGCCGAAGCGGTCCTTAATGTTTCGGATTATCTTTTCCTCCCCGCGAAATCCGACAAGTTCCTTTTGAAAGACAAGCTTTTCCGAGTTAAGCTCATAATACTCTGGCGGCTTTACGCCAGCGAAATAATCAAGAACTGACTCGACAGCCTTTTGGTATTGCTGGAGATTTCGAAACGTCGACCAATCCGACAGCCAGCTCCCGTCCTGGTTGACGTAAAACGGCAAGAAAAATGTCCGAGCGTCGCCCGTTACCGACTTTGACTGTTTGTCCGTCAGGACCAGATTGAAGCCGAGAAGCTCGGCAAACCTTTGACCCCAATCAGTCGCGTTGGCGAACGCGAACTCAAGCTTCCCCCCCGCGCTGAACAGCGCGCGATGATTTTGCTGCTGGACCACATGATAGATGGCCTCGTCGACGGAAAACTCTACTAGTGTCGTCGTATCCTTGCTCCACTGGTCCAGTTCTCCAGCCGGATAAGCTCCCAACGCGATGAAGAGCGATTTAATCAGGCTCGACTTTCCCGTGTGGTTCATCCCCACCAAGAGCGTCTTCTTCGGACTGAAGCTCTCTGCTCTGGCTCTTTGCTCGCTGTCCGAGAGCAGCGATATGCTTCTGAATCTGAAGTTTTTCATACGATTTTGTCCGTAGGCTTCTGACGAGCCGGGCTAGCTCGGGTCCACGCATTTCTCTATCGCTTTCAACAGGAAGTGGGCTTGTAACTCATGCAGTTTGACCCCGGAGTGTTCCGCTCGTAGATGAGCAAGAGCCATGTCGAACATAGACACGAGACTTGGACCCATCGGGTTAGCGGCGAGCCAAGTATCACAGCTCTCGGAGATTTCAATGTCCATCGGCAGCGGCGACCCGATTAGCTTGCGGGTATAGATGCCAGAGAAGGCAGTCCTTATCTGAGTCTTCTCCCAGAACGTCAGGCTGTCCCTCAACTCTACAAGCCATTCATTGAGATGAAAGTCGACGTCTGTGGTCTGCTGAAGGTCCCCGAGCGCGTGATTCAGCTCGTAGAAACTGAAACCGTGTCTTGACTTCATCTCCTCGATCGTAGTCGCCTTAACTGTATTTGTGCCAAGCGGACCGAGTTTGGCCAAGAGGCTTTCAACGAACGACCGTGCCTGTCCTGCATGCTTCGGACTCGTTTTGTCCAGGAACTTGTGAACGATGCCGATGGTGTAGGTCTGAGCATCGTCTACTGGTATGTCGACTCTTTCTAAAAGCACCTTCGATAGGTCTGATCTCGGGTGCCCCGGCTTCTGGACACTGTCAAGCGCAGACTGCAACAAATCAGTGAAATGCGGAGGGAGGGCAGATATCGCGACAGGGAGGGACGTAGCCGCGTTGCCGCCCGAACCGAGTTTGAGATCGCACCCCGCGTTGGAGATAAACCGTCCCGACGCGCTCAGTGTCTTAAGGCCCGCGAGCGATCCGAAAAGCTTTCCGATCGGGCTATCGGATATGCTGTCGAGGGGCTTCGTCTTTTTCTTCCGCGTTGCGTTCTTCGAGGGTTCATAGGGAACATGCAAATGTGTGAGCGACGCCCAGGTCCACTCGTTTCGGTCTTTCTTCTTAACCTGAAAAACCTCTATCGACGCAGGGCTTGTTGATGAATCCAGGACCGCGACGTCTTGGATGGCTTCGAACAGGAAAAGGAAATCAACCGCGTCGCTATCTTTCAAAGCGAACATTTTGACAATCGCCCAGTTCTTCTGGAACTCTATCCCCTTCTGGTTGTGACTACCTCCGGTTTCGACGGCAAGTGGATCGGACAACGCGAGTACGATCTCTTGCAATGCTGCGTTCAACTGTTCCGTCCCCCTGATTTAATGCAACCTAAAACTATAAGTGATCGGGCGTCAAGAAATAGGCGCAGAGCATTGCCGAATACTGTAAATCTGCCTGCCACTCGTCCGCAATGGGTAAAACTTGGACAGCAGCGCCAGATGTTTAGATGTCCGCTTTCGCCGTTCGGTTCTTCGTATCGGACAGCCTCCTCCCGGCTCCTTTTCAGTTATCCCGATCTCATCTTTCCAGCGAACAGCCTGGATCTGCAAGAGGAACAAACAAAGAACAAAAGAGCTTTTTCGCTACACATCTCGCTACAAAAAAAATAACTATCTAAAAAATATGGCTAATTTCCACCGAATATCCAATCGATCATGGGTGCAACGGCAAAGCGGGACGCCGCTGGAAATTCTTGTTTTTTAGTTTTTTCAGCCACTTAGAAGAACCTGATAACTCGTCTTATTCCAGCTCACTATGCTCCGAATCCACTGATCTTAATACTGGATTTGGTCCAGGGGACCAAATATGGAGATCACCATGGGCTCGATCAGAACACGCAAACGAAAAGATGGCAGCAACAGCTACCTTTCGCGTGCGAGTGATGCGCGAGGGCTCCGTCTATCATGAAACAAAGACCTTTGACAGACGCCCAGCTGCAGCCGCATGGATAAAGAAACGCGAGAAAGAGCTGGCCAGACCTGGTGCGCTGGACGAGTTAAGTGCGCAAGCCCCACCACTGTCCAAAGCCATCGAGCGCTATACCGAAGAAGCGGTCAAAGAAATCGGAGCGGCACAAATACGCGACGGGTCCATTCGAGGGGATGTTCATCTAGGCGCCGCGCAGGACGATCAGCGGATCGCCCTTTCCGGAGACCTCGTAATACATCGTCATACCGTTGACCGCGACGCGATCGCCTGGCGGCTCGCCTTCGGCCAATGCCGGGGCGGCGACCGCGAGCAATGCGGTCAGAATGACCATTCGGAACATGCTTGTCTCTCCCTGCTTGAGCTAACCTCCGTTCAGGCGGAGCCCTTGCCGCCCTCGAAATTGAGCATCCACGGCGTGCCGTATCTGTCGGTGAACATGGCGAAGCGCTCGGCCCAGAAGGTTTCGCCGGGCGCCATCTCGACACTTTCCGCATTTTCTGCAAGCGCCTTGTGGATGCGGTCGAATTCCCCGCGCGAGGACGGCGCGATCGATACGCGGAAGCCGGCGGGCTTCCTGTACATTTCGGCCGGGGCGTCCGAGGCCATGATCGTGGCACTGCCCAAAGTCATGGCCATGTTCATCACCAGATCGTCGCCGCCGGGCATCCGATGTTCCGGGTCGGCCGCGTCACCGTTGCGGAAAACGCCGCCGATCTCGCCGCCGAGCACCTCGGCATAATGGGTCATCGCCTCGAAGCAGTTGCCCTTGAAGAAAAGGTAGATTGTCGGTTCCATCGGATAGCTCTCCTTCGTTTATCCAAATCCGTAGCTGTGAATTTCGGCGATTGTTGTGGCCTTCACGCTTGTGAATTCAACAACGTGGCAAAAGCGACGTGTGCGTCCATCGGCGAGGACCGACACACCGTTCGCAGCGCCTGCCTTTCCGTGCGATATCGAATGATCCACAATAATCGAATCCGCAGGCAGGACCTCGTCCAAGGCGCAGCGAAGCGATGCCGCCCCTTTCAATTTGCTGCCATCGGCGCGATGCCAGACCGTACTGTCGGTGACAGCACTTTCTGGAAGGTCTCCGGTTTCAATAGCAACGGCAATATCCTGCACGATCCGGTTCTTTGGCGAGTTTCCGCAATCTCGGCTGTCATTAATTTTCATCTGCCTGCCTCCCGAAAGTTTCGGTTCCGCTGCAACCGGACCGATTGGTCTGACAACAACAACGCTTTCAGTCGTTCATACTGCATCGCCCGCTCGGAAGAAGGTTTGCTGTGCTTCGAATGGCAGACCTATGGAGCCAGCGTTCAACCGTTGGAAACCTGTCTCAGTCATACGCGTCGTGCCTCCGCCACCACTGGTACGGCCTGGTCTGCGGCGTGCCTTCAGGCGCGTCCTCCCAGTCTTCCTGCCGGCCGAGAGGCGTCAGATCGAGCAATGTCCAGACCGTGCCGAGTGTCTCGACCCCGCGACCGGTCGTGTAGTAGGTGCGGTAGATGTCCGCGCCATCGCGGTAGAAAACGTTGAGGCCGAACCCCGAAGATACGTCGAAGTCGGCGTTGAAGCTGTCCCGTGTTTCGTACCAGGGCATGAACCAGCCCATGCGCTTGCGGAACGCCTCTATCTCGCCAATCGGCGCTTTCGAGACGAAGACGAGCGCGGTGTTGCGGGCGCGAAGATGGGAGAGATGCGGGATCTGGTCGGCCACCATGCAGCAGCCTTCGCACGGGCTTGGATCTGCGGGCTTCAGCATATGATGATAGACAATGAGTTGCGGACGGCCGTCGAACAGATCGGCCAGAGTGCCGGTGCCTTCCGGGCCGGTGAAGGCATAGTCGCCATCGACTTTCGCCCACGGCATGCGCCGCCGCCTTGCGGCCAGGCGGTCCTGAGCACGGGTCAGGTCCTTTTCCGCATTGCGCAAGTCCACGAGTTCGTTGCGCCAGACATCCGGAGATACCGTTCGGCGGCCAATTCCGGAGATCGCCTTCGTTACATGGTCTGGGTTTTCAGTCATGTAATGATCCTCCTCAGGAATTCGACGCACCAATCTTCGATGGTCCCTCGAACAGAAGTACCAGATAGCGTTTCAGGTGATCGACGCTGTCGCGCGCGATGGCGCGGTCGCCCGTTGCCTTGGCCAATATGAATGCGCCCTGCAGCACGGCCTGGGTGTGTGCGGCCAGGCTGGCGGGCGTCCAGTCGGCCACAATCCCGCGCGCCTTCATCGCAGCCTCGATGTCGGGCTCAAGTGTGGCCGCATGCCCGAAAATGCTTGCCGCACAGGCATCGCGGATCGCCGGGTTCGACCCATAGACTTCCTGCGTCATGGTGCCGACGAGACAGGTGAACTCGGCGAGATCGCCTTCGATGATGGTCTTGCGAAACTCGATGTAGCCGATCAACCGGTCGTAGGGATCGTCATGATCGTGATAAGGGGCGCTGGCAAAGAATGCGCCGGTTGTCGCCGACCAGTGCTCCGCCGTCGCGACACCGAGTTCGTCCTTGCTCTTGAAGTGATGAAAGAAAGCGCCCTTGGTCACGCCAGCGGCAGCACAAAGCCCGTCGACGGTGGTGGCCGTATAGCCCTTCGCGCGTATCAGCGACATCGCCGCATCGAGCAGCTTGGATCGCGCATCCGGTTTGGCAGTATCTTCTGGCATGCGCCAACTCCTCCTCTAATAGACATACCAACCAGTCGGTTTTCTGTCAAGTTCGGTGCCCGTTTCCGGGCAAAGTGGCTTACGATCGATACGAAGATTGACTTGAGAACTTTGTGTGAACGACACCAGCCTTGCTCAGACCGATCGGGCGGCGCTTCAGGCTTCAAGTGTCAAACCACGGCCTTCGTGATCGCATTCCCTGCTTGAGACTCCTAAGGGGACGGCGGCGTCCGGTGCATTGTCGGCGCCGCTCAAGGGCCTCACTTGCAATGCGGGAATGCAAAACGCCGCCGTATTGAGGAGAAGGCCGAAGCGGTCACACATGATTTCAAACACTTCAGGAATGCAGGCTTGCGACGCTACCTCACCCCGACCTGATGCCGCCAACGGGAATTGCTCGAACCTGGCCAGTCTCACTGAGATAGGACGCGAAAAACGTGTTGTCGTTGCGGAGACCGGTGAACGACAATGTGCATCCGTCCGAAACCTCGGACAGATGCGTTGCCGCACCGGCCGGCCGGTATGTCTCCCGCAGCCAACCCTGTCGTCCCTCCGATGCCTTCATCATGATGAGAACAGGGTCCGTGAACTGTGGATCGCCAGTGTGAAAATGACCGGCCTGCCTTCCGACAGCCAGGAATAGGCCGTACCTACACTGGCACCCCAGACGCCCGCTCTTTCCGCCAGGCCAGTCCTAACCATCCCTGTCCGCAGACAGCGCAATATCGCGCTGCGAGCGCACGGTCTCAAGCCGCCCGGCCAGCGCTTTGGAGATGGACTCGTAAGCGATGCTGCCTAGTGTGAGGCGCAGCGCCGGTGCCTTGTCGTCGGCAGCGGAAATCATGGCCGCCACCGTGCGCACGGCGTCGCCCTTGATCTCGAAGTTTCCGCTGTCGACCGCGCGCCGCACTGCCCCGGCCGGGGTGTCCTCGTAGACTGCCATCGGTTCCGGGCGGACCAGATTGGCGGCGAAGCTGGTTCCGGTCGGGCCGGGCTCGGCGATGATGAAGTCGATCCCGAAGGGGGCAACCTCCTGGGCCACGGACTCGATGAAGCCTTCAATGCCCCATTTGGTCGCGTGATACAGGCTGAAATTGGGATAGGCGATCTGACCGCCTTCCGAGGAAACCTGAATGATACGTCCGCCGCCCTGACCTCGCAGATGCGGTAGCACCGCCCGGATGACCTGGATCGATCCCGTCAGATTGGTAGCGATCTGATGCTCGATCTGTTCGTCGGTAAGTTCTTCCCCGGCGCCGAACAGCCCGTAGGCGGCATTGCTGACAACGACATCAATCCGTCCGGCCTTTGCAAAGGCCTCATCCATCGCGCGGCGCGTCCCGGCGACATCGGTGACATCCATCGTGACGACGGTGAGGTTTTCGCCATGCTGTCGTGCGAGATCGTCAAGCGCGTCCAGGCGTCGCACCGTGGCTACTACGCGATCGCCGCGCGCCAACAATTGTGCCGCCATCTCCCGGCCTAGCCCCGAGGATGCGCCGGTAATCAACCATATCTTGCTCATATCAGTCTCCTTTCATGAGAACGGCCATGATGTAGTACGGGATGATTGGTGCTATAAGAGCGCCATTTCTGTATGAAAAGGTGAAGGAAATTCACGAATGGAAAAGCCATCCCTAGCCGATCTGGAGGCCTTTGCGCTGGTTGCCGCCGAGCGGAGTTTCCGCCGCGCCGCCGATCTGACGGGAGTTTCGCGCTCTGCGCTCAGTCACCGCATGAAGAAGCTGGAACAGCAAATGGGGGTGCGGCTTTTGAACCGAACCACCCGCAGCGTTTCGCCGACAGGCGCCGGCTTGCGGCTGCTGCAACGGATCGAACCGGTGCTGCAAAACCTCAACGCCGCGATCGACACGCTCGCCGATGAGCGCGGCACGCCCAGCGGAACATTGCGCATCAACGCGGACAAGGGAGCCGCCCGGATGATGCTGGACCGGATCATCCCGACCTATCTGGACAAATATCCTGATGTTGCGCTCGATCTGGTCTGCGACGGGCGGCTCGTCGATATTGTCGAACAGGGGTTCGATGCGGGCGTCCGGCTCGCCGAGGCGGTTCCGCAGGACATGATCGCGGTGCGCCTGAGCGATCGCTTCCGGTTTCTCGCCGTTGCCGCGCCAGACTATGTGAACCGGTTCGGCATGCCTGCTGTGCCCGATGATCTGCAAAACCATCGCTCGATCCGCCAGCGTCTGCCGAGTGGAAAGCGTTATCGATGGGAATTCGAGAAACGCGGGCAGGAAATCGCGTTCGATCCCCCGGGATCTCTGACGCTGAACGACAATGACCTGATCGTCGAGGCTGCTATCCGCGGTCTGGGCATCGCCTATGTGCCCGAAACCACGGTGCACGATCACCTCGCCGCGGGCCGTCTGATCGCCGTTCTCGAAGACTGGTGCCCGCCAGACTCGGGCCTGATGCTCTATTATCCCGGCCATCGCCATGTCCCCGCAGCGCTGCGGGCGCTGATCGACCTGGTGAAGGCGCCGCCACCCCGGGTCGATGCCAGGTCTGACGGCAGTTGACGCTTGCTACTCGCGGGATTTGCCTACCTTGCCGCAATCACCATCTGGCTGCGATGAATGTCGATCGTCCTAGCGCGACAATGCGGAAAAGGCCTGTGCACCGTGCATAGGCTTGTGAAAGACAGCCTGCGTCTCATCTATCACCTCCGTCATGGCCGGCTTCTGCGTGAAGACCCGGCCAACACCAAACAGAACGGGGTTATCATAGCCGATTTCCGCCATGCCCTTGCCCAGGCCGGCAAGCGAGCCATGCCAGAGTTTTTCATCCGGGCGGCTGATATTGGCGGCGATCAGGACCGGGGTTTCGAGCGGCAGGCCTTCCTTTATCAGCCGCGTGCTGATCTCGCCGGCGGTGCGCCCGCCCATGTAGAACACCGTGGTCGTCGTGGGATCGGCAATGGCGCGCCAATCGATTTCCGCCGGCAGCGCACCCTTTTTCGAATGTCCGGTGACGAAACGCACCGACTGGGCGCAGTCGCGGTGGGTGAGCGTGGTGGTAGTGCCGGCGGCAAGCGCACTTGCGGCGGTGATGCCCGGGATCACGGAAACAGGGATGCCCGCATCTCGCAATGCGGCAATTTCCTCGCCGGACCGCCCAAAGACCGAGGGGTCGCCCGATTTCAGCCGCACGACACGCTTTCCCGCCTGCGCCAGATCGAGCATCATGCGGTTGATATCCTCCTGCCGGCAGCTTTCCCGTCCACCGCGTTTTCCCACCAGCATGCGCTTTGCTTCTCGTCGCGCCAGTTCGAGGATGTCCGGCGAGATCAGGTCGTCGAACAGGATGACATCGGCCGATTGCAGCGCCCGCATGGCCTTCAGCGTCAGGAGCTCGGGATCGCCCGGCCCGGCTCCCACAAGCGTGACGCTGCCGGTCTGCGGCGCGGTCGCGATCTGTGTCGCCCGCGTCATGAGCCGTTCCGCCGAACCCTCGTCGGGTCGGCCCGAAAAACTCAGATCGACAAAATGCTCCCAGAAGGTCCGACGCGCGCCGCCCGGTTTCAGCCGCGCGCCAATGGCATCGCGCAGGGAGGCGGCAAGGCCTGCCCATTCGGCAAGCGCCTTCGGCAGCAGCGTTTCGATCCGTCGCCGGATCGCCTGTCCCAAGATGGGCGCGGCACCGTCTGTGGAAATGCCGACGACGACCGGCGAGCGGTTGACGATCGAGCCGAACTGGAAGCTGCAGAAGGCCGGCTTGTCGATGACGTTGAAGGGCACGCCCTCGGCTCTCGCGCGGGCGGCGAAGGCTTCAGCCGCGGCATCGCCGTCGCAATCCGCCAGCGCCAGGCTGAGATCGCGCCATTCCGCCACCTGCCAGTTAGCGCTGTGAAGGCGAACCCGGCCAGCTTCCTGCAGCGCCAGCAATTCGTCGCAGGCCGTTTCGCCGCCGAGACAGACTGTCACGTCGGCGCCGGCAGCGGCCAGAAGCTCGGCCTTCCAGGCCGCCGCTTCGCTGGCCCCGGCGACCAGCACCGGCCGGCCTTTCAACCGAAAGAACAGCGGCAAGACAGCCAGTTCCTCCATGCGGGCGGGGGCGCGTGCGTCAGCCATCGATCCGCCTCGCTATTCGGCCGCGAGCGGCAAAGCGGAGAGGGCTATGGAAAGCTGTCCGTCGTCCACCCTGACGGGATAGGTCCGCACCTCGCCTTCATCGGCGCCGAGTGCCTCGCCGCTTTCCAGGGAGATGACCATGTTATGCAAGGGGCAGGTCACGGCCCTGCCATGCACCAGACCTTGCGACAACGGCCCGCCCTTGTGCGGGCAGCGGTCATTCATGGCAAAGACGTCATCCTCGGCAGTGCGGAAGACCGCGATCCGCCCGAAAGCCGTGTTGATGCAGCGCGCGCCGCGTTGCGGGATGTCGTCAATATGACCGATGGCGATGAAATCACTGCTCATGATGGGCTCCTCATTCCGCCGGCTCGGGATGTCCGACCACGGCCATCGGCTTGAACTCGTGCTTGTCCTTGCCGGAGACGCGCTCCGACCACGGGTCGACCTGGGCGTATTTCTGGCTTTCTACGAAGCGGTCGAAATAGGCCTTGCGCTTTCCGGCATCGTCCATGATCTGGGCGCGGACTTCGTCATAGCCGATGCGTTTTGCCCATTTGTAGATGCGCTCCAGATAGCGCGCCTGTTCGCGGTACATCTGGGTGAGTGCCACGATATGCTCCAGCACCTCGTCCTCGGTCTTCACCATACCGAGCACCTCGGTGCCCCGGATTTCGAGCCCGGCCGCACCAGCGAAATGGATTTCGAAGCCACTGTCGACGCAGATCACGCCGATATCCTTGCAGGTTGCCTCGGCGCAGTTGCGCGGACAGCCGGAAACGGCGAGCTTGAGTTTGGCCGGCGTCCACGAGCCCCACATGAATTTCTCGAGCCTTATGCCGAGGCCGGTCGAATCCTGCGTGCCGAAGCGACACCAGTCGTTGCCGACACAGGTCTTCACCGTGCGCAGGCCCTTGGCATAGGCCTGACCGGAGACGAAGCCCGCCTTGCCGAGATCGGCCCAGACCGCCGGCAGGTCCTCTTTCTTCACGCCCAGCATGTCGATACGCTGGCCGCCGGTGCATTTGACGGTGGGTATCTCGTATTTGTCGACGACATCGGCAATCGCGCGCAGCTCCTTCGACGAGGTGACACCGCCCCACATGCGCGGCACCACCGAATAGGTGCCGTCCTTCTGGATATTGGCGTGAACGCGCTCGTTGATGAAGCGCGACTGATAGTCATCGGCATATTCGCCGGGCCAGTCGCAGACGAGATAGTAATTGAGCGCCGGACGGCACTTGGCGCAGCCACAGGAGGTTTTCCATTCCAGTTCCTGCATCACGGCGGGAATGGTCTTCAGTCCCTTGGCGCGGATCAGGCGGCGGACATCGTCATGGCCGAGATCGGTGCAGCCGCAGACCGGCTGGACGGCCGCGGGGTTATAGGCATCCCCCAGCGTCAGCGCCATCAGCTGTTCGACCAGCCCGGTGCAGGTGCCGCACGACGCCGAGGCCTTGGTGTGGGCGCGGACATCGTCGAGCGAGGTCAGGCCCTTGTCCTTGATCTTCGAGACGATCTTGCCCTTGCAGATGCCGTTGCAGCCGCAGATTTCCGCATCATCGGCAAGGGCGGCCACGGCAGCCATCGGGTCAGCGCCGCCACCGCCCTGATAGGTCTGGCCGTAGATCAGCGTCTCGCGCATTTCGGAGACGTCCGTCCCGCGCTTCAGCATGTCGAAATACCAGGCGCCATCGGCGGTATCGCCGTAAAGCACGGCGCCGATCACGCGGTTATCTTGCAGGATCACACGCTTGTAGACGCCGCGCGTGGCATCGCGCAGCACCACTTCCTCACGGTCAGGCCCCTCGGCGAAATCGCCGGCGGAAAACAGCTTGATGCCGGTGACCTTCAGCTTGGTGTTGACATGCGAGCCCTTGTATTCCGCCGTACCGCCTGCAAGCCGGTCGGCGAGCACGCCCGCACTCTCATAAAGCGGCGCGACCAGACCGTAGCAGGTGCCGCGATGCTCGGCGCATTCGCCGAGCGCGAAGATCGAAGGATCGGAGGTCGCCATGCCGTCATCGACGACGATGCCGCGATTGACCTCAAGTCCGGCATCCTTTGCAAGCCCCGCCGCCGGGCGGATGCCGACCGCCATCACCACCATGTCGGCGGAGATGATGCGGCCGTCTTCCAATTCGACGCCCTCGACCCTGCCGTCTCCAAGGATCCGTTTGGTGTTGGCCTTGGTGATGATCTCGATGCCGCGATCGTCGAGTGCCTTTTCCAGGAGATAGGCCGCCGCCGGGTCGAGCTGGCGCTCCATGATCGTGTCCATCAGGTGCAGCACGGTGACGCTCATGCCGCGTTGCTTCAGCCCGTAGGCCGCCTCAAGCCCCAGAAGCCCGCCGCCGATGACGACCGCATGGCCCTGCCCCTCGGCAATCTTCAGCATCTTCTCAACATCGTCGAGGTCGCGATAGGCGAGAACGCCGGGCAGATCATGCCCCGGCACCGGGATGATGAAGGGCGAGGACCCGGTCGCGATCACCAGCCGGTCATAGGGTGCGGTGACGCCATTTTCGGCGGTGACGGTCTTCGCCTCGCGGTCGATCTTCGCGACCTTCGCGCCGCGATGCAGCGTCACGCCGTTCGCCTCATACCAGTCATCGCCATGGATGATGATGTCTTCATAGGTCTTTTCGCCCGAAAGCACGGGCGACAGCATGATGCGGTCGTAATTCACCCGCGGCTCGGCGTTGAAGATGGCGACGTCATAGAGACCGGGGGCGCGCTCGAACAGGTCTTCGAGCATGCGGCCGGGGGCCATGCCGTTTCCGATGATGACGAGTTTCTGGGCCATGATATCTACTCCGCTGCGACGCGTTTGTTGCAGGTCTGCCGGCTGATGCGCTGGTCGCGCTTCTGCCTGATAGCGGCGAGTTGGTCTTCGGCCGGCTCCGCCCCACCCTCATAGGCTTCGAGAAATTCCAGCAGTTCTTCGCGGTAGGCGTAATAATCCGGGTGGTCGAGCAGTGCTTTTCGCGAGCGCGGGCGCGGCAGGTCGACCTCCATGATGTTGCCGATGCGGGCATTCGGCCCGTTCGACATCATCACCACCCGGTCGGCCAGCAGGATCGCCTCGTCGACATCGTGGGTGACGCAGATGGCGGTCACCTTGGTGCGCGACCAGACCTCCATCAGCACCTCCTGCAGCTCCCAGCGTGTCAGGCTGTCGAGCATGCCGAAGGGTTCGTCGAGCAGTAAGAGCTTCGGCGACAGCGCGAAGGCGCGGGCAATGCCGACGCGCTGCTTCATGCCGTTCGACATGTCGGCCGCCGGCCGGTGCATGGCATCGCCAAGGCCGACACGCTCGAGATAATATTCGACGATATCGCGGCGTTCGGCGGGGCTTGCCTTCGGATAGACCCGGTCAACGCCGAGCGCGACATTCTCGCGCGCCGTCAGCCATGGCATCAGCGAGGGGGCCTGAAACACCACGGCGCGATCCGGCCCGGCGCCGGAAATCTCGCGGCCATCGAGAATAATGCCGCCGGCATTGATCGGGTTCAGCCCCGCCGCCATGGAGAGCACCGTCGATTTTCCGCAGCCGGAATGGCCGATCACGGAAATGAACTCGCCCTTCTTCATCTTCAGGTCGAAGCCGTCGACAACCGTCAGCGGGCCCTTCGGCGTCGGATAGATCTTGGTGACGTTGGAGAATTCGACATAGCCGCTCTCGATGGCCGACTGCGCCTTTTCGCGATAGGCGGCGGGCAGCGGCTTCGAGGTCGAGTTGATGGTGATCGGGACGACATTGGGAAGCGCCTCGACACGGCTCGTTTCCGGTTTGGCGCTGAGGCCGACATCCATCAGATATTCGGTGATCGACGCGCGCAGGCGGATGAAATCGGGATCGGAGTTCATCGCCGCACGCTCGCGCGGCCGGGTAATATTCACATCGAAGGAGGGACCGAAGGTGGCGTTGGGACCGGGGGTCAGCGACACGATCCGGTCTGCCAGGAGAATGGCCTCATCGACATCATTGGTGACGAGAATAATCGTCTTCTTCTCCTTCTCGGAGATATCGGCAAGCTCGTCCTGCAGCTTGGCGCGGGTCAGCGCATCGAGGGCGGACAGCGGCTCGTCGAGCAGCAGCACGTCGGGCTGCATGGCGAGCGCGCGGGCGACAGAGACACGCTGGCGCATGCCGCCTGACAGTTCCGACGGCTTGCGGTCGCGGGCATGTTTCAGGCCGACCATCGCCACATACCAGTCGACGAGCGCGGCCCGCTCCTTTGCCGATTTGTCCTGATGCACGGCATCGACGGCAAGCCGCACATTGGCCTCCACCGAAAACCAGGGCATCAGCGCATAGTTCTGGAACACGATGCCGCGCTTCGGCGACGGGCCTTCGACCTTTTCGCCGCGAAACAGGATTTCGCCGCTGTCCGGTTTTTCGAGACCGGCGAGCATCGACATCAGCGTCGTCTTGCCCGCACCGGAAAAGCCGAGGATCGCAATGAATTCGCCTTCCTGCACATCGAGCGAGATATCGGAAAGGACAGGGTTGCGCTTGAGGCCTTCGCCAAAGCCCTTTTCGACGTTTCTGAGCTGAAGAATGGGTTTCATCATGCCCTCCTTAGCGGTTCGCCGAATAGGTGAAGGCGGTCTGCAGCGCGAACATCACCCGGTCGAGGAAGAAGCCTATCAGGCCGATGGTGATCACCGCGACCATGATGCGGGCAAGCGAATCCGACGAACCGTTCTGGAACTCGTCCCAGACGAATTTGCCGAGGCCGGGGTTCTGCGCCAGCATTTCCGCGGCAATCAGCACCATCCAGCCCACACCGAGCGAAAGCCGCATGCCGGTGAAGATCAGCGGCAGCGAGGATGGCAGGACCAGCTTGCGGATCGTCGTCCAGGTGGAAAGTTGCAGCACCTTGCCGACATTGACGAGATCGCGGTCGATCGAGGCGACGCCAAGGGCGGTGTTGATGATCGTCGGCCAGATGGAACAGAGCGTCACCGTGACGGCGGAAATCACCATGGATTTCGGCAGGAGATCGCTCGGGTTCTGGTAAAGGGCTGCCACCACCATGGTGACGATCGGCAGCCAGGCGAGCGGCGAGACCGGCTTGAACAGCTGGATCAGCGGATTGATCGCACCCTCGAAGGTTTTCGACAACCCGCAGGCAATGCCGACGGGAACCGCGATCACCGTGCCAATGAAGAAGCCGAGCGCCACCGTCATCAGCGAGGTCCAGATCTGGTCGAAATAGGTCGGCTTGCCGGTATAGGGCCGCACCTTGACGCGGTCGGCATAGCCCTCGGCGATCAGCATCTGGTTGCGCTCGTCCTGCCGGGCGTAAAATTCCTCGGCCTTCTGCCGCTCGGCGAAATGATCGTCCGTCAGCACCTCGGCCTGATGGAACACCGCCGCCGGGCCGGGAATGGCGCCGAGCGAGGTCTCGACCTTCGGCGCGAAATAGGCCCAGGCCGCGAGGAAGGCGAGGATACCGATGAGCGGCACCAGCAGCATCTGCTTCAGATCCGCCCATTGCTCCGAAGGCGTGTCGCCGGCGGCAAGCTTCAGCAGCGGCACGACGAAGCCGAGGCCGAAGGGGCCGAGCACCTTACCCGCCCGGTTGATCCGGGCGATGCGCCGTTCACGCCGCACCGCAATCTCGGGATCGATCATGTCTGTCGCGATCGTCATGATGTCTCTGCCTTCCGTTGGTTTCAGCGGTGCTCAGCGGCCGGCGATCTTGTTGCCGTCCACGATCTCGTCGCCCTTCAGGCCGATCGGGAAGCTGTCGAGATAGGCGTTCGGATGGCGACCGTCATAGGTCACGCCGTCGATGAATTCGCTGGTGGCTGGCTTGTAGCCGTCGGTGTCGAAGGGGAAGTCGGCTTCCGTGGCATGGCCCTCGTCGATCAGCTGCCGGGCGGCTTCCAGGTAGATGTCGGGGCGGTAGACCTCGCTTGCGACATTGGCATACCAGTCATCGGCCTTCGGCTCGGCGATCTGACCCCAGCGACGCATCTGGGTGAGATACCAGATGGCGTCGGAATAATAGGGATAGGTGGCATAGTGGCGGAAGAAGACGTTGAAGTCTGCGGCCGGGCGCGTGTCGCCCTTTTCATACTCGAACGTGCCGGTCATCGAATTGGCGATCACCTCGGCATCGGCCCCGACATATTCCGGCCGCGACAGGATCTCGACCGCCTCTTCGCGGTTGGCATTGTCGTTCTCGTCCAGCCACATGGCGGCGCGGATCAGCGCCTTGGTCAGCCCCAGCGTCGTCTGCGGGTATTTCTGCGTGAATTCCTCGGTCAGGCCGAACACCTTTTCCGGATTGTTCTTCCAGATATCGTAATCGGTGACGACCGGCACGCCGATGCCCTTGAACACGGCCGCCTGGTTCCACGGCTCGCCGACGCAATAGCCCTCGATCGTGCCCGCCTCCATCGTCGCCGGCATCTGCGGCGGCGGGGTGACGGAAAGCAGCGCATCGGCCTGGATCTGGCCGGAAATATCGCCGGGCGAATAATAGCCGGGATTGATGCCGCCGGCCGCCAGCCAGTAGCGCAACTCGTAATTATGGGTGGAGACCGGGAAGACCATACCCATCTTGAACGGTTTGCCCTCGGCCCGGTAGGCCTCGACCACCGGCTTCAGCGCATCGGCCTTGATCGGGTGTTGCGGGTTGCCATCGCGACCTGCAGGAATGTTCTCCTTCATCTGGTCCCAGACCGCATTGGAAACCGTGATCGCATTGCCGTTCAGATCCATCGAGAACGGCGTGACGATATGCGCCTCGGTGCCATAGCCGATGGTGGCCGCCAGCGGCTGGCCGGCCAGCATATGCGCGCCGTCGAGCTCGCCGGTGATCACCCGGTCGAGCAGGACCTTCCAGTTCGCCTGCGCCTCGAGCGTCACGTAGAGGCCCTCATCCTCGAAGAAATGCATCTCCTTGGCGATCGCCAGCGGCGCCATGTCCGTCAGCTTGATGAAGCCGATGGTGAGTTCGTCCTTCTCCGGAAACAGCATTTCGGCATGGGCGCCCGCGGCCGTGACGGCGAACGAACAGAGCATGGTGACGGAGCAAAGGAAATGGCGCATGGCGTCCTCCAGATGGATCGGGAATGTCGGAAAAACGAAAAAAGCCGCCTAACGGTCCTCGGGCCAGTTCTGGCTCGAATGCGTTGGCGGCGTTGCCTGGCACCCTCCATTGGGCGCCGAATTCTTGAGACTTATGGAAACACACTATGTCGCTTCAGACAAGCGGCATCAGCAGATTTTTGCATAAAAAATATCTTCAGCAGAATATTGCCTATATTTTATGCACTTGCATTCGAGAAGAGCATACTGAGGTCTCGGCTAAATAAACCCCACCCTACCCATACCGTGTCATCCTCGGGCTTGACCCGAGGATCCAGGCCGTACGGAAAACGGCAGAAAACGTTCATGAATTCAATCGATTGAATCGCCTGGATGCTCGGGTCAAGCCCGAGCATGACGCAGGTGGAGGGGTAGAATGGCCAGCAAGGAAACACGACAGATGGCTAAACCGGACAACAGTGGGCTTGTCCCAAGGATCTAACCACAGTTCCGCACGAACGGCGTAGGCATTTCATAATAGACTGTATTCAAACAGACTTTTTATCCGACTAGCCTGTCGCATTGAGACGTGCCTAGATGCTCGGGGCAGGCCCAAGCATGAAGACGAAGTGTGGCGCGGGCTTTGTCAGCAGCGTGCTCAGATCGCCGCCCTCTGCTGTGCGATATAGGCGCCCACCTGATCGGGGTCGAATATCTGCCCGTCGAAAAAGCCATCGGGGCCGAGAATGAGGCCACCGGCGCTCGCCCCCACGGGCGTCGGCACCTTGAGCGCGCCTTCCACCTTCAGGCTTGCGCCCGGCAGCGGTGTATGCAGTGGCTGCAACGCCTTGCGATAAATGTCCGGCCGATAGCTCTTTTTCGCGATCTCGGCATTTTCGGCGGAATGATCGCAAAGCCCCCAGCGCACGAGTTGGCTGTAGAACCAGAGCGCATGGCTCTGCCAGGGGAAGGTCGCGGCCTTGGCGGAGGTCAGGAAGAAATCCTCGACCGCGCGGTCCGCCGTTTCGCTGATCGCGACCGTGCCGGAAAGCAGCGGCTGCAGCACCGCGGCATCGACATTGAGGTGATGCGGTTCGGAGAGGATTGCCGCCAGTTCGCCATGGTTTTCGGGCCTGGCCGACCATGCCGACGCCCGGTAGAGGCTGCGCAGCAGCGCCGCCACGGTCTCCTCGTTTTGGACGGCAAAATCGGCCGGCAGGGCCAGCACCTTCTCCGGGCTGGACCGCCAGATCTTCGCCTTGACGGTGACGATCCGCGCCGCGCCGCGCCGCGCGGCGATCGTGTTCCACGGCTCGCCGGCGCAATAGCCATCGATCCGCCCGGCCTCGATCGCGTCCGGCATGAAGGGCGGTGGCAGCACCACGATTTCGATATCGCGGTCGGGATCGATGCCATTGGCCGCGAGCCAGTAGCGCAGTTCGAGATTGTGCCCGGAAAACACGTAGACAACGCCGAAGCGAAGCGGCGGCAGGCCCTTCGAGCGACGTGACGCGATCACCCGCTTCAGTGCGGCCCCCGCTCTGGCGGGATCGAGGTCGCTTTCATCGCCCTCCGCTTCCATCGCCGCGCCAAGGGCCGCCGACACCGTCACCGCATTGCCGCCAAGCCCGAGCGCGATCGGCGCCACAAGTTTCGGCGACAGCGGAAACAGGCCGAGATTAGCCGCGATCGGCATCGGCGCCAGCACATGAGCGGCCTGCAGGCTGCCGACGGCCAGCCGGTCGCGGATCGCGCTCCACGAGGTTTCGCGCGTCAGGCGGACATCCAGCCCCTCCTCGACGAAAAACCCTCTCGCCTCGGCGGCCAGAACGATGGCGCTGTCGAGGAGCGGCACAAATCCGATTGAAAGGTCCTGCATCTCTATCTCTCCAGCATCTCGAACGTCATGATCAGGCTCTGTGCCACGTCGACAATCTTGCGGTTCTGGTCCATCGCCGTGCGCCGCAGCAGCGCATAGGCCTTTTCCTCGTCCATGCCGCGCGATTTCATCAGCAAGGCCTTGGCGCGGTCGACAACCTTGCGGTTTTCAAGCTGGCTCTTCGCCGCCTCCAGCTCCTGCGCCATACGCGAAAACGCGTTGAAACGGGAAATCGCCATGTCGAGGATGGGCTTCACCCGCTCCTGTTTCAGCCCGTCAACGACGTAAGCCGAAACCCCTGCATCAACTGCCGCATGGATCATGTCGGTATCGGATCGGTCGACGAACATGGCGATCGGCTTCTTCACCGACCGCGACAGCAGGAACAGACTTTCGAGCATATCGCGGTTGGGGTTTTCGATATCGATCACGATCACGTCCGGCGCCTGCCGTTCGATGATACGGGCGACGCCGACCAGTTCCTCCACGACGGTGACATTCCGGTGGCCGGCCTTGAGCAGGCCCTCCTTGATAATGGCGGCGCGGATCGCGTTTTCATCGATGACAAGGATCGCCAGATCGCTGTTATTCATTGTTAGGTCAGGACCTTCCGCATCAAACCTTCAATAGACGTCACGCATATAACGTTTTTCCCGTGCGAGCATGTCAACGTAGCGCTCCGCCGCCTCGCGCGATAGACCGCCATGCGTCGCGGCAATGGCCTTGAGCGCGGCATCAACATCTTTCGCCATCCGGCTGGCATCGCCGCAGACATAGAAATAGGCGCCATCCTGCAGCCACTCCCAGAGCTTTCGCCCCTGTTCGACCATCCGGTTCTGGACATAAATCTTCTCAGGCTGGTCCCGCGAAAAGGCCGCATCGAACCGTCCCAGAAAGCCGTTCTTCTGCCAGCGTTCCATCTCGTCGCGATAGTAGAATCCGCTTTCCCGGTTCTGCTCTCCGAAGAACAACCAGTTCGAGCCATTCGCGCCTTCCGCTTCGCGATCCTGCAGAAATGCACGGAAGGGGGCAATGCCTGTGCCCGGACCAACCATGATCGCAGGCGCGGCAGGATCGGCGGGCGGACGGAAATGCGCCTGTTTCTTCACCGAGATTCCGATCGGGACACCGCCTGCCCTGTCCGCCAGAAAGGACGAGGCAACGCCCTTGCGAGCGCGGCCATGGCGAGCATGGCGCAACACCGAGACGGTCAGGTGGATTTCGTCCGGCTTGACCTTCGGGCTTGAGGCGATGGAGTAAAGCCGCGGCTTGAGCTTTTTCAGATGCGAGCAGAATTCCTGTCCATCCGCCGGCTTCGGCGCCATGGCCAGGATATCGGCAATCTGCCGGCCCCAGAGCCAGTCATTGATAGTTTTCCGATCAGCCTCGCCAGCCAGCCTCTTCAGCGTTTCATGCCCGCTGTACTGCGCCCACCATGTGAGAAATTCATGCGTTGGTCGGGCAACCTCGAAGTGATCGCGCAAGGCCTCGCCAATGCCGATGTCGTGTCCGTTCAAGCCGGAAATCGGCTTGTCGGCCGGAAGTTGCAGATAGGACAGGATTTCATCGACCAGTTCCGGACAGTTGCGCGGCATGATGGAGAGCGCATCGCCCGCCTCGTAAGGCATCGGCTCGTCGGTCCGGAATCCGAACTGACGCACCTCCTTTGCACTACCCTCACCGCTCAACAGCCGGTTGGAGCTGAGTCGGGCGGAAATGGTTTGCCGGGTGTTTCTTGCCGTCGTATGCGCCGCAGTGCCCGACGAAGGCGCTTCCTTTGTTCCAGCCCCGGACAGGACGGACAGTGCAGCGGCAACCGCGTCTCCTTCCTCGCCCGCATCCAGCGTGCGACAATCAGCCAGGCGCTGCGCGCCAAGACTTTCAAGCCGTGCATCGAGCTTTCGGCCAAAGCCGCAAAACTGGTCGTAGGAACTGTCGCCAAGCGCGATCACCGCATAGGAGAGCCCTTCGATCTGCTCCGCCTTTGACAGCGCGGACCAGAAGCCGACCGCATGATCGGGAGGATCGCCATCGCCGCAAGTGCTGACGATGAAAATCGCCATATTCTCGGTCTCAAGATCATCCATGCCGATGTCATCGAGCGAACGCGGCTCGGCACTGAACCCCTTCTCGCCAAGCGCATCGCAAACCTCGGAAGCCAGCATTTCCGCCGTGCCTGTTTGAGAGGCGTAGAAGACGCCGACTTTCTGACCCGTCTTTGTTTCATCCGAGTTCCCTTCAGCAGCAAAAACCCCGGCCATCAGGCCTTCCACCATGGCCCTTGCTTCGGCCGGAATCGGCGCCTCCGTCGGAAGCACCGGCGCTGCTCGCCCCTCCCATTGCCCGGTATTCAAACCAAGAAGAAAACCACCGAGCCATTGGCGCGCCGTGTCGTCCAGTTTCGGCAGGGAATCTGCATCAACGCCCAGCTTGACACCGGCTGCGGCAAGCGCCGGGCTCAACCGGTCCACTGCCGCCGACTCCGGGAGAGCCGGCTTTTCCGGCTCTTTTGACGCCGCGACGCGTGCGAGAGAGACCGCCGTTACCTTGAACTCCGGCTGGAGCGATATCGGATCGACGGCATTGCCGGTGACGGCATTGACCGCCAATTGCTCGCCGAACAGATCATTCCAATGGAAGGGCGCGAACACAACGCCGGGCGCTACCCTGTCGGTGACCAGCGCCGGCAGCACCGCTTCGCCGTGGCGTGAGGTCAGCGCGACCCGATCGTTCTCGCCGATTTCAAGCGCAGCCGCATCGGACAGGTTGATCTCGACGAACGGCGCGGAATTGAGCTTGTTCAGCCGGGCGACCTTGCCGGTCTTGGTCATGGTGTGCCACTGGTGCTGAAGCCTGCCAGTGTTGAGAATGAAGGGATAATCGTCACCCGGCAATTCCCCCGGTCCGGCATGGGCGCGCGGCCAGAATTTCGCCCGGCCGCTTTCGGTGGCGAACCTCAGTCCCGCGTCAGGTACGCGGTAGCGGATCGGATTGCGCGTGGCTTCTCCACTCTCAGATGCCGGCCACTGGATGCAGCCCTCGCGCAGACGTTCATGCGTGACGCCGGAAATGTCATAACCGGTCGCGGGATTGGAAAACTGTCGGATTTCGTCGAATACGTCTGCCGCGCGCTCATAGCTGAAGGCATCTTCATAGCCCATGGCGCAAGCCACTTTCGCGATGATCTGCCAGTCCGGCAGAGCCTCGCCCGGCGCCCTCGCTGCCGCCGCTGTCAGCGCCATATTGCGCTCGGAATTGACCATGACACCGTCGGCTTCGAAGGAGACCGCCGCCGGCAAAAGGACATCGGCATAGGGCGTGGTCTCGGTTTCGGCAAAGGCATCCTGCACCGCCACGAATTCGGCGCTCTCTAGCGCTGCCGTCACCGTCCTGCGGTTGACGACGCTGGCCGCCGGATTGGTGCAGATGATCCAGACGGCCTTGATTGCGCCAGCCTTCATCGCCTCGAACATGGCAATGGTGCCGGTTCCTTCCTCGGCGCGGATGCTACCGGGCGCAATGCCCCAGCGATCTTCGCAAAACCGCCGGTCGGCATCCGCCAGTGCTGAGCGCTGCCCCGGAAGCCCCGGTCCCATATAGCCCATCTCGCGCCCGCCCATGGCATTCGGCTGGCCGGTCAGCGAGAATGGCCCGCTGCCGGGACGACAGATCTTTCCAGTGGCAAGATGTAGGTTGCAGATCGCATTGGTGTTGAACGTGCCCTGAACCGACTGATTGAGCCCCATGGTCCACAACGTCATAAACTCGTCAGCGGCCAGCACGAGCTCGGCGGCGGCCTTGATGCTCTCGACCGTCAGGCCGGTAATCGCCGCCACGCGTTCCGGCGGATAGTCGGCGAGAAAGGCTGGCATATCGGCCCAGCCGTCGGTATGAGCCTCGATAAAGGCTTGATCGATGCCGCCGGCCTCGACAATCAGGTGCAGGATGCCGTTGAGGAGCGCGAGATCGGTTCCGGGTTTCGGCGCGAGATACAAATCAGCCTTTTCTGCGGTGGCTGTGCGGCGTGGATCGATGACAATCAGCTTCGCGCCCTGCTTGACCCGGTCCATCATCCTTAGAAACAGGATCGGGTGGCAGTCGGCCATGTTCGAGCCAATCACCAAAAACAGATCGGCCTTCTCGATATCGTCATAGGACCCCGGCGGGGCATCCGCGCCCAGAGACAACTTGTAGCCGGAACCCGCGCTGGCCATGCAAAGCCGTGAATTGGACTCGATATGGCGCGTGCGTAAAAACCCCTTGGCGAGTTTGTTGGCGAGATACTGCGCCTCCATCGACATCTGACCGGAGACATAAAGCGCAACCGCGTCCGGCCCGTGTTCATCGGCAATGGAGCGCAGCCTTCTGGCCGTTTCGGCAATCGCCGCATCGACGGCTACGGCTTCCGGCGCAACGCCCTCACCCCGGACGAGCGCGTGTTCGAGGCGGCCAGGCGCAGCAATCGCCTCATGCGCGGTCTTGCCCTTGGTGCAGAGCCGCCCGCGATTGGCCGGATGGTCCCTGTCGCCCGAAAGCCGGACGATCCGACTATCCTCGACGTCGAGCACGACACCGCAGCCGACGCCGCAATAGGGGCATACGCTTTTGACCGTCTCTACAGCCATCGCCATCCTCCGTTCTTGAGAATGCTACGGCTTGATAGGGCATGGAAATGACGCGCAGAATTGATCATCCGCCGGGGTGGCATCGGCTTTCCTCGCTGTCTAAGATGAAAACAAAAAAGCCGCGGCATCGTTCGAAGCGTTCCCTTTCAGGAAACGGTTCTCAGATCCGCAGCTTTGCGATGGAATGCCCGCCATTGGACATTGATGCATCAACGATAGTCCGACACGCGGCGACTTTCAAGCCCGACTGAAGCATCGGGACATCACACGGAGGAAACAGCGCGATGCCGGTAAAGATCAAACGGGTCTACGACGAACCCGACAACGCGGACGGCCTGCGCATTCTCGTTGACCGACTCTGGCCGCGCGGCCTTGCAAAAGACAAGGCCCGCGTTGACCTCTGGGCAAAGGATGTCGCTCCGTCAAACGAATTGCGCAAATGGTTCGCGCACCGGGAGGACCGGTGGGCGGCGTTTCAGCAGCGCTATCGCGCGGAGCTTGCGGAAAACGCCGCACTTGATGAGCTGTGCGCTGAAAGCGAGAAAAACACCGTCACATTGCTGTATGGCGCTCGCGACCACCGCATCAACCATGCGCGCGTGCTGGCGGCCGTTATCACGGAAAGAAGCTGTCGTCGAGACGAGGTGGATCGGCCGGAAGAGATCGCGGTGGAAGTCTCCTCGCCGCCCTGTTTTCTGCACGAGCTCGACGCGTCCTGGCGCGGAACAGAAGACGGGGACGACACCGGCGCGCCCTTAGATCACGAGACTGATGGCAAGCCTTCGACCTCCAGGTCCGGCCGCTCTCGATAGCGCTTACGGCGAACGCCCGCCAGACGAGACGATGCTGAACTCGTCGCCTGCGATCATGCCATCCTGACGCACGGTCAGTCGCCAGCGGCGGTTGCCAATGCGAAAGGAGAGACGCCAGCACCCTGCGTCTTCGCCGTCACCTTGCTCCACCGAAGATCGCACCAGCCCGCGCGCCGTCATCGCGTGCAGCTCGTCGACACTGATACCGAAGCGACGGGCAAGCCTCTCCGCGCTGATTTCGAACTGGCCGTCCGCATTGCGCTCGATGAACGCCTCCGTTTCCCGCGCATTCATAATAGCTCTCCGTTTCCCACGTGTTTTGCCGTTCGGGCAAGATCAGTGCGCGCAATCGGGCACAGCCCGGTCGTGTCCTCACCTCGATGAAAGCCGATCGCCAACCGGAAGGAATGGGCAATGCGCAAGGCCCGATCGAGAAACAGTGCCGCAATTTCTTTCGGACAGAACGCGCCGACGGTTTCGGCAAAAAGCTGCAGCCAACGCTCGAAATGCCGCTTTTCGAGCTCGGGGATTGCAAGATGCGGCGGCAGCGGCCGCCCCTGATAACGCGACGTGCGCAACAGCGTCGCCGACCAGAAATCACACATCCGCTCAAGATGGCGCGGCCAGTCATCGGCGGCGATGCGGCTGGTGAACACCGGCCCGAGAAGTTGATCCGCGCGGATCCGGTCGTAAAAGCCATGCACTACGGCCCGGATCATCGCCTCGTCCAGAACCTCGGGAAGCGGCTTGCCATCGATGATCACCGTGCGCTCCGGCGCGGATCGTCCTCTCATGTCTGAAACTCCTTCTCGAATGCCCAATTTCAGCCCGGCGGGCGGTGCGCCTTGATCCTTGCCGGATCCGTCTCGATCCGGCCCGCCCCGATCAGATCGAGGCAGTAGGGAATCGCCGGGAAGACCGCGTCAAGACATATCCGGATCGAAGCCGGGCGGCCCGGCAGGTTGACGATCAGGCTCTTTTCCCGCACACCGGCGGTCTGGCGTGAGAGAATGGCGGTCGGCGCCTGTTCGAGGCTGATGCGCCGCATCAGTTCTCCAAAACCCGGCAGCTCCTTTGCGATCACCGCCTGCATGGCTTCCGGCGTCTCATCGCGCGGCGCCGGTCCCGTGCCGCCGGTGGTCAGGATGAGGTCGGCCTGCACATTGTCGCACAGGTCCGTCAGCGTTTCACGCACGGAAGCGGCTCCATCCGGTATGATGACGCGGTTCAGGGTATAGGGCGACGTGATGGTTTCAGCCAGCCAGGTCTCAATCATGGCGCCGCTTTGATCTTCATATTCACCGCGGCTGGCGCGGTCGGAAATGGTCAGTGCGACAATCAGCATCTTATCCTCCAAGCACGGACATCGTCCGCGCGATGCCATCGATGTGGGTATTCGTAATTGAAAACGCGTGCCCCTCAGGCTTCAGGGCCACAGCACGCGAAATCAGTGCGTCGACCGGCCGATCATCGGCGCTCGCCCGCAAGGCCTCCCTGAGGCCGATCCGGCCTTCATTACCCATGCAGGTATAAAGATCGCCGGTGGCACTGACCCGCAGGCGGTTGCACGCGGTACAGAAATCGCAGGAAAGCGGCGTAATGAACCCCAAGATGCTGCCCGTTTCCCTGACCCTCACATAGCGCGCCGGACCGCCGCTGCTCACGGCAAGCGGCTCAAGCGTCCAGCGCTTCGAAAGCGTCTCACGCAGATTCGACAGCGACAGAAAGCTCTCCCGGCGATCATGCCGGCCCTCGCCGAGCGGCATTTCCTCGATCAGCGTCAGGTCCATACCCCGGCAATGGGCGAAGCGGATCAGGTCATCTACCTCATTCTCGAAGGGACCGCGCATGGCAACCGCATTGATCTTGACCTTCAGGCCCGCCGCCTGCGCCGCCTCGATGCCGGCAAAGACGCGTTCAATCCGGCCCCAGCGGGTGATCGCGCTGTAGCGCCCGGGATCGAGCGTGTCGAGCGACACATTCACCCGGCGCACGCCATGGACAAAAAGCGTCTCCGCGTAGCGATCCAGCAGCGTGCCATTGGTCGTCAGCGTCAGTTCGTCGAGCGCGCCACGCTCCAGTTCCGCGCCAAGCATGGTGAACAGCGACATGATGTTCTTGCGCACCAGCGGTTCACCGCCGGTGATCCTGATCTTGCGCACCCCGCGCGCCATGAAGATCTGGGAAAGCCGGTAGAGTTCCTCGAGATCGAGAATGTCGCGGCGCGGCAGAAACGTCATGTTCTCGGACATGCAATAGGTGCAGCGCAGGTCGCAGCGATCCGTTACCGAAAGCCGAAGATAGGTCGCCGTCCGGCCGAAACCGTCGACGAGCGGGCGCGGCACGGCCTGCCCTATCGCGTGTTCATGCTGCATCACGCACCCGCCTTGCCTCACCAATGGCTTCACAGCTCCATTGCAGGACGGCATCGGTTTCAGGCGGCAAAGGCTCTGACAGACCGCCTGAGAATTCATGCCAGCCATCGAGATAGGGTTGCTTCACCGATGTCAGGATCGGCACGCCTGCCACGAAGGCAGCCTCGAAAACCGAGCGCAGCCCGCCGCCCTGCTCTTCCCCTTTGCCGAAACGGTTCAGAACAAGGAGGTCCGGCTCGGTGCTAATCCGCGTCTCGGCGAAAACGGCAGCTTGCGAAAGCGCGTTGAAATCCAGCCTGCAGCCGCGCGCATGTGCGCCGAGCGCCTGCATGATCTGCCAGCGTTTGCCGGTGGCGATGTCTTCCAGATCGACCGCGCCGCAGCACTGGCCCTCATCCTTTTCTGCATGCTGAACAAAGCCTTCGACCCGATATCCCTTTGCGCGCAACCGACGCGCGACAGCTTCCAGAATCCGGTCGGCGGCATCATCCTGCATGAACGGGATGAAGGCGAGCGATCTGTTTTCAGATATCGCAGTTTCCATGTTCGCCATCACAAAGCCCTTTCCCTTACTGCACCAGCGGCCCGTCGGCGCCGCCGATCTCGATGCCCTCGATGGCGGCTTCCGCCGCCAGAACCGCGATGAACTGTTGCACCGCCTTCGACCAGGCCGCAGCTTCCAGCCAGGCGGCAATGCGCGGCCTGACCGCATCGAACGGCAATTGCTCCCCCTCGATGCGCCGATCCATGCGGATGATGTGGAAACCGTAGCGGGTTTCAACCGGTGAACCGGTCACCTCCCCCTCCGGCAACCGCATCAGCACCGCCTCGAATTCCGGCACCGTGCTGCCCGGCGAAAGCTGGCCGAGATTGCCACCCTGTTGCGCCGACGGACAGGCCGAACGCGCCCGGGCCAGTTCGGCGAAGTGAACCGCGCCGGCTTCCATATCCGCGATCATCTGCTCCGCCTCGGCACGCGCCTGCCGCCGGGCCGCCTCGTCAGCCGGATCTGCGGCGAGCAGGATATGGCTTGCCTCGAAGATCGGCTCCGAGCGAAAACGTGCCCGGTTGTTTTCATAAAACCGGCGACATTCCGCATCACCGGCAGAAGGTGCGCCGACCGTCGTTTCGATAAGATGCCGGATCGCGGCATCCTCGGCAGTTTCTTTTCTGCCGTCGGCGGTTGTCTCCGGTGTGCCTATCACTTGCTGCTCGGCTGCCTTTTGCAGCAACAGTTCGCGGATGACGAGCGCTTCCGCCGCAGCCTTCAGCGCCGCTCCCGGATTGTCGGCCGGGTGGTTCTGAGCCTCGGCGAGAATGGCGCTTTCGGCAATCGTGACGCCGTTGACGGAGATTTGAGAAAAGACCGGACGTGCCTTGGGCGGGACTTTCGCATCGACGGCCTGGTAGCCGCTGCCCGGTTCGGGCCCGTCGTCGTAAGACTTCGGCTGTTGTGGCGTGAAGAGATTGACCATTATTCCTCACTCCGCCGGTTTGCCGTTGACACGTGATCCGTCACCCTTCTGCCGGGCAACCTGATAGCCGGGACGCCAGATGTAGCGCACCGGAACGCTCAGCATGTGCACCAGCCGGGTGAACGGGAAGACGAGCAATATGGTGAGGCCAAGGAAAATATGCGCCTTGAAGATCCACGCGGCATCGGCGACGTAGGACGAGGCCGCGAAATTGAAGGTGAAGATGCCCTGCGCCCAGCTCATGAATTTCACCATTTCATGGCCGTCGAGATGGTGCAGCGAAACCGGGATTGTGCCGAGACCGAGCAAAAGCTGCAGCCAGAGCAGAATTATGATCATCGTGTCGCTGAAAGTCGAAGCGGCCCTCACCCGCGCATCGAACAAGCGGCGATGGACAAGCAGCGTTGCGCCGACAATGCCCATCACCCCGGCAATGCCGCCGGCGACAACGGCCAGTATCTGCTTGGCGCCGTGGCCGATACCGAGCGCATCGAAGATCCAGATCGGCGTCAACAGGCCGACAACGTGGCCGGCGAAAATGACCAGCACGCCGACGTGAAACAGCACCGAACCCCAGATGAGCTGTTTTCGCCGCAGCAATTGCGACGAGCCCGAGCGCCAGGAATAGGGCTCGCGATCATAGCGGATGACGGTCCCGAGGATCAGCACCGTGAGCGCGATATAGGGGTAGATGCCGAAAACGAGGGTGTTGAGATAGGCTGACATGGTCTGTCTCCTAGTTCGAAACGGAACCGGCGACATCGCCGGGTTGACGCTCTGCCGCGCGCATGCGGGTTCGAAGCCGGTCCGGCCCGCAGGCGCCCTCTCCGGCATTGCCGCCGAAGGTGACGGCTTCTTCTTCCCAGATGCGGTCAAGCGCCTTGAGGTCGTCGGGATCGTCTTCGGGTGCGGCCATCAGCTCCTTCAGAAGCTTCTGGTCAGCCTCAGCCGATGACAGCAGGGAGAGCGCGGCAAAGGCCGAGGCATAGACGGATTCCCGCTTCCCCAGCCGCTCGCCGATGGCCTCTGTGATGTGCGCCGTCTGGCCGAGCAGGTCTTCCGCCTCAGCTCTGGGGCGGGTGGAGAGAAACTCGAGGAACAGCGGCAGATAGTCCGGCAGTTCCTTGGCGTCGATCTCGAAACCGCCCGTCTCGTAAAGCGCCATCAGATCGACCATGGCCTGGCCGCGATCCCGGCTTTCGCCATGGACATGCTCGAAGAGATGCAGCGACAGCGAGCGGGTGCGGTCGAAGAGATGGACATAGCGTTCCTGGGCCTCGTAGAGATCGCGGCCCGCAAGATCGTCGATCAGCCTGCCGAGCGCCACGGCCTCCGGCACCGCGGAGGAGGCCAGCGCCGCCTTCAGTTCCGGCAGGCCGTCAAGCAGTTCCTGCTCCGGGTAGGACAGAAGCAGAGAGGTGATTTTCAGCGCGATATTCATCAGACCTGCTCCTTGAAGATATCGGTTGGCGTTTGCACCACCTTGCGGCGTCCGGCGCCGAAGAGTTCGGTGTCGCTGTTGCCGCCCGAGCAGCCATTGCCGAAGGAGAAACCGCAGGAGCCGCGCACATCGTAAGCGTCCTCGGAAACCTCGCGGTGCGTGGTCGGGATGACGAAACGGTCCTCGTAATTGGCAATCGCCATCACGTGGTACATGTCCTCGATCATCTGGCCGGTGAGGCCGACGCGTTCGGCAATCGCGTTGTCATCGACGCCGTCGACGGTTTTCGAACGCATATAGGCGCGCATGGCGAGCATGCGTTCCAGCGCGTTCACCACCGGCTCCTCCTTGCCAGCCGTCAAAAGGTTGGCGAGGTAGCGCACCGGGATGCGCAGCGATTTAACGTCCGGCATGTCGCCATCGAGACCGAGCTTGCCGGCTTCGGCGGCGGACTGCACCGGCGAAAGCGGCGGCACATACCAGACCATCGGCAGCGTGCGGTATTCCGGGTGCAACGGGAAGGCCACTTTCCAGTCGATCGCCATCTTGTAGACCGGCGAGTTTCTCGCCGCCTTCAGCCAGTCTTCTGGCACGCCGTCCTTGCGGGCCTGCTCGATGACGGCCGGGTCGTTCGGATCGAGGAACACCTTGAGCTGTTCTTCATAAAGATCCTGCTCGTTCGCCGTCGACGCGGCTTCCGAAATCCGGTCGGCATCGTAGAGAATGACGCCGAGATAGCGGATGCGGCCGACGCAGGTTTCCGAACAGACCGTCGGCTGTCCGGCCTCGATGCGCGGATAGCAGAAGATGCACTTTTCCGATTTTCCGGTATTCCAGTTGTAGTAGATTTTCTTGTAGGGGCAGCCGGACACGCACATGCGCCAGCCGCGGCATTTTTCCTGGTCGATCAGGACGATGCCGTCATCCTCGCGCTTGTAGATCGCGCCGGACGGACAGGCGGCGACGCAGGTCGGGTTCAGACAGTGCTCGCAAAGGCGCGGTAAATACATCATGAACGTGTTTTCGAACTGGCCGTAGATTTCCTTCTCGATCCCTTCGAAATTCACGTCCTTGGAGCGCTTCTCGAATTCGCCGCCGAGGATTTCCTCCCAGTTCGGACCCCATTCGATCTTTTCCATCCGCTTGCCGGTCAGCTTCGAGCGCGGCCGTGCCGTTGGCATGGTCTTGCTTTCGCCGGCGGTCTGGAGATGGCCGTAGTCAAAATCGAAGGGTTCGTAATAATCGTCGATTTCCGGCAGGTCGGGATTGGCGAAGATCTTGGCGAGGACGCGCCATTTGGCGCCCATCTTCGGCTCGATCCGGCCGTTCTTCTTGCGGACCCAGCCGCCATTCCACTTCTTCTGGTTTTCCCATTCCTTGGGAAAGCCGATCCCCGGCTTGGTCTCGACGTTGTTGAACCAGGCGTATTCAACGCCCTCGCGGTTCGTCCAGACATTCTTGCAGGTAACGGAGCAGGTGTGGCACCCGATGCATTTATCGAGATTGAGCACCATGCCGATCTGTGCGCGGACCTTCATTCTGCGGCCTCCTTTCCTGCAAGGCTTGGGGTCTCGTCCATCCAGTCGACACTTTCGAGCTTGCGGACGACGACGAATTCATCGCGGTTGGCGCCAACGGTTCCGTAGTAGTTGAAACCGTAGGACTGATGGGCGTAGCCGCCGATCATGTGGGTGGGCTTCGGGATCACGCGGGTGACGGAGTTGTGAATGCCGCCGCGCTGGCCGGTCAGCGGCGAACCGGGCGTGTTCACGATCTTCTCCTGCGCGTGGTACATGAAGATCGTGCCGTCCTTCATGCGCTGCGAGACCACAGCGCGGGCGACCAATGCGCCATTGGCGTTGTAGACCTCCACCCAGTCATTATCGACAATGCCGGCGCGAGCGGCATCCGGCTCCGAGATCCACACCACCGGACCGCCGCGGTTGAGCGTCAGCATCAGCAGGTTGTCGGTATAAGTGGAGTGGATGCCCCATTTCTGGTGCGGCGTGATGAAATTCAGCACCAGATGCGGCTGGCCGTCGAGACGCGCCTCGATCGCCGGCGTCACGGTTCCGGTATCGATCGGCGGGCGGTAGACGCAGAAGGCCTCGCCGAAAGCCCGCATCCAAAGATGGTCCTGATAGAGCTGCTGACGCCCGGAGAGCGTGCGCCACGGGATCAGCTCGTGGACATTGGTGTAGCAGGCATTGTAGCAGACCTTCTCCGATTCCAGCCCCGACCATGTCGGCGAGGAGATGATCTTGCGCGGCTGGGCGACGATATCGCGGAAGCGGATTTTTTCGTCTTCCTTCGGAAGGGCAAGATGGGTGTGGTCGCGCCCGGTGATGGCCGAGAGCGCTTCCCATGCCTTGACCGCGACCTCGCCATTGGTTTCCGGCGCCAGCGACAGGATCACCTCGGTGGCATCGATATCGGTCTCGATCTTCGGGCGCCCCTTCGAGGCCCCCTCTTCCGTCACCGTGCCATTGAGTTTGCCGAGCAGGCCGACCTCATGCTCGGTGTTCCAGGAAATCCCCTTGCCGCCATTGCCGAGCTTGTCGAGAAGCGGGCCGACGGAGGTGAAGCGCTTGTAGAGATTGGGGTAATCCCGCTCGACCACCGCGACTGTCGGCATGGTCTTGCCCGGCACCGGATCGGTCTCGCCTTGTCTCCAGTCCTTGACGTCGAAGGGCTGGGCCAGTTCGCCGGGGGTGTCGTGCAGGGTCGGCACAAGGACAACGTCCTTTTCCACGCCCAGCACTTCCGGCGCAACGTCGGAAAACTTCCTGGCGATGCCCTTGAAGATTTCCCAGTCCGAGCGCGACTGCCATGCCGGATCGGCCGCACTCGTCAGCGGATGGATGAAGGGATGCATGTCGGAGGTGTTGAGATCGTTCTTCTCGTACCATGTCGCCGTCGGCAGCACGATGTCGGAATAGACACAGGTGGTCGACATGCGGAAGTCGAGGGTGACCAGCAGATCGAGCTTTCCTTCCGGCGCCTCGTCATGCCAGACGGCTTCCTTGACCTCCTGACGGCCCTCCTCGCCCAGATCCTTGCCGAGCAGGCCGTGGGACGTGCCGAGCAGGTGCTTGAGGAAATATTCGTGCCCCTTGCCCGACGAGCCGAGCAGGTTGGAGCGCCAGACGAACATGTTGCGCGGCCAGTTCTCCTCCGCATCCGGGTCCTCGCAGGACATAGAAAGCGTTCCGGTTTTCAGCGCTTCGGCGACATAATCGGCAGGCTTTTGGCCCGAGGCTTCCGCCGCGCGCGCCACTTCCAGCGGGTTCGTGCGCAGTTGCGGGGCTGAAGGCAGCCAGCCCATCCGTTCGGCGCGGATATTGTAATCGATCAACGTCGCGTCCCACGGGCCTTCAGGCGCGGTCGGAGACAGAAGTTCGTCGACCTTCACCGTCTCGTAGCGCCACTGGTCGGTGTGGGCGTAGAAGAACGAGGTCGAGTTCATGTGGCGCGGCGGGCGCTGCCAGTCGAGCCCGAAGGCAAGCGGCAGCCAGCCGGTCTGCGGTCGCAGTTTTTCCTGACCGACATAATGGCTCCAGCCGCCGCCGGATTGACCGATACAGCCGCACATCACCAGCATGTTGATGATGCCGCGATAGTTCATGTCCATGTGGTACCAGTGGTTCAGACCGGCGCCGAGAATCACCATGGAGCGGCCATTGGTCTTTTCGGCGTTGCCCGCAAAGGCGCGAGCGGTGGCGATGATCTGCTCGCGCGGCACGCCGGTGATCTTTTCCGCCCATGCCGGCGTATAGGGCGTTCCATCATCAAACGAGCTCGCGACATTGTCACCGCCGAAGCTGCGGTCGAGGCCGTAATTGGCAACGAACAGATCGAAGACGGTGGCGACCACCGCCTCGCCCTCTGCGAGCGCCACGCGGCGGACCGGCACCTTGCGCGCCAGAACGCTGTCGTGGTCCGTGCCCTCGAAATAGTCGTGGGCCCGGCTGCCGAAATAGGGGAAGGCGACGTCTTCGACGCCGTCATGCTTTTCGGCAAGGCTCATCACCAGATCGATGTCACTGCCCGCGCCATCCTTCTGCTCGAGATTCCACTTGCCCTTTTCGCCCCAGCGATACCCCGCCGACCCGCGCGGCGCGACAACATCGCCGGTCTTCGCGTCGAAGCCGACCGTCTTCCATTCGGGATTGTTCCCCTCGCCGAGACCATCCCTGAAATCGGAGGCGCGAAGGAAGCGTTCCGGCACGAAGCGGCCGTCTTTCTTCACCAGCCGCACCAGCATCGGCATGTCGGTGTAGCGGCGACAGTAGTCGTCGAAATAGCCGACCGTCCGGTCGAGGTGGTATTCGCGCAGGATCACGTGGCCGAGCGCCATCGCAAGCGCCGCGTCGGTTCCCTGTTTGGGGTGCAGCCAGAGATCGGAAAACTTTGCCGCTTCCGAATAATCCGGCGACACGACGACCGACTTCGTGCCCTTGTAGCGCACTTCCGTATAGAAGTGTGCGTCCGGCGTGCGTGTCTGCGGCACGTTGGAGCCCCAGAGCATCAGGAAGCCGGCATTGTACCAGTCGGCCGATTCCGGCACGTCGGTCTGCTCGCCCCAGGTCATCGGCGAGGCCGGCGGCAGGTCGCAATACCAGTCGTAAAACGACATGCAGGTGCCGCCGAGCAGCGACAGGTAGCGGGACCCGGCCGCGTAAGAGACCATCGACATCGCCGGGATCGGCGAAAATCCGATGACGCGGTCGGGCCCCCACCTCTTCGCGGTATAGGCATTCGCCGCCGCGATGAGCTCGTTGACCTCGTCCCAGGTGGCGCGCACGAAGCCGCCGAGGCCGCGCACCTTGATGTATTCGGCGCGCTTTGCCGGATCGTCCTGAATGGCGCGCCAGGCGACGACCGGGCTCTTGTCGGCGCGCTCCTTGCGCCAGAGCTTCAGGAGCCGTGCCCGGATCAGCGGGTATTTCACCCGGTTTGCCGAATACATATACCAGCTATAGCTGGCGCCACGCGAACAGCCGCGCGGCTCGTGGTTGGGCATATCCGGCCTTGTGCGCGGATAGTCGGTCTGCTGGGTTTCCCAGGTTACGATCCCGCCCTTGACGTAAATCTTCCACGAACAGGAGCCCGTGCAATTCACCCCATGGGTGGAGCGCACGATCTTGTCGTGCTGCCAGCGCTTGCGATAGGCGTCTTCCCAGTCGCGGTTTTCATTGGTGGTCACGCCGTGGCCATCGGAGAATGTGCCGACATTCTTGCGCGCCAGAAAGTTGAGGCGGTCGAGGAGAAGAGACATGATCCGTTCCTTTGTTTCGGGCGATCAGCAGGGCACCGACGCATTGCGGCGGGTGTAGTAGAAGAAGGTCAACAGGGCGCAGAGCACGTAGAAGATGCCGAAGCCCCACAGCGCCATGTCCGGTCCGCCGGTCATCGAGATCGAGGTGCCGTAGGATTTCGGGATGAAGAATGCGCCATAGGCGGCGATCGCCGATGTGAAGGCAATGATCGCCGCGCTCTCGCGGTCCGTCTGCTTCTGCAGAGCACCCGCATCCAGTTCCGGCATCAGCCGCGGTACTTCCTGGCGCATGATCGCGGGGATCATCTGGAAGGTCGACGCATTGCCGACGCCGGTGAGGAAGAACAGCGCCATGAAACAGGCGAAGAAGGCCCAGAAATTGCCGCCCTCACCGCCATGTGGCAGGAATTGCAGCACGCCGACCACAGCGACGAACATGCCGACGAAGGTCCAGAAGGTCACCCGTCCGCCGCCGAAGCGATCCGAAATCCAGCCGGTGCCCGCACGGCTCAGCGCGCCGACCAGCGGGCCGAGGAAAGCGTAGGACAGAGCATTGACCTCGGGGAACTGGGTTTTCATCAAGAGCGGGAAACCCGCCGAATAGCCGATGAACGAGCCGAATGTGCCGGTATAGAGAATGCACATGATCCAGTTGTGGAAGCGCGAGAAGATCACCGCCTGATCGGCAAAGGAGGCCTTGGCCGATGCAATGTCGTTCATGCCGAAATAGGCGGCGATGGTGGCGGCGATGATGAACGGCACCCAAACGAAGCCGGCATTCTGCAGCCACAGCCGCCCGCCATCCGACAGCACCTGCGGTTCGCCGCCGAGCGCGCCGAAGACCCCCATGGTGATGACGACCGGCACGAGGAACTGCATGACCGAGACCCCGAGATTGCCGAGGCCGGCATTCATGGCGAGCGCATTGCCCTTTTCGGCCTTCGGGAAGAAAAAGCTGATATTGGCCATGGACGAGGCGAAGTTGCCGCCGCCGAGACCGCACAGAAGCGCCAGAACCAGGAAGATCAGATAAGGCGTTTCCGGGTTCTGCACGGCATAGCCGATGCCCATGGCCGGCAGCAGCAGCGAGGCAGTGGAAAGCGTTGTCCACAGCCGGCCGCCGAAGATCGGCACCATGAAGGAGTAGAAGATCCTGAGCGTGGCGCCCGAAAGCCCCGGCAGCGCCGCCAGCCAGAACAGCTGGGCATCGGTGAACTCGAAGCCGATTGCCGGAAGCCGCGCGACCACGACCGACCAGACCATCCACACCGAAAAGGCCAGAAGCAGCGCGGGAATGGAAATCCACAGATTGCGCTTGGCGATCTTCCGTCCGGTCTGTTCCCAGAAGGTCTGGTCTTCAGGGTTCCATTCCGTCAGCGTCGCTGCGGACGTCTTCGGCGTCATGCCTTCGAATTCCGGCAGTTCCGGCAGGGTGTCGGTCGTCGTCCGGTTGCGGCGCTCCATCTGACGGATGGAGAGATGCATCCAGGTCAAAGCGACGAGCACCAGCAGGAACAGGAAGGCGAAGCAGGTGGTGTAGACCCCGGTCAGATCCAGCAGCGTGCCGAACACGATCGGCAGAACAAAGCCGCCCAGCCCGCCGATCATGCCGACGAGACCGCCGACCGAGCCGACATTGTCGGGATAGTAGACCGGAATATGCTTGTAGACCGCCGCCTTGCCGAGGCTCATGAAGAAGCCGAGACAGAAGATCATCAGCACGAAGGCGCCGAAGCTCATCGCGGTCGAGAAGATGATGTCGCCGCCCTTGGCGTGGATCGTGTAGCTGGTCGGCGGATAGGACAGCATGAACAGCAGCAGCAGCGCAAAGCCGAAGGTCCAGTACATCACCGAGCGCGCGCCGTACCGGTCCGCCAGATGACCGCCATAGGCGCGGAACAGGCTGGCCGAGAGCGAAAACGCGGCTGCCGCCATGCCCGCGGTGCGGATATCGACGCCGTAGACATCGACGAGGTAATGCGGCAGCCACAGCGCCAGCGCGACGAAGGCGCCGAAGACAAAGAAATAATAGAGCGAGAAGCGCCAGACCTGCAGATTCTTCAGCGGCGCCAGCTGGGCTGCGACCGTGCCGGCCTTCGCACCGGTGCGGCGGCGCGCTTCGAACACCGGATCATGTTTGGAGAACACGAAGAAGATGACGGCAATGGCTGCCAGAGCAAAGGCCCAGACATTGGCGACCGCCTGCCAGCCGAAGGCGACCATGACGAAGGGCGCGCCGAATTTCGTTACTGCCGCGCCGACATTGCCGGCGCCGAAAATGCCGAGCGCCGTGCCCTGCTTTTCCGGCGGATACCAGTGCGACACATAGGTGACGCCGACGGCGAAGGAACCGCCGGCAAGACCGACGCCAAGGGCGGCGAGCAGAAACAACGGATAGGTCGTGGCGCTGGTCAAGAGCCATGTTGCTGCCGCGGCCAGCAGCATCTGCAACGGAAATACCAGCCGCCCGCCATATTGCTCGGTCCAGATGCCGAGCATCAGCCGCGACAGCGAGCCGGTGAGAACCGGCGTCGCCACCAGAATGCCGAACTGGGTTTCGGAAAGGCCGAGTTCGCTTTTGATCTCGACCCCGATGATGGCGAAAATCGTCCAGACCGCGAAGCAGACCGTGAACGCCACCGTGCTGAGACAGAGCGCCCGACGCTGGTCAATGCGTGAAACACCGTCAATTGCAGACATGAAATGCCCCCTAAGCTCGAGCGGAAACCCGCTCATTCACAAATTGTGCCAGAGAGCTAGAAGGCTTTGCAGCCCCGCGAAGTTGACCTAAGTCAAGGTTGACCGGTGTGGCGGCATAAACAAGAATTGCGCGTAAAATTGCCTTCCCACGCTGAAATCATCGTCAAATCGGGCTGTTGCAGACGCCTGCCCGTGCTGCTAAATTTATCAATTGAGGACACGAAAAAAATCAAGGCTAAGTGATGCGTTCTTCCGATTTGCCCCAGGTGCGGGCGCTGGGACTGTTCAACAGCATGGGCGAGGAAAATTTCGAGGCGCTGATGCAGGCGGCCTATCTCCAGACCTTTCCGCCGCAGCTCGATCTCGTGCATGAAGGCGATCCGGCAGATTTCCTCTATGTCGTCATCGAAGGCTGCGTCGAGCTTTACGCCAACGCCAACCGCCGCGAGGCGACCATGGCGATGGTGCATCCGGTCAGCGCCTTCATTCTGGCGGCCGTGCTGAAGGATGCCGTCTACCTGATGTCGGCGCGTACACGGGCGCGCTCGAAAATCCTGCTGATCCCCTCGGAAAATGTCCGCTCGATCTTCGAGCTTGACGACGCCTTCGCCCGGGCCATGGTGCTGGAGATGGCCGGCAGCTACCGTTATGTCATCAAGGAGCACAAGGGGCTCAAACTGCGCAGTTCCGTTGAACGGCTGGCGAACTCGCTTCTCCGGCAAGACCATCAATTCGGCAATGGCACCGGCGAATTCGAGCTGCCCTACGACAAGCGCACGCTGGCCTCGCTGCTCGGCATGACCCCGGAAAACCTGTCGCGCGCTTTCAATACGCTGAAACCCTACGGCGTTGAGGTCGACGGAACGAAAATCCGGCTTTCCGACATCACGTCCCTGAAAACACTCGCCAAACCGACGCCACTGATCGACGATCCGAAGACCTGACATCCTCAGATCCGATCGTCTTTGACGGGGCGCGACATATTCGCCGCCTGCTCGAAGCTGAATTGACCTTCGGATTAAAAGATGAATATTAAATATATCTTTTTAATCATGGCACGGACAGGCATGCAGCTGCCCGGCCGATACGACTCTCGAGATCAACGATGACGACAATGGCAAGACAGCGCGCATGGCAAGGGCCGGCGATTTTCAGCTATGGTTTCAGACCCTTCTTCTTTTTCGGCGCGCTTGACGCCGCACTGCTGATCGCGCTCTGGGTGCCGTGGTATCTGGGGTTCATCCAGGTGCCGAGCATGTTCACACCTGTCTCATGGCACGTCCACGAACTGCTTTACGGCTATGTCCCCGCCATCATCGCGGGCTTTCTTCTGACAGCCGTTCCCAACTGGACGGGACGCCTGCCGGTGGTCGGCTGGCCGCTTGCTGGCCTGTTCGGTCTGTGGCTTGGCGCACGCGTCGTTGTCGCCTTTTCGGCTTGGCTGCCCCCGGCATTCGTCTATCTTGCCGCTCTGGCTCTTCCCCTGGCACTGATCGGATTTCTGGCGCGGGAAATTCTGGCGGGCCGCAACTGGCGAAACCTGAAGGTGGTCGTGGTCCTGTCGCTGTTCACGGCAACGCAGTTCCTGTTCTATTACGAGAACATCCGCTACGGCACGTCGGTCTATGCCGAACGCGCCGCCATTGCCCTCGTCATCATGCTGATCCAGATCATCGGCGGCCGGGTTGTTCCGAGTTTCACCCGGAACTGGCTCAAGAAAGAGGGTTCTCCGGTGCTTCCGCCTTCTTTCGGCCCGTTCGATCGGTTTGTGATGGTGATGAGCGCTGCCGGTCTCTGCGCCTGGGTCGTGCTTCCGGCATTTGCCATCGAAGAGCCGGTCCTGGGCCTCCTGCTGATAGCCATCGGCTTCCTCAACATTGCACGGCAATGGCGCTGGCGACCGCTGAAAACCCTGGCCGAACCGCTTGTTTTCATTCTTCATCTTGCGTTCCTGCCGGTCAGCCTGGGCTTCGTGTTCGCCGGCTATGCAACGTTTTCGGGTAGTGTGGGCGCTGAAAGCGCTGCGATACACTGCTGGACCGTCGGCGCCATCGGCGGCATGACGCTTGCGATCATGACCCGCGCCAGCCGCGGTCACACCGGCCATTCGCTGACGGCACCGCCGGCAACAGCGGCAATCTATCTGGCCATCACGGTCGCGCTGGTCCTGCGCCTTGCAGCCGCATTCAACCCGGCCTGGACTTTTTCGCTGATGCCCCTTGCCGCATTGGCATGGGTTCTCGCCTTTGCAGGCTTCTGCGTGATCTACGGACCAATGCTGTTTACCGCTCGCAGCTGAGCGGCAGCCCCAAAAAAAACGTCAGAGCCAGGCCAGCGGGTCGACGCCGATCAGCAGGCGGTGGCCCTGCAACAGGAACCAGACATAGCCGGCAAGGCCAAGGCAGGACCAGAGCCAGAAATTCCCGTCCGCCCGCAGATGCGTGCGTCCTCCAAGGATTGCCCGGAAAGGCACGACCGAAGTCTGCGCGCAAACGGCAGCCCATTCGGTATCGCCGAGCCGGCGTCGCGTTCGACGGTCGAGCACCGGCATTCCTACGAGGGCGAGCAGCCCCATGCCGCCAAACAGGATCAGCGATACCACATCCCCGTTCGGAGGAATGTGCGCGAGCGACCAGATCAGAAAACCGACCAGCACCGGGTGGCGGGTTATGGCGGTGATCGAGCCTTGTGAGCCCGTCTCACCGCTGCGCCGGAAGGTGATCGAAAACCGGTTCTGCGCCGCGAGCCCCGCGCCAATGAACCAGAAGGCGAACGGCATCGCGATCACCGGAACGAGGGCCTGCCACGGCACGGGATACCAGAGATAAATCAATGGCGCCTGCCGGGCGGCGACAATGATCCAGACCAGAAGCAGGGTCGACAGGAAAGAATAGAGGGTGAGGTAGACACGGCGCCCCAGCAGGGCAATCAGCCGTGCCCGCACGGGCGGCGCCGGCGGGATCACATGGGCCAACAGGAAAGCGAAAATCGCGAGCAGAAAATTCAGCATGTCTTGGTCCCGTCCCCCGACGAAAAATAAGATTCATTTCCGATATATGATAATACAGGCAACAGAAAAAATGCCCGGACGCGGAATGTCCTATGCGTTCCGCTGCCGCTGTATCCACGGAGTGCGCCGATGCGTCTGACAACCTTTTCCGATTATGCGCTGCGCGTACTGATGTATGCGGCATCGGCCGGCGACCGTCTGATCACGATCGAAGAGACATCGGCCGCCTATTCGATCTCGAAGACACATCTGATGAAGGTCGTGAATGTGCTGACCAGAAACGGATACCTTGTGAGTATTCGCGGTCGCTCCGGCGGTTTCCGTCTGGCACTGCCGCCCGAGCGGATCAATCTCGGCGCGGTGATCCGCGCAACGGAGGCCGATTTCGCGCTGGTCGAATGCTTTGCGACCGGAAATCAGTGCGTGGTCACGAAAACCTGCAAGCTGCCGGCAATCCTGAACGAAGCGCTCACATCCTTCCTGAGCGTCTTCGACCACTACACGCTCGCCGATGTCGTCCTGTCGCCTCCGGTCTTCGGGACGGGTTCACCCGTTGGGCCCTCTCCGTCATAAGGCGATACGACAGGACGGCTTTAAGATCCGTCTCGCCGCCTCGCGGGCGCAGAGGGAAGAAGGCGAGAGCACCGCCCTCGCCTCCTCAATGGCCAACGTGTGGACGCGCATCACTCGCTTTCAATGCCACGCTGACGAAGCCATGCGCGCATGGCGTCGATCTCCTTCTGCTGCTCGGCAATGATATGCTGTGCCAGCGCCATATTGGTGCGATCGGTCCCGGCGGCAAGCTGGATGCGGGCCATGTCGATCGCGCCCTGGTGATGCGGTATCATGCCGAGCACGAAGGCCACGTCGGGATCGTCATGACGCAAGCCGTCCATCATCTCTTCATGCATCCCCATCATCGACTGTTCGTAGGCTTCGGTCACCGTCAGGGTGCCAGTTTCCGGAGCGTCTGCCCCCTGCTCGCCATCGGCTCCGTTGATATCCGCCAAAGCGATCGGTCCGTGCGGATACTCGAGCGAGAAGGTGTGGGTTGCCATCTCGGTCTGCTCGGTGCGCAGCTCGGCCATGGTCTGTGCGTCCGCACCGAAGAAGGCGGCATGAAGGCCCCAATAAGCGGTTACGAAGAGCACCAGTGCCGAAGCAAGGCCAAGCGGGACGCCGATGAGCGAACGCCTGATCCAGCCCCAGAAATGCAGATCCCGGTTGTGATCAGCCGCGATGGCGACGATAATGGCCATGATCAGCGCATGACCGATGAGGTCGATCCGACCGAACGGGAAGACGGCGGCATTGAAGATCACGAAAAGCGCGACGGCCGAAAGCCTGCGGATGAGCGGCGTCGCCAGCAGGCCGAACCCCATGGTGAATTCCGCAATACCGGCCATCGGAATGAACATGTCGCGCGGGATGCCGAAGGTCAGGAACGGCTTTTCGACCACCAGCGGATAGAACCATTCCGGATAGGCGAATTTTTCGAGGCTCGACCACATCAGCGCGATGGCGACGCCCCAGCGCAGCAGCTCGAAACGATGCGCGCGCCATTCGGGCCGGTTCGAACTCTCGAGCACCAGATAGCCCGCGACCGCGACGCCGAGCGCCAGGTAATCGAGCAGATGGAAGAATTCATAGTCACGCAGTGCAAGCACCCACAGGAAGATGATGCCCGCCGCGGAAAACGGCATGGTCTTGCGCGACACGATACCGGCGGCGATCAGGAGCTGCAGCCAGCTGACCCATTCGGCAGGCGTCTGCAGGTCTGGCGTCAGATAAACGCCGCCGACCGCAAAGATCGCCACGAAAAAGCCGGCGACCACGATACGGATAAAGGCATCGAGACGCTGCCAGAGCGGATCGGTCACCCGGTCCATGGCATCCAGCGTGGCCGCACCGGCCGCACTGCGTTCGATCACTCGTGCGGCGATGAAGAAAATCAGGACCAGGGCTATCCCGGTCCAGAAATACGGATCGCTCAGCGTGCGCGTGATCGGCGACGGCGCAGCATCAACGATATAGGGAGCGAACCACTTCACATGGGCCGAGGCCGAAAGCGGGGCGAGTGCTGCCCCCATACCGAGGAGACCTGCAAGGATCCGGTTCGTTCGTTGGTTGAAGGAAAACATGAGGTGCCTCCTTTAGTCAGGCAATTGCCGGCCTCAGTGCCGGCAGGGCAATGTCGGCGAGCGTCTTGCGATCACACTCGGCCAGAAAGGCCGCTTCAGCAGCGGCAAGTGTATGCTTGAGACGGCAGACCGGCGTGACGCTGCAATCACCGGCCGGTGAAAAGCACTCGACGAGAAACTGATCCTCCTCGAGAAGCCGAATGATCTCGCCAAGTCCGATCTCGGAAGTCGGACGCGCAAGGATCGCCCCACCACCTGATCCTCTGCGGGTATCGACAATGCCGTGATGGGCAAGCCGCTGCATGATCTTGTTGAGGTGGTTGCGGGAGACCTTGAACTCCTCGGCAATCTCGGCCGTCGAGAACACCCGCTCCGGCTCACTTGCCATCCGCATGAGGGCGCGAAGCCCGTAATCCGTAAAACTCGTTAATCGCATGATCCGCCATAAGCTTTAATTGGCATTTAAAATACCAATTAAAGCTTATGGCATCTGCTTGCAACAGCGAACTTCACCATGGTGGACAATTCCAGGCCAGATAGTTCAGGGAAAGCGACGAGGCGGAAAACGTACTCACCAATATGCGGAGAGACCGGTCCGCCGCCTTAAAGTCGCATGTCGAGGTTGACGGGAATGGCCATCTGCTGTCGGAAGGCTCGGCGATCTTCATCCCCGGCAACCTCCCCCACGCTATGCACACGACACCAACAGCACGACTGCTCTTCATATTCGCTGCCGACAGCTATGATGAGGCGCACTATGTCTATCTGGATGTTTCCTGACCGGTTGCATGCCGGGGGCGAATAAATTCTCCAACACAACACTTGCCGCCCACTCCAGCCATCACAGCAATATTCTCTCCATTTGCACCCTAAACTATTTCCCGCGCAATCAGCATGCAGGTCAGTGGTTCGCCGTGGTGAGTGCAGCGGCCCGCGCAACAGTCGACGCGTTCTCTGAGTTGCTGCGGCGAGCCTGCTTCTCCTCGCGGCGCTGCAACGGAAGGGTGCGTGCCGACGCATCTGTTCAAGACGATCAGATTGGTGAGATGAAACTATTGCCAGGAATTGCTGTCGGACATCATGGACCAGACCGTAACGAAAAGCGCGGCGATCAGCGGACCGACGACAAAACCGTTTATCCCCATGAGCGCGATACCGCCGAGTGTCGACACCAGGATAAGATAGTCCGGCATTCGGGCGCCCTTGCCGACGAGAGGCGGCCTGAGCAGGTTGTCGACGAGGCTGATGACCAGTATTCCCGTTGCAAGCAGAATGAGCCCTTTGATGATTTCCCCTGAAAGCAGGAGATAGCCGGCAGCGGGCACCCAGACTGCGGCAGCGCCAATCACCGGAAGCAGCGACAGAAACGCCATCACGACACCCCAGAGCAGCGCGCCGTCCATTCCCAGAAGCCAGAAGACGACTCCGCCGATCATGCCCTGAACAAGAGCGATCACGACATTGCCCCTGACTGTCGCGGTGATGACCTGGGAGAATTTGTCGAGAAACTGCTCTGTCTGATGCGGAGTGAGCGGACTGGCCTTTCTGACCGTCGCCGACAAGGCTGTACCGTCGCGCAGCAGAAAAAACAGGATATAGAGCAGAACCCCGCCATTGGCGATCATCCGGACCGCGCTCTGGCCGATTCCGAGGGCCTGCGGCGCCGCCCATTGCGTAGCCTCCACCAGCGCCGCGTTCAGGCGATCCTGCAATTCCTCCAGAGAACCGATACGGATGAAGTCAACTACTTTCAACACATAGGGCGGCGCCCTCGCGCGGACGCTTTCGAAGGTTGAAGCCAGATCGATATCATGCATGGACATCCAGCGATAAAATCGCGCAGCTTCCCGCGCAACGGCAATGAAGATCAGGGCTGACGGAATGAGGACGACGCAGATGCAGACAAACAGACCGATGCTGGCTGCAATATTCCTGCGCGGCTGCAGGCGGGCCGTGATCACATTCTGAAAAGGATGGAACAGGATTGCAAGCACCACCGCCCACAGGATCGCTCCATAGAAGGGGCGCATCAGCCAAATGAAAGCACCCGACGCTATCACAGTCAGGATCACAAAACTCACCTGTTGAAGCTGCCTTTGCTGCATCGCGCCGCCCATCGCCGATCGTGGGTTGTCACTGGGGTATTTCAGTAGACATGCTACCAGAGAACGAATGGGAATTTGGATATTTTGTCAGGCATCATGTCCTGCTGCTTTAGCAATATCTTTTCGATCCCACAGGCGACAGCAGCCTTGTCCCTTACCGCTTCGCACTGCAGATCAAGGCGCTGCTCCGGCATGGGGTGGTCGAGGACCAATCATGATCGCGGCTACAAGCCAGGCCAGCAGTCGCTGGAAAGCAATGAGCTGCGCCGACTGGCCTTCACGTCGGCCCAGGCTTTGCAGCTATCGCATCAACGGCGCCGGGAGCCGCTCAGTCGCGACGGCGGGCGGCGATCGCCAGCCGGGCCTGGCCGAAAAGAAGCGGCAGAAGGCTTGCGGCCGCCGCCAGCGCCAATCCCCCCATGCCGGGCGCGGAAAGCCTCAGGACTGACGAAAGCTCCGGGAGCCAGAGTGCTGCGCCGATCAGCAGCAGGCAGAGCGCAAGGGCGCCCCAGATGAAGGGGTTCCGCGTCACATCGTTTGCAATCAGCCGCGTGCCGGGAGCGCGGACGTTGAAGACGTTCCACAGTTGCGCGAGCGCCAGCGTCAGGAAGGCAACGGTCACGGCCTGATCCACGGAGAGCCCCAGCATGTACGGCGCCAGCATGAACGCGGCCAGCGTTGCGATGGTCTGCGCTACGCCCAGACCTGCGATCCATAACCAGTCGGACCGGCCAACGATGGGTTCGGACGGATCGCGCGGCCGGCGCTGCATCTCGCGTCCGTCGCCCTGCCCCAGCCCCAGCGCGAAGGCGGGAAACACATCCGTCACGAGATTCAGATACAGAATTTGCAGCGGCAGCAACGGCGCCGGCAGCCCTGCGCCCACGGCAAGTGCCACGACCAGAACCTCGGCGAGATTGCACGACATCAGGTAGACGATGAATTTGCGGATGTTTCCGAAGATTACCCGGCCGAGGCGGATCGCCTCGACGATCGTGGCGAAGTCATCGTCTTTCAGCACCATGTCCGCCGCCTCGCGGGCCACCTGTGTGCCCCGTAGGCCCATGGCGATCCCGATATCGGCTTTCTTCAGGGCCGGCGCATCGTTGACCCCGTCGCCGGTCATCGCGACGACCTGCCCATCCTGCTGGTGGAAATCGACGAGCGTCAGCTTTGTCTCGGGCGCGATGCGGGCAAACACCTCGGCAGCGCGCAGCCGCGCCCGGCCGTCCTCCGCCGTTCCGCTCGGATCAAGACCGTCCAGTTCGTGCCCTTCGATCACGGTCGAGCCGTCTTGGCCGATACCGGCGTCGGATGCGATCCGCGACGCCGTCGCGGCATGATCCCCCGTGATCATGACAACCCGCACGCCTGCTTGCCGACAGGCGGCAATGGCCGGCGGAACATTGGCGCGAAGCGGATCGGCGAAGCAGACCAGTCCGATCAGCGTCAGCCCGTCATAGGGTTCCGCTTCGGCATCGCTCTCGATCTTCATTGCGAGCCCCAGCGTGCGCAACCCCTCGCCTGCCACGCGGGCATTGCGCCGGTTCCAATCCGACTTCTCCGCTTCGCTCAGATTGCGTGGTCCGTCGGGGCCGAGAACCTGCCCGCAGGCATTGATGACCGCCTCGGGGGCGCCCTTGACTGCAAAGAAGGCGCCGTCGGGTTCTGTGTGAACGGTCGCCATCATCCGCCGCGCGGGTTCGAAGGCGTGGTAGGCGAGCCGCTCCTCCGACAGCGCCAGCCCGGCAGCGTCGGCAGTCCTGAGCAAGGCCAGCTCCATCGGATCGCCCGTGCCGCCTTCGGGCCCGTGTTCCAGTTCTCCGGTCGTGCAGTGCGCACCGGTTTTCAAGGCAAGCCGCACGACCGCATCATCTGCATCGGGCGGAAATTCGCCATCCTCCAGCAGGACGCGGACAACGGTCATCCGGTTTTCGGTGAGTGTGCCGGTCTTGTCGGTCAGGATGAGCGTCGTTGCCCCCAGCGTTTCGACCGCCGAAAGACGCCGGATGAGGGCATTTCTTCGGGCCATCCGCCACATGCCGCGCGCCAGCGACAGCGTCGCCACCACCGGCAGCCCTTCGGGAATCGCCGCCACCGCAAGCGCAACGCCGGTCTGCACCATATCGGCCAGCGCATGGCCGCGCAGAACCCCGGCCAGCGCCGTGCCCGCGGCAAGTATCACCGTCAGCCAGATCAGGACCCGGCCCAGCCGCTCCAGGCGAACCTCCAGCGGCGAGGATTGGGCCTCCGCCGTCTCGACCAGTTTGCTGATCCGCCCCAGTTCCGTCGCCATGCCGGTTGCGGCGACGATGGCCTCGCCCGCCCCTTGCGTTATCGCCGTGCCCTTGAAGACCATCGGTGTGCGTTCGGCGAGAATTGTCTGTTCGGCAACAGGCCCGGGGCTCTTGACCACCGGCGCGGCCTCCCCGGTCAGCACGGACTCGTCGGCCTCCAGATGCGAGGCTTCGGTCAGACGAAGATCCGCCGTCACCACGTCACCGCCTTCCAGGAGTACCACATCGCCGGGAACAAGATCGCGGGCGTCGACCATCCGGATGAGGCCGTCCCTGCGCACGCGGGTGCGTACTTCGGCGATTTTAAACAGCGCCTCCATCGAGCGGGCCGCTCTCAGTTCGGTGAAGAACCCGATCGCGCTGTTCAGCAGCAGGACAATTGCGATGGCGACTGCCTCGGCGTGGTCGCCCAGCATCAGCGATACCATCGCCGCGGCGGCAAGCAACCATACGATCACGCTTCGAAACTGGTGAAGCAGGATCGCCACCGCACTTCTCGGCTTCTGACGGCGCAGCCGGTTCGCACCGTGGGACTTGAGCCGTCGCGCGGCCTCGGCCTGTGACAAGCCTGTTTCGGGCGTGACCGCCAGCCGTCGGGCAAGCGCGGCTGCCGAAAGCCCGTGCGGCGCATCGGAGAGCGTCAGGTTCGGTGATTGCCCCATCAGGTCCGGGCTCCCAGGTTTTGATCAGTCATAAGCCGGATACTCCCCCCTCACAAGATCACGCGCCTTCCGCCATCCCCTGCACTTTCATCTGCCGGATTATCGCCGGACCGCAAAGAAACCGGCATTGACGAGAGTCATTGTATCGTGCCGCGAACCTGACAAAATGCGCGATGCGATTGGGCGCGCATCCGGACAAGACAGGAACGCCAATCCTGTTTCCGCGAATGACCTTGTCCGCGCGGACCAGAGAACGGAGGCACAAGATATCATGCGAGCGATGGTCCTGGAGAAGCCGAACGCCCCGCTGATCCCGCGCGATCTGCCAATTCCGGCCCCGGGGCCGGGCGAGGTGCGGTTGAAGGTCGAGGCCTGCGGCGTTTGCCGCACCGATCTGCATATCCTCGATGGAGAACTGTCCGAACCGGCCCTGCCGCTGGTGCCCGGGCACGAAATCGTTGGGCGCGTGGACGCGCTTGGCGCGGGGATCGAAACTCCGGCACTGGGCCAGCGGGTCGGGGTGCCTTGGCTTGGCCGGACCTGCGGGACCTGTCCGCATTGCCGCGCACATCGCGAAAACCTTTGCGACGCGCCGGAATTCACGGGCTATACCCGCGATGGCGGCTATGCCGAATACTGTATTGCCGACGCCGCCTATCTCTTTCCTCTGCCCGACGATGCGGACCCCGTGCGGCTGGCGCCGCTGCTGTGTGCGGGACTGATCGGATACCGCACGCTGAAACTCGCCGGCCCCGCCGACCTTATCGGGCTGTATGGCTTCGGGGCAGCGGCACATATCCTGTGCCAGCTTTGCGTTTGGCAGGGCAAGAAGGTCTATGCCTTCACGCGGCCCGGCGACGAGACGGCGCAGGCCTTCGCCCGCCGCCTGGGCGCTGTCTGGGCAGGCTCGTCCGACGACACCCCGCCCGAACCGCTGGACGCCGCGCTGATCTTCGCGCCGGTCGGCGCGCTCATCCCAAAGGCGCTGAAGGCCGTGCGCAAGGGCGGCAGCGTCGTTTCGGGCGGCATCCATATGAGTGACATTCCCGCCTTTCCCTATGCCGATCTCTGGCATGAACGGATCATCCGTTCGGTAGCGAATTTAACCCGTGCCGATGGCGACGAATTTCTGCCGCTGGCCGTTGAGGCCGGTATTGAGACCGAAACCACGATCTATCCCTTGGAACAGGCCAATCGCGCGCTGGAAAATCTTCGCTCCGGGCAGTTGACCGGCGCCGCGGTGCTGGTCCCGTGATGGCGGCCCGGCTCTCGACGGCCACAAGCTCCCCCTTCGGCCACTGCATCATCGGCCCCGTGACGTCCGCGTCCGGAACACGCGAAAGCGCCAGTGCCTCGGACCCGTTCCTCCGGCCCAGACATATTGACTAATATCAATGACGGCTGACAGCACGACTGACAGGCTGCGCCCCGATCTGGATGTGGGAGAGGAATGTGGCAGAGCATCTGATCTGGTACGAAAAACTGCGCCGTGGCGATGTTGCGGTCGTGGGCGGAAAGAATGCCTCATTGGGCGAGATGATCTCGACCCTCGGGGCCAAGGGTATTCGCGTGCCGCAGGGTTTTGCGACGACGGCCGACGCCTATCGGGGCTTCATTGAAGCCAACGGTCTGGAACAAGTCATCGCGGAACGCGTCAAAGCCCTCGAGGAAGGTCGCACAACGCTCCATGAGGCCGGTACGGCGGTCCGCACCGCAATAATTGCCGGCGAATGGCCGAAAGAAACGGCCGAAGCGATCCGCGCCGCCTATCGGGAACTGGCGACACGCAGCGGCCGCACCGAACCGTCAGTGGCCGTCAGGTCTTCCGCCACGGCTGAGGACCTGCCGGATGCAAGCTTTGCGGGACAGCAGGAGACTTTCCTCAACGTCGCGGGCGAGGCAGCGTTGCTCGATGCCTGCCGCCGGTGCTACGCGTCGCTGTTTACCGACCGGGCAATCGCCTACCGCCGGATCCAGGGTTACGGCCAGACCGAGATCGCGCTGTCGGTTGGCGTCCAGCTCATGGTGCGCTCCGACATCGGCAGCTCAGGCGTCATGTTTTCGATCGACACGGAGACCGGCTGCGACCGTTTCGTGCTGATAAACGGCGCATGGGGGCTGGGTGAAAACGTTGTACAGGGCGCGGTGGATCCGGACGAATTCCAGGTCTTCAAGCCGTTTCTGGACGATGCAGGGCGGCTGCCAATCGTGGCCAAGACGCTGGGTGCGAAAAAAATCAAGATGATCTACGGCGGGAGAAGTGAAGCGGCGACGCGAAATGTGCCGACCGCACTGGTTGAACGCGAGCGCTTCACGCTGAGCGACGAAGAGGTCGTGGAACTGGCCCGCTATGCGAAAACCATCGAGACGCATTACGGCGTCGCGATGGACATGGAATGGGCCAAGGACGGCGAGACCGGCGAGCTGTTCATCGTTCAGGCGCGCCCCGAAACGGTGCAGTCGCGCAAGGCCGGCGCGGTTTTTCAGTCGTTTGACGTCATACCCGCCGGCAATCTGCTGGTAGAGGGCCTCAGTGTCGGCAACGCGGCGGCGACGGGCCGGGTCTGCCTGATCCGCTCGGCGGACGAGATCGATCGCTTCGTCGATGGGTCGGTACTCGTCACCTCGACAACCGACCCCGACTGGGTGCCGATCATGAAGCGCGCCGCGGCCATCGTCACCGATCATGGCGGACGCACCTCGCACGCCGCCATCGTCAGTCGTGAACTGGGGCTTCCGGCAGTTGTCGGCACCGGCGATGCAACCCGTCTGTTGCATGACGGTCAGGATGTCACCGTCTCCTGCGCCCAGGGTGAGACGGGGGCTGTTTTTGACGGGCTCGGGCAGGTCGACGTCAGCGACATTTCGCTTGAGGACGTGCCAGAGACGCGAACCGGCGTGATGCTGAACGTCGCCAATCCGTCGGCTGCGGTCCGGTGGTGGCGGCTTCCGGCCGACGGCGTCGGACTGGCGCGAATGGAATTTCTGGTCAGCAACGAAATCAAGGTGCACCCTCTGGCCTTGCTGAACCCGGAGAAGGTGACCGACGCCGATGAGCGCCATGCCATCGACCGGCTGATACGGGGATATCCGGATGGGCGCAGCTACTTCACGCAGCGCCTCGCCATTGGCCTGGCCAGGATCGCCGCCGTCTGGCACCCGAAACCGGTGATCGTCCGGCTGAGCGACTTTAAGTCGAACGAGTATGCCGACCTTCTGGGCGGCCGCCACTTCGAGCCTCGGGAAGAAAATCCGATGATCGGCCTGCGGGGGGCGTCGCGCTACTATTCGGCATTCTACCGCGACGCGTTTGCGCTGGAGTGCGCCGCTCTGAAGGCGCTGAGGGACGACATGGGCTTCACCAACGTCATCGTCATGGTTCCCTTCTGCCGTTCACCCGAGGAGGCCGACAAGGTGCTGGAGATCATGGCCGAGAACGGGCTCCGGCGCGGAGAAAACGGTCTCCAAGTCTATGTGATGACCGAGATTCCGTCGAACGTAATCCGGGCCGGAGAGTTCGCCGAGCGGTTCGACGGGTTCTCGATCGGGTCGAATGACCTGACCCAGCTCACGCTGGGCGTCGACCGCGACAGCGAGGCGCTGGCCGAGGTCTTCCGCGAGCGCGACCCGGCGGTGCTCTGGATGATCGAAACCGCCATTCTGCGCGCGCGTGAGTCCGGACGAAAGATCGGGCTGTGCGGACAGGCGCCCAGCAATGATCCCGAATTCGCGCGGCTGCTGGTCAAGGCCGGGATCGATACGATCTCCGTGACGCCGGACAGCTTTCTGGACGTCAAACGCAATGTCGCGCTGGCGGAAAAGGAGATGGAAGCCGCACACGAGCGTGCGCCGAACCAAAGCGCGACGCCTCCCACGGATTGAGGCCGTTTTCTGCCTTCCCGTAGGCGGCCTCATCCATCAGGAGAATTCCCCTCTTGGGGAAGGCGCAAGCGAGCCGGAGGCAAGGATTCGTATGTTTGCGGACAGGCATGAGGCCGGTGAGGCGTTGCTGAAGCGCCTTTCACCGCTCGATCCCGAAAACACCGTGGTCCTGGCGCTTCCGCGCGGCGGCCTGCCGGTCGCTGACGTGATCGCCGAGGCCCTCGCCTTGCCGCTCGACATCGCGCTTGCCCGCAAGGTCGGCGTTCCGGGGCAGCCGGAATACGCCGTTGCGGCCGTGACCGACGGGACCAGCCCGCGGATCACCATCAACGAGGATGTGGCGCGCGTGACCGAACTCCACGACGCAGATATCCGAAGACTCGCCGAGCGCGAACTGCCCGAACTGCGACGCCGCCGGGACATCTATCTCAAGGGGCGGCCACCCCTGCCGCTTGCCGGCAAGACCGTCGTGGTGGTCGATGACGGGATCGCGACGGGCGCGACCATGCGTGCCGCCCTTCGAATGGTCCGCGACGCAGGTCCCGCGCACGTGATCGCGGCCCTTCCGGTAGGCCCGGCGGAAACAATAGCGGAACTTCGGCAGGACTGCGACGAGGTGATCTGTCTCGATTGCCCCGCCTCATTCCGGGCGGTCGGGCTGCATTATCGCAATTTCGATCAAGTGACGGACGCAACGGTGTCCGAGATCATCGAGCGCCATGCGCACCGGCGCACATCCCCGGTGACGTAACCGGACAGATGCAGCCTCGCCGGGCCGGGCTCATACACCGCGTCGCGGATCATTCGAGAAGCGGCCGCGGATCGCTCGGGAGTTCATGAGAGGACACTCGGCGCGAGACATGCGCATTCATCACCGGAGCACCCGGGACGCGCCGCCGGCAACCGCCCCGAAAGGCGTTGCATTGGCGGCCATCGACATGGTCTCAGCGATCAATACGCCTTGCGCTCAACAGATCCTTCAGCGTGGCAACAATCTCGAGTTCGTCCTCGTCGGCCGCTCTCGCCAGGGCCTCGACGTCACGGATCAGAATGCGGTCGGGTTCGAGGATGTCGATATAACGTTGATCGCTGAGCGAATGCAGGGCGCGGGAGATCGATTCGGGCCGTGTGCCGAGAAGATGGGCCAGATCGATCCGGCTGATCGGTATCGTGACCTCGATCCCTCCGGTCCCCGGTTTCAGAAGAACATGACTCACGCCGCGAAACCGCGAGCACATCAAGAGCAGGAATCCGGAAACCCGGCCGACGACCTTCTGGTTCGACAGAATAATCATCCATTCCCGCGCCCGATCGAGTTCGTTGATGATGTTCAGAAGGACAGCCCGCTCGAGGTCTGGCGACCGTGTCAGCAGCGCCTCGAATGCCGCCCGGGGGAAGGAGCAAAACTCCACATCCGTCGCAGCCTCGATGGAAAACTCCAGCGGACCGTCGAAAACCCTGCCGAACATATCTCCCGCGACCAGAAGCCCGACGATATGCCGACGGCCGTCGGTCAGCGTTTTTTCCATGCGCAGAATGCCCGACAAGACGAAACCGATGAAATTGGTGGGCTCATCCTCGTGCAAGACAACCTGCCCCGCGCTAACGCATTTTGCGCGACACATCGCATTCAATGCTTCCCGTGTTTCAGGTCGAATTTCCTTCAACACCAATGATTTGGCCAAAACGCGGAGCATCTCTCCTCACTTGATCTCTCTGCCACGCCCCGGACGCCCGCCATCGTTTGACCGAAGTAACGAACGCTCCATCCGTATTGTCGTTTACGAGTATTCTTTAAACATTAGAGCAGAATTGCGGTTTCTACAAAAAGAGCCGGATCAGAGCCCTCGTTGATAGCTATCAATGACCGGCATGCGTGCATTCACTTTAATCCAGAATACCTGGTATTGTACTCACGGAGGGTGCAATGACACGACAGAAGACATGGGCTCTTGTAAGCAACGGTGTTCATGCCCGCATCCTGCGGGGGCTTGAGAGCGGCGCTCTCGAAGACCCGATCGAACTCGTCAGCAAGGCGGCCTCGACGCATCTTCGCGAGATCCTCTCCGACAAGGCGGGTCGCAGTTTCGCATCGGACGGCAGTGGACGACGTTCGGCGATGGAACCCGGATCAGACCCGATCACGCGTGACATGCAGGATTTCGCCCACGAAACACTGAGCACTCTGGAAACCCATCTTCGTGCCGGGCGCCTGACCCGGCTGGCCATATTCGCCGCACCAAAGATGCTGGGGGTCTTGCGCAATGAAATGTCCGCATCATTGCGCGCTGCGGTGATCCTCGAACGGGATCTCAATCTGATAAACCTGTCCGAGACGGACCTTCGGGAAGCCGTAATCGAGGCCCTTCGCGAGGAGCCATTGGCATGACCCGGAACGCGCCTGGCCGGGGAACGGACGATCCTCGGCCCCATGCCACGACCGCCCTGCTTGCCGACGAACGATGCAAGGGGTGTCTGCTACATGGCTCACGGCTCTGTAACTCCATCCGTGCCGAATATCCTTTCGGCTGCGGCCAATCGGTCTTGCGCCGCTATGGCCGGGGACAGCAGATCGTCGAACAGGATGCGAGCGGCAGCTTTCTCGGTGTAATCCGGAGCGGCTTTGTACGAAGCTCGGTGATACGCGTAAACGGTGAGCGCATCATTCTGGGTCTTTCCATCCCGGGAGATATCGTGGGCGGAGTTCCCGGACGGACATTTCCCTGCGATCTGGAGGCCGCCACCGACGTTGAGCTCTGTTTGTACGACCGGGCAACCGTGCAGCGACAGATGCAGACCAACCCGCATTTCCGAAGATTGATATTCAGCGAGATGAGCCAAAAGCATGACCATCTTCTCGGTTCGCTCTGGCGGTATGGCACGTTGAACAGCCGTGAGAGGATCATGGCGTTTCTCGTCAGGGCAGTCGAGATCATGCCGACCGAAGCGCTGCCGGACGGAAGCCTGATCCTGAGAATGGAAATCGAGCGACGGGACTGGGCGGATATAACCAATACCGCCGTCGAGACGATCAGCCGGACCTTGCGTCACCTCGAAGAAAAGGGGCTGATCACCAGCCTTACGCCCTACAGGTTCCGGATCCACAACCTGCATCGGATGGCGGCCCTGGCCAATGTAGAACTTCCCGCCCGACAGCGGTGCGGGCGTGATCGACTGACAGAGGGGAGAGCTTCGAATTCCGTCGGTCGAATGACAGCCGTCAATGCGTTAGCAGCTCGTCCCAATAGATTTGACGCCGTTATGAAACCTGTGACCGCGTCGACAAGCGACCGTAGCGGTAGGAGGCTGCGAAATGGCCAAGAAGAAATCAGGAATTGAAGTTCAAAGAGAGACAGCGCCGGCAAGCACCGAGGGGTGGCCGTCCATGCTCTCGCTCAGAAACGAGATCGACCGGCTGTTCGACGATTTCGGTGTCGGCCTGTGGCGGCAACCGCTGGCGCGCCGGATGCATGCTTTGCGCCCGGCGGGCCGCGAATGGCTCCCCCAGCCCGCGACCGAATTCGTTGAATGCGACGGCGAATACCGGATCACGGCCGAGCTGCCGGGCATGTCGGTGGACAATATCAACATCAAGCTGAACGACGGATCGATTACCATTCGCGGCGAGAAATCCGAGGAAAAGAAAGAGGAAAAAGAGGATTATCTCGTCAGCGAACGGCACTATGGCGAGTTCCAGCGCACCCTTTCCCTGCCCGCCGGCGTCGATGCAGACGCCGTGAAGGCGGACTTCGCCAACGGCGTGCTGACTGTGACGCTGCCGAAAAGCCCGGAAGCAAAGCAGAAGGAACGCAAGGTGGAGGTGAAATCCGCCACCTGAGGCGACGCCCCGTTCCGTCCCCGCGCCTCTCCTGCCAAAGAGGCGCACCTTTTGCCCCGGCAGCGTGTCCCCGACCGGTCCCCGGACGGCCCCGCTGCCGGGATTTTCTTTTGATTGACTGCTATCATCGAAGCCGAATGCCCCGCATTCCTCAATATCCGGGTTTCACCATAGCCCGGCGTCACCGGGCGCTGGCGAAAGCTCAGCTTCGCTCGCCGGCCTGTCCCCCCAGCTCCATGTCCTCACGAAGGATCCGGACGCGAACCTTACGTATCGATCCGTCGGTGGGAAACGTCGCGATCGCGATGCCTTCGCCGTCCACGTCGGCAGCGTCCGCATCTTTGCGAGCGATCTTTTGCACATCCACCTCGATGGCTCCGGCGGGTCCCCGCACCGTCGCCCGATAGCCGTTCCAGTCCGCCGGAAGGCAAGGCGCGACGCGCAATGCGCCATCGCGCAGCTCCAGCCCCAGCAATCCTTCGACCGCCAGCCGCCACGACCATCCGGCGGCGCCGGTATACCAGGTCCATCCCGCCCGTCCGTCGAACGGGGGCGCGCCGCCGACATCGGCCGGCATCACGTAAGGTTCGCCACGGTATCTGACCATATCGTCATGCGTCGCGCTGCGGCGCACGGGATTGATCAGGTCGAAGATGCGGTATGCCTCATCGCCGTCTCCAAGCCGCGCAAAGGCCAGTCCGAGCCAGGTGGCCGCGTGGGTATATTGACCGCCGTTTTCACGCACGCCCGGCGGATAGGCGCGGATATAGCCGGGATCGCGGGGCGTCCTGTCGAAGGCCGGCGTCAGGAGCCGCACGAGCCGGAGTTCGGGATCGATCAGCCGGTCGGCGGCCGAACGAAGCGCCTGTTCGGCGCGCGCCGCATTGGGCGCGCCTGCCAGTATCGCCCAGGATTGGGCGATACTGTCGATCCGGCACTCGTCGTTCTGCGCCGATCCCCACGGCTCACCTTCATCATCGAAGGCCCGGCGATACCATGCGCCATCCCATGCCGACGCATCTGCCGCCCGTCGCAACTCTTCTGCCCGATCGCGCCAGAACGAAGCTTCGCTTTCCCGTCCACAACGCTCAGCCAGATCGGCACAGGCATCGCCGCAATAAGCCGCGAACCATGCCAGCCACACGCTTTCGCCGCGTCCGTGCCGGCCGACGCGGTCCATGCCGTCGTTCCAGTCTCCGCCCCCCATCAACGGCAGACCGTGCGCCCCCCTGGTCGCATCACGCTGCATCGCGCGAAGACAGTGATCAAGCAATGTGCCTTCCTGTCCGCTGTCGAATGCGGCATAGCGATCCTCCTCATCTTCGGCCAGGGGCGCAGCGGAGAGAAAGGGCACTACCTCCTGCAGGATGCCGTTGTCTCCGGTGGCGCGGACATAGGCGTGCGTCGCATAGACCAGCCACAGCATATCGTCCGAGCAGCGGGTCCTGACGCCGCGGCCTTCCGGCGGATGCCACCAGTGCAGCACGTCGCCCTCTTCGAACTGATGGCTGGCGCAATCGAGAATGTGGGCCCGCACGCGATCCGGTTCGGAAAACAGGAACGCCATCATGTCCTGTAACTGATCGCGGAACCCGATGCCGCCGCTGGCCTGCTGGAACCCGGCCCGCGCGAGGATGCGGGAAGCAAAGGCCTGGTAAGGCAGCCAGCGGTTCACCATCAGGTCGAGGGCTTCGTCGGGGGTTTCGACCCGGATCGCGCCGAGACGGTCCTGCCAGGCCTGCGTCGTCGCGCGAACGGAAGCGGCGGCCTGTTCCGGAGAGGCGAATTTCTCCGCCAACGCCTTGATTTCGGCCAGGCCGGTGGCCGCCCCGAGCACGAAAACCACCTCCTCCGTGGCCCCGGGCGCCATATCGAGGTGCACCTGATAGGCCGCGCAGGCGTCTTCCACCGAGTCCGTTCGTCCCCACGGGCTCCAGCGGCGCAGGCCTTCTGGAAACGCCGTGCCGCCAGCGCCGAGGAAAGCGCCGCGGTCGCACGTCATCGCATGAGCAGGCCGGCTGGCGGTCAGGAACGCGATCTGTCTGGAAAACGCCGGCGTCCAGCCGCTCTGCGCGATCAGCGCCCGGGCGACGCCGTGATAGCCGCACCTCACATGCGGCTTCGCGGTTGAAGGCGTCGCCCCGAGTTGCCAGTCCACATAGCCGGTCGCGGTGATGCGTCGCTGACGTTCGGTCGTGTTCTTCAATTCCAGCCGGATCAGCTTGACAGGCGAATCCTGAGGCACCGAGACGGAAAGCCGTTGCGTCAGCCCCTGCGAGGACCGTTCCCAGACCGTTTCGCCCGCCCTGTGCAGGACGCGGCAGGGCGTGACGTCGCCCGCCGGCGACGGCGTGACCGTCCATATCTGCGCGGTTTCCTCGTCCCGCAGATAGATCGCCTCGCCCTGCGCATCCGTCACCGGATCGTTGGACCACGGCGTCAGGCGAAATTCGCCGCTGTTCAGCGCCCATGTAAAGCCCAGTCCGGCCTCCGTCACGATTGTACCGAAATCGTCGTTGGCAAGGACGTTGCACCATGGAACGGGAGTGGCATGGCCGGGCTCGACATGCATGAGATAGTCCCCGCTTTCGCCAACGAAACCACCGAGACCATTGTCGCAGATCAGGTCCCTGGGCCGGTTCAGCGGCAAGGGCGCCTCGGCTGGCAGCCGGCCGCCAGGTTCGAAGACCGGCGGTTTGACCTGACCGGCCGGCGCGGCCGGCAGCGCCGCCGTCAGGGACGGAGCCGCCCCGTCGAGCGTCAGGCGCGCCAGCATCTCGAGCGCCTGCACCTGTGACGGAGAAATCCGGTCGATACTGTGCAGATGCACGCCGCCGTCGCCGCCAAACCCCTCGGCCAGCCCCGCTTTGCGCAGGGCGTCACGCAGGCTCGTCGCGATCGGCGCTTCGTAGCTCGAAGCCTTCGTGCCGAGAACCACGAGATCGGAATTCAGGCCGTTACGCCTGAACCAGCGTTGCGCGCGGACCACGAAGGGCAGCAGATCGGCGTTTTCCGCATCCGCGACCCGGACGAGCATGATCGGATGATCGCCGGACACACCCAGTCCCCACAGATCGGGTTGGCCCGGCAACATGCTCACCCCGTCCGCTCCTGATCGCATGGCCGGCCCCAGCAGAAGATCCGCAAGGCGTTGCGCTCCGGCCATATCGGCTTGGCTCAGTCCGGCGCGACCCGCTTCGACCGCGGCGGAGCGCGCCGCATCCTCGAAGGACCAGTCGAGCGCGGCGGAGGTCGCGTAGCGTTCAGCCGTTTCGATCCCGGTCTGGCGGGAGGTGGAAGCAATCGTCAGGAAGGCGAACCGGGCGCGCGCGCCCGGCGCGAGACTGACCCGGGCCCGAAGCGCCGCCACGGGATCGAGCGTCCATCCCTCGGTCCCCGACATGTGCGCCGCAGCCGCGGCACGGCAGTTTCCGTGGCGTCCAAGGAGCGCGCGTCGATCCGTTTCCGTGCCTGCGGGCATTACGCCCGGATCATCGCATAAAAGCCGATGCAGCAGCACAGGCGGCGTATCCTCGGGGCGTCGTGGACGCCGCGTGAAGAGCACCGCGTCCATGTCCGGCAGATTTTCGCTCCTGATGAAGAGTTTGCTGAAGGCTGGATGGCGTTCATGGGCGGCATGTGGAGCAAGAACCGGCTCCGCATAGCTCGTCACGTCGATCACCCGCGCGCGATCGTCATGATTGACCAGCGTGACGAGACGGATCTCGACATCATCGGCGGCGGCGACGCCTATCTCCTGCGTGGCCGCGATCCCGTGATGGCGGAGATGGAACGAAGCCTTTTCGGCATGAAACATCACATCCATCCAGCGTTCGCCGGTGCGACGGAATTCCCAGGTCTCGCCATCTTCGGCGTCGTGCAGGAACAGTCTCGCGCAGCCATCATCGACGACGCGATCCGCTGTCCAGCGGGTCAGCGACTGTCCGTGCCACCAGATGCTTCCGGTCGCCGTGTCGGACAGCCAGACCGAGAGGCGACCGTTTCCGAGCGTGTGAAACTGCGGCGCCTCGTTTTCCTCGGCCGGCCAGCCGTGCAATGGGATGACGGCTCGTTCGACATGTTCGGGCAGCGTTGCCCCGGCATCCGGAAGCGGTTCGGGCACGAACTCCCACGGCACCCGTTCGTGCAGCAGCAGATCGATTGCGGCGATGCGCGGGTTGCGGTTGAAGCGATGCACACAAACATCGTCGTTGAGCGCATTTCCGATGGCGGACAACAGCATGCCCTGATGGTGCGCCATGAAGGTGCAGACCGGCACATGAGCGCCCTTTTCGGGAACCCGCGAAGGTGTGAAATCGACCGCATCATAGAAGCCGTAGCGACCGCAGATCCCGAGTTCCTCGAGCCGCCGCAGATTGCTCACCGCCGCGCCGGGCCGTACCGCCAGCGCAAGGGCGCTGGCATAGGGAGCCACCACATAGTCCTCCGCCAGCCCTTGGCGCATGCCGAGTCCGGCCACGCCGAACGCCCTGTACTGGTAGTTCTGCCCCGCGTCCCGCGTGGCGAATGCGGCTTCCGAGACCCCCCATGGCAGACCGAGCCGGTCTCCATAGCGACGCTGAATGTCGACGGCCGCCGTTTCGCTCTGCCCCAGCAACTGGCCCGGCGCGCTGCGGATCAGAAGCGCCGGCATCAGGAACTCGAACATGGACCCGTTCCACGACAGAACCGTGAGGGGACCGGAAGAGCGAGAGATCGGCCGACCCAGATGGAACCAGTGCTCCGCCGGAACGTCGCCCTTTGCGATGGCGAAGTAACTCGCCAATCGCGCTTCGGAGGCGAGCAGATCGTAACGATGCTCGTCCATCCGATCGAAGCTGAGATTGTATCCGATGAAGAACGTCCGTGTCTCCTGATCGTAAAGGAAACCGAAATCCATTCCCATCGCGAGCGCCTCGGCTTTTTCAGCCAGGGAGAGCAGGCTGTCGCGCAGAGCTTTCTGTGCAGCCCTGCCTTCGCGCATGGCGGCCTGCATCTCCGCGTTCCGGGCCCCCTCTCCCGTGAGGTCCGCAACACTGCCCGGGGCGCTTTCGAGCGGATCATGGATCTGTGCGAAAGGCGCGTCCGGGGATAGCCGTCCCGCCATGTCGCCAGCGCCCGCCTCAAATTCGGCCCAACCATCGACCGCGAGCCACGGACACAGGGCGTCGAGATCCCGCAGGACGCTCGCGACGTGGTGGCGGCTGCGTTCGAGCCAGAGATGCAACTCGCTCGGATCGGCGTCCGATGCGGCGTCGAAGGCCTCCACGATGGTCTCCGACAGCTCCGGCAGGTCTTTGTCACTTAGCCGGTGGAGGGTTTCGCGCCACCGCCCTGGATGGTCCCGAACCGCCTCGGCCCGGTCGATGATTGCCCGAATCCGCGCCCTCGTCGCTTGCGACCGTTCGACCGACAGTTCCCCGGTTGCCTCGGACAACAAGTCGAGTGTGTCGACCAACCCTGTCCATAGTCCGCGTGAAAGCGTCGGACCGTTCGCGAACTCGATGAGCCCTTCCCGCAAGGTCAGCAGCACCACCGCAAGATTGCCGCTGTCCACGGTCGAGATGTAGCGAGGTTCCAGCGAAAGCAGGCTCCGCGTATCGAACCAGTTGACGACATGACCGTTGTGGCGCTCGATCCGCTCCAGCGCCTCGAGCACATAATCGGCCCACTGCGCGAAGTCCCGTAAACCGATATGACCGAGATCCAGCGCGGTCATGGACGAAAGAAGCTGCATGCCGACATTCGTCGGCGAGGAGCGGTGTGCGACCTTCGCTTCGGGATCGGTCTGATAGTTGTCCGGCGCCAGCCAGTTGTCCTCGGGGCCGGCGAAAGTCTCGTAATACGCCCATGTCCGGCGCGCGATGCGACGGAGCCAGGCCCGGTCGCCGGACGAGAGGCTGTCTTCCGCAGGTCGCCAGGGACGGCTGATCAGATAGGCTATCTCGGGGGAGAATATCCACAGCACCAGAAGCGGCAAGGCCCCGGGCAAGGCGGACGGCGCAAGGACAACCAGCATGGCCGTGATGGCGAGACCGAGCACGGGCGCGCCCGCCATGTCGATCCAGAAACGCACGCGTGTAGCCGCGGCCCCCGCCGCTGTGACCTGGGCGGCAGTCGTCCATTCCAGCATGTGGCGTCGCGACACGGTGAGACGCCACAGCGCGCGTCCAATGGCATCAAGTGAAATAACGGCCTCATTCGCCATGAACGCGATTTCCAGCACCCATCGGCCGCCATGGTCGCGCAACTGCCGCCATCGATCCTGCACGGTCCCGCGCCGGCGCCCGCGCGAAAATCCCGTGACGAGGTTCGTCACGAGATAGGTCCCGGGGGCCGCCACGGTCAGCAGGGTCCAGATCGGTGCGGCCTCGGGGATAACCAGCCAGCCGATGAGGGCGAGAAGCACAAGCGACGGAGCGATGAGGCTCCGGCGAAGATTATCGACGATCTTCCAGCGATCGAGCGCGGACAATGGATTGCGCAACCGGCTGCCGCCGCGTCCCGGTGCGACCCGACCGAGCCATGGCAGCAACTGCCAGTCCCCGCGAATCCAGCGATGCATGCGTCGGGCGAGGCCCGGATAGCGCGCCGGAAAACCCTCGTAGAGCACGATATCGGTGGCCAGCGCCGCACGTCCGTGCAACCCTTCGAACAAATCGTGACTGACAAGCGCGTTTTCCGGGACCCGGTTCTTCAGACTGCGCCGAAAGGCGGCTACGTCGTAGGCCCCCTTTCCGGTGAAGATGCCTTCGCCGAAAAGGTCCTGGTAAACGTCGGACACCGCCCGGCTGTAGATGTCGATGGCGGTATCGCCGGTATAGAGCCGGGTGAACGGCGAGATCGCGCCGGCTTCGGGAGAGATCTCGATCCTTGGCTGGATGAATGTGTAGCCCGAAATGACGCGCTCGCCGGACCCGTCGAATTCGGCGCGGTTCAGGGGGTGGGCAAGCGTGCCGATGAGCCTGCACACGGCGCCGGGCGGGGCAATCGAGTCGGCGTCGAGCGTCACAATGAACCGCGCCGCGCGCAGTCCCGCAACGTCGCCTTCGCTCAGCGGAAACGCGTCCTCCGCCCCGCCAAGCAGAAAGTCGTTGAACGCCTCGATCTTTCCGCGCTTGCGTTCCCATCCCATCCAGATGCCGTCCGCTGCGTTCCAGTTACGTCGGCGATGGAGCAGAACGAAGGGTGCGGTCTTCGCGTATCGGCGGTTCAGGTCGCGAACACCGTCCACAAGCGCAGCTTCAAGCGCGGCATCCCCGGCAGTCACTTCTTCCACGGTATCGCCGGGATCGCTCAGAAGTGCATAGTGCAGCCGGGGATCGGGGTTCGTCAGCATGTGGCGCTCAAGCTGCGCGATGAGGGGCGCAACCTCGCCGGGACTTCGGAGTATGGCCGGGATGATCACCGCCGCCTCGATGCCTTCGGGTAGCCCCTTCCGGAAATCCATCTTGGGCAGAACCCGCGGCGGGACGGTCCGGGTGACGAGCCAGTTCGTCAGCGTCACCGCAATGATCGATGCCGGCATCAACAGCAGCAGGGCGCCAAGGACAAGAGGGACGCCCCCGACATTACGGGTGACGAGTAGCGCAAGCGGCAGCGTCAGGGCCAGAACGGTGAGCCCGAGAAGGGCGGCGGCGTAGAACCATCCCGGCCGGCGAAGCGCCAGACGGCGGAATGCCGCGTCGGGCCGAGCGCGGTATCCGATCACCGCCTCGAACTCCGGCCGACCGCCATCGACCAACCACCATCCGACATGGCTCTGGCGTGGCGATCCCATATGACCGCCCGACAGACGGACGGCTTCATGCGCGATGTTCTGCTCCGAACGTCCGGATCCTTGGGCCAGATCTTCGATAGCACGCCGATACCGATCGCGTGTCTCGAAATCCATATCAGGGTAGAGTTCGTCAGGCGCCTTGCGCAAGATCGCCTCGACATGGCTCGTCGCCTCGACGAACGATTTCCAGTCGATCTGCTCGATGGCGGCAAGCGCGGCGATTGCCCGTGACAGGACATCGGTGGGCTCCCGGTCTTGCCATCTCCAGGCAGGCTCCACCCCTTTGAAGGACGGCGCGAGTTTCGGGACAATGCGAGAAAAGGCCGTCACGATTTCCTCGAGAGCCACCAGTCGCAACATTGCCGGGAAAGCCCAAAGCTCGGCGAGCGAGAGGCCTTCCTCTCCCTGAAACGCGTCCACGAAAGCTGCCGCGGACCCCAGCTCGATCTGCGCGTGGGTGACAGCGAGATAACTGCGGGCGGCGACAAACGCACGCGGGCTTCCCTCCGCCTCAGGCAGGGCGGATCGGGCCAGACGGCGATAAAACGCCGGCGGCATGTCCTCACGCACCTGACGCACCGCGCGGCGGATATGGTACTCATTGTCGAGAAGCCATTCGGCGGCCTTTGACGCTTCGGGCGGAGGCGCCTGGCAAATGCGCCGCACGCCATCCAGCCATTCAGGGAAATCGTCGAGATACTTCCAGACGGGCACCGCCCGCGGACGGCCGGGGCGTATATCGTTGTGCTGTCTGAAGTCATCAGACCTGCCTGCGGTCGTTTTCTGCGGCTGTGCGGAGCGCTCCATCACTGGTCTTGCCGCGGTGCAGCGGGCCGCCGCGGTGCCGTGCCTCCGGTATGATGGCTGGTCATCTCCGCATTCCGGATCAACAGAACGGGCGTCACGGCGCGCGACAGCAGATATTCGGCGGTGCTCCCGATCGGCAGGTCCGGATCCTTGCCGAGGCCGCGCGCCGAAAGCACCACAAGCCCGCCCTGCTCCTCGCAAATGGCCTTCATCAGAACCCGACGCGGGTCATCGCCACTGAGCTGGCGAATACGATTACCGGTCTGTTCCACCGGCAGCAAGAGACGCAGGCGTCGAAGCAGCTCTTTGGCCCTTTGCTCCGCTTCTCTCCCGAGCTCGTGCCAGAGCGGCTCGTCATCCAGCCCGGTCCGCCCTTGGCGCAAGGAACTGATATCGGGAACGGCATGAAGAACGACGAGTTCCGTCGCACGGCGCCGCGCGATTTCGCACGCGTACCGCAGCGCAGCCTCGGCGTGCGGCGACCCGTCCATCGGAACAATGACGCGGGAGGTCCTGGGCTGTTCGCCGGCAACGTCATCCGGAACGATCAGGATCGATCCCCGAAAGGTCTCGGCGAGATGCCGCGCCGTCCCACCGATGCCCCACCGATGCGGCGTGCCGAATGCTCCCGCACCTACGACCAGGAGATCCACGCCGCGTCGCAACGCCTCGTCCCGCACGCAACGAGGCGCCGGTCCGCAGGTCACGACCGTATGGATATCGGCCGTCGCTCCGGCCGTCTTTGCCATCTGCAGAAGATCGGCCGTTTCCTCTCGTCTCGTCAGTTCCCAATCGACGGGGTCGGCATGCGGCGTCGAGGACGACCCGCCGGGCATCACCCGCATGATCGTCAGGTCAGCTCCGGCCAGGTTCGCAAGCGATACAGCTTCTTCGAGGACGCGCGCGGCATGAGCGGACCGGTCGACGCATGCCATCACATGACCAAACAGGCGAACACCGTGCTGCCCGCGCGACTGGCGCGACAGATCCGATTCGGAAAAAAACTCGGGCATGGAAGTTTCTCCGTGCATATTGCGCAACGTCGTTACTCGAAAAGCTGCCCGTCGATACTAGCCGTATGGGCGGGACCTTCATTGACGACACGCAATCCGCAGTTTCTCGGGGAGAAGAAGACGCCGACCATTCGCGAGACTATTCAATGCACTCACTTTTTAAGGCGGTTTAAGATGTTGCCGCTTCAGGAGAATGAACCAAGAAACTGCTCCAGATCTCGCCTTTCGTCGTCCTCGCGGCTCTCATCGGGAACACTGTTCCGACGCAGGCGGCGGGGCTTTGACTGTGATGAGGCCAAACAGGCCGACGAGATAGCGATATGCGCCGATCCCGAACTCGCCGCTCTCGATTCAGAAATGGCCGGGCTCTGGTATGCCTATTCGGAGATTCCCATGCTCATGGACGGGCGGGGCGCGCTGTAGAAAACCCAAGACTCTCTCAGAAAATGAAGGGAAGCCGGGGCTCAGCTCGCTCATGACAAAGTCGATTGTCCGTAGCCAAAATAAAAAGAAGAGGAGCAAGGCCGGTGGATCATCTACAGCGAAAGATGAACTGACTCTAAGCCTTACGAAATAGCACTTCGCGGACCATATGCCGCAATGCGACCGGTGCACTGCATATCAGAACCGCACGACTAAAAAGATCACACTTTTTAAGTCCAAACTTTTAATAGAAATCAACGACCTAGCACATAGTAATTTCGACAGATCGAAAATATTATCATTATTTTTTCATACCTTAGACGCAACTTCTAGATTATCCGGTTGACTCCCTCAATCATGTCAGCGTTAACTTATCAAGTATCGGGGACAGTACGGCAAGCTCCGAGGGGGTAAATTGACAGACGAAATGTTTTTTCTGAAGAGCATCCGCTTCTTCGGAGAGGTTGAGCTATACTTTAAAAACACCCCGGTTCTGGATTGCTTTGATCGTGGGTTGGGCTTTCTGGAAGAACAGCTTCCTGACTTTGCCGACCTTTTCGCCTCACCGTCGGCGCGGCGCGAGGAAAACGGCAGGCTGGTGTCTGTTGCCTGGTACAGCCGTTTCAGCGGAAATATTCAGAGCTGGCAGGAATGCGATCCTGCGACACGCGCGCGCGTTGTCGAAACGATCCAGCAACTGGCGACAGAACTTCGGCGTGCCGCGGACACGACCAACGCGGAAGACGCGGCGCTTGTGCAGCTTTGGCTTAATATCTGCGCGCTGGAAAGCGACCTCCTTGTCGTCGACGGAAAGCCGGTCATCATCAATTGGGGCATTGTACCTGAGCCTGTCGGACATGATCCAGCACGGATCGATGCACATTTTCGCACCAATCTTGGCCGTTTCCTGCCTGAAACCCCGCAAAATGACGCTGAGGATACAGCGCCCCCTTCTGCCGCTGCGGTCTCGAATGCCGGGCTTTCCGGTTCGCTCGCAGCTCAGACCGCTGCAACTTCCGGCTCCACTGAGGCTGAAAGCAATCGTTTGGCTCATGAGCAAAACAGCATACGATACGGTTTCTGGTGCAGTCCATGGCCGGTGGCGATCGCCTGTATCGTTGCAGCGGTCATCCTGATCATTCTGCTGATACCCGGCGTACTGCTTTACCGAACATCCACCGGCTCAGCCGCCGTTTTGACGCCACAGGTCCTGGCCGCCTCGGAACAGGAGCTTCTCGAACGCGCCCGAACGCTGAGAAACGAGCTCGACAGTAATGCCTGCCTCCCGAATGAGTCGATTGGCGCCCTGCCGGCCAACCCATCAGCCCCTTCCACGCATGCGCTTTCCGACCCTCTTTCTTCAGATCAGTCCGCGCTCGGAAGGTTGCAGGACGCGACCGTACTGGTCATTGCGCTGGAGGAAGATGGCAATTTCAGCTCCGGCAGCGGTTTCTTTGTTTCCGATGATCTTGTCATCACCAACCGTCACGTCATCGAAAATGCACAGACAGACGGTCTTTTCATAACCAACAAACGCCTGGGTACCGTGCTTCCGGTCGCGCTTGCCGCCGAGAGCCAGACACGCAGTTTCGGCGAGGCAGACTTTGCCGCACTCAGGACCGCGGCAGAGACAGACATACCCTGGCTCTCCGTCACCGACCAATCCGGTCAGGGCGAAGAGGTCCTGGCGGCTGGCTTTCCGGCCGCATTCATGGAAACGGACGCCGCCTTTACCGATCTGCTCAATGGTGATGCCGCGGCCACACCGAACATGGTGCTGACCGAAGGCATTGTCACGGTCGTGCAGGAAAGCCCGGCGGGAATGCAGCTTTTCCTCCACAGCGCCGATATTTCGGCGGGGAGCAGCGGCGGCCCCCTGACAGATCGATGCGGGCGGGTCATTGCGGTAAACACGTTCATCAAGACCAGCAGCGAGCAGCAGGTTCGCCTGAATTTCGCGTTGGGCAGCGACAGCCTGATCGCCTTTGCTGCGACCCACGGTCTCGATGGCCTGACAGAAGAAAACAGCGCGTGCGACGCGGTGCAGCCGGGGAGGCTTCCCTAGCAGCATGGCAGTCAATCGCAAGATCACCTCCACGCCGACCTCCTCTCTGGCGCCGATCGGAACGGCGCAGGAGCGCGACCATGCGTTGCTGACCGACGCATTGCGTCAGCACGTCGGCGAAGAGGCCGCCTTTGTTCTCGCAGAACCCGTGTTCAGCCGCGATGGCGCCAGGGTCGACTGGTATTCCGATTGCCCGGGTACGATCGCCCCGCTTTCGAGCTTGTCGCCTGAGGAGGCGGAACAGTTACGCCTGCGTCTCGGCGGCATCGAAGACGCGGTAACCAACGCAGCGAAACGTCTGGAAGCCAGCCGTGACAAGGATGACAAGCTTCTGGCACAGGCGCTTATAAATGCGCTCAGCGTTCCGGGAGAAAGCGCGATCTATGCGCTCGGCCAGCAGCCTGTCTTGACATGCTGGGGATATTCCGCGGCCCATGTGCCAGGTTATCGCGGTGGACTGGTCAAACTGTCGCCGATGCGCAAGCAAGAGCCTACAGTCCGTGCTCCAACCGTTATGGCGCCGGCCGCCATACCCGAGGATGAAGGCATAGCGACACCGCAAAGGCAGGTCTGCCGCTGGTGGCTGATGGCACTCCTGTGGCTGGTTTTCGCCTTGCTGGTCGGCGCGATCCTGTTTCTGCTTTTGCGCGCCTGCGCGTTCTCGCCTGCATTTCCCTGGCTGCATTATTGCGATGCCCGGGGGCAGAACCAGGCCGCCATCACCCGTATTCAGCAACTCGAAAACGAAGTCGCAGTCCTGGACAACGCCGTAACGCTCAACAGGCGCCAATGCACCATGGCCGCCCCCACCTTTGCCGGACCGCTGGACAACGACGCGATAAACAAGCGTCTTGCCGAGGCAGACGCCGGCAGCGGCGCACTTGAAATCTCGCTGATATGGGACGGCCCGTCAGATCTGGATTTATGGGTGAACTGCCCGGACGGTACGATCAACTTTCAGCAACCGACGGCCTGTGGCGGTACGCTCGATATCGATTCCAACAATCCAGTCAATCCCAGAGCCCACCCGGTCGAAAATGTGATCTGGGAGCAGACCCCGCCCGCAACCGCCATGCCGGTGGCAGTCATGCTCTACGACTATCGGGGTGCGCCACCGGACGTGGACATCCCCTACACCGTGCGTATCCGCCGCCGTGACGGAAATGAAGTCACCTCTCAACAATTGTTCGAGGGCGTGATCCCGGCAGGCCGCATGCGAGAACTGATGAATGTCACGACAGTTGGACAGGAACCATGATGAGAATGCCCGAACCGCCACGGCCAAGTGAGAAAACGCTGGTTCCGAACTCCGGAATTCAGTTCATTGTCTACCGGTTCGACCTGAATGCGGTGAATGCCTTCAAACTGCCTTTCATCGAACGTCCCTATCCTGCCGAACAAAGCGCCCCCGACGTTCCATGGCGGCTTCTTCAAGCATGGAACGATATCGATCCGGAGGATGAGCCGCCGAACAGTGAACAGTCCGGCGACGAAGCCTACGATATCAACAAGAACCAGGCGATAGAGGCCTTCATCGGACAATGGGTGCCAGTCCCCTATCTGCGCCGCCTGCCGGGACGCGATGGTCACGACAACTTCAATTATGAAAAGGGTCCCTCCAACTGGGCCCGACTGATGATTGTCGCCGATGACGAAAACACGGATGGCGAAGGCCTCTGGTACAAGGCCATCTTCGCCATCGACACGAACATTGCCTTTGACGACGATGAACCTGCCGAAGACGCCGGCATCACGCCTTATACCTCCCCTCGCTCCATGGATGTTTCAAACCCGTGCGAGTTTCATTTCGTATCACGGATGCGCAGAATCGGCTGGTTCCTGTCGGACCCCATCCGCGATGAAGCAGATGGATCATTCTACGATTTTCAGCTCTGGGTAGCAAAATGGCTGGAAGAGCTTTTCCTGGCACACAAGACCGAGAAGGCAAAGGGGCGGCAGGTTTCGTTGCGCTACAAACTAGAGCATGTCGCTCGCTGGATCGCCCTGCTCGAACTATTGCAACGCACAATAGCGCCGGCGCATCTTCGCTTTGTCGATACGATTTCTCCCGATAGCAGCGTGCGCCCCGTCGATGTCGATCTTATTCTCGATGTCGGCAACAGCCGCACCTGCGGCATGCTGATCGAGAACTACCCTAATGAGGATTCCGTTGAGCTGAACAATTCGCTGATCCTGCGTTTGAGGGATATTTCCGAACCATGGAAGACCTATGACGAGCCGTTTGAAAGCCATGTAGCGCTTTCCCAGGCGTCTTTCGGAAGCGAGGATCGGTCGCGCGAGTCCGGTCGGGCACGTGCGTTTTTCTGGCCCAGTATGGTGCGGGTCGGGCCTGAGGCTGCCCGCATCAAGGCGAAGGAAGCCGGCGCGGAATCGATCGTCGGGATGTCCTCACCCAAACGCTATCTTTGGGATGTCTCGGCGATAAACCAACCCTGGCGGTTTCCGCGCGGCGACTATTCCGCTGAAAACGAATTGCCGCTGATCGGCCGGACCGCACGGCGGTTTGTCAATGCCAACGGTGATGTGCTGTCGCAGGTCAGCAAGGACGGGGCTCTCTTCGAGGCACTCTACCCCAAGGCGCGGAAGACAGACTACACACGCCCTGCCCGCCAGCTCAGCTACTCCCGCTCGTCGTTTTACGCTTTCATGCTAATGGAACTCTTTGCCCAGGCGCTGGTCATGATCAACGACCCGGAGGTACGGGGAGAACGGCGGCAGAGCGAAACCCCGCGGCGGCTGAAGCGGATCATTCTGACGCTGCCCACCGCGCTACCCGTGCGCGAACAGCAGATCATGAAGATGCGGGCCGAAAGCGCCATCAACTTTCTCTGGGACATCATGGGTTGGACCGAGAACCCGCCACCCGGTGTTTCGCGGCCGATCATTCAGGTTTCGTGGGATGAGGCAAGCTGCGTCCAGATGGTCTGGCTCTACGGGGAAATCAGCCGACGGTTTGGTGGACGTATCCGTGAATATTTCACGCTTGCGGGCAAGCCTCGACCGCGTTTCTCGCCCGATCAGCCCCCAGCGCCGGACACGTCCCCCACACCGTCCCTCAGGGTTGCCAGTCTGGATATTGGCGGGGGTACGACCGACCTGATGGTCACAACATTCTTCGAAGAAGATGACCGGGCGATCGTGCCGGTGCAGACTTTCCGGGAAGGCGTCCGCATTGCCGGCGACGACATCACCCAGGCCGTCATTGAGCGCTGCATTATCCCGCCAATCGAAAACGCCTTGAAGCAAAGCGGACTTGCTGACGCCAGAACTGTCATGCGCGATCTCTTTCAGGGCGACCGCGCCAATATGGCGGAGCAGATGAAGCATGCCCGACGCCAGTTTGTGTTGCAGGTGTTGCTGCCCGCAGCCCTTGGCCTGATGGCAAGCTATGAGGAAAGCGGCACCGACCGCTACGAAACGGTCGAGACCGCGCAGCTTGGTCAGTTGATCCGCGATCCTTCACGCATCAGCCCGGCCGTGCTCAACTATGCCAACAGGGCACTTCCCGCAGGTCTTGCGGAAGAATTTGATCTTATGGCGGTCGAAATTCCCCTCGATTTTGCCCGGCTCGCCAACGCGGTTCGCGAAACAATGGAGGTTGTTTTCAACCCGATCAGCGAAGCGCTGGCGCACTTCGACTGTGACTACGTGCTGCTGTCGGGGCGCCCCTCCAAGCTACCGGCCGTGCAGGAGATGCTGCGCGACCAGCTATTCATCGGTCCCGACAGGCTTTTGCCGATGAACCGTTATCGCGCCGGCAACTGGTACCCGTTCCGCAGCCGGGACAACACCAGTATCGGCGACCCGAAATCCTGCGCGGTGGTCGGCGGCGTGCTGTGTGCGCTCTCGGAGCGGAGCATTCCCAACTTCATGCTCTATACGCATCTTCTGCAGACCCGCTCGACGACGGCCTATATCGGAGAGGTCGAGAAAGACATGAAGCTTCTCGACCGCAGCATCATGTTCTCTCCTTCCGACGACGCCAAAGCGGGGAGTGATCGCGAAAAGACGCTGAAGCTCTACACGGAATCGCTGATCGGTTACCGACAATTGCCCTATGAGCGCTGGGTGACCTCCCCGCTTTATCATCTGCGACTTGATGATACCCGCCCCCCGCGCCCGATCATGGTCCTCGTCTCGCGTGACCAGATCGAAGAGATGGAGGATGACGAAAGCCCGGATGTTCGCGCTCAACTGCTGATGCGGCACGAGGGCACCAAGGAGGATTTGCGTATCATTGATGCCATGGATGCAAACGGTGCTGATGTTCAACGTTCAGTTTCGTTGACATTCAGGACGTTCCCGCTCTCGCAGGGCGACTACTGGCTAGACTCGGGCATTCTGACGGTTTGAGAGGAAGATGGCGGTGCAGGAAATCAACACGGAACTGCTGGCAGAAGCGCGGAATGTCTCAGAAGCGGCCAAGCAGGGCATGGCGTGGACAGAAAGCCCCGAAAGCAGAGAACGGATGGGAGAGCGCCTCGCATCCGTATCGAAAGAACTAAGACGTGGGGCCGTGACAGCCTCCCGTCTGATCGACGCGGTGGAGCGCCCGATGGCCGTTGCGGTTTTCGGCGCAAGCCAGGTCGGCAAATCGCACCTGATATCAGTGCTGGCGCGCAGCAACGACGAACTCTTCGCAACATTTGACGGCGTCGACGAACCGGTCAGCTACATCAACCGGATCAATATCGACAAGGGAACGGAATCGACGGGCGTTGTGACCCGTTTTACGATGCGCAAGGCGCCGGCACCGTCGGGTTTCCCCGTCTGCCTTCGGCTTCTGGGCCATGCTGACATCATCAAGATTCTCGCCAATGCCTACTTTCTCGATGGCAAGCCGCGCGACCTTGCCGAGCGCAATGAAATCGAAGCGCATATCGAGCCATACCGGGATATGGCCGGCAGTCCGGCGAATAACGGACTTTCCATCGAGGACATCTGGGACCTTGAGGAATACTGCAAGGAATATCTCGACAATTCACCTCTGACGCCGAAACTGGCACCCTTCTGGCGGGTTGCGGCTCGCTGCTTTTCCTATCTGACGATTGAGCAATTGGGGGATTTTCTGTCGATCCTCTGGGGCGGCCAGAAAGCTGTCTCGAAACTCTATGTCGACCTTGTTTCCGGACTACAAAGCCTTGATTTTCCGTCGGAAGCCTTTGTGCCGCTCGATGTGATCGATGCAACCGACTCGACGATCATTTCCATTGTCACTGTTGACGGCCTCAATGATCTGGCGAGCGGATCGGATCAGATGATCGAGATCGCCACCCATTCCGGCAAGCGGACAAGCCTGCCCCGCTCCAGTGTGGCCGCCCTGACGGCGGAATTGTGGATCACGATCAAGGACAAACCCTGGGATTTTCTCGATCATACCGACCTTCTCGACTTTCCCGGCTATCGCAGCCGCGGGTTGGAGGCCGGCGATATCGATCTGGATGATGCCGATGGTCCGCGCGGCATTGCCCGTTTTCTGAGCGAGCACCCCGACCAGACACTCAAACAACTGCTGTTGCGCGGAAAGGTGGAATACCTTTTTCAGCGTTATGTCGCCGAGCAGGAAATTACCTCCATGCTGCTTTGCGCCAAGGACAGCAATCTCGATGTCCTGCAATTGCCGGAAGTGGTTGCCCGATGGATCGGCACCACACATGGTTCAAAGCCCGCTGACCGTCAGGGCAAGGATATCCTGCTGTTCTTCATCTTCACGATGTTCGACAAGCATTTCGAACAGAAAGCGGGCGACGACCTGCACGGACTGGGCCGACGTTTCGTCGGTCGTATGGAGAGTTCGCTTTTGCATCCCTACGGCAAAAACCCGGATTCCTGGGTGCAGAACTGGGGGCCGGGCAAGCCATTCGACAACTGCTTTTTGATGCGCAACCCGAATGTGCACAATGACAGCATCTTTGTTCTGGATGAAAACCACCGCGAAGAAAAACTGCGGCCGGACAAGGCCGATTTCATCAATCGGTTGAAGGCCGCCTTCAGCGAAACGCCCGAAGTCAGAGCGCATTTTCGCGACCCCAAGCAAGCCTTCGACCAGATGATGGCGCTGAATGACGGCGGGGCAAGGCATATCGCGGAAAACCTTTCACCTGTCTGCGATCCCGCAATCAAGGAACGCCAGATCGCCTTCAGGCTTTCGCAGCTGCGCCATCGCCTGCGGAATGCGCTTGAACCCTATTTCGTGCCGACCGACTCGCGTGAGAGGCTGGCTGAAAGGCTAAAGGTTGCCGATCAGGTGATCGAAGACATTTACCGATGCGAGAGTCTGGGACGCTTCGGCTCGTTCCTTTCCGGCCTGATGCTGGACACTGAAGCACTCGCCGATCGGCTCAGCGAAGTTAATCTCAACCGAAGCGTGGAGACTGCGCACGCTGCAACTCAGCCTACAGCCGCCGTGGCAACGACACCGCGTCCGAGACCGGGAGGCGATGGACCTCGCCCACGTCCGGGGCGCGCGCCGGCGGAGGCACCGGCCGCTGTGGCGACGGAAAACAACGGCTTGAAAGAACGCGAAACCCTCATGGGGGAAGCGGCCGTCGGCGAGCTCGAGACCCGTCTGGGCGACGCGGCGGCAAATCCACACTTCGCCGCCCTTGTCGGCATGTCGACAGATACGCTTGGCGAGATCGCACGGGAGCTGACAACGGCAGCCGAGCGTGTGGAGCTGGCGCGTCGCGTCGCCGATACGATTACCAGGGTCGCGTTTGTGGACCGTCGGGACCAGATGATCGAGAAGGCAACGGTCGCCGCCGAGCAGGTGACCAACCATTTCATTGCCGATTTCGGAACATCGCTTCTCGACCCTGAAGAACGCGCAATCGTCGAGCTTGAAGGCGGTTCCCGACCGGCATTCCAGCAGCGCCCGACGACTTTCGATGCAAGTGGCATCGGCCCTGTTCCTGACAGTTTTGCCCAACGCTATGTCGATGACTGGGTCCACGCTTTTTATGGAGCCGTGGAAAAGAATGCGCTCAGCGATTCTGGCCTGACCATAGATCCCGCGCTCAACGAAACGCTCAGCAATATTCTCGACATGCTCAAACCCGGCCAGTCCACCGACAGGGAATACTGAAATGCGCATTACCTCAGCTCACAAAAGCCATGGCGCCGGCCACGCCTGGGTCGATACGGAAACGCCGATTGCTGCGGGTGACTCGGTTATCATCGAACGCGACACCGAAAAAAATCGCTTTCTGGGACCTGAAGGATGGCAGCACAGTTCCACGCCTCTGCCAGTCGAAGCGATAGAGGGATCGCGCGTCCTGCTGGGACCGACCATCGTGAATGCGTTGCGTGACGGCGATTTCATTAAAATACGTCTGCCGGCCTCGGGCTTTGAACAGGAAGACTTCTGGCCTTCGATTCCCGTTACCAGAAGGGCTGCTTCCGGCGCTGGCGTTGTTGGCGGCACCCCCAAAACGCCGTCGCCCGCGGCCGATGTTGTCGATGCCGATCCGCCCCCGCCGCCGCCTGTGCCAGAAGCACCGCCAATGCCGGCCGAACAGCGATCCTGGGCGCGCAACCCGCTGTTGATCGTCCTGATCGTCCTGTTGTTTCTCGCGATCCTGGGCACCGCCGGTTACCTGCTGCGCGACCGCCTGGCGGGACTTTTCGGCTTTACGGGCGAGAAAATCGGTCGAGTCTCAGACACAATCGAAGACCTCGCCGGCGGGCTCTTCGGCGACGATGACGACGAAGATACCACCACCGAAGTTGGCGAAGAACACCTTCAATCGGAAGACAATGAAATTGTGGCGGAGCCGGGACCGCAAGGCGGAGAAACCGCCGCCGAGACACCGATGCAACAGGAAACTCAGACGACCGCGCCGGAGCCAGAAGGAAACGGAGCGCCGGCGACCGCTGCAACGCCGGAAACCGGAGGGGCCGTCTGGATTGAGCTTCTGCGGGACGACAGCGCGAGCGGGGAGCGTCTTTATCAGGCCTATGGCGAAGCCATCACGGAACCGGAGGGCAAACCTTACGCGATGGAACTCTTGAACCGCGCGGCGCAACTCGGAGATCTCCCTGCCGAGCGTGAATATGCAGAGCTGTTTGATCCGACGCTTCCCGCGTCTGACGCGATTGAAGTGCCCAAGAACGCCCGCACCGCCCTTGAGTATTATGAACAGTTACAACAGCAGGGACAGGAGCAGGCAAAAATTGACATCGAGCGGGTCTGCGGACGCCTGAAGTCCGAAATCTACACCGACGCCAATGCCCGCACGACCTATCAGGACCACTGTGACGCTGACTGACGGAGACGAAGATGCTGAGATCGCTATCCCTTCTGACATTTGCTCTGGCTTGCCTCCTGGTTGTCCTGCCACCGAGCAGCGGACCGGCACACGCGGATGAGCGCACGGCAGAGAGAATGGAAGGCAAGGACACGCTGTTCAAGCGCGTGATCACCAAACCCGGTGCGGTGTTACGCGACGGTCCCGGCCAATCGGCCGCCGCGCTCTCTGAACTGCCGCCCTTTTCCATCTATTATGTCTATGATGGACGCAGCGGTTTCACCGAAGTTGGCGTCAACAGTCATGGCGAAACAGCTGGCTGGATTGAGGACCAACACCTTGTCGACTGGAAGCAATCGATCGTCGTTGCCTTCAACAACCGGGCAGAGGCCGGGCGCACGCGCCAAGTGTTCTTCTCCGATCTGCCGGCATTGGAAACTGCCATCAACGAAGGTGGCCCGCCCGCAAGTTTTGCCGACAAGCCAAATGTTGTGGCACTGGAACCGGAAAACGCGATCAATGACAGCGAGAATTTCTACCTTCTGCCGATCCTTGACCACGAGAGCACCTATTTCCCGGATGACAGCGACGGCAACGAACTGGAGGTCGCCTCCATTACCGAGGAAGAAGCGTCCACCGTCGATGAACCGTTCAAGGTCGCGATCGTTTTCGTCGTCGACACAACGGTCTCGATGGATCGCTATATCCGTCAGACCAAGGAAGCTATCGAACAGATTACTTCCGAACTGACCAATGCCGGGCTTGCCGACGAAGTCAGTTTCGGTCTGGTCGGCTTCCGCCAGTCGCCAGCGGGCAATCCCGGCGTCGAATACCATGTTCGTAACTTCCTGCCACTCGGCGAAAACGCCGATGTGGACGCTTTCCTCAATGCCATCGACGGCATGGGGGTCGCGCATGCATCCACCAAGGGGTTCCGCGAAGATGCACTTGGAGGTCTCGTATACGCAGAGCGCGACAACGACTGGACGCCCTACAAGGCGCGCTACATGGTGCTGGTGACGGATGCCGGTGCGCGAGAACCACGTTTCGGAGACAATTATTACGGCAGTCTGGACATCCCCGAGGCTGTGAACGAACTGCGCGACAACAACATATCGCTTTCGGTTTTGCACCTCCACACACCGGCCGGCGACAGAGACTTCGCCAACGCGTCACGCGAATACCAGGATGCTTCCAGACTGGCAGCAGCCGGGCAATCCGGCAGCCTTTATGCTTCGTTCGACGGCCGTGACATATCTGGCTATCGAATGGCCGTCGATAATATCGCCAAGTTGATAGTCGAAACGACGGAGGCGATCCGTGACGGCGAGGAAGTGGAGGAGCCCGATCCGAATAACCAGTCGCTCGGCGCCAACCTTCAGCGTGCCGCCCGCGCCTTCCAGCTCGACTACGTCGGTGCGCGCCAAGGCGATGTCGCACCGGATTTCTACCGCGCCTGGACGATCGATCGCGCCTATGGCGACTACGCGCGTCAGGCTCTGGACGTACAGATCCTGCTGACAAAGAACCAGCTCTCGTCCATGGCGATCAATCTGCGCGAGATCGTCGATGAAGCCAACCGGCCGGGCGCGCTGTTCGATGCCAACCAGTTCTTCTCGAAGATCCAGGAAATCGCTCTGCGCACCGCCAATGACCCCTCCCAGGTCAACGAGACAACGACGCTTGGCGATGCCATCGCCGAATATCTGGAGGACCTGCCCTACAAGAGCCAGGTGACTGCCATGACCATGGCCGACTGGGTGAGTGCCGGCTCTGTTCAGCAACGCGACCTGATCAACAGCCTGATGTCAAAACTGGCCTATTACGAGCGGGTCCATGACGATCCCGACCGCTGGTTCGCGCTGCACGAAAACGCCGCGCCTGGCGAATATGTCACCACCATTTCACTCGACCGCATGCCCTGAGAGAACGGCGAATGGGAAGCGAACGCAACAACACGGGCAAGAGCCGGACCATCCTCGAATGCAGGGGGATGACAAAACGGCTTGCAGACGGCGAACGCCGTTTCAGCCTGACGCTGCCTCAGTTGCGGGTGGAAAGCGGCCTGCCGGTTGCCATCATTGGTGAGACAGGCTCAGGCAAAACGACACTGATGGATATCCTGGCGCTGGCGAGCAAGCCCGACAAGGTCGACCGCTTCCGTCTAGACGCTACCGGCGCGCGGATCGATTTGACCTCGGCGACAAAGGTCAAGGACCGGCTTCACGATCTCAGAGCACGACATTTCGGCTACATGACGCAGAAGAGCCCTCTGTTTCCGTTTCTGACCGCGCTTGAGAACATCACGCTTCAGCAGGAAATTTCCAGGGTAAGCGATCTTGCCTATGTGCACGCATTGATGGAGCGCCTCGGCATCGACAATCTTGCTGCAAGCCGGCCTTCAGAAATGTCTGTCGGTCAGCGTCAGCGCACGGCCATTGCCCGCGCGCTTGCACATCGTCCCTCGGTAATCCTCTGTGACGAACCGACCGCCGCACTTGATCCGCCAAGCGCCGAAAACGCGATCCTGACAATCCGGCAGGCGGCGGAAGAAACAAATGCGGTTCTGATCATGATCACGCATGACTGGTCGCTTGCCGAAAAATGCGGGTTCGAAACCCATGTGATCAGCACACGGCACATGGGCACAGGCCAGGCCGAAAGCACACTTGGAGCAACCAGTCCAGTGGAGGTCAGCGCCTCATGATCGCTCTTCGGCTTTCGCTGCGACAGTTTGCACGGGACCCCCGCGACGCGGTCATTGCGACCGTTGCCATGGTCTCGATCATTGTTCCGCTGATGCTGTTGTGGGGGCTGAAGGTCGGTTTCGTTGAATCGCTCCTGGACACGCTCAAATCCTCTCCTGCAAACCTCGAAGTCCGGCTGAAGGGCGACTACGTCCTGACACCGGATGCTGTTGCCGAAATCGCTGGTCTTGCCGGTGTTGGTTTTATTCTGCCCACGGCGCGCCAGCTTGCAACGCGCGGCTTTGCCAGCCTGCCCGGCGGCGCCAATCGAACCCCGGCCTCTCTTCTCCCCACAGCGGCGGGCGACCCGTTGACCCGTTCAACACCCGTTCCCGATGGCAATGAAACCATTGTGTCGCAAATGCTCGCCAAAAGACTGGATGTCGAACCGGGAGCCCGGATCGAGATTGCCAATGAACGCCGCAACGGCCGCGAGCGGCTCCGCATACCGCTGACCGTTATCGCTGTGGCTGATGGCCCCGGCATCAATGGCAACTGGCTTTTTGTGGCTCCCGAAATTATCAACGCGGTCGAAGCCTTTGTTGATGGTTATGCCCTGCCCGACCGCGGCATAGACGGAAAGCCGCTTTCGCAAAGACCGGAAATCTACTCGAGCGTTCGCCTCTACGCAGCCTCCATTGATGATGTCGCTCCTCTCTCCGAGGCCCTTGAAGCGCGTGACTACGTTGTCACCAGCAATGCGGGTTCAATTCAGGCGGTGAAGCGGCTCGACCGGGCGCTCAGCCGCATCATTCTGTTGGTGGCGGCCCTGCTTCTCGCCGGTCTGGTTCTTTCGCTGTGGAGCTTTCAGTCAACACGGCTCGAGCGCATGCGAGCCCATGTCTGCCTTCTTGCATTGATGGGCTTAAGACCGGGCGCAATCGGACGGTATTTTATATTCTCCGGCCTGTTTGCCGCGCTTTGCGGCCTCGCCGCGGCCCTTGCATTGGCATACCCGCTCGCACTCGCCGGCAACAGCGTGCTTGAACATGCGGTTTCCCAAGGTGCCGGCGTCTTCCTCATAAGGCCGGCAGATGCCGCCGTGATCTGCCTGATCGCGCTCACCGTCCAGTTCATACTCGCCTTCATCATCGCCAGGCAGGCAATCCGGATCGAACCAAGGGAGCTATTTCGTGATCTCTAGTTTCCGCAAATGCGCCCAATACACATCACTGGCCATCACCTTCTCGGCCGTCGCAGCGAACGCCGAGCCATGGCCGTCCTCGGTCTATAATCCGGCTGAAGCCCCCGCCCCCTTTCTTCTGCCCATTCCCTGCGGCGGTGAAATCGCCATGCGGCAGGTCATTACCATTCCCGAAAGCACCGATGAGAACGAAGCGCCATTGAGCGACCAGTCAGTCATGCTCGGACGCGATGCCGATGACAGTCGCAGTTTTCTCGAGGAAACCAGAAACGGCCATATCGCCGGAACCCTGAGTGATCGCGAGACCGGCGACCGGTTTTATCTCATCGGCATTTATGAGGTAACCGTCGCTCAATGGGATGCGGTCATGAAAGGGCCGGAGGCCTGCGCTGAACGCTTGTCACGCGCCGACAACCTGCCGAAAACCGATATCAGCTGGTACGATGCCATCGACTTCACCCGCCAGCTCAACCGATGGCTCTACAGCGATACCGAACGCTTCTCCCAGCGTCTTGAGGCGCTTGGCGCCGACGACGTCTTCGTGCGCCTGCCCACAGAGACGGAGTGGGAATTTGCCGCCCGCGGCGGCGCTAAAGTCAGCACCGCAACGCGTGATCAGACGCTGTTCTTCAGCGAAGGCAGCCTCGAGGAGTACGCCTGGTTCAACGGATCGATGTCGTCCGGCGGCAAGATACGCCCGGTTGGAGGGCGTAAACCCAATCCGCTCGGCCTTTACGACATTTACGGCAACGCTGAGGAAATCGTGCTGGATCCGTTCCAGATGACACGGATCGACAGGATGCACGGTGCTGCGGGCGGATACGTCGTGCGGGGCGGCTCCTTCCTTGATCCGCCGGAAACACTCACGTCGGCCAGACGTGACGAACGGCCGTTTTTCGACACTGCCCTTGGCGGTGAATATCGCAGGCGCACCATGGGCTTTCGCATCGTTCTCGCTGGCGCGACGATCCCCGATGATCTTGCCGCAATCGACCGCTTCAATGCAGCCAATCAGGCTTTGGCCCGGCAATTGCCCGAAACACCTGCGGACGCGCAGCCGCTTGCGCAGATCGCAGCGGCCGCTGACGAGATCGGAAATAAAGAACTACGCACGAAGATAGATGCACTGAAGGCCCAGCTCGAAGAGGAGTTCGCCCGGCGCAATGTCCTGGAGGCGCGCAATATAAAAGTATCCGTGATGAACGGCGCGCTACAAGCCATGGACCTTTCACTGGGCGCTTCTGCGATCGACCGCTTTGGCGACGCCTATGAGGCGGCCAAACAGTCCGGTGGCGATGCAGACTTCTACCTGCCGCGCATTGAAAGCGAATATGAGCGATTTTTCCTGCTGCTGGACAGCTATCTGGAAACGGTCAACGCGCTATCGAACAATACCGCCGGTACGGTCAAAACCCAGGCCGATACGCTCGTCCGCGAACTGCAGGAACGCGGCGATCGCTACCTGATCCCCTTCGTCCGCAACGTCCAGTCGTCAATCGAGACCTCCCGTCGCGATCACGATGCGCAGAAGATTGTCCACTTTATCACCCCTTGGCCGACACGCCCCTAGCGATGGTCATCGTGATTACAGCAATGAATGAGAGGAAGACAATGCGAGCGAGACAACTCATCTCAATGGGCCTGATCAGCCTTGTGCTCGGCTCCTGCAGCGCGTTCGGCAGAGGTACGCCGGATAAAGGACTGAACTATCAGGCTGAATATGTCGTCGCAACGCTGGACAATGCGGCACTTGAGGCACGCGAGCTCAAGGTGTCGGCAGACAGCTTCCGCCAATACGGAAAGGCTTACGACGCCTCGCTTGCCAATGGCGGAGCCGGCGCTTTCTACGCTCCACGCATGAGTAAGGCGCTCGATCACTATCACAAGACTGCCGACGCTTACATGGAGACGGTCTCAACACTTTCCGGTTTTTCCGATGACGCACTTTCGACGGCCGGGAAAACGGCACGCGAGACCTTTATCGCCCGCAGTGAACCGGAACTCGCCACTGCTGTCGACGATGCCATCAGGTCTGCCAGGCGTTACAGGCGCAGACCGACCGAGAGCTATGTCATCGATTTCATACGCGACATGCCTTCGCCTTCCTGAAAACAGCTTTTTTGGACGCGCCAGACAGAGCGGCGCAAACTGAGGGGTACTTTTAATGATCACATGGAAATCGACAATCCTTGCTTCAACCATGGTCGTTGTTCTGGCGACCAGCAGTTGCAGCACGGTTGCCATCGACCCGGACACGATGTCGCCGGCCGAAGTGGCCTTGCGCCAGGAGCAGAATGAGCGCGTGCGGATCATGCAGGGCGTTGCCACCGGAGCCGGGATCGGCGCCTTGATCGGCGGGGGGCTGGCAGCGGTCATGGGCGGCGACGGGGATGACATATTGAAGATGGCGGCGCTAGGGGCGGTTGCAGGCGGCATGGCCGGGGGCGCGGACGCCAATCGTGTGAACAGCGGCGCGGGTGCGCAGGCGGCCGAGCAGCAAAGGTATAAGCAAGTCATCGCCAATGCGAACAACAATATTGCCTACTACAAGGGCGTAAACCGGAACGCCTCAACAATTGTACGCGATGCCAACAGAGACGTAAGCAAGTTCAACGCACAATATAAGAGCGGTGCGATTTCGAAGTCTGACTACCGTTCCAAAATGGCAAGCGCCCGCGGCAATGTCCGCATTCTCGACGGCAATCTCAACAAGATCGACACCGATATCAACGATCTCCAGAACAGCGGGGTGAATGTCTCCAGTAAGGTCAACACGCTGAAGGCACAGAAGCGTGCGCTTGAGCGTGAACGCGATGCTCTCGTCAAGGCATATTCGCGTGTCCCAAGCGATGTCGGAAACTATAGCTGAACCAGCTCGGGCTTGGATTTCAGGACAATCGGCGCATCGACCGGCCTTTTGCGGCCAGGTCGATGCCAGAACCCGGACAGGAGAAAATGATGAACCGAACACTCAGAACCATCACAATCGCAGGCGTTATGCTGACCGGTATTGCAGCTACAAGCGGTTGCCAAAGTTCATGCACCGGCGATCCAAGGTCGGACAATTACTGGTGTGCACGATCCAATCTCGACAGCGGCAATTATGCCCGTCAGACGGCCTCGCTCAGGCTGGAAGCCAGCCAGAAACAGGCAGAGCTTGCTGCGCTGCAATCGCGTTTGCGAAAGACCAATGCCCAACTGGCTGCCGCCCGTTCAAGCAACGCATCTTCCAATGAAGTCCAGAAACTTCAAAGCGAAGTCGCATCGCTGCAGCGACAGGTCAGCGCGCTGAAGCAGCCCTGACCATGACACGACGTCGCGCCACCGTCCTGGCCCTTCTTTGCTGGTTTGTATTGATGGTACTGACCGGCGCATTGGCCTATTTTTCGCTCAAAGCCTGCGGCATCAGCCTGTTTGGGCACACGTGGCAATGGTGCGCCGTAAACCAAACTCGCGAAGCCGAGACGTCTAAAGAACGGATCGATATCCTGCGTCGGGAAATCGCAACCCTTTCAGGCAGGCTCGCGGAACGGCCAGCCTGCACGGCGCCGCATGCGGCGCGACTTCCGCCAATCGATATGCCTCTTCCAGGCGCCATGCCGCCAACGCCGGACGCTCTGGCGCCTGAATTTGCAACAATCCCGGACCTGCCGCATTCGAAAATCGAGCCCAACGAGCAGCAGCCTGCGAATATCCCGGACGAGTCCCCCGTTCCCCCCGAACAGGAGGAAGTGTCGGTGCCGGCGGTTTGCAGTACAGCTGAGGAAAACCGCCCCCCGGTTTCGGTCGTGCTCGCGCTCGATCAGTCTCAAAGCATGCTCTTCCCCTCTACACTGAGTTCGGCCGAAGAGCAGCAGCTATTGGCGATGACCGGCCTGCCCACTCCGGCAGGCCAGCGCGCCCGCAATCGCTATGACGCATTGATTGCGGATCCGGGCTACAAGCGTATTGATGTGCTGAAAGATTCCATCGGCAATGTTGTCGATGATCTGAACGACAATGTCGAAGTCGGCCTTGTCACGTTCAGTGGTTGTGACGGTGTTCTCGACATGGGCAGCTACCGTGCCCGCCAGCGCGAGCGGATGATGACCAAGATCAACCGTCTCGAGCCGGACTCGGCAACGCCTGTCGCACAAGCGCTTCAGGTTGCCATCGACAAGGCCCGCCACTCCGGCGCCAAGCGCATCGTGCTGGTCAGTGATGGCGGCGAGACCTGCGGCGGCGACCCTTGCGCCATTGCCCGCAACGCCGGAGACATCCGCATCGACGTCATCTCGATGGGTGGCGGCAGGATACTGTCCTGCGTCAGTGACGCGACAGGCGGCACACTGACGGAAAGGTCGTCCACCGAAGACATCGAACTCGGGCTCAACGACGTGATCGAGGAGGCGGAAATTGAAAGCTGCACTCCGTGACTGCGGCAGAAGAAATGAAGCGAACCTGTGCATGCGTGAACATCGTAGGGTTCCAACTTTAATTCAGGAGATCAAACATGCCGATCAGAATCGTGTTTTCCGGGATTGGCGCTCTCATCGGTTTCGTCATCGGCTTCGCCACCCGCCCAACGTTTCTTGGCTTCAAATTACCATTGGAAGCCCTGTTCTGGGGCTCGCGTGACGGACGACCACTGCAAATGATGCTTATTCAGCATCTCGGCGGATGGACAATTGCCGGTGCCATTATTGGCCTGGCGCTTTCATTTCTGATCGCCTACCTGCCGGCCATAAACGCCAGTATGCCTGTAGCCAGGCCGACAACACCACCTCAACCTCAGTCGGAACTAGAACCCAAATATTCCTCTGCAGCATCGGCCAAACCAACAACTCAGCCAGCATCGGAAAACACAAAAGCGGCTGCGGGGCAGACGCCATGGGACAAGCTCATTGCCGACGATCCGGATGTCGGACGCGCCGCCCACAAATTGGGCGCATATGGCGATACCTATGTTAAACAATTTGCTCATGATTACATGGCACTGAATGACAAAAGTTATCTCAACTTGATTGTCGATAAGATTGAACAGGACGCAAAGCGACAACAGCAACCGCCTCAAGTGACGACAGAGGAACAATCCGCCCTGCCGCCAACGGCCTCGCGAGCCAATGAGACGGTCGAGACAACGGGTGTATTTTGGAATGTGCACTGGAGACGACTAAATGATGGCCGCTATTCCGCAGAACTCGAAGGCCAAAACAGAACATTTCCCAACGAAGAAGAATTCCGTAAAGCTGTGGCCCAGACGGTACAAAAGAACATATGAAAAAGCCGATGATGCTTATGCAAACGTCAAACATCGACGCGTTTCAAGTCGGCGCCATGACCGAGGAAAAATTCTACGGAAGATGACCACTGCCCCGCCTTTAGGACGATCGACATTCATCGAAGCCAGATGGTGATTGCGGCAAGGTGAGCAAATCCCTCGAAGTGACGTCTTCGCCTGTCATATCGCGTGGCGAAACGTCGGAAGTGCTTGAGCCGATTGAAGCAACGTTCGATGCTGTTGCGATGTCGGTAGGCTTCCGTGTCTTGGGGAATGATGATCTTGCGCGAACGGTTCGAGGGGATGACCGTCTCGGTCTTCATGGCGGCAATCTTCTCACGCAAGGTATTGCTGTCATAGGCTTTATCAGCAAGAACAGCAGAGGCGGACTGCCCTTCCAGAAGAGCTTCGGCCTGGGTGCAGTCGCCAACCTGTCCGGCGGTGACGATGAGGCGTACCGGGCGGCCGAGCGTGTCGGCCAGCATATGGACCTTGGTGGTCAGTCCGCCCCGGGAACGCCCCAACGCCTGATCCTTTGCCCCCCTTTTCCGCTTACCGCCTGCTGATGGGCGCGGATGATGGTACTGTCGATCATCAGATGCTGGTTGTCTCGGTCGGCAGACAAGACATCGAACACCCGCTCCCAAACGCCAGCGTGACACCAGCGGCTGAAGCGCCGGTGCACCGTCTTCCATTTGCCATAGCGTTCCGGCAGGTCGCGCCAATGCGCTCCGGAACGCAGCACCCACAGACAACCGTTGACAAACAAGCGGTTATCGCTCCCGGTCCGCCCGGGATCGCCGGGCTTTCCTGGCAAAAGTGCCGAAATCCGTTCCCACTGTGCTTCATTCAGTTCGTACCGCTTGATCCCCATCGCTCGCTCCAATGACAAAAAGCGGAAACTGATGAATCACAACAAAACCGTCTTGGGAAGACTGAATGTCGATCCGTCCTGGTGTCCACGAACCGGCAGCCGACTATCTCATCCAAGCCGATACGCTTCAAACTTTCAGATAGCCCCACCTAAGGGGCGCCTTGGAACCGCTTTTTTCTCAAAAAACGCCAGAGATTCGACAAAGTACGATCTGGACGAAACTCTCGCACCGATGCGGTATAGAGACGCTCTTTTTCAATTTCAGCTGCCAAATTCTGCCGCTGCTCTTTCAGGTTCTTCACTTCCGCGTTTAGTTTTTCAACATCATGAGATGCGCGTTCCACTTTCTCACAGGCAAGTTTAAGTTCGGATCGGGACGACTGGAGTTCCTGGTTAAGGCGATTAACGTCTTCTTCCAGTGAGTACGCATGCCTCTGTGAGGCTGAGATCGTCTCATCAAGACGCTTCAAAATATATTCGAAGATCGGACGGGAATTCTCGTAAGTTAACCCCTTGAAAACACGCGAAGGAGCCAGGTCATCCGGTTTGGATTCCGTAAAAAAATCAGGAGAAGTATTATATTTCTCAGCGAAACGCCTGTACATTGGTTGAAAACGATCAACAAATGAACGCTGTTGCGCTGGAGAAAAAATTTCGCTTTCAGCTGATGACAATTTTGTCTGGAGTTCCGGCTCCATAAGAATACCGGTTAAAAGCCCTTCAAAAGAAGAGCGATTCCAAATTGGATACGATAGCCAATCCCCCATAAAATAAACCGTTTCCACCGCTAGAGAAACGTTGGCTTCGACCTTTTCCCGGGGGGTGGCAGGCGCGGCAATGCCAGCGACCGACATAAAATCGGCGACAATGTCACCATCAATCAAAGACGTCTTGTCGTAGGGACGAACACTTAGGCTTTGAGAACCAAATGCGTCCTCCCAATATTCAATTTTCTTCTCGATCTCGTCATGTTCTGAAATTCGAAAATCAACAACTTCTTTTATTACCTCATCTGATATCGAAGACGTGACTTTTGTATATTCCAGAACGTCTGCTCGTATTAATCTATCAATGCGCCGAATGTAGAAAACAATCCGAACATCGACTCCCTCAAAAAGCCTGGCGAGCGGCGCTATGCATTCAGGAGAATCCAGCTCTTCGAATAAACCCTCAGAGCTGAATATAATTTTCTGACTATGCCTTGCCTCCCCCTTTTCAGGCCGAAACGTGCTCTTGAGATAGCCCCAGCCATCCTCGACGTTATTTGCAGCGAGAGTGGCTGGCTGATGCCATAGCAGTTGTGCGTCCGGATCGGTTTGCCGTTTGACAAGAAGCAACTCAGCATGATGGCCAGATGAGTTCAGAGGTTCCGGATAGATCACCCCACTTTCTGCCAGACTGCGCCTGTGACGACACAGGTAATCCTGCAGGACCGTAGAGCCCGTTTTCGGGAGCCCGATATGTATGATCGCTTGAGCCGCCCTATCAGCTGGATATTCGTTCAATTGTTCGCGCCTGCATCTATTGGCATTAAAACAACTTTTAGTTGCTTTATTCGCAAATGTCGATGATTGTCGCGATTCGTGTGAATGGCAGCCGCCGAAAGGCAGGACCTGTGAAAACGCTTGCGTTTCTGACCCAGTTTCAAGAATGGACATTATGACAAAGCCGAGCCGAACAGCTTTCACATACGACGCATCCCAGAATATGTATAAGAAGAAGGCGGTGTCATGAAGCCCCGCCGCGAGCGCAGGGTCGGCAGAACAGCTTCTGTCACTGGAAAACAGGGTATGCCCGTTTTTTCGGGGGAACAGGCATTGTTGATCGTCACCAAAGCCCAAAAGCCCGGCCAACCGGGAACCGAAACAGGCCTTGTAATATCACAAAGCCGCTGCGGACATTACGCACCTCATGTAAATGAATAACGTTATTGGGAGATCAAACACTGAGAGATGTGTGGCGGAGAGGAAGTCCTTCGACCCCCCCTAGGTTATGTTATTTTTTATAGATAAAACAATATCTTATGATTTTCCCTCTGAGCATTTTGTGTAGCCATATGTGTAGCACTTAAATGCGAGTAGATGACCAATAGCTGAACCGGGCCAGCGAGAAAATAGCGGTTATGTCCCGCATCGTGATGTAGATCGTAATTTCCCAAGGACGAACAGTTCGTTGGCTTACGAGTTCGCGTCGCTTTTTTGGGTCCCGTCTGACGCATCGCTTCAGTTTCGCGAAAGCTCTCTCCCCGATCTACCGTCTCCGCGAGCAAGCGACCACGACAAAGGCGCCGGGAAAAGACCCGGCGCTTTTTCGTTTATGGGGCTGTCCTATCTTGATCAGGCGGCCTTGACCTTGGGCTCGCGGTCCCAGACGCGCAGCTTGGCGCAGGCGGCGATGAAGTCCTCGGCATCATCTGACACGGAGAGTTTCATGCAGCCATCGTCCAGGTCCGATGCAAGCCCGGTCTTTTCGAACAGCGACATGACGGCCGCATTGTAGGCGATGAACTTGCAATGGGAAAAGGCGTCATTGACGAAGTCCTTCGCCGTCGATTCCTGCATCAGCGTGCCGATCTCTTCCTCGCTCGCGAGGATCGCCACGGCATCATAGAGCACCGACGGACCGCCGTTGACCTTCTGGTCTGCCTCAACCCAGGTGCCGTCGCTCGCTTCGACGCCGCCGACCATCGGGGCGACGAATTCGATCATTGCGCCAGCCTTTTCCGCCGCCTGCTTCAACGCCTTGACGAGGCCGATATCGACACCGTCGGTCAGAAGCACGCCGAGCTTGCGGCCGGCGAAGCCCTCCGGACCATTGAGAATGATCGAAAGCTTCGGCGAGAGCTTCAACCCGTCCTTCACCGGCATCGCGCTTTCCGCCGGCTCCGGCATGGTCTTGAGCCTCAGCCCCTTCCCGACCTTTTCGGCCAGCGCCTCGTCAACGTTCAGCAGATGGGCGACCATGCGCGCGCGGATAGCCGGCGTCTCGACCTTGGACAGCTCGAAGGTGAAGGCATCGGCTATGTGGCTCTTCTCCGTGTCTGTCTGCGACAGGTAGAACTGCCGCGCCTGGCTGTAGTGATCGGCGAAGGTTTCCGAACGGTAGCGGCCCTTCGGCGCCTCGATCTCTTCCGGATGCGAGGTGAAGCCGCCCTTCGGATCCTCGCGCGGCCCGCCGGTTTCCGGTCCCCAGGAGTTGGGCTCGTAGTTGGCCCGCGTCGTCGAGTTATGGAAGGCCATGTGGCCATCCTGCTGGAAATGATGAAAGGGACAGCGCGGCGCGTTGACCGGCAGGTGGGTGAAGTTGGTCGAGCCGAGGCGGCTCAACTGGGTGTCGAGATAGGAGAAGTTGCGCCCCTGCAGCAGCGGATCGTTGGTGAAATCGATGCCGGGCACCAGGTTGCCGGTGTGGAAGGCGACCTGCTCGGTCTCGGCGAAGAAGTTGTCGACCACACGGTTCAGCGTCATCTTGCCGACGATGCGCACCGGAACCTCTTCCTCGGGGATGATCTTGGTGGCGTCGAGCACGTCGAAGTCGAACTTTTCGGCAAAGTCCTCATCGAAGAGCTGCATGCCGAGCTCCCATTCGGGATAATCGCCCATCTGGATCGCGTTCCAAAGATCGCGGCGATGGAAATCCGGGTCCGCGCCGTTGAGCTTCAGAGCCTCGTTCCACATTACCGACTGCATCCCCTGCTTCGGCTTCCAGTGGAACTTGACGAAGGTCGACTTGCCCTCGGCATTGACGAGACGGAAGGTATGGACGCCGAAGCCCTCCATGAAGCGGAAGGAGCGCGGAATGGTGCGGTCGGACATGATCCACAGCGCCATGTTCATCGATTCTGGCGTCAGCGATATGAAGTCCCAGAAATTGTCATGCGCGGTCTGCGCCTGCGGAAAGCCGCGGTCCGGCTCCTGTTTGGCGGCGTGGATGAGATCGGGAAACTTGATCGCGTCCTGGATGAAGAACACCGGGATATTATTGCCGACGATGTCCCAGTTGCCTTCCTTGGTATAGAATTTTACTGCAAAACCGCGCACATCACGGGCCACATCGGCCGAGCCCTTGTTACCCGCTACAGTCGAGAAGCGCACGAAGACCTCGGTCTTCTCGCCCTTGCGCTGGAACAGATCGGCGCTGGTGATATCGGTAAGCGGCTCATAGGTCTCGAAGACGCCGTGGGCACCGAAGCCACGGGCATGGACCACCCGCTCGGGAATGCGCTCATGATCGAAGTGGAAGATCTTCTCGCGAAAGACCTGATCCTCCATCAGCGTCGGACCACGTGTACCCGCCTTCAGCGAATTCTGGTCGTCGGCGACCGGCACGCCCTGCGCGGTGGTCAGCCTTTCGACGCCGCCGCCGCGGGTCTGGTGGATTTCGCCGCTGGTGCCGCGCAAGACCTTCTGGTCCGCGACTGTGCCCTGCTTGAGGGTTTCGGTCCGCCTCGTCATGGTCAATCTCCCGAACACGGTTCAATGGAAGGCCGAAACGCGCCCCGTGCTGTCAGCGCGCCCGCCATTCGGCCTAACCGCAACCCATGGTGATTGTTCCTGAAGGGGCCGAGATTTCAGGCCGAGAACTTTCCCACCGCAAGGCGCCATCCCCGATCATTCATGATCTGTCGTCGATAAGGCGAGCGTTGCGCTGACCTGTGAGGAAGGTCCAGATCCACTGGACGCTGACAAGCAAGCGCTTTTCGAAGTTCACCAGCAGATAGACATGCACGATCGCCCAGAGCCACCACGCGAGCCGGCCCGTCAACTTGAACCGGCCGGACTGGAACACCGCCGCGTTGCGGCCGATGACCGCGGTTATGCCGCGATTGCGGAAGCGGAACGGCGAGTTATCGTTCTTGCCCTCCGCCGAAAGTCGCAGCTTCCTGCCGAGATATTGCCCCTGCTGCTTGGCAACCTGCGCCAGCGCCGGAAACGGCCCGCCTTCGCCCTGGACAGCGGCCGCATCACCGAGGACATAGATATCCTCGAAGCCAATGGCGCTGAGATCGGGCGCGACCGCCACCCGGCCGCCGCGCTGCGGCTCCACGCCGAGCCACGCTGCCACCGGCGTTGCCCTGACACCGGCGCCCCATATGACGCAAGCCGTCGGGATTTTCTCACCGCCCGCAGTAACCTCTTCAGCAGCGATCGCCTCAACCGGTGTGTTGACGCGGACATCCACGCCCCGCGCCTCAAGCCGCCTCAGCGCATACTGCGACAGTTTCTCGTCAAAACCCGAAAGAATGCCGGGCGCGGCCTCCAGCAGGATGATGTTCAGCTCTTCGGGGGCTATGTTCCTGAAATCGCGCCGCAGCAGAAACACGCCCAGTTCGGCGATGGCGCCGGCAAGTTCGACCCCGGTCGGGCCTCCGCCGACGATCACGAAGGTCAAAAGCTTGTGGCGCTCGTCCGGATCGAGCGTCAGTTCGGCACGTTCAAAGGCGAGCAGCAGCGTCTCACGCACCTGCCGGGCATCGCGGTTGGTCTTGAGACCGGGGGCGTGTGGCTTCCACTCGTCATGGCCCAGATAATTGTCGACGGACCCGGTCGCGATCACCAGCGTGTCGTATTCCACCGGTGCGCCGTCCCGCGTCAGAACGGCCTTGCGGTCCGCATCGATGCCGACAACTTCGGCCATCACCACGTCGATATTGCGCTTCTTGCCGAGCGTGCGCCGGAGCGGCTCGGAAATATCGGCGGGCGACAGGATGGCCGTCGCGATCTGATAGAGCAAAGGCTGGAACAGATTGTGGTTGCGCTTGTCGATCAGCGTCACATCGACCGGCGCGCCGCCGAGCTTCGATGCACAGGCGAGCCCGCCAAAGCCACCGCCGACGATGGCGATGCGATGTTTCCCGACCTGCGGCGATTCTGGACCCTCGCTCTCGGCGGACGCTGCAATGCTTGTGTCTTCGCTGATTGCGGTCATGGGCAATGCTCCTTGTCTGTCGGGGAAAACGATCTCAGCTGCCCATCGAACCTGAACGGGCAGCAAATGTTCCGCGATTGAAAAAAGTTCAGGAACAATTCCCCAGGCTGGATGTTCGACGGCAGCGATGACGTTGCTGGACCTGCGTGGCCAGCATCAGGAACCGGAACCAATCGGACATGCCGGTGGTAATCAGAAAGTTGCTCCCATGGGGCAACGCCGATCAAGGGGGACCGGCGTGGCACAGATTTTCACCGCTTCCGCGGATGCGAAGCTTCGGCTTTTCGCCGGAGCGGTCGCGCTCGCCATCCTGATGGCGGGTGCGCTGTGGTGGTCGGCGGCAAGCTCCAGCTATCGCACCGGCGTCGACTGGGTCAGCGAACAGCCCGTCCCCTTCAGCCATCAACACCATGCCGGCGAACTGGGTATCGATTGCCGCTATTGCCACGACACCGTCGAAACCAGCGCCAAGGCCGGCCTGCCGCCGACCGAGACCTGCATGACCTGCCACTCGCAAATCTGGACCGACGCGGAAATTCTGGCGCCGGTGCGCGAGAGCTTCGCCACCGGAGAACCGCTTGAGTGGAACCGCGTCGCGCGGGTTCCTGACTATGTCTATTTCGATCACTCGATCCATGTGACCACCGGCGTGCCTTGCGAGACCTGCCATGGGCGGGTGGACCTGATGCCGCTGATGAAACAGGCAAAGCCGTTTGAGATGGGCTGGTGCCTCGATTGCCATCGCGATCCCGCCCCCGAACTGCGCCCCCCGAGCGAAGTCACCCGCATGGACTGGTCGGGCTTTGATGACGATCTCGCGGCGCATCGCGATTACGGCGCGCTCGTCGTCGAGGCGCGCGGGATCGAGCCGGACCGTCTCGATGACTGCAATGTCTGTCACCGATGAAGGAGGCCATGTGACGCAAGCATCCGACATCTTCCGCAAGCACCTCGACGGCCGGTCGGGCAAGGCGCTCTGGCGCGGACTGGAGCACTTGTCCGCCACGGAGGAGTTCAACGCCTTCCTGACGTCGGAATTCCCGGCGCTTCAGGCCATCGGCGAAGGCATCACCCGCCGCGGGCTGTTGAGGACCATGGCCGCGTCCTTCGCCCTTGCCGGGCTCACCGGCTGCGAGGCGCGCGCCGATGAGAACGCGCTGCCCTATGTACGCGCCGACGCAAGCCGCGAAAAGCCGGTGCTCTACGCAACCGCCACGCGGCTTTCCGGCTATGCCTTGCCGGTTCTCGGCCAGACGGTCGCGGGCCGGCCGGTGAAGCTTGAGGGCAATCCCGATCATCCGGCCACCGGCGGCGCCACCGATGTCTTCCTGCAGGCGGCCCTCCTCGGGCTCTACGATCCGGACCGGTCGCAAGCACCCAAGGAATTCGGCGATCCCGCGAGTTGGGCAGCCTTCGACGCCTTTCTGGCGGAAAAACGCGCGACCCTGGACGCGACCGCCGGCGTGGGGCTCAGCATTCTTACCGGCCAGATCACCTCCCCCACAATGATCCGCCAGCTCGAGACGCTGCTTGCCCGCTGGCCGCTGGCGCGCTGGCACGTCACCGAACCGGTCAACGAGGACAATCGCATTCTCGGCGCCGAAGCCGCCTTCGGCCGGGCGCTGATACCGCAGCCGAATTTCAGCCGCGCCGAGACCATCGTCTCGTTCTCCGACGATTTTCTGGACCCCGGCCCGCGCCAGTCGGTCAACGCCCGGCAATGGAGCCAAAGACGCAAGGCCTTCCGCAACGGCGACGGCGAGAGCCGCATTCTTATGACCGAGGCCAGCCCGAGCCTCACCGGAGCCCGCGCCGACGAGCGGCTGATCGCCGCCGAACAGCGGATGCCGGCCTTGCTGTCGGCGCTTGCGGCGCGGCTTGGCGTCGCCGACGAGGAGCCGGAACTGAGTGAGGGCGAAAGCCGCTGGGTCCACGACGCGGCGGCGAAGGTCGCGGCGGAACGCGCGCTGGTAACGGTCGGGGCGCATCACGCGCCGGCGCTGCATGCGCTTGCCTACAGGATCAACCAGCATCTCGGCGCGATCGGCGAGACACTCGCCTTCACCGACCCAGTCGCCGCAACGCCGGCCGGCCAGCGCGATCTCGACAGCCTAATTGCAGATATGGATGCGGGCGCGGTTTCGACGCTGTTCGTGCTCGACTGCAACCCCGCCTATGCCGGGCCGCCCGCCTTCGCCGCGGCGATCACCAAAGTCGAGACGACCTTTCATGCCGGGCTTTATTCCGACGAGACAGCCGCGCTCTGTCGCTGGCACCTGCCGATCCCTCACGACCTTGAAAGCTGGAGCGATGCGCGCGCGATCGACGGCACGGCGAGCGTCCTGCAGCCGCTGGTGCAGCCCTTCTATGCCGTCCGCTCGCCGCATATGCTTCTTGCCAACCTGATGGGCGAAGCCGAGACGGATGCCCGCGCGATCGTGATGGCGACATGGCGGGAGCGACTTTCGGGCGACTTCGACGCGCAATGGAATGAAGCCCTGTATGCCGGTTTCGTTGAGGGTACGGCGGCCCCGACGGCTGCACCACCTGAAGCAGCAGGCGGGCCATGGGCGATGCCGACCCTGGAAGAGGCCGCGCTCACCCTGCTCATCCAGCCCGATCCGTCGGTCTGGGATGGCCGTTTCGGCAATAATGGCTGGCTTCAGGAAACGCCGAAGCCGATGACCAAGCTGACATGGGGCAATCCGATCCTCATCAGCCCGGCGCTTGCCGAGCGCGAAGGCCTCGCCGCCGGCGACGTCATCCGGCTCCGCCATGGCAACAGAACGGCGGAAAGTCCGGTCTGGATCCTGCCCGGCCAGCAAGCCGAAACGCTCACTCTCACCCTCGGCTATGGCCACCGCAGCTTCGGCTCGCTCGCCGATGGACTGGGCACCAATGCCTATCCGCTGGCGGCGGGCGGTACCATGCTGAGCGGGATCACGCTGGAGAAGACGGGGAAACGGGAAAAGCTCGCCTCGACCCAGCTCCACCAGGCGATGGAGGGGCACGATTTCGTCAGGACCGTCACCGCCGAGGCATCGCGCCAGGCGGCCGCAAAGCACGAAGAAAAGCCGGGAAGCTTCTATCCGGAAACGCCAAAGACCAGCCCGGCCTGGGGCATGTCGATCGACCTTGACGCCTGCATCGGCTGCAATGCCTGCGTCGTGGGCTGCAATGCGGAGAACAATATTCCGGTGGTCGGCAAGGACCTTGTGGCCGAGGGGCGCGAGATGCACTGGCTGCGCATCGACCGCTATTTCGAAGGGCCGCCGGAGGCGCCGCTTTCCTATTTCCAGCCCGTGCCCTGCATGCATTGCGAGGATGCGCCCTGCGAGATGGGCTGTCCGGTCAATGCCACCGTCCACAGTTCCGACGGGCTCAACGTGCAGGTCTATAACCGATGCATCGGCACCCGCACCTGCGCCTCCTACTGCCCCTACAAGGTGCGCCGCTTCAACTGGTTCGACTATACCGGCGACGACCCCGAACAACTGCGCGCCATGCGCAATCCGGAGGTCACCGTCCGCTCCCGCGGCGTCATGGAGAAGTGCACCTACTGCGTCCAGCGGATCGAGACCGCACGCATCGACGCCGACCGCGAAAACCGGCCGCTCAGCGATGGCGAGGTGGTGACGGCCTGCCAGCAGGCCTGCCCGACACAGGCGATCAGCTTCGGCGATGTCGCCGATCCTGACACCGAGGTCAGCCGGCGGAAGGCGGAACCGCGCGACTACCTGCTGCTGGTAGAGGTCAACACCAAGCCGCGCACATCCTATCTCGCACGGGTGGAGGTGTGATGACGGAGGCAAGACCACTTTCTGCCGAACGGATCGACACCGTCACCGATCTGCCGCTCGGTTTTCCGGCACCACGCGCCTGGGCGCTCTGCTTCGCCTTCGCGATGCTCCTTTTGCTCTGCTTCGGCATCGCCGTCGCGGTGCTGTTCTGGCGCGGCGTCGGCGTGTTCGGCAACAATATCCCGGTTGCCTGGGGCTTTCCGATCGTCAACTACATCTGGTTCCTCGGCATCGGCCATGCCGGAACGCTAATCTCCGCACTGCTGCTCCTGACCGGCGTCGGAAAGCGCAATGCGCTTAACCGCTTTGCCGAGACGATGACGCTCTTTGCCGTCATCTGTGCCGGCCTCTATCCGATCCTCCATCTCGGCCGGCCCTGGCTGTTCTACTGGACGGCGCTCTATCCGAACACCATGGGCATCTGGCCGCAGTTCAAGAGCCCGCTCGCCTGGGATTTCTTCGCCGTGCTGACCTATCTCGTGGCCTCCGCCGCCTTCTGGTATGTCGGCGCGATCCCCGATTTCGCTCGTCTGCGCGACCGCGCAAAGGGCCGCCTGGGGCAGGTCTGCTACGGGCTCGCCGCCCTTGGCTGGCGCGGCTCCATGCGGCACTGGCGGCGCTGGGAACAGGCCTATCGGCTCTGCGCCGGGCTTGCCGTCACGATGGTGTTCATCATCACCGCGGCCTATTCTCTGCTGCTCGGCGGCGGCCCGATCCCCGGCTGGAACTCGTCGATCTTCCCGCCCTATTTCCTCTGCGGCGCGGTGTTTTCCGGCTTTGCCGTGGTGGCTGTGATCATGGCGGTGCTGCGCCGCGCCTTCCGGCTTGATGACATCCTCGCCGATGCCCATAGCGACCTTATCGGCAAGCTCCTGCTCGCGGTCGGGCTGATGACGGCCTACGGCTATCTCGCCGATATCTTCAACGCGCTCTATTCAGGCGAACAATCGGAGCTCGAAACGCTGCATGACCGGCTTTCCGGCGCCTATGCCTGGAGCTTCTGGGGCGCGGTGATCTGCAATTTCGTGCCGTTGCAGCTGCTCTGGCTGCGGCGCGTGCGGCGAAACAGCCTGCTGCTTGCCGCCATCGGCGTTTCGGTCGCGGCCGGCATGTGGATGGAGCGCTACATGCTGATCGTCACCGGACTTTACCGCGACCATCTCGTCTCCTCCTGGGGCACGTTTCAGGCAAGCCTCTGGGACTGGGCGCTTTTCGCCGGCATGATCGGCGTCTTCCTGGCGCCGTTCCTGCTCTTTGTGCGCCTGCTGCCGATCGTCTCCGGCTTCGAGTTGAAAAAGGCGTCAGAGGAGGCCAGTCATGCCCGCTGACCGTCCCGAGACCCATTATCACACCGCAGCCGCCGGCTTTGCCGGACCAGAGGGGCTTGCTTCTCATCTCGTAACGTTGCGGCAGCGCGGCTACCGCAAGCTGGACGTTCTCGGTCCCTATTTCTCCAAGGAGATCGCCGATGCGCTCGACGCCGGCGACAACCGCGTTGCCTGGATCACGCTTGCCGGCGGGCTTTTCGGCGCGCTTGCCGGGCTTGGCGTGCAGCTCTACGCCAATTACGCCTACCCGCTGAATATCGGCGGGCGGCCCATCTTCGCCTGGCAACCGCTGCCGATCATCACGCTGGAAGTCGCGGTGATGTCTGCCATCGTCTTCGCGGTGCTCGGCACGCTTCTGTCCTGCCGTCTGCCGAAGCTGCATCACCCCGATTTCGAAATCCCCGATTTTTCCGCGAGCGATCGCTTCTACATCCTCGTCCACGCCACCGACGAGCGCTTCGATATCGCGCGAACCCCGGATGACCTGAAGAACCTCGGCGCAGAAACCGTCGCACTGGTGCCGCTGCCGGAGGCGCCGTCATGACCCTGCAGCCCTTGCCCCTTCTCGTCTGTCTTCTCATCCTTGCCGCCTGTGACGGCATGGACCACCAGCCGCGCTATGACGACTACGAGGAAAGTTCGCTGTTTTCCGATGGCAAGGCGCTCCAGCATCCGCCGGAGGGCACGGTCTCGCGCAGCGCGCCGGCCCAAACCGCCGCGCTTCAGACCCGCCCGCCGATGGACCGCGCGTTGCTGGAGCGGGGGAAGGAACGCTACGACATCTTCTGCGTGCCGTGTCACGATCCCGCAGGCTACGGCCATGGCCGCATCCCCTCGCGCGGCTTTCCCACCCCGCCGAGCTTCCATTCCGAACGTCTGCGCAACGTCGATCCGCGCTATATCGTCGACGTCATCAGTGATGGCTATGGCGTGATGTATTCCTATGCCGGCCGCGTTCCGCCGCGCGACCGCTGGGCGATCGCGGCCTATGTCAAGGCGCTGCAGCTCAGCCAGGATGCGCCGGAGCGGCTGCTATCGGCGGAAGACCGGCAGAAGCTTGCGGAGGCGCAGCCATGACCCTCCGCCCGTCCACTCCGTTGATCCGCCTGATCGCCGGTCTGCTGCTGGTGGCAGTCGCTGGGTTGCTGATCGGCGACCGGCCGGAACCGGGTCTCGCCGGCCTGCTCGCGGCCAGCGTTTTCGCGAGCGCCATCCCGGTCGGCGCTGGCTTCCTGCTGCTCGTCATGGCGCTTACCGGGGGACGCTGGCAGCGCGAGTTCGCCGGGGGGACGGAAGGCCTCGCCCGGCTTGCTCCCATCTTCGTCGTCTTTCTGCCGCTGCTTCTGTTCTCGCCGACATTCTACGGTTGGCACGGGATGGAGCGCGACACCACGTTCCGCGCTCTGTTTCTCAACGAATGGTCCTATGCGCTTGTAACGATCGGCCTCCTGCTGGCACTGCTGATCGCGCCCTGGTGCGCGACGCGCTCCCGCGCCACAGCGGCCGTCGCCCTCATCCTGTTCGTCATCCTGCAGGGCCTGGCGACAAGCCTGTGGCTGATGCCGCTCGCGCCGGGCTATTTTTCCTCCGGCTTCGCACTCTACGTGCTGTCGCTCCAGGTCAATATCGCGCTCTGCCTGCTGGTGCTATCAGCCCCTGCATCGCGCCTGCCGCTCTCCGGCACGCTGCTGCTGGTCGCCGTGCTGTTCTGGCTCTATTTCGCCTACATCCAGTATTTCGTGTCCTGGAACGTCAATTCCGCCGCAGGGCTCGAATGGTTCGTACCGCGCAGCGCGGGGCTCTGGCGCTATGTCGAATACCTGCTGGCGGCAAGCGGCGCGGTGCCGGCAGCGCTCCTGCTCTTCCCCCCGATCCGGCAATCGCGACGCTGGGTCGTGGCGCTCGCCGCCATCATCCTTTGCGGCAAGGCGATCGAATGCCTCTGGCTTGCGCTTCCCGGCCGCGGCGGCCTTGCCGTGGCACTCCTTTCCGGCGCGGGCCTGATGCTCGCCGCAAGCGCCGGGTTTCGCCCGCCACGGGAGGTCCGGCCATGAGCGAGAACAATAGCAGCGCAGAGTATGAACAGCGCGATGTCTCCGTCCGTATGGTCCTTTATGCCGGCGCCATCCTCGTGGTCTTCGTGGCCGTATCGCTGGCCTTTGTCGCGTTCCTGACCGGCCTTTTCAGCGTGCCGGACCGCGAACCGACGCCCGTCCGGACCGCCGAAAGACCCGTCGCCGGCCCACGGCTGGAAGTCTATCCGAAGGCCGATCTGGACGCGCTGAACGCAAGCAACCGACGCCTTGTCGAAACCTACGGCCGGAGCGAGGACGGCCGCATCCGCATTCCCGCCGATCGCGCCATCGATATCCTCGCCGACCGCGGCTGGCCGAACGAGACCAATGGAGATGGCCGATGACGAAGCTCCCGTTCCTCGCATTGCTCCTCGCGCTGCTCGCCGTTCCGGCACTCGCCGCCCGCGACGCCAATTTCGATCCGTTCGGGCTTGCGGGCATTGACGAGCGGCCGGACGCCGAAATCCCCCTCGATCTGCCTTTCCGGAACGCCGATGGCGAGACGGTAACGCTCGCCGAACTTGCCGATGGAAAGCCGATCGTGCTGGTCCCGGTTCTGCACGACTGCCCGAACATTTGCGGGGTGACGCTTTCGGGCGTCATGCAGGCGATCCGGGCGCAGGAATTTGAGCCGGGCGAGGATTTCACCATGATCGCCTTCGGCATCGATCCGTCCGAAGGGCCGGAGGTTGCCCGCGCCGATCTCGCAGTGCTGCAAAAATCCTTCCCGGACATCGACATGAGCGGCATTCACGCGACGACCGGCACGAAGGAAAACATCCGCGCGGTCACCGATGCGCTCGGCTATCGCTATGCCTATGACGAGCGCATCAGCCAGTATGCCCATGTCGCCGCCACCGCCTTCCTGACCCGCGACGGCCATTTGAGCCGCTGGATCTATGGCCTCACGCCGCAGCCGACCGACATGAAGCTGGCGCTGACGGAGGCCGGCGAAGGCAGGATCGGCGACTGGGGCGACCAGATCCTGCTGCTCTGCTACCACTATGACCCGGTCACCGGCCGCTATGGCTCGCTGGTGCAATCCATGCTGAGGATCGGTGGTGGGTTGACGGCGCTCGCCGGCGGCGGGCTGATCGCGGTGGCGCTGGTGCGCGAACGCCGGAAGCGGAAGGAGGCGGCGGAATGAGCGATTTCATTGCGCTCTGGCCAGAATCCGCCTCCGCCTACAGCGGCCGGATCGACCTTTTGATGTGGGTATTCACGGCGCTCGTCGTGGCGCTCTCGGCGCCGGTCTTCATCCTGATCGCCTATTTTGCCTGGAAATACCGTGCCGGCCGCAAGGCGGACCGCAGCGACCGGATCAACCGCAACACTTTGCTGGAGATCTCCTGGGCGCTGATCCCTTTCATCCTGATCGTCATCCTCTTCGTCTGGTCGACGCGGATGTTCTTCACCGTCCATCAGCCGCCCCCGGATGCGATGGAGATCAACGTCGTCGCCAAGCAGTGGATGTGGAAATTCGAGCATGCCGGTGGCCAGCGCGAGATCGACGAACTGCATGTTCCAGTCGGCGAGCCCGTCAGGCTGTCGATGGCCTCGCGGGATGTGATCCACAGCCTCTACATTCCGGCGCTCAGGCTGAAGCAGGATGTGGTTCCCGGCCGCTATACCTCGCTCTGGTTCGAGGCCGACAAGCCCGGCACCTACCACCTCGCCTGTGCGGAATTCTGCGGTGCCGACCATTCGGAAATGACCGGCCGTTTCATCGTCATGGAAAAACCCGCCTTCGCTGCCTGGCTGGAGCAGTCCGGCAACGATGTTTCGCTGGCGGCGGAGGGTGAAAAACTCTTCCGCAGCAATGGTTGCAGCGGTTGCCACGGCCCCGCCGCCACCGTGAAAGCGCCAGATCTCGAAGGGCTTTACGGCAGCCCGGTTCCGCTTGCCGACGGCAGCATAGTGACGGCGGATGACCAGTATGTCCGTGACAGCATCCTGCTGCCGCAGTCTCAGATCGCCGCCGGCTATCCGCCGATCATGCCGACATTCAAGAACGTGCTCAGCGAGGACGAGGTGATGAAGCTCGTCGCCTACATCAAGTCGCTCGCCACGACGGAGGACACGCCGTGACCGCCAACCCGCCAAGCTATCTCGATGCCGGCCATACCATCCGCTCTTGGCTGCTGACCACCGATCACAAGCGCATCGCCGTCCTCTACCTGGTTTCGGTGACCTTATTCTTCCTGGTCGGCGGGGCAGCGGCCGGGCTGGTGCGCGCCGATCTATTGACGCCCGAAGGCGATCTGCTGACCAATGAGGGCTATAACCGCGCCTTCACGCTGCACGGCGTCATCATGGTCTGGTTCTTCCTGATCCCGTCGATCCCCAATGTCTTCGGCAATTTCCTGATCCCGCTGATGATCGGGGCGCGCGATCTCGCCTTTCCCAAGCTGAACCTTCTGAGCTGGTATATCTATATCCTCGGCGGCCTGTTCACGCTGATGGTGCTGCTTGTCGGCGGCGTCGATACCGGCTGGACCTTCTACACGCCGCTGTCATCGATGTTTTCGAACGGCCACGTCGTGCTGGTCGCCGCCGCCGTGTTCATCGTCGGCTTCTCATCGATCCTGACCGGCCTCAACTTCATCGTCACCATCCACAAACTGCGCGCGCCCGGCATGGGCTGGGGGCGCATGCCGCTCTTCGTCTGGTCACACTATGCCACCTCGATCATCCTGGTGCTGGCAACGCCGGTGCTGTCGATCACGCTGGTGCTGATTGCGGCCGAACGGCTGTTCGGCCTCGGCATCTTCGATCCGTCACTCGGCGGCGATCCGCTGCTGTTCCAGCATCTCTTCTGGTTCTACAGCCACCCGGCGGTCTACATCATGGTGCTGCCGGCGCTCGGCGTGATCAGCGAACTTGTGGCCGCCGCCGCCCGCAAGCCGGTCTTCGGCTACAGTTTCGTCGCCGGCTCGTCGATCGCGATCGCGATTATCGGATTCTTCGTCTGGGGCCACCACATGTTCGTCTCCGGTCAGTCGATGTATGCAAGCGCGGTGTTCTCGTTCTTGAGCCTCGCCGTCGCGGTTCCCTCCGGCATCAAGGTCTACAACTGGACGGCGACGCTCTACAAAGGCGATATTCTGCTCGATCCGCCCTTCCTGTTCGCCATGTCCTTCATCGGGCTCTTCGTCGTCGGCGGGCTGACGGGGCTGGCGCTGGCGATGCTCTCCATCGACGTGCATGTCCACGACACCTATTTCGTCGTCGCCCACTTCCACTACATCATGGTCGGCGGCACGATCTCGGCCTATTTCGGCGCGCTGCATTTCTGGTGGCCGAAGATGTTCGGGCGGATGTATCCGCTCACCTGGGGCCGGATCACCGCCGCCACGATCTTCTTCGGCTTCAACCTGACCTTTTTTCCGCAGTTCATTCTCGGCTTTCTCGGCATGCCACGGCGCTACCACGTCTATGCGCCGGAGTTCCAGACGCTGCATGTCCTCTCATCCGCAGGCTCCACCCTGCTCGGCTTCGCCTACCTGCTGCCCTTCGTCTATCTCGGCTATTCGCTCGTGGCCGGCAAGCGCGCGAGCGCCAATCCATGGGGGGCGACGGGGCTTGAATGGACGGTGCCATCGCCGCCGCCGAAGCATAATTTCGTCGAGATACCGACGGTCACCGGCAGACCTTACGATTATCCGATCGACAAGGAGGACAGCCGATGACCGAGGATCTGCCGCACCTCAAGGAGCCCTACAGCACGCGCGGGCAGCAGCGCGAGGCCGACATGCTCGGCGTCTACCTGTTTCTCGCAAGCGAGATCATGCTGTTCGGCGGCCTGTTCGCCGTCATCTTCATCGCCCACTACCTGCACCCGGAAGAATTCATCGCGGCATCGAAAAAGATGCATGTGGCGATCGGCGCCGCCAACACGATGATCCTGTTGACGTCGAGTGCTCTGGTAGCGGTGGCGGTAAAGGCGGCGCGCGCCGGCCATGCCCGGCCGGTCTGGCGCTGCCTTGCGCTTTCAGCACTGCTCGGTGTCGCCTTCCTTGGCCTCAAGGCCTATGAATACTGGAGCGAATATCGAGATGGACTGCTGCCTTTGCCGGGCGCCCGCGCCGATTTCACCTCGCCCGGCGAACACTTGTTCATGAACATCTATCTGATCGCAACCTCGCTCCATGCGCTGCATCTGACGATCGGCATCGTGGTGCTGAGCCTGTTCGCATGGCTCGTCCGTTCCCGACGCGTGAAGCTCCCGGCCGGCGCCACGGCCACCGAGACGGCGGCGACCTACTGGCATCTGGTCGACATCATCTGGATCTTCCTGTTTCCCGTCCTCTATCTCGCGCGGTGATCGCTATGCGCCAATATCTGCAGACCTCCGTCATCTGGCTGTTTCTTGCCCTCCTGCTGGGCCTGACGGTGCTGGCAAGCCATGTGCTCACCGGCCCCGTCAGCCTGTTCGCAGGCCTGTTCATCGCGGCGATGAAGGCGGGACTGGTCCTCTGGTTTTTCATGGGCATGCAGCACGAGACGCCGATGATCCGCCTGTTCGGCACAGGCGCCCTGTTCTGGCTTGCAGCACTGCTGCTGCTGACATTCGTGGACTACCTGTCGCGGGGTGCGGTGTGAGCGGGGAACTGAAGCATGAAACAGGGCCGATCGCTAACCGTCCACGGGAAGAGCAGCATGACCTTCTCGCACGATGCCATTTACCGGTATCGCGCGATCAAGCCGGCGCCCAGCCTGTCTCCTTTGCCAGGAATCAAGGTGAAGATGTCGACTTTTTTGCACGTTCACGATTGGCGCGATATGAATGGCCAATGGCCCTGACGAATCTCCGGCTCATCCATGAAGATCCACGACAGGAACCCGCACGATGCCCACTCCAAATTCCTTCCTGACAGTCGGTGTAAGCGCCTCGGCGCGGGACATCGGGTCCGTCGAGCGCTTGTTCCGGGGGCTGCCGCACGACCATGACATGGCGTTCGTGCTTCTGGTCCACCACCACGGAGACGCCGAAGAGCTTGTCGAAACCCTGAGCAGCCTTACGTCGATGCCGGTGGTAACGGCGACGGACGGCCAGCGGCTGGAGAAGCGCAACGTCTATCTCGCCAAGGAAGACGCATCGCTTTCGATTCGTGACGGCGCCTTTTGCAAGCTGACGTCCTCGGAAACATCCGAGCTTCGCCCCGCCGATGCATTGCTGAGCGCGATCGCAAGGGATAAAGGCGACCATGCCGCAGCGGTGATCCTCGCCATCCCTGATGGCATGCTTGGCGCAAAGGCGATCAAGGAACAGGGCGGCCTCACGCTGGCGCAGGCGAGCGATGCCTCTTCGTCCGAAACCGGTGTGTTCCGCAATACGCTCAGCGAAAGCGTGATCGACATAACGGATGAAGCCGGGCACATGGGCCAGCGGCTCGCCGACTATGCTCGCGGGTTCGTTTTGCTTGCCGATCTGGAGCGCGATGACGATCACGTTGACCGCATCCTCGATGCCACCCGCCTGTCTATCTGCTCAGTTCTGAAGGAGCATACCGGCCACGACTTTTCCGGCTACAAGACCAAGACCTTCCTGCGCCGGGTCCGCCGTCGCATGCAGCTGAAGAGTATCGAACGCATCGAGGACTATCTCGACCTATTCGAGAAGGACGAGGAAGAGGTCGACGCCTTCTATCGCGACCTGCTGATCAACGTCACAAGCTTCTTCCGCGATGCTAGGGCGTTTGAAATCCTCGCCAGCGACATCCTGCCGCGAATCTTCAAGAACAAGGGCGCTGCCGACAGCGTCCGCATCTGGGTGCCCGGGTGCGCGACCGGCGAGGAGGTCTACTCGATCGCCATCCTGGTGCGGGAATATCTGAACGCGCATGAGGGGCCAAAGCCCCGCGTCCAAATCTTCGCGACAGACATCGACGAAGACGCGCTAACGGTGGCGCGGGCTGGCCGCTATCCGGAAATCCTGCTGGAGGGCGTGTCCGCGGAGCGGCGACGCCGGTTCTTCACCCGCGAAGGCGCCGGCTATGTGGTCAAGAACGATATCCGCGAACTCTGCATCTTTTCCCCGCACAGCGTCATCCAGGACCCGCCCTACTCCCGCATGGAGCTTGTCTCCTGCCGCAACCTGCTGATCTATTTCGGCCCGGATCTTCAGAACCGGGTGATCCCGACCTTCCATTACGCGCTCAAGCCCACGGGCTATCTGTTCCTCGGCACATCCGAGAGCATCGGCCGCCACACCGATCTGTTCACGCCTGTCGACAAGCGCAACCGCATCTATCAGGCGAGCCCCTACGCCAACCCGACCAGCCACCTGCGTCATTTCTTCGGCGAAGGGCCTTCCGTGCCGCGCAATGCGGGCGGGCGCGGCGAAGGCCGCGGGTCTTCGGGCTTTGCGCTGACGACGAATGTCGAAAAACAGGTGCTCGAACACTTCTCGCCGCCCCATGTCGTCACCGACAAGGATGGCGATATCGTCTACTATTCCGCCCGCACCGGGCAGTTTCTCGAAGCCCAGCAGGGCCTGCCCAACCGGCAATTGCTGGCGATGGCAAAATACGGACTGCGGCTCGAGCTGAGGGCCGCCTTTGCCGAAGCGATGTCCCGCGGTGAAAGGGTGGTGAAGGAAAACATCGCATTCGAGCAGGCTGGCGAACGTCCACAGCTCGTGCGCATCACCATCGAACCGCTGCGCCAGGGGAAGGACGACGCCAACCCGCTTTATCTCGTGCTGTTCGAGACGACCGGCACGAGGCACGAGCTTTCCGACCGTCAGGCGCCCTCGCCCGGCGCGGACGCAGTCGCGGGCCTTGAGCAAGAACTCCAGGAAACGCGCGAGCGTATGCACTCGACCATCGAGGAATATGAAACCGCGCTGGAGGAGCTGAAGTCCTCCTATGAAGAGCTGATGTCGGTGAACGAGGAGGCGCAATCCACGAACGAGGAGCTCGAAGCCTCCAAGGAGGAAATGCAGTCGCTCAACGAGGAACTGGGCACCATCAACGCAGAACTCAACAGCAAGATCGAGGAGCTCGGCCGGGTCCACAACGACCTGAAGCATCTGTTCGCCAGCACCGAAATCGCCACGATCTTTCTCGACCGAAGTCTCGTCGTGCGCAATTTCACCCCGGCGGCGAGCGCCCACTTCAACCTCAGAAGCCATGACATCGGCCGGCCCCTCACCGAACTCTCAAACACGCTTGACTATCCGGACCTGGCAGACGACCTCGCAACGGTTCTCGCGACGGAAACAGGGCTCGAAAAACACATCCGGCAGGATGGCGGCGCACGGACCTTTCTGGCGCGTATCCTGCCTTACCGCACCGCCAGCGGAAAAACCGACGGCGCGGTGTTCACGCTCACCGACATCACCAATCTCAAGGAAGCGGAAGCGCATCAGAAGGTACTGATCTCCGAGCTCAATCACCGGGTCAAGAACATGCTGGCGGTGGTCTCCGCCGTGGCCGACCAGATGCTCGATTCCTCTTCCTCCGTCGAGCAATACCACAGCGCGCTCGTCGGCCGGCTCAATGCCATGTCGCGCGCCTATGTGCTCCTGTCTCGCGAACAATGGCGGCAGACTTCGATCCGGCAAATCCTGACGACCGGGCTGGAGCCCTTCAGCCTTCCCCGCATCACCCTTGACGGCCCGGAACTGAAGATAGCGCCCGAAAGCAGCCTGGCGCTCGGCATGGTGGTTCATGAACTGGCGACGAATGCCGCGAAATACGGCGCGCTCAGCACCAGCGGCGGCAGGGTCGATATCTCCTGGCTCGTCAGCGACGGCCATTTCCAGATGAACTGGCAGGAAAAATGCGAGGCTCCGATCGAGCCTCCCGAGAACCATGGCTTCGGCAGCACTCTGATCAAAGGCGAGATATCCTATCGCCTGGGCGGAACGATCGAAACGGAATATACGCCCTCGGGGTTGACCGCCACGATCAGCGTGCCATTCGACACGCTGAATGCAGCCGAGGAATAGGGCCTCCGTGCCGATTTCGCATGGAGGGGTATCATTCGGGGGATGATGCGCGTATGGTCATCGCCAGGGTTGCAACATCTATCCATGCCGGACAAGCACTTGCGAAACCCGCGAGCAAGCATCCAAGGGAACAGCAACCGTTCCCGCGCGTGCTGTTCAGGAAGCCGGCCACTCCATCGGGATACCTGCTTTTTAGGTAAGTTCAGTCGCGAATGCGTTTGGATCACCGGCCGTCTTCGGCCGGTGATCCCTGCGTCGTGCCTACTGACACATTCACCGAATTGGAGACCTCTGATGCAAGACCGCCCGGAAATGCCGGATCAGAATATCCGAGGCTGCGATGACAACGCCCTTCAGGGAAACCTCGACAGGCTGCGCGGATCGCGGATTCTGATCGTGGAGGACGAATATCTGATCGCCCGGAACCTTTCCCGCAATTTTGAAAAGGTCGGCGCCCGCGTGCTGGGGCCGGTCTCTTCCATCGCACAGGCCATTCCCCATCTCGGCAAGGCCGATGCCACCGTCCTCGATATCAATCTCGACGGCACGCCGGTGTTCCCGCTGGCGGATATCCTGCACCAGAACCACACACCATTCGTGTTCTTTTCCGGATGCGCCGAGATCATCATCCCCGACCGGTTCCGCTTCGTCAGCACGCTGCCAAAGCCGAACGGTATCCGCGAAATCATCGCCTCCCTCGTTTCGACCTATGATCGCCCCGAAACGGACCGCGCCCAGGAAGACGGCGAAGACATTGTCGCACTCGTGCCGAGCCTCCGGCTCGCTGCACGTCTGCTGATCACCGACGATGCGGCCGCCGACAGGCTGGTCGAACGGACGCTCGAGCACGCGATCACCCACGTGGAGGAAAAGCCCGCCGATGCCTCGCGCCTCGAATGGCTGCTGTCGATGCTTGATGAGATGCGCCTGAAGGATGGCCGGAGCGTGCTGAACTAGGCCTCGCCCCGCCTGGCCGATGTCCCGGTGACGGGCTCATGGCGTTCGACCCAGATCTTCCGGACGAGCACGAAAGCGACAACCGTGAGCGGCGCGCTCATGAGAAGACCACCGACGCCGAGCAATCCGCCGAAACCCAGAACGGCGAAGATCATCAATCCCGGCGGAATATGCACCGACCGTTTCTGGATCAGCGGCGCGATCAGCACGCCTTCGGCCTGCTGGATGGCGAGATAAAGCAAGACCACCCAGACGGCGTCCCAGATGCCGCCGGTCAGCGCCACGGCGATGGCCGGCACGGCACTGACAGTCGGCCCGATATAGGGCACGATCTCGAGAACGCCGGCAATCAGCCCGAGAGCGAAAGCCGACGAGATTCCGAGGCTCGCGAGCCCCGCCGTGGTCAACACGCCGATGATGACCATCGCCACGAGCTGGCCGGCAAACCAGTGGAAGAGCGCGTCGGAAAGCGCCGAGAGCAGTTCATCGAACCTCGCTCGCGCACGGGCAGGCGCCAGAGCCAGCAGGCCGCGACGGTAGACGGCCGGATCAGCTGCGAAATAAATCCCGCCTGCGACCATCAGCAGGGCTCCTGCCGACGCAGAGACGAGCCCCGTCGAGAAGCCGGTGATGTTGCCGAGCATTGCGCTATCCCCGATAAGGGATTGCGCATGGGCACCGAGCCAGTCTTCCACTTCACCGAGATCAATATAGTCGCCAACCGCCGACATGGTCTGCGGCAAATCGCCGGCAAGCCGCGTCATTTCGGACGCGATGCGGGCACCGAGGAAGAAGAAGAATCCGGACAGCGACAGGGCGAACAGCAGCACCGTTGCAATCAGGCAGAGCCGATAGCCGATGCCGGAAAGCTTGCTCAGAATCGCGGCGGAGCGGACAAGCACGAGCGCAATCAGGCTCGCGCCCAGAACCAGGAGGAGAAGGTTGGCGAGCTTCCAGGCGGCAAGCGCGATGAGCGAAAGAACTGCGACGGCGATGATCTGCGGCCACGGCCAGCCGGGCCTGGGGTTGTCGACTTTGGCTGATGTCGAGATACCTACTACCTCCTTGACACTCGGTTCGCCCGCCTAATCCGATCCCGCGCAATATGTTCCGGAACCGTTTTCGCCAATTGGCAGGAACAAAGCAGCCATGATCGCGATTAGGCGAGACATGTAGCCAAGGAGATTGAAACCATGACATCACAAGCTGTCCACGCAACGCCGGATCACCGCACGGTGGTCTTCAAAACAGTGAACAACGCTGACGTAACTGTCGTCTTCCCCGAGCCGGTCGAAAATCCGGAATACTCCGCCCGTGCGGTGATCAATGGACTGGCGCGCTCCATTTCCGCGCGGGACGAAGAAGCTGCTCGGGAGCGTGCGCTTGAAGAGGGGCTGGAAGACAGTTTCCCGGCCAGCGATCCCGTCGCCGCCAGCGTCACTGCGGTCCTGCCCAAGGGACATACTGGCAATAACTGATCAAGCGCCCGCAGCCGGGTGCGAATATGACACCTTGAAGCCCGCCGCTTGCAAGCGGCGGGCCTTTTTGGGTGTGCAAGGTTGACGTCTTTTCGGGGAACGCGGCGAACGAAGAACCGGACGGCATTGCAGCCGTCTGGTCCAACGCCGTCTACCGTTCGTCGTTGTTCTGCTGCGAAGCCGGAGAGTCGAAACTGCCTTGCGGCTTCACCCTCAAATTGTTCTGAACATGGGTAACTCCGGAGACGCTGTCGACGCAATCCTCAGCCCGGCGCTTCTGCCGCCGGCCGATGACATAGCCGTCAAGCGTCACCTCGCTGTTATCGACCGAGACCGTGATGTCGCTCGCATCCAGCGTCGGCTCGTCGGTCAGGCGGTCATGAACATCCTCGTTGATGCGTGCGTCGGAGCGCTTGTAGCCGCGCGGCCCCTTGCCGCGATGGTCGGCCTCACGACGCCGCTCGGCATCATCATCGCCGAACCAGGACTGAACTTCATCGCTGGCCTTGTCCCAGAAGTCGCGGTCATTTCGTCCTCTGCCGCGCCCGCGCGCATCGTCCCATCCGTAATAATGGTCAGGATGGCTGCGAGCCGGCGGATAGAGGCCGGGAAACAACGGAAAGCCCAATTCGTCATAATCTGAATAATAGCGTTCCTCTTCATAGCGCGGATTGCCCTGGCGGGCACGGCGATCGGCATATCCGAGATCGTCCGTCTGCCAGTCCTCCTGCGCCGGACGGCCCCGCCCCGGGCGCGACGGGATGTTCCGTTCGCGATCGCGTATTTGTCTGAATCTTTCGTCTGCCATTTTGCTACTCCCTGTTTCCTCATTGTCGAGGCAGTGTCCCAACAGGGAGAACGGCGCAATGTTCCTGCATTGTCATGACGATTATCGCGGGCGCTAATAGAACAACCATGCGTCCTCACAATTGAAGTGCCTCCCGGCCCGGAAAGGGTCATCACGAAGGAGCCGAAACCATAAGCGAGGAGGTCAGATACTGCAGGAAGGCATTGCCGGACACGGGGGGAAGTCCCTGCAATTCGATGCTCACCTGAACAAGATGGCCGGGTGAATTCTCTCCCCCTCCATCGGGTCGCCTGAAACGCGGCGGCCCGACACATGGTCTGCGAAGCCGCTTTTAGCCGCCGCCCGTCACCGGCAGAACCTCACCGGTAATGTAGCTCGATGTATGAGCCGATGCGAGGAACACGTAGGCCGGAGCCAGTTCTTCCGGCTGAGCCGGTCGTTTCATCGGCACGGATCCGCCAAACTGGGCGACATCCTCGGCTTCCCGATCCGACGGATTGAGCGGCGTCCAGACCGGTCCCGGGGCAACGGCGTTCACCCTGATGCCGCGCGGGATAAGGCTCGAGGCCAGAGAGCGGGTGAAGGCGTGTATGCCGCCCTTGGTGATCGAATAATCGAGCAGTTGCGCCTTGCCGTGAAGCCCGACGACGGAGCCGCTGTTCACGATCGCGCCCCCCTTTCCCATCCTGGGGACCGCAACTTTGCACATGTTGTAGAGACCGTAGAGGTTGGTCTTCATCGTCTGGTCGAAATGCTCTGCCGAAAGATCCTCGATCTCATTGGCATGGACCTGAAAGCCCGCATTGTTCACCAGGATATCAAGCTTGCCGAGCTCGCTCACCGCCTCGTCGACGAGGCTTTGGCAATAGGCAAGGTCTGCGACATCGCCGCGACTCAGAATGCACCTGCGTCCTTCCGCCTCCACGGCGCGCTTCGTTTCCTCGGCATCGGTATCCTCCGACAGATACGAGACGACGATATCCGCGCCTTCACGGGCATAGAGGATCGCGACCGCCCGGCCGATGCCGGAATCTCCGCCGGTGATGATCGCCACCTTGTCCTTGAGCTTTTCCGAGCCCTTGTAGAAAGGCGCGTCATACATCGGGCGCGGTTCGAGTTCGTGCTCCTCGCCAGGCTTTGAAAGACGCTGCTCGGGCATTGGCGGCACGGGATAATGCCGGGCACCCGCCTGCATCGCGCCGTCCTCGCCCGCCGACGCCTCGTGCCGGTCACGTTCGTGGATTTCATCCTGAATGTCGCGCTGGCGATCTGCAGTCCGCTCACTCGTCTGCCGTGAACTCTGATCGGTTGTCATGAATTGACCTTTCTATGGTGTCGATCTGGTTCGGGACTTGCGCTTTCCGGCTCGTCCCCTTCTTCCTCATAAAGACGCTCGACCGAGGCGCGGCTTTCCGCCTGTTCCCGGCTCGCATAACGGCGCTCCCGGTACTTGCCATAGGCAATGGCACCTCCAAGCAGCACCGGTCCGATAGCAACCGCGAAAAACCAAAGGATTGCGGATAAAGGCATCTGGTTTCCTTTCGGTCCTGTTCGCCCCCAACAGCAAGAAGGCGGGGATGTTCCCGTCGGCGCCAGACAAAAAATCCGGGAACAACGCTCGGGCGCTTCAGTTCTGAGGCCTCCAGATGAAAGAAAGGAAAGAAAATGACACCCGCATTCCGTCGCTATTCGAAGAAAGCCGCAACCCGCGACACCGTTCTCCTTAGGGTCGTCCAGCGCGGCGAACGCTCCTACGGCTTTGTCGACTCGATCGACTTCGGTAATGAGGACACGCCCTATTATCCGACCGAGGAACTCCCCATGCCAGAAGCCATTCGCCTTGCGGAAAACCGCAACGACACCGGGGGGCCGGTCATGGTGGAACTGGAAGAAGACGCCGAATGGAATCCGGAATGGGGCAAGCTGGAATGAACACGCGTCACGCTTGCCGCTCCCCGTACTCGATTGGTCTCCCATAGCGATGGCGGCGGCCTTGAAGGTTACTCAACCGCAATTCCATGGCCTGGCAAACGCGGTCGGCCGAAGAGCCTTGAAAGCGCTGTCCATCGAGGCCCCTATGAGGTAAAGCTAGTCCGCATTGGCGAATGCGCTCAGCATCGAGGCGTTTTGATTGAATCAGCGGTCCTTGCGAAGAAATCAAACCGTTCGGGCTTCAGCACCGTAACGATATGAAGAGATGAAGACACAGGAAAACGGGACCAAACAGCAATGGCAAAAGATAATGACAAGGACGCGGGGGTAGCACGGAGCGCAGATGCATATCTGGATCGCAAGACCGCCGAGTTACTGTCTGAAATCAAACAGGAGCCAATCCCTGACCGCCTGCTGGAACTGGCCCTGAAGTTGCAGCAATCCCTGAAGGAGCGGGAAGACAAAGCCTCCTGAGCCGACCGCCTTTCACCATCCTCTTGTCAGAAAAAATGCCGTGCGGACCGCACGGCATTTCTGCTTTCGTCGTGGCAGCAGTTCAGCGCATCATGAATTCATCCGGATTTTCGTTGAAGGCATCGGCATCATATTCGGGCTGGCCTTCCAGCTGAGACACCGTGAACCGGGTGAAGACCGCGAAATCTCCGTTATTGCTCCGCACGTCTAGATTCTCGGCTGACATCGCCACTTCTTTCTCGCCGATACCGAGAAAGCCACCGACATCAACGATGAAAGCCTGCACTCCGCCTTCCGGCTTGAGGATGACATCCCCGATATCGCCAACCTGATCGCCATTTCCGCCGAAGACATCGGCGCCAAGCAACTCCTCGGCCCGCAAACTCGCGTTCGAAACACTTTCGGCATCTCGCCAGATCGTGCTGGCAGGAGAGCCGCTGAGTTCGCTTTCGCTCATGTCGCCGTCGACGTCCGGCGCCCTGCTGCTTCCCTCGCCCGCCATTCGATCCATCGGCGTTGTGGGGGCGGTTTCCGCATCAGGCGAGCGGTCGCCCCGCTCACTTGCCATGTCAGAGCTGGCGGAGATGCCCGTCTGCAATTCCGGCGTGGGCGTAACCGCGCGATAGTCGAATTCCGGGGCGCCTTCGAGCTGTTCACGGCTCGCGGCGAGCGTCAGATGGAGCATATATTGATCGTCGCGATACTGCTCCACCTGCGTGAAGGGAACAGCGACATTCTTCTCGGCAAGTCCGAGAAAACCGCCGACGCCGATGACCAGACCGGCAATCATCCCGTCCTGTCCGACGAGCAGATCTTCGATGTCGCCAACGGCTTCGCCGTCAGGTCCCTCAGTCGTATAGACGGTCGCTCCCAGCAGTTCCGATCCGAGTATCTGCGACTGCGTGACCTCGACGGACAGTGTCTCGCCCGATCGCAGCGCGTCCGTTTCGTTCACCGTATCGCCAACAGGCTGATCCTGGGCATAGACGCCGCTCGCATACAGCGCACAAATCGCCACCGTGGACGTGTATTTGGTCAAAGACATTTCGGGGCCCTCCCTGGTGTTCAGCAATGATCCGCGAAAGGGAACGACAGCCTGAACTGGCTCGTTCGCATTCGCCGCCCTGCAAACTGTGAAACCGCCCCGATGTTCCCGCCCACCGCTGAAAAACGCCGCGCATGTAGCACGAAAGCGTCCGATAGAACGGCGTCCTCGGCGTTCTGGAACAAAACCGGGGGGATAAGGTTCGGCACGCAACCAAGTATCACCGATGGAGAATGTTTCATGGCACCAGAGAGAGAACCAACAGATCAGGACGGGACGATCACGTCAGAAGAGAACGCAAAGCAAGGGACGACGGTCCTGCGTACGCGTTTCGCCCGGCTCGTCTTCATAGGCGGCCTCGTCCTGCTCATTCTGCTCGCGCTGTCGACGATGTTCTATCCCTGGCGGGAGGACACCGACCAGCAGCAGGCCAACCCGGCCATCACCGCGCCGGAATAACCGGCGTCGCCGCGTTGGAACAATCGTCGCAAGCGATTGTTGGGTGCCCGTCCAGAAGACAGACACTTTTAGGAGGGCACGCCCATGTATTCGCAATTAAAACCTGATCACGGCTATCCGCTTCGGGCCGTTTTCGTGCCGTTTCCCTTCGTGGCTTTCACCTTCGCGCTGTTCACAGATATCCTATACTGGCGAACATCCATGCTGATGTGGCAGAATTTTTCCGCATGGCTGCTCTTCGGCGGGCTCGTCTTCGGCGCGATTGCCGTCATTGCCGGCCTCGTTGACGCCTTCCGCTCTAAGGCCACCAGGCCTGCCATTCCGGAGACGATCGGCTTTGCCGTCGTTCTCGTCCTCGGCATTTTCAATAGCTTTGTCCACGCCGGCGACGGCTGGAAAGCGGTCGTCCCGAACGGACTGATCCTGTCCACCATCACCTTTGTTGTGATCCTGATCACGCTATGGCTGGCGGCGGCCCGTCCGCTCGCACAGGAATGGAGGTTCAATCATGACTGAGACAAACCACGAGAGCCGTATCGCCGGCCTACTGGCCACCGTTACCCTCCTCGTCCCGCTTGCCGCCTGCGGCAATGGCGACGAGGTTCAACCCTCCGAGCAGATCGGCGCCAACCCGGTCCTTCCCGAACCGGATTCCGCGCTTCTGCCCGGCATGAAAGTCGCCGAAGTCGTCGGCTGGCAGGACGGCGAGACGCCCGACGTCCCGGAAGGCCTGACAATTTCCGCCTATGCGCAAGACCTGGCCAACCCCCGTACCGTCCACACATTGCCCAATGGCGATGTGCTGGTCGTGCAGGGTCGCGGTCCGGCGGGCGAGCCGCCGAACAGACCCAAGGACCTGATCCGCGGTTGGATCATGTCGATGGCCCATGGCGGCGGCGGCGAGCAGAAGGAGAGCAATCTCATCACGCTCCTGCGCGACAGCGATCGCGACGGCACGGTGAACGAACGCCATGATCTCCTGACCGGCCTCAACTCGCCTTTCGGCGTTGCCTGGGCGGATGACACGCTCTATGTGGCAGCGACCGATGCGATCCTGACCTACCCTTACGAGCTCGGTCAGAACGAGATCACCGCAGAGCCCGAAATCCTGACGCCGCTTCCGGGCGGACCGATCGACCACCACTGGACCAAGGATCTGGCGCTGAGCCCGGATGGCGAGATGCTTTACGCCTCCGTCGGATCGAACTCCAACATCGCCGAGAACGGTCTTGAGGCCGAAAAGGGACGCGCCGCGATCTGGCAGGTCGATCGCGAAACAGGAGCATCCAAGGTTTACGCCTCGGGGCTGCGCAATCCGAACGGCCTGAAATTCAACCCCGACACCGGCGAACTCTGGACCGTCGTCAACGAACGCGACGAACTCGGTCCGAACCTGGTGCCCGACTACATGACCTCTGTCGAAGAAGGCGCGTTCTACGGTTGGCCCTGGAGCTATTATGGCAACCATGTCGATGAACGCGTCCATCCCCAGAGGCCGGATATGGTTGAAAAGGCCATCGCGCCGGACTATGCGCTGTCGAGCCATGTGGCCTCGCTCGGCCTGACCTTCTCGCACGGTTCCGCACTGCCGGAGGACTATGCGAGCGGCGCATTCATCGGCGAGCACGGCAGCTGGAACCGAACTGTTTTCAACGGCTACAGGGTCGTCTACGTGCCATTCGTCAATGGCGAACCGGCTGCGAGCACACAGGATGTCGTCACCGGATTCCTCGACGGCGACCAGGCCCACGGCCGGCCGGTGGGCGTGGGCATTGACGGCACCGGCGCGCTCCTCGTGGCTGATGATGCCGGCAACACCGTATGGAGGGTGGCCGCAGCCGATGGTACGACCATCGATGAACCAATCGGCACCGACCAGATGCCGCCAGGCTCCGCGGCGGCTGCAGAGGTCGCCGAAACCAGCACGACGGCCCCGCAGGGCAGCCCTGCCGGAGCGCCGGATACCGCAGCGACGCCGGAAGGAGAAGAACCGCCGGCCGCGGACCAGCAGGGTGGCACGCCCTCACCCACTGTCGATGAACAACTGACCGGCCAGCAACCGTCCTCGGCAGGCGAAGCCTCGCCGTCGCAGACGGAAATCGCTCCGGCCGTCGAGCCACCGGGCTCGGTGGAAGACAACAGCCAGTAGGCCTGCGGTTTCCGCAACATCGCGGCGGCCTTACCGGCCGCCGCTCGTCCCTTTTCGGGCCGCATAAAGGAAAACAATCATGAACATCTGGATACTCATTGCCACCGCCGCCATCATCGCCGCAATCGCAGCGGTCGTTACCTTTGGCCTCACCAATGAAGACAATCCGGCTGAGGCCGATCGGGCGCCGCAGCACACGCTTGAACCACAGTGACACCCTGAACTGAAAGGGAGTAGACCCGCAGTCACAGCTGGCGATCGGGTACATCTTGAAATTCGAAGCCACGATGGTCCAGCCGAAAGGATGACGGCCCGCGCAACGGCGTTGCGCGGGCCGTTCTTTTAGCCGGCGTTCTCACCCGAGAGAGATCTGGCGTCTTACAGCACCTCGCGCACCACGTCGGAACCGACGGTCAGCGCGATCTTGCTGCGCTCGGGCGTGCCGCGCGCCAGCGAACGGGCGAAATGGGCAGCCTGCTTGGCACTCACCTTCGGCGGCTGCGGCGGTTCGTGCGGATCGACAACGGCCTCGACGACGGCCGATCGCGGTGCGGAGAGCGCCTGTTCCAGAAGCGGACCGCAATCCTTCGGCTTCTCTATGCGATAGCCGTCGACACCGAAACCCCGCGCAATCATCTCGAAATCGACGGGCTGCAGGTCGCACTCATATTCCGGGTTGCCGAGGAAGACCATCTGTTCCCACTTGATCTGCCCGAGCGCGTTGTTCTTGATTACGATGACTTTTAGGTTGTTCAGTCCGTAGCGTGCGCAGGTGGCAAGCTCGCCGATCAGCATCGTCATGGCGCCGTCGCCGACAAAGGCGACAACCTGCCTTTCGGGATAGGCGACGGCCGCCGCAATGGCGTAGGGCAGCCCGCAGGCCATGGAAGCAAGCGTGCCCGAGCAGGAAAACATCCTCTCGCCGCTCATGGTGAGGTAGCGCGCCGCCCAGGTCGTCACGGTGCCCGAATCCGTCGCGATGATGGCGTCCGGCGCAAGTAGCCGGTCAAGTTCATGCACCACGACCTGCGGCTTCATCGGCTCCTCGTCCAGCGTGCCGCGTTCCGCCAGGAGATCGCGCCATTCCGCCATGTTCTCTTGTGCCTTCTCGAGGAAGGAGCGGTCCTCGCGCGCCTCCAGCAGCGGCTCGAGCTGGTCGAGAACCGCGCCCGCCTCGCCCACCAGCCCGCATTCGACGGGATAGCGCAGGCCGATACGAGAGAAATCGAGATCGATCTGCACGGCCCGCGCCTGGTCGGGCTCGGGATAGTATTCGATATAGGGGAAGCTCGACCCGACGATCAGCAGCGTGTCGCAGTTTTCCATGACCTCCTGGGATGGCCAGGTGCCGAGCATGCCGATGCCGCCGGTCGTATACGGGCTGTCATCCGCGACCGCGCCCTTGCCGAGCAGCGCCTTGACGATGGGTGCACCGAGCTTTTCGGCAATCCGCTCCAGCGCTTCGCCGGCATCGAGCGCGCCCTGGCCCGCCAGTATGGCCGTACGCTTGCCGGAATTCAGCACCGCGGCGGCCTTCTCAAGCTCTTGCCTTGCCGGCACTGCAGCGCTGCGGCCAAAATCCGCGCCGAGCGCATGCCCGGCAACATTGCGTGCCGAGCGGCGCTTGGACGACACCGGCTGGGACTGCACGTCGACGGGAATGGTGATATGGGCAACCCCGCGCTGGCCGAGCGCCGTGTGGCAGGCGCGTTCAACGACATTCTCCATATGGGCGGGACCCATGACGCGGGTGTTATAGACGGCGACATCCATGAACAGCTTGTCGAGCTCGACATCCTGCTGGGTATGAGTATTGAGCAGGTCATGGAACTGCAGCCCGGTAATGGCGAGCACGGGCTGGCCGTCAAGTTTGGCGTCGTAAAGCCCGTTCAGCAGATGAATGCCGCCTGGACCCGACGTCGCTAGGCAGACGCCGAGTTTGCCGGTCCACTTCGCGTAACCGCAGGCCGCAAACGCGGCCGCCTCCTCATGACGCACCTGAATGAAGCGGATCTCGTCCTTGCGCTTGCGCAGCGCCTCCATCACGCCGTTGATGCCGTCGCCCGGAATGCCGAAGATCGTATCGACGCCCCATTCGATCAGGCATTCGACGAGAATATCACCTGCTGTCGGTTTTGCCATTATCTCACTCCTTGCTGTCGTGCCGGCGAAAGTGCCGACGTTCTCCTCCGAACAACAAGGGCGCCGCTGTGTTCCCGCTTAAATACCGTCCGGGCCGGAAAGCCCCTACCGGCTCTCGCCGAGCTCTTCCAGCAGCAATTGCCTGGCACGATTGACCCGACTTTTGACCGTGCCCATCGCGCATCCGCAGATTTCGGCTGTGTCTTCGTAGCTCTCGCCCAGCACCAGGACCAGCACAAGCACTTCGCCATAATGCGGTGGAAGGCGCGAGATCGCATCCTGCAACTCCCGCCCCCTGACGGACCAGTCCTGCGTGGCATCGGTCTGCGGCGTTGAGGCCACGCAATCTTCCTCACCGGGCATCTCCCTGTTGCGGACCCTGATCTGGGTGTAAAAGGTGTTGCGCATTATGGTGAAAAGCCAGGATTTGAGACGGGTACCCGGCTTGAACTTGTCGAGATTGGCAATGCCCTTCAGTATTGTCTCCTGAACCAGATCGTCGGCATCATTGGGATTTTTGCAGAAGGTACGGGCAAACGCCCGCAAGGCCGGCAAGAGCGCGACGACATCCGCGCGCTGTTGTTCCTCCATCTGCTTCTGGGTATCCGTCTGCTTCTGGTGAAGGTTCATCTGTGCTTCCCGGATTGGATTGAGGGCCTCTAAATAAAACGGGACGGTGGCACAGATGTTCCGTCACGTTCGGCGGAACACGAAATCACCTTATTTGAGACAGGAAACGCCAGCAGCGGGCCGGGATGTCCGGTCCGCTGCAAAAGCCTGTTGCAAAGAGGACTAGCCGCCAGTTTCAAGAACGGCACAGGCTACGCGTTCGCCTGAATCGCCTGATGGCTGCGTGCCATAGTCGTCGGCGCCCGAATGAATGATCACGGCCGAGCCGTCCTCGTCGAGAATCCGCTGATTGCCTTCCGTTCCAAGCGTAAAGCCGCGCACGAAAAATTCCGCATCCGCGACGCCGTCGGACCTGACGTGGAGATTGGGCATATCGCCCGGATGAGGCCCGCCGGCGCTCATGACGCCGTGTTCGAGCCCGCGGGCGAGATGCCCCTTGGCACTCTTGAAGCCGTCCGCGCTGTCGCAGGCACCGACTTCATGCACATGAAAGCCGTGCTGCCCTTCCGAAAGCCCTTCCGCGCGCACATCCACGACAACGATACCGGATGCTGTTTCCACCATTTCCACGGTTCCGTTGATACCCTCGCCCTGAAAGTCGCCAAGAACCTTGTCGCCATCGACGGCCATGGCCAGAACGGGCAGACCCGCCGTCATCACGGCGGCGCAGGCAAATCTCGTCAGTCTCATGACTATGCTCCTTCTGTTTGCGGCACACATGCAGTGCCTCGCCCGCCCCAACAGCCACTCGGCGAAAATGTTCGTGGCGATTTCCGCTTCGCAGTTCAGGAACATTTTTTCGTCCGGGCTTGTTGGGAGCGCGCAATGCCGAAACGGCAATGACCCAAGAGAGGAGCAAGACCATGCAGATCTCGGAAATCATGACACGCGACGTCGCGATTGTGAGCCCTGACGACATTATCATCGATGTGGCCCGCCGGATGGCCGATAACGATATCGGCTTCATTCCGGTCGGGGAGAATGAGCAGTTGGTCGGAATGGTGACCGACCGCGATATTGTCGCACGCGGCGTGGCCGAAGGCCTCGACGGACGTAGCAAGGTTCGGGAGGTGATGAGCAAGGATGTCAAATACTGCCGGGATACCGACCAGGTGGAAGAGGTTCTCGCCAATATGGGCGACATCCAGGTCCGCCGCCTTGTCGTCGTCGATGACAACAAGCAGCTCTGCGGTGTTGTCTCGCTTGCCGACGCAGCAAGGGGCACTGTCGACGGTACGCGCCCCAGCCTGAAGGGCGTTGTGCAGCCGGGCGGCGAGCACAATCAAAGCTAACCGCCATAGGTCTGCCACGACCTGAAAGCAGCATCGGAGGGTATTTCATGAAGACGCTTGATCCGCCCGCCCGTTTCGAGGACTCGACATGGGCGCTGATGAAGGAAGGCTATCTGTTCATGCCCCGGCGGCACGCCGGGCTTGAAGCGCCGATCTTCAGGACGCGGCTGATGCTGCGCGATGTCGTCTGCCTTGCCGGACCGGAGGCGTCGGAATTGTTCTATTCGGGCGATACCGTGACCCGGCGGGGCGCCATGCCGAAGACGTCGCTGAGGCTTCTCCAGGACAAGCACAGCGTTCAACAACTCGACGGCCCGGCCCACCGCAGGCGCAAGGCAATGTTCATGCGCCTGCTCGTGCAGGACCCGACACGAATAGCGGATCTGGTTTCGAGATTCAGGGAAGCCTGGCTTCGCCATCTCTCCGCCCCCGAGCAGGGCGACGAGGTGGTGCTTGAAACATTCTGCGAGACCGTTCTTGCCGAGACGGCGCTGTCCTGGGCGGGTCTGCCGGCAAATGCCGACGCCGTTGGCCGCGATGCACCGGTCCTGGGTGCAATGGTGCGCAATGCCGGTCGCTTCGGCCCTGGAACCGCCGTTGCGCTTGCCCGCAGGGCCAATATGGAGCGCAGACTGCGAGGGCAGATCCGCGCCGTCCGTTCCGGTGCCCGCAAGCCGCCGGAAAAATCGCCGGTGGTCGCACTGTGCCGTTACCGCGATGAAGAGGATAAGCCTCTGCCGGCGTCGGTCGTCGCCGTCGAACTCTTGAACATCCTGCGGCCGATCGTGGCGATCGGCCGCTATATCGTCTTCGCGGCTTTGATGCTTCATCAAAAGCCGGCCTGGCGGGCCCGCTTTGCCGATGGCAGCCGGGAGGGCCTCGACCGGTTTGCCGAAGAGGTCCGACGGGTCGCGCCCTTCTTCCCCTTTATCGGCGGCATCCTGACGCGCGAGGCCGAATGCTACGGTTATCGGCTCAAGAAAGGCCAGTGGGTGCTGATCGATCTTTACGGCACGTGCCACGACGAACGGTGGTTTGCCGAGCCTTCCATGTTCCGTCCGGAACGGGACCTCTCATGGCAGAAGGACGTTCACCGCTTCATTCCCCAGGGCGGCGGCAATGCGGCAAGTGCGCATCGCTGTCCCGGGGAACAGGCGACCGTCGCGCTCATCGGCGAGGCAGCCCGCCTGATGACGCATGAGATGTCGTTCGATGTGCCTGAACAGAACCTGGATGTGCCGCTTGACCGCGTTCCAACAGGTCCCGAAAGCGGGTTCGTGCTGAAGAACATCAGACGACCTTAACAGTCCGGCGCCCGTAACCACCAGGCCCTCAACGAGCGAGACAGGGAGGAGACCTGAGGGCATAGGCCGGTCCAGTTGCGCTGCCTCCGGCTGGCTGCCTTCATCAGGAAAACGCGCTGGAACAATCCTAACCGCTCCGGGTTCTGTGCCCAAATCGAGCGAAAGGAAAGCCAGATGGCACCGGACATCCCGCCAAAAAAGGCCAGACAAGGTCGCCGTTCACTGCGGATTTTCCTCATACTTGCCGTATCGACCGGGCTGGCGATCGCCGCCTGGGCCATCGCGGAGATCTATTACAGCATCGCACTTGATCCCGAAAACGCGATGGAGAATGGCAACCCGCCGGCCGTCGAAAGACCATCTTCATCCGACCGGGACCTTCCGCCCGCAAACGACTGAATGAACCCGTGCGTCGGCGGCCAGCAAAGCCCCCCCTGCTGAACGCTGACCGCAAAAACTGTCGAACAAAGTCGACAGCCGTTCGTTTGGAACCATTGAAGGAGAACACACATGACCGATCAGCCAAAAGACGGCAAGGCCGACCCCCTTGATTCCCCTGTCGGCGGCGAGGGCGACGTCGAAAGCGTGGCCGAGGAAATCACCACACGTCAGATCTCTGCTCAGACCTTTGGGGGCGATCCCGTGGAGAAGCGCAAGCAGCGCCTCAAGGACATCATCACGGAGCTTGAGAGTCGGACACAGGCCAGCGAGCGCGGCGAAGATCTGGAACCGCTGCTTCAGGAAGCCCGCTCCTCGCTTGAAATCGTCGAGCGTCAGGCTGAACGCGGCGAGGAATAGTCGCGGCCGACCTCGGCTTTTCAAAAGTCTTCGGAAACCATTGCTTTCAGCGAGGTGAACGGCATGTTTGACAAGCCAGTTGTTAGACAAGCACGAGATATCGACGATGAAGCCACCCAGGTCGGAGACAAGGACCTCGCCCGGTTTCGGCTTCTGTTTTCTGCCGATCGGACGGATACGCATAGCCTGACCTGTGGTGTCGCCACTATCGATGCCGAACACCCTCTCCCGCTGCATCGCCATGCCCATGCGGAAATTTATGTTGGTTTGGTCGGAGAAACGCATGTCGAGGTTGACGGAACGGCCTACCTGCTATCGGAAGGCTCGGCGATCTTCATCCCCGGCAACCTCCCCCACGGGGTCCACACCACATCCAGAGCTCGGCTACTGTTCATCTTCGCTACCGACAGCTATGATGAGGTGCACTACGTCTATCTAGAAGACTCATGATTGTCGGCATGCCCGGCGTTGAATAACGGAGGCAACGTCATCGCTGTATCGAATCGATCATGGATGACCTGATAAAAACGGGCGATTGTAAAATCGACCAATTTCGCACTTCAGCTGCTTTTTGGCACTCGCGCATGGGTGACGAGATCTTCATCGACAATCCGCACATGAAGGGGCAGACATTCGCATCGGGCGGCATTGTGCCGGACGTCGTCGTGGCGGGCAGCGGGCCTGCCGGCATGACCGCCGCACTGTCAATGGTCACGGCCGCCGACACGATCTCCCGCATCACCGGGCTTGGCGCGCGCATGGGAGCGTCGATCAACTACCGGATCAACATGCGACACGGAAACCGGATCGTCCGGCTGGCGACGTCGCTCGACGAGAATACCGCCCTGTCGTTGTTCGGGTTTCTGACGCAGGATGCACGAGCATCAACCTGCTGGAACAACCCGAACGACACATCAAGGTCGATAAATGTGGTCGCGGGACGTTACTGCCCCTTGTCAAAATAGTCCTGCAATATCCGACGAACCATTTCCGGTCTGGTCGGAATATCCGCTTCATTGCGGCGGCAGTCATCAATCTTCGTCAGGAGCGCCTGCGATAGTCGCAGCGTCATAACAGCATTGTCTTTTCTAGGTGGCGCCATAACTTTCTCACTTATTGATGTTGACATCATTAAGTCGTTATGTCATAAAACGCGGACGCTGGCAAGGGTTCCCGCCCTCGACCAGCGTCCTAACCACTAAACCTGTATGAGAGGTTCAAATGGCTAATAAAGCTCGTAGCACGCCGGCTTCGGCGAATGAAGATGCATGCGGTCGGGGCGCATCAGCAATCACCCGGCTTTTCCCCAAGCTTGTTGAATATATGAGCGCTGTCGTGAAGACCGAAAGCGCGATCGAGGGCAAACCCGTTTTCGATCCGGCATTTGCAGCATGGCTGCATGATGCCGAAACTGCCGGCGATACGCTCTCCGATACCGCCCGCGGCAATGCTCTGCGATATGCCGGGGAACTCGTCTTTCGTGGGCCTCATCGCGCCGCCTCCGATATGGTGCTGGTGAGGCACGGTCAGGACGCACTGTCCAGGCTGCTTCAGCTGGAGCTCTATCGCCTGCAGCCCGACAGTCTGCAGGACAGGACCGACGTTCCGGAACAGCCGACGCTGAACTGAGCGCACCGCCGGGCGAAACCGCACTCGGATTGCAGACGCTTTAGCGGCAACCGTTCCGAGATCCTCCTTCGCCCCTTTCCGAAAAATTGACCTGGACTTTCCGGATACACCGCGCCGTCAACGATGTGTTGGATGCGGGAGTGTCGAGTCATGCCTATTCAAATGGAGCACAGCCCATGTCCGAGAAGAACGGCGGCGGCCGTCTGCCACGCAAACATAAACAACCCTATGTTCCGCATCGGTCACGTCATGTGCCGGCATCGGCCTGGACAACCTATGACGACGAAATCCCGCAAGCCTGGCAAATCGCCGCCATCGAAAAGGGCTTCATTATTACTCGACGCGTACGGGACCGCTATCATGTTGCGCTGGAGTGCATGACCTGCGGCGCCGAGACGTTTCAGAAAGCCTACGTCGTTCGAACGGCCCGGCCGCAATGTGCCGCCTGCCTTGACCATCGCCGCCAAACGGAGGCTGCCGCCTGCGGCTACACGCTGCTCGGCCGGGATGATACGAACCATAAATACGGATCCTACAGATTGCCGTGCGGTCATGTTGTCTCGTTGCAGTTCGGACGCGTTTCGCGTCTGGCTCGCGACGGTCGCGTGCCCGGCCGCCCCGGTTACCGCTGCCCGGAATGCCACACGGCGAAGGTTGCCGGATTGGCAACAAAACGGGGTTGGACGCTCGTCGGCCCGGATCCGGAGGGAAGCGCCAATTATCGCGTGTTCCGGCACCAGGAGGGATGTGGCCACGAGCAACGCATAGCGGTCGCAAACCTGGAGACAGGCCGTTTCGGCTGCGCTCGCTGCGGAGAGGTCTGGTCAGCGGCGCCCAGCAGCATCTATGTCATGGAGTTCGTTGTTCCGGACAAGGGCACCTACATCAAATTGGGCTATTCGAAAAATCCGGAATCCAGACTTCATTGGCAGCTCGGGCTTTCGAAGAAGATCTCATCCCGGATCCTCCACCAACTGGCGATGCCGACCGGGCATCAGGCGCAGAAGGTCGAGAAGAAGCTCCATAACACGGTCCGCCATCGTTTTCCGGATGCCGTTGTCCCGACAGGCGAACTTGCCGGCTGGATCAATGTCGTCTCGGAGATCTACCGGCCGGCGATCTTGCCGAACATCCTGACGTTGCTGGAGACGGTCGCAGCAAAGGTGAGATCCACCGCCGAAAACCGAAAGCCGAATTCCGGAACGCAGAACTGATCCGGAATGGATTTCAATTCAATTACCCGGAAATGCTCCATTCCGGAACAGGTAACCGGAAGTTTCCCTGAATCCGGAACGCCGCTTCGGAATGGCCGATTTCGGGTTCGCCCGCAGGCCATTCCGGATCGCCCAGTCGCATTCCGGAACAAGGCCGGAGGTCATTCCGGAAAGCATAAGAGCAATCCTCGGTTCCCTGAAGCGGACTTTCCGGATGATTGCTCGCGCGTTCCGGATTGGAAACGTTCCGCCCAAAACCTCAAGAGGTATGTCATGACCGCATGGATCACCTATGCCGAAACTCTCATTGCCAGAATACGAGTGTCACCTGAATTCGACGGACTTCACGGCGCGTCATCCGGAAAGCTTGGCCGCAAACGGCAGTACCACGACAGATGGGATGAGAGCGCTCTCGACATTCCTGACAAAACGGAAGCGCCCTCCATCGAGCCGCCGGACCTGTCGCAACGGGCGGTATCGCTGGCGCTGCGCCTTGCCAGAACCTGGGAGAGCGAGAATGCGTTCCAGGACGGGGTCCTGGCTCCCCGGGCGCTCAACTGCCTGAGCGGCATGCGCCCAGGCGAGATCAGCATGATCAAGCGGATCATGACAACAGTCATGATGCCGGCAGGTCGCCTTGCGGCATCTGATCCTGCATTCCTGAAACAGGCGGAGAACGGCTTCCTGCTGCTGGCGCCGGCAACCGATGGCGACAGCGTTTCGGCACGCCATGCGGTCCGCGATCTCGAGGAGGAAATTCACCATGCGCTCGATCTCGCATATCCGACCCTGGTCCTGATGCCCGACCAGATCCGTCTCAGCCCAGACCTGCAGGCGGCCTTGCCTGCTCCTGTTCGTCTTGCGAGCGCCGACAGGGACATCATGAGTGCTCATTTCCGGCATCGCTATCCGGACTGCATCAACGGACAAGCCGATCCGGCGCTGCAACTGCCGGACAATATCGGTGAAGCGCCTTTTGCCGTCATCAGCGCTGCATTGCGCGAGGCAACTGCTGCGGACGCCCTCACACGATTGAAAAGCGTCGCTCGTTCTGACCGGAAGGCCGGTCCGACGCTCAACGACATCTCCGACCATGCACCGGCGCTTGCAGCGGCCCGGATGATGGTTGACGACCTGAAACGCTGGCAGGAAGGGAATATTGCCTGGGACACCATGACCCGGTCCGTGCTTTTATATGGCCCACCGGGAACGGGAAAAAGTTTTTTAGCGCGCGCCATGGGCAACAGCACGGATGCGTATTTCGTGCAATCGAGTTTCTCGGAGTGGCAAAGTAAAGGCCACCTCGGAGATTTTCTCGCTGACATGCGCAAAACGTTCTCCGACGCCAGAGCGCGCAAACCAACAATCCTGTTTCTCGATGAAATCGACAGTGCAGGAAGTCGCTTCGATGATGACGGGCATGCCCGATCTTACCGCCGACAGGCTATCAACGGTCTGCTCGAGGAAATCGATCTGATCATGCAAAGCGAAGGTGTCATTCTTCTCGGCGCATGCAATGATCCGAACGCACTCGATCCGGCACTGTTGCGGGCCGGACGATTCGACCTGAAGATCGAGATGCCACGGCCAGATCGTGATGGAATCCTTTCCATGCTGCGCCAGAAGCTCGAGCACGACGGCCTGGGCGCTATGGATCTGGATGCGCTGGCGCGCAGAAGCACCGGAATGACGGCAGCCGACATCGATGCCGGGGTCCGTCAGGCACGAGCTCTGGCGCGCGCCGCAAATCGCGCGCTCTCGCTTGCCGATCTGGAGCGTGTGTTTCCGTCCCCGGCATCGCAGGACCCGGACCGCGACTGGCGTATCGCCGTGCATGAAGCCGGACACGCTATTGTCACGCAGGCGCTGGGAATGGGAACTGTCCAGCGCGTGGCACTGGTGGGCGATGGCGGCGAGAGCGTTATCGACCGCATGCCGACCCAGGGGCGGATCTGCGATATCGAAAGCGCTCTGACCTGTCTGATGGCCGGCCGTGCGGCAGAAATGCTGATCCTCGGCAATATGTCGTCGGGCGCCGGTGGACCGGTCGGCTCCGATCTCGAGCAGGCGACAGCTTTGGCCCTCCGGATCGACACCAATTTTGGTATCGGTGAACACGGACCAACCTGGCTCGGCGATATCGCGACCGTCTCCTTGCGCGATCCCGATCAGCGCCGTCGCGTTCGAGCCCGCCTGGAGCAGGCGGAGCAACTCGCCTCAGCTATCCTTGCGGCCGATCAGGAGATCCTGACGCGGATGGCGCGTGATCTGGTCCATGAACGTGAACTGACAGGCGGCCCGCTCCAAAATCTCCTGAGCGATGTCGTCGTACAGTCGAAAGCTTCAGCGCCACACCAACAAGGAACAAGGGCGGATGAAGATGACACGAAAAAAGGAACTGACATGCCCATCCAGGAAAAGACATCCTGCTGAAACCATGTTCCTCTTCTTCAGGGAATGACGGCGGCATCCGTTTTGACACGCCCTGGCGACGCTGGCGTCGCCAGGGCGTTATGGCAATGCCGCAGCAGCATGCGGTCCCCGCATGCTGCTTCCAGCCAGTACTCCGCTTCGCGGCCAAGCCAGGGGCTGGAA
>PVUG01000006.1 GCA_003001975.1 Martelella mediterranea
ACACGGCCGTGAAATGCCCCAGCGCTGATGGTACTTTGTCTTAAGGCACGGGAGAGTAAGTCGCTGCCAGGTCTGCCAAATGCAGCATCGTTTATGTGTTCACGCCAATGTGGCCTTCGGCCACGCTGCAAACAGCGCGCCAAACTGTCGGCGACGCGCGCTCGCGCTGAGCAAAGAATATCTTCTCAAAACAATCAAACGGCGACTGCCGATACCAAGCCGCCGTAAAAGGCGGCTTTTTTGTTGCCTCAAAAATATAACGCGGGGTGGAGCAGCCCGGTAGCTCGTCAGGCTCATAACCTGAAGGCCGCAGGTTCAAATCCTGCCCCCGCAACCAAAATTACTTATCCGATATACAAAAGCCCCGCTCGGTGAAAACCAGCGGGGCTTTTGGCGTTCGGGCATCCGTACACCACTAGCGAGATGCAGTAGTCCCGCAATCGCGCCATAAGGGTCGATATCGAGACCGGCGCCGTCTGCCGATGGTGTCAGAACAATCTTCTCGATCAGATCCCGCAGCGCTTCCCTCGAGCCCAGCATCTGATCGGCCCGGTTCAGGTCGGCGATAAGACCTGTAATCTGTGCGCGGTAGCGTGCCACCATCGACGGGTGGAACAGGACCGGCTCAGGGATCGTAGTTTACCAGCATGGACTGGGCTGCCTTTCTAAAGCAGCACAATCTGGTTCATTCAATGAGCCGCCGAGGAAACTGCCACGACAACGCGGTCGTCGAGAGCCTCTTTAATCTTCTCAAGCGAGAACGGATACGACGAAGGGTCTATCGCTCACGCGAAGACGCCAGAAGGGATGTATTCGATTACATCGAGATGTTCTACAACCCTAAACGCAAACATGCCCGCAACGGCATGCTGTCGCCAATCGACTTCGAACGACAGCACAAAATCTAAACCGACGGTGTCTACAAAACGCGGGGCTATTCAGTCTCACTGGTGAGAAAGCGTGTCGGTTGACCAAGCGCGGAATGGTGAATGATCAGCGGGGCATTGAGCCCGGATGCATTGGCTATCGGTTCTCCTATATCGGACCATGGGCTCTGGCCGAGCGTTCTTTCGTAGATCAGCGCGACAAGTTGATCGATTTTCTCGCTTTGTTCTTCCATTTTGAAACTTGACAGATAGTAAGATGACCGTTTTTCTCAATTTATTGCCATATGGTAGTTTGCAGCGTCTCCGAAAAGGTTAGCTATGGCTTTCAGTCCGTTTTGGATGACCAACCATCCAAGCGACGAGAAGGAGGAAAATTGTGTTCATGTCATATTTTTTCGATGCGGATAGCGGGACAGTTGCACCCGTCCGGCTTCGGAAGACGAGGGCATGTGAAGATGCGCGCGAGCTGATAGGATGCGAACAGACCGATCATGTGTTTCTGGGAAGCGAGCATGTTGTCATCTTCGACGACAACGGATTGGTTGATGGCCTGTCGAGCGTTATGCAGATCGAAGGTGTGGGAACACCCCTTGCGGCCAGTCTCGTGATCGCCGGCATCAGGTTCGGCGAACTGACGACTCCTCTGTTCAGCATTGACGAGGTTGCTTCACGCATCGATATCATGCGTCCGTTGCTGGACATGTATCAAAGTGAACCGGCCTATTCAGCCGTCGGCTTCAATATCCGGGTTGTGAAAGACAAGCCAAGAGTGCTTAATTCAACACCATCGCATTTGAAGCTTGTTGGCTGACAATTTTGATCTCGACCTTCTCGATGCGGGTTTGAAATCCCTCGACCGCGCTCACGAATGTTGTCTGGCGCGCGCAGGTGGCGCGCAATGAAGTTATGATCGGATCCATGACGGGCCTGAACAGAGACATCATTGCGTGAGCCTGTTGTGAACTCATAAACGTCCCTTCGTCGTCATCGGCAAGCGCGACAACAAGAAGCCTTCCCACCAGCGGATCGGGCTGTCCCGCTATGGTGATGTAGTGGGTCACGCCCTGCTGTAATCCATTGTCGTGGAAATATATCAGGTGCCCGCTGGGAAGGCGCAGGGTATCGATCGCTGCGTAGCCGAGAACGTCCTTGATAGCCTTCATGTCGATCTGTGGAAGGTCCACTACAAGCAGACGGGCAGCGACCGGGTCCAGAATGTAAACAATGTTCTCACGTTCCATAGCTCAACTCTCCGATGTGTCACCTGTTTGTGATCGCTCATTCCTCAAGAGGGTATGATATTGAGGTAACGCCTGAGGGTTCTTTGTGAAACGCCCAGATCGCCTGCTATCTCCATGGTTGATCTGCCCTGGGCGACGGCGCGACGGGCATCTGCCACATCGCCGGGCGTCAGGGCGGGGCGTCGTCCGACGTGCTGCCCCCGCGCGCGCGCAGCCGCCATGCCGGCCTTGGTTCTTTCGCTAATAAGCGATCGCTCGAACTCCGCCAGCGCTCCTATAATATGAAAGACAAGACGGCCTCCGGATGAGCTTGTGTCAATGTGCTCCGTAAGAGACTGGAACTCGGCGCCGCGTTGTCCCAGGTTGTCGACCAACTCGATGAGTTTCGGCAGTGAGCGGCCCAGTCGATCAAGTCTCCAGACAACGAGCGAACTGCCTGCCGAAACGGCATCGAGTGCTTCTGTAAGCCCGGGACGATCAAAGCCTTTGCCGGAAACGCCGAAGTCCGTAAAAATATGGGCACAGCCTGCTGCCCGTAGCGCGTCAATCTGGAGGTTCATGTTCTGGTCTTCGGTAGACACGCGGGCATAGCCAATCTTCATTCGCTTTCCTCAAGCTGCCAAAAAGAGCGACCGGGGCCAACGCCTGGTTCGGCGACCGGATCCAGTACTGCTTCAGGCAGCAAACTCATCTGCTTTCTTCAGCCTTCGGCGAAGTGTGCGCGTTGTCGTATTATAGCGCTCGGCGACAACCTTTATCTTTTCACCTCCTTCACGGATGGCCCTTGCCGCTTCAACAACATCGGCATCCGAAAGTCCGGGAGGTCGGCCAAGCCGCGTCCCGTTTTCCCGCGCAGCAGCCATGCCAGCTCGGGTTCGCTCGCTGATCAGCGTACGTTCAAACTCCGAAAGTGCGGCGATCATATGAAACAGCAGGCGTCCGCCGGACGAATTTGTATCAATATTCTCAGTGAGCGAATGAAAGTGAATACCTTTCTTTCCAAGTTCATCCATAAGCTGCACCAGTTGCATCAAAGATCGCCCCAAGCGATCGAGTCGCCATACGACCAATGTGTCGCCTTTTTGCAACGTTCTGAGCGTTTCCTCCAATCCGGGCCGATCAAATGCACGACCGGAAATGCCTTTGTCGCTGATGATCCTGTCGCATTGAGCTGATTTCAGGGCCGTTATTTGAAGGTCGAGGCGTTGATCTTCCGTTGAAACGCGGGCGTAACCTATTCGCATTGCTTTGTTTTCCCAAACCTATGCCAGTTGTTCTTCAATGCCCGTAAAAATGAAGAGCAAGAAAAGCACACTGTTAACGATACCTGTTCATCAGCAGTGTCGAATATTGACAATAAAGGGTCCCTTTTGTCCGCCCTGCTGCTTGTGGTGTCGTGCCCGGAAATAGCCAAGTTTTTCAACGAATGGCTCAAGAATTAAAGCCCGTGGGTTCCCTTTACCGAAAGGGACCCCTTTTATGCAGAATACGCACGGACAGATACACCAGTTTAAAAGTTGCGACAATTTCTTCCGTCGCAATGAGGAATATGTCCTTGCCGGCAGGTTCGACGCGCATGGGCGCCAGACGGTTGCGCGAGGCCATCCTATTGGAGACGGCAGTGTCTTCGCAGCTTCAGGGCTGGCACGGGAGGGCGCGCAATGACCGCTGCCCGGCCAAGCTACGTCACGATCGATAATCTTGATGACATCGTCCTTGTCTACGGGAGCGGAGCGGGGGAACGGGTGCTTGTCGAGGTTGCCTGCCGTCTTGATGACGCGTTGGTCGCCGGATCGCAGGGCATCAGCGTTGAGCGTTGGGGTATCGTGTTCAATGATTCAATCCTTGATTTGAACACCGCTTCACAGGTCGAGAAGGTCGTGCACGGGGCCTCGCTTCTGCCGATTAATATTTTGCAGGGGAAAGTTGTTGCAGCTCTTTCCACGCTTGCGGTGCGTCCCCATGAAGATGTTCGGTTAAGCACTGCTTCGCCTCAGTCCGGAGCAGATTATCGTGCTGACATGCACGCAGCGGCGACGGCATATGAAGCGCTGTCGGAGGGGTGCGTCGCGTTCGCGGAGCAGGCGATCAGAAATGCGGCGGGCAACGGCACGCTCTACGATGAGTGCCAGGCCAGGTTTACCTGTGAAACCGGCGAGCGGATTGCGCCAGCGGCTCATATCTCCGCTCTGGAGCGGATCGGGTTGACCGGTGCGTTCGACAAGTGGGTCGTCGAGGCGACCGTTGACAAGCTGCGAAGCAGGGCAGGCATTCGGCTCGGCTGCAATCTGTCGGGTCTCTCCGCTCGCGTGGATAACTGGTGGCTCCATCTGTTTCCGCACCTGCTGAAGAACAGGAGCCTCGCCGAAAGGCTGGTCCTGGAAATCACCGAAACCGCGCGACCGTACAGCCTGAAGGCCGGGGCGGGATTCGTCGAGATGGTGCATCTTTTCGGCTGCCGGGTTGCGCTTGACGATTTTGGAGCCGGTTTCAGTTCAATCGGCTTCGCCCGTGACGCCAAATTCGACATCATCAAAATTGACGGCTCCTATGTCAGGCGTCAGGTCGCTGGCGAACACACGGGCAGCATGCTCGACCTGCTGGTCAAGCTTGCCCATGCCGTCGGCGCCGACGTTGTTGTCGAAGGTATCGAAACTTCCGATGAGCAGTCCGCAGCTTTGGAAACCGAGGCACGTTGGCTTCAGGGCTATTACATCGATCGTTCCGTTGCCGCCCTGCCAACAGCAATGCCTGTGACCACGTTTGAGGCGAGGTAGCGCGTATGTTCCTGCTCTCATCCTGTGGCACCTGGGCTGGTCGGGTCATTTTTGTGGCCTCCAGGTTGACAGCCCCGCACAGCCAAAAGGGTCGCGGGCAATCCGGCGACTTTCGCGTGCTCGAAGAACGTACCCGCCGTTCACTCTGGAAAAACGGGCGGCCGCATTTTCGGGCAATGTCACGACTTGGCAATGACGGTGACATTCCTGCGATTTGTTTTTCAAGTAAGTCACTGAAAATAAAAATAAATATCAATATACAGCTATTGGATTGCGCTCACGCGGGCATCCTCGATCACACACGACGGCCTGGCTGAAAGCGCACCCGATCTGTCCCACTGAGGCGACGATAGCGGCCTCCCGAATACCAAAGGAAACCATCCAACTGCTTTCGACGAAACGAAGGAAATTCCCATGTATAGAGTACCAGTTATGTATAGAGTACCAATGAAACCGAACATCTTCCGTCATGGTGACAAAAACAATGGCGGTTGCTTCAAAAGCCGTCTGCATGTCGGGGTGTCGATCCTGGCAATCTCGTTGTCGTTTGGCATATCTGCCAACGCGCAATCCGTCGAATGGGCCGGCACTGGCAGCAGTACCGAGTGGGATAACGCAGACAACTGGAACGGGGGCGAACCGACCAAGGAGAGCGACGTTGTCGTTGACTTTGATCCCTCCGCGGGCAATGGCCCGATCGTTTCCACGCCGGGACAGTTCGCCGGTTCGTTGACAATCGGTACCGCTCTTGGCGGAAATGTGAATATCAATGGAGAAGGCGTGCTTACCACCGGTCCGCTGGTCGTGGGTGAGAATGCAAGCGGCGGTCTGTTCGTCAATGCGGGTGGCTTGCTGCTCAGTTCCGGGGCGGCGGATTTCGGGCAGACCAACGGTCGCGCCGGCACAGGCAACATCAATGGCGGGACTTGGAATCACAACGGTGCGCTTAACGTTGGCGCTGGCGGAACGGGGACGGTCAATGTCACCAATGGCGGTCAGGTTTCGACAACCGGCGCCATTACGCTCGGGAGCGTCTCCGGCGCGAGCGGCACTCTGAACGTCAGCGGGCGACAGGGTACGGTGAGCGCCTTTTCCCAGTGGTCTCACGTTGGCGACGTTCTGGTCGGCGGGGCTGGAAACGGTGCTGTCAACGTTTTCGATGGAGGCATTTTCAACGTCACGGAGGGTACGTTCACCATTAGTGAAAACGGCGAGGTTTATATCGGCAGCGACAACCTTTCCGGAAACGCCCCGGGTGTTGGCGGCTCCATGAGCCTCGACGGTCTTCAGCTTGACGGCAACCTCAATATCAATCAGCAAACCGGCGGCGTCACAGTGACTGGCGATCTGACCGGCGACGGCGAAATTTTCGTCAAACGCGGCGAACTGTTTCTTGAAGGTGACGGCGGCAGCTATTCCGGTGTGATCAATCTGGCATCGAACGCGACGACGGCTGCGGGCTCGGATGCTCCTCACGCAACGCTGCATGTGAGCGGCAATGTCGGAACCGGCGCGACGATCAACGGCAACCTCGACGGAAATGGAAACTATAATCCAAGCGATTCCGTGAAATCGGCCATGGCGCTCGAAGGTGCCGACGGCACCTATACCGTTGGCGCGCAGATCAACGGTTATTTCAGTAATTTCCAGAAGACTGGCGACTCTACGGCGATTCTGGATGGCGATAACTCATTCCTCCTGTCGAACATCAGCGGCAATGCTGCCGGGGCTATCGGCATCGCAGGCGGTACATTGCAGATCTCCTCCGATGGAAATCTCGGTAACGCGGCCAACAATATTGAGCTGAGCGGCGGAACGCTGGCGACCAGCGCCAGTATGGCGACAAACCGGGACATTACCCTGGCGAGCTCCGACGGCGGTTTCAATGTCGCGAACGATACCACTCTCGACATCAATGGAGCCATCGCCGGGTCGGGCGCTCTCAACCTTGCTGGCGGAGGTAGTCTGGACATCCGGGATGCCAACGCGGGCTATAGTGGCGGGGTCAACGTTGCGGCCGGCACTCTGATCGGCAACGCCGGCACCATCCTTGGAGCCGTCGAAAACGCCGGGACCGTTATCTTCGATCAGGACGTTGCGCAGAGCTGGAACGGCACCACATCGGGAAGCGGCGATTTCGTCAAGGAGGGCGAAAGCACGCTCGACCTGACCGGAAGCCACGCCACGGACTGGACCATCAACGAAGGAACGCTTGCCGCAAAGGCGGGCATGTTCACGGGTGACGTCGAAATCGCCGACGCGGCAACCTTCCGCTTCGACACGCAGTCCGATACCGAATTTGACGGCGGCATCACCGGCAGCGGTACATTCAACAAGACGCTCGGCGGAACCCTGACGCTTGCCGGCGATAATACCGCCTTTGCCGGCGATACGGTGATCAGCGAAGGGATCGTGCTGGTGGATGGCAGCCATGGCGGCAATGTCGAGGTCGATAGCCTCGGCGGCTTGGGCGGCGGCGGCTCCGTCAGCGGAAATGTTGTCGTTGCCGACAATGGCGACCTGTTCGGACAACAGGGAGAAACGCTGTCGATTGGCGGCGATGTCGAATTGTCGAGCGCGGCCAATGTTTCCGTCACGCTGGGCGCGCCGGAAGCAGGCTACAATCCGGCTCTTTTCGACGTGGCCGGTGATATGACTCTGGATGGCACCATCGATGTGACCGATGCCGGCGATACCCGCGGCAACTTCCGGGCCGGTGTATACCGGATCTTCGATTATGGCGGGTCTCTCGTGAATAACGGTCTCGAAATCGGCGGCGTTCCAACCGGCTCCGATGCTGCCGATCTGGATGTCCAGACGGCAATTGAGGGGCAGGTCAACCTCGTCAATACCGGCGGCCAGGACATGCATTTCTGGGACGGCGGCCTCGATACCAGCAAGAATGACGGAGTCGTGCAGGGCGGAGACGGCATCTGGCGTAATGGTGATGCCAACTGGACCAATATCAATGGTTCGGCCAACGCCGGTTGGAACAGCGGAATCGCGATCTTTCAAGGAGCGGCCGGCACCGTCACCATCGACGACAGCGCGACATCGGGCGGCGCCGTTTCCACCGCTGGCCTTCAGTTCATCACCGATGGATACGTCGTCAATGGCGACGGCCTCACACTTGTCGGCGCTGAAGGCATTGCCGATATCGGCACGGATGCCGGGGTCACTGCCACGCTCGCTACCTCTCTTCAGGGGACTGCCCGGATCGACAAATGGGGTGCCGGAACGCTTGTGCTCGAGAGCGACAGCCTCGGCTATGGCGGTTCGACGCTGGTGTCCGAAGGGACGCTGCTGGTAAATGGCGGCCTGGGCGGCGATGTCGACGTTGACGGGTCGCTTGGCGGCACCGGCACGATCGGCGGCAATGTTGCGATTGCCGATGGCGGTACGCTGATCGGTCGACAGGGCCAGACGCTTGCCATGGGCGACCTCACGCTTTCCGAAGGCTCCGACATCGATGTCGCATTGGCCGCTCCGGGCAACCAGACGGGCCTGTTCAACGTCAACGGCGATCTGGTGCTGGACGGCACGATCAATGTATCGGATGCGGGCGGCTTTGGCCGGGGCGCATATCGCATCATCGATTATGCGGGCAGCCTGACCGATAACGGTCTTGATGTCGGCCTTCATCCGGGAAGCTGGGATGTTTCGGTCCAGACGGCGATTGACAGCCAGGTCAACCTTGTCGTTGGCTCGGACATCCAGTTCTGGAACGGTTCCCACACCGAAGCCGATGGCACGATCCACGGCGGCGATGGCGTCTGGCGCAATGATACGCGCACCAACTGGACCGACGAAAACGCCCAGGATGCACAGTCCTGGCAGCAGGATACCTTCGCCGTCTTCCAGGGTGAGGCGGGCACGGTGACTGTCGAAGACAGCAACGGGCCGGTTTCTGTCGGCGGTATCCAGTTCGGCGTTGACGGCTACACGGTGGTTGGCGACCGGATCGTCCTGAATGCCGACGATGGGCAGACGGTCGTTCGCGTTGGCGATGGAACTGCGGACGGGGCCGATTATTCCGCGATCGTGGAAGCGGAACTGACCGGCGACACGGGCCTTGAAAAGACCGATCTCGGCACTCTGGTTCTCACCGGCGAAAACACCTATACCGGCGGCACCACGATCACGAACGGCGCTATCGTTCTCGGCAATGGCGGGACCAGCGGCACGATTGCCGGTGATGTCGCGATTGGTGACGATGCGGGTCTGATCTTCAACCGTTCCGACGAATATGTCTTCGGCGGCGTGATCGCAGGTGCGGGCCAGGTTGGCCAGATCGGCACGGGCACCACTGTCCTGACGGCGGATAGTTCGAGCTTTGCCGGCAATACGGAAGTGATCAATGGCGGATTGCAGGTTGATGGTTCGCTTGGCGGCATCATCAATGTTCGCAATGGCGCTCTTCTTGATGGCTCCGGTTCGGTTGGCGAGGTTGTCGTTCATGCCGGCGGCGCGATCGGGGCAGGGACCTCCGGTTCGATCGACAGCTTCAATGTCGGCGATCTGACCTTCAATGGCGGCTCCTCCTATGTTGTCAATGTGGCGGCCGATGGAACCGGCGACCGGCTCTTCTCCTCCGGAGAAGTCATCATCAACGGGGGCGTGGTCGATGCCAATGCCGGAACCGGCCAGTATTCCGACCAGACGCGATACACCATCATCACGGCTGACGATGGCGTGACGCGTGGCGGGGCGAACGAGGGTTTTGATGGCGTTACGTCGAACCTTGCCTTCCTCACTCCGTCGCTCGAATACGATGCCGACAATGTCTATCTGGTGATGGATCGTAACGACTTCTCGTTCTGCTTGCCGGGCTCGACCGCCAACCAGTGCGCGACAGGCGAGGGCGTGGAGTCCACGGGTCCCGGCAGCGAGATCTACGACACTGTCGTCAATCTGACGGATCCCGAAGCAAGGGATGCCTTCGATCAGCTTTCCGGCGAAATTCATGCCTCGGCAATGACGGTTCTGATCGAAGACAGCCGCTTCGTGCGCGAAGCCACCGGAGATCATATGCGCGGTGCCTTTGGCGGCGTCGGCAAGCCGCAGCAGGTCATCACCTATGAACCTGGTATTGACCTGAAGGACCCGACGCCTCGCGCGGTGATCGTGGACGCCGAAGAAGCCCAGGGGCTTGCCCTGTGGACCCGTGGATTCGGTTCTTGGGGTGAGTTCGATGGTGACGGCAATGCCGCCGACATGGAACGCGATATCGGCGGTCTGTTCGTTGGCGCCGACGTTCCCGTCTTCGACAACATGCGTTTCGGCGTGGTTGGCGGCTACAGCCGGTCGTCGTTCAGCGTTGACGACCGCAATTCGTCCGGTTCCAGCGACAATTACGACCTGGGCATATATGGAGGCGGTCAGTGGGATCAGCTCGGTGTGAGCTTCGGTGCCAATTACACCTGGCATGACATCTCGACGGATCGGTCTGTTGCCTATCGCGGCTTCAGCGATAGTCTTTCGGCCGATTACGATGCGCGCACCATCCAGGTCTACGGTGACGTTGGTTACACCATCGATGTGGGCGAAACCAGTTTCGAGCCTTTTGCCGGTGTTGCATATGTCAACCTGAACACGGACGGTTTCACCGAAACCGGCGGTGCCGCCGCGTTGACCGGCTTTGGCAGCGAGATGAACACCACATTCACCACGATCGGTGTTCGGGCAGCCCAGGACTTCGACCTCGGCGAGGTTCAGATGACGGCTTCCGGCATGGTGGGTTGGAACCATACCTTCGGTGACGACACGCCGACGAGCAGGCATCAGTTTGCCGGCGGCAGCCCGTTCATCATCTCGGGCGTTCCGCTTGCCGATGATGTGGCGGTGTTTGAAGCCGGTCTGGATACGGCCATCAATGATGCTTTGAGCATCGGCATATCCTATTCCGGTCAGGTCGGCGACGGTGTCTCCGATCACGGTGTGCGCGGCAATCTGAGCTGGAAGTTCTGATGACCGGTACGACTGATCGCAACCAAAAGCTCCCGGCCGAGGCCGGGAGCGACGCTGCCTATCCTCTTTTCTACAGGAGGCCCGTCGTGCTCCGTTTTGAAGAGCATGGCAAAAAAGCCATTGCGCCGCAATCGGATTACCGTTTCGCAGCAAAGACCAACGCTGTGCCTGTTTCCGTCGCGGAATTCAGTTCGGCCGTTTCACATTACCCCGTCGTTTTCGCGGAAGGCGAACTCGCGCCGGTTGTCGTGCTTGGCCTGAAGCAGGGCGAAAATCACTTCCTCGAAGCGGACGGCAACTGGCGGCGGGAGACCTATGTCCCCGCCTACCTTCGCAGATATCCGTTCATCCTTGCGCAAACGCCCGGACAGGACAGTCGCGCGCTTGCCGTGGATGCTGAAAGCGAGAGGTTCGTGGAACTTGCCGATTCCGATCCGGACAGGCGCATATTCAACGCGGATGGCGCCCCGTCGCCGATCACCGGCCAGATACTGGCGTTCTGCGAAGCCTATCACCAGCAGCACCTGCACAGCGTTGAATTCGTCAACGCGCTCAAGGAAGCGGACCTGCTGGTTGCCAGGCATGCAAACATGCGTTTTCCGGACCGGAGCAGATACCAGCTCGGCGGCTTCAGGATCGTGGATCCGGATCGCTATCGAAAACTTCCGGCGGAAACGCTTCAGGTGTGGCACGAGAAGGGGTGGCTCGATGCCATCGCTCTTCACCTTGCGTCACAGAAGAACTGGAATCTGCTCATGAAACTGGATCGTGACCGGACGGAGGCTGCATGATGAAGAGAGTTGCAAAGTCCATGCTGGGGGCGGGAATAGCCGGCCTGGGCGTGTTTGCCGTGATCGCTATGACCTCGGGCCAAGGGGCTGATGGAGGCGCCGACACCCTTGTAGCGCCCGCCCGGGCGGAAACAGTCGAGGTGGCACAAGCCGAGAAGCCGGCTGAGGCAGGATCAGCCCCTGTTACTCTGGCGAACGGTGCTACCACGGTTCAGGAGAGCTATGCCGATTGGCAGGTGACTTGCGGAATCCGCGAACAGACCAAAATCTGCACCATGGTCCAGCAGCAGACCAATGCCGAAACGCGCCAAAGAGTTCTGGCAATCGAACTGACGGTCAACGGCGACGGGCTGGAGGGCGCGCTGGTGCTGCCGTTCGGCATTCTTCTTGACAGCGGCGTGGCGCTTCAGGTCGACGATGGTGAACGGGGAGAGGCGTTACGGTTCAGGACCTGCCTGCCGACCGGCTGCGTTGTGCCGCTTGAATTCGATAGCGGCTTCACGGCCGCCCTGGTTAAAGGCGGCACGCTGAAAGTGCATACTGTCCAAAATGATCGTCAGGAAATCGCGTTCCGTATTTCGCTCCGCGGTTTCAACGCAGCGCGAAATCGCATCGCAGAACTTTTGGGCTAGAACGCCGTGCGTCCATCCGGACACATAAAGGAAATAGCCGGATCATCAGACGGTTCACATTGATCGCCCGATGATCCGGCGACCGTCAAATAACGGGCTGGACGGGCGCTTGCGGCGGGAAACCAAGGCCCGTCAGGAAAGTATCACAATGCGCCTTGCCTACCTTTTTTGCCTGTGCGGTCTGGTCCTTGTGGGCTGCACGACGGTGCCGACCAACTATCTGTCGGAATACTACGCCACCATGGATGACGAAGAGCATGTGGTCGCGGCCGTCGATCCCCAGGACCTGGACCTGGAAAACCTGCGTCAGGTCGTCCCCTATCGATCGCCCTATAAGCCGGGCACCATCATCGTCGATACCGCCGCGCGGTTTCTCTATCTGGTGCAGGCGGGAAATACGGCAATCCGCTATGGGATCGGGGTTGGCCGCGAAGGCATGGAGTTTTCGGGCAGCGCAGTGATAAACCACAAGCGCAAATGGCCAGGCTGGACGCCCACGCCCGACATGATCAGGCGCGACCCCGAACGGTACGGACAATATGCCGACGGCGTGCCGGGCGGGGCGTCCAATCCCCTGGGCGCCAGGGCGCTCTACCTCTTCAAGGATGGCCGTGACACGCTGTTTCGGATACACGGCACGACCGAGCCATGGAGCATTGGCAAGGCATCGTCTTCAGGCTGTATCCGCATGATCAACCAGGACGTCATCGACCTTTACGAACGCGTGGAACCCGGCGCAACCGTTGTCGTCATTTGAAAGGTGGAATGTGCCGGATCAAGCACAAGTGTCCTTTCCAGGAAGGTTTCACATCTATTGTACGCGCCGCTTGTAATGTGTCGGGCAGAAAGAACCAATGAACCGGTGGGGCCTCATCCGCCCCTGTGTATGATAGCTCCTCGGCACACTGGCGTTGCTCACGAAAAGAGCCGCTGGCTTTAATATACATTTGGTGCCCCTCACTATGGATCGAGGTCGGAAGCACACGTCTGACGCCGGAAATCCAATAATATTCCCATTTCGGGCATAACCGTATTGCCTAACGGTCTGAAAAGTTGTGTTTTTGGGTCAATATTTATCGATGCAATGAATGGCATGACAAAACACTATACCGACTTTCTCCAGCGCTGCCTCTCGATCGACCTTGAGGTCAACCCGAAAACTGCCGAAATCTTCGCATTTGCCGCCGTGCATATCGACAAGACGCCGCCGCTCCTGTCGCGGAAAGGGGAGCTTGAGAACGACCTGGACCGTCTTGAGGCTGCATTGGACGGGGTCGAATTTCCTGTCGGCCACAATTTCCTGCGACACGATATGGAACACTTGTGTGCGTCACGTCCAAAATTGCGGAATGTCCTGAAAGCGCCAATCGATACGCTTTGGCTCAATCCCCTGGCCTTTCCAAGAAATCCATATCACCATCTCGTCAAACATTATCATGATGGCCGCCTGCAGGCCGGCCACATCAATGACCCGGAACTTGACGCACGTCTCGTTTTCGACGTTCTGGCGAACCAGCTCAACGCCTTTGAGAAACTGAACATCGAGCGGCCGGATGCCGTTACCGCCTATCACTTCCTGACGACGCGCCTCGAATATTCAGCCGGTTTCGATGCTGTATTTCAGCGTATTCGCGCGGCAGGCCTCCCGGAAAAAGCCGAGGCGTTCGCGGCGATACGAAGGCTTTTGCAGGGGCATAGTTGCACCAAACGACTGGAACAAACGCTGGGTCGCCTCAACAGCCCCAAAATCGGCTGGCCCATGGCATATGCTCTGGCATGGATATCGGTTGCCGGCGGCAATTCGGTAATGCCTCCCTGGGTCAGGGCCCAGTTTCCCGAGGCGGCTCTGATCATACGGCATTTGAGAGACACCTCATGTGGAAATCCGAACTGCGCATGGTGTGCGGAAAAAAACGATCCCTTGCGTGCCCTCCACAAATGGTTCGGGTTCGAAGCCTTTCGCGCAGATCCTGTCGACAAGGAGACGGAACGTCCTCTTCAGGAAATCATTGTTGACGAGGCGATGTCTGGTCGAAGCCTTCTGGGAATCCTGCCGACGGGAACCGGAAAATCCATCTGCTATCAAATTCCCGCTCTTTCCAGGTTCGACAAAACAGGCGCCCTGACCGTCGTCATTTCTCCTCTTGTCGCGCTGATGGGGGATCAGGTGCAGGGAATGGAACGCGCCGGCATTTCCTCGGCCGTTACGATCAACGGAATGCTGTCCATGCCCGAGCGGCAGGACGCCTTGGACAAGGTCCGGATGGGCGAAGCCGCGATATTGATTATCTCGCCGGAGCAGCTTCGGAGCGTCTCCGTTCGATCAATCCTGGCGCAACGCGAAGTTGGATTCTGGGTTCTGGATGAGGCGCACTGCGTATCGAAATGGGGCCGCGACTTCAGGCCGGACTACCGTTACATCGGTCGTTTCATCAAGGAGTTTTCCGGCGATCTGCCGCCGGCCCCGGTCATCTGCTTGACCGCAACCGCCAAACCCGAAGTGGCGCGCGATATCCAGGAACATTTCAAAAGCCGCGTCGGCATCGATCTGATCGTTCGCGATGGCGGCGCCTCACGAGACAATCTGCAATTCGATGTCATACCGACGCAAAAGGGCAGCAAACTTACCGACATCCTCAATGTGATTTCGCAAAAGCTTCCGCCCGATGGGGCGTCGGGCGCGATCGTCTATTGCGCCACACGCAAGGAAACGGAGCGTGTGGCCGGGTTCCTGAAACAACAGGGATTTTCCGCCGAGCATTATCATGCCGGCCTCAGCCCCGAGGCCAAACGGGACATTCAGAAGCAGTTCCAGAACGGGGATTTGAGGGTAATCGCCGCGACCAACGCCTTCGGAATGGGGATCGACAAGCCGGACATACGGCTCGTCGTTCACGGAGATATACCGGGGTCGCTGGAAAACTACCTGCAGGAAGCCGGGCGTGCCGGGCGGGACCGCGAGCCGGCCGACTGCGTGCTTCTTTTCACGCAGGAGGATATCGAACGGCAGTTTTCCCTTTCCGCGCGCTCGCGTCTGGCCCGGCACGAAATCAGCGCGATCTTGAAGGCGATGCGCCGTATCGACGAGCGCACCCGGAAGACAGGCACGATCGTGGCGACATCCGGGGAAATTATCCGCGCGGAGAAGGATCAGGAATTCGCGCGCGACAGTGCAACCGATGACACGCGCATCAAAACGGCGGTATCCTGGCTGGAGGAGCCTGCGCTTGTAAGCCGTGAGGAAAACCGTGTTCAGGTTTACCCATCCTCTCTGTTGGTCCGCACACTGGAAGAAGCCGAAGCCCTTCTGCGCAAGGCGGAGATAACCGAGACACGGCGCCGGGAACTGCTTTCCGTCGTTCGTCTTCTGATGAATGCGCCGACCGATCAGGGAATTTCCACGGACGAGCTCTGCGGCGCCAGCGGCCTTTCCATGCCGGCCATGAACAAGGCGCTTGCGGACCTTGAAACGCTGCGGATCGCCCGCAATGACATGGCGCTCACCGCTTTCGTCCATGTCGGGGTCGAGGGGCATTCCCAAGCCCGTCTAGACCGGGTTTCGCGCCTCGAGAAGGAACTCATCGACCGCATGCGGGAAATGGCCCCGGATGTCGAGAATGAGGTGGAAAACCCGCTTCATCTGGCCGAAATCTGCCAGGCCCTGCGCAATGCTGGTTTTGCCAATGCAAGACCGGATATCGTGGAAAAGTTGTTGCGCGGTATGGCGCGGGACGGCCGCGATCAGGATGGCGAACAAGGTGATATCCGGCTTCGCAAGGCAACGCGCAATACATTGATGGTTGCTTTGCAGCGCCCGTGGGCCGCCATCGACCAAACGGCGAAACTTCGGTGGCAAACGGCCGCGCTTTTGTTGGATCATCTTGTGGGGAAAGTCGCGAGGGGCGACCGAGGCAAGGACATTCAGGTCGAAACAACCGTGGGAGACCTTCTGTCCGCCCTGACCGGAGACGTGCTGCTGCAATCAGATGGTATTCGCGATATGACAAAACAGATGGAGCGCTCGCTTCTCTGGCTGCACGAGCAGGAGGTTATCACTCTGGGAAAGGGGCTGACAGTCTTCCGGCAAGCCATGACTGTTCACCTCAACCCCGAAGGCGGCAGGTTTACCCAAAGCCATTTCCTACCACTCGAAGAGCATTATCGCGAACAGACGATCCAGACCCATGTGATGGCGGCCTACGCGGAGAGGGGGATCGAGAATTCCCAACAGGCGGAGAGACTGTCCGAGGATTATTTCACGCTGGAGCAGGACGCTTTTCTGCACCGGTGGCTGCCCGGAAAAGCAAGCGAAATCCGCCGCCAGACGACCAGTGCATCCTGGAAAGCGATTGTCGATGAACTGGCGAACCGCAATCAGCAAAACATCGTTACCGATGATCGGGAGCAGACCAATGTTCTCGTGCTCGCCGGTCCCGGATCGGGAAAGACGCGGGTTCTGGTGCACCGGATCGCCTATCTGCTGCGGGTGAAGCGGGAGGATCCCCGCGGTATTCTTGTGCTCAGCTACAACCGGCATGCCGTGACCGAGATCCGCGCGCGTCTGCGCCATCTCATCGGCGATGATGCCATTGGCGTGACCGTGTCGACATGCCATGCGTTGGCAATGCGTCTTGTCGGGGCGAGTTTTGCAGGCACGACCGCCGAAACACGGGATTTCAACGCGATCATCATGGAGGCGGTTCGTCAGTTGAACGGGGAGGGATTGAGCAAATCCGAGGCCGAAGCCCAAAGGGACGCGCTTATTCAGGGATATCGCTGGATTTTGGTGGACGAATACCAGGACATCGGACCGGAGGAATATGCCCTGATCGCGGCCGTCGCGGGCCGATCTCTCGCGGATACGGATCTGCGGCTGAGCCTTTTTGCCGTCGGAGATGACGATCAGAACATCTACGCTTTTGCCGGCGCTTCCATCGACTACATCCGGCGTTTCGAGGAAGATTACCGGGCCAGGCCTGAATTCCTGACCGAGAACTACCGCTCCACCCGTCATATCATCCAGGCGGCCAACGACGTCATTGGGCGGTCCAGGGACCGCATGAAGCGGGGGCATGATATTTCGATCAATGCCGGCAGGAGCATGGAGCCGGCAGGCGGATACATGGCCGCCCATGATCCCATTGCACAGGGACGCGTCCAGTTGCTGGACTGCACCGCCGGAGACGCGGCGCAGGCTGTCGCTGCCGTGGATGAGCTTGTGCGCCTGTCGCATCTGGACCCGGATTGGGATTGGGGGCGCACAGCCATTATCGCGCGAAACTGGAAACACCTTGCGCCGGTACGCGCCTATGCGGAGCAGCTTGATATTCCCGTCGAGGTGGCAAACGAGAAGGTTCTGAATATCTGGCGGCTTCGCGAGATGCAGACCCTCATTGCCGAACTGCGCCGGGAACCGGTGAGAATGCTCCTGGCCGAAGATGTCCTGAACATATTGAAAGAACAACCGAACAGTCGCTGGACGGAACTGATCACCGAAGGTATCGTTGATCTGAAACAGGAATTCGGAGAGAAATCCATTCCCGTCTCCGAGCTTGTGGAATGGTTTGCGGAATGGTCGCAACTCACCCGCAAGAGACAACGGGGTCTGCTCCTGTTGACCGGGCATCGTTCCAAGGGCCTTGAGTTCGACCATGTGGTGATTTTGAACGGAGGGTGGAGCGCAGCTGCATCTCAAGGTGAGGACGCTGACGCAACGCGGCGTCTTTTTTATGTGAGCATGACCCGCGCTCGCCGGACCCTGGCCGTCATGACCTGCGCAGAACATCCCTTTTTGAAAGAACCGGGCGACAATATTCTGAGGCGGAAAATTCCGGCAACATCTTCCCACATTCTGAAACACGAGAAGCATTACCAGGTGCCGGATCTCGAAACTGTCGATCTTTCATATGCCGGCCGATTGGGCCGGCTGAATGAAACGCTTTCTGCTATATCCCAGGCAAATGTCGACGATAAGGTCCGGCTTGTATCCAGAGATGACAGATGGTTTGTTCTCGACGGGCAAAATCGCGTTCTGGGCCGGATGGCGAAAAACTGGTCGCCGCCCAGGGGGCATGACTTCCTCGAAGGGCATATCGGCGCGGTAATCCGGTGGCGAAAAACAGATAATGATGAGGCCTATCATCACCTGATCAAAAGACAAGAATGGGAAACGGTGCTCCCCGAACTGGTTTTCGTACGGCGTTGACAAACCTCGGTAATGGAGTCGTCTCCAATAAGGCAGTCTTGGTGGCGCTGGCCGTTCTGCCGGACGGTACGAGGGACGTACTGAACGGGCGGTTGCAGGCCAGTGGGAGAGCCAAATTCGGGATGGCCATTACCGGTGGAGAGATGTGGGAGCCGATTGCAACCGTGATGATGGGTGGTCTCGGACTGGCGGCTTTCTGGGTGCCGGCGCTTTACCGCACGTTGATGAGGGAGAAGCAATGACCGGGTCCGCAAATTCACGCCGGTTCTGCGGGGTGGCGTGATAAGAGCGCATCAGCGCAGAAGATTTCGTTCCGATGGTGACGTCGGTACAGAACATCGGCTACGCCTGAGATGTCGGCGCTGAACTATAAAACCGGTCATTTGAAGAAATCAATTTTGCAGACCGTCCGTCTGGTGAAACTGATATTCAGGGCGTGGTTTTCACTGCTGTCGGGCTGCAAGGAAGACGTTTGTGGCAGAGCTGTGCTTCAGGACTTCGGGCGCCCCCCGTGCGTTCTACACTTATTCGAGAGTTTACAGAATTGTGCGGCGCGCCTGTTTTGGAGCGCCGGATGAAGGCTGTCCTTATTGCTGTGCCCGTGACAGACCGGAGACCTTTTCGGTGGCGTGGCGGGAACCTGTGCGCGCCAGGAGGAAGACGGGCAACATGCCGATCAGCACGATGATCAGGGCCGCCAGCGCCGCATCTTCATAGGTGCCGCGCGCCGCTTCGCCATAAAGCAGGGTGGCGAGGCTTTCGAAGTTGAGCGGGCGCAGAAGAAGCGTGGCGGGCAGTTCCTTCATGCAATCGACGAAGACCAGCAGGCCGGCCGCCGTCAGCGCCGTCCGCGACAGCGGCAGGTGCACCCTGAACGCCGATGCCGAGCGGCCGTGGCCGAGCGTGCGCGCGGCATGGTCGTAGGATGCCGGTATGCGGCTCAGACCGGCCTCGATTCCGCCCGAGGCGATGGCGAGAAACCGGGCCGTATAGGCATAGACGAGCGCGCCGCCGCTTCCCATGATCAGCAGGCCGGTCGAAAACCCCAGCCATTGTCGTGCGCTCTGGTCGATAAAGCGGTCGAAGGCGGCGACAGGGATCAGGATGCCGATTGCCAGCACCGTGCCGGGCACCGCGTAACCGAGCGTCGACAGCCTGACGAAACCCGCCGTTCTGATATTCGGGGAGGTGCGGTTGGCATAGGCGACGATGAAGCCGAGAAGGAGCACGAGACCGGTGGCGATCAGTGAAACCGAAACCGTGTTGACGGCCGCGCGTACGATATAGGGCGAAATGCCGGCAAACTCGATGCGCCGGAAGGCTGCGATCGCCAGATAGGCGAAAGGCCCGACAAAGCCGATGAGGATCGGCAGAAAGCCGAGGGTGAAGGCGACAGCGGCCCTGATGCCGCCAAGACGATGCGGCGCCATGGCGCGCGCGCGCTGGGCGCCGGCCGCAAAGCGCTGCCGCCTGCGGGCCAGCCGCTCCAGCATGACGAGCGTGACGACGAACAGCAGCATGGCGACGGCGATCTGCGCGGCGCCCGGCAGGTCCGTGCGCACGATCCAGGTGGTGTAGACGGAGGCGGTCAGCGTCCGCACGCCGAGGAATTGCGAGGCGCCGACATCGTTGAGCGCTTCCATCAGCGCCAGGCTGACGCCGACCGCGATGGCCGGACGGGCAAGGGGCAGAGCCACCCGCCAGAACACGCCCGCGCGGGTGGCGCCGAGCGTGCGCGATACTTCCACCAGGCTGGCGGCCTGGGTGAGAAACATCATGCGCGTGGTGAGATAGACATAAGGATAGAGCACGAAGCCGAACAGCATGATCGCGCCCCACATGGCGCGGATATCGGGCAGGCGGAACTGCCGCGGGCTGGTATAGCCGAGCATGTCGCGAATGATGCCCTGTATGGCGCCCAGCGGGCTCAATATGTCCATATAGGCATAGGCCATGATGTAGGTGGGAACGGCCAGCGGCAGCAGCAAAGCCCATTCCAGAATGGCCCGGCCGCGAAAATCATAGGCCGTCACCAGCCAGGCGGTTCCCGTGCCGATAATGGTGACGAGGATGCCGGTTCCGATGAGAAGCGTCAGCGTCGTGCGGGCCGCCTTCGGCAATATTTCGGCGATGATATGCGACCACAGCGTCCCCGTGTCGGCCATCGCCGTCACGATGATGGTCAGAACCGGCAGGGTCGCAAGACAGGCAATGGCAAACGCGAACGCGACCCACCCATTGAAGGTGGGCCGCGCACGTCTGCGAGGCAGCGTTGAAGCCGGATCGACCATGGCAAAAGAAGATGGCGGAGGGGCCGCCATCCCTTTCTGACTTTAGTTTTCGAACGTATCGAAGTTCAGGCGGTCGACGATCTCGCTGGCGGTCGTGCGGTGCGGCAGGATCTCGTTGAGAGCAACCGTGTCGGGCACGATTTCGCCGAAGGATGCCACGATCGGATGCGGTTCGGCCGTCGCGGTGATCGGATGTTCGAAATTGGCCTGCGCATAGAGCTTCTGGGCGTCGTCGGAAACCAGATATTCGAGAAGCGCTACGGCTTCCTCGCGGTTCGGCGAGTGGGCGGCAACGCCGGCGCCGGTGATGTTCACATGGGTTCCGCCATCCTCGAATGTCGGGACGATCACCTTGATCTCATCGGCCCAGCCGACCTGCTCCGGTCCGCCGCCGCCGCTTTTCATGCGGCCGACATAATAGGAATTGCCGACGGCAATGTCGCAAATGCCCGCAGCGATGTCGCGCGCGCCATCACGGTCACCGCCGGCGGCTGGGCGTGCCTGGTTGGCCTTGAGGCCCGCCAGCCATTCTTCGCCCGCCTCTTCGCCGTGATGGGCGATGTAGGACGCAAACAGAGCCGTATTGTAAGGATGCTGGCCCGAGCGGATGCACAGGCGGTCGCGCCATTCTTCGCTGGCAAGATCCTCATAGGTGATGGAATCGATATCCAGGTCGCGGGCGGCATAGACGATGCGCGCGCGGCCGGAAAGCGCAAACCAGTTGCCGTCGGGATCGCGCAGCGCTTCCGGGATCGCCGTTTCCAGCGTTTCCGATGAAGCCGGCTGGGTGAGACCGGCGTCGACGAGATCGATCAGCGCGCCGAAGTCCACGGTCATGAGAATGTCGGCGGGCGAGCTTTCCCCCTCGGCCCGGACGCGTTCGACCAGCCCGTCCTGCAGGAACACGGTGTTGACCGTCGTGCCGGTTTCCTCGGTAAAGGCTTCGAGGATCGGCTGGGTCAGCCCCGGTTCGCGGGTGGTATAGATATTGACCTCCTGAGCGAGTGCCGAGCACGCGGCCCCCAGGGCGATAATGCTCGTGGCGGCAGTAACTTTTGCAGTATGTGACATTGCCTCTCCTTGTCGTTCCGATGGGTCTACGGTGGGAGAGATTCAATACATGATTAAATAAGTCAACATTTATTTGTTAAGCAAAATCAACGGTTCTCGTTTTCGGTGATCGTTTTCGGCCGCGACCTTCCGGAATAAGGCGCGCACCGGTGATCAGGCCCGGAAATTCGGCAGGTTTCACATTTGCGTGACCGGCCATATTGATGGGCTGCATCTGGAATATCCCTTCGCCGCGCGCCGGAGATGACAGGGGCTTTCGATAGCAGAAGGCCACAATGTCGGTCGTCTGCATGTAGGGACACCACCATGTGCCTGGCCATCGGGATAGAGTAATTCCCGAAGAAAGCCGGTATGATGCGTCCCACACGGGTCGAACCCGTGAAGTGGATGCGCCGGACATGGGGATGCGCGATCAAGGTGTCGACCACCTCGGGTGCGTTGGTGATCAGGTTGACGACCCCTTCGGGGATGCCGGCGTCGGCAAAGCATTGCGCCACCAGCCCATGCGTCCGCGGCGTTTGTTCAGAGGCCTTGATGACCACGGTATTGCCCAGCACCAGCGCTGCTGGCACCGAGGCCCCGACCAGCAGGGCCGGCGCGTTCCACGGCACCAGGCTTAAAACCACGCCGGCGGGCTTGCGGATCGCCATCATCGTGCGTTCCGGGTTATCCGAAGGGATCGCCTCTCCGGTCAGCCCCTGATAGGCCGCGCCTGCCGCGAAGCGGAGCTTTTCACAGAGCACCTTGACGTTGTAGGCGCCCCAGCCAGCGGGGCCGCCCATCTCCGCCGTGATCGCGGCGGACAGTTCCGATGCGCGCACCTCGACGGCATCGGCCGTGGCCAACATGAAGTGTCGACGTCGATGGGGCGGAAGCGCGGCCCAAGGACCGAAAGCATGCTGCGCGGCCTCGACGGCGCGGCGAACGTCGGCCACCGTCGCGGCGGCCGCCCGGGTCGCGATGCCGCCCGTGAAGGGATTGGTGGACTGGTAGGTCGCTCCGTTTTCGGAAGACGTCCAGCGCCCTGCGATGAAGAGAGATTGCTCAGCGACGGTCATGGATCGCTCCTTGTATCATGTGGGATTTCCGCGACGCGAACGCCGTAGAGACGCGCGGTTTCGAGGTCGCCTTCCGACATCTCCTCGGGCGCGGCGTCCGCGTCCGACTGTGCCATCGGGCCGATATAGGAGCCGATCCGGTTCGGGTCGTCGCGCTTGGAAGCTTTCACGTTCGACGGTTTGATGCCGAGGCTTACCCAGATGCCGCCATGCTGCCCGGCGAGCAGAACGAAATATTGCAGCGTGTTGAGCTTGTCGCCGTTGAGCGTGGCGCTGTTGGTGAAGCCGCCGAAGATCTTGTCCTTCCACTTCTCGGCGGACCAGGGCTTCGAGCTGTCGTCGGCGAACTTTTTGAACTGCCAGCTCGGCCCGCCCATAAATCCCGTTGCGAGGATCGCACCGAGGAAAGCGGTCGCCGAGAGGGCATAGAGGAGTGCGCAGGAGGCCATGATCGTGCCCTGAACCGGGGTGACGTTGCGCTCGATCTACCGCGCGGCCCTGTCGAGCTCCGCCCGGCGGCGGTCAGGAATGAAAACATATGCGTCTTCGGCGAGGAAACCCCTGGCGATGGCAGCGCAGGCCAGATGATACTGTGAACCGTAAATAATGAAGGGCCTCCAGAAAAAGCCGGTCATCTCGGCCTTTGTCGCCACGGCGGGGCAGTGACGCCCGGAAAAACTCAAGCGAGACACGCCAGTCGTCTTCTATCACCTTCGTGCTCATGCCGACCTCCAGCAAGCCGTCATCCTAGGAACCAGGCAAAGTTAATATGGGGAATCCCATTTTTCCAAGCTGCGGTAATCCATCCACACCGACCAAATTGAAACGCAGGACCCTGCAGCGGCAGGTCAGCGCGGAGAGCATCTCAAATACGCATGAGACATTCGGTACCAGGTGTGGCGGATTGTGTTCGTCGTCCGGACCACTATGATGTCCGGGTGATGTCTCAAGCCGGCGAAGGCACGGTGGTGAGTATCACACGGATGATCGTCCTGCACAGGGACGTTTGGAGATGAAAATGGCGAAAAAACTTGGCGCATGGGTCGCAACTATTGTCGTTGTCGCGGTTGCGGCGGGCGGTTACGCTGCTTGGCGTAACTTGAACGGTGAAGGCCTTCCCGAAGGCATTGCCGGCGGCAATGGCCGTATCGAGGCGACCGAAATCGATATTGCCGCCAAGACCGCCGGACGCATCAGCGAAATTTTCGTCAACGAAGGTGATTTCATCGACGCCGGCGAAAAGCTGGTGCAAATGGACACAAGGCAACTGGAAGCGCAGAAGCGCGAGGCCGAGGCCAGCCTGCGCAGCGCTAAAACCGGCCTGGATACGGCCAATGCCACGATAGAACAGGCAAAAGCCGAAAAGCGGGCCGCCGAAGCGATCGTCGAGCAGCGGCAGGCTGCTCTCAACTCTGCCCAAGCCACTTATGAACGGGCGCAAAGGCTGGTGCAGACCAACGTCACCTCCAGACAGGCGCTGGAAAATGCCGAGGCCACGGCGCTGCAGGCGAAAGCAGGTCTGGCGGCCGCTCAAGCCTCTTCGGCTGCCGCAAGCGCGGCCATCAGCACCGCACAGTCGCAGCTAGCAAAGGCGGAGGCGGCCATCGATGCCGCACAGGCCAGCATTGATTACATCCAGACAATCATCGATGACAGTGTGCTGACGGCGCCGCGTCCCGGCCGGGTGCAGTACCTCGTTGCCCAGCCGGGCGAGGTTGTCGCCGCGGGCGGCCGGGTTCTCAACATTGTCGACCTGACCGATGTCTACATGAATTTCTTCCTGCCGACGGAACAGGCAGGGCGCACCGCGATAGGCGCGGAAGCGCGGCTGGTGCTCGACGCCGCGCCGCAACTCATCATTCCCGCCAGCATTTCCTATGTTTCCGATGTCGCGCAGTTCACGCCGAAGGCGGTGGAAACGGAAATCGAGCGCCAGAAACTGATGTTCAGGGTGAAAGCCCGCATCGCGCCGGAGCTGCTGGCAGAGCATATCGACCTCGTCAAGACCGGCCTGCCGGGTATGGCCTATGTGCGCCACGATGCCGCCACGCCCTGGCCGCAGATGCTTGACGGAAATCTTGCCAAATGACCACGCCGGACCAGCAGGCCGGTGCCGCGCCGGTCGTTCATATCGAGCATGTCAGCCTGCATTACCGAAAGACGAGGGCGCTCGACGACATCACGCTCGCGATTCCCGCCGGCTGCATGGCCGGCCTCATCGGCCCTGACGGCGTCGGCAAGTCGAGCCTGCTGTCGCTGATTGCCGGTGCGCGCGTGGTGCAGACCGGCACGGTCACCGTGCTGGGCGGCGATATCGCCGATGACAAGCACCGCCGCGCCGTGTGTCCGCGCATCGCCTATATGCCGCAGGGGCTCGGGCGCAATCTCTACGCCACGCTCTCGGTTTACGAGAATATCGACTTTTTCGGCCGGCTCTTCGGCCACTCAAAGGCCGAGCGCATCCGGCGCATCGAGACCCTTTTGAAGGGCACCGGACTTTCTCCCTTTGCCGACCGGCCGGCGGGCAAGCTTTCCGGCGGCATGAAGCAGAAGCTTGGCCTGTGCTGTGCGCTCATTCACGATCCCGACCTTCTGGTGCTCGATGAGCCGACAACCGGCGTCGACCCGCTGTCCAGACAGCAGTTCTGGAACCTGATCGACGGCATCCGCGCCGACCGCCCCGGCATGAGCGTCATCGTCGCCACCGCCTATATGGAGGAGGCCGCCCGTTTCGACTGGCTGGCGGCGATGAATGACGGCAAGGTTCTTGCCACGGGAAGTCCCGCCGAGCTTCTTGAAAAGACGGCGACCGAGGATCTCGATTCCGCTTTCGTAGCGTTGTTGCCGGAAACCGACCGCAGCGACAGCGCGCCGCTGGAAATCACGTCGCGCGCCGAGGACGATAGCGGCGATTATGCCATTGAGGCGGAGCATCTGAGCAAACGTTTCGGCAATTTCACCGCCGTCGACGATGTCAGTTTCCGCATCCTCCGGGGCGAGATTTTTGGCTTTCTCGGCTCCAATGGCTGCGGCAAGACCACGACGATGAAAATGCTGACCGGGCTTCTGGAGGCCAGCGACGGCACGGCCAAGCTGTTTGGCAAACCGGTCGATCCCGGCAATATCGATGTGCGCCGGCGGGTTGGCTACATGTCGCAGGCCTTCTCGCTCTACACCGAGCTCACCGTGCGCCAGAACCTTGAATTGCATGCCCGGCTTTACCGCCTGCCGGCAGAGACGATCGATGCGCGCGTTGCCGAGATGATTGCGCGTTTCGACCTTGCCGAAGTCGCCGACAGCCTGCCCGACGCCCTGCCGCTCGGCATCCGCCAGCGCCTGTCACTGGCCGTGGCGATGATCCACGGGCCGGACATTCTCATCCTCGACGAGCCGACCTCCGGCGTCGACCCGGTGGCGCGCGATGATTTCTGGCGGATGCTGGTCGCGCTCTCGCGTAATGACAATGTCACGATCTTCATCTCCACCCATTTCATGAACGAGGCGGCGCGTTGCGACCGGATCTCGCTGATGCATGCCGGCAAGGTGCTGACAAGCGATCGGCCTGACGCCATTATCGCGGCAAGCGGCCGTGAGACGCTGGAAGAAGCGTTCATCAGCCATCTGGAAGCGGTGACGGACAGTGCGGATGAAGAGGCCGCCCCGGTGGTGGCCGAGGACGACGCTGCCTCGGATGCGCGCGCCGAACGGGCGCTGAGGCGCAATTTCGATTTTCGTCGGATGTTGAGCTATTCATGGCGCGAGGCGCTGGAACTGCGCCGCGACCCGATCCGCGCCACCATGGCGATCATCGGCAGCGTGATCCTGCTTCTGGTGATCGGCTATGGCATCAATCTTGATATCCAGAACCTGAGCTATGCCGCGCTCGACCGGGACCAGACCACGGTCAGCCGTGATTTGACGCTCGATATTTCAGGCTCGCGCTATTTCGACGAAAAGCCGCCGCTTGCCGATTATGACGATCTGGACCGGCGGATGCGCGACGGCGAGATCAGCTTCGCCATTGAAATTCCGCCGAATTTCGCCGCTGATCTGGCGCGCGGCCGCAATGTCGAGATCGGCGTCTGGCTGGACGGCTCCATGCCGATGCGCGCGTCGACGGCGCAGGGCTATATCGAAGGCGTCTACGCAGCCTGGCTCAGCCGGAAAATCGCGGAGGTCTATGGACCGCAGGCGGTTGCGCCCGCCTATTCGGTGGCCGCGCGTTACCGCTATAATCCTGATATCCGAAGCCTCGTCGCCATGGCGCCGGCAGTCATTCCGCTGCTTTTGATGCTGATTCCCGCCATTCTGGCAACGCTTTCGGTCGTGCGGGAAAAGGAACTGGGCTCGATCGTCAATTTCTATGTCACGCCGACCACGCGGCTTGAATTCCTGCTCGGTAAGCAGACGCCCTATGTCGTTCTCGCCATGTTCAATTTCGCGCTGCTGCTGGTCACCTCGCTTCTGGTGTTCCGGGTGCCCTTCACCGGCAGCATCCTGACCCTGACGCTGGCGGCGCTGCTTTACGTCATCATCTCCACGGGGCTTGGCCTTGTGGTGTCGACCTTCACCAGCAGCCAGATCGCGGCCCTTTTCGCCACCGCGCTCCTGACGCTCATTCCGGCCATCCAGTATTCGGGTCTGATCGACCCGGTCAGCGCGCTGGAGGGCGCGGGCGCCTTTATCGGCAAAATCTACCCGGCAACCTATTTCGTGACGATATCGCGCGGCACCTTCACCAAGGCGCTCGACTTCGGCGATCTTCAGACGGCCTTCGTGCCGCTGATCATCGCCATTCCGATTCTGGTCGCCGCCGGCACGCTGCTGCTCGGCAAGCAGGCGAGGTAGGTCATGCGATTTTACAATATCCTCCAGCTCGGCATCAAGGAACTGCGCGGCCTCGGGCGCGACACGCTGATGGTTATTCTGATCATCTATGCGTTTTCACTTTCGGTCTACACAGCCTCGGTCGCCCTGCCGGAGACGCTCAACCGCGCGGCCATCTCCGTCGTCGATGAAGACCGTTCGGCGCTGTCGCAGCGTATTCTCGATGCCTTCTACCCGCCTTACTTCATCACGCCGGAGATCGTCACCACGGCTGAGATGGACGCTCGGCTGGATGCGGGCACATCGACCTTCGTGCTCGATATTCCGGTAAATTTCGAAAAGGATGTTTTGGCCGGTCGCCAACCGGAACTCCAGCTCAATATCGACGCGACGCGGATGACCCAGGCGTTTACCGGCAACACCTATATCCAGCAGATCATCGACCGGACCGTCGCCGAATATCTGAACCGTTCTCCCGGCGGTAGCGACATTCCGGTCAAGCTCGATATCCGCGCCCGCTACAATCCGCAGCTCAGCCAGATGTGGTTCGGTTCGATCATCAATATCATCACCAGCATTACGATGCTGTCGATGATCCTGTCCGGTGCGGCGCTGATCCGCGAGCGCGAGCACGGCACCATCGAACACCTGCTCGTCATGCCGGTCACCGCCTTCGAAATCATGGTCAGCAAGATCTGGTCGATCGGCCTCGTTGTTCTCGTTGCCGCCGCCCTGTCCCTGGTGATCGTCGTCCAGGGCATTCTCAAGGTGCCGGTCAACGGCTCCATGGCGCTTTTCCTGTTCGGCAGCGCTCTGATGCTGTTTGCCATGTGCTCGCTCGGCATTTTCCTTGCGACGGTTGCCGGCTCGATGCCGCAATTCGGACTTTTGCTGATGCTGGTGCTGCTGCCGCTGCAGGTGCTTTCCGGCGGGCTGACGCCGCGCGAAAGCATGCCGCAATTCATTCAGGACATCATGCTGCTGGCGCCCAACACCCATTATGTAACGCTGTCTCAGGCCGTGCTGTTTCGCGGCGCGGGCCTCGATGTCGTCTGGCCGCAACTTGTCTGGCTGACGGCGATCGGCCTTGCGCTGTTCGCCATCGCGCTGCGCCGTTTCCGGGTTTTCCTGCAATAATGTCTCGCCTCTCGCCCTGGACAGGCAAGCCTGAAGTCGCCGACAAGCGCCATCCAGCTTCAGGGCACTTCCTGTCATCAGCGCCAAGGCATCCTATGTCAGACAGGCCGCAACGATTGTAAGCCCGTCGAACCACGTGGCGAAATTCCGGATTCTCGAAATAAGGCTTCGTCATCGGCGTCTCGACAAAGGTCGAGCAGGATGCTGGCCGGGGCAGGGTTCAACTACTCGCGCTTGGTGGAGACTTCCGTTGGACAAAACGGTGTTCAAATCTTGCCCCGCCACTGTCTGACGACCGTGGTGCTGCACAACCCACAACCCCTCAAGTTAAACGTGAGAGGTATGCTGGTCATCTTCGTGCCTTTTTCGGAGCACTCGTCGTTGGCTTTCCTCGCCTTGCGATGTCCATCACACAGGCGAGACTGACGCCAGACAACAATGTGTTTGCGACGAGACACAGGCATTTGCGGGTGAAGTCTTCCATGCCAGCCAGCACCCGGAAATAGATGCGTCGTCGGGACGAGCTCTGCGATGCCGTATGCTCAACCGTTCCACCGATAGAACCTCGCACGCCCGACGCTGGTTGCGCACAGATATGAGTCATTGTGTTCCACTTCACATTGGACGTCTTCATTTTTGAAACGACACCGTTCAGGGTCGTGTTGTTCAGCATGGCCTCGGCAAGCGGCTTTTTCGGCCTGGCATTCTCATCGTCGAGCGCCTTAAGCTTTTGGACGCTCAAATTATATAATCTCCATGCGGAAGCGAACACGTTCGACTTAGGCAAATCACGTGCTTTTATATAAACACGCTGTTATTTCATCGTCTTATATTTATTGTCGACGCGGTTGCGGACGCCATCGATCATCTGCGTGCTTATCTTTTTCGCAACTGCAGACTTGCGCAGGCGGATCGCGTTTAGAAGTGCGGCATGTTGGTCAATCGTGACTTTCTTCGTGTTGGTATCAGGAAAGTAGGTCACATCGAAGACGGCGATCTGCAGTGCGGTTATGGCTTTTCCGAGTTGCTCGACAACATAGTTTTGAGCTGCTGCAATTAACGCCGCATGAAAGCGAATATCTGCCTGATTGAAACGCTCCTTGTCGGAATAGAATTTATCCATATCCTTCAAGGCCGCTTCCATTTTCGCCAAATCATCCGCACTCGCCCGCGCGGCTGCCCAACCGGCGATCTCGGGTTCTATGATCGCCCGCGTTTCAAGAAGCGTCTTGATCATTTCGTAATTGTCTTCTCCCGACAGAACCCAGTTCAGCACATCGGTATCGAGGTAGTTCCAGTCACGTCGCTCCTGAATGAAAAGGCCACGATGCTTGTGAATGACAATCAGCCCTTTTGATGCGAGGATTTTCGCGACTTCGCGAAGGGTCGCGCGGGATACGCCATAGGTGGTGCATAGCTCCGCCTCCGAAGGAAGCGAAGTTTCGCCGGCGTAGCGCCCCCTCACAATGTCGTTCCCAAAGACAGCAATTGTGGATTCGAGCTTTGTCGCCCGCCCACTGGCTGGCTTGGAAGCATTATCGGATGTCAGCTTTGACAAGAGACCCTCGCAGTACTCACCTTTGACATGTTGTTAGCATCATTAGCAGTTTTCGTCCTTCACCAAAAATATCCGCCGCAAATAAATAAGTGGCACCGGCAGATGTCCACGACACATCTCCGGAGCCACTCGTATCTGTCCAAACCGGTTGAGGACTTTTCAGCCGGTCTCGGCTTTTAGGTCAATCATCCACGCGCAATGCGTCAATCTGCTGCAGTTCAGAAGCGCCGCCGAACTGATCGACGAACGTTTCGCGAACCCCAATTGTCGCCTCGACGAAGGGCGCCTGGTCGATGCTTTCCACAATGTCCAGGCCTTCGCCCCTGAGGAATTCAACTTCTTCGGCAATCGCCTGGTTGTTGAGTTCGCGCTGATAGTCGCCCGCTTCACGTGCCGCCTCGATGAGTGCCTCTTGCTGGTCTTCCGGCAACGCATCGAACTTGGACTTGTTCATTGCCACGATCAGCGGGCTGTAGGCGTGATAGGACAGGGTCAGGTAATCCTGAACCTCGTACAGTTTTGCCGAAACAAACACGCCAAGCGGGTGCTCCTGGGCATCGACGGTTCCCATCTCGAGGGCTGTATAAAGCTCACCGATCGGCATCGGCACAGGGTTGGCACCCAGAAGCTTGAAGGCCTCAATGTGAACCGGTGCGCCGGTCGTGCGTATCTTCAGCCCCTTTACATCATCCGGTGTTTGAACCGGATGTGCGGAATTGGTAATCTGGCGCCAGCCATTATCCCAATATGCAAGCCCCTGAAGGCCGACATCGTTCAACTTGTCCAGCAATTCCTGTCCGACCTCGCCGTCAAGGGTGCGGTAAGCATGGTCTGTATTCTCAAACAGGAAAGGGATGTCGAGCATACCGATGAGCGGTACCAGGCCGCTGAAATTCGATGACCCGGTGACAAGCATGTCGATTGTGCTGCCGCGCGTTCCGGTAATTGCGGCCTGGCCATTGCCGAGCGTGCTGTCGGTGAAAATCTTCAGATCGAGCTCGCCGCCGGTCTTTTCTTCCAGCAATTCGTTGAATTTCTGTGCGCCGGCATATTGCGTATCGTTGCGCGATGCCTCCGAGGCGAAACGCAGCGAATTTGCCTGAGCGCCATGCGTCGCCGAAAATGCGAGACCGACCCCGACGAGGGACCCGATCACGATGTTTTTGATCGTAGCAGTCATTCTACTCTCCCAGTTTTTGTGTGATGCCGCTCAAGGTCAGGTGCGACGACAAACCCGCGGCTCAAGCTTGTCGCCACAGAAAGGGCTGACGTCAGGACAGCCAATGAAGCGGGGTTATGATCAACGCCGGAAACAGGATGAACAGAACGAGCAAAGCCAGCATAACGGCCAGGTACGGCGCTACCCCGCGAACACAACGCTCGAACGGTATTTGCGAAACGCCGGCGATCACATTGAGCACGTTTCCGACAGGCGGGGTAATCAGGCCGATCGAAGAGTTCAGGATGAACATCACGCCAAAATAGACCGGATTGATATCGGCGGCATTCACCAGCGGCATCATCACGGGCACAAGGATAAGAACCGTCGGCGTCAGGTCCATGACCATGCCCACGACCATAATGAAAATCATCATGACCGCCATCAGCAGGATCGGCGATCCAATCAGCGGTTCCATCAGGTCGGCAACCATCTGCGGCAGTTCGGCGATCGTGATGAGCCATGCGGATACGGCCGATGCGGCAACGAGGAGCATGACAATCGCCGTCGTTTCGGCAGCGGAATAGAGCACCTCATAGAGTTTCTTGACGTCGAGTTCACGATAGACGACCACCGAAATGAAAAGCGCGTAGACGGCAGCGACAACGCCCGCTTCTGTCGGGGTGAATATGCCGCTGCGAAAACCACCGATGATGATGACCGGCAGGAACAGCGCCCATATCCCCTGTCGAAGCGACTGCATGATTTCAGCCGGCGTCGCCTTTTCCATGGTTTCGATTTCAGCAGTGCGGGCCTGCCACCACCATACGGCCGCCAGCGTTGCCCCCATCATCACACCCGGCGCAATGCCGGCCAGAAACAGTTGTGAAATCGAAACCCCGCTTGCGACGCCGAAAATAATGAACGGAATGGAGGGGGGGATGACCGGTGCGATGATGCCTCCGGCAGAAAGCAGCCCGACAGAGCGGCTTTCGTCATAGCGCGCGGTTTTCATCATTGGTAGGAGAACCATCGCCAGTGCAGCGGTATCTGCGGCCGCCGAACCTGAAAGGCTTGCCATCAGCACCGCGGCAATGATCGCGACATAGCCAAGCCCGCCACGTTTGTGGCCAACCAGCTTCATGGGGAGATCGACGATGCGCTTGGAAATGCCGCCTGCATTCATCAACTCGCCGGCCAGAATGAAGAACGGAATCGCGAGCAACGAAAAACTATCGGCGCCGTTGATAAGGTTCTGCGCCATGATCTGGCTATCGAAAAGCCCCAGATTGAGCATCAGTGCCGTGCCGCAGAGCAGTAACGAAAAGGCGATCGGTATGCCGATGACGATGCAGCCGACCAGGCTGACAAGGAAGACGATGACAGTCATAGGGTTTCACCTCGGGGCAATTGCCGAATGGCGCGCCAGATCCGCACGACCAGCATGACGCCGACACAGATGGCGAAAGGAATGCCGGCGGCATAAAGAACGGCAACCGGCAAGCCGCTTATGGGAAGTCGGTTCTGAAGGTTCAGTCCAGCCAACTGCCAGCAGCCGATAAGCACCATTGCGCAACACATCAGCATGGCAAAACGGCTTAAGATGAGAACGATTGCCCGCCACGGATCCGGCAAGCGGTTGAGAACGAATACGACGCGAACATGCCGGTTTTTCGCAAAAGCGGTGATCGAGCCCAGAAAGGTCAGCCATACGAACAGGTAGCGGGCGACTTCTTCAGTGATAAGAATGTTGGAGTTGAATCCGTATCGCATCACCACATTGGCGAAAACGAGAACGCACATCAGGGCAAGCGATATGACCATCAGCGCCTTCAGCGTTTGCTGCACGGCATTTTGAATAGACACCTTGATCCTCCCAGTGAATCTCGATGGGGCCACTTTGCTCACGTGGCCCTTTTTTGTTTAACCAGCCTTGAGGCTCTCCAGCGGAAGCTTGACGACAACCTTTCTGACGCTTTCCTCCCCGGGTACCGAACAGCCGGGAGCATGAATGTCCCACGGAAACAGCACCGCGAACTCACCCGGTTTCAGAGTGACCATGGTCATGGGTTCGGCAGGCAGGTCATAGAAGATGTTGTCGTTTTCAGGCTGACCTTGCCGGGTCGCATCGGCCGCCGTCGTGAGCGGTGCCTGAGCGATCTTCTCGGCACCTGACACCACGAGGTGAATGTCGATGTTGTCCAGGTGTGATTCAGCCGTTCCTGCTTCGACCGGGTGCGTTTCCAGAGAAAACAGCTTGGCGGTCAATCCATGGCCGGAGAGAGCGACCTCGCCATCCTCAATGCTCTGAAAGTCCATCTTCGCCAGCGCATTTAGAACCGAGAAGACGGCGTCCGGAGATTCACTGCCGGCGCGTCGAAGGCATTCGAGATGTCCCGTAATCATTGTCAGGCGCTCCGACCTGCAAGGGCGAGAACCTCTGCCCATACGCCGTCATCGACAACAATTCCGTTTTCCAGATGGTCCTTGCGTACACGGACCTCGATCTGTCCCGGATAGATGACTTCCTTGCTCTTCTCATCCGGTGTCGAGCCATTGACATAATCGGCTATCCCGTCTGCCACCCGGTTGGTGAAATCCTGCCCGCCGAGCTGCTGCGGATCGATGGCGATGAATATCTGGGAGCAGCCGGTGCAGCTTCCCTCCTGGATCTGGTCGATCTCATAGGTGGGGGCGCCTTCGGAAAGTACGGCGGCCAGCGTATCGAGCAGAATGGCAAAGCCGGATCCCTTCCAGTAGCCCATCGGCAGGATACGCATTGATTCTTCGATAGGTCCGGGTTCGGAGGTCAACTCGCCGTTTTTGTCAAAGCCGCCCGGGAAGGGCAGTTTCTCGCCTTTCAGCCGTGTGACCTGAAGCTTGCCGTAGGCATATTGCGACATCGCCATATCAAGCACGATGTGCCCCTTGTCACGCGGCACGGCCATGACGAAAGGATTGTTGCCCAGGCGCGTATTTTGCGCACCCCAGGCGGGCATGCAGGATTCGGTATTGGTCCAGCACATTGCAACATAGCCCTTGTCTGCAGCATGCCAGCCGAAGGCACCGCCGCGCATCCAGTGGGTCGTGTTTCGCAAGGCTACGATGCCGACGCCGTTTTTACTGGCGAGTTCCATGGAGCGGTTGCTGGCGGAAAGCGCGTTGAGAATGCCCGGTCCGCGATGACCGTCGAACACTTCAATAGCAGCGAGAGAACGAACGCGTTCCGGCTTGCCTTCCAGGTTGACCCAACCTTTTTTCACGTAGTCGACAAACCGTGCGACGCGGTTGAGACCATGCGAGTACACCCCGTCGCAACTCGCCTGCGTGTGAAACACTGCACATTGTGCTGCGTCTCCGGCGGGCATGCCCGCCTTGACGAAAGCCTCGGTGATGACATCCCGCATCGTGTCGAAAGGTATGCGTGTCAATTGCTCTACTCCATCCATTGGAAATTCTGAGATTTCACGAATTTTCTGCAAACAGGAGAAGAGACAGATCGAGCGCGCCACGGCGTGCGGCGACGTTCTCTCTCTGGCTATGACACGCATCGGACACATGGCGAAGCCGCGTCGTCGGTGCAGGCATCATAATTCATCCTCCCGTAAACGATTTTCATAATCGACTGTCAATGTCTTTTAAATCGTCTGACAATGTGTATATGATTGTTTGTCGATAGTGTAAAGCCATTTTGAAAATTAACTGATGGGCAAACACAAGATCGGCAGCAGGGGCCGCAATCGGCGTCTGCGGCTTAAAGGGAGGAGAAGCGGTGATGGAAAGCATGCGGCGCGATGCAACGAGCGGAAACCGCGGACAGGTGCTTGCGGGTATCGTCTTTGAACAGACACCATCCACTTCTCTCAAAGCAAAAGTTGAATGTTGCTATCTCGGAATTTGAGAAGGGAGTTTTCGTTATGTCTGGAATGCCTGTGAAGCAGGCGGATATCCTGCGTCTTCATGCACAGCAGGATCTGCGGCTTGAAACATGTGAGGCTGCTGCCCCGGGACTGGGGCAGGTCAGGATTGCCATGGAGCGAGGCGGCATCTGTGGATCGGATCTGCACTATTTTGCGCATGGCGGTGTTGGACAGATCCGGGTCCGCGAGCCCATTATACTGGGCCACGAAGCAGCCGGCCGCATTGAGGCGATCGGTCAGGGTGTCGATACGCTGACGCCGGGCATGCTGGTTGCAGTCAATCCCAGCCGCCCCTGTGGACATTGCCGTTTTTGCAGGTCCGGAATGGAGCGGCATTGCACGGACATGCACTTCATGGGCAGCGCTATGCATCTGCCGCATGAACAGGGCCTCTACCGGTCGTACCTCACCGTCGACGCGGCCCAGTGCTTCGCCTTCCCCGAAGGCATCAGTGCAGGCGAAGCGGCGTGTTCCGAGCCGCTTGCGGTTTGCCTTCACGCCGTTTCGCGCGTGCCCTCTGGCGTCGACAAGCTCAATGTTCTCGTCACCGGCTGCGGTCCTATCGGTTGCCTGACGATTGCAGCGGCGAAAGCGGCAGGTGCAGCTCATATCGTCGCCACCGATCTTAATGCGGAAGCACTGGAGGTCGCCTCGAAAATGGGTGCCGATGTGACCATCGACCTCAAGGCTCGTCCGAACGGTGTCTCTGAAGAGGGCCCTTATGACGTGGCGTTCGAGTGCTCTGCAGCCTCGCAAGCAGTGACGAGCGCCATCGAGGCTCTGGAGCCCTGCGGCGTTCTGGTCGAAGTCGGCGTTGCCGGCACGATGGACCTGCCGGTCGGACGCATGGTCGCCCGCGAAATCTCCTATATCGGTACGCATCGCTTCGACAGCGAATTTGCCGATGCCGTGAATGCCATCGGATCGCGGCGTATTGACGTGCGGCCAATCATCACCAGGACCTATCCCATGAACCAGGCAGGCGCGGCCTTCGCCCTTGCGCTGGACAAGAGCAAAAGCTGCAAGGTCCATATTGCGCTCAACGAAACAGAAGATAAGCAGGCCTGACAATGCAACAGACATGGCGCTGGTTCGGTCCAGCAGACAAGGTGACAGTTGAAACGATGATGCAGGCGGGCGTCGAGGGGGTGGTGTCGGCCCTTCATCACGTCCCGACTGGAACGGTGTGGACCACCGAGGAAATAGAGCTTCGCCGGCAGCAGATCGCAACAATGGCAAACGGGCGTCCGTCGGGACTTGGCTGGAGCGTGGTCGAATCGCTTCCTGTCTCGGAAGACATCAAGAAACAGAAGGGCGAGTGGAAAACACATACTGAAAACTGGAAGCAATCGATGCGGCATCTGGCGGCCGCGGGTATCGATGTGATCTGCTACAATTTCATGCCGGTGCTCGACTGGACCCGCACGGACCTTGCATGGGAACGGCCGAACGGTGCGCGCTGCATGCGGTTCGATCTGATCGACTTCGCCGCATATGATATCCATATTCTCGCGCGTCCCGGGGCGGCAGAAAGCTTCCCGGTCGATGTCAGGGAGGCCGCTGCAGCCCGCTTCGCGCAGATGAGCGAAATCGATAAGGAAGCAATTGCCGGGAATGTGGTCTTCGGCCTTCCAGGCGCAGCCGAGCGTTTCTCGCTGGACGATGTCAGAACCCAGCTCGGGGAATATGACAATATCAGTGAGGAACAGCTCCAGGGGCATATGATCGACTTCCTGTCGGAAGTCGCGCCGCTCGCCGAAGAACTGGGCGTACGCCTTTGCTGCCACCCGGATGATCCGCCATTTCCGCTTCTCGGGCTGCCCAGAATTATGTCGACGCAAGCGCAATATCGAAAGATCCTTGATGCTGTCGATCTGCCGGCAAACGGTGTGACGCTTTGTTCCGGGGCGCTGGGCGCACGTCCGGATAACGACCCTGTAGCGATTATGAGAGCGCTCGGCGACCGCGTGCATTTCATGCATCTTCGCAATGTAACGATTGAGGGCGATGCTGTGATGAATTCCTTCTACGAGGATCAGCATCTGACCGGACACACCGATATGGCTGCGCTTGTAAACGCGGTCGTCGAAGAAGAGCATCGTCGCAAAGCCGCAGGACGGTCGGACTGGTCAATTCCGATCAGGCCCGATCATGGACAGGATATCCTCGACGATATCGGCCGGCAGGCGCAACCGGGATACCCCGCGATTGGCAGGCTGAAAGGTCTTGCAGAACTTCGCGGGCTCTTCGCTGCGTTCGAGTGGAAAGCCGGGTAGTTCGCTCCAGGCGTGAAGGTTCGACAAAACGCCAACTGAAGTGCCTTCAGGTCACACAGGCGCCGAATGGCGGGATGTGTGAATTTGGCGTGGTTCTTCCTTTGACCGTGACATGCCGGTTCTTGCCAATCCAGACAGGAACCGGCACGTCCTAATCGTCGTCCCCTTGTGTTTCTCGCTCTCGGCGGGGCCTATCCCGCGCGACCCATTCATCGTTTTGGGTCTCAATATCCCGTTTCTATCTTTTGCATCAGAAAAAAATGCATCTGATAAATTTGCAAATGCAAATTTTCTGTTCTATCTTCCGTTTTCAGAGGAGACTGAAATCAACGGAGGAGTGAATGTCCAGATTTCTGCAGGCGGCCGCCTTTATGGCGTTGTCCGCGCTTTCGGCGGCGCCCGTCATGGCCGCCGATTATACGCTGAAAGTTTCATCGCCGACGAACAGCGATGTCATTTTGAAATGGATGGAGGGTTTCAAGAAGGGCGTCGAGGCGAAGACGGACGGCGCGATCGAGGTCCAGCTTTTCCCGGCCAATCAACTCGGTCAGATCCCGGCAACGGTTGAAGGCGTTGCCATGGGAACGATCGAGGTGACGGCGCCGGCATCGTCCTTCTTCGTCCAGTATGACAAGAAGTTCGAGGTGCTGGACGTTCCCGGCCTGTTCGGCGATCTGGCCGAGGCGCAGAAGGTTCTGGCCGACCCGGACGTCGAGGATCATCTGTCGGCTTACGCCGCCGATCAGGGCATGGAAACCATCGCCGCCTTTCCCCATGGTCCGCTCGGCATTCTCAGCGTCAAACCCATCGACACGATCGCTGCGCTGAAGGGGCAGAAGATCCGTGTGGCGGGGCCATCGGCTCTGGCGACCGGCCCTCTGGAGGCGCTCGGCGCCTCGCCGATCTCTATGCCGCTTGGCGAGGTTCTGCCCGCCATGCAGAACGGCGTCGTCGACGGTCTGATCGCCGGCCTGCCGGTCTTTACCACCGGCCATTACTACGATGTTGCCAAGGGGCTGACCGTGCTGCCGGAAAGCTACATGGTGGTGACGGCGGTGGCGAGCCAGTCGTTTCTGGACATGATCGGTCCGGAACTGGCCGATGATGTGCGGGCTGCCGCACGCGAGGCGCTGACCGAGGCCAACACCTGGAATCTCGACGCAGTCGAACAGGTCAAGTCGATCTGGGAGAAAAACGGCGGCAAGATCCTCACCCTCTCGCCGGAGGACCAGAAGGCCTATCTGGACGCCGTGGCCGGGATCATGCCGAAAGCGGAAGCCGATAACCCCGACCTGGCCGATGAAATCACCTTCATGCAGGACGCCGTGAAGCGGCTCTCGGCCCAATAACAGTCATACGGATATAAGGGCGCGGACGTCTCGGCGCCGCGCCCTCGGGAACACGTTTAATGAAACACGCGCTCGATACGATTTCGCGCTGGTTGATGACCGCGCTTGCCCTTCTGCTCATCCTTATGGTCCTGATGATCTGTCTCGGGGTCGCGTTGCGCTATATCTGGGGCGTCACCCTGCTGTGGCTGGATGAATCGCTCGTCTTCAGCATGGTCGGGATTGTCTTCATCGGCGCTATCGGCGTGTCGCAGAACAACCAGCATCTGCGGATGTCGCTGCTGTCCGACAGTTTCTCCAAACCACTCAGGCGTTTTCTGGGGCCGGTCGAACATCTGGCCACCGCCGGGATCTGTCTCTACGTCGCCTGGTACTCCTTCAGCGCCATCAGCCGTTTGTTTGCACGCGGAACGCTGAGCAATATGGCTGAGGTGCCGCTGTGGCTGGTGCAGGGCACCGTGCTTGTCGGCCTTGTCGGCATGGCGCTGATTGCGATTGTCCGGCTGTTTGAATCGCTGCGCGGGGGTGAATGAGATGATCTGGACACTCGTCGTTCTTCCCGTCGTGCTGATGCTCTTGGGTTACCCGATCTTTCTGGTGCTGCTGGCGGCCTCCGCCGCAACCATGGCGCTGACGATGCATCTGCCGCTGCTGGCGCTGCAGCAATATCTGTTTTCCTCCGTCAATGCCTATACGCTGCTGGCGCTGCCCTTCTTCATCTTCGCCGGCGAACTGATGGACCGCGGCGGCATCGCCAGCCGCCTCATGGACCTGATGCGCGCCAGCATGGGCCGCGTGCCGGGCAAGGTGCCGTTGACGGCGATCTCCGGCGGCGCGGTCTTCGGGGCGATCACCGGCGTCGGCGCGGCCTCGGTTGCGACCGTCAGCAAGGTTATGCTGCCATCGCTGCGCGAGGACAAATATGACGACGCCTATTCCGCCGGGCTGCTGGTTTCCGTCGGCGCGGTCGGCGTGATCCTGCCGCCATCAATCCCGATGATCGTCTATGCCGCGGCGGCGGATCAGTCCATTCCGCGCCTTTATGCCGCCGGCATCGTGCCGGGCCTGCTCATCGTCGGCCTGCTGGCGCTGCACGCCTTGTGGGTCGGGCGCAGGACGCGAAGCGGCAGCGAGGATGCCCTGTCGCTCGGCCACTTCCTGCATGCTCTGAAACGGGGCGTCTGGGCGGCCGGCGTTCCGCTGGTCATCATCGGCGGCATTTATGGCGGCGTGTTCTCGCCGACGGAAGCCGCCGGCGTCGCCTGTCTCTATGCTTTTGCGGTCAGCTGTCTGGTCATGCGGGAGCTGACGCTGGCCGATCTTCTGGCCGCAGCACGCGTGACCGTTTCCTTCACGTCGCAGATCATGATCGTGATTGCCTGTGCCGGCGTGTTCTCCTGGCTGATCACCGTCAATCAGGTGTCGGGCCAACTGGTCGCGCTGATCCAGCAGATGGCGCTGCCGACATGGGTCCTGCTCATTGCGCTCAATATCCTGCTCTTGATCGTCGGCTGTCTGATCGATCCGCTGTCGGCCATTCTGCTTTTGACGCCGCTGTTGCTGCCGATCATCACGGCGGTCGGCATCGACCCGGTTCATTTCGGCATCATCATGACCGTGAACCTCGCGATCGGCCTGTTCACGCCGCCGTTCGGGATCAACATCTTCGTCATGCAGGTGGTTTCCGGCATGTCGTTGCGTACCATCTACAGGGGCATCCTTCCCTTTGCCCTGATCTATCTCGTGGCACTGCTGCTGATCACCTATGTCCCTGAAATCTCGAATGCCGGCGTGGCTATCCTGATCGGAAAATAACGCCGGCCGGGCATAAAATGAGGCTTTTTGCGCCTTATTATTTGCAAATACAAGAATTGTAATATCAACTATATTCGATGGAGGAGAAACAATGGATTGTGATGTCGCAATCGTGGGCTATGGCCCGACAGGAATGGCGCTGGCCGCGCTTCTGGGCCAGCAAGGCCGCAGCGTCATCGTGCTCGAGCGCTACCAGGGCCTCTACAATCTGCCCCGCGCCGCCGCTTTCGACGATGAAACCATGCGGACGTTTCAGAAGCTCGGCATTTCGGAAAAGGTTCTGCCGGGCACCAATATCCAGCGCGGCTATGTCTGGATAAACGGCAATGACGAGGTTCTGCTCGACATCGAGTATGACAATCCCGGCCGCTGCGGCTGGCCGTCGCAGTACATGATGTACCAGCCGCATCTCGAAGACACGATGGACACGCTTGTCAGGAGCACGCCCGGCGTCGAGATCCGCAGCGGCCAGACGGTCATAGCACTTGCCGATGACGGCGAGGGCGTGACGGTCACTGCAAGAGACGAAAACGGCACGGAGCAGACCGTGCGCGCCCGCTATGTCGTCGGCTGCGACGGCGGCAACGGCTTTGTCCGCAAACATCTTGACGGCAAGCTCGAAGACCTCGCCTTCTTCGAAAACTGGCTGGTCTGCGACTTCGAAATGCGCCGCAATGTGCCGGGGCTTCCGTCCTTTCAACAGGTCTGCAATCCGGCCCAGTCGATATCGATCGTCAATATCGGCCCCAATCACCACCGTTTCTCCTTCCGGCTGGAAGCGGATGCGGATCGTGACGAACTGGTGAAGCCGGAAAACGTCTGGCCGCGCGTCGCCGCCTATCTCACCCCGGATGATGCGGACCTTATTCGCGTGGCAAACTACACCTTTCTGTCCTGCGTCACTGAAAGCTGGCGCAAGGGCCGGATCATGCTGGCCGGCGATGCCGCCCACCAGATGCCGCCCTTCCTGGCGCAGGGCATGGTTTCGGGCATTCGCGACGCCCGCAATCTGGCGTGGAAGCTCGACATGGTGCTGTCCGGTTACGACGACGGGCTTCTCGACACCTACCAGAAAGAGCGCGAGCCGCATGTGCGCTACATCACCGACAAGGCCATCGAACTGGGCCGCGCCCAGACCATGCGCGATCCCGAAAAGGCCAGGGAACGCGATGCCCGCATGATCGCCGCGCGCAAGGCCAATCACAAGCCGGACAAGCTCGTCTATCCGCCGCTGAAGGGCGGCCTGATCGACAATGACGGCGCGCTTCTGCCGCAGGGTCTGGTTTCGACGCCGGCCAGGACGGCGCTGTTCGACGAGATTGCCGGCACGGGCTGGCTGATCGTCGCCGCCGACCGGCCCGCGCTCTCGGAGATCAGTGAAGGCGACCTTGAGAGCTGGAAGGCCATGGGCGGTTCCGATGCGGTCTTTGCCCTCACGCAGATGTTCGGCGGCGGCGATATCTGGGACACCAACGGCGTATATGGCCGCTGGTTCAGCGAGACCGGCGCGGTTGCCGCCATCGTCCGACCCGACAGCTATGTCTACGGCCTCGCCAAGACGCCGGGCGAACTTTCAACGCTGTTGGGCGGCCTCTTGTCCGCGCTCGGCCCGCGCTGACGCGCGCAAACAGATCAGACGATTTCCATCAGGAGGATAGTCAATGCAAGGCAAGATCGCCCTCGAAGAACACTTCGCCATTCCCGATACGCTTCAGGATTCCGCCGGCTTCGTGCCGGGCGCCTACTGGGACGAACTCCAGCACCGGCTGCTCGACATTCACGATACAAGGCTGAAACTCATGGATGCCCACGGGATCGACCTCATGATCCTGTCGCTGAACGCGCCGGCTGTGCAGGCCATCACCGACCGTGAAAAGGCTATCGACATTGCCCGGCGCGCCAACGACACGCTGGCCGAGGAATGCGCCCGCCGTCCCGACCGTTTCCGGGCATTTGCGGCCCTGCCGATGCAGGATCCGGACGCGGCGGCGCGCGAGCTGGATCGTTGCGTCAACGATCTGGGTTTTGTCGGCGCGCTGGTCAACGGCTTCTCGCAGGACAGCCTGCAGGGCGGTGGCGAGACCCCGCTTTATTACGACCTGCCGCAATACCGCCCGTTCTGGGGTGAGGTCGCAAGGCTGGATGTGCCCTTCTATCTGCACCCGCGCAACCCGCTGCCGCAGGATGCCCGCATCTATGAAGGTCACCCGTGGCTGCTCGGCCCGACCTGGGCCTTTGCCCAGGAAACGGCCGTCCATGCCCTGCGCCTGATGGGTTCCGGTCTGTTCGACGAGCACCCCTCGCTGCAGATCGTTCTCGGCCATATGGGCGAGGGCATCCCCTACATGATCTGGCGGATCGACCATCGCAACGCCTGGGTCAAGCTGCCGCCGAAACATCCGGCCAAGCGGAAATTCGCCGATTATTTCAACGAGAATTTCCACATCACCACATCCGGCAATTTCCGCACCCAGACGCTGATCGACGCCATTCTCGAACTTGGCGCCGACCGCATCATGTTCTCGACCGACTGGCCGTTCGAAAATGTCGACCATGCCGCAGACTGGTTCGATGCCGCCTCGGTTTCGGAAGCGGACCGGATCAAGATCGGCCGGACCAATGCCAGCCGGCTGTTCAAACTGGAGTAGGTTACCATGCAGGCTTTCACACATACGGCTTCCCCCGCGCGGATCGTCTTCGGGCGGGGAACACTTGAAAGCGCGGCCGATGAGGTGCGCCGCCTCGGCGCATCGCGGGCGCTCGTCCTGTCCACGCCGCAACAGCGCGGGCAGGCCGAAACCCTGGCCGCAAGCCTCGGGTCTCTTTCCGCCGATCTCTTTGACGGCGCGACCATGCATACGCCGGTCGATGTCACCATGCGCGCCATGGCGGCCTTCGAAAAGGTCGGAGCCGACTGCATCGTCGCCATCGGCGGCGGTTCGACGACCGGGCTTGGCAAGGCGATTGCCGCGCGCAACGGCGCGCCGCAGCTGGTCATCCCGACGACCTATGCCGGCTCGGAGGCGACGCCGATCCTCGGCGAAACCGAAAACGGCGTAAAGACCACGCGCCGCGGACCGGAGATCCTGCCGGAAACGGTGATCTACGACCCGGACCTGACCACATCGCTGCCGCGCCATCTCGCCGTCACCAGCGGCCTGAATGCCATGGCTCATGCCGCCGAGGGCGTTTACGCCCGCGACGGAAGCCCGGTCTACACGCTGATGGCTCTTGAGGGGCTGCGGGCGTTCCGCGATGCGCTGCCCGCCATCGTCGACGATCCGGACAATGCCGAAGGGCGCGACGGCGCGGTCTATGGCGCATGGCTGTGCGGCACGGTGCTCGGCGGCGTCGGCATGTCGGTCCATCACAAGCTCTGCCACACGCTGGGCGGCAGTCTGGACCTGCCGCATGCGGATACGCATGCAATTCTGCTGCCCCACACGATTGCTTTTATCGAGGAGACGGCGCCGGAAGCGCTGGCATCGGTGGCAAGCCTGTTCGGCGGCCGGGCCGGTGCGGGGCTTTACGATTTCGCCCGTTCGCTCGGCGCGCCGCTGCGACTTGCCGATCTCGGCGTCACGGAAACGCAACTGGACCGCATGGCGGAACTGGCCACGGCCAATCCCTACTGGAGCCCCCGTCCGCTCGACCGAAAGAGCATCAGAGAACTGCTTCAGCGCGCATGGGCCGGAAAGCGCCCGGACTGATTGGAGAGGAGAAAACCAATGACCCGCTATTTTACGGAAGAGGCATCGGTCGAAACCGTCAATGAACGCGTGGGAAGCGAGGCTTCCCCGCGCCTGCGCGAAGTGATGACATCGCTTGTCAGCCATCTTCATGCCTTCGCCAAGGAGACCAACCTCACGCAGGATGAATGGGATATCGCCATCGATTTCCTCACCCGCACCGGCCAGATCTGCTCCGAGGAGCGGCAGGAATTCATCCTGCTTTCCGATGTTCTGGGCTTTTCGATGCTGGTGGATGCGATCAACAACCGGCGTCCGGAAGGAGCGACGGAAAACACCGTTTTCGGCCCCTTCCATGTCGCCAACGCCCCGATCCGACAGATGGGCGACTGCATATCGCTCGACGGCAAGGGCGAACTCTGCCGCTATATCGGCAAGGTGACGGACCTTGACGGAAACCCGGTCGAAAATGCCTGCATCGATGTCTGGTCGGACAATGCCGACAGTTTCTACGATGTCCAGCAGCCTGATATCCAGCCCAAATGGAACAATCGCGGCCGGTTCTTCACCGGCCCGGACGGCGCCTATCAGTTCGTCGGCATCAAGCCGGTGAGCTATCCGATCCCCGACGACGGCCCGGTCGGCCAGATGCTGGGGCATATGGGCCGCCACCCCTACCGCCCGGCGCACATGCATTTTCTGGTCACCGCCGACGGCTTCCAGAAGCTGGTCACCCACACGTTCGCCGGTGATGACAAGTACCTGGAAAGCGATGCCGTTTTCGGCGTCAAGAAAAGCCTGATCGCGCCGTTCGTGCGATCTGACGACGAAGAGACGGTCTGGCGCTCCGATTTCGATTTCGTGCTGGTGCCGGTGGAGTAAAGCGGCGGGAGGCCGGATGAGACGACGGCCTCCAGTTTCTTCTGACAAAACCGGCCCACTCTCTCAGGTGTCATCCTCGTGCTTGACACGAGGATCCAGCGTCGTTTGTCGCAAACAATGAACGGCGCTGCTCCCAATATCATAACGGTCGGAACCAACTGCTCACGCTTGTCGTGCGGAGAGGTACATGGATCCTCGTGTCAAGCACGAGGATGACGCCGGAGAGGGCGGGAGGGCTGTGGCCAACTGAAGCGCCGGATTGATGGCCGATAGCTAACCTCGGACACCTGTGGGTCAAGCATAAGAATGACACCCGTGCAAAGAGAGCTTTGTCAGCCGCTCAGAGCTTCGAGATATTCCGGTTGATATGGCGCAGCGTGCGTTTCAGCGCCTCCACGGTCTCGGGATCGAGACCGTCGACCGCCGTTTCCTCATACATCGCCGCCACGGGCATCAGCCGGTCGGCCAGATGAATGCCCTTTTCCGTCAGATTGATCTGCACGATCCTGCCATTCGTCACCGGGCGAACGCGGGAGACCAGACCGCGCCGGACAAGCTGCCCCACCAGGCGCGACAGCGTCGACACTTCCACGGAAACAAGCTCGGCAAGCTCGCTCAGCGTTTTCTCGCCCCGCTGCCGGAGCACCGCCAGAACGCGATACATCGAAAGCGTCACGTCGTGTTCGAGCAATTGGCTTGAGAAACGCTCTCCAAGTCTCACACCAACCCGATTGAGCAGATAGGGTATCGAATCGGTGAATTCATACGGCACTTCAAACATCTCCTTTGGCCGGGATGTCACTCATCGGACACATGCCAGGCTCCCCCAATTTCCAAAGACTGTTTTAGTCGCTTATGCAATTTTTGTAAATGCAACAATTAGTCTACGGGGATACATGAGCATAAGAATTTCATGCCGGCGTCCTGAAAGCTGAAAGGGGGCAGATCAGTCGTCAGCGACGAGGCCGGAGGCCGGCCCCGTCTGGATGTTTTGGCTTAGTCCTGACCGATTTCGAAATCGGCGAGAAGCTCAAGTGCCTTGACCATGCCGGAATGATCCCAGCCACTGCCGCCATGCGCCGCGCAGGCGTTGAACAGTTCCTGGCAGGTTGCCGTATTCGGCAGCGAAAGCCCCATCTGGCGGCCGGCGGTGAGCGCAAGGTTGAGGTCTTTCTGGTGCAGGTTGATGCGGAAGCCGGGATCGAATGTCCGCTTGATCATCCGTTCGCCATGCAGTTCCAGGATTTTCGACGAAGCGAAGCCGCCGGAAATCGCCTGGCGGACGCGCTCCGGATCAACGCCGGCGCGTGCTGCAAACAGAAGCGCCTCGCCGACGGCCTCGATATTCATGGCAACAATCATCTGGTTGGCGACCTTGGCGGTCTGCCCGGCGCCGACCGCGCCCACCAGTGTCACGTTCTTGCCCATGATTTCGAAAAGCGGTTTGACCTTTTCGAAGACCTCGTCTTTCGCGCCGACCATGATGGACAGCGTGCCGTCGCGCGCGCCGACCTCGCCGCCGGAAACCGGTGCGTCAACATATTCGCAGCCAAGCGCCGCGATCTTTTCCGCATATTCCTTGGTTTCGACGGGCGAAATCGAGCTCATGTCGATGACGATCTTGCCGGCGCTCAGGCCTTCTGCTGCACCGTTTTCGCCGAAAAGCACCGCGCCGACATCGGGCGTGTCGGGAACGATGGAAATGAAGACTTCGCATTTCTCCGCCACCTCTTTTGACGAGGCGCAGGCGGTGATGCCTTTTGCGGCAAGGTTGTCTGCAAGCTGTTTGCGATCATAGGCGAAAAGTTCATGCCCTGCGTCTGCAAGCCGTCCGGCCATCTGGGTTCCCATGATCCCGAGACCGACAAAACCGATTTTCGTCATCGCTTATCTCCCTTTAAGTATCGTGTGGATGTCGGCAGGCTTTACGCCTGCGAAGATATGAATTTGTCGCAGAGCGCCTGGGTGGCGTTGCGGAAGACGCCGAGGTCGGAACCGACGGCGACAAGGTTTGCGCCCATTTCCAGATAGCGGCGCGCATCGGCCTCTAACGGTGCCAGAATGCCAGCCGTCTTGCCGTGGCTTTCGGCGACCGAGAACACATGGCGGATGGCTTTCTGGACATCGGGTTGTGAGGGATTGCCGAGATGGCCGAAGCCCGCGGCGAGATCGGAGGGGCCGACGAACAACCCGTCAACGCCATCGACTGCGGCGATTTCGTCCGCCGCTTCAACGGCCTGAGGGCTTTCGATCTGCACGAGAACCGTGATGTTCTCGTTGACCAGCTTCATGTAGTCGGGAACCGTCCCGTAATGGTTCGAGCGTTGCGACACCGAAACGCCACGCACGCCCTCAGGCGGATAGCGGGTGGCGGCGACCGCCGCTTTTGCTTCAGCCGCCGACTGCACGAACGGGATGAGGAAATTATAAAAACCACTGTCGAGCAGTCGTTTGATAATGACTGTGTCGTTCCATTGCGGGCGCACGACAGGCGCCGAGGCACTGTCTTTCAGCGCCATGAGCTGCGGTATCAGGCTCAGGACATCATTTGGCGCGTGCTCGCTGTCGAGAAGCAGCCAGTCAAAACCGGCGCATCCCAGGACCTCCGCTGTAATCGGGCTTGCAAGCGCCGACCAACAGCCGATCTGTACCTTACGCTTCAGTATGTTTTGGCGGAACTGGTTCGGAATGCCCCGATAGGGTGTGACGTCCGACATGGCTGGTCCTTTTCCTTCCAATGTGGCAGGCAGCAAGGTGTCGCCGCTGCCGCTGTGATGATGTGTGGCGGCGGCGGCATTGTCGCGCCGCCCGGCCTGAGCCCCTGTTCTACATCGCATGCTCATAGGCCAGGCTTGCGCCGATCAGTTCGCGGGCGTAGGGGTCTGTGGCCTGATTGCCCAATATGGCTTCGCGCGGCAGAACCTCCGTGATGCGGCCGGCCTGCATCACGGCAAAGCGATCACACATATGGTCGATGACGGCGAGGTCGTGACTGACCATCAGATAGGTGAAGCCTTTTTCCTCGCGCAGACGCACCAGCAGGTTGATGATTTCCGCCTGTACCGAAACATCGAGCGCGGATGTCGGTTCATCCAGCAGCAGGACGTCCGGTTCCAGGATCAGCGCCCGGGCAATGGCGACACGCTGGCGCTGTCCGCCGGAAAGCTGATGCGGGTAGCGATCCAGAAAACCTGCCGGCAGGCCGACTTCGACAAGTGCGCGCTCCATGCGTTCCTCGCGGTCGGCGATGCCGTGGATTTTCAGAGGCTCGCTCAAAACGGTGCGGATGGAATGGCGCGGGTGCAGCGAGCCATAGGGGTCCTGAAACACCATCTGCATGGTGCGGCAGCGTTCTTCCAGCGTCATCTCGTTGACGGACCGGTCGCCGAATTTGATCTCGCCCTTCCAGTTGTCGAAGAGCAGCGAGGCGCAGCGCAAAACCGTGGACTTTCCCGATCCGCTTTCGCCCACCAGACCGAAGCATTCGCCTTTCTCGACCGAGAAGTCGACATCGTTGAGCACTTTTATGGCGCCGAAGCTGATGGACAGCTTTTCCACACTGACCGATTTCATCATATCGCTCCTTCGGGATTTTCCCAGGATTGCTGGCGCTGAAGAACAGGCAATGGCGTGCGCGGGCCGCCGATATGCGGCTGGGCGGCAAGGAGGCCGCGCGTATAGGGATGTTCGGCATGGTCGAGCTCGCTGGCAGCGCGTGCTTCAACAACCTGGCCCGCATACATGATCAGCACCCGGTCGCAGAAATTGCGGACGAGGTTGAGGTCGTGCGAGATCATGATCAGACCGATGCCTTTTTCGCGCACGAGATCGTCGAGGATCTTCAGCACCTGCAGTCTTACCGTGACATCAAGCGCGGAGGTGGGCTCGTCGGCGATCACCAGATCGGGGTTGGTCAGCAGCATCATGGCGATCATGATGCGCTGGCCCATGCCGCCGGAAACCTCGTGCGGATAGAGATCGTAAACCCGTTCCGGGTCGCGGATCTGCACGGCTTCCAGCATGTCGATGGCGCGCTTTCTGGCCTCCGCACGGGAGCATTTGAGGTGTGTCTGGTAGGCTTCGGCAACCTGCGCGCCGCAGCGCTGGATCGGGTTCAGCGAGAATTTCGGGTCCTGAAGGATCATCGACATGCGTGCGCCGCGGATCTTCAGCATATCCCGCTCGCTGGCCTTCATCAGGTCGATATCCGCAAAGCGCATCGACTGCGCCGTGATATCGGCTGTTGGCAGCAGTTTCAGCAGGGCCCTGCCGACGGTTGATTTTCCCGATCCGCTTTCGCCGACAATGCCGAGCCGTTCGCGCCCGAGGGTGAAGCTGACATTGCGCACGGCAGGTGCGGGCGTACCGCGGTAGTGGATCGACAGATCCCGGACATCAAGGATGGGGTGTTCGGACATGTCCTTACCTCCGGTTCATCTGTTTGGGATCGAGCGCGTCACGCAAGCCGTCGCCTAAAAGGTTGAAGGCGAGACTGACGCAGAGAATGGCGATGCCCGGAAATGTCACTAGCCACCAGCTGTCGATCATATACCGGCGTCCGGTGGCGATCATCGCGCCCCATTCCGGCAATGGCGGCTGCGCACCAAGCCCGAGGAAGCCGAGACCGGCGGCCGTCAGGATGACGGTGGCCATGTTCAGCGTCAGGCGGATGACGACGGATGGCAGGCACATGGGCACGATCGAGCGCCAAATGATGCGCGCCGAGGAGGCACCCTGCAACCGCGCTGCCGAGATATAGTCGGCACGGCGGAAGGTCAGCGTTTCCGCGCGCGCAAGGCGGGCAATCGGCGGCCATGCCGTCAGCGAAATCGCGATGATGGCGTTGTTGAGGCTCGGGCCCAGGGCGGCAACGAAGGCCAGCGAAAGGATCAGGGACGGGAAGGACAGGAAGATATCCGTCAGCCGCATCAGGGCGTTGTCGATCCGTCCGCCGAAATATCCGGCAACGGTGCCGATGAAAAGGCCGATCGGCCCGACGACGATGGTCACCAGAAAGATGATCCTGAGCGTGATCCGCGAGCCATAGAGAAGACGGCTGTAGATATCGCGTCCCAGCTCATCCGTGCCGAAAAAGTGTTCGGCGCTCGGCGGCTGAAGCGTTGCCTGCAGGTTCTGGACATAAGGATCGCTGGTCGCCAGAAGCGGCGCAAACAATGCGCACAAGAGCAGTATGGCCAGCACGAGAAGGCCGAATGCGGAGGTCGGAGACTTCACCAGGAACACGAGAATGTTCTTCAGCGTTCCCAGCGATTGCAGCGGCACGGCGCTTTTCTTTGCGGCAAGCGGTTTGGTGATATCGGACATGGTCAGCGTGTCCTTGGGTCAAATACGCGATAGAGAACATCGGACAGGATGTTGAGGCAGATGAAGATCAGCCCGACGAGGAGAACGCAGGTCATCACCGCGTTCATGTCTCCGATACGCAGGTTTGATGTGAGGTACTGGCCAAATCCCGGCCAGGCGAAAACGGTTTCGATCAGAACGGCGCCCTCGAGCAGCGCGCCATAGGCGAGCGCCACGATGGTGACGAGCTGAACGCGGATATTGATGAAGACGTGCAGCCAGATCGTCTGTCGCTGGCTCAATCCCTTCACCCGCGCCGTGGTCACATACTCCTGATTGATCTGGTCGAGCATGAAGGAACGGGTCATGCGGGTGATATAGGCGGCGGAAGAATAGCCGAGCAGCGAAGCGGGGAGTATGATGTGGTGGATCGCGCTTCTGAAAACCTCCCAGTCGCCGGCAAGCGCGCTGTCGATGAGAAGGAAATTCGTGCGTTCCGGCACCATGCCGATATAGAACTGGCTCATTCTGCCGGAGCCGCCGACCCAGCCGAGATTGGCGTAGAATATCAGCAGGCCGATCATGCCGGTCCAGAAGATCGGCATGGAATGCCCGAGCAGGCTGAAAACGCGGATTGCGTGATCGGGCCAGCGATCCTTCTTGACAGCCGCCAGAACACCCAGCGGAATGCCAAGCCCGGCGCCGACGAGAATGGCGAAGGTCGCCAGTTCTATCGTGGCGGGAAGAACGTGCAGGATATCCTGGATAACGGGCTGGCCGGTGCGAATGGACGTCCCGAAATCGCCGGTGAACACATCGCGGATATAGAAGAAGAACTGCTGCCACATCGGCCTGTCGAGACCGAGCTGATGGTAGACGTTTTCATAGACTTCCTTGGTGGCATCCTCGCCGACAATGGCGCGAACCGGGTCGACTGGCATGACGCGGCCGATCACGAAAGTCAGAACCAGCAAACCGAAGAGCGTGACAAGGATAGACCCGACCCGTTCCACCAGGCCGCCGGCGCGACCTGACTCATTTTGCATGTCAACTCCTCCCAGAGTTTTGAAAGAACGCCCGTTTGGGCGGTTCTGTGTCACATGTTGGTTAATCTGTTATACAGAATACCTGTGCCAATAACAGATTCCATGCCCGTCATTGCCTGAACCGGCATCTGCAGGCGCGGAAATCAAATGTCCGCGCCTGCTTTTTGAAGGCGTCTCGAGGCTCAGCGGTTCTTCACCACATCCTCAAATCTGGACACCCAGGGATCGATGATGAGGCCGTCGACATCATTCTGGTAAGCCGCCGTGACCACGCGTTCGGAGAACGGCTGGATGGACGTCACCTTTTCGTCGATCAGGCGCTGGATATCCTCATACATGGCGACCTGCTTTTCCTGATCGCGTTCAACCAGCGCGGCCTCGATCATCGCATTCAACTCATCGTCCTGATAGCTGGTGCGCCAGCCCTGATAATTCGTCAGCCCGGCTTCCTGGCTGTTGTCAGGATTGTAGATCAGGGCGCGCAGATTGGAGTCGGGGTGGGGCTGCTGGCCGCCGCCGCCGCGTCCGACCAGAAGAGCAAACTCCCGTTCCCGCATCGCGCCGTAGATCTGGCCGCCGTCACCGGTAATGATTTCGGCGTTGATGCCGGCCTGTGCGAGCGTGCCCTGAATGGCTGTTGCGCTGTCGAGAAACTGCTGGGCCGAAATCACCCGGATCGAGGTGTCGAAACCATCCGGATAACCGGCCTCTGCCAGCAGCTCCTTGGCCTTTTCGATGTTCAGCTCATAGCCCGGATCGGGCAGGGCGCCGAACGCCGAGGTGTTGACGGGCCGCTGCCGTTCGACGCCGAAATACGGCATGATCGCGCCATTGATGCCCTTGTAATCGATCAGATAACGAAGCGCTTCACGCACTTTCTGATTGCCGAAATGCTCGTCCTTCATCGATACGGCCAGATAATAGAAACCGGCGCTGGGTTCGGTCTCGACGGTCAGGCTTTCTTCTTCCGAAAGGGCCTTGAGGTCGGAGGCCGACAGGGAGAAACCGACGTCGAAATCACCCTGTTCGAGCCCCAGGCGCTGGGTCTGCGATTCAGGCAGGTGACGCATCAGCACACGCGCCATTTGCGGTGCGTCGCCCCAGAATTCGTCGTTGCGGGTCAGGATCACATATTCATTGGCCCGCCACTGGCCGAGGGTGAAGGCGCCCGAACCCGCCGAATTGTTGGTCAGCCAGGCGCGGCCCATGTCACCGTCTTTTTCGTTTTCCTGTACCAGCTTGGAATCCAGGATCGAGCCGACCCCGGCCTGCGCCAGATACATGAGGATCAGCTTGGGGTCGTCCTTTTGCGGCAGGTTGAGCGTAAACGTCAGGTCGTCTTCAACGACAAATTCCTTGTCCACGTTTTCTGCGGTGAACCCGCGGCTCTTCAGGCCCGAAGATTGCGCCAGATTGAGCTTGAGATTGCGGTCAAAGCTGAATTTGACGTCATGTGCCGTCAGCGGATTGCCCGAGGCGAAGACAACGTCCGGCTTCAGATGGAAGGTGACCGACATGTTGTCGTCGGCAATGTCCCAGCTTTCGGCGAGACGCGGTTCCAGCGCCTTGGTCTTGGGGTCGAGCTCGACCAGCGCATCATAAAAATTGTTGAGGATCTGCACGGCCTCGCCGCCGGTGATCGCCGCCGGGTCCATGGTCAACACATTGGTCATGTTGAAGGCCGCGATCAGCTGATTGTCCGGCGTTTCGGCAAATGCCGGAGCGGATGTTGCAAGAAGCACTGCCAGTGCAGTGCCTGTCAGAAGATGTCTCATGTCTCCTCCCAAAGGTTCTTTGACATCGTTGCTGGTGTCCGGCCTGTCATTCAGGCCGGGGCAAAGGCGCGCCGTTTACGACACGCGGTTGTTTTCGATCAGTTCGAAATTGATATCCTCGCCAAGGCCCGGGCGATCCGGCACGTGAACGTAGCCGTCCGCATCCATCGGGTCGGAAAGCGAATTGAGGTAGTCGAAGCCGTCGTCATATTCGAGGAAGGGGTGCAGTAGGCCGCGCTCATACCATTTGCAGGCCTTGGTCGCGGCAACCACATGCAGGTTCATCGCGGTATTGCCATGCACTTCGCAGGTCATGCCGAAGCTTTCCGCCAGGTGCATGGTCTTGAGCGCCGGCGTGATGCCGCCGACATCGTTGACGCCTGTGCGGAGAATATCGCAGGCCCCGGACGTGATCCATTCGGCGCGGTGCCAGTGCTTGCCGGCAGCGCTTTCCGGGCCGACGACGGGTATGTCGAGATTTTCTGAAAGCCAGCGATAGGATGACATCGACTGTTCATCCATCGGTTCCTCGATCCACGCGAAACCCAGCTTTTCCAGCCCGCGCCCGAGTTCCAGCGCCTCGACCCGCGAATACCAGTGAAAGGCATCGATCATCAACTCGATATCCGGCCCGACGGCCTCCCTGACGGCAGCACACGCCTTCAGGTCCATCTTCACATCCGGTGCCCAGCTGACGGGCGGCATCCATGTGTGCAGCTTGATGCCCTTGTAGCCGCGTGCCACCAGTTTTTCGGCAAAACGGCCATAATCCTCCGGCGTGGAGAGGCCGCCTTCCAGCTCATCGCCGCACATGATCGAACCATAGGCCAGAACCTTGTCGCGATAGCCGCCGATCAACTTGTAGACAGGTTGGTTCGAGGCCCGGCCGGCGAGATCCCACAGCGCGCAGTCGACGGCTGCCAGCGTCCGGTCCGTCAGCTGTGCCGCTGAGCCGCGCTGCCAGTGTGCCAGTTCCTGCCAGAGACGTTCGCGGTCGCGATAGTCCTGACCAATCAGGACTTTGCGAACGAATTTGTCGAGAACGTGCGGGCGTACCACTTCGGGCGGGCAGAAGGTGTATCCCTTGTCTCCGTCTTCCGTGGTGATGGTGAGCATGGCCTGCTGGACGTCGTGCTCCGGACCGGGATGGCCGTGTCCGGCGCTGTCGCTGTGCCGCCGCGTCTTGTGCCTGAAGGTGCAGGCCGAGACATCCGAAATAAGCAAGGTCGTTCTTCCTCCCTGAATGCAGCGCTCACGGTCCCTGGCTGGTGGCGGTGCTGCGCATTATTAATTTGTATTACAGCTTTGTATGACATATATTTTCGACACGTCAACCGCAAAACCGATGTTATTCAGCCGAAAGCCACTTGAACGAACGGTCCGTGGCGGTAATTTTCGTTTTGGGGGAAGGCGGTGTAATAGATAGGTTATTACACAGGCACAGCGCAGAGAGGGGCCGGAGCGGAGAGAATGACGGATATCATCGAGACGAGAAACGCGCCGGAAGCCCCGCGCACACGCGTCAGCCTGATCGCGGAAGGTCTGCGCAGCGATATCGAGAGCGGCCGTTTCAAGCCCGGAGACCGGCTGCCGAGCGAGTCGGAACTGACCCGCCTGCACGGCGTCAGCCGCACTGTGGTCCGCGAGGCCATCAGCCTGCTGCGCTCCGAGGGGCTGGCCGAAGCGCGCAAGGGCTCCGGGGTTTTTGCCCTGGACCCGGTCAGCGCCCGGCGGCGGCATCCGTTTTCCGATCTCGATACCGAGCGGCTTTCCGGCGTGATCGAATTGTTCGAGCTGCGCAGCGCGTTTGAAATCCGCGCCGCCGCGCTTGCCGCCGGTCGCCGTTCCGCAGCGCAGATCGATGCAATCGTGAAGGCGAATGACGACATCGCCAACTGTTTTACCACGGGGGAATCGACCAGAGCGGCAGACTTCGCCTTTCACTACGCGATCGCGCAAGCCTCGCAGAACAAGCGTTTTCCCGAATTCCTGTCGCTGATCCGCCCTGGCATCGTCCCGCGTGTCGAACTTGAAGCCCATGACGGCACGCCGCGGACCTATGTGCCGAACCCGAAAATGGTGGAAGAGCACGAACGTATCGTCGATGCGATCATCGACGGTGACCCCGAAGCTGCGGAAGAGGCAATGAAGGACCACCTCGAGGGCAGTCTCGGCCGCTACCGCGCCATGCTCAAGGGCGCGCGCGCCGGTTGACGATCGTGCCGGTGACCGTCCGCGACCGCTTCAGCTGGGTCTGCTGACTATCCGGTGTGCGCGGCACTCCGGAAGGGCTGTGCCATTGTCGGCGTTTCCGTCAAACGACCTGCCAATATAATCGCGTGCAGTGGGGCTATCCTGCGGCCAACGGCCTTGGATCGCCGAGCGTATTGGGTTGAATGTTTTTCCGGAACGGTGTGATTGGGGGGTGTTTCACCACGCTCTGACCCTCCGCTGAAAGCTTCCGACAAGTTTCTTTGCGATCTGTTTCCGGGAAAAACGCGCGCCGGGGAGGAGGGGCGAGCAGGTCGAAATCGGAGCCGTTGCTTGACACATGCGCTGCGATGCGTATCTCTGAATAATATTCCAAGAATCGATTTGGAATATTAATGATCGGCGCCAGGCTGCGTCTTCAGAGAAGGATATCCCCCATGGATGCAACCGACGCTTCCGAAAAGTTCGAGGCAAACTGGCCGGCCGTATTTGCCGTGTCCTTTGCGATGTTCGCACTCGTGTCGGCGGAGCTTCTGCCCATCAGCCTGCTTTCGCCTGTCGCCGCCGATCTTGATGTTGCGGTCGGGGCCGCCGGGCAGGCCGTGACGCTGACGGCGATCACCGCCGCTATTTCAAGCCCGCTCTTCGTTCTCGGCGTCGGCCGTTTCGACCGGCGTCCGCTGGTTCTCGGCCTTGCCGTCATTCTTGCCGTTTCGGGCCTGCTTTCGGCTGTCGCGAGCAGCCTCTGGGTGCTGCTTGTGGCGCGCTTTTTGCTGGGCGTTGCGCTTGGCGGCACCTGGGCCATGGTCACCGCGCTGGCGTTGCGGCTGGTGCCGCCGCAAAAGGTCGCGCGCGCCATGTCGATCATTCTCACAGGCGTTTCCGCCGCAAGCGTCGTCGCACCGCCTGTGGGCGCTTATCTCGGCGAGGTCTGGAACTGGCGCGGCACGTTCATCGTTGCCGCCGTGCTGGGCGTGATCGCGGTTGCGGGCCTCCTCGCCACGTTGCCGAAGCTGCCGCCCGCAGCAGCGCCGGGGCTGGCATCGTTCCGGATCACGCTGACCCGCGGCGCGGTGCTGGCGGGGCTGGCGACGGTTTTCCTCGTCCTGTCCGGCCACTATGCCGGCTTCACCTATATTCGCCCCTTCTTCGAACAGGTCGCGGCGCTCGAAATCAACGCGATCTCGTTTGCGCTGCTCCTGTTCGGTGCCGGCGGCGTTATCGGCAGCATGATCGGCGGCATCTGGGCATCGCGCAGCGCTGCTCTGACGGCCAGTGGCTCGGCTGTCGGGCTCATGCTTGCCGCGGGCTCCCTCATGTTTGTGGACCCCACGCCTGTTGCCGCCAGCGCTGCGACTGCGATCTGGGGTTTTGCCTTCGGCGTGTTTTCGGTGGCAATCGCGACCTGGAATGCCGAGGCGGCGTCCGATCATGCCGAAGCCGTCGGCGCGCTTCAGGCGACCAGCTTCCAGGTCGCCATCGCACTCGGGGCGGGGCTGGGCGGCATTGCCGTTTCGGCTTACGGGCCGGTGGGCGTGCTGGTCTTCACCTGCGCGGCGGCCCTGCTTGGTGCGGTCCTCATCCTTGCGGCCGGTTTTCGGATGCGCCAGCAACGGACCGCGTGACCGGCAAATGCAAACCCGCGCGGGCTAACGGCGATTGATGCCTGTTTCTTTCGGGGAGCGCTTGCCCCGAGCCTGCTTCCGACGGTTTACGACTGTTCGGAATCCGGCAGGAAAACCTGTTCGATCGGCAACTCGAAGAGCCGTGCAATCGTAAAGGCCAGCGGAAGGCTCGGGTCATAGCGTCCGCGTTCAAGTGCATTGACCGTTTGCCGCGAGACCTTCAGGCGCGTGGCAAGATCGGCCTGCGACCACTGCCTTTGCCGGCGCAGTTCCTGGATCCGGTTGTTCATCTGAAACGAAACTTTCCGACGATGACGCCGACGAACCAGATTGCCGCCATGAGCGGCCACACCATGAACATCGAAAGCCTGGGGAAGCCGATGCCTTCGAGGAAACCATAGCTGAAGGTGATCAGGGCGGTTCCGGCAAAGGCGACCGCGAGCGCTTCCAGCTGCACCCTGCGCTGCAGTTCATCCAACTGACGAATGCAGCGGACCACGACAACGCAGATGAACAGGGCGGGAAGCATCGGCAGGAGCGCGATCGACAAGCGCAGTGCGTTGCCCTCGAGGCCGTTGCCGAGGAGATGCTGGGAGAAGATCAGCAGCGCCGCATAAGCGGCCAGCCCGGCGATCATGTAAAGCAGTTGGCGCATGGTGGTTACCCTGTAAAGTAAAGTCTCCTTTACAGATAGAGGGGTAATTGGCAACGTGTCAAGCGACCTTTACATTTTCCGCTGGAAACGCATGGCCCCTAGGTTTACTCCTGTCTGTCATGGCGCAAAGCGGCTTCTGTAAACCGCCACCTCGCACCGGACAGGACGCCGGTGCGAGGTGGCATTTGGAATAGCCTGGAGCGCCATGCATCCATTCTGATGCAGCAGAAACAGGCGCGAAGGCTCAGTGCGCCTTCATGTCGCCATGGTCCATTCCGGGCATGTCGTGGCCGGCTTCCTTTGCGGCGATGCTTCCCACCGGAAACGGCACTACGACCGTGCCGGCCTCCTCGAAGGTCAGTTCGACATTAATGACCGTATCCTCGACGAGCGGGCCGTTAAGATCCATGAACATGATGTGCATGCCGCCGGGCTTCAGCGTCACGGTTTCATGCGCGGGAACCGGAATGCCGTCGGGCATCTGATACATCTTCATCACATCGCCATCCATGCGCATGTTGTGAAGCTGCAGCTCGCTGGCGGCGTCGGAGGATGCGCCAACAAGGCGGTCGTCGGTATCGCCATTATTGGTGATTGACAGAAAGCCGCCGCCAACCGGCGCGCCGGGCAGGGTGGCGCGGGCAAAGGCGCCATCGATTTCCAGATCGCCAAGCGTGACGGGCCCCGGCGTCATGGCTTCGGGAGCGTTCTGGTGATGGCTGTGTCCGGTTTCGGCGGCGGTGACGGTCAGTTTCGGCGCGCGCTCGCCTTCGCCGGGCTCGCCCATGCCGGTCCAGTGATTGGCGCTGCCATCGGCGCAGAGCTGTTCAACGGGGAAATAGAGTTCCGTTCCGGGGGCGATGTCGGCCGAAAGCGAACCGCGCATCACGAATTCATCATAGTGGGCGTCCGGCAGTTCGCCGCCTTTCCAGATCACCGCGGTCACGCCGTCGCTGACCGGCGTGCCGTGGTGCATATAGGTATCGGCATAGGCGCCGGTGACGGTTTCGAGCTGCCAGCCGGCATGCGGCATCGGCTTTGCGCTATAAAAACCCTCCGGCACCCTGACCCGGATTTCGGTGGTTGCCGCGCCGTCGCAGCCATGGGGCACGCGGATAACGGCCTTGTAGCTGCCGCCGGCTGCCGCGTCGGCGGTTTCAAGCGTCACATGGGCGTTGGCGGCGGAAAGGCTGGCAAGGCTGATTGCGCCGGCCCAGGCGAGACGGCTCATGAACATGGTCATGGAAAATACTCCGTTTGCAATTGTCGTGATTTCACGGACCCTGAAAGGCCCTTGTTGCGGAATCAGACAGCAAATGGCGGTGCGCGCGGATTGTAATGCTTCGTGTAGAAGGCGCGGGACGGGGTCTCGTCCTCAAATGCAAGATCATGCGCCACAAGGCAGGTATAAGCCGGGACGGCTTCATCCGGTGGCGGCGGCAGAATGGCGGCGTTCTGGCGGCAGGCATGGCAGGGACCGTGACTTGCGGTCGCGTCATCGGCTGGGCCGCCACCGCAGAGAACGCTCTGCGACGATGCCAGAAGCGAACCGGCATCATGGTGTGTCAAAGCCGGCATAAAGGGCTGATAGACAAAGGCCAGCGCAAGGACGGCGATCACGGCCAGTGCCGCCGCCAGTTCCCGCATTGCCGCCTTCAGTCCCCGCAAGCCTTGAACCTCCCCTGCATTCCGTTGTTTCGCCAAAGCGCGAACCCGCGCCATTTCGGCAAGACAAGCATCGAAATCGCACGTTATTGCAACTTGTCAATTTGACGCAAGCAAATTGAGGGCGGCGTTCAACCCTTGCTCTTGCGGGCCGTCTCGATGACGCCCGGCTCTCAACGGCCGGGCGCTTGTTTTCTGCATGGCTGCGTCGGGCTCAGTGCGCCAGCATCTCGTCGACGACTTCGTCGGCGTTGAGCGATGACGGGTAATAGGTCGGCCAGTTTTCGAGTTCGTCCAGCAGCGCCGCGCGGTCATCACCCCAGTAGAGGTGGAAGTGATAGGCCTTGGCCGGTGCGATGATGTGGTCGGAGAACTGGATGAACTGCGGCGCGGCTTCGTCGCCTTCGCTCTTTTCGAAGATGAACCGGACGCCCCTGTTGCCCTTGGGGTAGGTCAGGATTTCGTAGCCGTCGCTTGTATATTCGGCGGCAACGGGCTGGCCGTTCTCGTAGAAGGTGACGGTATCGCCGTTAATGGTGATCCGCTCGACATCGGTCTTGTAGCCGATCTGGTAATAGGCTTTGTACTCCGCAGCGGTCATGCTGCCAGATTCGGCCTTGTGTTCCATCACCGGATCGAGCGTTCCGTCCTGAAGATAGGGATAGACCGACTGCCAGTCGCCGGCCCAGTCGGAAAGCGCGCGCCCGGCAACCTGGCTGTCTTCGAAATAGCCCTTGGCGATTTGCGCGTCGCCGTGGTCGTGCGCGTGATCATGTTCGCCTTCGTGCACCGTGCCGCTGCCGCCGGCAACGGCGATGTTGTAGGGCATGCCGCCGACGTCGATGGCGCCGATCTGCCTGAAGTCGTCCTTGGCGATGCGGCGGACAACGCCGGCCTTCGGGTCGCTCATGACGATCTCGTCACCGGCCATGGCGATGCGCGGTCGCGGGTCGTTCCAGTGGCCGTCCATCGAATAGGGTTCGGTGACTTTGGCGCTGGTCGTCAGGCTGCTGCCCAGAATGTCGACCTGGTGCAGGCTGCCGTCTTCGGTCAGCACATAGCCGAAGCGGGCATCGGCCGGATCAAGCGCGAAGTCGACGCGGCGGAAGGGCAGTTCGATATAACTGAAATGCGGTTCATCGGCCGGGTCGATGACGACAAGGCCATCGGCGCCGTAATTGCCGAGAAACGCCTGCATGCTTTTGACGCCGAGCAGGGTTCCCGTGGTCTGGCCCTCCGGCAGGTCATCCGGATAGGTCAGCATTTCGAAGACGGGGCCGTCCTCGCCGGGTGTCACGGTCAGCACGCCTTCCTGGCAACCGGCTGCAAGGTAGGCGCCGGAAAAGGCTTCGCCGTGAATGCCGGTGCAGGTCGCAACATCGCCGGCCGGCGTGCCGTCGGCCTCAACGGCGCGCAGGCCGATGCGCGTGCCATCGACCGGCGTGTCGGTTGCAACGCTCGTGACCCAGAAATCGCCGACGGGGGCCGCAAAGCCGTGATGGGCGCGGTCCTGCTTCAGCTGGCTGGTTTCAAACGCGCCATGGGAAAGCGCGTGCGCATCGACGATTGCGGCATAGCCGCCCTTGTCGAAATTGATGACCACCTTGCCATCATGATCGATGATGTGGAACGGACGCGGGCCGGTAAGCGCGCCCTCGATGGCAACCGGGTCTTCGATATCGATATCGGAATGGCCGCCATGGGAATGCAGCGAAATGCCACTGTCGATGAAGTGCACCGCATCGCTGTCCGACTGGACGGCGACGATGGCCGCGCCCTCGTTGACGGCAAAGAGTTTGGTCTGTCCCGTGGTGTCGAAGGACCAGCGGTTGTCGGGTTGGTCGAGGTCGAACGCCGTGATTTTCGCGTCAGTGTGGTCGCCGACGAAAACGCGATAAAGAGTGACGCTGTCCTCATGATCTTCGGCGAAGGCCGCCGGCGCGCCGATCGAAACCGCGAGCGCGGATACACCCAGTATCCATCGTTTCATATTTGCTTCTCCTTGTATGGTATAACGTTACATTTTTAGGCCGGTTTTTCCTTGTCCGTTTTTGATGTCAGCCGTTTTCCCGGGGTTGGGCCTGTTCCACTTCCTGCCATGTGGCTGATCACTGAGGGACCTGCTGACCGCGGCCATGAAGAATATGCTCACGCATAATCAGGAAGGGGTACGTGATGTAATAACGTTACGATTATAGAAGGACGATTTCAAAGGCAACCGTTTTTCTTCCGGCTCCTGAAAATCGTTTCACCATCCCCGTTTGAACGCAGCGTTGTGTGGGGGGGCTATGACCGGCGACCTGTAGCAAGGCCCGATCACTTCAAGCGGCGTAGCCTTCAAGTCAGCTTTTGATATGCGAAAAGGCGGCTGCCGGATTATCATCCGCGTTGGCCTGGAGGGCGGCAAATCGCTGCTCGAAATCCTGCGCCAGGTCTTCCACCGCGATCTCGGAGAACTGTTCCAGCAGCCGGCGTTCAGCCTCCTGCATCGCAAGCTCAAGCCGGGCGTCGACGGCCTTTTCCACCAGACAATCGGCGGGGTCCGCGCCGGGGCCGATGTTGAACGGCGGCGGGCTGCCGATCGCCTCGTAGACATCCCGCAGCGATATCGCGCTCAAGGGCCGCGCCAGATGCCAGCCGCCGCCATGGCCCTTTTCGGAGATCAGAATCTCTTTTTCACGCAGCCCCGCCATCATGCGCCGCACCACGACCGGGTTGGTCGAGATCATCCGCGCGATCTGATCCGAGGTCGCGCGCTCGACGTGCCGATCGAGATGGATCAGCACATGCAGCATACGGGACAGGCGAAGATCGCGCGGCATGAAATGGCTCCCTGTTTTTCGCTGGCCTCTGTCTAACAGGTATCACGCAACAATGAAAGTTTCGTGTCTTGTCACGTCTGGCGATTTCATGTAACTCATAAAAATACATTAAAGGATAAACACAGGATCGGACCATGGATCACGATGTTCTCATTATCGGCGGCAGCTTCGCCGGCATGTCCGCCGCCATGCAGCTGGCCCGGGCGCGAAAGGCGGTACTGGTGCTGGATATCGGCATGCCCAGAAACCGCTTTGCGGTGACATCGCACGGGTTTCCGGGGCAGGATGGGCAAAGCCCGGCCGATATCAAGGCGCGGCTGCGCGAAGAATTAAGCGCCTATCCGACCGTTCGTTTTCACGATGGAGCGGCCCTGTCCGCCCGGCGTGAGGGTAGCGGGTTCCGCGTTTCCCTTGCTGATGGCGGCGAAGTCACCGCGTGGCGGATCGTCCTTGCCTATGGCGTGCGCGACAGCCTGCCGGATCTACCCGGCCTTGCCGAGCGCTGGGGCGCAAGCGTGCTGCATTGCCCCTATTGCCACGGTTATGAGCTCGACCGGCAGCCGGTCGGCGTGCTGGCGCGCGACGAGAAGGCCTTTCATCAGGCCATGATGCTGCCCGACTGGGGGCCGACGACGCTGTTTACCGGAATGGCATTCCGCCCGACGGCGGAGCAGGTGCAATCGCTGAAGAGCCGTGGCGTGCAGATCGAGGAAACGCCGGTGGCGGAACTGATCGGAACCGCTCCGGCGCTCGAAGCCGTGCGGCTTGAAGACGGGCGGATAATTGCGCTGGCGGGCCTGTTTCTCGCACCGCAGACCGCGCCATCCAGCGACATCGCGGCGCAACTGGGCTGCGAAATGCAGGACGGACCGACCGGCCCCTATATTGCAGTCGATCAGACGCAGGCGATCACGGTTCCCGGCGTCTTTGCCGCCGGCGATCTTGCAAGCCCGATGCCGAATGCGACCGTTGCGGCGGCAGCCGGCGTGATGGCCGGAAGCGCTGCCCATCGCTCACTGATCTTCGATCCTGAGCTCATCAGCATATGAGCCGGCCATGACCAGGCTGCTGTGTTTCTTCAGCAGCGTTCCGGCGTTATCAAAGCGGTGAAAAGCAGCGTTGTTTTAGCGAGTTCAAGGTCGGGCAATCTGGCTGTTCTCTGCTGCTTCGGCATCGTCAGGCGCCGGATAATAGTCGCCCTTGTCGGCAACGAAGATGTGCTTGCCGATGCGCAAAGCGGAGGTATCCTCCAGGCAACCGGCGGCGATGCCGATGCCGGCCTCGCCATTCATGCGATAAAACAGGCTGGATCCACAATGCGCGCAGAAGCCACGTTTTGCCCGGTCGGACGATGCGTACCATCGCAGTCCTGCATCATTTACAAAGGTCAGCTTGTCGAATGGTGCGTGGGTCGATGCCCACAGATGCCCGCTCGTTCGTCTGCACTGGCTGCAATGGCAGACCGTGACGGTATCGCGCACCGCGTCCGCCTCGAAAGCGACCGCGCCGCATTCGCATCTGCCTTTGATCATCTCAATCCTCTCCATCATTGTTCAGCTGCTTTTTCATGATCGGCCGCGTATCGGACCGGCAGTCGACCTCGGTGAAGCTGGCGCGGGAATGCTGAGCGCCGGTCTATCCGGATCCATCCCCGTTTCTCTCTTCCACCGCCTTGGCGCTGCGTCTCGACGCATTCATGCGGCTTTTCCCTTTTGCCGGAAGATCGTGAACACGCCGCTGGCGATAATGATTGCGGCGCCGAAGAAGGTCATGCCATCCGGGCTTTCCCGCCAGAACAGCCATCCGAACAGCGTCGCCCAGATGAGGCCGGTATAGTCCAGCGGTGCGACGATAACGGCAGGCGCCAGCCGGAAGGCCTGCGTCATCATCGTCATGCCTGCCGTTCCGAACAGGGCGATGGCCGCAAAAAGCCAGAGGTCCTCGAGGCGCACCGGCACCCAGACGAAGGGCACGATGAAGGCGCTGATCAGCGCTGCGGTGCCCGTCAGATAGACCAGAAGCGTCCACACGCTTTCGCGCGCATCCACCCAGCGGGCACTCAGCATCAGCAATGCATAGACGAGTGCCGTGGCGACCGGCAGCAGTGACGCAGCCTGAAAGGTCGCGCCGCCCGGGCGGATGACCACGAGAACGCCGATGAAACCGAAAAGAACGGCCAGCCAGCGCCGCAAATGGACTTTCTCGCCCAAAAACAGCGCCGAAATAACGGTGATGAAGAAGGGTGCCACGAAGATCAAAGCGGTGGCCTCCGCAAGGCCGAGATAGATAAAGCTCGTGAAGAACATCATCGCAGCAACGACCCAGAGCGCTCCGCGCAGCAGGTGTGCCGCAGGCCGGTATGTCTTCAGCGCCGGCCGTCCGCCCATGATCAGAGCAATGGCCACCGTGAAGGGCAGGGCGATCAGGTTGCGCATAAACAGGATCTGAAGCGGAGAATAATGCGCGGTCAGTGCCTTGGCCACGGCGTCATTCGCACTCAGGCAGGCAACGCCGGCGCACATCAGCACAATGCCGCCGGTATAACTTGCCTGTGTGCCGGGCGGTGCAGCCTGCATTCGATCTCCCCTGATATTGGTCGTCCCTCTGCGAACGGCCAGACTGCCCGATCCGGCGCCATAAAAGCAAGGAGGAGAATGTGAGTAATGGTTTACCATGTCGGCAATACTGAACGCAGCCGCCATCGAAAAGACAGACAGGAAGCTTCACCAGTCCCGACGACGCCCGTCATTTTCGTTCAGTCAACCCCGTCGGTATCGTGGCAAATCGGTATGTACAGGGGATGAACCGCATCCTGACCGTAGATCGTATTTGGCAGCAACGGCAGATTTGCAGCGGTCATTCGGCGGGGGCGGGGACTGCTTCCTTATCTGTCCGTGGACTTGTGAAACCCTCGATTAGAAAATAGGCGAGCGGCGTTATGAAAAGCGTCAGCACGAAGGTGAAGCTGAGGCCGCCGACGATGACAAGACCGATGGCGACGCGGCTTTCCGCACCGGCGCCGGTCGCGGTGGCAAGCGGCAGCGCGCCGAAGACGGTCGCAATCGTCGTCATCATGATCGGACGCAGCCTTGTTACCGCGCCCTCGATCACCGCATCACGCAGGGTGCTGCCGCGTTCGCGCAGCTGATTGGTGAATTCGACCATCAGGATACCGTTCTTGGCCATCAGGCCGACCAGCAGCACAAGGCCGACCTGACTGTAGATATTGACCGATTGCCCTCCGAGCCAGAGCGACAGGATGGCGCCTGCAAGCCCCAAGGGCACGGTCAGCATGACCACGAAAGGGGTGCGGAAGCTCTCGAACTGCGCGGCCAGGACAAGAAAGACGATGGCGAGCGCCAAGCCGAAGACCATGGCCACATCGCCGGATGCTCTCAGATAGTCCGCTGCCTGTCCGTCCCAGGAGAGCGTTGCCCCCGCCGGCAGGCTGGAGACGGCGGTCTCGATCCGCGCCATGGCTTCGGCCAGATCCGTCCCCTCGACAAGATCCGCTTCAATCTCCACCGAGTGAACCCGGTCGAAGCGGGCAATGGCCGGCGCGGTGGCCGTGGGTACGACCGAGGCGAAACCGGACAATGACACGAGGTCGCCGCTTGTGTTGCGCACCATCAGGTTCAAGATGTCGGCGAGGTTGTTGCGATCTTCGGCGGCGGCCTGCAGCATTACCGGGTACTGCCGCCCATCGGCGGTGAACTCGCCCACGGACCGGGAGGCATAAAGTGTCTGAAGGGTTTCGGCGATCATTCGGGCATCGAGGCCCAGATCGCGGGCCCGTTCGCGGTCGATTGAAAGCACGGCCCCGGGCTGGTTGGCGGCGTAGCCGGCCTGCACTCCATCCAGACCGGGATCATTTTCCAGTCCAGTAGTGAGTGTTTCCGACCATTCTGCCGCTCGTTCGATATCGGGGCCGCCGAGCATGAACTGAATGCCGCCGCGTCCGCCGCCGATACCCAGGCCCCCGGATGGACGGATACCTGTCGCCACATCCCCGTTCTGATTGAGCTGCGGCCTCAGCGTTGAAATAACGTCCTGAAGGGTGACGTCGCGTTCCTCCCATGGCGCCAGATTCACGAAAATCATCGCCCGGCGCAATTCGCCCCAGACGCCGATGATCGAGGTGACGTTTGAAACGGTTCCGTCGGAGCGGAACGGTTCGAGCAATGCCTCAATGTCGCGTACCGCCGCATCGGTATAATCAAGATTGGCGCCCTGCGGGGCCACGACGAAAATGCGGAACTGGCCACGGTCTTCGTCCGGCGTCAGCTCCTGGGGCAGTTCACGCCAGAGCCCGCAGGCCGCCGCAATGGCGAAAGCGGCAATCGCCAGCACGGGCGCGGGACGCGACAGGGCCCAGCCAAGGCTTTTGCGGTAACCGGTTTCGATCCGCCGGATGATCGCATTGACAGTGCGCAGCATCATGCCGGGCCTGTCTTCGCGCGGCATCAGCTGGGCCGCCAGCACCGGTGAGAGCGTCAGCGCCACAAGTCCCGAAACGGCAACCGCAACGGCCAGAGTAATGCCGAATTCGCCGAAAAGCTGACCGATCTCTCCTTCCATGAAAGAAATGGGCAGGAACACGGCGATCAGCACGGCGGTGGAGGCCACGACGGCAAAATTCACCTGGTTTGCGCCCTTTCGCGCGGCTTCCGGACGCGTCAGGCCCATGGCGCGATGCCGCTGGGTGTTTTCCAGCACGACGATGGCATCGTCGACCACCAGCCCGATGGCGAGAATGAGCGCAAAGAGCGTCAGGATATTGATCGAAAAGCCGAGCAGCCAGAGCGCAATGATCGCACCGAGCACGGAAACGGGGATCGTTACCACCGGAATCAGGGACAGCCGTCCTGAGCCCAGAAACAGGAAGATCACGGCGGTGACCAGCAGCACAGCTTCGGTGAAGACGCGCAGAACCTGACGGATCGAGCTTTCGATGAATACGGCTTCGTCCGTCGTGACCTGAATATTCATGCCTTCCGGCAATTGCGGGCGCAATCGTTCCAGCTCTGCGCGCACCTGTCGCGAAATGGAGACCGAATTGGCCTGGGCCTGAGGCTGGACGCCGATGCCGAGCGCGGTCTGTCCGTCGGAGCGGAAGTAGCTTTCCGTGCGCTCCGCGCCGACTTCCACCCGAGCGACATCGCCGAGGCGCAGCGCGCGGCTGCCATCGTCGCGGATGACGATCTGTTCGAACTCGCCGGCCGATGTGAAACGGGTGTTTGCCGTCAACTGAAGCTGTCTGGCTGCGGTTTCGATCTCGCCGGCGGGCAACTCGATATTGTTCTCTTCGAGCGCTGCAACGATATCGCCGGTGGTGACGCCAAGGCCCGCCATTCGCTCCGGCTCCAGCCAGATCCGCATCGCCGGTGCCCGCTCGCCGAAGATGGACGCATTGGCCACGCCGGGAAGTCGGGCCAGCCTGTCGACGATATAGCGGTCGGCATAATCCGACAGTTCAAGCGGTGTCATCGCCGGGCTGGTGAGGCTGAGCCTGACCACCGGATCGCCCTCGTCGTCATTTTTCTCGACCTCCGGCCGTGCCGCTTCCTCAGGCAGGTCTTCGGCAACGCGATCGACTGCGGCCCGCACGTCATTGGCGGCGGAATCGATGTCGCGGGACGGATCGAACGTCAAAACCGTGCGCATTCCGCCGCGTTCGGATTCGGAATACATGCTCTGCAGGCCGGAAATACCGGCAACGGCGCCTTCGATGATGGATGTCACCTGCGCGTCCACCACATCGGGAGCGGCCCCGAAATAGTCGGTGTTGATCGTAACCTCGGCGGTATCCACCTGCGGCAGCTCACGCACCGGAAGCGCCATGAGCGCAACCGCGCCAACCAGAATGATGAACAGATTGATGACCGTGGCGAAGACCGGGCGGCTAAGGGAAAAATCGGGAAGTGTCACAGCAGGGAGGCCTCCGCAGCCGCAGTGGTTGCCGTTGCCGGGCGCGGCGTGACCGCCATGCCGTCCGACAGGCGGTGCAGATTGTTGATGATCACCGCATCGCCGTTTTCCAGACCTGCGCGGACCTCGACCAGCCCATCGCGGTTCTGCCCCGTTTCGATTTCAACCTGCCTTGCGATACCGGCATCGACGACAAAGAGGGTTGTTTGCGCGCCCGATACGGACAGGGCCCGTTCGGGGACTGCAAGCTGTTGCAGGTTTTCGATCACGATGGCGACCTGCATGAACATGCCGGCCTTCAGATCGCCATCGGCGTTGTCGACCCGCGCGCGCAGCGCCAGTGAACGGCTGCCGGCGTCGATCCGTGTGTCTATGGCGCTGATCGCACCGCGGAAGATGCGATCGGGCCAGGACGCCGAGTGCAATTCAACATCAATGCCCGTATCGAGCCTTGGATAAGCCTGTTCCGGGACCCGGAAGTCCACCTCGATGACCGACAGGTCGTCGAGGGAAGCGACGATGGTGTTCGTATCGACGTGTTCCCCGACCGTCAGGTCGCTCAGACCGACGACCCCTGTGAAAGGCGCATAAAGGCTGCGGTCCTCAAGCGCTTCGCGTGCTAGATCGCGTTCGGCTTCCGCGCGCAGGAGGGCTGCCTGGGCGGCCTCATACGCGGCCTCGGAAATCGTCCCGCTTTCGCGCAACCGGTCGTGGCGCTCTATGGCCGCGCGCGCTTCGGCAAGGGTGGCATTGGCGAATTCCAGACTTGCGCGGGCCGCCGTATCGTCGAGGCGCAAAAGCAAATCGCCTTCGGAGACCGTCGAGCCGGGTGAGATGGACAGTTCGACAATGCGTCCGGCCGCTTCGGGATGCAGTTCTATGGCCCGGATGGCGCGGGTGGTGCCCACGGCGGCGATCGTTTCGGAAAACGCCATCTGCCGGACAGGGACGGTGGATACTTCGAGCGCTGTTTCCGCCGATGGCGCGGTTTGCGCCGGAGCGGACCGTGGAGCGAGCATCGTGCCGGTCAGCTCAAACCCCGCAAAACCTGCTCCGGCGATCAGAATAATACCGGTCATTGCCTTGATACTGCGCATCGTTTTCAAACCTCGCCATGCCGGTTTGCGGGCAGCCGCTTCTTTATTCCGGGCCGAGAGGACGTGAGTTCTGAAACCGCCACAGCCGTGCCGGAGATTTCGCGCGGATTGCCATCGGACGTTCTGCCCTGGTGGTACGTCTGGTGCATCATGATTGCCTTTCTCTTCGGCCTTACGCGCCGTGCTCGCGGGGAATGTCGAGCCGGTCGCGCGGGCTGCGCCGGAGGAGAGTAGGGGGCAGGTGTCGCACGGATATGCCGGGAATTTTACTGTTTGTCGCAAAGTGTCCCGACAGGGGATCGCGGGCCGAGGAGCAGGAAGGCCTTGTTGCCACCGGAATGTTGCAAGGCGACCGCGCTCAGGCGCTGCATGCGGCGGCGCCCTGCAAGGAAAAAAGGGCCGGTCGTAGGTGTATTCCGCCCGGCGGTGTTTACGGTCGGCTGACACAATCTGAAGCCGGCTGGCACACTTGTGGGACAAATGCGGTGTAGATTTCTCATGAAACCGGCGACTGGGCATGCAACGGAAAACCCGAGAGGGAAGACCGAAAATCACCGATATCACTGCCGTCAAAACCTGAATGCCTGCCTTTGAAGAGGTCGTTACCGGCAAGGAGGCGGAATGACTGAAAACGTATTTTGTATAATAAAAACAGTTTATTGTGTGTCTGTTTAGCGGCGAAGGCATGAATGCGATTAGAAAATGCGATGGATTGATCGTATTTTTCGGACGCCAGACAAATTGACTTTTTTCAACGGTATCCATCGATGAACACGCTCGCCAATTCACCCCTCGCACCTTTGCTCGATCGCCTGTTTGCGGAAGCGGATACGGCAACCAGTCCGGCCATGGCCGCTCTTTCCCGGGAGGAGCGGAACCGGCTGATGCACAGCAGAACCGAATATCTCCATCTTTACGGGTTGCTGAAGGATCTGTGGCTTCCGGTCTCGCGGGAGACGGGGGCCTTGCTCTACATGCTGGCCCGTAGCATTGGCGCCCGCGATATCGTCGAGTTCGGCACGTCCTTTGGGATTTCCACTCTCCATCTTGCGGCAGCGCTGCGCGACAATGGCGGCGGGCGGCTCATCAGCTGTGAATTCGAGCCGTCCAAGGTGGCGCGGGCACGCGCGCATCTGGCCGAAGGCGGTCTCGCCGACCTTGTCGAAATTCGCGCGGGCGATGCGCTCGAGACGTTGCGTTCCGACCTGCCGGACAGGATTGATCTGCTGCTGCTCGACGGTGCAAAACCGCTCTACCGCGACATTCTGGGCATGGTCGAGGATCGATTGCGGCCCGGCGCGCTGATTATCGCCGACAATGTCGATTTCTGCCCGGATTATCAGGCGCATGTTCGCGCACCCGGCAGCGGATACATGTCCGTGCCGTTTGCGGAGGATATCGAGCTTTCCATGCGCACGGGCTGAAGGCGATGGCCGGTCATTGTCATCATGCTTCAACCCGATCGCGCTCACCTTCCACTTGGAATATCTCAGGAGAAAACCATGCATGTCTTCGTAACAGGGGCCACCGGCTGGGTCGGATCGGTCGTTACCGATGAACTTCTGAACGCCGGTCACCGGGTCACCGGGCTTGCGCGGACGGACGCCAAGGCCACCGAACTTGCGGCAAAAGGGGCAAATGTCGTTTCAGGCACGCTCGACGATCTCGATGTGTTGCGCGCTGCCGCATCGCAGGCCGATGCCGTCATCCACACCGCGTTCAATCACGATTTTTCGAAATTCGCCGAAAATGCCGAACAGGACCGGCGCGCAATCGAGGCGTTTGGTGCAGCACTGGAAGGTTCGGATCGGCCCATGCTGGTCACGGCCGGTCTGGCGGGCCTGCCCCGTGGCGCCACCGAAGCAGACGTTCTGCATGATGCCGGTCCGCGAAAATCGGAAACTGCCGCGCGCACTCTGGCGGAACGCGGCGTGCGTGCCGCGACGGTGCGCCTTGCGCCATCGGTGCATGGCAATGGTGACCATGGTTTCGTGCCGCTGGTGATACGTCGTGCGCGGGAAACGGGCGTGTCCGCCTATATCGGCGAAGGCGAAAATTGCTGGTCCGGCGTCCACCGGCTGGACGCGGCGAAAGTCTACCGGCTTGCGCTTGAGCAGGGTGTAACCGAACCGGTCTATCATGCTGTTGCCGACGAAGTCGTTCCCTTCCGGGAGATCGCCGCCGTGATCGGCCGGCGTCTCGGCCTGCCGGTCGAAACGCGGGACCGCGACCATTTCGGCTGGTTTGCAATGATGGCGGGCGCCGATATGTCGGTGTCCAGCGCGCGCACCCGTTCTGTTCTCGGGTGGGAGCCAGAGGGGCCGGATTTGCTTTCCGATATCGACCGGGCGGTCTACTACGCAGAATAACGGCGCACAGACAGGCGAAATGTCCTGACGTCGCGACAATACAAGCAGATGGAGCGGAAACGTGTTTCCGCTCTGCAATCATCAGTCTTCCATTCCCGAAGTCATGTCAGGCGCGCGGAGTTTCCGCGCCCGCGCCACTTTGCGTGCCCGACATCCGGAAAACCCGGAAAGCATTATCATGTCCGATGTTCAACGGCCTGATCCGGCCTTCCGCCGCGTCGTTATTCTCACGGCGGCGCTGTTTTTGTCCTATCTCACGGTCGCCATGTCCCTGCCGGCCGTTCCGGTCTATGTCGTGCAGGCGCGCGGTCTTGGAAACGCCTATGGCGGGCTGGCGGTCGGGATCGCTTTTCTGTCGACAATCCTGACGCGCGGCCGCGCCGGCGCCTGGTCCGACCGGATCGGCGGCAAGCTGACGATGCAGCGCGGTCTGCTCATCTATGCGGTGGCGGGGCTGGTCTGCCTTGTTTCAAACTGGTCCGGCCTGTCGGCGGCTGCGGGTTATGGTGTGCTTCTCGCCGGCCGGCTGCTGCTCGGGCTTGGGGAAAGCGTGGCGATGGTCGGCATGCTGGGCTGGGCAATCGGCCTGATGGGCCACGCCCGTTCCGGCCGCGTGATCGCCCTTGTCGGCATCGGCATGTATGGCGCTTTCGCCGCGGGCGGGCCGTTGGGCCTTTCGCTGATGGAGCGGTTCGGTTTTTCAGGGCTGATGCTTGCCTGCACGGCGCTGCCGCTGGCCGGGCTGGTCATGATCCACTGGCTTCCGGCGGTGGCGCCTCATCCCGGTCCGCGGGAATCTTTCTGGCGGATTATCGGGCGCATCTGGCGTCCGGGCACGGCTGTCTTCATGCAGGGTGTCGGCTTTGCCGCGCTGGGCGCGTTTTTCTCACTTTATTTCTTCAGCCGCGGCTGGCCGCATGCCGGTCTCGGCCTGACATGCTTTGGCATCGGCTTTGTCGTGGTCCGGCTGTTTTGCGGCCATCTGCCCGACCGGATCGGTGGCACGCGCGTTGCCGCTATCTCGCTGGTGGTCGAAGCCTGCGGGCAATATCTGCTCTGGCTGGCGCCCGGGCCCTATGCAGCGCTGGCAGGCGCTCTGTTGACCGGTTTCGGCTGCTCGATGGTGTTTCCCGCCATGGGAGCCGAGGTCATGAAACGGGTGCCGCCGCAATTGCGCGGCACGGCCATCGGCGGATTTGCCGCCTTTCAGGACCTTGCCTATGGCGCCACCGCCCCCGTGGTCGGCGCGCTTGCCGACCGCACCGGTTACGCATCGGTGTTCCTTGTCGGCGGTCTTGCGGCGACGCTCGGACTGTGGATGGTCTTGTCTGCCCGCACCGGGGAGCAAGCCGTTTGACGCTGTGCATGCCCCGGCTCCCCCGATCGGTCTGATCCGGTCCGGGCCGGTCGGGTGCTGGCTGTTTTTGTCATGAAGGGACTGGCGGGGTCTGTCACCACGGTATTTCGCCAGCGGCATCAACGAACCGGCCGGAAAACGCGTCCTGGCTGCCAAGCAATGCGCAGCGTACCGGCATTTTCGCTGCTTGTGCGGGCAATGTCGTGCCTGTCTGACCGCTCAGATCTGTCTTGACAAAACCGGGGCAGACCGAATTCACGACAATGCTGCTGTCGCGCAATTCTTCCGCAAGCTCGACCGTCAGCATGTTCACTGCGGCCTTGGAGGCGTTGTAACCGATGTTTTGCGCGGAATAGTAGGGTGATGACGGGTCGCCGTTGCAGGCAAGCGAGCCCAGAGTGCTGGAAAGGTTCACGATCCGGCCGGCTTCGGATTTGTGCAGCAGCGGCAACAGGGCCTGCGTTACAGCAAGCGTGCCGATGAAATTCGTTTCCATCGTCGTTCGAACGGCGTCCAGTGATGCGCCGCCCGGTATGCCGTCGCGGAAGTCCCAGATGCCGACATTGTTGACCAGGATATCGAGGCGGCCGTACTCCGCTTCGATCCGCGCGGCGGCGGTATGGATGCTGTTTTCGTCCAATGTGTCGAGCGACAGATAGGAAACATCGAGGCCATCGACCGTTAGTATCGATGCCGCGTTTTGGCCGCGGCCGGGATCGCGCGCCCCGAGAAGCACTTTCGCTCCGGTTTCGGCAAGTTGCCGAGCGATTTCAAATCCAATGCCTTTGTTCGCGCCGGTGACGAGCGCGATACGGTTGTTCGTCATGAGAAATCCTTGTTGGGCTTGGCTTTAAGGGTGTTATTCAATATATGAATGATAATTCAGCTTTGGAATTCGCTTTTGACCACCGTGCCGCCACAACACCTCAGCGCCCGTAAATCACCGCGTCAGGCGCGTGCGCTCGCGACTGTAGAGGCGATATTCGAGGCAACGATTCAGGTTTTGCTGAGCGAGGGGCCAACGCGGCTGACGACCACGCGCGTTGCGGCGCGGGCGGGCGTGTCGGTGGGTACGATGTATCAATATTATCCGCACAAGGAAGCGCTGCTTTATGCGGTCACCGGCCGTTATCTGGATGCGATTGCCGAAGCTGTCGAAAAAGCCTGCCGCGCCAGTCATGGTGCGCCGCTCACTGAAATGAGCGATGTTCTGGTGAAGGCGTACTGGGATGCGAAAACCCTGAAACGCAATGCAACGCGGGCGCTTTATCTCGTCGCCATGGAGGTGGATACGGCCGCTCTGACCGAGGGCTGCATCCAGCGTATCGAAGCGGCGACAGCCGCGATGTTCGCCAGCGCTCCCGATGCGGAATTCGACGATCTCGTACTGGTAAACCATTCGCTTCTCAACATGCTTTTCGGAACAGTCCGAAGCCTGTTTACGCGCGAGATTTCACCGGCAATAGCAAACCGTCTCGGTGATGAACTGGCGTTGATGTGCCGGGCGTATCTCGAAGCCGCAAAACGTCCCGCAGGCGCTCCTGGTCGGTGATCTTCACCTAATTGTGCCGGAAATTGGCGTGCCCGCGATGGCTGTGCATGTCCTTTAAAACACGCCGCCGCCGGCCGGGGCCGGCGGCGGCAAGGGCTCACCAGCCCTGTTCGGTGGGCATGATGAACATTTCCGACATGTCCATGCGCTCGGGCGCTTTCAGGGCGAACAGGATGGAACTGGCGATGTCTTCACCTTCCAGATAGGTCATGCTGGCGGCGAGATCGTCCATCTGTTTGCGGTATCCTTGATCGCTGATCTGCTCGTAAAGCTCGGACTTGACCGCGCCGGGCTGAATGCTGGTGACGCGGATGTTGTGCTTGGGCGCAAGCTCCATGCGCATGCCATCCGACAGGGCCGCAACCGCCGCCTTGGTTGCGCAATAGACAGACAGGCCGGCAAACACCTTGCGCCCAGCAATCGAGGACAGGTTGAACACATGGCCCGATTTCTGCGCGATCATCTGCGGTAGCACAGCCGCCGAGACATTGAGCACCCGGTGATGTTCACATCGACCATGCGCTGCCATTCGTCTGTCTTGAAACTGTCGATGTCCGACAAGGGCATCAGTCCGGCATTGTTGACCAGCACGTCGATCCGCCCATGGGCCGTGATCAGCGTGTCGGCTGCCTTTTTGCACGAGGCCATGTCTGTCACATCGGTTTCAAGCGCGATGGCACTGCCGCCGTTTCCTTCGATTTCCGTGGCGAGCGCATCGAGCCTATCGCGCCGGCGTGCAGCGAGCCCGACAATGACGCCTTCCGCTGCCAGCTTGCGTGCGGTTGCCGCGCCGATGCCGCTGGAAGCGCCGGTAACGAGGGCGACCTTGTTTCTGATATCCATTTCTTTTCTCCGTCTTTGCCCCTGGCGGGGTGTAAGTGACGAGAAAAGCAGTAACTATTTTGGCCACGCCGCGCGTTTGCGCCCTTGCGGCAACTGTCGTGATTTTGCGGGAAATCTTAACTGGCGCGATATGCCGTCGGGCTCAGGCCGGTATGTCTGCGAAAGACCTGGGCGAAATGGCCGGGGCTGTCATAACCGACAGCCATGGATATCTCGATGATTGGCTGTTCCGTTTCGCGAAGCAGCGTTTTGGCCCGCTCCATCCGGTGCGCCATGAACCAGCGCGAAGGGGGCTGGCCGGTGGTGTTGCGAAACGCACGGCTGAAATGGAACCGGCTCATTGCGCAGATTTCTGCCAGAGTATCGAGGTCGAAGGTTTCCGCAAGATGCACATCCATGTAGGCCAGCACACGGCGCAACAGCCAGGCGGGTAGCCTGGCCTCGGGCAGCGGCCGTGCCGTTTCCCGGTCGGAAAATTGGCGCAGCAGATGGACGCAAAGCCCCTTTGCCAGACCTTGCACGAAACAGGCATTGCCGTCCGGGTTGCCGCGCAGTTCGTCGGCCAGCGCTGCAAGAATGGCGGCGACAAGCGGATCGTCTCCCGCCGAGATATCCCGCAGCCGCGTTGCCGAAAATTTCAGCCCGAGCGAGGCGGCGGCAGCCTCCATCAGCGCGTGGCCCGGATAAAGCTGAAACACTTCAAACGGCCGGTCATCCGCCGTGTGCCAGCGCATATGATAGGGCTCATCGGCATGGGTCAGATAAAAGGCGCCCTCCCGCACTTGGGAGCCGCGCCAGTCGCCATCCATCTCGCGTTCCTCAACGAAGGCCTCGCCAGACAGGATGAAAACCACAAGCGGTTCGGCGACCGCGGGGACCAGAATGTCGTCCTCCTGTGCGGGGCGGGAAAAGATCTGGGCATCAAGACCGTTCCAGGCTTCGCCGTTTCCCTGCACGATCTTTCTGCCGGGAAGGTAGTTTTCCAGTCCGGTTCCGGAGCTGCGAACCGGGTTTACGCGGCCCGCCTCTGTCATGCCGGCATGTCCGCAGCCTGCGGATATATCGATCGGGAAGCAGGCAAAGTCCTGGTTTGAGTCATGGCGGTTGATCGCTTTCGTCAGGGGAGTGGCATTTTTCTAGCACTCCGGGACCGTGGAAAGAAAGCGATGGTTTGCGATGTATCGCAGACGCGGCACAGCCAGAACGGCCTCACGGTGTAGGCGATGGGGCGAGCGAAACCGACATGATGCGGTTGTTGTTGCCGCCGCGCGTGTTGGTCAGGAACCACAGATTGCCGTCACTGCCGGGGAGCACATCGCGGATGCGGGCGTATTCGCCGGTGTAATAATCGGTCGCCTCCGGCGTGCCGTCGGCGGCGATGTTGACCGTCCACAACCGCTGGCCGGTCAGGCCGGCGATAAAGAAGGTGCCGTCGATATAGGTCAGTCCGCTCGGGCCCATCTGGTCTGTCGGCCATTGGAGGACGGGATCGATATAGTCCGGGTTGCCGCCCTGTCCCTCGACAACGGGCCAGCCATAATTTCCGCCTGGCACGATGCGGTTGAACTCGTCCCAGGTATTGTTACCGAATTCGGTTGCCCACATCTGTCCCGTCTCATCCCATGTAATCCCCTGCGGATTGCGGTGGCCGAAGGAATAGACATAGGAGCCGTCGAAGGGATTGTCGTCGGGAATATCGCCCTCCGGCATCATGCGCAGGATCTTGCCGGCAAGCGATTGCAGGTCCTGCGACAGTTCGGGATTGCGGGTTTCGCCGACCGTGGCGTAGAGCATGCCGTCCGGGCCGAAGGCGATCCGGCCGCCGTTGTGGGCCCGCCCGCCGGGCAGCCCGTCGAGGATGATTTCGGCATCGCCGAGCATTCCCTCCGCATAGGGCATTCGCACGATGCGATTGCCCGCGCTTGTGCTGTGATAGGCGTAAAGCCAGACGTTTCCGCCCTCTGTTCTCGTGGCAAGCCCCAGCATGCCGCCGTCACCCCGGGCGACGACATCTGGCACGGTGCCGGCGGATTGCGGGGTGTCTCCCGGCCGGAAGCGGAGGATCTCGGCGGAACCGCGCTGGCTGACAAGCCCATCCTGCCCGATGGTGACCGCCGACCACGGAATGCGCAGTCCCGAGACGATCTCGACGGGCGTGCCATCCGGTATCAGCGCCCTTGCCGGGGCGGTGGACTGGGCATGGACGGCGGAGGAAAAGGCAGCGGCGAGGGAACCGATGGCGGTGATGGCAATGGCGGTTGTCACCCCGCGCGTGAGCCCGGTTGCCCGGTGCGTCGTGCGCGGGCTTCCTTCCGGGGCGTTCGGGGCGGCATATCCTGCAAAAATCCGGCGTTTCATGGTCGTATCTCCACTCTGGCGTTGAGCGGATACGACTACGGCAGCTTTGTCTTAAGGGTGTGCCGCAGTGATGTCAGTCTGTCCCGGATGTGTGGCACGGCGCGAAATCCGCAAGACGGATTTACCGCTCGCGCGCCGCAAAGGCCGAACGGGCGGCCTGAACCTCGTCATAATGCTTTTCCGCCCAGATCCAGACACCGCAGAATGCCTTGCTGAGACTGTCGCCCATCGGCGTCAGCGTATAGTCGACATGCGGCGGTATGACGGGGTGGACGGTCCGCAGCACCAGCCCGTCTTCCTCCAGGCGGCGAACCGTCTGCGTCAGCATCTTCTGGCTGATCCCGCCGACGATTTTCCGCAGCTGCGTATAGCGCAGCGTTCCGTGTTCGTGCAGCGCTTCGATGATCAGCATCGTCCACTTGTCGGCGACCTTGCAGATGATCTCCTCGACCAGTGCCTCGATTGCCGGATCGACGTCTTCGGGGATCGGGTCCCGGCGTTTTACCTCGATCTCGGGATCGGCCGCGGCGCGCTGCATCGGTCACTCTCCTTTTGGTGCGTATAAGTCTTTCAGGTGCCTTCTTCCTTATGGGGAGTTTGGTTCGTAAATTGCGTTCAGGCAAGACGGAAAGGAATAAATTCATGAAAATGGAAGGCAACACCATTCTGATCACCGGCGGCGGCTCCGGCATCGGCCGGGCGCTGGCGCACCGGTTTCACGATCTCGGCAACACGGTGATTGTTGCCGGGCGCCGGATGCAGGCGCTGGAAGAGGCAATCGGCGAGCGCCCGCGCATGCATGCGATGACTGTCGATATCGAAAATCCGGACAGCATTGCCGATTTTGCCGCGCGGCTGCTGGAGGCCCATCCGCAGCTCAACGTGCTCGTGAACAATGCCGGTATCATGCGCTTTGAAACGCTCGACCGGTCCCGCGCGCTTGCGGATGCCGAGGCCATGGTCGACACAAACCTTCTCGGCTGCATTCGCCTGACCAATGCGCTGGTCGAGCACCTGTCCGTGTGCGATGACGCCGCGATTGTGAATGTCAGCTCGGGGTTGGCCTTCGTGCCGATCACGGCCGCGCCGACCTATTGCGCGACGAAGGCGGCGGTTCACAGCTACACCGTGGCAATGCGCGCCGCTCTTGAGGGGCAGGTCGAGGTCATCGAGCTGGTTCCGCCGCTGGTCCAGACGGAGCTGACGCCCGGTCAATCCACGCGGACCGGCCCGCAGCCGCTTGGCGATTTTATCGATGAGGTGATGACCCTGTTTCAGGGGCAGCCGACACCAGCGGAAATCATTGTCGAGCGCGCCCGGTTCCAGAGAAATGCCGAGGCCGAACACCGGTTTGCCGAAGCCGTGTCGACCCTGAACAAACGCGACCGGGAGGCGCGGAAAACGGCCTGACTGGGCCTGTGTCCCGAAGGGGTGATCGGCTATCGGACAGCTGTTCCTTTTCACGCGAGCGATTTCGGAGCGGGGGTACACGGGATTGTGACCCTTACGGCGCCAGAAACCGCTCAGGGCACATGGCATAAACGGTATGATATCGCAAAATCAAAGCGTTGCTGTGGCCGGGGGCAGTTCACCCCTGGCCGAAGCGCCGGGAGAGCTGAGGGAATGCAGGAAACCAAGCATGTTGTCGTCGTCGACGATCATGATGATGTCCGGGATTCGGTTCGAGAGTATCTCGAACATCAGGGCTACAGGGTCAGTGCGGCCGATGGCGGGACGAGCCTGCGGCGGATTCTGGAGCGGCAGACGGTCGATCTGATCGTTCTCGATGTGATGATGCCGGGCGAGGATGGCATCACGCTTTGCCGGCAGGTCCGGGCTTCGGCGGATATTCCGATCATCTTTCTGACGGCGATGGCCGAGGATACGGATCGTATCGTCGGCCTCGAACTCGGCGCGGATGATTACCTCGTCAAGCCGTTCAATCCGCGTGAGCTTCTGGCCCGCATCCGGGCCGTGCTCCGGCGCGCCGCAAATCCCGCCTCGGCGCGGTCGATCCTCGATCGCAGAACCGTCCGCATCGGCCCCTGGAAGGTCGATCTGGGGCGGCAGGAAATTTTAGGCGAGGATGGCGTCGGCATCGCGCTCAGCACGGCGGAGTTCCGTCTGCTCAAGGTCTTTATCGAACAGCCCGGCATCATCCTCAGCCGGGAACAGCTTCTCGACCTGACGGTCGGCATGACGGCCGATGTTTTCGACCGCAGCATCGACAATCAGGTGAGCCGACTGCGCAAGAAGATCGAGGAAAACCCGAAGAAACCTTCGATCATCAAGACCCACTGGGGCGGCGGCTACAGCCTCTGTACCGAGGTCGAATTCGAATGAACCTGCGCGGCCGCTTCTGCAGGCCGTCGCGTGTCGCGTGCGGTTACGGAAAACGATCCGGCGTATCGCAGTCGAAGACGGTGCCGGGATTGTCGGAGGCATAAACCGCGACGCGGGACATATGATCGGCAATGAGGCCGGCAGCTCCACGGTCGCCTGCCAGCGTGCCGAGACGGCCATGATAGTCTCGCCCGAAAAGCACCGGATGGCCGGGCTGACCGTTGAAAACCGGCCGGCATATGCTCTGCGGACCGGCGAAGCATGCCGCCACCGAATAAAAATCCGCAGCCGTGATCCCGGGCATGTCGGCCGGGCAGATGAAGACGCCTTCGCATCCCTGTCGCAGCATGGACGCGCCGACGGCAATGGACCCGCCCATGCCTTCGCCCGCCCGGGCATTGAAGCCCTCGCGCCAGCCCGCGTGGTGTTTGAGTTCCGCAAGGATATCATCGCGATACGGAGGTCCGGTGACGATGATGCGTTGCCGGAGAGCGAGCCCGGCGACGGTGCGAAGAATATGCCGGATCAGCGGTATGCTCCGATAGGGCGTGACCAGCTTGTTTCCCGCCGGAAAACGCCGGGAGGAGCCAGCGGCCAGCACGATGACGTCGAACATCCGAAGCGATGGGACGCCGTCCGATTGGCCCGGTCTGTTCATGGGGCAGGGGCTGTTGCGTCAAATTCCCGGCGGCGGATCACGATTTCGCCCAGCACGGAGAGCGCCAGCGTCTGCGGTTCGCGTGCATGCGGTATGATGCCGATCGGGCCGGAGATCCGGTCCACCGTTTCGGCATCGTGGCCGGCCTCCAGAAGGCGGTCGCGGCGTGCGGCATGGGTGCGTTCGCTGCCCAGGGCGCCGACATAGAAGCCAGGGCCGGAAAGAGCGGCTGACAGGATCGGGTCTTCCCATTCGCGTTCGTGAAACAGTAGCACGGTCGCTGTCCACGCATCGGCCGGCCATTGCGGAATATCGCGGGGGCTGGCGAGAATGCGGAGATCGATGCGAAGGTCCGAAAGACGGTGGCCGGTTTCCGCGTCTGGCGTCATCACGACGATCTCGTAGCCGGCCGCAACCCCGAGCCGGGCTGTGGTTTCAAGCTCCGGCCCTCTGCCCGCAAGGATCAGGCGCGTGACCGGCAGGTAGCGCCGGTGAAACACGTCTCCGTGAAAGCCGGTCGGAACCGACGGTTCGACAATGGCGGAGCGGCTTTCCCCGGGCGTGAACGCGAGGCTGAAGGGGCTGCGACAGGCAAATCGGTCGAGCGCGTCTTCGATCAGCGGCGCGGTCAGCCCGGTATGGACCAGAACATCAATGCCGCCGCCGCAGGGAAAGCGGATATCGAAAAAGGGCGATCCTCTGCCAAAGCGGAGCACGCGATCCTGCCCCCCGGCGATCACCGCCTCGACCTCATGGGCGATGGCGGGCTCGACGCAGCCGCCGGACAGATACCCGTGAAACCGCTCCCCCGAGACAACGGCCATGTGCGAGCCCGCCGGCCGCGGCGCGCCGCCATTGACCTCGGTGACGGTCAGCAACGCGCCCCGCCGCCCCTCGGAAAATTCCCGCAAAAGCCAGCGAAACGGGGCGGTTTCCGACGTCGGCGAAAAATGCCCGGAAACTGGCGGCTGCTCCAGAGCCTGACGAAAAGTATCATCTGTGTAATAGGGCACTGGGGCAGAACCTTCTGTTTTCTATGTATTTCCGGTGGCAGCCCGTCAAAGGACATCTTCAATGCGGATGGGGAGCTTGCGGATGCGTTTGCCGGTGGCGTGATAGATCGCGTTTGCGATTGCGGGCGCCGTTCCGAGCATCACCAGTTCGCCCATGCCCTTGACGCCGGCGGAGTTGACCATTGTGTCCGGCTTGTCGATCAGGCCGACTTCCACCGCGCCGATATCGGCGTTGACGGCCATGACGTAGTCGGCGAGATCGTCATTGAGATAGCCGGCAAAGCGCGGATCGACATCGCTCTGTTCGCGAAGCGCGGTGCTGAAACCCCAGACCACGCCGCCATACATCTGCCCTTCGGCGGTGCGCGGGCTGACCACCCTCCCGATATCGGCGATGCTGACGGCGCGCGGCATGCGGATGCGCCGCGTGCGCGGTTCGATATGGATTTCCACGAACTGCGCGATGTAGCTCATCGAAGTGAAGCCGGGATATTCCGATCCCGCACCGGCGCGCTGTCCGGTCCTGAAGGCTTCCAGCGCGGCGGCGTCCTGTCCGGGGGCAAGTTCCGATGCCGTCACCTCGATATAGGGGCGTTTGAGGCGGGCGAGCTGTTGATGCAGGTTGCCTGCCGGCGGGTTGGCGCCCGCAAGTTCGGCGAAACGGGCCTTCAGCGCTTCCACGACCTTGACCGTTGCCGGAATGATGCTCGCGGTGCCGCGTTCGCCGACGGTCGCCATCTGCGGTCCCACGGAGGTGTCGCCCATCAGGATCTCGATCCGGTCCGGGTTGACGTCGAGCCCTTGAAGGATGGCGCTGGCAACGGCGGTGCGGATGCCCTGACCCATTTCATGGCCCGAACTGACGATCCGGGTCGTGCCGTCGGCGCGCACCCTGAGAGTGGTTTCCGCCGCCGAACCCGAAGCGCCGAAAATGCCGCAGGCAACGCCGAGGCCGACCAACGTGCCGTCCTCCAGCGTCATCGAACCGGGCTCCGGGCTCCGGCGGCTCCAGTCGAAGCGGCGCGCGCCTTCCCTCAGACAGTCGTTCAGGAAGTGCGGCGAGAGCGGCTGCCCGACGACGATATCGGTGGTGGCCTCATGTTCGAGGCGCAGTTCCACCGGGTCCTTGCCCAGCCTGTAGGCCATCTCGTCGATCACGCTTTCATAGGCAAAGCCGGCGGGAAACGGATGGGTGCCGCGCGTGTGGCGTGGCATGTTGCGGTCGATATAGACATCGCCCGCCGTCGCCTTCAGCCTGTCGATGGCATAAAGCCGGGCGATGTCGCCATAATAGCCATTTGAACGGAACCGGCCATTCGGCCAGTTTTCCTGCACGACATCGTAATCGATGGCGGTAAGGCGACCTGCGCTGTCGGCGGCGATACGCATATTGTGGATGCTGCGCGGCCGGTAATTGGCGATGTGGAAGAGCTGTCCGCGCGGTGTGACCAGTTTGACCGGCCGCCGGGTCAGCCGAGCGGCTTCGGCGACGAGGGCGGTCTGCAGCTTGGGCGGCGATTTCTGCCCGAAGCCGCCGCCGACATAATCGGACCGGATTGTGATCGTGTCGGCGGAAATGCCCAGCGCTTCGGCAAGCGCGTTTCTTGCCTGGTCGGAATTCTGGCACCCCTCGTAGACCGTCAGCCGGCCTTCGGCCCAATAGGCAACGGTGCCGAACAGTTCCATTGCATTGTGGTGCTGGACCGGGGTTTCGAAGATGCCTTCGACCACCTCGGCGGCATTTTGAAACGCCGCCTCGACATCGCCGGTGTCGAACCCTTCGGAGGGAACGACCGTGGCGCCCGGGCTGTCCATCAGCGGAATGAAGGATGTCGTCTCATAGGTTGCGGTGACCGCTTCGGCGCCTTCGATGGCGGCCTCGAGCGTTTCGGCAACGACCATGGCGATGGGATAACCGAGATAATCGATTTGCGGCGTCAGCGTCGGGAAATCGCCGATGGAGAGCACATCGACCACGCCATCGGTGCTGCGCGCCTGGTCAACGTCGATATGTGTGATCCTGCCCTTGGCAATCGTGGCCGGAACCAGCATCGCATAAAGCATGCCCGGCAATTGCGTGTCGGCGCCATACCGGGTCTGGCCGCGCACCTTGCCTCCGGCGTCGATGCGGGCGATTTCGGAAAATACGTCAGCAGGCATTACGCTCTCCTTTGTGCGGCGATCATCAGGGCATCCGCGATGACCCTGGCGCCGAGTTCGATCTTGAATGCGTTCTGTGCGCCGGGACGGGCATCGGTGAAAGCGGCCTGACCTGCCTCGAGCGCCAGTTCAGGGGTCAACTGCCTGCCCGCGACGATGTTTTCGGCAGCCCCGGCGCGCCATGGCGTGGTGGCGACGCCGCCGAGCGCGATGCGCGCGTCACGCACGGCGTCTCCCTCCATGTCAAGGGCGACTGCGGCGGATGCCAGGGCGAAGGCATAGCTCTCCCGGTCGCGGATCTTGTGGTAGGTCGATAACCGCCCGGCCGGGGTCTTGCGCACAGTGATGGCCGTGACCAGTTCGCCGGGGTTGATGTTGAATTCCCTGTGCGGGGCGTCACCCGGCAGCCTGTAGAAATCCGCAATCGGCACGGTGCGCGTGCCGTCGGGCCCGGCAATCTCGATTGCGGCATCAAGCGCCGTCAGCGCCACCGGCCAGTCGCCCGGCGCGACCGCCGTGCAGGCATCGCTGGTGCCAAGGACCGCCTGCGTGCGGTCCAGCCCGCCGATGGCGGAACAGCCCGATCCCGGCTCGCGCTTGTTGCAGGGGTAAACGCCGACCGTGGACAGCGAGCCTGCGCCATTGCGGAAATACATGCAGCGGGTTCGCTGCAGCAGGTTGCCGCCGACGGTCGCCATGTTGCGCAACTGATGCGAGGCGGCCTTGAGCAGGCTTTCGGCGAGAACCGGGTATTGATCGCGCACGACATCTGTTTCCGCCACATCCGCCATCAGGGCGTTGGCGCCGAAGCGCAGCACATCGCCTTCCGTTTCTATCGCGTTCAGCCCTTCGATGCGGCTGACATCGATCAGGCGGGCCGGGCGTTCGATGCCGAGTTTCATCAGGTCATAGATATTGGTGCCGCCGGCAATATAACGGGCCGTTCCGCCGGCCTCGGCAAACTGGGCGATTGCCGCATCGGCTGTTTCCGCAACGGTGTAGTTGAGGTCCCGCATCGTCAGCCCTCCATCGTTTCGGCTGCCTGAAGGACGGCGGCGAGAATGCCGACATAAGCGCCGCAGCGACAGATATTGCCGCTCATGAATTCGCGGATGGCATCGGGGTCGGTTGCGTGCCCCTGCGTGACGCAGGCAACGGCCGACATGATCTGCCCCGGCGTGCAATAGCCGCACTGAAGCGCGTCATTGTCGATGAAGGCCTGCTGCATGGGATGCAGGTCGCCGCCCCTGGCCAGCCCCTCGATGGTGGTGACCTCGCGACCATCAACCTTGGCGGCCAGGGTCAGACAGGACGAGACGGGGCGGCCATCCAGGTGCACGGTGCAGGCGCCGCACTGGCCGTGGTCGCAGCCCTTCTTGGTGCCGGTCAGCGCCAGCCGCTCGCGCAGGAGATCGAGAAGCGAGGCGCGGGCGTCGACGTCCATGGCAATCTGTTCGCCATTGACCTGAAAGGAGATGTGGGTTGGCGTTCCGTTTTCCGGTGCGGCAGCGACCGGCTGTTCCTGGGCCTCAAGGCGCACCGGAAGCAGTCCTGCCGCCGTCGCGCCGGCGCCAACGCCAAGCACGGTGCGTCTTTTGACGGTAAATGCGGCGTCGTTATTGCAGTCGGGGTCGGTTTCTTTATCCACGGCTGTCGCCTTTCCTTCTTTGAGTGCGCAAGTGCCCCGCGGTTCGAGGCCTGTGTGCAGGAAGATTGCAGGCGGCAGACTAGAGTGGAGTTTTCACGACCGTATGCCCTGGTTTGGCGGAATTGTCACAAGGTGTCCCGGTGCGTTACATTATATGAATGGCGGGCTGCTCCGCCGCTTATCCATCTCGGGAAATGAACACTGAACCGGCCGGTTTTTTGATGTCTCGGTTCTATGTATAGCCCTGAATTATCAGGATTTTTTGCGCGTCCCGATCATGCCGGTTGGCAGCTGCGGGCAAATGCGACCGCTTCCCCGCTGGCACACTTTTCTACACTTTCGAAAACTTCCGGCACATTCCCGGGATGAATATCCGGTAGAGCGGCGCAGTGTTCGTCTCTGGAGATCGGGCGAACCAATTCACCGTTCAGCACGCATCGTCACAACCGGAGGGACAACAAGTGCAAATGCAATTTATCCAGCGATGGGCATCGGAATTGCTCAGTATCATGCGCATCATGGCGGCCGGGTCTTTCTTCACCCATGGCACGATGAAGCTGTTTTCGTGGCCCGCGCCATTCGAGTTTCCGTTGAATGCGATGCTTTATCTCGCCGGCGTGATGGAAGTCTTCGGCGGCCTGCTGCTGATTGTCGGGCTGTTTTCGCGCCCGGTGGCGTTTCTTCTGTCCGGCTCCATGGCGGTTGCCTATTTCATGGTTCATGCGCCCGAAGGGTTCTTCCCGGTGCTGAACCACGGTGAGGCCGCCATGCTCTATTGCTTCGTATTTCTGTATATCTGCGCCGCCGGTCCCGGTTCGCTCAGCATCGATGCGATGCGGGAGAAGTCCGCGCCGTCGACAGGTGCGGAAAACGCCTGACCTCTCGCGTTTAGTCAGTATGAGAGGTCCGGCCGGCATCCCGGTTCTGGTCCCCGTCCTTTCGGGGTGCCGGCTGCAGACCGCCGCTGATCAGGGCGGCGAGCGCGGCAATGGCTTCGGCCTCGCTGCAAAGGCCGCGCACCATATGCGCGGAAAGCACCTCGCCCGCGCCAACCATGCCGACACAGCGTTGGGTGAGTTCGGCTTGCGGCAGGCTGGTGTGCGGTCTCAACACTGCAGCGAACATCTCCACATTATTGTCCAGCAATTCCTGAAACACGGCCGCCTTTTCCGGGCTTCCCCCAAGCGCGGTGCCGACGGCGTGAAATTCGTCGGTCATGTTGCCGGCGCAGCGGATATAGGCGGCGGCCAGCAGATCGGCCGTTTCGCCGGTGTCGTGTTCGCCGCCGGCCATGGCGGCGCGGAAGGCCTCGACCCGCTCCGCGTCGATCATCCGGTAAAGTGCAATCAGCAGGCCCGAGCGGGTTTCGAAATGGTCATAGGCGACGGGTTTCGAGACACCGGCACATGCGGCCAGATGACCGAGGGTCAGCCTGTCGGCGCCTTCCTCGCGAATAATCTCAAGCGCCTTTTCCAGCAACTGGCGCCGCCGCTCCGGCCTGGAAAGCCTGCGGGCCTGCGGGTTCCCTGCATCACTCTTCATTCTGAAATTGCACTCCCTGAAGCCACGCCTCTTGCATAACCTACTATTGGTAACTTATATCCGATAACCTACTTTTGGTAGGTTTAGTAACAGGACAGGGAAAGCACCGCAATGTCATCACATCCCATTCTTCTCATCGGCGGCTCCGGCATTGTCGGCCGTCATGCAGCCCGCTATCTGCGCGATGCGCATCCTGAAGCACCCTTGCTTATCGCGGGGCGCGATCGCGACAGGGCGGAGGCGGTGGCGCACGGGCTTGCAAAGGCGGAAGCCGTCACGGTCGATCTTTCCGCGGACGATCTCGGCCTTGGAGACCGGCCGGTCGGCGCGGTTGCGGTTCTGTTTGCCGATGATCGTCTGGCGGGCCTGCGCTTTGCCCGCGCGCGCGGCGTGCCGCATATCAGTATATCGCCGCTCCTGCAGGAAATCGGCCCCGAGGTCGGTAGCTATATTCACAGCCCCGCCGCCGCTCCCGTCATTCTCGGCACGGAATGGCTGGTCGGCGCCACCACCGTTCCGGCGCTCGCTTTCGCCAAAAGATTCAGTCGGCTGGACAGCATCTCGATTGCCGCGCTTCTCGATGACGAGGATACCGGCGGCCCCGCGCAGACGGTCGACCTGGAACGGGTGACGCGCACCGCGCCGGCAGCCCTTGCCCGGCGCGAAGGCCGGTTCGTCTGGCGCACCGGCGACGACGCCGAAGCTGTCATCCGCGCCATCGATGGAACGGAGATGGCGGCGACGGCCTTGTCGCCAAACGATGTGGTGGCGCTTGCCATGGCCACGGACGCGCCGAATGTGGAATTCAACCTTGCAACGGGCGTCAGCTCGTCGCGCCGCAAGGGAGAACCGATGTCGACCGAGATCATCATCGCTCTTGCCGGTGAGGACCATGACGGCCGGCCGCTCCGAACTCTCCACGCTGTCATGCACCCGGAAGGGCAGTTTCCGCTGACCGGGCTCGGCGTTGCCATGGCCCTTGAAAGGGCGACCGGCCTTGATGGCGGTCCGGCTCTGCCCGCCGGCCTCTATTTTCCCTATCAGTTGCTGGACCCCGCCGCCTATTTTGAACGCTTCGGGCAGATCGGTGGGAAAGTGCTGACCCTTTAGGTCGCTTCTGTCCGGCCCTGTTGCACCTGAAGGCTGGCGATATAGGCTGAGAACATGTCGGCCATCGCTCCGGCAAAGGCTTCGATCTCGGCGGTGGAATGCGGCGTTTCGGAAAAGTCTTTTCCCGCCGTCGTCAGCGTCGTCATGATCAGCTCTCCGGCCAGATCGCGCATGGGGGCCGGCGTGCCCGAAAGCACCTCGCTCATGAACCGCTGAAAGGTCTCGCCGCCCTTGGCCTTTTCCGCCTTCGCCTCCGGGGCGTCGCGGTAAAGCGGTGCGGCGTCGTCCAGCGCGCCGCGCACCTCCGCCTCTTCGCATTCGGAAAGGATGAAGGCATGGACCAGCGCCCTCAGCCGCTCAAGCGGCGGCCGGGTCCCGTCCTCGATAATCCGGCCTAGAAGGTCCGTCGTCTCGCGCCATTCCTCGCTTTGAAGCCGGAACAGGATCGCCGCCTTGTTGGGGAAATACTGGTAGAGCGAGCCGATGCTGACGCCGGCTCTTTCTGCCACCCGCGCCGTGGTGAACCGCTGCACGCCTTCCTTTTCCAGAACCTGAACGGCCGCATCGAGGATCGTCGCGACAAGCTCGGCCGAGCGCGCCTGTTTGGGGCTTTTGCGCAGGGAAATGTCAGGTTTGCGGGCATCGGTCATGGACAAGAGACATCCTTCAGGCGAAAACGCGATTGATCCATCATATTCGCGAAATCGTGCCATCGGCAAGGCGTTCGGAACGCGGCCCGGTGGTCGGGCCGCATCCGTTTTCGGGCTGATGTCTCAGGCGGGATTCATCATCGCGAATATGTCGTCATATCTGCCATCGCGTTCGGCCCATCGTCTGGCGAAGTCGCGTTCCAGCAGCACTTCGCCGCGCGGATGGTTTTCCGCATCCAGCATTTGCATAACGTCCGCAATATACGCGCCAAGCGGCATCGCTCTCGGGTCGGTTGCCTGCCCGGCGCCTGTCAGTTCGGTCTGCACATAGGGTGGCGACAGTTCCAGAACCTCGACCGGGATGTTGCGAAGCTGATGCCGGAGCGACGTCAGCCAGGAGTGCAGAAACGCCTTGCTGGCGCAATAGGCTGGAAAAGCGGTGCGCGGCACGAAGGCGAGGGCGGAACTGGTCGCCATAACCGTCGCGTTGGGCTGCGTCTTCAGCATGGGCAGGAATGCGGCCACCGTGCGGACAACGCCGACAATATTGGTCTCGACGATCATCTCCGCCGTCGCGCTCTCCCAACTGTCTGCGGTGAGATCTTCAGGGCGCGAGACCCCGGCATTGGCGATCAGCACATTGAGGTCGGGAAAGTCGGCGCGCACCGTTGCTGCAACGGCATCCAGCGATGCGGGATCGTTGACGTCGAGTTTTAGCCCGGTCATTCTCGGCCGTGTATGCGTGATGGCATCAAGCCTGTCCTGCCGCCGCCCGGCAATGATGACGCGGTTGCCGCGGTCGTGAAACGCTTCGGCCAGCGCGCGGCCGATGCCGCTGGTGCCGCCGGTGATGAAGATCGTGTTGCCTGTCGTTTTCATATCTTTGCTGCTCCTTCAGGGGGGAGGCCACGGCAAGCTGCGGACCTGACGCAAAAGCAGCGCATGAAAACCGTATGGATCGCCGAACCAAACGGGTACAGAACTGCTGTCGGGAGGCAAAATGGCATACCGTGGCACCTTTCGGCCGAGATTTCCCTGCTGGGGTCCCCTCGACAAAGGATGCGTTGGATAACGGTAACGCCTACGGCAGTGCGAACGAAGCGCCTGCACCTTCTGCCTATCTTCTCGGGCCGATGTCGTCAAGCTTCAGCTTAAAAGTTGAGGGTGTTCAAAAATACAACCGTAAAACCTGAGCAAGGTCGTTGCGGAAGCGTCTTCCTGTATCGAAGACACACGTTTAAATTAGAAAAAATGAATATTTTTCAGATATTTGAATGTCCGGCAATCCACGACGACGAATGCGATTAGAAAATGCGATCTATCGATCATATTTTTTGGAAACATGCGTCCTGAAACGCCAATCGCCACCTTCAGACCTCCCCCACACAAGGATAACGCCATGTTCAAAGCACCGCAGAGAAACACGAAACCATCCCTTGCCGGACGGGGTTTGGCACGGCTTTCGACGTTGCGGGGCCGCGCCGCGCCTTTCGCGCTGGGCGCAGGGCTTCTGGTGATGGGATGCGCCCCGGTTCCGGCACAGCAGGCAGACGCCACGCTTGCCGGGCCCATTGCCGCCACGGACGCCGCCCATGCCTCCTACCAGCGCGTTTTGACGGCGGCGCAAAACTTCATGGAAACGCTCTCGCCTGCGCAGCGCGACGCGCTTGTGCTTGACTACAGTTTCGCCAATGCCACGCGCTGGCATACCTATCCCGACGCGACGCTCGGCAGCCGGCGAAACCGGCTGGGACTGCAGCTGGAGGGCCTCTCGGAAGACCAGTGGGGTGCCGTTTACGCTCTGCTTGACGCGGCCCTGGGCAGCGCGCCGGATGAAGGCGCCGACGAGGTGCGCCAGCATTTGAGCATTGACGATTACCTGCGTCGCGGCGGCGCCCGGAGCGATTATGGCCGCAGCGAATTCAAGCTCGCCTTTCTGGGCGAACCGTCGCCCACCGGACTGTGGGAACTGCAGTTCGGCGGCCACCATCTGGCCGTCGCCAACACCTATCGCGATGGCCTGCTGATCGGGGCAACGCCATCCTTTCGCGGCATGGAGCCGCTGACGCCGGTCGAGCACGATGGCGGTAATTTCGCGCCCCAGCTTCAGGAACACCGGGCCTTCGTCGCCCTGCTGGCATCGCTTGACGACACGCAGCGTGAACAGGCCCGCCTTTCCCGGCGCGGAAATTTGATGATGGCAGGGCGCAACTGGGATTTCCCCGAACGCCCTCAGGGGCTTGCCGTCGCTGACCTCGACGCGGCGCAACGCGCCCTGCTGTTTGCCGCGATGGAAACCTTTGTCGGCGACGCCGATGACGTCTCGGCGGCCGCGTTCATGGAAAAATATCGCAGGGAAATCGAACGGACGTATATCGGCTTTTCAGGCTCGCCGTCGCTTTCCGCCACCGGCGACTATGTCCGGATCGACGGCCCTTCGGTCTGGATCGAGTTCTATATGGACCCTCCCTTCAGCACCGATCAGCCGCACCCGCACGCGCTTTGGCGCGACAAGCAGGTCGACTATGGCGGCACTCGGCCTTAAGCCATCATTGCGGCCTGCCACTCTTGCGGCAGGCAGGCGGAAAAACACAGTAAAAACATGTTATTCCGGCGCTTCTGAAAGAGTGCAATGAAGAATAATGCAGGCCGGCAGATCTTGTGAAATATTGATACAATTTTTTTGTTTTTTCTGTTCGGTTTTTCTGCGAGTACCTCTGAGAGGAAATCTAGGAAACCGAACAGATTGGCCGGATGTGCAGTGTATCGGAGTGGTGTTGACAATCTTTTCGCCGGGGCGAGGCGAGGATGATGCGTCTTTGGAGAAAAAGTCTCGCGGCGCAGTTCATCGGCTTCATGCTTGCCGCGCTGATCGTTTCGCAAACGATAGCGTTCCTGATCTCCTGGGACGAGCGCACCTCCGCGCTCAGGGCCGCGGCCAAGAGCGAGTTCTACAGCCGCGCCGTTTCCATGACCGGCTTGCTGCAGTCGATTCCGCCGGCCTCGCGTGAACAGGCGCTGCATGCCAGCGAGACGACCTATTCGCGGTTCTGGCTGACCGACAGCGGTCCCGGCGAGGCGCGCGCCTGGCGGCTTGAGGCGCTGGATCAGCTTTCCCGTCCGCTCGACAATTTCATCGATCTGTCGGACCAGTATCACTGGGCAGCACCGGCAAAGCCGAAACTGCCGGAGCGCAGCGAGGTCGCTTCGGAAAATGCCGATGAAGGATGGGTTTCGCCGCCGCCCGCCGTCTGGTCGCTGCCGCAGACCGCCAGATTTATCCATTTCGACAGGCGCAAGGGCCTTGGCATCATGGTCGAACTAGGCGACGGGCAATGGCTGAATTTCGCCTCCTATCAGGCAGATAGCAGCCGCTGGTGGAATTCAAGGTCGCTGACCTCCGTCGGGCTTGCGGCATTGCTTCTGGCGCTGATCGGCGCTCTGATCTCGCATCGCATCGCATCTCTCGTCCGCTCCGCGATCTCGCGCGCTCGGCGGAGGCGCTTGGCCGCGGTGAAAACCTGCCGCCGCTTGCCGAAAGCGGCCCCGAGGAAGTCAGGCGAACTGCCGAAGCCTTCAACCGGATGCAGGCGCGCCTCAGGCGTTTCGTGGAAGACCGGACCAAAATGCTGGCGGCAATCGGCCATGACCTGCGTACGCCGCTCACCTCGCTGCGCCTGCGCACCGAACTCGTTGAGAATGCCGCGACACGCCGGAAAATGCTGGCGACCATCGATGAGTTGCAGGGCATGACCGAGGCCGCGATTGAGTTTGCGCGCGGCCAGTCGGTCGATGAAAAGACGCGCGCGATCGATCTCGATGCCCTGGTCGGCAGCATCTGCGAGGATCACGCGGATATCGACCATCCGGTGACCTATCTCGAGAGCGAGAAGACAGTCTATCGCTGTCGACCGGATTCGCTACGCCGCGCCATCCGCAACCTCATCGAAAACGCGGTTCGCTATGGCGGCGAGGCGAACGTGTTTCTGAGGATGAATGAAACCACCGTCGATATCGTGATCGCGGATCGCGGTCCGGGCATCCCCGAGGACATGCACAGCAAGGTTTTCTCGCCCTATTTTCGTCTGGAAACCTCGCGCAACCGGCAGACCGGCGGCATCGGCCTCGGACTTTCAATCGCCCGCGCCATCGCCCAGCAGCACGGCGGCGACATCACCTTCGTGATGACGGATCATGGCATGGAGGCGATCATCGCGCTTCCGTGCGAGGGCATGTGTGTGCGGACGTGATTTGCAGGCCGGCAACATAATCGGCACCATTCGAGAACAGAAAGGCGACGATTGCGGCTACCTTGTCGATTTCACCGTAGCGCCTCTTAGAATTTCGCAACTATAAAGTTGATTGTATTTATCATATTTTATATACGCCCCATGACATATGGATTTGGCATTGCGACATGGGGTGGCTAAGGAGCCAACCTTCTCATCAAAATTGATCTCGCTTTGGTTTGATGACGGACAGGATACGGCGAAAAACGGAACGTTTCAGCGCATCGTGCTGCCATGCGGCTGCGTGGCATTTGCGGAACATATATCGCTTATGAAGAAGTTTGGCCGCCTCACCGATATCTATCTTGCCGAGCGCATGCGTCTCAATCGCCTCGCCAACAGAATTCTGGGCAACTGGGAGGATGCCGAGGATGTCACGCAGGAGGCGTTCGCGAAGCTGCAAAAAAGCAATGTCGAACCGGATGGTCCAGGCATTTTTGTCAGAACAATCCGCAATCTGGCGATCGACCGGCTGCGCGCCGCTGACGTCCGTCGGACCCATGCGCAGCGCGAACAGGCGGTTGAGGAATACGACGCGCCCTCTCCAGACCGGATCGTGACCGCAAGGCAGGAGCTGGAGGATCTCTTTACCGCATTGCAGCAGCTTCCCCGCCGCAGGCAGCAGATCTTTCTGTTGAACCGGCTGGATGGCATGCGACATGCGGAAATCGCCCGGCAACTCGGCATATCGGTCAGCACGGTGGAAAAGGAATTGCACAGCGCGCTGGAATTTTGCCAGCGCTGGCGGGAGGAACGCAATGATGATTGAGGATTTTTCGCGCTCAAACGTCTTGTTGGGAGTAGAGCTGCAATTCGTTTTCCGGGAGGGCGATCTGTGAGGACGACCGGTCGTGCCAACGAGAACATCGAAGCCGAACGGGCCGAGCGCGAGGCCACGGCCTGGTTCGTTCGCCTGAACGATCGAAAGCCGAGCCGTTCGGACTGTCGGGCCTTTGACGAATGGCTGCGGGTCGATAGCGGCAACGGCCAGGCCTATGAACGCGTCCGGTTGCTGTGGGATGATCTGCGCGAGCCGGCGGAGCGGCTGGGCGCGGGCGGCTGGTATCGCGTGCCAACAAGGCAACACGCCTATCGCCGGCCCGCAATCCGGTTTGCGGCGATGGCAGCGGCAATGCTTGCCATTGTCGTGGTGACAATGTTGTGGCGCGACCCCGGCCTGCCGGACCGTGCATTCGCCGATTATGCGACCCCGCCCGGCCAGACGCGCGAGATCGAGCTGGCCGACGGCTCGACCCTGTTCCTTGACGGCGGCAGCGCCGTGGATGTTTCCATGACCGGGCAGGCGCGCGATATCTACCTTCTTCGCGGTCGGGCCTATTTCGATGTGACGCACGACGAAACGCGGCCCTTCCTGGTGCATTCGGGAACGGTTGAGACTCGCGTGCTCGGAACCGCCTTCGCCGTCGAGCAGAACAAGGAAAACGTCGAGGTTACGGTCGCGCGCGGGCTTGTCTCCGTTGCCGAGGGCGGCTCTTCCAGAAGGCTCCGCGCCGGTCAGGCCGTGGCGGTGACGGTCACCGGCCCGGGAGCGGTGGAAACCGTCGATCCGGAGCTTGCGCTTTCCTGGCGGCGCGGACTGATCATTCTGGACAGGGCGCCGCTCGGCGCCGTCGTCGACGAACTTGAAAGGATGTCCGCCGGGCGTGTGGTGATTGCCGATCAATCGCTGCGGCAACTGCGTTTGTCCGGCGTCTTCCAAGCCGATGATGCCGACGCGGTTCTGGAGGCCATGCGCACCGGTCTCGGTCTGAAAGTGCTTTCGGCGCCCGGTTTCGTCACCCTCATCTACGGCTGAAAATGCCGTTATCCGGGCAATCGGTTCGGCGTCGTAAAAAAAACTTGAGTATTTTTTACGGGTTTTAATTCCTGGCCCGTCCTGCAGTCAGAAGATGGTTTTTAATCCTCGCAGGACCGGAAACAGAATGCTCAACATAAACAAAAGACTATTGTGTGGCGCGACGGCTTTGGCGGTGTTTGCCGCAGGCGGCCTACAAACGGCGTCGGCGCAATCGGCAGCATCAGACCAGACCGTGCCAGGGGCGTTGCAAGGGGCCTTGCAGACCCATCAGTTCAATATCCCGGCGCAGGCGATGCTGGCCGCGCTTGCCGATTTTACCGCGGCGACGGATATCCAGGTCATCCGGCAGGGCGATGAGGCGATAACCGGACGCTCGGATGCCGTCAGCGGCAATCTGACGGCGGACACCGCCCTGAGAACGCTTCTGCGGTCATCGGGCTATGCCTATCGCTTTACCGGTAACCGGACGGCCGTGATCTTCCGCCCAACGGGTGAGGAAATACCGCTGGATACGCTCGGCGAAAGCATTCTGCTGGACACGATCGACGTCAATGTCGTCGGCGGCGCGCCTGCCGACATCCCCTACCAGACGCCGGGATCGGGCGCCTATATCTCGTCGGAGCGGATACAGCGGCTGCGGGGCAATGCGCCGGGCGACATATTCGTCGGCACACCGGGCGTCACCGCCGCCGGCAAGAACAACGGCGCCAAGCTGGACGTCAATATTCGCGGCATGCAGGGCCAGGGCCGCGTCAAGGTCGCCATTGACGGCACACAGCAGTCGACGACGACGTGGCGCGGCTATCAGGGCGTTGATGAACGCGTCTATATCGATCCGGATATGATCGGCGGCGTCGATATTTCGAAAGGGCCGTCGGGCGGGGCCCAGGGAGCAGGCGCCAATGGCGGCGTCGTGGAAATCCGCACCATCGGCGTCCAGGATATTCTTGAGGGAGACGAGACTTTCGGCGTTCGCCTGCGCGGCGGTATCAGCGACAACGCGGTCGCCCCGCCGACGCCGCCGGAATATCACCAGCGCACCGACGCACCCTCGCTTTTCGACTTCAACAACGGGTCAGGCAGCATCGCTGCGGCATGGGCGCGGGAAGATTTCGATTTCATCGCGGCATTTTCCCGCCGCAAGACCGGAAACTACTTCGCCGGAAAAAACGGCGACACGACCTATGAATATAATGATCGGGACTATCCCCTTTCCTTCACCAAGCCCGGCGAGGAGGTGTTCAACACCTCGGAAGACACCACATCCGGACTGGCCAAGGCGACCTTCCGCTGGGGAAACGGGCAGAGCCTTCAGCTCGGCTACGTGCATTTCCAGAGCGAGTTCGGGGAATCGATGGGATCGCTGCTGTTCCAGCAGGATGACGGTTTCCGTCAGGTTCAGCTTTCCGACATCAAGACGAATACCTATACCGCGCGCTATCGCTGGACGCCGGACGACAATGAACTCATCGATCTGAGGGCGAATATCTGGGCGGCCGATGTTTCTGGCACGACGCGGGCCGTCGCCGCCTTCCCGGACCTGATGGACTGGGGGATCATGCCGGCGGACGAGCCCCGTTACGCCGAAACCCACACATATGGCGGCGATATCACCAATACGAGCGTATTCTACACCGATGCCGGCACGATCTCGGTGGATTACGGCGGCGCCTATACCTACGAGGACATGGATGGCGACGAGTATTGCAGCCGGCCGATGACGACGACGCCCTGCGTCTGGATGCAACCGAGCGTGGGCAATCGTTCCGTCGGCAGCGTCTTTTCCACGACGGAATGGGAAATCAACGACTGGCTGACGCTGGATGGCGGGCTGCGCTACGATATGTGGCGGCTTGAGGATCGCAACACGGTGGACACGCCCCCCGAAGACAGGAACAGGGATGGTGGAAGTCTCAGCCCGTCGATCGGCGTGACGGTCTCTCCCTTCGAGGGCGTTCAGCTGTTCACGCGCTATGCCGAGGGCATTCGTCCGCCGACGATGCGTGAGACGATGTTCAGCGACGGCAACGCCACACCGAACCCCGATCTGCTTCCCGAAACGACCAAAAGCTGGGAGGCGGGGGTGAATTATCTTGGCCACGACCTCTTTACCGGGGGCGATGTCGGGCGGCTGAAACTGGCCTATTTCCACAACGACCATAAGGACTATATCTCGCGCGTTACGGCAGTTCCCAAACCGGGAGAACCGATGTTCACTTTCGCCAACCTCAACAAGGTGAAAAGCAGGGGCATCGAGCTTTCCGGTGCCTATGATGCCGGCGGTTTCTTCACCGAAGGCTCGCTCAACTACTATACGGAGTTCGAGTTTTGCGAGACTTCAGCTTGCAGCGATGCCCCCGTCTCGCAGGACTATGCCGTTGCGCATGTCCCGCCGGAAATCGCTCTCACGCTGACGGCAGGTGTTCGTCTGTTCGATGAAAAGCTGACAATTGGCGGACGCGTTAACCACAGCGGCAAGCGGCTTCTGGAACTCACCCAGTCGGACCGCCAGCGCACGCCGATGTGGGTGCCCTACACAACGGTGGATGCGTTCGTGGACTATGAAATCAGCGACAACCTCTCGCTCAACGTTCAGGCGCAAAACCTGTTCGACCGCTACTATGTCGATTCCATTGATGGCTGGGTTCCCGCGCCCGGGCGGACGATCAGGGCGAACCTGACTGCGCGGTTTTGACCGGGCCGGCGAACGCGCCTGCACACCTTCTTTCGATAATGGCCGCCGTTTCCGGCGGCTCCTCAGGGAAAAGAGACAGGCAGAACATGATTTCCTTTTTTCCGGCCCCGGCAGGTCGGTCGAAGCTGGCAAGAGCCGGCTTTTCGGCCGTTCTGGTTGCGGCTTTCCTCATCGCCGTGCCCGCCATGTCCACAACAGCGCTGGCGCAGGAAAATACAGCTTCTCCGAAGGCCGCTCAGCAGCATGCCCCGGCAACGGTCGAAGAGATACAGTTGGGCGATGATATCGCAGAGCAAGCTCCCCCGCCGGCAAACGTGGAAACAAGCGGCGAGCCGAACGCCGCGCCCGGAGATGCCGGGACTGCCGTGCCCGCGATTGCCGATGGTGAAACGCCGCAAGCCGGCGAACCCGCGCCGTCTTTCATGGAAGACCCGGCCGGCGCGCTATCGCAATTGCTGAACGCGGAGCGCGATCCGAACCTGCCGCACGATCTGTCGCCATGGGGCATGTTCATGGCTGCCGACCGCGTGGTGAAGGCGGTTATGCTCGGACTGATGCTGGCCTCCTTCGCGGTCTGGACCGTTCTGGTGGCCAAATCCATCGAACTGGCTTGCGCCAGGGCGCGGGCCGGGCGGGCGGCGAAGACCATTTCCGCGGCGGCCACGCTCGATGAGGCGGTTCGGGCGCTTTCCGGCCGGGGCGGACCGGCCGCCTTCATGGCGCGGTCGGCCGAAGACGAGTTGCGCCGTTCCGGGCAGGCCCCCGAATACGCCGGCAATGAGGGCGTGAAGGAGCGTCTCGGCGCGCGGCTTGCACGGATTGAGGCGCAGGCGACGCGGCGGCTCTCGCGCGGAACCGGGCTTCTGGCGACGGTCGGGTCAACCGCGCCGTTCATCGGCCTGTTCGGCACGGTATGGGGCATCATGAACGCCTTCATCGGCATTTCGGAGGCACAGACGACCAATCTCGCCGTGGTCGCGCCCGGCATTGCCGAGGCGTTGCTGGCGACCGCCATGGGGCTGGTCGCCGCCATTCCCGCCGTCATCATCTATAACGTGTTCGCCCGCTCGATTGCCGGTTACGGCCAGTTGCTGGCGGATGCGGGCTCGGGCGTGGAACAGCTTGTCAGCCTTGCACTCGACCTCGGCAGGATACCGCCCGACGGGCCGGGGACCGCCGAAAAAGGCGAGGCGGATCTGTCCGATCTGGCGGCGGCGGAGTAGACGTCATGGCCGGAGGCATACGCAGGGATGCGGGGGCGCTGCCCGAGGAAAACAGCGAAATCAACATCGTGCCCTTCATCGACATCATGCTGGTGCTGCTGATCATCTTCATGGTGGCGGCTCCCCTTGCCACGGTCGATGTCGATGTCGATCTGCCCGCCTCGACGGCGAAGCCGCAGGACCGGCCGGACGAACCGCTCTATCTGACCTTGCAGGAGGATCTGACGCTGCATGTCGGCGAAGACCCCGTGGCGCGGGAGGGGCTGGGAGAGGCCATCAACGCCCTGACGCAAGGAGACCGGGAAACCCGCATCTTTCTGCGCGCCGACCGGGGCGTCGAATACGGCGATTTCATGGGCGTGATGAATATCCTGCGCGATGCGGGTTATCTCAAGATCGCGCTGGTCGGACTGGAGCAGGCGCAAGGGTCGCCCGACGGCGAAAAAGCCGATGGTGCGCCTGACAAGGTGGCGCAGTGAACAGGCCGGCCTGGCATAACGGCGCGAGCGCGGGCATCGCACAGGCGGCTCTCTGGCTGGGGGCCGTCGCTTTCGTCATGGCGGCCTATGCCGGCGTTGCCGTGTGGATGCTGCGGGAAAAGCCGGTGGTTGCCGCCGACGGTGCTCCGCCCGCCGCCATCATGATCGAACTCGCCGCGGCCCCGGAAGCCATTCAGACGGAAGAACTCGAAATCTCCGAAAATACCGAAGACGCCGATGCGAGCGTGCCCTCCCAACAGGTCGAGTCTCCGGTAGAGCCACCTATCGAGGATGTGGCGGAGCCTGTCGAGGAGACTGACGCGCCGGTCGAAGATGTGCCTGAAGAACCCGAGCCAGTCGAGCCCGAGGCGGCGGAAACCGAGGATCAGCCGGACCCTGTCGAAACCGAGGTGGCCGATCCCATGGAAGAGGCCGAGCCTGTGGAGGAGGATATCGTCCGCCTTCCCGATGCGGTTGCAATTCCCATCCCGACCCCGCGCCCGAAGGAGCTGGAACGTGAGGTGGTAAAAAAAGCGGAACCGAAGAAAAAACCGGTCCGCAAACAGGCGCAAAAGCCGCCGCCGCAACAGCAACAAGCCGCATCGCAGGCGACCCGCAAGGCGCAGGCGCAGGTGCAAAAAAGCGACAGGAATGCGGCCCGCGAGGCGTCGTCCGGCGTTTCCAAAGCCCGGCAGGCGCGCTGGCAATCCCGGCTGATGGCGCATCTGGAGCGACGCAAGCGTTATCCGGCAGAGGCGCGCCAGCGCGGCGAACGCGGCATCGTCTACGTCCGTTTCAGCATTGACGGCAATGGCAATGTTCTTTCCGCCTCCATCGCCCGCTCCTCCGGCCATGCCGCGCTCGATAACGAAGTGCTCTCTCTCGTGCGCCGCGCATCGCCGGTTCCCGCCCCGCCGCCAGGCGCAAAAAAGACAATCACCGCTCCGGTGCGCTTCAGCAAGCGGTGACAGCGATGCCGGTGGCGTGTGCCGTCAGGCATGGTCACGGGATTTCGATCCGGGTGCCGGGTTGTGGCGGTTGGTGGGGAAGCGTCGTCCAATGATAAAACGGAAACGTGATGCGGCCGGGTTCAAGGCCAAAGCTACTCTCAAGGTCATGACCGCCTTTCTGTTTTTTTTGGGGGGGGAGGGAGGTGTCGAAATTTGCGGTGCTATTCAATTCGAGCTGATCTCTCCGCGCCAAGGGGCAGGGCGCCGTCACGATTTCCAGTAACCCACTCTTTGCCGAAGGGATGGAAACCCAGAGGGCGGGAGACCTGACCGACGCACCGCTCGATCGCTTCACCTGTCACGTCAACATTCCCCGAATGAATGGCAACGGCTACCGTCCCGTCCAGAGCCATGTCGGGAAGGCCGGTTCAACCCTTTCAGAAAAAGCGCGATGCGACCATGAGAGCTCCGGTTCGAAGTGCGCCCTCCCGGCGGTTTCAGCCCTGCGTCCAAAGTCGTTGATTTTTATTTCGTCGTTGATGAAGGAGGTCTTGTATAACTGATATATATGATATATAAGATATACAACAGACCATGGAGACGCAGATGAGCTACGCATCTGATGGCATGATTGACCTTTCGGGGAATGGCGATGGCAGCCGGGCCGGTACGGCCACGCAGATCGTTCATCGTCGTCTCCGCGCCGAAATCGTTTCCCTCAAGCGGCTGCCGGGTGAGGTGGTCAGCGAAAAGGAAATCGCGGCCGAGTGCGGGCTTTCGCGCACGCCTGTCCGTGAGGCGCTGCTGCGTCTGGCTGAAGAGCAGCTGATCGATATCGTTCCCAAATCCGGAACCCGGGTTTCTCGCATTCCGGTGGCTTCGCTGCTGGAGGCGCAGGTGGCGCGCACGGCGCTTGAACAGGTCAATGTCCGTGCCGCGGCCAGCCGGGTGCAGGGCAGCGAAATCGCCAATATGCGCGCATTGCTGATGTATCAGCGCGAGCGCACGGAGGCCGGTGACAGCGACCAGTTTCACGCCGCCGACGAAGCGCTGCACCGCGCAATAGCGGTCGCCGGCGGCTATCCCGGCATCTGGAAAATCATCGAGCAGGTCAAGCTGCAGGTCGACCGCTACAGGCGTCTGACGCTGCCGCAGATCAACCGCATGGAGCGGGTGCTCGTCGAACATGGTGAGATCGTGGACGCGCTTGCCGACAGGGATGCGGACCGCGCCGTTGCCGCGATGACGCACCACCTGGAAGGTTTGAGCGCGGAGGACCTGCGTCCCATCCGCGACCTCAACCCGGATTATTTCATCGGAGACATCAACGACGTCTACGAGAAGTGGGGCGATGGAAACACCGCCTCTCAAGCAGAAGATCGGCCCGCTTAAGCGAGAACAGGACCGATATAATCAAACTCCAATATCCTCATGGGAGGCTATCATGAAAAACGTAAAAAACACGATCCGTCTGGCCGGCGTCAGCATTGTTGCGCTGAGCGCCGTTTTCGGCCCGTCCTCGGCTCTCGCTGAAACTGTCTTCGAAATCGCGTTCAACCAGCCGGAATCGCATCCGCAGTACAAGGCCATGGAACGCTTCGGCGAAGCGCTTGCCGAGCGCACCAACGGCGAATACACGGTCAAGATCTTCCCGAACGAGCTGCTCGGTGCCCAGAAGGAAACGGTCGAAATGGCCCAGACCGGCACCATCGCCATGTCGCTGGCGGCCGCCAGTCTGCTGGAAAGCTGGAACCCCGATTTCGTCGTCTTCAACCTGCCTTATGTCTTCGACAGCATCGAGCACCAGAAGAGCGTCGTCAACAATCCCGAAATCGTCGGTGATCTTTACAACTCCGTCGCAGACCAGGGCATCGTCGTCGTCGCCGCCTTCACCGCCGGCTCGCGCAACGTCTACCTGAAGGACCATCCGGTCAACACGCCGGAAGATCTGGCCGGTCAGAAGATCCGCGTGATGCAGTCGCAGACCAATATCGACATGATGAACATGATGGGCGGCAACGGCATCGCCATGGGGCAGGGTGAAGTCTACACCGCAATCCAGACCGGTGTTCTCGACGGTGGCGAAAACAACGAGGTGACCTACTGGTCGCTCAAGCATTCGGAAATCGCACCGTACTTCTCCTACACCCAGCACCTGATGATCCCCGACTATCTGGTGATGAATGTCGACTACTTCGAAGACATGCCCGACGATGTGAAGCAGATCTTCCTGGAAGAGCTTCAGAAGGCCGCCGACTATGAATTCGAAGTCTTTGCCGAAGATGCAGCCAAGTCCCGTGCACTGGCGGAAGAGGCCGGCGCCCAGTTCAACGATGTTGACCTCCAGCCCTTCCGCGACGCCGTTCGTCCGCTGACGGAAGAAAAACTCACCTCCGATGTCACCAAGAAGATCTATTCGCAGATGCACCCTGCCAGCGAATGATCTCCAATCATCAATGATCTCGACTGGTCCCGGTTTTCCGGGGCCAGCCCGGATGAGAAAGAAACTGCTATGCATACGATCAAGCTTTGGGTCGATCGTTTTCTGGCAACGATCTGCATCGCCTTGTGTGGCCTTTTGACGTTTGTCGTCACCTGGCAGGTGGTGAACCGTTATGTGTTCAGCGGCGCCGGCGCATTGACGGAAGAACTGGCGAAAATCATGTTTGTCTGGCTGGTTCTTCTGGGCGCAGCACTCCTGTTCGGCGAAAAGGGCCACATGAATATCGGGATCGTCGTTGACGCATTCTCGTCGCCGCGCCGGAAAGCGGTCTTTCAGATCGCGACGGATGTTCTGATCCTGTTGTTTGTCGTTGGAATTCTGCTGATCGGCGGCCTCGATGCCGTTGACCGGACGATGCGCCAGACCAATGCCGCAATTCCGTTCCTGCGCACCGGGCAGATCTATATGGCCCTGCCGATCTGCGGCGCGTTCTCGGCCTTCTACTGCCTTTACAACATCTGGAACGACATCCTGCAGTTCATCCGTCCGCCAAGCGCGGAAGGCACGCCAGGGGAGGTCAAGTAAATGGGAAATGCAGCCGATATCGGCCTGATCCTGCTCATCTCGATTCCGATCCTTCTGATGATCGGCGTTCCGATCAGCGTCAGCATGGGCATCGGTTCCGTGCTGGCAATGGCCACCATCTTCACGTTTGATCGCATGGCGATCACCTCTGCCCAGCGCATCTTTGCGGGCATCAACTCCTTCTCTCTGCTGGCAATTCCTTTCTTCATCCTTGCCGGCAACATCATGACGTCAGGAGGGATCGCGCGACGACTGATCAACTTTGCCAAGGCGCTGATCTGCTTCGTGCCGGGTGCGCTGGTGCAGACGAATATCGTTGCCAACATGCTGTTTGGCGCCATCTCCGGTTCCGGTGTGGCTGCTGCCGCCGCCATCGGCGGGGCCATGGGGCCGCAGCAGAAGGCGGAAGGCTATGACCCGAAATTCGCCGCTGCCGCAAACATTGCATCGGCGCCTGCGGGCATGCTGATCCCGCCAAGCAACACCTTCATCATCTATTCGCTGGCAAGCGGCGGATCGTCCGTCGCAGCGCTCTTCATGGCCGGCTATGTGCCCGGCATTCTCTGGGGCATTGCCTGCATGATCCCGGTGATCTTCTTCGCCCGCAAGGCCGGTTACAAGGCCGAGCGTTTGGCCAATTTCCGGACCAATCTGAGGACGACGATCGAAGCCATTCCGGCGCTGCTGATGATCGTGATCGTGGTTGGCGGCATCATCTCGGGCATCTTCACGCCGACGGAAGCCAGTGCCATTGCGGTGGTTTACGTGACGCTCCTGTCATTTGCCTACAGAACCCTGTCGCTGCGGATGATCCCGACGCTGCTGCTTGGAACGGTCAAGACGACGGCAATGATCATCTTCATGATCGGCGTTTCCTCGATCATGGGCTGGATCATGGCCTATGCGCAGATCCCGAACATCATCGCCTCGTCGCTGCTGTCGATCACCGATAACCCGATCCTGATCATGATCATCATGAATATCGTGATCCTGCTCTTGGGCTTTGTCATGGACCCGACGCCGGCAATCCTTATCTTTGCACCGATCTTCCTGCCGATTGCGACCTCTCTCGGTGTCGACCCGATCCACTTCGGCGTCCTGATGGTCTTCAATCTGTGCATCGGAACCATCACCCCGCCGGTCGGCCCGATCATGTTCGTCGGTTGCCGTATCGCGGAGCTGAAGATCGAAGATGTCGTCAAACCGTTGCTGGGCTTCTTTGTCATCCTCGTGGCGCTCTTGATGGCCGTGACCTTCATACCGGAACTCTCGCTGGCGCTGCCGCGCGCAGCCGGACTGATCCAGTAGCGAAGGCTGCATGATAGCTGGTTGCCCCTGGCGGGGCAGCCGGATCGCCGGACGGGCCTTGAAACGAAGCGCGGTAACCGGTGAAGCAATTGAAATGCGCGTGACGAACAGCATCGACAAGCGCTGCCCCACGCACCACGGCCGGACGCGAAGACCGGCCACCAAGGAGTACATACCGTGATTTTCGGACGACTTGATAACGTCGACCTTGAGAAAGCGACCCTGCCGGACGCCGTGCTGGAAGGTCTGCAGTTTCTGAACGAAACCGATCTGGCGAATGCATCGGAGGGACGCATCGATATCGATGGGGACCGGATTTTCGCATCGGTTCAGGATTACACGACCGGCCCGCAAGAGGAAAAGCGACCGGAATCCCACATCCGCTATCTGGATATCCAGTACATCGTTTCCGGCAGGGAAATGATCGGCGTCGCGCCTCTGTCAACGACACCGCCGGCGGCCGAAGACCTCTCCGGGGAGCGCGACCTGCTGTTTTACGATCAGGTGGGTGAGGAGAGCTCTCTCGTCCTGTCGGCCGGAAGCTACGCGGTGTTTTACCCCTGGGACGTTCACAGGCCCGGATGTGCCGTTGGCGAAACGGGCGAGGCCGTTCGCAAGGTCGTTGTCAAAATCAGAATGTGAAAACCGCGCGGGGCATTGTCTGCGAAAGGCTTTGCGCGCGGGTTTCAGACGAGCGAGACGCTCGGATTTGAATATGAAGACGCGCTGGAACGCATGCAGGAACCGCCTGCATCCGGCCGCTTCGATCCAGTGAAGGAGAAAAACCATGGATATTCGCTATTCCGTCAATCAGAGGGATTTCCAGCGCTACACCACCGAGGAAGTGCGCGACGAATTTCTGATTGAAAACCTTTATGTCGCCGATACGGTCGTGGCCGTCTACACCCATATCGACCGGATGGTGACCCTTGGCTGCATGCCGGTTTCCGAAACCGTGCCGCTCGACAAGGGCATCGATTGCATGGGCACGTTTGGAACGAACTATGTTCTCGAACGCCGTGAAATCGGTGTTTTCAACCTCGGTGGCGCCGGGTCTATCGAGGCTGACGGCGAGACCTTCAATCTCGATTTCCAGGATTGCCTCTATATCAGCCGCGGCACAAAGTCCGTCGCCTTCAAGAGCAATGACGCTTCCAAGCCGGCCAAGTTCTATATGGTTTCGGCCCCGGCGCACAAAGCCTGCAAGACGACCTTCCTGAAGATGGACGATGCCAAGAAGGTTCCGCTTGGCGATGCCGCCACGTCGAACAAGCGCGTCATCAACCAGTTCATCCATCCCGACGTTCTGGAAACCTGCCAGCTTTCCATGGGCCTGACCCAGCTGGAGCCGGGCAGTGTCTGGAACACCATGCCGGCCCATACCCACGAGCGCCGCATGGAAATCTACACCTATTTCAACCTGCCGGAAGATCAGTCCGTGTTCCACATGATGGGTGAAGGCAAGCAGACACGTCACATCCTGGTACAGAACGAACAGGCCGTCATCAGCCCGTCCTGGAGCATCCACGCCGGCTGCGGCACCACCAACTATACCTTCATCTGGGCGATGGGCGGTGAGAACCAGACCTTCAACGACATGGATGTGATCCCGATCAACGAACTGCGTTGATCAGGTCCACGTCCGCCTAAACCGACAGTCTCTCAAAAACAGAAAGATCCGACCCATGAGTTTTGCAGACAATTTCTCACTTGACGGCAAGGTCGCTCTGGTCACCGGCGCGTCCTACGGTATCGGCTTTTCCATCGCTTCGGCGCTGGCCGAAGCCGGTGCGACGATCGTCTTCAACGACATCAACGAAGATTTTCTGGCCAAGGGCGTTGCCGCCTACAAGGAAGCCGGTATCGATGCCAAGGGCTATATCTGCGATGTGACCGATGAACCTTCGGTTCAGAAGATGGTGGCGCAGATTGCCGAGGATGTCGGCCCGATCGACATTCTCGTCAACAATGCCGGCATCATTGCCCGCACGCCGATGCACGAGATGGAAGCTGCGGATTTCCGCAAGGTCATTGACATCGACCTGACCGCGCCGTTCATCATGGCCAAGGCCGTGCTGCCGTCGATGATGGAACGCAATTCCGGCAAGATTATCAACATCTGCTCGATGATGAGCGAACTTGGCCGCGAAACGGTTTCGGCCTATGCCGCCGCCAAGGGCGGCCTGAAGATGCTGACGCGCAATATCGCGTCGGAATACGGTTCCTACAACATCCAGTGCAACGGCATCGGCCCGGGCTATATCGAAACGCCCCAGACCGCACCGCTGCGCGAACCCGGCCACCCCTTCAATTCCTTCATCCTCGCCAAGACCCCGGCAAACCGCTGGGGCACGACCGAGGACCTGAAGGGCCCGGCCGTCTTCCTCGCATCGTCAGCCTCCGACTTCGTCAACGGCCACGTGCTCTATGTCGATGGCGGCATCCTCGCCTATATCGGCAAACAGCCGTAACAAAACGAAAAGGCCGGAGCGGACAGAGGTTTTTCTGTCCGCTCCGGCGCGTCAACAAAATACCAAATCCGGAAATCGGGCGACGCTGACTGCGCGCCCGGTTTTTTTAATCCAGCAAACCGCGCCCGCGCAGCATTGCATCCGGCGTGGGCATCTTGCCCCTGAATGCGCGGTAGGCCGCTTCCGCACGAATTGATCCGCCCTTGGAGAGGATGTTGTCGAGCAGTTGCCGGGCGGTTTCGGGATCGAAGGCGTTTCCGGTTTCCTCGAACGCCTCGAAGGCGTCGGCATCGAGCACTTCCGCCCACATGTAGGAATAATAGCCGGCGGCATAGCCGTCGCCTGAGAATATATGCAGGAAATGCGGTATTGCGTGGCGCATGGCGATCGCCTTCGGCATGCCGATCGCGTTCAGCACGCCATCCTGGAAGGCAACCGGGTCGGCCGGCGGGGTTGTTGCCGTATGCAGGTGCATGTCGACGATGGCGGAGGCGGTATATTCAACGGTCGAGAAAGCCTGGTTGAAGTTTGCCGCTTCAAGAACCTTGTCCATCAATGCGTCGGGCATTGCCGCGCCGGTGCTATAGTGCAGGGCGTAATTGCGCAGGATATCGGGAATCGTCAGCCAGTGTTCGTAAAGCTGTGACGGCAGTTCGACGAAATCCCGGTCGACGCCGGTCCCCGAAACTGAAGGGTAGGTGACGTCGGAAAGCATGCCGTGCAAGGCATGCCCGAATTCGTGAAACAGCGTGTGCGCATCGTCAAGGGACAGCAGGGCCGGCTTGCCTTCGGCCGGTTTGGCGAAATTGCAGACATTGATCACGATCGGCAACTCGCCCTGCTGCCCGTTCGGCAGGGGAAGCCTGTGCTGGCTTTGCAGCGCATTCATCCATGCGCCGGAGCGTTTTGTCGCCCGGTTGAAATAGTCGCCCAGAAAGATGGCGAAGGCTTCGCCGTTTTCGTCGCGGATTTCATAGACGCGGACATCGGGATGATAGGCGACGATATCCGGCCGCGCGACGGCCTGAATGCCGAACAGCCGGCCGGCAACGGCAAAGCAGGCTTCCAGAATCCGCTCAAGCTGAAGGTAGGGTTTCACTTCGCTTTCGGAAAACGAGAATTTGCGGGCGCGGAGCTTTTCGGCGTAATAGCGCCAGTCCCAGGCTTCAATGTCGTGGTTGGCGCCGTCTTCGGCGACCAGAGACTGCAATTCCTTCTCGTCGTTTCCGGCGGCCTTCACGGCTTTTTCCCAGACATCCATCAGCAGCGTGTCCACCGCATCGGCCGTCTTCGCCATGGTGTTGTCGAGCTTCATCGCCGCGAAGTTTTCGTAACCCAGCAGGTTCGCCTTTTCCGCACGCAGGCGCAGCGTTTCCTTCATCACCGGCCGGTTATCGTGTTCACCGCCGGAAAGACCGCGGGCCGTCCATGCCCGAAAGGCCTTTTCGCGCAGGTCGCGCCGTGCCGAAAGCGTGAGAAACGGCTCCACGATCGAACGCGAAAGCGTGACGGCATAGGCCTCGGGCCGGCCGCGTTCGGCGGCCGCTGCCGCCATCGCGTCGATGAGGAAATCGGGAAGGCCCTGCAACTCGTCTTCGGCGGTCAGGAACATGGCCCATTCGCTCTCGTCGGCGAGAACATTCTGCCCGAAATTCGTGCCGAGTTCGGCCAGGCGTCCGTTGATTTCGGCAAGCCGGGCCTGCTTGTCCGCGGCAAGCTGCGCACCGCTGCGGACAAGACCTTTCCAGTGCCGCTCAAGCACGATCGTCTGTTCCTCGGTCAGTGCGAGAGACTGCCGTTCCTGCCAGAGCGCATCGATCCGCCGGAACAGCGCCGCGTTGGCGCCAATCGTGGAATAATGGGCCGACAGTTTCGGCGCGATCTCACGCTCCAGCGCCTGAATGGCGGGGTTGGTGTCGGCCCCGGCGCGGGTGAAGAAAACCGCGGCCACCCGCGACAACGCGTCGCCGGAGACTTCCAGCGCCTCGATTGTGTTGGCAAAATCGGGCTTTGCGGCATTTCCGGCAATCGCGTCGATTTCGCGAAGATGGTCGGCCATGGCCCATTCGAAGGCCGGTGCGAAATCATCCTCCGAAATGCTGTCGAACCGCGGCAGACCCAGTGCCCCGTCCCATGTCGTCAGTGCTGGATTGATGTCGTTTGTGTCTGCCATTGCCGTCAGTCCTGTCTTGTCATGCCTTCTTGGCCGCAAACTGCGGCCATTCGATGTGTGGGACATCAAAGCACGCATGGCAAGGGGGCTTGATGGCAAGGGGGGCTTGATGAGCGTCAGCCAAAATAGTAAGCAATGCTTATTAAATATCAATTGTCCGGGTTCTGAATGAAAAACGAGATCAGTACCGATCGGCTGGGCTTTCTGCTGACCGATGTGACACGGCTGTTCCGCGCCGCCTTTGAGCGCCGGATCGGGCAGGCCGGTCTCGGCGTCACGCCGGGAGAGGCGCGCACGCTGGCGCGCACCGCTGCCCGCAACGGCGCAAGACAAGGCGAAATTGCCGAGGAACTCGGCATAGAGCCGATGACGCTGTCGCGCTATCTCGACCGGCTGGAAAAGGCGGGACTGATCGAGCGGCGTGCCGACCCGCGCGACGGCCGGGCAAAGTGCATTCACACCACCGGCCGTGCCGATGCCGTTCTTGCGGCGATCCTGCAACACTCCGATGAGCTGGTCGCGCAGGTCGAAGAGGGGCTTTCCGGCCCGCAAAAGGAAACGCTGCGCGTTGCGCTGAAGACCATGCGCGGTAATTTTATCAGGCTTTCGCAGGAATGAGCATGTCCGGGAATACCGCATTGTCGACAACGCCGATGAGCGAAAGCCGCACCAGTCTTATCGGTGCAATGATGACCATGCTCGGGCCGTTCTCGCTGTCGATCTACACACCGGCCATGCCGGCGCTCGCGATTGCCTTCAATACGACCGACGCCGCGATAAAACTCTCGCTTTCGGTATTTTTCGGCGGTTTTGCCTTTGCCATGCTGGTGGCCGGTCCGCTGGCCGATGCCTTCGGCCGCCGCAAGACCGCGATCGGCTTTCTCGGCATCTATATGGCGGGAAGCCTGCTGGCGGTGTTCGCCGGGGATGTGAACGCGCTGCTGCTGGGCCGGCTGGTTCAGGGCATCGGGGCCTCGGCCGGGCTGACCGTCGGGCGCGCCATTGTGCGCGATCAGTTTACCGGGGAGCCGGCGGCGCGGATCATGAACATGATCGGCATTGTTCTGGCTGTCGGGCCGGCGGTGGCGCCGACGGTTGGCGGCGTCATTCTTGCTGTTTTCGACTGGAAGGCGATCTTTCTGACGATGGCAGGCTTTGGCGCGACCATTGCGGTGATCCTCATCACCATGATGGCCGAAACCGTTCAGCCGGACCGGCGCAAGGCCAGCCCCTTGCCGCTTCTGACCGCCTATTGGCAACTGGTTACGAGCGCGCGTTTCATGGCCGCCTCGCTGCTGATTGCCTCTTCGGTGGGCACGCTTTATGCGCTGGCCTCCATCCTGCCTTTTGTTCTGATCAAGGTTGCAGGCCTCACCCCTTCGCAATATGGCGTAGGCATGCTGATGCAGACGGGGCTCTATTTTTCCGGCTCCGTGGTCTTCCGCTTTGCTCTCGGGCGGTTCTCGTCGCGTTCGCTGGTCCGCATCGGCCTGCTGTTCATCGCGCTGGGCGCGGCGGCGACCGCTGTCTCCGTCGAGTTTCTGCCGATCAGCTATCTTTCCGTGATGCTGCCGGTTGGCAGTTTCGCCTTCGGCATTGCCTTTGTCATGCCCTACACGATGAACGCGGCCCTGTTGCCGTTTCCCGCCATCGCCGGTTCTGCCTCCGCGCTGATGGGCTTCATGCAGATGGGGTCCGGTCTTCTCACCGGCGTCATCGCCGCGGCCATCGGTTCACCCGTGCTGGCGCTTCAGTTCATCGTGCCGGCCATGGGCGCAATCGCGGTCTGCTGCTATTTCTGGCTGCGCACTGTCGAAAAGCCCGAGCTCGACACGGGCCATGAACAGGTCGGTGAGGCAAGCGTGTCGTCCGATCCGGTTGCCTGACATGTTTTGACACGGTAAGGTTGCTCTATTCCGACAGGCATATGAGGACAGGGTGCTTCGCAATTCCGTATCTTTCATCCGGAGCAATCTCTGGTTCTTTGCCCTTGTCGTCGTGGTCGAATCCGTCCTGCCATGGGTCATCGACTTTTCACGCGTGGCGGCAATCCTGCTGTCCGGTGTGGTGCTGGTCGCCGATTTTGTGATTGCCTATCTGATTTACCGCCGGCTTTTGCGCCGCACCCCGCTCAACCCGTTTCGCAAGGGAGCAGGGATCATACCCGGTGAGGCTGTCGGATTTTCGCTCCGCAGCCTGGCAATTGAGCTCATTTCCTTTGCGCTGCCGCTTTTTGTGCTGTTGCTTGTAAGGCTGCTGCCGGCCCCTTCGGTTGCAGGCAGCATCGTGCTTTCAATTGTCGGCGCCCTGGCCGGCGCTGCGTTCGGCGCCTTGGTGACCGCCTGTTTCGGCACCTGGTTGCCGGCCTATGTCTATGGCCGCAATCCGGAGTTTGCTTCTGTGCTTAAACGCTGGCGGGCAAGTTTTAAAATTCTGGCGCTGCGACTGGTGATCCTCGATGTCTCCCTTGCCGTCTTCGGGCTTTTGCTGGGCGGGATCGTCCTCGCGCTGCCGTCATCCGGGATGATCTGGTTCTACCGCATCGTCTCCACACCGCTCGAAACGGCGACCAGTCTGTTTGCCACCGTCTACGTCGCCATCGCGCTCTGCCAGACCTATCTGACCCTCGAAGAGATCGTATAGGGGCCGGAACAGAAAAAGGCGGAGCCCGAAGGCCCCGCCTTGTCTGCAGTCTAAATCGTGAAGGCCGATCAGCTCTGGTCGCGCTTGGCGAGTGTTCTCAGACGCAGGGCGTTCAGCTTGATGAAGCCCGCGGCGTCCTTCTGGTCGTAAGCGCCGTGGTCGTCCTCGAAGGTAACGAGGGCTTCGGAGTAAAGCGACTTGTCGCTTTCCCGGCCGGTGACGATGACATTGCCCTTGTAGAGCTTCAGCGTGACTTCGCCTTCGACATGTTCCTGGCTCTTGTCGATGGCGGCCTGCAGCATGTAGCGCTCCGGCGAGAACCAGAAACCGTAATAGATCAATTCGGCATATTTCGGCATCAGCTCATCCTTCAGGTGCGCGGCACCCCGGTCGAGCGTGATGGATTCAATAGCGCGGTGAGCGGCCAGCAGAATGGTGCCGCCGGGCGTTTCGTAAACGCCGCGCGATTTCATGCCGACGAACCGGTTTTCGACCAGATCGAGACGGCCGATGCCGTTGTCGCGGCCAAGGTCGTTCAGTTTGGCGAGAAGCGTTGCCGGGCTCAGGCGCTCGCCGTTGATGGAAACGGCATCGCCCTTTTCAAAGCCGATCTTGATGATCGTGGGCTTGTCGGGGGCGGCTTCCGGCGAGACGGTGCGCATATGCACATATTCCGGCGCCTCGATAGCCGGGTCTTCCAGCACGCGACCTTCCGAGGAGGAATGCAGCAGGTTGGCGTCAACGGAGAAGGGTGCTTCGCCGCGCTTGTTCTTGGCGATCTGGATCTGGTGGCTTTCGGCGAATTCCAGAAGTTGGGTCCGGCTCTTGAAGGTCCAGTCGCGCCACGGCGCGATGATCTTGATGTCCGGGTTCAGCGCATAGGCCGAAAGCTCGAAACGCACCTGGTCGTTGCCCTTGCCGGTGGCGCCGTGGGCGATCGCGTCGGCGCCGGTTTCCTTTGCAATCTCGATCAGACGCTTGGAAATCAGCGGACGGGCAATCGAGGTGCCGAGCAGGTAAACGCCCTCATAGACGGCATTGGCGCGGAACATCGGGAAGACGAAATCGCGGACGAATTCCTCGCGCACATCCTCGATGAAAATCTCCTTCACGCCGGCCTGTTCGGCCTTCAGGCGCGCAGGCTCAAGCTCTTCGCCCTGACCGAGGTCTGCGGTGAAGGTGACGACTTCAGCGCCGAATTCGGTCTGGAGCCATTTCAGGATAATCGAGGTGTCGAGGCCGCCGGAATAGGCGAGCACGACCTTCTTGACGTCTTTGTGCGTTGCCATGTGTTGTTCAAGTCCATCTGCTGTTTGGCATGTTTCGTGCCGTTTTAGCGGCTTTACCGCGCCACGCAAGGAAAACCCGTGTTCTGCGCGACTTTCGTCTCTCTGCCGGGCAATTTTGCCGATTGACAGGACCTGCCAACTCGAAAACAGTCTTGTCTGGGTGCACGGATGCTTCGGACGGGATCGGCCGTGCGTGAAATGATGAGATCGAATGGCTGATTTGCGGCCGCAATTCGGCGGTATTGTCATGAAAACTGCCGCAAAAACGCAATGGGAGGAAGACCATGAGCCAGAAAAACGCGCCGCATCCTGCGCTGCAAGCGGGAAATTCCGCCGTTATCACCGGTGGCGCTTCGGGCATCGGGTTCGCCGCGGCGAAAGCTTTCATCGCTCTGGGCATGAATGTGATGATTGCCGACATGAAAAGCGAGAAGCTTAAGGTGGCGGGCGCCGAACTGGCGGCGTTGGCCGAGAAAAAGGGCGTGAAGGCGCTGGCGCATGCAGCCGACGTCTCCGACCTTTCGGCGCTGGAAGAGCTGGAATGTGCGGCAACCCAGGCCTTCGGCAAGGTCAATGTGCTGATGAACAATGCCGGCATCCAGCCCGAAACCGGCATTCTGGGCAAGCAGATAGCATGGGACCGGATCATCGATGTCAATCTGCTTGGCGTTATCTACGGTACGCGGATTTTTACGCCCGGCATGATCAAGCACGGCGAACCGGCGCTGATCATCAATACCGGGTCGAAACAGGGCATCACCACGCCGCCCGGCAACCCGGCCTATAATGTTTCCAAGGCCGGCGTGAAGGCTTTCACCGAAGCATTGCAGCATGATCTGAGAAACCGGGAAAACTGCAAGGTCGAGGCGCATCTGCTGATCCCCGGCTTCGTGTTCACCCCGCTGACGGCGGGCGGGCGCACGGAAAAGCCGGAAGGCGCCTGGACGCCGGAGCAGACCGTCGATTTCATGCTGAAAAGCCTTGAGGCAGGCGATTTCTATATTCTCTGCCCCGATGGCGAAGTGGACCGTGAGACCGACGAAAAACGGATGATCTGGGCCATGGGCGACATCGTCGAAAACCGTCCGCCGCTGTCGCGCTGGCATCCGGATTATTACCATGCCTTCCTCGATTTTCTCTCGGGAACGCCTAAAGATCTGAAAGACTGAAATCATGGCGATCGATGAGGCGCTTGCCGCCCGCCTGCGCCATCGGCTCGAGGGGCTGGAGGGCGTCAGCGAGAAAAAGATGTTCGGCGGCCTCTGCTTCATGGTCAACGGCCACATGGTCGCAGCCGCAAGCCGCAGCAAGGCCGGCGAAGGGCGCTTTCTGTTCCGCGTCGGCAAGAACAACGCCGAGGCGGCCGCCCGTCTTGGCAAGCCGGAACCGATGATCCATGGCGGGCGCAGGATGAGCGGCTTTTACTATCTCGACGCCGATGACTGCGCCGATCCGATATTTGATGAATGGGTGTCGATCGCGCTGGAAAACGCCTTCTCGCTGCCGCCGAAGGCGTAAAACGGCAGGGTTGAACAGCGTGTCCCGCCCGCAGGCTTGTCTTCACCGTTTCCGCCGACCATATTGCCGCCATCGCTGACGCCAATCTTTCGAAGGAGTGCAGACCCCATGTATACCGGCATCGTTCAGGCCGTCCGTCCGCTCGCTGATGTCAGTGTTTATTCCGGCGGCAAGACCTTCACCGTCACGTTCACGGATCAGCTCCTCGCCGATCTGAAACTTGGCGCCAGCGTCAATATCGAGGGCACCTGCCTTTCGGTCACCGGCATTGCCGGCGATCACGTCACCTTCGATGCGATGAACGCGACGCTGGAGCGCACCAATCTGGGCGCGCTGGAAGCGGGGCAGAATGTCAATGTCGAACGCTCGGCCAAAATGACGGACGAAAACGGCGGGCACCCGATTGCCGGCCATGTGGCGACGACGGCTGCGCTGGAAGAGATCCGTGTGGCCGATGACGGCGCCTATATCCGCTTTCGCGTGCCGGAGGACTGGGCGAAATATATCTTTCCGCGCGGCTTTCTGGCGGTCAATGGCTGCAGCCTGACGGTGGCCGAGGTGGAGGAAAACCTGTTCACCATCAACCTCATTCCCGAGACCCTGCGCCAGACGACATTTCCCCGCTACAAGGCCGGCGACAGGCTGAACATCGAAGTGGACCACCAGACCATGGTGCTGGTCGACGTGATCGAGCGTACGGTGGCGCGTGTGATGCCGGGACTGGCGGAAAAAGGCCGCTGAATAAAAAAGCCCGGCGCATGGCCGGGCTTTCGACAACTGCAAAAAGGCTTCAGCCTTACTTCGTGGCGCCTTCGTAGAGCTCCAGGACATAGTCCCAGTTGATCAGGCTGTCGACGAAAGCTTCCAGATATTTCGGGCGCGCGTTGCGGTAGTCGATGTAGTAGGAGTGTTCCCACACGTCGACGCCGAGGATCGGCTTGGCGCCATGGACGACCGGGTTTTCGCCGTTCGGTGTCTTCATGATTTCAAGCTTGCCGTCCTTGACGGTGAGCCATGCCCAGCCCGAGCCGAACTGGCCGACGCCGGCAGCGATGAAATCGGCCTTGAACTTGTCGTAACCGCCGAGATCGGAGGAAATCGCGCTTTCGAGCGCGCCCGGCAGCTTGGTGCCGCCGCCGTCCTTCTTCATCCACTTCCAGAAATGGGTGTGGTTGAAGTGCTGTGCGGCGTTGTTGAAGAGCGGCTGGTTGGAACCGTAGGCCTTGACCATGACATCCTCGACCGAAAGGTTGCCGAGGCCGGCTTCTTCCGCCAGCTTGTTGCCGGTGGTCACATAGGTGTTGTGGTGCTTGTCATGGTGAAACTCGAGCGTCTCGGCCGACATGTAGGGGGCGAGCGCGTCATAAGCGTAAGGCAGTTCAGGAAGTTCAAAAGCCATCTTCAATACTCCTTTTTTGTAGCCTGAGGCTGAAATCTTTCTGTGCGATAGATAGTGATGCCGCGCCTTCAGGACAACCTGAAAATTATCAAAACTATCGCGCAGCGCATCGGAACAATCTTCGCTGTGTTCGCGTTTGCCGACATTTTCCGCCGTATGTCACGCGGGATCAAGCCTCGATTGTTTTTCTTTACGCAAGACGCGGCAGCGGATGGTTTGTTCCGTTGCCGCGGCTGTTTTTTCAGGTGCCGTCGGGCAGTTTGTAGGCGAGAATATAGTCGCCCGTCTTGGTGCCGACGGAGCCGTGACCGCCGGCCACGATCAGCACATATTGCGTGCCGTCGCTGGTCTCGTAGGTCATCGGCGTTGCCTGACCGCCGGCGGGCAGGCGGGCTTCCCACAGCTGTTCACCGGACGTCAGGTCATAGCCGCGGATGTAGTTATCCATGGCCGCACCGAGGAAGGCGACGCCGCCCTTGGTGATGATCGGCCCGCCGATACCGGGCACGCCCATCCTGATCTTGAGACCCAGCGGGTTCATGTCCTGGATCGTGCCGTTCTTGTGCTTCCAGACGATTTCGCCGGTCGTCAGGTCGGCGCCTGCAACATAACCCCATGGCGGTGCCTGGCAGGGCACGCCGAGCGGACCGAGCAAGGTGGTGAAGGCCACGGCATAGGGTGAGCCATTGTTGGAGTTGATGCCTTGCGTTGGCGCGCCCGGCTTGCTCTTGGGCACCAGTGTGGAGGTGTATGCCATGTAAACCGGCATGGCGAACATCACCTGGCGTTCCGGGTCGACGGCCACCGAACCCCAGTTCAGCGTGCCGAAATTGCCGGGATAGACAATCGTGCCGTTGGTTGACGGCGGCGTGTAGCGGCCTTCGTAGTTATACTGCTTCAGCTTGATCCGGCAGGCGAGCTGATCGAGCAGCGAGGCGCCCCACATGTCCCTGCCGGTCAGTTTCGGCGGCTTGAAGGAAAGCGCGGAAACCGGCTGTGTCGGCGACAGGTTTTCACCCTCAAGGCCACCATTCTGCGGGGCCGGTTCTTCGGTGACCGGCAGGATCGGTTCGCCGGTTTCGCGGTTCAGCACGAACACCTCGCCCTGTTTGGTCGGCATCACCAGTGCCGGCACGGTCTCGCCGTCGATCGTCAGATCGAGGAGCGGCGGCTGGGCCGGCACGTCCATGTCCCAGAGGTCATGATGCACGCCCTGGAAAACCCATGCCGGTTCCCCGGTCTCGACATCGAGCGCGGTTACCGAGGAAGAATATTTTTCCTCCGAGGGCGAACGGTTGAGGCCGATCTGGTCCGGCACGCGGTTGCCGAAGGGCACATAAACGAGGCCCAGATCGCTGTCGCCGGACATCACCGACCAGCTGTTCGGCGAATTCCTGGTATAGGTCTCGTCCGGGCCGATCGGCGCGGTCCGGTCCGGATTGCCGGTGTCGAAATTCCAGATCAGTTCACCGGTATCGATGTCATAGGCGCGGATGACGCCAGACGGGCTCTGGGTGGAATAATTGTCGTTGACCGCGCCGCCGACGATAATCTTGCCGGCAATGGCAAGAGGCGCGGAGGTCGAATAATAATAGCCCTGCGTCTTGTAGGGCATATTGGTTTCAAGGTGCAGCGTGCCGTTGTCGGCAAAATCCTCGCAGATCGTGCCGTCTTCGGCATTGAGCGCGATCAGGCGGGCATCCGAAGTCGGCAGGTAGACACGGGTCTTGCAGCGCTCGCCCTCGGCCAAGTCCGGGTCGTCATAATAGGTGACGCCGCGGCAGGTCTGGTGCTGGCGGTTGCCATCGACCGGGACTTGCGGGTCAAACTTCCATTTCTGATCGCCGGTCTTGGCATCAAACGCCATCGCCCAGCTGTGCGGCGTGCACACATAAAGCGTGTCGCCTATCATCAGCGGCGTGTTTTCATAGGTCGTCTCGACAACGTCATTCGGGCCTTTCATGTCGCCGGTCTGGATTTGCCAGGCCAGTTCCAGGTTACCGACATTGTCGGGGGTGATCTGGTCGAGCGGCGAATAGCGCTGGCCTTTTTCCGAGCGGCCATAGGCATGCCATTCATCGGCGGGCACGCGCTCGCTTGCCGAAGCATCGGCGTTGCGAATGCCGGGAAGCGAACCGTTGATTGCATGGGGATCGGTGAAAAGTGAAATGGTCGCAACGATGATCGACAGGGCCACGGCGCCGGCAAGCGGCCAGGGGCCGCCGCGGGCAGCGGGTTTTTGTTCGGGAAAACCATACTGGTCACGCAGGATTGGCCGGCGGACCCAGGGCAGGAACATCCACAGGCCGAGAAGCACGACCAGCCCGCCGCGCGCGCCAAGCTGCCACCAGTCGAAACCGACCTCAAGCAGCGCCCATGCAAGCGTCACCAGAATGGTTGCCCCGTAAACCCAGTAGGCGAGGGGATTGCGCGTGAAAATGAGAAAGGCGGTCGCCAGAAAGGCAACGCCCGCAATCAGATAAAACCAGCTGCCGCCGAGCACGATCAGCCAGATGCCGCCACCGCCTAAAAACAGGCCGATGGCTGCGAAGATCAATGTTGTCAGCACGATCATGATGAAAATCTCCCGAAACTGGAGCTTGTTTCCGGGGGATGGGGACGAAATTGAGAATGTAAATCGTAAGCAGATGCGTCCGCGCCGTCCCCCGGTCCGTTCAACGCATGCGCCGTTGGCAAGGCACACATCTTTGAATGGAACGGGAGCGGAGCGTTATTGTTCCGGGATATTTTGAAAGGTCGCGATCAGAAACCGATCTTCGCAATAATGTCCCGGTCGATATCCTCGATATTGCGCTTGCCGCAGAGCGCCATCGTCACATCGAGTTCCTTGCGGAGGATATCGAGGGCGCGGGTGACGCCTTTTTTGCCCATGGCGCCGAGGCCGTAGAGATAGGGCCGGCCGATATAGGTGCCCTGAGCGCCGAGCGCCCGCGCCTTCAAAATGTCCTGGCCCGAGCGGATGCCGCCATCCATGTGGATTTCGATGTCGCCCTGCACGGCGTTGACGATTTCGGGCAGGACCGAGATCGAGGACCGCGCGCCGTCAAGCTGGCGACCGCCGTGATTGGAGACGATGATCGCGTCGGCGCCGGTCTTTGCCGCCATTTTCGCGTCTTCGGCATCGAGAACGCCCTTCAGGATCAACGGTCCGCCCCAGCGCTCCTTGATCCATTCGACATCGGACCAGGAAAGCTTCGGGTCGAACTGCTCCGCCGTCCAGGTCGCAAGCGAGGACAGGTCGGAGGAGGCCGGCGCGTGGCCGACGATGTTGCGGAAGGTGCGGCGCCTGGTCTGCAGCATTTCCAGTGCCCAGAAGGGGCGGGTGCCCACCTGCCAGACATGTTTCGGGGTGAATTTCGGCGGCGTCGACAGCCCGTTGACGAGATCCTTGTGGCGCTGGCCGAGGATCTGCAGGTCGAGTGTGAGCACCAATGCGCTGCAGTTCGCGGCCTTTGCGCGGCCGATCAGATCGCCGACAAAACCGCGATCCTTCATCACATAGAGCTGGAACCAGAAGGGGTCCTTGGTGTTTTCCGCCACATCCTCGATCGAGCAGACGCTCATGGTCGAAAGCGTGAAGGGAACGCCCGCCTGTTCCGCCGCCTGTGCCGCGAGAATTTCCCCATCGGCGTGCTGCATGCCGCAAAGCCCGGTCGGGGCAAGCGCAACCGGCATGGAAACCTTGCGGCCGATCATCGTGGTTTCGAGCGAACGGTCGGTCATGTCGACGAGCACGCGCTGACGCAGGTTGATCTTTGAAAAATCCGCCTCGTTGGCGCGATAGGTGCTTTCCGTCCACGCACCAGAATCGGCATAGTCGAAAAACATCTTCGGCACGCGCCATTTCGCGCGCTTCTTCAGGTCGGCAATGGTCAACGGCTCTGAAAACATGAGCTCCTCCCGCATCAAATATGAATTGTTTTATTACATATGGGTAAGTGTCTGCCAACCGGCTTTTGTGTCCGGTGTCATAATCCGGATTTCAGCGGGCAGCCAGCCACATAGGTCTCCGCAATGGCTCTGTCGTCTCCCAATGTCTGCAACAGGAAAAGCTCTTCCGCAAGGGTGGTGACCACGTCCATTTTCAGTGCCATGGCCGGTGTGGCGCGGGCATCGAGCACCACGATATCGGCATCGCTGCCGGGCGCAAGCGTGCCGATCCGGTCTGAAAGCGACAGCGCTTCGGCATTGCCCCGGGTCATGTAGAAGAAACTCTCCAACGGATTGAGGCGTTCGCCGCGCAATTGCTGGACCTTGTAGGCCTCGTCCATTGTCTTCAGCATGGAATAGCTGGTGCCGCCGCCGATATCGGTGGCAACGGCAATGCGCACGGGGTTGTCGCGCCGCTCATATTCCTTGAAGGGAAACAGGCCGGAGCCGAGGAACAGGTTCGAGGTCGGGCAATGCACCGCCACAGCGCCGGTCTCGTGCAGCACATCGCGTTCGCGTTCGGACAGATGAATGGCGTGACCAAGCAGGGTCTTTGCGCCCAAGAGGTCGTAACGCGCATAGATATCCGTATAGTCCTGCGCTTCCGGGTAGAGTTCCAGCGCGCGGGCGATCTCGGCGGTGTTTTCGGAAAGATGCGTCTGGATATGGAGGTCGGGAAATTCCCGCGCCAGCGCTCCGGTCACCTCCATCTGTTCATGCGAGGAGGTCAGCGCGAAGCGCGGCGAGATGACCACATGATTGCGCGCCTTGCCGTGCCAGTCGGCAATCACGGCCTTTGTGTCGTCATAGGCCGTTTGCGGCGTGTCGGTCAGCGCCTCCGGTGCGTTGCAGTCCATCAGCACCTTGCCGCCGAGCATCAGCATGTTGCGCCGTGTTGCCTCTGCAAAATAGGCGTCGGCGGAGGCCTTGTGCACGGAGCAATAGGCAACGGCCGTGGTCGTGCCCTGGCGGATCATCTCGTCAAAGAAGGCGACGGCAATCCCGGCGCCATGGGCAGGGTCGGCAAAGCGCTGTTCCTCGACAAAGGTGTAGGTGTTCAACCATTCCAGAAGATTGGCGGCATAGGAGCCGATCACCTGCATCTGCGGAAAATGCAGATGGGTGTCGATCAGGCCGGGCAGGATCAGGTTCGGGCGATGGTCGACGATCTCCGCGCCTTCCGGCGCATCCAGCAGGACGGTTTCAAATGGCCCGAACGCTAAAATGCGGCCCTCTGAAATCAGCAGGCCGCCATCATCTTCGTACTCATAGCTCTCGGTGTCCGCGATGGACAGAGGCCGGCGGTTGAAGCTCAGGAGCCGGCCTCTCAATATGCGTGGTGGTGTCATTCAGCCTTCTTTCCGCTGACACTGGACTGGTACCAGGCGACCAGTTTTTGCCGCTCCTCATCCGTCATGCTGGTGACGTTACCGGGCGGCATAGCATGGCTGCGGCCGGCCTGCAGGTAAATCTGTCCGGCGCGGGCGGCAATCTCGGCATCCGTCTCGAAACGGACATTGAAGGGCGGGCGATGGATGCCCTCCCAGACGGGTTCGGCCGCATGACACATGGAACAGCGCGTCGAGACGACCTCTTTTACCGAGGCGAAATGCGGATCCTCGGCGAATTTCTCGAAGGCGGGCGCGACCGCCATGTTCGGGTCCTCGGCCTTGAACAGTTTCGGCGATGTGGAAAGCCACATCATCAGGATGAAGATGATCGCCGTCAGCAGCCATGTCCAGTTGGGCTGGCCTTTGCGGGCATGCATGGTGTTGAAATAATGCCGGATCGTGACGCCCATCAGGAATACGAGCGCGGCAATCACCCAGTTGAAGGTGGTGGCAAACGCCAGCGGATAGTGGTTCGACAGCATGAAGAAGATGACCGGCAGGGTCAGGTAGTTGTTATGCGTCGAGCGCTGCTTGGCTTCCTTGCCGAGCTTCGGGTCCGGCGTGCGCCCGGCCTTCAGGTCGGCGACCACGATCTTCTGGTTGGGAATGATCACGAAGAACACGTTCGCCGTCATGATCGTTGCGGTGAATGCGCCCATATGCAGGAAGGCCGCGCGGCCGGTAAACACATGGGTATAGCCCCAGGCCATCAGGATCAGCAGCACGTAAAGCAGCAGCATCAGCCCGACCGTGTGCTTGCCGAGCGGCGATTTGCACAGATAGTGGTAGAACAGCCAGCCGATCGACAGCGAGGCGAGCGAGATCAGGATGGCGATGGGCGCGGAGACGTCGAGGACACTGCGATTGACCAGAAACAGGTCCGCCCCGCCATAATAGACCAGCACCAGCATCAGGAAGCCGGAAACCCAGGTCATGTAGGATTCCCACTTGAACCATACCAGGTGTTCCGGCATGCGCTCGGGCGCAACCATATATTTCTGGATATTGTAAAAACCGCCGCCGTGGACCTGCCATTCCTCGCCGGTCACGCCTGCCGGCATGCCCGGACGCGCGATCAGTCCCAGATCCAGCGCGATGAAGTAGAAGGACGAGCCGATCCAGGCAATCGCCGTGACGACATGCAGCCAGCGCACTGCAAATTGCGCCCATTCCCAGAAAATGGCCAGTTCAAACATAAATTGTGCCCCCAATCATCATATGCGGGAATGATGCGAAATTTCCGTGCGAAAAAAAAGTGCCGGAATGCAAAGAAGATAAATTCTTCGAGGCTTTTCAGGTCTTTGCCCGTTCTGCGGGCAGCGTGCCTGCTTTTGCGGCACAAATGACGTGGATAAGTTCCGATGCAACCAGCGCGGCAATCACCGCCGGGCGTTTGTCGGCAACACCGGCGCCGATCGGCATGGTTAGCCTGGAAAGTGCAGCGTCACGCAGACCCTCCTTGCGCGTGTAGCGCATGAAAGTCGCCCGCTTTGTCTTCGAGCCGATCATGCCGCAATAGGCGAGATCATCGCGTTTCAGCGCTTCCGTGGCGATCAGGAAATCAAGCGCGTGGTCGTGGGTGAGGATGACGACAGCGCTGCCGGCGGGCATGCGGGCAATTTCCGCTTCCGGCATCGGCGAAAGGCAAAGCTGGATGTTGTCGGGTAGCGGCCCGGCCATGTCGGGCCGCGTCTCGATCACCGTGGTATTGAACGGCAGCGGGGCCAGTGCCCGGGCGAGTGCGATGCCGACATGGCCGCCGCCAAAGACGTAGATCGACGGTGCCGATTGCGCTTTTGCCGCGAGCGAAGACAACAGCGCTTCGACGGTTCGCGCATCGGCCGCCTCAAAGGACAAAACCGTGCGTCCGCCGCAGCACTGGCCGATATCCGGTCCGAGCGGAATATCCAGCCGGTCCGGTGCCTCACGCCCGCTCAGCAGGCGGCGGGCATGGTCGATCGCGATATATTCAAGCTGGCCGCCGCCGATTGTCCCGCAGATCGTGTCCTTCGATACGGCCATCACCGCGCCTTCCTCGCGCGGCGTCGAGCCCCTGGCCTTGGCCACCGTGACGATGACGGAGGCCGGATGCTCTTGAAAAAAACGCCGGAATGTCGCGGTCTCGTTCATCGGACTCACGCCTTCTTCATCCGCTCCACTGCCATCAGCACGCGCTCGGGCGTCGCTGGCGCATCGAGCCTCGGGCACACACGGTAGTCGGCAATGCTGGCAACGGCCATGGAGATTGCCTCGAGTGCCGAAATCGCCAGCATGAAGGGCGGTTCGCCAACGGCTTTCGAGCGGCCGATGGTCGGTTCGATATTGTCGGAAAAATCGGTCAGTTTCACATTGAAGATTTTCGGCCGGTCAGAGGCGAGCGGGATCTTGTAGGTCGACGGCGCATGGGTGCGCAGCCGCCCCTTGTCGTCCCACCACAATTCCTCCGTCGTCAGCCAGCCGAGCCCCTGCACGAAGCCGCCCTCGATCTGGCCGATGTCGATGGCAGGGTTCAGTGAACGGCCTGCATCGTGGAGGATATCGGTGCGGTCGAACAGATATTCGCCGGTCAGCGTATCGATGGAAACCTCGGTGCAGGCCGCGCCATAGGCGAAATAGTAAAACGGCCGGCCTTTGCCCGCTGCGCGGTCCCAGTGGATTTTCGGGGTCTTGTAAAAACCGGCGGCTGAAAGCTGGATGCGGGCGAAATAGGCGGCCTTGATCAGGTCGGGGAAAGGAATTTCTTCCTTTCCGATGCGCACCCGGTTCGGCAGGAATTCGATCTCCTCCGGCGCAACCTTCCAGTTCTCCGCCGCAAAGGCGACCAGCCGGTCGCGGATCTGCATCGCGCCATTGTACGCGGCCATGCCGTTGAGGTCGGAGCCTGAGGAGGCGGCGGTGGCCGACGTGTTCGGCACCTTGCCGGTCGTCGTTGCGGTGATCTTCACCCGTTCGAGATCGATCTGGAACACGTCGGCGACGACCTGCGCCACCTTGATGTAAAGCCCCTGACCCATCTCCGTGCCGCCGTGATTGAGCTGCACCGAGCCGTCCTGATAGACATGAACCAGCGCGCCGGCCTGGTTGAAGGCGGTCATGGTGAAAGAAATGCCGAATTTTACCGGCGTCAGCGCGATGCCCTTCTTGATCACCGGACTGGTCTTGTTGAAATCGATGATGGCCTGACGGCGGGCGCGGTAATCGGACGAGGCTTCCAGCTCCTCGACCACGCGCAGGATGATATTGTCCTCCACCGTCTGGTGGTACGGCGTCACATCCCGGCCGGAGCCGTTGGGTCCGTAGAAATTGGCCTTGCGGATATCGAGCGGGTCCTTGCCGAGCGCATAGGCGATTTCCTCGACGATCCGCTCGCCCGCAAGCATGCCCTGCGGCCCGCCAAAACCGCGATAGGCGGTGTTCGAGCAGGTATGCGTCTTCAGCGGGCGCGAGACCATGTGGACGTTGGGAAAATAATACGAGCTGTCGGCGTGAAACAGCGTGCGGTCGGTCACCGGGCCGGAAAGGTCGGAGGAAAAGCCGCAGCGCGCCGCAAAGGTCGCGTCGACCGCTTCGATGACGCCGTCATCGTCAAAACCGACATCATAGAACGCCACGAAATCGTGGCGCTTGCCGGTGATCATCATGTCTTCGTCGCGGTCGGGCCGCACCTTGATGGCGCGGTTCAGCTTTTTCGCGGCCAGTGCCGCAATCGCGGCAAAGCCGTTGCCCTGGGTTTCCTTGCCGCCGAAGCCGCCGCCCATGCGCCGCTGGTAAACGGTGACGGCGTTCGACGGGATATCGAGCACATGGCCGACAATATGCTGGATTTCGCTTGGATGCTGGGTCGAAGACCAGACGGCAACCTCGTCATCCTCGCCGGGAATGGCGAGCGCGATCTGGCTTTCCAGATAAAAATGCTCCTGCCCGCCGATCTCCATCTCGCTTGTGATCCGCCGCGGCGCGGATTTGAGCGCGCCCTGCGCATCGCCGCGCTTGAGCGTCATCGGCGTGATGACATTGGGCGCATCATTGGCCAGCGCATCACGCACATTGGTCCAGTAGGGCAGGTCCTCATAGGTGATGTCGGCAAGCCCTGCTGCCGCACGCGCCTGATGCCGGGTCTCGGCAATCACCGCGAACATGATCTGCCCGTGATATTCGACCTCCGTATTGGCAAACAGCGGCTCGTCGTGATGGCCGCCCGAGGAAATGTCGTTGATGCCCGGTACATCCCGTGCCGAAAGCACCGTCACCACGCCGGGGGCTTTTTTCACGGCGGAAAGGTCCATGGCGGTGATCCGCGCATGCGGCCGGTCGGAAAGGCCAAGGCCGACATGCAGCAGGCCGGCGGGTTCGGGAATGTCATCGATATATTCAGCGGTGCCGGCCACATGCTTGTGGGCGGAATCGTGCACGCGCGCCTCGTGCATGCCGCCTGAAATCCCGGCTTTCGGCGAAAGCGCGTCATTGGTCTGCTTGTCCATATTACGCCTCCTCCCGCTCGAAACGGATGAGTTCCTGCTGGCTTCCGCCGGTTTCCAGCAGCAGGCGGGAGAGCAGGTTTTTCGCCGCCAGCATGCGGTAGGCGGCGGTCGCGCGCATATCCGTCATCGGCTGGTAATCGCTTTCAAAAGCGGGGCGCGCCGCTTCAACGGTTTCGCTAGTCCATGGCTTGCCGGCAAGGGCTGCTTCCACATGGGGCGCGCGCTTGGGCGTGCCGGCCATGCCGCCATAGGCGATGCGGATTTTCTCAACCGTGCCGTCGGCAGTCAGCTGAAGACAGAACGCCCCGCAAAGCGCGGAAATATCCTCCTCGCGGCGCTTGGAGACCTTGTAGACGGCGTAATGCGCATCTAAGGCAGGCTTCGGCACGGTGAGGCTGAGCACGAATTCGCCCGGCCGCCGGTCCTGCTTGCCGTAGTCGAGGAAATAGTCCTCAAGCGCGATCGAGCGCGTGCCATTCTGAGATTGCAGCGTCAGCGTGGCGTTGAGCGCGATCAGGGCGGGCGGGGTGTCGCCGACCGGCGAACCGTTGGCGACATTGCCGCCGATGGTGCCCATATTGCGCACCTGCTCGCCGCCGATCCGGTCGATCAGCCGGGCAAAGGCGGGGATTGCTTTTGCAAGGGCCGGAAACGCCTCGGTATAGGTCACGCCTGCGCCGATGATGATGCTTTTTTCCGTTTCGGTGATCGTCTGCAGTTCTTCCAGATGGTTGATGAACACCATCGGGTTGAGGGCGCGCATCTGCTTGGTGACCCACAATCCGACATCGGTCGAACCGGCAACGATGGTGGCATCGCGATATTCGGCAAGCACATCGGCGAGGGCTGTGGCGGAGCCCGGAATGATGGCGCGCGATGTCGCGTCGCCGATCACGATGGTCTCATCGCTCTTCATTGCGGCAAGCTGCGTCATGACGCTGTCGCGTTCGCGCGCAATCGCATCGAAGGCGGCATCGGGGCGGGTGGCGGAAGCCGTTTCCGCCGCCTTGATGATCGGCTCGTAACCGGTGCAGCGACAGAGATTGCCCTGTAGCCCCTTTTCAATCGCCCGGCGTGACGGCTTTTCGTTTTCCATCCACAGCGCATAGAGCGACATCACGATACCCGGCGTGCAGAAGCCGCATTGTGAGCCGTTCATATCGACCATGGCCTGCTGGACGGGGTGCAGTGCACCGTCCTTTGCCGCCAGATGCTCGATCGTGACGACATGGGTCGCGTTCAGGGAGGCGGTGAAGCGGATGCAGGAATTGACCGTCTCATAGACCAGCCGGCCGCGCGTCAGCCTGCCGACGAGCACCGTGCAGGCGCCGCAATCGCCCTCCGCGCAGCCTTCCTTGGAGCCGGTCAGGCGACGCTCCAGGCGCAGATAGTCAAGCAGGGTTTCAGACGGCGAGAACCTGTCACGCGTCACTTCCCTGTCGTTCAGGATGAACCGTATCGTCATCGAGATTCCTTCAGAAATATCCGGAGGCCGGCGTTATTGCGCGGTCCAGCCGCCGTCAATCGAAATATGGGTGCCGGTAACCTGGCAGGCGGCATCGCTGGCAAGATAAAGCGCTGCGGCGGCAATCTGCTCGACGGTCACGAATTGCTTGGTCGGCTGGGCGGCGAGCAGAACATCGGTTTTCACCTGTTCTTCCGTCAGGCCGCGCGCCTTTGCGGTATCCGGGATCTGTTTTTCCACCAGCGGGGTCAGCACATAGCCGGGACAGATGGCGTTGACCGTGATGTTGTCGCGGGCAAGCTCCAGCGCCACTGTTTTCGTCAGCCCCATCATGCCGTGTTTTGCCGCCACATAGGCGGATTTGAACGGCGAGGCGACCAGTCCGTGGGCGGAAACCAGATTGATGATCCGCCCGTGGCCCGCCTTCTTCATCAGCGGAACCGCATGATGGATCGTGTGGTAGGAACTTGTCAGATTGATGGCGATAATCTGGTCCCACTTTTCCGGCGGAAAATCCTCGATTGCGCTGACATGCTGGACACCGGCATTGTTGACCAGCACGTCGAGACTGCCGAAGGTGCGTTCGGCGGTGGCGATCAGGTCTGCGATCTCGTCCGGCTTGGTCATGTCGGCGGGGTGATAGATCACGGAACCGTCGCCGATGCTGCCGATGCGCTCGACCGCCTGGTTGATGGCTTCTTCCGTTCCGAAACCGTTGATGACGAGATTGTCGCCCTCTTTGGCAAAGCCTTCGGCGATGCCGAGGCCGATGCCGCTTGTCGAGCCGGTCACCACTACAGTGCGTGCCATGATTGTCCTGCCATTCCCGTTTGTTGTTGTTTGTGATTTTCGAGAAAGGGTATGCGCAAACCGGAAGCCATGCAATTGCCTGCATGCGGTGACAGGCCAAAGAAATGCACCGATTGCGGCGAATGGTGTTGCGGCTTGTCGGCGGGTGTGAACACAGCGTTTCAAAAGCGGCAACGCACGATCCCGTGACTTGGGTGCCCCGATGCGCCATATCAGGGCAAACCGCACCCGACGCGAAAGGACGATCTGATGGAACTGGGCGTATTCACATTTGCCGATGTCGATCCCGCAAACGGCGTTGATCGCGGCCGCGAAGCCGAACGCCGCATGAAGGACCTGATGGAAGAAATCCGGCTTGCCGATGCGGTCGGGATCGATGTGTTCGGTGTCGGCGAACATCACCGCGTCGACTATCTGGTCTCCTCGCCGGCCACGGTTCTGGCAGGCGCTGCGACGGTGACGGAGAATATCCGGCTGACGAGCGCGGTCTCGATCCTCTCGTCCGATGATCCGGTGCGCGTGTTCCAGCAGTTTTCCTCCGTCGACCTGCTGTCTTCCGGTCGGGCGGAGATCATGGCGGGGCGCGGTTCGTTCATCGAGAGCTTTCCGCTGTTCGGCTATCCGCTGGAAGCCTATGACGAACTGTTTTCCGAAAAGCTCGACCTGCTGTTGAAAATCCGCGAAAACGAGAAGGTGACATGGTCGGGCCGGACCCGCGCGCCGCTGAACGACCTCGCCGTCTATCCACGCCCGGTGCAGGATCCGCTGCCGGTGTGGATCGCCGCCGGCGGCACGCCGCAGTCGATGGCGCGCGCCGGTTTTCTCGGCCTGCCGCTGATCATCGCCATTCTCGGCGGTCAACCGCGCCGTTTTGCGCCGCTGTTCGATATCTACCGTCAGGCCGGCGAGCAGGCCGGTCATGATCCGGCAAAGCTGAAGCGCGGCATTTCCGTGCACGGGTTTCTGGCTGATACGGCCGAAGAAGCCGCCGATATCTTTTTCGAGCCACAAAAGGCCGTCATGGACAGGCTTGGGCGCGAACGCGGCTGGGCGCCGCAAAGCCGGGCGCAGTTCGATGCCTCGATGGGCCCGGAAGGTGCACTGTTCGTCGGCGGGCCGGAGGATCTGGCGAAGAAGATCGTTGCGCACCAGCGTATCTTCGGTCTCGACCGGTTCATGATTCAGTTCGCCGTCGGGCTTGTGCCGCAACGCGAAGTGTTGCATGCCATCGAGCTGTTCGGCACAAAGGTCGCGCCGATGGTGCGCGAAATGCTGGCCGATGGTGAACCGGTTTAGAAAACAAGAGCTGCGGAAGGGCCTCGATGATCGTCAAAACAGAAGAAGAACTTCAGGCCCTGAAGGAAATCGGCCGCATCTGCGCGACGGCAATCGAGGTGATGTCGAAGGCGCTGGAGCCCGGCATTACCACGCTCGAACTCGACCGGATCGGACGCAAATTTCTTGACGACAACGGCGCGCAGTCTGCGCCCGAAGTCACCTATCAGTTTCCCGGCGCCACCTGCATTTCGGTCAATGAGGAAGTCGCCCACGGTATTCCCGGCGACCGGGTGATTGCCGCCGGCGATCTCGTCAACATCGACGTTTCGGCCGAGAAAAACGGGTTTTTCTCCGATACCGGCGCATCCTTTGCGGTGCCGCCGGTTTCCAGCAAGGTCAAACGTCTGTGCCGCGATGGCAGGCGGGCGATGTGGGCCGGGATCAATCAGGTCAAACCCGGCGGCGAATTTGCCGATATCGGCAATGCCGTCGGCGCCTTTGCCAGGAAAAACCGCTATTCGCTGATCCGCAATCTTGCAAGCCACGGCATCGGCCGCTCGCTTCACGAGGAGCCCGGCGAGATTTCCACCTGGCCCGATTCCGGTGAACGCCGCCGCATTGCAGAGGGCCACGTCTTCACCGTGGAGCCGTTCCTGTCGCTTGGCGGCGAGTTTGCCGAGGAAGAGGAAGATCAGGACTGGGTGCTCTACTCCATCCCGCAGGCGCTCACGGTGCAATTCGAACACACGCTTGTTGCAACGCGTAACGGGCCGGTGGTCCTAACGCTTCCCGACGGCGAACGATGATCTTTTTGCAGGTTGCGTTGCACAATGCTTCCGCCCACCTGAACAATGTTTAATTTCTCTTTTGAACGGTTTTTGCCATAGATGGGCGTAGAAACCCTTTTTTAGCGCGCTTTTTCGGAAGGCCAGCTCCTTGTTTCAGTCGTTTTTTCCAAAGCCCAAACTGTTTTTTGCCTCTGCTGTCTTATGGTCTCTCCTGGGGATTCTGCTCTGGTACACGGTCATGCGGGAGGTCGGGGTCAGTATGGGCTTTGCGCCTTATCCGCAAGGCGAACAGCCGATCGGGCTTGCCCATTTCGTCGCGCCGGATTTCCTCTGGTTTTATATCTACTACGCGGTTTTCACGGTCACATTCGGTATTTTCTGGTGGTTTTTCGGTGATAATCACAAATGGCAGGCCTGGTCGGTCTGGGGCTCGTCGCTGATCATCTTCGTTACCTATTTCTCGGTGCAGATTTCGGTCGCGATCAACAACTGGCGGCGGCCTTTCGGGGATACGCTGCAGGCCGCGCTTGAGGGCAATCAGGGCATTACCGAGGGCGATTTCTATTCCCTGATGCTGGTCTTCTTCCAGATCACCTCGCTCAGCATCATCATCTTCATCGTGTCGCGCTTCTTCATCAGCCACTATATCTTCCGCTGGCGCACAGCGATGAATGACTACTACACCGGCATGTGGGATCGGGTCCGCCACATTGAGGGCGCCTCGCAGCGTGTGCAGGAAGATACGATGCGCTTTGCCTCGATCATGGAGGGTTTGGGCGTTTCCATCATCGATTCGGTGATGACGCTGATCGCCTTCCTGCCGGTCCTGTTCTCGCTCTCAGGCTATGTGACGCATCTGCCGATCATCGGCGAAATTCCCGCGCCGCTTTTCAATGCGGCGATCTTCTGGTCGCTGTTCGGAACGGTGCTGCTTGCGGTCGTCGGCATCAAGCTGCCGGGGCTTGAATTCCGCAACCAGCGTGTTGAGGCCGCCTATCGTAAGGAACTGGTCTATGGCGAGGATCATGAAGACAGGGCCGATCCGATCACGCTCCGCGAACTTTTCACCAATGTGCGGCGCAACTATTTCCGGCTCTACCTGCACTACACCTATTTCAACCTGTTCCGCAGTCTCTACCTTCAGGCCGACAACATCTTCGCGTATTTCATTCTCGTGCCGACCATGGTCGCAGGGAAAATCACCTACGGCATCGTTCAGCAGATCCTGACGGCCTTCGGCCAGGTTTCGAGTTCGTTCCAGTATCTGGTTTTGTCCTGGACGACGATTATCGAGCTGATTTCGATCTACAAACGTCTGAAGGCCTTTGAAGCCGCAATCTTCGGCATGGACCTGCCTGAGATCGACCGCGAGGATTATCAGGAACCGGGCGGTACGGTGGCCGATACGCAAACCGACTGATCGTCAGGGAATGCTGCGGTTGAAGCGACTTCAAACCGCATCGTTTCAGGCTTATTGTGAGCATGGTTTTTGCGCCTTCAGGGGGATAGCGCCATGATCATGCTCATCATTGCCGTACTGATTTTCACAGGCATTCATCTCGTTCACACCTTCGCACCGGACTTTCGCCGGACGATGATCGATCGTCTCGGGGAAAACGCCTGGAGGGGTGTCTTCTCTGTCGCAGCGCTTGCCGCGCTCGTTTTCATGATCTTCGCCTTCGCTCATGCCCGCCGGCAGGGCATTGTTCTTTATACGCCGCCGTTCTGGATGGCGCATATCACTGTCCTTTTGATGCTGGTCGCGATGATCTGTCTTTCCGCGAGTTTCTTTCCGCCGGGGCGTATTGCGTCCATGGCCAAGCACCCGATGGTACTGTCGGTGAAGATCTGGGCCTTTGCCCATCTGCTGGCCAATGGCGAGGCGGCCTCCGTCATCCTGTTTGCAGGCCTGCTCATCTGGGCGGTGATCCTTCGTATTTCGCTGGCGCGCAGGGAACGGGCGGGGCATTACAGCCGCAAACCCTTCGTCTCGGCGCGCTATGATGCCTATGCCTTTGTGCTCGGGATTGCGCTTTGGGGCCTGTTCATCTGGAAGCTTCATGTCTGGCTGATCGGCGTTCCGGTTTCGCTTGGCATGTGAAAATCGCTGATCCAGCGCAATATCGCCATGCCGGGGCGGCTTTTGCTCTTACAACGGACGGAAAAAACGGTTAGAAGGCCCGGCACTGGACCAAGGAAAATCGCGCCGGAGTGACGGAATGGCAAATCAGGACGACAGTTTTATCCGCGAGGTGAACGAGGAACTGCGCTCCGACAGGATGAAGGACGCATGGCGGCGTTTCGGACGCTATCTCATCGCGCTTGCCGTCCTGCTCGTCGTCGGAACCGCGGGCTGGCGCGGCTATGAATACTGGCAGGCGCGCGAGGCAGCCCAGTCCGGTGACGTGTTCCTGACCGCGCTGAACCAGATCGATGCCGGTAATCTCGATGCTGCCGAAGAAACGCTGGCCCAGCTTGAAGCCGAAGGACACGGTTCCTATCCGGTTCTGGCGGAACTGCGTTCGGCCACCCTGCTTTCCGAAGCCGGCGATACGGCAGCGGCCGTTTCGGCCTTCTCCTCCATCGGCAAGGATCGCAGCGTGCCCGAAGCAATCCGCGATGCCGCGAAGCTGCGCGCCGGCTGGCTTCTGGTCGATACCGGCACCTATGCGCAGGTTTCCGCCGAAGTCGAAGCGCTTGCCAATGACGGCAATCCGTTCCGCTTTTCCGCGCGTGAAATTCTTGGTCTTTCGGCCTACGGGCATCAGGATTACGATCGTGCGCAGCAATGGTTCGAGGAAATTGCCAATGATCCGGAAGCGCCGCGCAATGCGTTGAACCGTGCACAGATCCTGCTCGAGGTCATGGCTGCCGACGGCGAAATCCAGGATGCCGGCTAGGCCGGCCCGCGAGGACATAATGAGTTTCAAGGTCGCAATCGTCGGAAGGCCGAATGTCGGCAAATCCACGCTGTTCAACCGTCTGGTCGGGCAGAAGCTGGCGCTTGTCGATGACACGCCGGGGGTGACGCGCGACCGCAGGCCGGGGGAGGCGCGGCTTTATGACCTGCGCTTCACCATTATCGATACGGCCGGGCTTGAAGAGGCGGCGGCCGATACCCTGCCGGGACGCATGCGCGCGCAGACCGAAGCGGCGATTGACGAGGCCGACCTCTCGCTCTTTCTCGTGGACGCGAAAGCCGGGCTGACGCCCGCCGACAACACGCTTGCGGAACTGCTGCGCCGCCGAGGCAAGCCGGTGGTACTGGTTGCCAACAAGTCGGAAGCCCGTGGCTCGGATGCCGGCTTTTATGATGCCTTCACCCTCGGTCTTGGCGAACCCTGCCCGATTTCCGCCGAACATGGCCAGGGCCTGACCGATCTGCGCGAGGCGATCATCGCGGCCATCGGCGAGGATCGCGCTTTCGGTGACGAAGACGACGGCTCGGAGGCTGAAACCGATGTGATGCTGACGCGCGAGGAAGCGGAAAACCCGGAAGAGGCCGCGCCCTACGACGACAGCAAGCCGCTGAGGGTTGCCATTGTCGGCCGTCCCAATGCCGGCAAGTCGACGCTGATCAACCGTTATCTCGGCGAAGAACGGTTGCTGACCGGCCCGGAGGCGGGGATTACCCGCGATTCCATTTCGGTGGAGTGGGAATGGCGCGATCGCCCGATCAAGCTGTTCGATACGGCCGGCATGCGCCGCAAGGCGAAGGTGGTGGAAAAGCTCGAAAAGCTTTCCGTTTCCGATGCGCTGCGCGCCATCCGCTTTGCCGAATGCGTGGTGATCGTGTTTGACGCCACGATCCCGTTTGAAAAACAGGACCTGCAGATCGTTGACCTCGTCATCCGCGAGGGCCGGGCGGCCGTGATTGCCTTCAACAAGTGGGACATGATCGAGGACCGTCAACAGGTTCTGGCCGATCTGCGCGAAAAGACGGAACGGCTCCTGCCGCAGGCGCGCGGCATTCGCGCCGTGCCGATTTCGGGCGAGCGGGGCACCGGCCTCGACAAGCTGATGCAGGCCGTCGTCGACACCGACCGCGTTTGGAACCGCCGCATTTCGACGGCGCGGCTCAACCGTTGGCTCGACAGCCAGACCGTCAGCCATCCGCCGCCCGCCGTTTCCGGCCGGCGCCTCAGGATGAAATACATGACGCAGGTGAAGACCCGCCCGCCGGGCTTCATGATTTCCTGCACACGGCCCGATGCGGTGCCGGAAAGCTATATCCGTTATCTGACGAATGGCCTGCGCGCCGATTTCGAGATGCCGGGCGTGCCGATCCGCATCCATTTCCGCGCCGGTGACAATCCGTTCGAGCACAAGCGCAAGAAGAAGCGCTGATCAGCCATCATGGGCGGTGCGCATATTGTCGTAGAATTGTCCGGCGGCCGCTTCCCAGGTGTATGTGAGCGCCAGTTCCCGTGCCTTTTCCGGTGAACCGGCAAGCGCCTTCATGCAGGCTGTCTTCAGATCCTCGTCCAGTGCCCCGGCGCCCTCATGGCCCTCAAGGATGTCGCTCGGGCCGGTTACCGGATAAGCCGCCACGGGCACGCCGCTCGACAGCGCTTCGATGATGGTGTTGCCGAACGTATCGGTCTTCGAGGTGAATACGAAGACATCGGCTTCGGCATAAGCTTCAGCCAGAGCCTCCCCCTGCAAGACGCCGGTGAAGTGGACGTTGGGAAACTTTTCCTCCAGCGCCTTGCGCGCCGGCCCGTCGCCGACCACCACAATGCTGCCGGGAAGGTCGAGTTCGAGCAGGGCGGGCAGGTTCTTTTCCACCGCAACACGCGCGACCGTCAGAAAGATCGGCCGTTGAAGCCCGCCGAACGGCGCCTCCGATTTCGTGCGGGGATGAAACAGCGCATTATCGATGCCGCGGCTCCAGCGCATCAGGTTGTGGATGCCGCGTTCTTCCAGTTCGCGGGCAAGACTGTCGGTTGCCACCATGCAGCCATTGCCGGAATTGTGGAACCGGCGGACGATGCCGTAGAGCATGTCTTTGGGAATCGGCAGGCGGGCTGCGACATATTCGGGAAAACGGGTGTGGTAGCTGGTCGTGAACCGGATGCCGTGTTTCAGGCAATAGCGCCGCGCCTTGAAGCCGAGCGGCCCTTCCGTGGCGATATGGACGTAATCCGGGGCGCTTTCTTTCATCTTGCGGGCGACCTGGCCGTAGGTGGCAAGCGCCAGCCGGATTTCGGGATAGGTCGGCATCGGCATCGAGCGAAACAGGTCGGGCGTGATCATGGTGACCGCAACGCCCATCTTCTCCAGTTCGCGATTGGTGTTTTCGATCGAGCGGACGACACCGTTGACCTGTGGATGCCAGGCATCGGAAATCAGGGTCAATCGTTTCGTCGTGTGTTCGTCCACGTTCGCCGTCCGATTCTCAAGGGTTGCGCAAAAGCGGTTCAGCCCTGTTATCCAAGGGATGTTACAGCCTTATTACACTGCAATCGTAGCAGAATGCCCTCTTGCGGATAATGCGCCTTTGCGCATTTACCGCGCGCTATCCCGGCGATAGGCTGATGGTCAGCAATTTCGAACAGGGACTTTTCCATGACCGGCGAGAAAAACGAAACGGCCGACTGGTGGCGCGGCGGCGTCATCTATCAGATCTACCCGCGCTCCTTTCAGGATACCACCGGCGACGGGATCGGCGATCTTCCCGGTATCACGCGGCGGCTCGGCTATGTCGCCGAACTGGGCGTCGATGCCATCTGGCTGTCGCCCTTCTTCAAGTCGCCGATGGCCGACATGGGCTATGATGTCTCCGACTACCGCGATGTCGATCCGATGTTCGGCACGCTGGATGATTTCAGGGCGCTGGTGGCGGAAGCCCACCGGCTGGGGCTGAAGGTGATTATCGATCAGGTGCTCTCCCACACCTCCGATCAGCATGACTGGTTCAAGGAAAGCCGCAGGAGCAAGGACAATGACAAGGCCGACTGGTTCGTCTGGGCCGATGCCAAGCCGGACGGAACCGCGCCGAACAACTGGCTGTCGATCTTCGGCGGGCCGGCCTGGGAATGGGACGGCACGCGCAAGCAGTATTACATGCACAATTTCCTCGCCAGCCAGCCGGACCTCAACTTCCATTGCGAAGCCGTGCAGGATGCGCTTTTGGAAACCGTGCGCTTCTGGCTGGAACTGGGCGTCGATGGCTTCCGTCTGGACACGGTGAACTATTATTTCTGCGATGAAAAACTGCGCGACAATCCGGCGGTCGACGGCAAGCTCGGCCCGGTCGGGCTCGATGCGCCGGATGTGAACCCCTATGGTTTCCAGCAGCATATCTATGACAAGACGCGACCGGAAAATATCGGCTTCCTCCAGCGCTTCCGTGCGCTGCTGGATGAATACGACCAACGCACATCGGTGGGCGAGGTGGGTGACGGCGCGCGTTCGCTGAAGACCGTTGCCGCCTACACCTCCGGCAATGACAAGCTGCACATGTGCTATACCTTCGATTTTCTGGGGCCGAATTTCTCGCCCGCGCATATTCGCGAATGCGTCGAGAACTACTTTGCCACGGTGAAGGACGGCTGGGTGTGCTGGGCGTTTTCCAACCACGATGTCGATCGCCACGTCTCGCGTTTTGCCGAAACCGAAGCGGAGCGGGAGCCGGTAGCACGGCTGGCGATCTCCGTACTGGCCACGCTGCGCGGTTCCGTCTGCCTCTATCAGGGCGAGGAGCTGGGGCTGCCGCAGGCCGAGATCGCCTTTGAAGATCTGCGCGACCCCTACGGCATCCGCTTCTGGCCGTCCTTCAAGGGACGTGACGGCTGCCGTACGCCGATGCCGTGGAGCAATGTCGCCCCGCATGCCGGCTTCACCACCGCCGACAAACCTTGGCTGCCAGTGCCGCCGGAGCATCTGCCGCTTTCGGTGTTCGAACAGGCGCCGGAACCGGATACGGTCTACAATCACTACCGCGCGGTGCTGTCCTTCAGGGCCGAGCATGATGTTCTGTTCGACGGCGATATCACCTTCATCGACAGCGACAATGAAGACGTGCTGATGTTTACGCGCGAAAAGAACGGAAAGACGCTGCTGTTCGTCTACAATTTCGCCGACACGCCGCAATCCGTGCCGCTGCAGATCGCGCTTGAACATGTCGATACCCTAGACCTGCCGGGCATGACCGGCGTGTTGAACGAGACCCATGTGGACCTCGGGGCATTCGACGGCTTCTGCGCGAAACTGTGAGGGGCGTCAGGCGTCGATGGTGACGCTGTAGGTAAATCGCGCGCTTTCCCCGGGCGCCAGAATTTTGGTCGACGGGCGGTCCTCGAGGGCCGCCCCCTTGCCATGGGCGGCGGCCATGCCATGCCAGGGCTCGACGCAGATGTAAGGCGCGCCGGGCTTGGTCCACAGCGCCAGATTGGGCAGGCCTTCGAATGCGAACTGCAGGTCGGGGCCGTCTTCCGCGCTGAAGGTCAGGCGGTCGCCGGCGCCTTCCGGAAAGATCATCGCATCGTCTTCGAAATAGTCATGGTCGAGGGCAAGGATGCCCTTTGAAAAGGGGGAGGGCAGTGGCGTCAGGTCGATAAGCCCGCCGCGCAGACGGACCATTGCCGGTTCGGCGCGGTTTGCGAGCGTGATGTGGTGGACATGGCCCTTGGTCATGCCCGGCATCGGCCAGCAAAAGGCCGGATGAAAGCCGAAACCGAAGGGCATCGGCTTGTCATCGGTGTTTTCAACCGTTGCAGAGACGGTAAGCGTCTTGCCCTCGAGGGTATGCTCGACCGTAAGCCGGAAGGCGAAGGGATAGGCGGTTCGTGTTTCCGCTGAATCCGTCAGGACGAAACGGCAGCGTGTTTCACTGCTTTCGGCAAGTTCAAACGTGCTGCGCCGCGCAAAACCGTGCTGTTTCATGACGAAGCTTTCGCCGCCGATTTCGACCCGGTCATCGGGCGCCTTGCCGACAATCGGAAACAGGATCGGCGCGCGCCCGGTCCAGAATTCCGGGTCGCCGTTCCAGAGCCATTGCCGCCCGTCTGCGGTTGCAATCGACTGTGTCTCGGCGCCAAGCGGCGAAACGGTGACGGTCAGTGCGTCGTTTGCAATGCGGATGGCGTCTGTCATGACGGGGACCTCGTTTTGTACCGTTTGGGCCGTGGGGGGGCGTCGCGGGGTGAAGCATTGCGGCGGGCCTCCTGTCAGGCCCCGCCGCACTGCGATCAGATATTGTTCATCAGCACGGTGCGGAGCTTGTCGAACAGCTCGTCGATCTCGCTTTTCGAGATGATCAGCGGCGGCGACAGCGCGATGATATCGCCCGTGGTGCGGATCAGAAGGCCGTCCTCATAGGCCTTGAGGAAGGCGGAGAAGGCGCGTTTGGTCGGCTCGCCGGCAATCGGCTCCAGTTCGATGGCGCCGATCAGGCCAAGATTGCGGATGTCGATGACATGCGGGCAGTCCTTCAGGCTGTGAAGCTGCTCTTCCCAGTAAGGCGCAAGTTCCTGCGCGCGGGTCAGCAGCCCTTCCTCCTGATAGGTCTCCAGCGTGGCAAGCCCCGCGGCCGATGCGATCGGATTGCCCGAATAGGTATAGCCGTGCATGAACTCGATCATATGCTCGGGGCCGTTCATGAAGGCGTCGTGGATCTCGTCCCTGACGAATACGGCCCCCATGGGGATAACACCGTTGGTGAGCCCCTTGGCGGTGGTCATGATGTCCGGCGTCACGCCGAAATATTCGGCCGCAAACGGTGCGCCGACACGACCGAAGCCGGTGATCACCTCATCGAAGATCAGCAGGATGCCGTATTTGTCGCAGATATTGCGCAGGCGCTGGAGATAGCCCTTCGGCGGGATGAGAACGCCGGTGGAGCCGGCCACAGGCTCGACGATGACGGCGGCAACCGTGGACGGATCATGCAGGGCAACGATCCGCTCCAGCGCATCGGCGAGATCGGCGCCGTGCTCGGGCTGGCCCTTGGTGAAGGCATTGGCGTCCGGCAGGTGGGTGTGGGGGATGTGATCGACACCGGTCAAAAGCGTGCCGAACATCTTGCGGTTCGAAACAATGCCGCCGACCGACGTGCCGCCGAAATTGATGCCGTGATAGCCGCGTTCGCGGCCGATCAGGCGGAAACGCTCGCCCTGGCCCTTCACCCGGTGATAGGCCAACGCCATTTTCAGGGCCGTATCGACGGATTCCGAACCGGAATTGGTATAGAAGACATGGCCCATGCCTTCCGGCGCCAGTTCGACAAGCCGGTTGGCCAGCTCGAAGGCCTTGGGGTGGCCGAGCTGAAAGGCCGGGGCATAATCCAGCTCTCCGGCCTGGGCGCGGATCGCCTCGGTGATCTTCGGCCGGCAATGCCCGGCATTGACGCACCACAGGCCCGCCGTGCCATCCAGCACCGTGCGGCCGTCGACGGTGGTGTAATACATGTCCTTCGCCGAGGCGAACATGCGTGGCGCCTGTTTGAACTGCCGGTTTGCAGTAAACGGCATCCAGAAGGCTTCAAGATTGTTGGGTACGACGGCGCTACGATCCGACATGAGCTGCTCCACAAAAGAAAGTGACCCGTTTTGCCGGGCCAGCTGTTTTTTAAATTGTCGTGGAGCACGTTATCAGCGGATGAAGCGCCGTCAAGCAGTAAGACGGCGCGCACGGGGCCTTGTGGCGGCCCGTTTTTTCAAAGTCGCTTCCGGCTCGGTGTCGCATCACCCCGTCAGGGTATCGCGCCAGTTCGGCTGATCGTCATAAATGTCGTCGAGGGTCTCGAGCAGCTTGCGCACGGGTTCGGCATGGGTGCTGTAGTAAATGGTCTGCGCTTCCCGCCGGGTTTCCACGAGGTTTTGCGAGCGCAACTTTGAGAGGTGCTGGGACAAGGCCGACTGGCTGAGGCCGACACGGTTGGCAAGCGCACCTACGGGCATCTCGTTCTCGATCAATACGCACAAAATCTGAAGCCGTTTCGGATTGGCCATTGCCGAAAGCAGGCCTGCTGCAATGGCGGTTTTGTCCATTTGTGTATCTGCGGTCACGATGATGTTTCCTTTGTTGATTTCGGCGCCAAGTAATTTCTGTATCCGCTGAAAAACTTACACAAGTGTGTATTGAAAAGTAATGCGAAATTTAGGGTATTTTTTCGACTATATCACGGACAAATGTAAAAACATCATCATGGTTTTCGGCAGTTTTAGCAAATTCTGATCTTTCTGTTGCGCCTCCTTTTTTAATATAGATACCCTCAGGATCGATGGTTGTGAGCGTGTATTCTTTCTTTTTGGCTTTTTCGAATATGACTTCTGCATGCTTTTTTGCATAAGCGAGGTCAAACCATTGATATGCCGTCAATGCATTCGGCCTGACGATATCCGTCCCCTCCAGAAAGTAGGCCTTGCCGAAGCCGCCATTGAGATTGGCCGATACCGGCTCCAGGCGGAGCAGGTTGAAATCGGGGAAGTCTATGTAATTTTTTGCTTTCTTATGGAGGTCGAGAAAACGCTGACGCAGCCTTTCATGGTGGTCGCTTTCCCGTATGACGGGGCTTACATGGCAGCGCGTGGTCAGTCGGGGATGGGCGAGCGGGTCGCCTTTGCCGGGCTCGCCCGTCAGGAGCGACACCCGTGGATCGCGTTCCATCGCCTGTGTGTGGACAGAAAGGCGGGAAACGAGAATCACCGGTGTGCCGTCAATATCCGTTGCCAGCAGCACGCGGCTTGCCAAAGGAAAACCGGTCTCCGGTTCGTTCACGGCCAAAGCGGCAAAAGGCGCTTCGCGAATGAGCTTCCGGGCGAGGGTTCGTGCCGCATCATCGGTTTCGCGCAGGACGTTCTGGTTCATCGGGAAACCTCGTTCGGGTCCGGTGCCGGCCGCTGTCCGCCAAGATGGGCCATCACATCGCTCTCGGTGATCGTTCCGGTAATCCGGCCGCGGTCGATGACCGCGATCACGCCCGGCCGTTCGGCAAACGCGCGCAACAGCAAAGCGATGGATGTCTGCGGCTTGACCGTTGCCGAAACCCGGGTCTCGAGCCGGGAGCGGTCGGTCACGGGCTGCATGATATCCTCCGCCGTCAGCACGGCGAACTGGTTGGTGCGGGCAACGAACTGGGCAATATAATCGTTTGCCGGCGCCCTGATGATGTCACGCGGCGTTCCTGTCTGGACGATCTTGCCGGCCTGCATGATCGCAATCCGGTTGCCGAGCTTGATGGCCTCGTCGAGATCGTGGCTGACAAACAGGATGGTTTTCTTCAGCCGTTGCTGCAGCGAAAGCAGTCCGTCCTGAAGATGGGCGCGGATCAGGGGATCGAGTGCGGAAAACGGTTCGTCCATGAGCAGAACCGGGGCGCCGGTCGCCAGCGCGCGCGCCAGCCCGACGCGCTGCTGCATGCCGCCGGAAAGCGAATGGATCGGCTGATCGGCCCAGTCGGAAAGGCCGACCAGCGCCAGCTGTTCTTCAACCCGCTCGCGCCTTTGCCTGCCGCTGATGCCCGCAAGCTCAAGCCCGAAGCCGACATTTTCGGCCACGCTGCGCCAGGGCAGCAGGGCGAATTGCTGGAAGACCATCGATACGGAACGGCTTCTGAGCGCCTGCAGGGCGCGGTTTCCGTCCTTGTATGGCGCGACCGGCCCGCTGTCGGTGTGCACGACCACGTTGCCGCGGGTGACCGGCGCCAGTCCGTTCACAGCGCGCAGCAGGGTCGATTTGCCGGACCCGGAAAGGCCCATCAGCACGACGATCTCGCCTTCGCCGATGGTGAGCGACGCATTGCTGACGCCGACGATATTGCCGGTCCTGCGCTGGATATCGTCGCGCGAAAGCCCGGCATCAATCAGCGGCAGGGCCCGGCGGGGACGCCTGCCAAAAACGATGTCGATATTGTGGAGCTCCACAGCCTTGTTCATGGAAGAACTTTCGAAGCAGATCACGGATATTGGGTGTTTGTGAACCGGAAGGGCGCATGCCTGACCGGGGAGATGTTTTTCACAAACCGGCCGGCACGGCAAGTCATGCCCTTTTGTCTGGCGGGCGAAGAGAATGCAGCGTGTTTCCTGTGGTTTGCCGCTTTTTGCACTTTATTATCGCCTGCGCCTGACGGCAAAAGGAGGTCGTAAGGATCGGGACAATGGCAAAACTTCACTTCTATTACGCAACGATGAATGCGGGAAAATCGACCCTGCTGCTGCAGGCCGCCTATAATTACCGCGAGCGGGGCATGCATGCGGTGATCCTGCTGGCCGAGCTTGATGACCGGGCCGGAAAGGGCGTCGTGTCATCGCGCATCGGGTTGAAGGCGGAGGCGGTGACGTTCGGTCCCGAAACCGATCTGTTCGAACTGACGGCCCGGCTGAACGACGAATGCAGGATGGACTGTCTGTTTGTCGACGAAGCCCATTTCGCCACCGCAGAACATATGTGGCAGCTGGCCCGGGTCGTGGACGAACTGGGCCTGCCGGTCATGGCCTATGGTTTGCGGTCGGATTTTCGCGGCGAGCTGTTTCCCGCGTCCAGAGAGCTGTTCGTGCTAGCCGACGAGCTTCGCGAAGTGCGCACCATATGTCATTGCGGCCGCAAGGCGACGATGGTTGTGCGGCTCGACGGTGCGGGCAATGTTCTGCTGGATGGTCCCCAGATCGAAGTCGGCGGCAATGAGCGTTACGTCTCCTATTGCCGCAAGCACTGGAAAGAAAAGACCGGCCGTCGGTAGTGTTCTGCGCTCCGGTTGACGGGTTCCGGGCATCCACAGGGACCAACCTGAAAACGGGAGGTCGAGGACTGTCCTTCCGGCAACGGAACCAAACGGCGTCAAAACCACAAAGATTGAATTTAATTTTCTAACGGTGGCCGGTTACGGCGAACGGTTTTCTTGGATTGAGCGATCAACTTTTCTAAATTTCGCCACAGTTCGAAACACGAAAAAATGGTTTCCCGATGAAAAAGACACTTTTCGCCGCGCTCGGCGCCGCTCTCCTTCTGACTGCCGGCGCACCGGCAAGGGCCGACGATCAGGTGGAAATCCTGAACGTGTCCTATGATATCGCGCGCGAACTCTACGCGACGATCAACCCGGCTTTCGCCGAATACTGGAAGAACGAAAGCGGACAGGATGTCACCATCAAGCAGTCCCATGCCGGTTCCTCCAAACAGGCCCGTGCGATCCTGCAGGGGCTGAAGGCCGACCTCGTGACCTTCAACCAGGTGCTCGACGTGCAGGTTCTGGCCGACAATGGTTTTGTCGCCGAGGACTGGCAGCAGGCCCTGCCGAACAATGCGTCGCCCTATTACTCGCTGCCCGCCTTCCTGGTGCGCGAGGGCAACCCGAAGGACATCAAGGACTGGGACGATCTCGCCCGTGACGATGTGCAGCTTGTCTTCCCCAACCCGAAGACGTCGGGCAACGCCCGCTACACCTATCTGGCGGCCTATGCCTATGCGCTTGAAAAGTTCGATGGCGATGACGCCCAGGCGCGTGAATTCGTCGGCGATATTCTCGGCAATGTTGCCGTCTTCGATACCGGCGGCCGCGGCGCGACCACGACCTTTGTCGAACGCGGTATCGGCGATGTGTTGATCACCTTCGAGGCAGAGGTGGAAAATATCCGCGCCCAGTATGGCGAGGATGAATATACCCGTGTGGTTCCCTCGATCTCGCTTCTGGCCGAATTCCCGGTTGCCGTCGTCGAGAAGGTTGCCGAACAGCGCGGCACGCTCGATGTTTCCAAGGCCTATCTGGAATTCCTCTATACCAAGGAAGGCCAGGAAATCGTCGCCTCCTTCAACAACCGCGTTCACAACCCGGAAGTGAAGGCCGAATATGCCGACAAGTTCCCGGAAGTGAAGCTGGTGACGGTCGAAGATGTCTTCGGCGGTTGGGAGCAGGCCAACGAAACCCACTTCAGCGATGGCGGCGTGCTGGACCAGATCCAGTCCGGCAACTAAGCCTGATCTGCTGACAATCCGGGGCCTGCGCTTTGGCGCGGGCCTCTTGCCTTTTCGCCGCCGATGTGTTGCATCGAGCCTTCACATCAAGCAGGGCCACCATGTCGATTTCGCTTCCACAAGCCAGCCGTCCGCGACGGGCCGCCCGCCGGGTTATCCCCGGTTTCGGCCTGACACTCGGCGTGACGCTGCTGTTTACCTGCCTGATCATCCTGCTGCCGCTCAGCGCCCTGTTCTTCCAGCTCGGACAGCTCGGGTTTGCCGATTACTGGCGGATCATCTCGTCCGACCGTACCCTTGCGGCCTTCCGGGTGACGATTTCGGCCGCGCTGATGGCAACGGTGTTCAATGCCTGTTTCGGCCTGCTGCTGGCCTGGGTCATCGTGCGCTACAAGTTTCCCGGCAAGCGCCTGCTCGATGCGCTGATCGATCTGCCGTTCGCGCTGCCGACAGCTGTTGCCGGTATCGCGCTTGTCGCCCTTTACGACCGCAATGGCTGGATGGGCATGCTGCTTTCCGAGATGAACATCAAGGTTGCCTATACCTGGTGGGGCATCGCGATCGCCATGACGTTTACCTCCGTGCCTTTCGGGGTCAGGACCGTGCAGCCGGTGATGGAAAGCTTGCGCACCGATCTTGAGGAAGCCGCGCAGACGCTGGGCGCGCGTGACATTCAGGTGTTTCGCCACATCGTCTTTCCGCAGCTCTGGCCAAGCTTCATCATGGGCGCGTCGCTGGCCTTTGCCCGCTCGCTGGGGGAATTCGGCGCGGTGATCTTCATTGCCGGCAACATGCCCTACAAGACCGAGATCGCCTCGCTGCTGATCATGATCCGCCTCGATGAATATGATTTCCCGGCCGCAAGCGCGATTGCCGGAACGCTGCTGCTGCTGGCGCTCATCGTGCTGGTCGCCGCCAATATCGCCACTGGCCGCGCCGGCCGGCACCTGAAGAGGGGAGGCTGAGCCATGGCGGAAAACACCATGCATCCGCAGGTTCGCGCCCTGATGCGCCGCCGCCGTGCCCGGCGCTTCGTGCTGGTGATCATTGCCGTGGCGTTCGCTGCGCTGGTGATGGGGTTGCCGAGCCTTGCGATTTTCGTCCGCGCCTTTTCCGAAGGTGTCGGGGTCTACGCCGCCAGCATTTCCGAACCGGAAACCGTTCATGCGATCATGCTGACGGTGATCACCGCGCTGATCGCGCTGCCGGTCAATATCGTCTTCGGCATTTGCGCGGCATGGGCCGTCACCCGGTTCCGCTTTCCCGGCCGCCGGGCGCTGGTCACCATCATCGAACTGCCATTTTCGATTTCGCCCATCGTTGCCGGTCTCTGCTATCTGCTGGTCTATGGCTCGACCGGCCTTGTCGGCGGCTTCCTCGACCAGTGGAACATTCAGCTGATGTTCAATCTGACGGGGATCGTGCTGGTCTCGCTGTTCGTGACCTGCCCCTTTGTCGCCCGGGAGCTGATCCCGCTGATGGAGATTTCCGGCCGGGATCAGGAAGAAGCGGCACTCACGCTCGGCGCCAATGGCTGGCAGACGTTCTTCTACGTCACGCTGCCGAATATCCGCTGGGCGCTGCTTTATGGCGCGGTTCTGGCAAACGCCCGCGTCATCGGCGAATTCGGCGCCGTCAGCGTCGTCTCCGGCAATATTCGCGGGGAGACGATGACGCTGCCGCTGCAGGTCCAGCTTCTTTATGATGATTACAATGTCGCCGGCGCCTTTGCGGCAGCCACCATCCTTGCCGTCATCGCCGTTATCACGCTGATCCTGCGGGCAGTGATTGAAATGCGGCATCCGAATGTGCACTGAGATCAACCGGGAGGCCGATCATGGCTCTTGAGATCGAGAATGTTTCGAAATCCTACGGCAGCAATCTTGTGCTGGATGCCGTCAATCTCAATGTGGCGCCCGGCGAATTCGTTGCGCTTCTGGGTCCGTCCGGTTCCGGCAAGACCACGCTGCTGCGCATCATTGCCGGATTGCAGTTTGCCGAAAGCGGCCGGCTCTTGATGGAAGGCGAGGACATTACCGGGCTTGAGGCGCGGCTGCGCCGTTTCGGCATGGTGTTCCAGAGCTATGCGCTGTTCGAGCATATGAGCGTCGCCGACAATACCGCCTTCGGGCTGAAAATGCGTCCGCGCGGGCTTCGGCCATCGCGCGGCGAAATCGGCGAGCGGGTGAAGGCGCTGCTTGATATGTCCGAGATCGGGCACCTTGCCGACCGTTATCCCTCGCAGCTTTCCGGCGGCCAGCGTCAGCGCGTGGCACTGGCGCGTGCACTGGCCATCGAGCCGCGCCTGCTGTTGCTGGACGAGCCGTTTTCCGCGCTCGACACCAAGATACGCAAGGGGCTGCGTACCGCGCTGCGCGACCTGCAGCGCAAGGTCGGCATTTCCGCCATTCTGGTGACGCATGATCAGGAAGAGGCCTTCGAGATCGCCGACCGTATCGCCGTGATGTCGGAGGGCCGGATCGAGCAGTTCGGCACGGCCGAAGAACTGGTGCGCTCGCCGGCAAGCCCCTTCGTCGCGGAGTTTCTGGAAGGCATGGCGAACTACGAGAACCAGGGCGCCGGTATCTGACCGGACTGCGGACGGGGCTCACAGCCCCAGTTCGTGCCACATCCGGTCGACGCTTTTCTGGACCGTGTCCGACATCGTCAGCACCTTGCCCCATTCGCGATCGGTCTCCGGGCCGATCTTGTTGGTCGCATCGAGGCCCAGCTTGCCGCCAAGTCCCGGCTTCGGCGAGGCGAAATCGAGATAGTCGACCGGCGTTCCTTCCAGAAGCAGCGTGTCGCGCGAGGCGTCGAAGCGGGTGGAAAGCGCCCACATCACATCATCCCAGCTTCTGACATTGACGTCGGGATCGACGATGATGATCAGCTTGGTCATGTTGAACTGCGACAGCATCGACCACAGCCCCATCATCACCCGGCGCGCCTGGCCGGGATAGCGCTTGTCGATCGAGGCGACGATGGCGCGGTAGGAACACGCCTCCGGCGGCAGGTAGATGTCGGTGATCTCGGGAAACTGCTGTTTGACCAGCGGAATGAACAGTTCCGTCATCGCTTCGCCCATGATCGACGGTTCATCCGGCGGCCGCCCGGTATAGGTCGAAAGATAGACCGGCTTCTTGCGCATGGTGATCGCCGTGAGGGTGACGACCGGGAAACGCTCGACCGCGTTGAAATAGCCGGTGTGGTCGCCGTAAGGCCCTTCATCGGCTTCCTCTGTCACCGAAACCGTGCCTTCCAGCACGATTTCCGCATTGGCGGGCACGGAAAGCGGCTGGGTGAGGGCGGAGGCGACGCGGGTCTTGCGGCCCCGCAGGACGCCGGCGAAATCGAGTTCGCTCATGTCTTCCGGCAGCGGCATCACGGCCGACAGGATCGTCGCCGGGTCTGCGCCGATGGCGATCGCCACGGGCATGTCCTTGCCCGCCTTCTGCCATGAGCGGAAGTGCTTTGCCCCGCCGCGCTGTTCGAGCCAGCGCATGATCAGCCGGTTTTTTCCCAGCACCTGCATGCGGTAGATGCCGACATTGGCCGGTCCGGCGGGGCCGTAATCGCGGGTGATCACCAGAGGCCATGTCACCAGCGGCGCGGGTTCGCCCGGCCAGCACCACTGGATCGGCAGGCGGCCAAGATCGACGGCATCGCCGCGCCAGACGACCTCCTGACAGGGCGGGCGGCTTTCCTCCTTCACACCGAGGGAAAGCGCGGAACGGAGCAATGGAAGACTGCCCATCGCGTCCTTCAGGCTTGCCGGCGGGTGAGGGGACTTCAGCTCGCTCAGCAGCGTTGCCAGTTCACCGATCCCGCCTTCCGCCAGACCGAAACCCCACTCGACGTGTTCGCGCGTGCCGAACAGGTTGGCGACCAGCGGAATTTCACTGATTCGCCCGGCATCATCCACCGGCTTTTCGAACAGCAGCGCCGGGCCGCCCTTGGCCAGCACGCGTCTGTGGATTTCGGTGATCTCGTGTTTCAGCGCGACAGGCCGTGCGATCCGCTTCAGCCGGCCACGGCGTTCGAGCGTGTCGAGGAAGTCCTGAAGTCCGTCATAGCGGTGCGGCGGCGTTTCTTTTTTCATGTGCTTTCATTGACGTTCGCAAAAGCGGTGGTCTTTGCGCTAGCTCAAATCGCAGTGCCGCCTCTGCCGATAGTTTGCAGCCATCAAGGCTTAACAAAAGGCAGAACTGATGAGACTTCCGCCAGCACTCGCCATCCCGTTCGATCTTGTGCCGGTCCCGATTGCCGAGCGCACCGCCAACATGCTGCTGCAACGGCTGATGCGCCGCCATCCCGGCCTTTTTGAACGTTTGGGCGAACACAAGGCCAAGCGCTATGCGTTCCGGCCAATCGATCTTCCCTTCGTCTTCGTCGTCGCGCCGGCAGAGGAAGAGGTCACCGTATTGCGCGGCGATGCGGAAGACGGCGCCGATGCTTCCGTCGAAGGCCCGTTCTTCATGCTTCTGGCGCTGATGGAAGGGCGACTGGACGGCGATGCGCTGTTCTTTTCGCGCGATCTGGCGATCTCGGGCGACATGGAGGCCATGCTGGCGCTGAGAAACGCGCTTGATGATTGCGAGATTGACCTGCCGAGCGACCTTTCCACGCTTGCTGGCCCGTTCGCGCCGGTCGTTGCCCGCACGGCCGCGCGCATTCGCGGCAAGGTCCTGTTCGAGGAGCCGCATTCATGGAGTTGATCTGCCCGGCGGGAACACCGTCCGCCTTTCGCGCTGCCGTCGATGCCGGCGCGGACGCCGTCTATTGCGGCTTTCGTGATGAAACCAATGCCCGCAATTTCCCGGGGCTGAATTTCTCCCGGGAGGAACTGGGCGAGGCGATTGCCTATGCCCACGGGCATGGCGCGAAAGTGCTTGTCGCGCTCAATACCTTCATGCGCGCAGGCGCCGAAGAGGTCTGGTATCAGGGCGCGCGGGATGCCTCACGGCTCGGCGCCGATGCCCTGATCCTGGCGGATATGGGACTGATGGCTTATGTCGCGGAAAACCTGCCCGAACAGCGCCTGCATGTTTCGGTTCAGGCGTCGGCTTCCAATGCAGATGCGATCAGTTTTCTGGTTGAAGCTTTCGGCGCCAGGCGCGTGGTTCTGCCGCGCACGCTGACGATTGCCGATATCGCCAAGATTTCCAAGGCGGTGAAATGCGAGATCGAAGTGTTTGTCTTTGGCGGGCTTTGCGTGATGGCGGAAGGGCGCTGCGCGCTGTCTTCATATGCCACCGGCAAGTCGCCCAACATGAACGGTGTCTGCTCGCCCGCAAGTCATGTGCGCTACCGCCGCGAAGGCAATGAGATGGTCTCCGAACTCGGCGGTTACACGATCAACCGCTTCGGTCAGGGAGAGCCTGCCGGCTACCCGACGCTCTGCAAGGGCCGGTTCGATATCGGCGAGGCCTGCGGCTATGCGTTCGAGGATCCGGTGTCGCTCGATGTGATGAGCGAAATCGATGCACTGCGCGAAGCCGGGGTGTCGGCGCTGAAGATCGAAGGGCGCCAGCGCGGCAAGGCCTATGTCGCCGAAGTGGTTTCGACGCTCAAGGCCGCGCTTGATGCCGATCCGGAGCGCCGGGCGGTATTGCTGGCCGGGCTTCGTGGCCTGTCGGAAGGGCAGAAGACGACGTCGGGCGCTTATGAAAAGAAATGGCGATAAGGGAGAACAGGATGATCAGCACGCAACTCACGCTCGGCCCGGTCTACTATCTCTGGGACGGCCCGAAATGGCGCGACTTCTATTTCCGCATCGCCGATGAGGCTCCCGTTTCCCGCGTCATTATCGGTGAGACGGTCTGCTCCAAGCGTCAGCATTTCATCGATCCCTATATGGACGAAGTGGCCGAGCGGCTGGAGGCGGCCGGCAAGGAAGTCGTCATCTCCACCTATGCGCTGGTGACGCTGATGCGCGAGACCAAGAAGCTGCGCGCCGTTGCCGCCGAGAGTGAACGGCTGATCGAGGTGAATGACCTTTCCGCCTTCATGTATCTCGACAGCCGTCCCCATACGGTGGGACCGCTGGTCAGTGTCTACAACGCCGCCACGGCCAGGTTGCTGAAGACGCGGGGTGCGACCGCGCTCTGCCTGCCGCCCGAACTGCCGATGAACTCGATTGCGGCGATCGCCGCCGGCGATCCCGGCGTTGAGCTGGAGGTCTTCGCCTTCGGCCGGGTGCCGCTTGCGATTTCGGCGCGATGCGCCCATGCGCGCTCCAAGGGCAAGATCAAGGATAATTGCATGTTTGTCTGCGCGGAAGAGCCTGACGGTCTCGATGTCCGCACGCTTGATCGCCAGCCTTTCCTCAGCCTCAACGGCGTTCAGACGATGTCGCACACCTGTCAGGCCCTGCTCGGCGAGCTGGATGAATTGAGGCGCGCCGGCATCAACCGCTTCCGCCTGTCGCCGCAGGATTGCGACATGGTGGCCGTGGCAAGGGTCTATCGCGATGTGCTTGACGGCCAGCTCGACGTGCAGGCCGGCAAGGCGCGGCTGAACGCGATCTATCCCCAGGCCCCGCTGTCCAACGGGTTTCTCTATGGCAAGGAAGGGGCGGCCTTCGTGGCGGCCGGAGCCGGAGACTGAAGCCGTCAGCCGGCCATCGAGGCGGCAAACAGCGTCAGCCCCATCAGCATGACCAGAACCGCACCGCCGATTTCGATGGTGCGGCCGATGGCCATTGCGCGACCGGAACCGGGGCCGGCGAGCCGGACGGCAAGGCCCTTGGCGGAAACGGCGATGATGGCGAGTGCCGATACGGTGATCGCCGTGCCGATCGCCATGGCGAAGACCGAGGCGATGCCGCCGAGGATGAGGCCGTTCAACAGCGCAAAGGTCAGCACGATCAGCGCGCCGGAGCAGGGGCGCATGCCGATGGCGAGGATTGCTGCACCGGCGCTTCTCCAGTCGAAACGCCTGCCGCCAAGCGTTGAAGGTTCGGGCATGTGCACGTGGCCACAGCCGCAATCGGGCCCGTGAACATGGTCGTGGTGAACATGATCATGGTGGCTGTGATCGTGTTCAGCATGGGCATGATGATGGGCATCTGCCGCATGATCATGGGCATGATGGTGTTCGCCGGCCGGTCCTGCAGCAACGGCTGCATGGGCGTGCCCGCCTGAAAACAGCGGGCGTGACTTGGTGAACACCAGCCATGCGCCGAAGCCCGCGATCAGCAGAAAGCTTGCCCGTTCCATGAAAAGGGTGGCGTCGCCCATGGAAACGGCGGTGCCGCGCAGCAAAAGATAGGCCGTTCCAACCAGAAGTATGGCCATGATCCCCTGTGCCAATGACGACAGCAGCGAAATCAAAATCCCGCGTTTCAACTCTGTCTCGTTGGCGATCATGTAGGACGAGATCACTGCCTTGCCATGGCCGGGTCCGGCGGCATGAAACACGCCATAGGCAAAGGAAAGCCCCACCAGCCCCAGCATCTTGAAGGGATCATCCTGCATCGCCTTCAATGCTGCAGTCAGCGCCCGATAAAACTGCTGCTGGTAGTGATTTACGGTGATCAGCACGCTTTGCAGCGGGCCGATGGAGGAGGAGAAGGATGGTTCCGACGCGCCGATGCCGAGCGGGGACTGGGCGGCAGCAAATTTGGCACCGGCGACAAAGGCGAGGACCATAAAAAGCGTGGCGAGGAGGGGACGGGCTAGTCGCATTTTATATCCAGCTTGGTGGCGAACAGCTTGCTCATGTCGGTCGGGTCGTTGAAGAACGCGTCGGTCAGACTGTTGGCGTTTTCCGAAAGAATTTCGTCCGCATCCGGCCGCAGCACGGTTTTCGTGCATTTGTCGAAGGCATCGCTCTGGGTCACCAGGTCGCTATCGTTGCGGAAATCGATTGCGGTGTACATCGTCGGATCATAGACGCCGAAGGTCAGATGGCCCGACAGCGGCAGCGGATTTTCGGGCCTTGCGGCAAAAAACAGCAGCAATTGCCCGTCGACCATATCGGCATGGATGACATCGGGCTTGGCAAGCTTCACGTCCTCGCCATCGGCGGTGATCTGCGTGTAGTAATTGTATTCGGCGAGCGACTGGCGCACGGTTTCGCCGATATCGGTCAGCTCGTCGCCGGTCAGCTGATTGTCGAGATTGGCGTCGTAATCGAGAATGACGGAGGAGGAGAAGAATTCGTCGAAACGCCAGACATTCTGCAACGCCGTGACATTGCCGTTGTCATCGGCAACCACCTCAAGGCGGGCATCGACGAAGACATGCGGATGCGCAAACGCAGGGGCTGCAGTCCCTGCGGCAAGCAAGAGGCCGTAAAACGCGGCTTTCAATTTCAATTCGCTTCCCCCGGTCACCGGTGTTGCCCGTTTCGTCCATAAATGATGATTGAGTCAGAAACGTGCTTACTGATTTTTTTGATAGTCGTTTTGCCTGAACCATTGTGACAGAAAATCGACGAAGGAGCGGACCTTCACCGGAAGATAGCGTCTGTGGGGAAAAACCGCATAAATGCCGGAATGTTGCGGGCGGTATTCATCGAAAAGCGGCACCAGTTCGCCGCTGTCGATCGCCCGGCGGGCAACGAAATCCGGCAGCAGGGCGATACCGAGGCCGGAGACGGCCGCACGCATGGTGACCATCGGCGAATTGACCTCGATCGGTCCCTGGATCGGCACGCTGAAGGCGGTGCCGTCTTCCGGGTTCCTGAACCGCATGGTGTTGAAGGCTTTCGGGTTGGTGTCGATGATCACCGGAAGGTGGGCAATATCCGCCGGCTTTTCGAGCGGCTTGTCCAGACTGGCGATGAACGCAGGCGAGGCGCAGACCCGGTTGATCGAGTCGGCAAGCTTGCGCGCGATCATGGTCGAGTCCTCGAGCGTGGTGATGCGCACCGCGACATCATAGCCCTCCTCGACCAGATCGACGAAACGGTCCTCGGCAACGATCTCCAGTGTCAGGTCGCTGTGGGCTGTGGCAAAATCGATCAGCGACTGGCCGGCCGGGGCATCGACAAAGGTGCGGGGCACGGAAACGCGAAGCCTGCCGCGCAGGTCGGTATTGTTGGCGCGCACGGCGTCGGAGAGGTTGTCGACCTCCTGAACGATATCGGCTGCGCGGCGGAAATAGATGTGGCCGGCCTCCGTCAGGGAAAACTGCCGTGTGGTGCGGTTCAACAGCAGGACGCCGAGATCGTCTTCGAGTTCGCGCACATATTTCGATAACAGCGCCTTCGAGCGCCCGGTCTTGCGGGCGGCGGCCGAAAACCCCTCGGCTTCGACCACATCGATAAAGGCACGCATTCGCGTCAAGGTGTCCATAACCGCTCCTGTTGGCTGGCGGAAAATTTTGTTTGAGTTTTGTCAAACAGATAGCACGAATGCGATCGATTGCAGGAGGATTTTGGGGTCCGCCCACTTGATTTTCAAGTGGGTTTTGCATATCTGTCCGCTTGCCCAAAGTCGCGCGTGCCTGTGGGTGTCCGCCGAACCCTCGAATGGTGAGGAACTCGGTAAGGTACCTGGAATTAACCCCTCCAGTCGCTTCCCCGGCCAACCGGTCAAGCGAGGACATCTTGAAGCAACGACGGTGCGGGCCTTTCTGGTGTCTCCCGGCTCTCCAACAGCCGGGGTACTAAAGAGGCACATACCATCATTGCCGGAAGTGCGGTTGGGATATCCCTCCAATCCAAGGCAGACAAAGCCGGACGAGTCCCTGAACGGGCTTGTTCAAACTTGAGCGGTCGCCGCAAACGGTCCCCGGGGTCTCCACCGGCCGGGTTCGTGCGCGGGTCGATGCGCCCTTTGTCGACCCTAGCGTCAGGGTCATTGCTTCGAAAGAAGGGGGTTACCATGACCACCGAACGTATCGCGGAATTCTTCAAGACCCGCCGTCCCGAAGGCCCTTGCCTGGTTGTCGATCGCGAAGTCGTGCGCGACAACTACACCGCATTCCGCCGCGCGCTGCCCGACAGCGCCATCTACTATGCGGTCAAGGCCAATCCCGCGCCGCAAATCCTTGAGCTTCTCGCCAGTCTCGGATCCAACTTCGATTGCGCCTCCGTGGCCGAAATCGAAATGGTCCTGGAAGCCGGCGCTGGCGCCGAGCGTATTTCCTATGGAAACACCATCAAAAAGGAGCGCGATATTGCCCGCGCTCATGCGCTCGGCGTCAAGCTTTTTGCTGTCGATTGCCATGAGGAAGTCGAAAAGATCGCCCGCGCCGCTCCCGGCGCCAAGGTGTTCTGCCGCGTTCTGACCGATGGCGAAGGCGCTGAATGGCCGCTGTCGCGCAAGTTCGGCTGCGTTCCGCCGATGGCGGTCGACGTGCTGGTCTATGCCCATCAGCTGGGTCTGGAAAGCTACGGCGTTTCCTTCCATGTCGGCTCGCAGATGACCAAGCTTGAAGCCTGGGATGCAGCGCTTGCAGATGCAAAGCGGGTTTTCGCACAGCTGGCCAAGCAGGGCATTTACCTGCAGATGGTCAACATGGGCGGCGGTTTCCCGACCAAGTATCTGCGTGATGTGCCGACGGCTGAAGCCTACGGCCAGGCGATCTTCGCAGCGCTGTCGCGCCACTTCGGTAACCAGTTGCCGAAGACCATCATCGAGCCCGGTCGCGGCATGGTCGGCAATGCCGGCGTCATCAAGTCGGAAGTCGTTCTGGTTTCCAAGAAGTCGGACGAGGACGCGCATCGCTGGGTGTTCCTCGATATCGGCAAGTTCGGCGGTCTCGCCGAAACCATGGACGAGGCGATCCGCTACCCGATCCGCACCGAGCGCGACGGCGACGAGATGGAGCCCTGCGTTCTGGCCGGTCCGACCTGCGACAGTGCCGACGTGATGTACGAGAAGAACATGTATCCGCTGCCGATCACGCTGACGATCGGTGACGAGGTTCTGATCGAGGGGACGGGTGCCTATACCACGACCTATGCTTCCGTGGCCTTCAACGGCTTCGAACCACTCAAGTCTTACGTGATCTGAAGACCTTCAGATGACGGGTGTGAAGTGGGACTGCGGCCCTCCCTGCGGCCGCAGTCCCGGTATCACGCCGGCGCGGCTGCCGCTGCCGGTCCTTGAGGCTGATTTTTTGGGGGATTTGGCTGATGGCCCCTTTCTTTCAGGACAATGTCGTTTTCGCTGATGCGCCGGCTTTCACGATCTGTGAAGAAGAGGCCTTTGATGTCATCGCGCGTGAAAACCTGCTCGATCGCGCCATGGGGCCGATGCGCCGGAAAAAATCGTCGGAAAAGCTGCGCCGCAACCGGTTGCCGGCCGAAGGTCTGGCGCTCGTTGCGCGCGATCAGAACGCCGCGGTGATCGGCACGGTCCGGCTCTGGCATGTTGATGCCGGTGTCGATGCATCCGGCCGTGCGGTTTCGGCGCTGCTGCTTGGCCCGCTCGCCGTTGACTCTGCCGCAGGCGGCATGGGCGTCGGCTCGGCTTTGATGCGGGCAGCGATTGCAGCCGCTGAAGCCCGTGGCCATGGCGCAATCCTGCTGGTCGGCGACCCGGAATACTACCAGCGCTTCGGCTTTTCTGCCGACAAAGCAGAGCAGCTCGTCATGCCCGGCCCGTTCGAGCGCCGCCGTTTTCTCGGCCTTGAGCTTGAAGATGGATGGCTTGCCGGTGCAGCCGGCGTTCTCGTCGCCAGCGGTGTTCGCGCGCCGTCGGCCCGGGCCAAGCCGCTGCGCCGTGCGGCCTGAGTGCCGGGCAACCGCATATCGGACAAAACAAAAGACCCTCAGGGCATTGCCATGAGGGTCTTTTTATATTGCCTGTTCAGCGAGCGCTGATCAGCTTGCCCGGCGCCGTTCGCTGACCGGCTGATAGGCAAGCTTTGCGTGGTATTTGCAGTAGGGGCTGTTTTCCGGGGACTCGCAGCCGCAGAAGTAAAAATCTTCCTGGGTCGGGTCGCCGACCGGCCATTTGCAGGTCTGCTCGGTCAGATCGGTCAACGCGATCTTGCGCATGATCGGCACGACATTGTTGTCGGGTGCGGTCTTCTGTTCCGGGGCGGCTTCCGCTTCGGCAACGACTTCCTGTTTCAGCGCGGTCGCGCCTGCGGTGCGCGGCGCGCTGCCGGTCGATGTGGATACGGGGGTGTCCGACGGTTTGCGGCCGCCCGCGCGGGACGCAAAATTCGGTGCGCGCGGCGGTGTCGTGTTGCGGGCCGTCGCGCGGGTTGCCGCAGAAGGTGCGCTTCCGCCGCTCTTGGCGCGTCCGGGCAGGGCCAGACGGTGCACCTTGCCGATGACCGCGTTCCGGCTCACGCCGCCGAGCTGATTGGCGATCTGGCTCGCGCTCAGCCCTTCGGACCAGAGTTGTTTGAGTTTTTCAACACGCTCGTCTGTCCAGCTCATGCCTTGTCTCCGGCTGTTTGCGGGCGGAATCAACCACCATGCTCCGGAATGTCTCCGAAACAGGAAAGTGTCGCCAATCCGGGTAATCAGATCCGCCGCCTGCAGTATTCTGTTGGTCGTAAGTTAGGCCGATGGCACTATCGTGGCAAGGCGACAGCGAATCGCCGGAATCCTTTTTCGGGGTTTTCCCCAACTTGGTGTTTTTCGCATTTGTCATATGCCGCCCGCAGCAATGTGCTGCGCTGCACTGCATTTGTTGACATTGAGGTTGGAGATGACAATATACGGCCAGCCGCCGCTCGAGGCGGCATTTTTAATTTTAACAACCGCCACAGACCCAAAAGGCTGGCATCTTTCCTTGCCGGGAGTTTAATCATCATGTCCGGAACATCGCCGCTGTTCAACACCTTCGCCAGAATACCGCTCCGGTTCGAGCGCGGCGAAGGCGTCTGGCTTGTCACGGACAGGGGCGAGCGATATCTCGATTTTGCCGCCGGCGTTGCCGTCAATTCGCTTGGTCACGCCCATCCGCATCTGGTGGACGCGCTGAAGGATCAGGCCGAAAAGCTCTGGCATGTCTCGAACCTCTATCAGGTTTCGGGCCAGGAAAGGCTCGCCGAACGGCTGACCGAGGCCACTTTCGCCGACAAGGTGTTCTTCAACAATTCGGGTGCGGAAGCGCTTGAAACCGCGATCAAGACCGCGCGGCGCTATCATTTTGCCAAGGGGAACCCCGAAAGGATCGACATCATCTCCTTCGAGGGCGCGTTCCACGGCCGTACGCTGGCAACGATTGCTGCCGGCGGGCAGGCGAAATACATGGAAGGTTTCGGCCCGAAGGCGCCGGGGTTCGTCCAGATCCCGCCCGGCGATATCGATCTTCTGAAAGAGACGGTCAGCGAAACCACGGCCGCGCTCCTGATCGAGCCGATCCAGGGGGAGGGCGGTGTTCGCCCGGTCGACAAGGCTTTCCTTCAGGCTCTGCGCACCCTTTGCGATGAACAGGGCCTGCTGCTGATTTTCGACGAGGTGCAGACCGGTGTCGGACGGACGGGAACCCTGTTTGCCTATGAGCAGACCGGCGTTGCCCCGGATATCATGGCGATTGCCAAGGGTATCGGTGGCGGCTTTCCCGTCGGCGCATGCCTTGCCACCGACGAAGCCGCATCCGGCATGGTGCCCGGCGTGCATGGCACGACATTCGGCGGCAATCCGCTGGCCATGGCCGTCGGCAATGCGGTTCTCGATGTGGTCCTGGAAGACGGGTTTCTCGAGCATGTTCGGCAGATGGGGCTTCTGTTCCGCCAGGGCCTTGCCGAACTGAAAGACAGCTATCCCGATGTGATCGAGGAGATCCGCGGCGAGGGCCTGATGGTCGGTGTCAAGGCCAAGGTGCCGGCCGGCGCGCTGGCCGAAGCGATGCGTGACGAGAAACTGCTCTCGGTTCCCGCCGGCGACAATGTCGTGCGCATGCTGCCGCCGCTCACCGTCAGTGACGAAGAAGTCCGGGAAGGCCTTGCGCGGCTTTCGCGCGCTGCGGCGAAACTGTCCGTTTCGCCCGCCCGGTCCGCCTAAAGCATTAGAAAGAGTAGTTCCATGTCCTCTCCGAGACATTTTCTCGATCTCTCCGCCGTTTCGGCAACCGCGCTGCGGGATATCCTTGATCACGCGGCCACGCGCAAGACCGCGCAGAAGGCGGGCACCGCCGACAAGCCGCTGGCCGGCAAGGTGCTGGCGATGATCTTCGAAAAACCGTCGACGCGCACCCGCGTGTCGTTCGATATCGGCATGCGTCAGCTTGGCGGCGATACGCTGGTGCTGTCCGGCAAGGACATGCAGCTTGGCCGCGCCGAGACCATCGGCGATACCGCCCGGGTGCTGTCACGTTATGTCGACGCGATCATGATCCGCACCACCGATCATTCGCGGCTTCTGGAACTGGCCGAATATGCGAGCGTGCCGGTGATCAACGGGCTGACCGATGCCACGCATCCCTGCCAGATCATGGCCGATCTGCAGACCTTCGAGGAGCATCTGGGGCCGGTGGCCGGCAAGACCATTGCCTGGACCGGTGACGGCAACAATGTTCTGCATTCCTTCCTCGAAGGGGCGGCGCGGTTCAAATACCGCATGAACATCGCCGTTCCGCCGGGTTCGGAACCGGAAAGCCGCTTTGTCGACTGGGCGCGCAAGGAAGGTGCTGAAGTGACCTTCTTCGAAAGTGCCGAGGACGCGGTTGCGGGTGCCGATTGCGTGGTGACCGATACCTGGGTCTCGATGAACCAGGAACACAAGGCGCGCGGACACAATGTGTTCCAGCCGTTCCAGGTCAACGCCGATCTGATGGCGCGTGCCAATGATGATGCGATCTTCATGCACTGCCTGCCGGCGCATCGCGGCGAGGAAGTGACTGACGAGGTGATGGACGGGCCGCAATCGGTCGTGTTCGATGAGGCCGAAAACCGGCTTCACGCCCAGAAATCCGTACTGGCCTGGTGCCTCGGCGCAATCGACTGAGCCACCGGCCGCCCCCTGAAACGGGGCGAAGGAGACAGATTATGCAGGATTTGGAAAAGCAACTCGGCGAACTCGGTTTCGCCGGAGATGACATGGTTGTGCCCTTCCAGGTGGATGCGCTCGATGTGCGCGGCCGCACGGTCCAACTCGGGCCGCTGCTTGACGCCATCCTGACGCGCCATGAATATCCCGAGCCCGTTGCCCGGCTGCTTGCCGAAGTGGTGGTGCTGACGGCGCTGATCGGGACATCGCTGAAATTTGAGGGCAAGTTCACCGTTCAGACCAAGAGCGACGGCCCTGTCGACCTTCTGGTTGCCGATTTCTCGACGCCGGATGCGCTCAGGGGCTATGCCCGTTTCAATGACGAGGCATTGCGGGCTGCGGTGACGGCCGGCATGGCCGCGCCCGAGCAACTGCTCGGCAGCGGCGTTCTTGCCTTCACCATCGATCAGGGCAGTTATATGCAGCCCTATCAGGGCATCGTGCAGCTCGACGGCAGTTCGCTTGAAGATATCGCCATGGGTTATTTCCGGCAGTCGGAGCAGATCCCGACGGCCGTCCGGCTTGGCGTCGCCAAGTTGCTGGATCGTGACGAAGACGGGCAGCCGCGCGAACGCTGGCGGGCCGGCGGTCTGGTCGCCCAGTTTCTGCCGGAAGAGCCCGACCGCATGCGCCAGCCCGATCTTCACGGCGGCGATGGCGATGACGGCCAGCTTTCCCATGCGCCAGACGACGCGTGGACGGAGGCGCAGGCCCTTGTCGAAACCATCGACCTCGATGAGATGACCGATCCGGAAGTGGGCGCCGAACGCCTGCTCTACCGCCTGTTCCACGAACGCGGTGTGACGGTTTATCCGGCGCAGCAGGTCTATGACCGTTGCAGCTGCTCGCGGGAGCGTATTCTCGGCGTGCTCAAGGGCTTCACCGCCGAGGAAATCGAGGACAGCACCGAAGACGGCAAGATCACGGTGACCTGCGAATTCTGCTCGACACCCTATGTCTACACACCGCAGGATGTCCGCGACGATTGAGGTTCAATCGAACCGGACAGTTCACTAATTGATTGAAATGCGCCGGGCCTCAGCGTATCCCTAGGGGAAACGTGAAAGGCTGACGGCGCATTTCTTTCGGTGCGCCGGCGAGTGGGTTGAAATGGGTTTTGCAACTTCGAAAAGCAGGTTCTGTCGGCGCGATGAGCCGAAACGGCATGCGTTACGACGCATGGGGCGGCATGCGGCCGGCGAGGACCCGGCCAAGCGGCAGCAGATACTGGAGGGCGCCCGGCAGGTGTTCATGAATGTCGGCTTCGATGCCGCCAGCATGAACGATATCACCCGCGCGGCAGGCGTTTCAAAAGGCACGATCTACGTCTATTTTGAAAACAAGGGCGAACTGTTCCAGACCATCATCCTCGAAGCCAAGCAGGTGATTTTCGAGGATCTGCGCGCCACGCTGAATGCCGAAGGCCCCATCGAGGACATCCTGAAGCGCTTTTCGATACGCCTTGCCTCCGGCATGACCTGCGAGGAGACGGTCAAGGCGATGCGGATTGCCATCGGGGTCGCCGAGCGTTTTCCCGAACTCGTGCGTTCGTTTTTCGGTGATCATCCCGACAATCTGGTGGATACGGTAAGCGATTTCGTTGCCGAACGGACCCGGCTCGGCGAGCTTCGGGCCGAAGATCCGCGCCTTGCCGCCATCCAGCTTCTTGAGCTTTCCACCGGGCATTTGTGGAAGCGCCGTCTGTTCGGCCTGATGGAAGCCCCGCCGAGCGAGGCGGAACTTGTTGAAATGGCGGATAATGCCGTTGCGCTGTTTTTGAGCGGATACGCCGCCCGCGCCTGATCTTTTTCCGAAACCTCAGTGGCCGCCGCCGCCGGCGCCTTCCTTTGGCTTGCGCACCAGAAAGCTGCACACGGTCAGGAAGGAAAACAGCACTGTCAGCAGCACGAAGACATCGATGAAGGCCAGCAGCCAGGCCTGTTGAGAGACCATCTGGCCCAGTTGCAGCAGGGCCGCCTTTTCACCGTCGAGACCGTGGCTGGAATAAAGCCCGCTGAGTGTTCCGACCCATTCCTGTGTCGTGCGGCTTGCCGCATCCACGGTTTCGGCGAGACGATCATAATGAAAGTCGTCGCGGCGGCTCAAAAGCGTGTTGATGATCGCAAGACCGACCGCGCCGCCAAGGTTGCGGGTCAGGTTGAACAGGCCGGAGGCATTCTTGACGTCTTCCTGCGGCAGCGTGCCAAGCGCGATGTTGGAAACCGGGATCATCGAGATCATCAGCGCCACGCCGCGCCCGGCCTGCGGCCAGAACAATTCCCAGTAGTCCCATTCGGCAGTGATGTGGGTCATCTGCCAGGTGCACAGTGCGAACAGGCCGAGACCGATGCCCATCATCACACGCGGATCGAGCTTGTTCTGCAGCATGCCGGCAAAGGGCGCTGTCGCCATCATGAAAGCGCCGGTCACGAACATCGTCTCGCCGATCATCAGCGCATCATAGCCGCGGATACGGGCCATATAGAGCGGGAACAGATAGACGAGGCCGTAAAGCCCGATGCCGAGTGAAAACGAGAAGATCGAGCCGACGGCGAAGTTGAAATTGCCGAAGGCCCTGAGTTCGACCACCGGGTAGCGGCTGGTAAAGGAGCGGTAGAAGAAGGCGATGCCGGCGATCACCATCACCACGAAGGCATAGCGGATGACATCGGCCTGAAACCAGCCCTCGATATTGCCTTCTTCGAGGAAATATTCGAGCGAGCCCAGAAACAGCGCCATGGCGATGAGGCCGATCCAGTCGAAATGCTTCATGATCGAATAGTCGGGTCGGTCGAAGTCGATCAGCAGCCAGGCGCCAATCGCGACCAGAATGCCGGGCACGACATTGACGAGAAACAGCCAGTGCCAGGAAAAGGCATCGACGAGATAACCGCCCACGGTCGGGCCGATGGTTGGCGCCATCGTTGCCACGAGGCCGACAACCGGGATCACGGTTGAGCGCTTGGACGGCGGAAAGGCGGTAAACGCCACGGCAAAGACGGCCGGCACCATGCCGCCCGACATGAAGCCCTGCAGCGCCCGGTAGATGATCATCTGGTCGATCGAGGTGGCTGTCGCGCACAACGCGCTGCAGGCCGTGAATGCTGCGGCGGAGACCGAGAACACCACACGCGTGGAAAAGATCCGCGCCAGAATGCCCGACAGCGGGATCATGATCACTTCGGCAATCAGGTAGGATGTCTGGACCCAGGCGATCTCGTCGGCGCTGGCCGAGATGCCGGCCTGGATGTCTGTCAGGGCGGAGGCGACGATCTGGATGTCGAGGATCGCCATGAACATGCCGAAGGCCATGACGATGAAGGCCACCCAGGTGCGACCGCTGACATGATCGGAGGGCACTGCCGGGGCTCCGGCAGGTGCTTCCCCGCTATGGTCTTTGCTTTCGGCAGTCTCTGTCATGGTTCAGTTGTCCGCTCGCAATGGACGAATGGCGGGGGATGCTGCAGCACAGGCCCGCCGCTGTTCCGCCGGTCAGTGATTGTCGGTGACGACCTTGCCGAGCGTGCCGTCCGGCGCCGTGCGGCTGTCGGCTCTTGCTGTCACCGAAAGCCCGGCCTTCAGATAGCCCTTGTCGAGCATGTCCTGCGGTATCGAGATATGTACCGGAATGCGCTGGACCACCTTGGTGAAGTTGCCGGTCGCATTTTGCGGCGGCAGCAGCGCGAACACCGCGCCCGAGGCGGGCGAGAACGACACGACCTTGCCGGTGAAATCATCATCCTCGAAGGCATCGACGCTGACATGCACGCTTTCGCCGATGCCCAGACGGTCAAGATCGGTTTCCTTGAAATTGGCCACGACATAAAGGTCTGCCGTTGGCACCAGCGCACCGAGGCGGGCACCGGAGGAAACCAGATCGCCGACCTGAACATTCCTGTTGCCGAAGACGCCATCGAACGGCGCCTTGATTTCGGTGAAGGAGAGATTGCGCTTGGCGAGATCGATGGCGAGCTGACGTTCCTTCAGGGCTGCCTGCTGCTGTGCAAGCTGTGCCTGGGCGGTGGTGATATTCGACCGGGCGACCTCGATTGCGGCATTGGCGGCTTCGACCTGTGCCTTGAGCTGATCCACCTGAGCCTTGGCATCATCGAAAGCCGCGACCGTTGCCGCGCCCTTGTCCTTCAGCGTCGTGGCGCGCTGAAAGGCGCTTTTGGCGTTTTCGATCTGCGGATCGAGCGCGGCGCGGTTGGCCTTGGCCTGGGAAAGCGAAGCCTTGGCGCCGGCAATCTGCGCCTCCGTTGCTTTCAGCGCGACATTCTGGGCGTTGAGCTGGGCTTCGGCCTGGGACAGCGCATTCTGGTAGTCGCCATCGTCGATCTTGACCAGAAGGTCGCCCTTCTTGACGCGCTGGTTATTCGCCACTTCGACGCTTTCGACATAGCCGGAAACCTTCGGCGAAATCGTCGCGATATCGCCTTCGATATAGGCATCATCGGTGGATACGATGAAGCGACCATCGGTCCACCATTGATAGCCGAACCAGCCGGCGCCGGCGATGATGGCAAGGCCGATGACGGCAAAGACGATCCTGCGCGCGCCACCAGACTTCTGCGCTGGTTCGTCTGCGGGGCCAGCGTGATTGCCCTCGTTTTCGGTGCTCATACTGAAAGGCCTTTCTGTGCTGAACAGGGGAGGATGTTCGGCGAATGAACGGGCTGATCTTATTTCGAACTGAAGAGTTCGATTTGCAAGCATGCTAATGCGCCTCGTATGCCGCCCTGTCAACCCGCGCGCCCTGAAGCGCTCTCGTGGGAACCGGGATCGCGCAATGGCGTTGATGGTGCAGGCAATGATTTGTGGCTATAGGTTTTGAAGGCCGCGCCAGGCGATGAACCGCGCCGACCCCGAGACAACGCCCCTGCCGGGCAAATGAGGAGACCGCATTGACCGATCTGATTGCTCTGGCAACTCTGCCCGAAGCCTGGGCGGCACTTGTCACCCTGATCATCATGGAGGTCGTGCTCGGCATCGACAACCTGGTCTTCATCTCGATCCTCACCAACAAGCTGCCGGAAAGCCAGCGCCGCAATGCCCGGCGTATCGGGCTCGGGCTGGCGCTGGTGCTCAGGCTCTTGCTTTTGGGAACGGTGGCCTGGATCGTTCAGCTGACGACGCCGCTGTTTGAGGCTTTCGGCCATGGGTTTTCATGGAAGGATATCATCCTGATTGCCGGCGGCCTGTTTCTGGTTTGGAAGGCGACCAAGGAAATCCATCACAATGTCGATCCCGAAGAGCACCCCGGCGAGCTGGTGGGCGGTGCCGTCAAGACCGGCTTTACCGCTGCCATCTTCCAGATCCTGCTGCTCGATCTGGTGTTTTCGATCGACAGCATCATCACCGCCGTCGGCATGACCGACCATCTGCCGATCATGGTGATCGCGGTTATCGTCGCGGTGACGCTGATGCTGGTGGCCTCTGGCCCGCTTGCCCGCTTTATCGAGGCAAATCCGACGATCGTGATGCTGGCGCTTGCCTTCCTGCTGATGATCGGCACCACGCTGATTGCCGACGGGCTCGGCTTTCATGTGCCCAAGGGCTATGTCTATGCGGCGATGACCTTTTCCGGTCTTGTCGAACTGCTCAACATGCTGGCGCGCCGCAAAAGACGGCTGGACCGGGCGATGGCGGACGAAAAACCGGCTGCGGAAGCCTCCGGGCCGGGCCATTAAGGCTTGGCGCTTGACGCCACGGGTTGAATATGGCCTAAGGCAGGCCAGAAGAGCCGCCCTTAATCACGGGTGAACTGTGCCCGGCGGCCGACAATGAAATTCAGCATTCGAAAAACTCTTTCGGCCGGGTGCATTGCTTCACGATAAACGCGATCCGGCCGGCAGCATGGACGATGATAATGACGACAACCGGCCCCCGCCTGCGCATTGCGCCTTCGCCTACCGGCGAACCGCATGTCGGCACAGCCTATACGGCACTGTTCAACTATCTCTACGCCAAGAAGATGGGCGGCACCTTTATCCTGCGTATCGAGGATACGGATGCCACCCGCTCGACGCCCGAGTTCGAGAAAAACGTTCTCGACGCGCTCAAATGGTGTGGGCTTGAATGGGCGGAAGGCCCGGATGTCGGCGGGCCTTACGGGCCTTACCGCCAGTCCGACCGCAAGGACATCTACCGTCCCTTCGTCGACAAACTGGTTGAAGACGGCCATGCCTTCCCGTGCTTCTGCACGCCGGAGCGGCTGGAGCTGATGCGTGCCGGTCAGCGCGCCGAAGGCCGCGCGCCGAAATATGACGGGCTGTGCATGCACCTGAAGGCGGAAGAGGTGAAGAGCCGCATCGATGCCGGCGAACCGCACGTGATCCGCATGAAAATCCCGGAAGAGGGCGCCTGCAAGTTCACCGATGGCGTTTACGGCGATGTCGAAATCCCGTGGGATGCCGTCGACATGCAGGTCATCCTCAAGGGAGACGGCATGCCGACCTATCACATGGCCAATGTCGTCGACGACCATCTGATGAAGATTACCCATGTGGCGCGCGGCGAGGAATGGCTGGCCTCGGTGCCCAAGCACATCCTGCTTTATCGCTATCTCGGGCTGGAGCCGCCGCAGTTCTTCCATCTGCCCTTGATGAAGAACCCCGACAAGTCGAAGCTGTCGAAGCGGAAAAACCCGACCTCGATCTCCTATTATTCGGCACTCGGTTTCCTGCCGGAAGCGTTGATGAACTTCCTCGGCCTGTTCTTCATCCAGATCGCCGAGGGCGAGGAACTGATGGATATGGCCGAACTGATCGAACAGTTCGATGCCGACAATCTCAACAAGGCCGGCGCCGTTTTCGACACGCAGAAGCTTGAATGGCTGAACGGCCGTTTCATCCGCGAAAAACTGTCCGAAGAGGACTTTATTCTTCGCGTTGCCGCCTGGGCATCGGAAAACGCCCGGCTGAAGGACGGCCTGAAGCTTTCGCAGAGCCGCATCGGCAAGCTTGGCGAACTGCCCGGCCTGATGGGCTTCCTGCTGGCCTCCGACATGGTGCCGGAGCCGCAGGCCTTTGCCAAGATCAAGAAGACCAATCCGGCGGAGATCCTCGAAATTCTCAAGGCCGTCCAGCCGGTGCTGGAAAAGCTGGTCGAGTGGAATGCCGAAACCGTCGAGGGCGCGCTGCGCCAGCTTTCCGAGGACATGGACAAGAAGCTGCGCATCGTCGTCGCGCCGCTATTTGTCGCCATGTCCGGCTCGTCGCGCTCGCTGCCGCTGTTTGATTCCATGGCCGTTCTTGGCCGTGCCGTGGTGCGCCAGCGGCTGAAGGTTGCCGAAGGCGTGGTTGCGGGCATGGTTGCAGAAGAAGCAGGTAAGTAAGATGAACAAGAAGACCGAAGAACAGGCCCTTTCCTCCGACGCCACGGAAGTGCGCGCCCAGAAGCTTGAAATCCTGCGCGAGAAGATCGGCGATGTTTACCCCGCCCATTTCCACCGCACGATCACCAATGCCGAACTGGCGGAAAAATATGCCGACCTGCCGGATGATACCGTGACCGAGGATGTCGTCACGGTTGCCGGCCGCGTCTATTCGATGCGCAATTCCGGCATGTTCGTGGACCTGCGCGATGCCTCCGGCAAGATCCAGATTTTTTCGCACAAGGACACCACGCCGGAAGAAGTGCGCGAACTCTGGTCGCTGGTCGATCTTGCCGATATCGTCGGTGTTACCGGTGTTGTCCGCCGCACCAAGCGCGGTGAGCTGACGATCAACGCGCATGAGATCACCATGCTCACCAAGGCGCTGAAGCCGATGCCCGAAAAATATCACGGGTTGGCCGATATCGAGACGCGCTATCGCCAGCGCTACCTCGACATCATGAGCAATGAAGACTCGAAGCTACGCTTCATGCAGCGCTCGAAGATCCTGTCCGGCATCCGCCGTTTTCTGGAAGGCGAAGGCTTCATGGAAGTCGAGACGCCGATGCTGCAGGCCATTTATGGCGGTGCATCGGCCGATCCGTTCAAGACGCATCACAATGCGCTCGATATCGACATGTATCTCAGGATCGCGCCGGAGCTTTACCTGAAGCGGATTCTGGTGTCCGGCCTCACCGACAAGGTGTTCGAGGTCAACCGCAACTTCCGCAATGAAGGTGTCTCCACCCGGCATAATCCCGAATTCACGATGATGGAGTGCTACTGGGCCTATGCCGATTACGAGGACATGATGGGCATTGTCGAACGCATGTTCGAAACGCTCGCCATAACGCTCCACAATGCCACCACGGTGAAATTCGGCGACAAGGAACTGGACTTCAAGGGCCCGTTCAAGCGCGTGCCGATGCCCGATGCGGTGAAGGAAACAACCGGCATCGATTTCTTGTCGATTGCGACGGATGAGGAAGCGCGTGCAGAGACCAAGGCGGCCGGCTTCGAAATCGAGGATGACTGGACCTGGGGCGAATGCCTGGCCTTCATTTTCGAGGAAAAGGTCGAGGCAAGCCTGATCCAGCCTTCGCATGTCACCCACTTCCCGAAGGATATTTCACCCTTTGCCAAGGAAGTGCCGGGCGAGCCGCGCCTGGTCGAGCGTTTCGAGACCTATGTCAACGGCTGGGAACTCGGCAATGCGTTCTCCGAGCTGAACGACCCGGTCGAGCAGCGCCGCCGCATGGTCGAGCAACTGGAGCAGGCCCACGCCCGCGGCGAAAAGGAAAAGCAGCTCGACGACGACTTCCTCAACGCCATGGATCACGGCATGCCGCCGGCGGGCGGTCTCGGGATCGGCATCGACCGCCTCATCATGCTTCTGACCGACGGTCCGTCGATCCGCGACGTCATCCTGTTCCCGGCCCGCCGCCAGCGGGACTGAGGCAGCCGCTCATAAATGCAAAGGCCCTGACGGAAACCCGTCGGGGCCTTTGTGTTTCAGCGCCCTTTGCCTCTTGCTGCAAGGCGCTCCTGTCGGTTGTTAGAATCATTGTTTTCATTTGTCTAATCATTAGATTAAGAAACAGAAACAAATGAAACAGGGAGTCATGTCATGTCTGGCATCATGGACGGGAAAACCGGGTTTGTAACCGGGGCTGCAAATGGCATCGGGCGCGGGATTGCGCTGGAACTGGCGGCCGAGGGCGCGCATGTGGTCGTCAGCGACTTGGCCGCTTCCGAAAAGGAAGGCGAGGCGGTTGTCGAGGAAATCGCAAAAGCCGGCGGCAAGGCGGTTTTCGTGGCCGCTGACGTCACATCGTCCGCAGACATCGACACCCTGTTTGAAAAGACCCGCGCACTGGATGGTCATCTTGATTTTGTGGTCAACAATGCCGGGATCGGCCCGAAGGGCGAAATCGCGGAAAGCGACGACAAGACCTATGATCTTGCCATGGATATCAACCTGAAAAGCGTGTTCCGGATCATGCGCGAGGCCATGACGGTGTTTCGTGAACAGGGCAAGGGCGGCGCGATCCTGAATATATCCTCGGTCGCCGGCATGACCGGGCTTGCAACGGCAGGCATCTATTCCGCCTCCAAGCACGGCATGATCGGGTTTACCAAGACCGGCGCCGTTGAAGGCGGCGCAGATGGCATCCGCGTCAACGCAATCCTGCCCAACGCCATCAAGTCCAAACTGCTTGAAGGATCGTCGGAGGAATTCCTGAAGCTGATTACGGAGCCGCAGGCGATCCAGCGCCTCGGCGAACCCGAGGAAGTCGGCGCCGCTGCCGCTTTCCTGCTTTCCGACAAGGCATCCTTCATCACCGGCGTCAGCCTGCCGGTCGATGGCGGCTATCTCGCCAGCAATTGATTGGTACATGCCTGTCAGGGCATGCAAGGGCCCGAAACACTGCGCTGTTTCGGGCCCTTTCCATCAGACCATGCCGCCATTGACGCGCAGCACCTGGCCGGTGACGTAGCGCGCGGCATCGCTCACCAGAAAGGCGACGACGTCGGCGATATCGTCCGGTTCGCCAAGGCGGCCTGCCGGGATCATGCCGGTGAGCCGCGCAATCAGTTCCTCGCTCTTGCCGTTGAGAAACAGTTCCGTTGCGACCGGGCCGGGGGCAACGGCGTTGACGGTGATATTGCGTGACGCCAGTTCCTTTGCCGCGATATGGGTCATGGTTTCTACGGCGGCCTTGGTTGCGGCATAGACGCCGTAGGATGGCAGTTTGGTGCCAACGACGCTGGTTGAGAAATTGACGATGCTGCCGCCGTCTGCAAGCCGGTTGGCCGCCTCGCGCATGCCCTTGAAGACGCCGCCGAAATTGACGGCGACCTCGCGTTCGAAGGTTTCGTCGTCGAAATCCTTGAGCGGTGAAAGCAGCAGAACGCCGCCATTGTTGATGAGAATATCGGCTTTGCCATAGGTCGCTTCCGCCGTATCGAAGAGCGCCTTTACACCGGCTGTCGTGCTGATATCGGCCTGAACCGCGACCGCCTTTCCGCCGTCGCCGGTAATGGCGGCAACCACCTCTTCCGCGGCAGTGGCGTTGCTTGCATAGTTGACGATCACGTCGATACCGTCTTTGGCCAGCCTTTTGGCGATTTCCGCGCCGATACCGCGCGATGCGCCGGTGATTATTGCTGTCTTGCTGTCGGTCATGGCTGTTTCCTTTCAGTCTGCGATGAAGGCAAGATAAGCTGCCTTCCATAAGAAACAATCGCCTGATAAATGACATGATAATTCGGAAATCGGGAACAATTGGCGATGGATCGACTGGACCGTATGCAGCTTTTCACCCGCGTCGTGGAACGCGGCAGTTTTTCGGCTGCGGCGAACGACCTCGCTCTCGGGCGCTCCACCGCGACGGAGGCGATCAAGGCGCTTGAAGCCGATCTTGGCGTCCGGCTTCTGGAACGCACCACGCGGCATGTGCGCACGACGCCGGATGGTGCGGCGTTTTACCGGCGCTGCATTGCCATCCTCGCCGAGGTCGAGGAAGCCGAAAGCGCCTTCCGGGCCGGAAGCCCCGAAGGTCTGTTGCGTATCGAGGCGCATCCCTATCTGACGCGAACATTTCTGCTGCCCGCCCTGCCGGATTTTCTGAAGCGCTATCCGGGGCTGCAGATACAGTTCGGTCAGGGCGATCGCTATGCCGATCTGGTGCGCGAAGGGGTCGACTGCGCCATTCGCGCCGGCGAACTGGACGACAGCACGCTGATTGCCCGTCGCCTCGGACATCTCGATGAGGTGACCTGTGCGAGCCCGGATTATGTTGAGCAATACGGACGGCCCGAAACGCCTGATGATCTCGATGGTCACATCGCCGTCGGGTTCATTTCTTCGCGCACCGGCGATGTCATGCCGCTGGAACTGATTGAAGGCGGCAAGACCCGTTTCATCAGCCTGCCATGCCGGGTCACGGCGAATGATTCCGGAACCGCCATCGCGCTTGCGCGTCTTGGCTTCGGGCTGGTGCAGGTGCCGCGCTATCACTTTGCCGAGGATCTCAAGGCGGGCCGGATGGTGGAAATTCTCGCGGATTTTCCGCCGCCGCCGACACCGCTTACAGCGCTCTATCCGCAAAACCGGCAGACAGCGCCGCGGCTTCGGGTGTTTCTTGACTGGGTCAGCGGCATTTTTTCAGGCGGCATGGTCTGATACCGTCTGCCGAAAATGACAAATTCTTCATTCTTCTTGTCTCCGGTGCGGAGGCGTCCCACATACTGAAAAATGACGCAAGGTTGCATGATGCGGCCTTGCGGAAGACTGTCTCTCCCGCGGTTTTCGTAAAACCGTGATATGAGGGCCCGGCCGGGAAACCGGACCGGGCCCTTATCCGTTCGGCTCGTGCTTTTGCCGTCGACGCCGGAGGCCGCCCGAAAGGGTTGGCTCGGCAGCCAGAAGACGCCTGGTATAGGCTTCACGCGGTGCATTGAGGACCGTGTGGACCGGGCCTTCCTCGACAATGCTGCCGGCCTGCATCACCGCCACCCGGTCGCAGATTTCATCGACGACGGCAATGTTGTGGGTAATCAGCACGATCGAGACGCCGTGGACCGCACGCATCGAAAGAAGAAGTTTCAGGATCTGGGCCTGAACCGTGACGTCGAGCGCGGAGGTCGGCTCATCGGCCACCAGCAGCTTCGGACGGGTAATCAACGCGCGGGCAATGGCGATGCGCTGGCGCTGGCCGCCGGAAAACTGATGCGGGTAGCGGTCGATATCGGCGGGGTCGAGGCCGACCTCTTCCAGAAGTGCTGCGATCCGTGCTCGCCGTTGTGTGCCGCGCGGCGGGTTTTCTTCCAGATGAAGCGGTTCGCCGATGATCCGCCCGACCGTGTGGCGCGGATCGAGCGAGCCGTATGGGTCCTGAAACACCATCTGGAAATGACGGCGCAGGCGGCGCAAACGCCGTTCGGAAAGCGCGGTCAGGCTTTGGCCTTCGAACAACACGGTCCCCGATGTCGGCCGGTCGAGCGCCATGATCAGCCGGGCGAGGGTGGACTTTCCCGATCCGCTCTCACCGACAATGCCGAGAATTTCGCCGGCCTGAAGGCTGAGCGAGACCCCGTCGAGGGCGGCCGGGCCGTCGGCGCGGTAATGGCGGGAAAGGTTTTCGGTGGTCAGCAGCGAGGTCATGACATGCCCTCCAGCCCGGCGCGCGACCGTCGGGGCAGCGATGAAAGCAGCCGTTTGGTATAGGCATGGGCCGGACGGCGGATCACATCTTCCGTTGCCCCGGTTTCCATCACAAGGCCGTCATGCATCACCAGCACCCGGTCGGCCATTTGCGCAATCACGCCAATGTCGTGGGAAATCAGCATCAGGCCGATATCGAGTTCGCGCACCAGCGTGTCGAGGATGTCGAGGATCTCTGCCTGAACAGTGACGTCGAGCGCGGTTGTCGGCTCATCGGCAATCAGAAGGTCCGGCTTCAGGGTAAGCGCGATGGCGATGCCGATCCGCTGGCGCTCGCCACCGGAAAGCTCATGCGGATAGGAATTTATTCTGTCTTCCGCCCGTGCGATCCTGACCATCGCCATCAGCCGCAATGCTTCACGTCTTGCGTCTGCCCGCGAAATCGCGCGGTGAAGCCGCAGGGCCTCTGCGATCTGTTTTCCAACTGTCATCGCCGGGTTGAGCGCGGTCATCGGTTCCTGGAAGATCATGCCGATCCGTGCGCCCCGGATTGCACTCATTTCACGTTCGCAAAGCCCGATCAGGTTCTCGCCGTCAAGGCGGATTGAACCGGTGGCCGTCGCATCGCCGGGCAACAACCCGATTGTGGCCAGCGCCAGCATCGACTTGCCGGAGCCGCTTTCTCCGACAATGCCCAGCGTTTCGCCGCGCGCCAGCGAAAGGCTGATGCCGTGCAGCACGGTTTTTCCGACGTTTTCACCCTTGAAGCTGATCCTGAGATCGTCGATTTCGAGCATCATCGGCGCTGCCTCCGGCGCGGATCGGTGAGGTCGCGCAGCCCGTCGCCCAAGAGGTTCAGTCCGAGCACGGCAAGGCAGATTGCAAGGCCCGGCGCAAACACGAGATGCGGCGCGGCGGAAAGATAGGTCTGGGCCTCGGCCAGCATCCGGCCCCAGGAGGGCGTGGGCGGAGAAACGCCCAGACCGAGAAAGGAAAGCCCCGCCTCCGTCAGGATCGCAAGCCCGGTCTGGATCGCAAACTGCACGATGATCTGCGCTGCGATGTTGGGCAGCACATGTTCGAGCGTGATCCGGGGGCCAGATTTTCCGGCCATGCGGGCAGCGAGGATGTAATCGCGCGCGCCGATCTGCAGCGCCGCGCCCCGTGTCACCCGGGCAAACACCGGCACCATGAACAGCGCGATCGCGGTGATTGTGGTGACCGGACCGCCGCCGAGAACGGCGGCCAGCAGAAGGGCCGACAGCACTGGTGGAAACGCAAAGATCACGTCGTTGATCCGCATCGTCACCGCCTCGAAACGCCCGCGTGAGGCTGCAGCCGCCGTGCCGAGAACCGTGCCGAGCGCGCCGCCGGCAAGAACGCCGGAAAAGGCAATGCCGAGCGAAGTCCAGGCACCGGCCATGATCATCGAGGCTTCGTCGCGGCCAAACTGGTCGGCCCCCAGAAGGCCGCCCGGTCCCGGCGGCTTCAGCCGGGCCGGAATGTTGAGCATGGTCGGGTCTGCCGGCGTCCAGAACCGGCTGACGATCGCGGCGATAACAAACAGTGCCGTGATCGCGCCGCCGATCAGAAGGGAAAGGGGCAGGCGCTTCATCGTCTCAACCTCGGATCGATGACCGCATAAAGCGCATCGACAATGAAGTTCAGGCCCATGACGATGACGGCGAAGAGCAGGGCGACATTCTGCACCACGATCAGGTCCCGCTGGGCAAGCGCCTGATAGGCAAGCGTGCCCATGCCCGGCAGGGTGAACACGTTTTCGACCAGCACCGTGCCGGCAACCAGGACGGAGATCTGCATGCCCAGCATGGTCACGACCGGGATCAGCGCATTCGGCACCACATGGCGCCAGAGCGCATAGGCGGGCGTTGCTCCCTTGGCGCGGGCCGTGCGCACGAAATCCTCGTTTGCGATTTCGATGACAGCGGTGCGGGTCACGCGGGTCAGTACGGCGGCCTGCGGAATGGCAAGGGCAATGGCGGGAAGCGCAAGCGCATTGAGGGCTGTCAGAAAACCGCTTTCCCAGCCCGGAAACCCGCCGGCGGGAAACCAGCCGAAGGTGAGCGCCACGGCGAGGATGAGCAGAAGGCCGATCCAGAAATTGGGCACCGCGATGCCGATCTGGGCAAACAGTGAAGCAAAGAGGTCAACGAGGCCGTTGGGGCGGGCGGCCGCCAAAACGCCGAGCGGCAGTGCGATTGCCACCGAAAGGAGAATGGCAAGCCCTGCAAGCGGCAGAGTGACGGCCAGACGTTCGGCAATCAGCGTGCCGACCGGGGTGGAATAGGTGTAGGAGGTGCCGAAATCCCCCGTCAGAACCCCGCCCAGCCAGTAGAAATAGCGCAGGAGAAACGGTTGATCGAGGCCAAGCTGATGGCGCAGTGCGGCCAGTGTATCGGGAGCGGCCGATGTGCCCAGCATGATCTCCGCCGGATCGCCCGGCACAGCTGCCATCACCGAAAAGATGACGAAGGAAACGGCCAGCAGGCTTGCGACCAGAAACGCGAAACGGCGCGCCAGCCGCGCCGACGCCCCGCTCTTGTGTGCCTTGTGATATACGGCTTGCGCCAAGTCTAGTCGCTCCAGCGGGCTTCGGTGACATCGTTGGAGGGCACCGGTTCATTGGTCCACATACCCTCAAGACCGGCCTTCCAGATGCCGATCTTCGGCCAGGCATAGAGAAACAGCGCCGGCACGTCTTCGGCCAGAATGTCCTGCGCCTGCCTGTAGCCGTCAAGCCGTTCGTTTTCACTTGTTGCCCTGGCGATTGCAGCCATCGTGGCATCAAAATCGGCATTGTCATAGTTGAAGTAATAGGGGTGGCGGGCATAGATGCCGATATCGAGCGGTTCGGCATGGCCGATAATGGTCATGTCGTAATTGGTGTCCTTGAACACGTCCTGGATCCAGGTCGCGGGGAACTCCGAGGTCTCGATCGTTGCCGTGACGCCGCCCTGTGCGAAATAGGCCTGCATGATTTCCGCCGCGCGTTCGGCATAGGCCCGGTTCGGCACCTTCATGGTGAAGGAAAATCCGTCCGGATAACCCGCTTCGGCAAGAAGCGCTTTTGCGGCTTCCGGGTCGTAGGGCAGAACGCCGGTCAGGTCTTCATATCCGGCATCTGACGGCGAGAAATGGCTGCCGATTGGCGTGCCGAAACCTGAATTGGCGGCATCCACGATCGCCTGCCGGTCGATCATCATCATCAGGGCCTGGCGCACGCGGCGATCGTCAAAGGGCGGCTTGGCATTGTTCATGCCGGCAACCACTTCCATGCCGGTGGTGCCGGGAACGACGGCGAAGTCTTTCTTGGTCTCGAACTGGCTGACCAGTTCGGGCGCGCCGAATTCGGGAATGGCGTCGACACCGCCGGCATTGAGTGCTGCGGCCTGGGCCTGCGGATCGGCGATGAAGCGGAAGGTGATGTTTTCAAGCGCCGGCTTGTCACCCCAGTAGTCCGGATAGGCGGCGAGCGTGACCTGATTGCCCTTGCGCCATTCGGAAAAGGCGAACGGACCGGTGCCGACCGGGTCGGTGGCGTTTGTCGGTTCGCTTTGCGGCTCCACCATCACGGCGGCGGGAAAGCCGAGCCAGTAGAGCAGGTCATAGGCGGGCTGCGACAGGTTCAGCACCAGCGTGCCGTCATCCGGCGCTTCCACGCTCTCAATGGCGCTGTAGAGCGCCTTTTGCGGATTGACGGAATCGTCGGCGATGATCCGGTCGATCGAAAATTTCGCGGTTTCGGCGTTAAAGGCCGCGCCATTCTGGAAGGTGACGCCCTCGCGCAGATCGAAAGTATAGGTCAGTCCGTCATCGGAAATGGTCCAGCCGGTGGCCAGCTGGGGGACGATTTCGCCGGCCTCGGTAATGGCGACAAGGCCTTCAAACAGGTTTTGCCAGACCACCTGGCCGATAGCCACCGGCGCGGCGGCCGTCGGATCGAGGCCGGTGGGCTCGATGCCCATGCCGATCACCAGATCGTTGCGCGCCTCGGCGGCAGCCGATGAAACGGTAACGAGGCCGGTCAGGGCGGCGGCTGCAATAATGGTGAGGGCGGCTTTGCCGGGATATCTGGTCATGTCGGAGAAGACCTTTCCAATGAAGAGAACCGGACGGTCTATACCGCGACAGATACTTGAGTGTAAACTGTTAATAAATAAAAAGAATTAAGTGTAACGATAATCGTTTCACTGAATATTGCAGTCACCCGGTTGGGCAGGACCTGGACAGGAAGGTCTTTAAAAATTCCGCAAGCTGGCTGGCGGCAAAGGTCGGGGTCGGACCTGCCGTCCTGATCAGGCGGATATCGGTTGCGATCTCGCTTTCTTTCTCGAACGGACGGACGGTCAGGGCCTTTTCGCGGATCTCGCGGGCAACGGTCATGGCCGGCAGGATCAGCACCGCCGCCCCGCTGCGCGCCAGTTCCTTCTGCAGCTCCAGCGACGAGGTCTCGAAGGCCGCCGCCATCGGCTCGAAACCGGCCACCCGCTGGCGGGCGTCGAAATCGCGGCGAATGCTGAAGGCCCGGTCGGGCATGGCGACCGCATGTTCGCGGATCGCTTCAGGCGTGATCGTGTCGTTGGCCGCCAGCGGATGGTCCGGGGCCATGACCGGCTCGTGCAGAACCGGCAGTTCGAACAGCGTTTCGGTCTGTATATCCGGCGGGGAGAACATCGTGACCGCCAGATCGGTCTCGCCTGCGGCAACGGCGCGGATTGCAGCTTCCGCCGAACAGACGGTCACGGCAATCGAGATTGCGGGATAAAGCGCATAGAATTCGGCAAGGGCCGGCGCCAGGATCGCGCTGATCACAGCACCATTGACATGCAGCGAAACGTGACCGGCCTTCAGGCCGCGCAGATCATCGATCACCTGCCGGGCGCTTTCGAGATCGCGGATCACGGCAAGCGTCCGTTCCGCCAGCAGGGTGCCTGCCGCAGTCAGGACGATCCCGCGCGCGCCGCGTTCCACCAGCGGGGCATCGAAATAGGCTTCGAGATTTTCAAGCTGGCGGCTGACGGCCATGGGTGAGACCCCGAGCGCTTCGGCCGCCTGCCGGATCGAGCGCGAGCGCACCAGTTCGTTGAAGTAGATAATTGCCTGAAGCTGCATGTATTTTTACCGGTTTCTGTCGCTGTATTTGAGCCGTAATCGGGTCTCGGGGCAAGCCCTGTGCAAGGTTGCAGGCGTTTTGATGTTCCGACTGTCGCGCGTTTGCCCCGTCGTAAAGGTCTTGTAATTTGGTATTTGATTGGTATCTTTTATCGTGGAGGGCAATGCCGGACAGGACATGGCATGAATATGCAGGAACCGTTCAAGGATATCGACCTTGCAGGCGATGGCCCACTCTACAGACGCCTGAAAGCAGCCATTGCGGCGGTAATCGCGCGTGGCGATCTGGAAAGCGGCGCGGCGCTGCCGCCGGAGCGTGATCTGGCCGAGCTGCTCGGCGTCAGCCGGGTGACGGTCCGCCGTGCGATTGCCGAACTGACAAGCGAGGGGGGGCTGACCCGCCGTCATGGTGCGGGAACCTTTGTTGCCTTGCCGACCGATCGTATCGAGCAACCGCTCAAACGTTTGACATCCTTTACCGAAGACATGATGGCGCGCGGCCTCAAGCCGCGTTCGCGCTGGCTGGAGCGGGGGCTGTTTCCCGCTTCGGCGGAGGAAGCGGACACGTTCGGCATTGCTCCGGGCACACAGGTCGCCCGCCTCAGCCGCATCCGTTTCGGCAGCAACCGGCCGATGGCGCTGGAGCACACAGCCCTGCCCGGCGATATCATGGATGCGCCGGAGGCTGTCGGGCCTTCGCTTTATGCGGCCCTTGCCGACCGCGGTATCCGGCCCGAGCGGGCAAACGAACGCATCACGGCCTGTGTCCTGAGCGATGAGCAGGCGGAGCTTCTGGGGGTGCCCTCCGGCTCGCCGGCGCTGACCATTCTGCGTATCGGGTTCGATGCCGCCGGTCGCGTGATTGAAATGACCAGATCCTATTATCGAAGCGATATTTACGACCTTGTCGCCGAACTGACGTTTTCCAATGACGAATAGGTGCGGCGATGCAACATGACCGAAAGACTCTGCAATGACTGATCCGACCCATATGCGCCGTGAAATCGATGAGATTCCTGCTGCTGCCGCACGGCTGCTTGAGGGCAGCGGCAAGGCCTTTGCCAGCGCCGGCAAGGCGCTTGCCGAAAAGGACCCGGGCGTCATTGTCACCGTCGCGCGCGGTTCCTCCGATCATGCGGCGCTTTTCCTCAAATACGCGATCGAGCTGACGACCGGCGTTCCCGTGGCGTCGCTCGGCCCTTCGCTGGCCTCGATCTATGATGCGAAGCTGAAGATGGGATCGGCCGCCGCAATCTGTATTTCCCAGTCCGGCAAAAGCCCGGATATCGTCGCGCTCGGCAAATCGGCCCGCGCCGGTGGGGCGCTGACGCTTTCGCTCGTCAACACCATCGCCTCTCCGCTTGCAGATGTCACCGACCAGCCGATCGATATTGCCGCCGGGCCGGAAAAGGCGGTGGCGGCGACCAAGTCCTATGTCAATTCCATCATTGCCGGCCTTGCCGTGCTTGCCGAATGGGCCGGCGATGCCGCACTGAAAAAGGCGCTCGCCAGACTGCCCGATGATCTCGACAAGGCGCTTGCCTGTGACTGGTCGCCGCTGATGGCTTCGCTGAAGGAGACGCAGTCGCTCTATGTGCTGGGCCGCGGACCAAGTTTTGCGATTGCCAGCGAGGCGGCGCTGAAATGCAAGGAAACCTCCGAGCTGCATGCCGAGGCCTATTCGTCTGCGGAAGTCCTGCACGGGCCGGTCTCGCTGGTCGAGGCGCGCTTTCCGGTGATCGCCTTTGCCGCACGCGACAAGGCCGAAGCCGCGATTGCCAAAACCGCCTCCGGGATGGCGGCCAAGGGGGCTGACGTGTTCCTGTCGTCCGACAGGGGGGAGAAGACTACACGCCTTCCCTTCGTGGCCACCGGTCATCCGCTGACCGATGCGCTGGCGCTGATCGTGCCCTATTACAGCTTCGTCGAGACGCTGTCGCGGGCCCGCGGCCTTAATCCCGATCAGCCGGTGGCGCTCAACAAGGTGACGGAGACCGAGTAAGATGAAAAAGGCAATCTGCGGCGCAAGGCTGTTCGACGGCGAAAGTTTTCGCGACGGTCTGGCGCTTGTTTTTTCCGAAACCGGGATCGAGGCGCTTGTGGCCGAGCGCCGCGTGCCTGCCGATGCCGAGATCATCCGCGCCGACGGGCATATTCTGGCGCCGGGCTTTGTCGACCTTCAGGTCAATGGCGGCGGTGGAGTGCTGTTCAACAACGATCCGAGCCTTGAGGGGCTGAAGACGATCTGCCATGCCCATGCGCAGTTCGGCACGACCTCGCTGTTGCCGACGCTGATCACCGATACGCCCGAAGTCGTGCATCAGGCGGTTGCCGCCGGACGCGCGGCGCAGGCAGAAGGAATTCCCGGCTTTCTCGGCCTGCATCTGGAAGGACCGCACCTGGCGCTTGCGAAAAAAGGCACGCATGACCCGGCGCTGATCCGTCCGATGGAAACGGTCGATTGCGATTTTCTCGTTGAAAATGCCGGCGCTTTCGGTGTCGCGCTGATCACGGTGGCGCCGGAAAGCGTCAAACGCCAGCAGGTCGCGCGGCTTGCCGCGGCAGGGTATACGGTTAGTCTCGGCCATACCGGGACGGATTGCGCCACGGCCGGTGAATACCGCATGGCCGGCGCCACCATGGCCACCCATCTTTTCAATGCGATGAGCCCGCTCAACCATCGTGAGCCCGGTCTGGTCGGTGCCGCCCTTTCCGATGGCGGGTTTTCCTGCGGCCTGATTGCCGACAGGTATCACGTCGACCCTGTGGCCATGGGGATTGCGCTCAGAGCCAAGAAAGGCCCCGGACGGATATTTCTGGTGACCGATGCGATGTCGGTGACGGGAACGGATATGGAGTGCTTTACCCTCAATGGCCGGACGATCTATCGCAGCGAAGGCCGTCTGACGCTCGCCGACGGCACGCTTGCCGGTGCCGATACCGACATGCTGACCTGTGTGATGAACTGCCACCGCGACCTCGGAGTGCCGCTTGAGGAGGCCTTGCGCATGGCCTCGCTCTATCCGGCAGATGCCGTCAATGCGAAAAACAAGGCACGGCTTCAGGAAGGGGCCGACGCCGATTTCGTGCTGCTGGGCGAAGACTTGTCGCTGGCCGCAACCTATATCGGCGGCGCCTGTGTGTTTTCGGCAGGCGACAGCGCTTCAGTCGAACACGATTGACGGGCCGCCCTTGCCGGTTCCGGCCTCAATGCCTGCCCGGGTGGCCTTCGCAATCGCCCGGTAGGCAGCCGCATGCGGGCCATCCGGTTCGCCGGCGACCACCGGCGTTCCGGCATCCGATGTGGTGCGGATATCCATGGCCAGCGGCACTTCGCCGAGAAACGGCACGCCGATCTTCTCCGCTTCCGCTTTCGCGCCGCCATGGCCGAAGATGTGATGGGTCTCGCCACAGCTCGGGCAGATGAAGGCGCTCATGTTTTCGACAATGCCGAGAACCGGCACGGACACCTTGTTGAACATCGCGATTGCCTTGCGCGCATCGATCAGCGCCAGGTCCTGCGGGGTGGAGACCACGACGCTGCCGGCCAGCGGCACCTGCTGGGCCATGGTCAGCTGTGCGTCACCCGTGCCCGGCGGCATGTCGACCACCAGAACATCGAGCTTCCCCCAGGAGACCTCGCGCAGCATCTGCATCAGCGCGGACTGCACCATCGGTCCGCGCCAGATAACGGCCGTGCCCTCATCGACCAGAAAGCCGATTGACATGACCTTGAGGCCATATTTTTCCATCGGCATGATTGTGCGGCCGGGCCCTTGCATCGGCCGGCCGGAAAGCCCCATCAGCCTGGGGATCGACGGGCCGTAGATATCGGCATCAAGCAGGCCGACCTTCAGCCCTTCGGCCGCAAGGCCCAGTGCAAGGTTGACCGATGTGGTCGACTTGCCGACGCCGCCCTTGCCCGAGGCAACGGCAATGATGGAGCCGATGCCGGGAATTTCCGGCTTTGCTGCGGTACGGCTGCCGCCGGACGGCCCCTTCGGTGGCTCGCTTTTGGGGGCTGCGGCAGCGCGCTTGTCTGTCTTGCCGCTAGCCTGATCGGCGGGTTTGTCGGCTGTCAGCGTCACCAGCGCCTGGCGTGCGCCGGGCAGGGCCTCGACGGCCTTTTGCGCGGCAAGTCTGATGGGCTCGAAAGCCTCGACGTTTTCGGCCGGCACGCTGAGCGAAAAATAGACCTTTCCCTCGGCAATGAAGATATCGGAGACCAGCCCGCTGGAGGCCAGCGGTTTGCCGTCCGGCAGTGTCACGGGTTCGAGGCTTTTGAGAACCTGTTCCTTGCTGATATCGGTCATGGCGCCCTTCCTGTTCTGACACTCGTGTCTAGATAGTGAAAATTGTCCGCCGCGCCAATGGCAAAGCGATCATGCAACCGTGTCATATGCGTGATGGCGCGTGCAAGAAACGGGGGTTTGTGCAGGTGTTGCAGGCAAGCAGAAAACAGAAACGCCAGCGCAAGAATCAAGACTTTGAAAGTCCGTCGCGCCGGCGTTTCTGTTGTTTTCAACTCGCGCTCTTGGGCGCGTGCTTGTTTTCATCCCCTCTGGAACTGCGGAGAAGATGAATGATTATATTAGTCATTGCAAGCGGCTTTTTTGCGGGAAGAACAGTGATTTAGACTTGAGTTACCATCAAGGAAAGAATCATGCGCCGTGTTGCGATGCACAAATTATTGACTCCGCTTATTTTTTGGGCCCGGAGGCGTTGCGCGACGATCGTCCGCTCATGCCGGAAATTTTTTTCGAAAGCGGCGGAGAAAGGCCTTTTTGATGCAGTTTGCGCGGTTTGGCAGTGAGAACGCAAAGACAGACCTTGATTTATCAGGCGGCGTTGTCTTTCCTCATTTTCAGCGTCGGGAAAGTCTGCGATTCTGAGCGGGGAGCTCTCGGAAACGCGAGAACCGTCACAACAGGACAAGAGGAGCGCCGGTAGTAACAATGACCGCAGAGACCGTATTCGAGGGCAGGATTCTGGTGAACCAACGGATGGAGCTGGGCGAGGGGCCGGGCTATGATCCGGCCAGCGACCAGATCTGGTGGTTCGATATCCTCAATTGCCAGCTCCATCTGCTCAACGCCTCGACACGGGATCGCCGCATTGTCTCGCTTCCCGAAATGGCCAGTGCGATGGCCGTCGTTGACGAACACCGCCAGATCATCGCCATGGAAACCGGCCTTTATTTTCACGATGTCTCCACCGGAGCGCTGTCGCTGCATGCGGCCATCGAACCGGACAACGCCGTTACCCGTTCCAATGATGCCCGGGTTCATCAGTCCGGGGCATTCTGGGTTGGCACAATGGGCAAGAATGCGGAAAAGGAAGCGGGCGCGATCTATCATGTGCTCGGCGGCACGGTGACGAAGATCTTCGACAAGGTGACCATTCCCAATGCCATCTGCTTTTCGCCCGAAGGGGATATCGGCTATTATGTCGATACCGATCTCAACACGCTGATGCGGGTTCCCGTCGATCCCGAAACCGGGCTGCCGGACGGGCCGGAGGAAGTGTTTATCGATACCTCGCAAAAGCCCGGCGGCATGGATGGGGCGATCTGCGATGGTGACGGCCATATCTGGAATGCCCGGTTCGGGGCCGGTGTTCTCGACCAGTATGACCCCGCCGGCAGGCTGGTTGCCCGCTTTCAGCTGCCGGCCCGGCAGCCGACCTGCCCGGCCTTTATCGGCCGTGACGGCGGCTGGATGATGGTGACGACTGCCGCGCGCGATGCGAAGCTCGATCAGGAGCCCAATGCCGGCTTCACCTTCGCGCTGGTCACCGGCGCCAAACCGCGTTTCGACCCGGCCTACAAGGCGTTTTGAGCCCTCACATCAGCGAACAATAGCGCAGCGCGTCGTAGATGGCGGCATGGATGTTGCGGGCATGGATCGCATCGCCGATGCGCAACAGGTCGAAACCGCCTTCTCCGTTTGTCCGGGGCAAGGGCGGCTTGCGGGCAGTCAGCGCTGTGTAGTCGACGGCTCCGCCGTTGCGGGAAAGCGGTTTGAGGGCGAAGTAAAGATCGTCCATCGGCATCGTTCCGTCTTCGACAACGACCTGTCCGGTCTCGATGTCCTCGACGATCCCCGGCGCATAATCGGAGATCAGCTGCGCCTTCAGTCCGTTGCCGTCGCGCCTTATGGCTTGGAGCCGCTTGCTGATGGTGATCCGAACGCCCTTTTCGGCAAAACGCCGGGCATAGGGGACATGATTCATGCCGCCGACATCGGGGGCGAAGAAACGTTCCGGGGTGACGATTTCGAGCGCTGCACCGCTGTCGGCAATCATTTCCGCTGCCGTCAGGCCGGGGTGGCCGCCGTGATTGTCGTAAAGCAGCACCTTGTCTGCCGGTTTGACGGTGCCGGCGAGGATATCCCAGCTTGAAACGGCCAGCGCTTCGCCTTCCTCGAGCGGCGGCGATTGCGCAATGCCACCGGTGGCGATGACCACCAGATCCGGTTTTTCGGCCAGAACCTCTGCTTCCTCGGCGAAGACATTGTAGCGGATCGGAACGTTCAGGCGGTCCAGCTCGGCAAGCCGCCAATCGACAATGCCGATCAGTTCGCGCCGACGCGGATTGCGGGTCAGAAGGTTGATCTGCCCGCCGGCTTCACCGGTTGCCTCGAACACGGTGACCGCGTGTCCGCGTTCGGCCAGCACCCGGGCAGCCTCCAGCCCGGCCGGTCCCGCGCCGACGACGACGGCCTTGCGGGGGTGAGTGGCCTTGGGAATATCATGCGGGATCGTTTCCTCGCGGCCGGTTGCGGCATTGTGGATACACAGCGCCTCGCCGCCCTCGTAAATCCTGTCGAGACAGTAGGTGGCGCCGACGCAGGGGCGGATACGGTCCTCGACCCCGGCCATGATCTTGCGCACGATATGCGGATCGGCGATGTGCGCGCGGGTCATCCCGACCATGTCGAGCCGGCCCTCGGCAACCGCGTGGCGGGCGGTGGCGACATCGGCAATGCGGGCGGCATGGAACACCGGAAAACGGGTTTGCTGGCGCACATCGCCCGCGAAATCGAGATGTGGCGCAGACGCCATGCCCTGGATCGGGATCACCTCGGTCAGCGGCGCATCGTGGTCGATATGGCCACGAATGACGTTGAGAAAGTCGACCATGCCGCTGTCGACAAGTGCCTGACAGATCGAAAGCCCCTGCGCGCGGGAAAGGCCGCCCGCCCGGTTCTCGTCGGCGACGAGCCGCATGCCGACGATGAAATCCGGCCCGCAGCGCTTGCGGATTGCCTCCAGCACGAGGAAAGTGAAACGAAGCCGGTTTTCCAGTGCGCCATTATGCTCGTCGTCGCGCAGGTTGGTCAGCGGCGACCAGAAACTGTCGAGCAGGTGGCCATAGGCCTCGATCTCGATCCCGTCGAGACCGGCCGCCATCATCCGTTCGGCGGCGCTGGCGTAATCCTCCGCAATCCGGGCAAAGTCGAAATCCTCCATCGCCTTCGGGATGGTACGGTGGGCCGGTTCCCGCGTCGGCGAGGCGGACAGCACCGGAAGCCAGTCGCCCATGTTCCAGCCGCTGGTGCGCCGGCCGAGATGGGTGAGCTGGATCATCACCGCGCAGCCATGTTCATGACAGTCTTCGGCAAGGCGGGCCATCAGCGGAACGATCTCGTCGCGCCAGGCATGGAGGTTGCCGAAGGCCGCCGGGGAATCCGGCGCCACCACCGCCGAACCGGCCGTCATCGTCAGCGCAATTCCGCCCCTGGCCTTTTCCGCATGGTAGCGCCGGTAGCGCTCGGTCGGCAGCCCGCCTTCGCCATAGGCCGGCTCGTGCGCGGTCGACATCAGGCGGTTCTTGAGGCGCAGATGCTTCAACTGAAAGGGTTGCAACAGGGGATCATGTTCCATGGCAGCGCTCCGGCGGCGTTTGATGGTGCCATGTTACACCGAAAACCGATGTCCGGTTCGGTCGATCCCGCCGGGTGCTGTTCAGCCTGCGTCAAAACCCGGGGGGGGGCGAAGGGCGCCGTCCAGCGTCAAAGCCGATCGAGCCCGATTTCCGGCACAAACACAGCATTTCAATGTCGGGTGACACGCAGCGTTTCCATATCGCGCGAATCCCTTTAGATATGTGCCATGAGCATCAGACAGCTTTCGGAAACCGTCATCAACCAGATTGCCGCCGGCGAGGTCATCGAGCGGCCGGCGAGCGCTGCCAAGGAACTGGTGGAAAACGCGCTCGATGCCGGGGCAACGCGCATCGAGATCGCGACGGCCGGCGGCGGCAAGGCGCTTTTGCGGGTCACCGACAATGGTTCGGGCATGACGCCGGACGATCTGGCGCTGGCCGTCAGGCGGCATTGCACCTCGAAGATTTCCGCCGATCTCACGGATATCCGCACGCTCGGTTTTCGTGGCGAGGCTTTGCCGTCGATCGGCTCGGTGGCGAAGCTTGCCGTTTCAAGCCGCACAAAGGGCGCAGGCGAAGGCTATCGCATCGAGCTGCATGGCGGCAAGCTGACGGAACCGCAGCCCGCACCGGTCAATCCGGGCACCATTGTCGAAGTGCGTGACCTGTTCTTCGCAACGCCGGCCCGGTTGAAATTCCTGAAAAGCGAGCGGGCGGAATCGGGTGCGATTACCGAGGTCGTCAAGCGCATGGCGCTTGCCTTCCCCGCCGTCCGATTCGTGCTGTCAGGCTCCGATCGTTCGACGCTCGAACTGCCGGCCACCGGTGATGATCGCCTTGCCCGCATCGCGCAGGTTCTGGGCAAGGATTTCCGGCCGAACGCAATCGAGATCGATGCGCTTAGGGAGGATATCGGGCTTACCGGCTATGTCGGCGTGCCGACCTTCAATCGCGGCAATTCGGGGCATCTTTATGCCTTCGTCAACGGCCGTCCGGTGCAGGACAAGCTGTTGATGGGCGCAATCCGCGCGGCCTATGCCGAGACCGTGCCGAAGGGGCGGTATCCGATGGCGGTCCTGTGGTTTTCGCTTGATCCGGCGCTGGTCGATGTCAATGTCCATCCGGCCAAGGCCGATGTTCGCTTTCGCGATCCGGGTCTTGTGCGCGGGCTGATTGTCGGGGCGATCCGCGAGGCGCTGACCAAGAGCGGCGACCGGGCCTCATCCACGGGTGCGGATGCGATGCTGCGGGCTTTCCGTCCGGGCACGGCCCCGCAGGACGGCGGCGCATCGCCGGGGCGTTTCGGCGGCGGTTTTGGCGATCGCGACGTGCGGCGGTCGAATGTCGACTGGTCGGCGGAGCGTTCGCCCTTCCGGCCTCAGGGATTTGGCGAGACACCGGCCCCCGGCTTTTCCGCCGATGCGACGGTTGCGGAAAGGGCAGGGCAGGGCGGCGATGTGTTCGCCGGTTTCGAGGCCCCGTCGGCGCGTTCCGAAACCTTCGAGCCGCGCACGGATGATGCTGCGAGCGGGCATCCGCTGGGCGCCGCGCGCGCACAGGTGCATGAAAACTATATCGTCGCCCAGTCGCAGACCGGTCTTGTGATCGTCGATCAGCATGCTGCGCATGAGCGTCTGGTCTACGAGGCGCTGCGCACGGCGCTGGCCGAGCGCAGGCTGCCCTCGCAGGTGCTGCTGATCCCCGAGATCGTCGACATGCCGGAGGAGGACTGCGACCGGCTGATGCCGTTTTCCGAAGAGATGAACCGCCTCGGTCTCGTCTATGAGCGTTTCGGACCCGGGGCGATTGCGGTGCGCGAAACGCCGGCCATGCTGGGCGAGGTCGATGCGCCGGCGCTGATCCGCCAGCTTGCGGATGAGGCGGGCGAATGGGAAACGGCCGACGGCCTGCGTGCAAAACTGGAAAGCGTGGCGGCGACCATGGCCTGCCATGGTTCCGTGCGGTCCGGCCGGCGCTTGCGCGTTGAGGAAATGAATGCTCTCTTGAGGCAGATGGAAGAAACACCGGGCTCCGGACAGTGCAATCACGGCCGTCCGACCTATATTGAATTGAAGCTTTCCGACATCGAGCGCCTGTTCGGACGCTGACAACGGCAAGCAGAACATCCTGAATTTGGAGAATGTGCGGTGAATATCCTGGAAGGCAATGGTAGGGGCGAGGCGAAAATCCGCTATCTGGATGCTGATTTCGATGTGATCGTACCGGGCACGCATGTGATCTGCGCGGTCACCGGAAAGCGGATTCCGCTCGACGAACTGCGCTACTGGAGCGTGGCCCGGCAGGAAGCCTATGTCGATGCGCCGGCCGCCTTCGAAGCCGAGAAAAAGGCTGGAGCGCTGCCGATCGACAAGGTCTGAATTGGCCACGCTGATCGCTCTCGCCGGACTTCCGGGCACCGGAAAAACCACGGTCGCACGGCTTGTTGCCCAAGGCCAGCCGGCGGTTTTTCTGCGTATCGATGAGATCGAGGCTGTTCTGCGCGTCGAGGACGAACGTCGCGATATCGGTCCGCTGGGCTATAAGATCGCCGCAGCCCTTGCCGTTTCCAATCTGAAAATCGGACAGGATGTCATTGTCGACTGCGTCAATCCGTGGCCGCTGACGCGCGCCATGTTTGCGGATGCGGCAACGCACGCTGCTGCCGCCTTTCTGGGTGTCGAGGTCGTCTGTTCCAGTGCCGACCTGCACCGCGACCGGATCGAAAACCGGGTGAGCGATATCGGCGAAGGGCATGCAGAGCCGGACTGGCAGGCCGTCATCGATCGCGATTACATGCCCTGGCGGGACGCCGATGTGCACGTCGATACGGCGAAGCTTTCCCCCGAGGCGGGGGCCAAGCGCATCCTGTCTGCACTGCGCGCCTGACGTTTTCTAGTTTCCGCCCGGCAGGCCGAGCTGGCCGCGGACGAGTGCAAGGCCTTCCATGCCATCGCGGTTGCCCATTTCCGCTAGCGCTTCGAACACCTTCTGGGCATCGAAATAGCGACCGAGATTGTAATAGGCATAACCGCGGATGACCATCAGGCCGGTTTCGTCGGGCGCAAGCTGGCTGCGCTGGTTTAGCAGCAGCAGGGTGTCTTGATAGTGGCCGCCCTGATAGGCGGCAATGGCGCGGCTGGTCAGGATCTGAACCTGGATGTCGAGCTGGCGTTCTTGACTGAGCGGCTCTTCGGCTGCGGCAACCGCAGCCTTGCTCGTCAGCCCCATGCGCATATAGGCAAGGCTCTGGCCGTAGGCGGCTTCTTCGCGGTTCTTCGCCGAGCTTGAGCCGAGTGCTGTCTCGAATGCGCGGGCCGCTTCCATCGGCCGCTCGAGGTCCATCAGGCGCCATCCCTGCCGGAGCGCTGCGTTTGGCGACAGGTTGTCCGAAGAACGCCCGTTCCAGCAGCTTCCGCCCGATGATGAAGAGGACGTTGAAGATCTGCGCTGCTGCGTTGCCGTCGTCGTTGAAGCAGATGACGTGGCCGCCGGGGTGGTGGAAACCGGTGTGCCTGCGGGCACCGCCGTGCCGGCCGGCAGCGTCGAAATGGTGACACTGTTGCCGGTGGCATTTTCCTGGTTCAGGAAATAGGCGATCTCGAACTGCCGCAGATAGTCGCGGTTGATATAGGCCTGCTCGTCGAACCGGTAGATTTCGGTCTGGTCGGAGGGCTGGCCGGTCGTGTAGAAGGCGGCCTGCACCTGTGCCGCCGAAACATTGTAGCGGTTCCGGTTTGCTTCCAGTGCGGTATTGAGCACGGTCACGGTCTGCACGCCGGTCACCGGATCGGTCTGGATCATGTCTCGCGGAATGGTCAGGCGCTCGAGCGCGCGCATGCGTGAGGCCACTTCGCTGTCGCCGGCAGCCGGCGGTGTGCCGGTGGCGCTGTTGCCATAGTAGTACTGGTAGTATTCCGGCACATAATTGGCCGGAGCGTTTTCGGCTTGTTCGCCTTCAAGCTGTGGTGTGCCGGGGGCGTTAACCGGTGCGGTCAGCGCAACGCCCGTTCCGGTCTGACCGGGCGCGCCGGAGGACGGTGCGGCAGCCGCGCCAAGCGGGGTCTGCTGGCCGGTGGAAAGGTCGATTTCGGCAATCGGCACGGCAACTGTGCGGGTGGTGCCGCCGGTTTGCTTCAGGCTTGTCAGCTCGAATACCGTGGCCATCACGTTTTCGATCGTGGTAACCGGCGCATTCGGATCGTTGAGCCAGGCAATGCGCTCCGAATAGGGGGCCCAGACTTTCTGCATCAGGTAGACGCCGGGCCTGTAATTCAGATCGTTGAGCATCAGCGTCACGCCATAGGCCGCCGGCTCGTAATAAGGTTCCCACGAAAGCGCGGCCTCGAACCATTGCAGTGCAGCCAGCGGCTGGCCGTAGTCGTTCGAATACCAGCCGAACTGTTGCGCGGCGGTCATGCTCTGGGCCTCGGTCACGACATCGGCCATGCGTGCGAGAATGTCCTGTCCGTAGTCCTTGCGCGGGATACGGCCAAGCATGTTGACCACGGCGTTGAGGTAGGTGTCCATCGCTTCGGATGAACTGTTGCGCCAGGGGTACATCACCGCCTCGGCCTCTTCCGCGTTGTCCTGCTCGATCAGGATCAGGGCGAGCCCCTGGGAAATTTCGGCGGAATCTGCTTCCTTGCGGGCTTCGCGGAACCATTTTTCGGCGGCTGCATCGCTGTTGCGCACCAGGAAGTACCACGCCAGAAGTTCCGCATCCTTGGGGTCGCCGCCGTCGGTGGCAAGGCTTTCCATATGTGCCAGATCGTCCGGCGAAATGACGATCGTCTCGTCTTCACCGGCCTCGGCAAACCGGTTGCGCAGCAGCGCATCGCGGATTTCCTGAAACTCTGCCGTGCCGTCATCGTTCTGGCGCTCATAGCTCAGAAGCGTTTTCATGTCGTCATAGGGCATGAACGCCATGGCCTTCTGCATCGTGGCCAGCCGCTCCTGCGGGGCGTCGCAGTTGTTCAGGATGTAGGTATAGGCATCCATGGCGCGCGAAAGCCGGTCGGTCTTGGCAAAGGCTTCGCCGACCTGCCACAGGACGTTGATTTCCGCACAGGTCAGAAGGCTCGGCGCCTGGGAGGCATAGTCGATAACGTCCTCATAATCGCCGTCTTCCGAAGCCTTCAGCAGTCTGGCGCGGGTCTGGGCGATGTGAAGGCGGTTGACGAGGTCGGCCGGCGGCGTCCAGTCGGGTTCTTCCACCCGGCGGTCCTCGATCAACTGGTGAACGGTTGCATAATCGCCTTTGGCATAGGCCGCCCACATGGCGTTGAGCTGCTCGTCTTCGCCGTCCTCGACGGCAAGCGGATTGGCCGGCGGTGTCCAGTTGGGATAAAGCGACCGCAGCCGCGAGATTTCCGCCTGGAGGCGCTGCAGATCGCCCTGCTGGGCAAAATAGCGCAGCGCGCTTTCATCGACCGTCGGCGTGGCGGGCTGTTGGGAAGGGGCGTTTTCCGACTGACCGCGGGTGATCTGCGTGACAGGCTGCTGCGGAGCGGTTGCGTTTTCCGGCAGGTTTCTCAGGTTTTCGCTCGGTTCCTGCGCACGGGCTTCGCTGATGGTGGAAAAGCGCGGCTGTTCAACTGCGGGCGTGGCCGGTGTGTCATTGTCAACGATCTGTTCGTAAGCCCTCCGGAATTCATCCGAGGGCTGCGCCGATGCCGTGGAGACAGGGAGTTTCCGGCCGGATTGACTCATGCCGATTGCACCGATCATGGCGATCGCGCCGGCGGTCAGTGCAATATAAGTCAGCTTCATAACATCCTTACTCCGGCCAGGCGCACAGCCGCCAATTCCAAAACCACGCAATCCCGCGAATTCACCTTCTCACGACCCCGCCCCGTGCGTCCTGCCAGAACCGCATGTGGCGTCCCGGAGACGTCTTTCGGTCGGAACGTATACGATATGATCCTCCATCCGCAGAGCACCGCTTTGGGCACTACAAACCCATATTGTCGTTAAGAAATGTTAAAAATCCATGCAGTACAGCCCTTTCCGGCGAAAAATCGCGGTTTCGCTGCGCCGGCGGTCATCGACACCCGGCCGGTCTGTTTATTGTTTGTTTACCAAAATCTGAAAAATATGGAGACTAATCCTGGCTGACCAAGGCCGGAAGTGCCAGTCGCAGCCAAGCCGAGGTGTGCCGCAATCATGTTGAACGCAATTGCCTATCAGATCAGGACCGGGAGCCGTAAGGCTCTGGCCCTTGTTGGGGTAGGCTTGCTTGCGGGCTGTGCCGGCAATCTCATGCCCTATACCTCGAATGTGCGCAATCTCATGCCGGAAGAGGCCGTGGTGATGCCGCCGCCGGGCGGACCTGCGATGATCTCCGTGCTGGAAACGCAGTATTCCAACGCCATCGACCAGCGGATCCTGCTGCGCACCGATGCCCGCACGCCGGGGCAGAACTATATCAACGCGATCTTCTTCGGCACGCGCAATTATTCTCCGATGAACGGACAGTCGCTCAGCTATCATTCGGTTACCGATCTGCGGGTCGAAGAGGAGATGCGCGAGGAACTTCCCGGTGTCAGGATGGTTCAGTCACCCTATTATGTGCAGAACAATTACGGGCCGTTTGGCTATGCCTTCGGTAACGGGCGCGGCGACGATCTTTGCCTTTACGGCTGGCAGCAGATCAGGCCGGGCCGGGACAGCCGCGCGGCCTTTGGCCAGGCCGGAACGATCCAGATCCGGGTCCGTTTCTGCGAAAGCGGGGCCAGCGAAGACGATCTGCTCGGCATCATGTACGGCTATACCATCAATGCAGCCGTCGAGGCTTATGGCTGGAATCCCTATGGCGAGCAGCCATCGCCGCCGCCACTGCTTGGCCAGTCCGGCGCGCCGCTTTATCCGCGCAGCGCCCATGACGACCGGCCGGAACGCGTCAGCAATACCGAAAAGGTCCTGTCGGGTTCAACGGCGCGCCCGGCGCCGGCAACACGCACCAGAACGACCCGCACCAGCACGTCGACGGCCGGTGCCGACGAAATCAGCGTCGATGTCGTGCGTCTTCCAGCCGGCAGCCTGCCATCCGGCGGCTATACCAATATTCCGCCGGCCCCTGGCGCCATGACACCTGCCGGTGCCGCGACGGCCGGTGGGACATCATCGATCCCGACGCCGGGGCGTCAGCAGGCGCCGACCGCACGACCGGCCGCCAGCCCGTCATCGCCAGCAGCGCCGTCGGGCACCAGCATACCCGTACCGGCCAGAACCGGCAGCGCATCGTCTTCCGTCTCTTCGGCAACGGCGCCCGCGCCGGCTGCGCGCTCCATTCCCGCGCCGCCCTGCCGCCTGTTGCCCGGATCGACCACCGTCACCTGCGAATAGTTTTGCCCGCGCTGCCGGCGGCGATATCCGGCAGCCCGTCCGCCATGGCGTTTGCCATCATTTGCGGGTTGGAGCACGCCATGCTTCCGTGCATATTAGCGGACGAGAATAAAACGGCGGCGGTCAGACTGAAGGTGGAATGCGAAGCTTGAGCGAGCAGCATTCTTATCGGTAGCAGAGCCGGCGCCTGGAACGGCAAGCACATGGCCATGTGTCCCGGCAGGTTTGGCCATGTCCGGACTTTTTTCGGAAAAATGACTTGGCGGAAAACAATTCTTAGTTTTCTTCCGTATAGGTTAGAAAAGCTATCATGCCAGCCTTCAGAAAGGGTTTCACCTGATGCGTAGGGCCGCAATCGTCATTGCCTGGATCATTACGTCGATTTTTGTGCTGGGTCTGGTCACCTTGCCGATCGACCTGCGCACGCAGATTGTTGTGAGTGCGGTTGCCGTTGCGGTGATGATGGTGCTCAAGCAGATGCATGCTGAAGGAAACTGGCGTTTGATTGCGCTTGCTTTCGGCACATCCATTGTGCTGCGCTATGTCTTCTGGCGCACCACGAGCACGCTTCCGCCGATCACCGAGCTTCAGAACTTCATTCCCGGCCTTATGCTTTATTGTGCGGAGATGTTTTCGGTCGGCATGCTGGCGCTCAGCCTGTTCGTGGTCTCCTTTCCGCTTCCCGTGCGTCCGCGCTGGGGCAAGCTTGAAGGCGATCTTCCCTATGTGGACGTCTATGTCCCGTCCTACAATGAGGACGCCACGTTGCTGTCCAATACCCTGGCGGCCGCCAAGGCGATGGATTACCCGCCCGAAAAGCTGAAAGTCTACCTGCTGGATGACGGGGGCTCTGAACAGAAGCGCAATTCCAAGAACCTTGTGGAAGCCAGCCTTGCCCAGACGCGCCATCGTGAGCTGAGGCAGCTCTGTGCCGAACTCGGCGTCGGCTACCTGACCCGGCCGCGCAACGAGCATGCCAAGGCCGGCAACATGAACCATGCGCTGCAATATACCACGGGCGACCTGATCGCCGTGTTCGATGCCGACCATGCGCCGACCAACGACTTTCTGCAGGAAACCGTTGGATATTTTCAGGAGGACCCCAAGCTCTTCCTCGCCCAGACGCCGCATTTTTTCATCAATCCGGACCCGCTTGAACGCAATCTGCGGACTTATGAACTGATGCCGAGCGAGAACGAAATGTTCTACGGCATTATCCAGCGCGGCCTCGACAAGTGGAACGCATCCTTCTTCTGCGGATCGGCCGCAGTGTTGCGGCGCGAGGCGCTTGCCTCGGTGAACGGCTTTTCCGGTGTGTCGATCACGGAAGACTGCGAAACGGCCGTGGAGCTGCACTCCAACGGCTGGAACAGCGTTTATATCGACCGGCCGTTGATTGCCGGTTTGCAGCCTGCGACCTTCTCGAGCTTCATCGGCCAGCGCAGCCGCTGGGCCCAAGGGATGATGCAGATCCTGCGCTTCAAGTTTCCGATCCTGCTGCGCGGCCTGACCATACCGCAGCGCCTGTGCTACATGTCGTCCAACCTGTTCTGGCTGTTTCCGTTTGCGCGCGCGTCCTTCATGATCGCACCGCTCTGCTACCTGTTTTTCGGCCTGCAGATATTCGATGCGTCCGGCGGCGAGTTTCTCGCCTATACGCTGTCCTATCTGATCGTGAACATGCTGATTCAGAACTATCTTTTCGGTCAGTTCCGATGGCCGTGGATTTCCGAACTCTATGAATATATCCAGACGGTGCATCTGATGCCCGCCGTCGTTTCCGCGATCATCAATCCCAAGAAACCGTCCTTCAAGGTCACGGCGAAGGATGAATCGATCGAGCACAGCCGTCTTTCGGAAATCAGCCGACCGTTCTTCATCATCTTCTTCATCTTCGTCGCCGCCATGGTGATGATGGTCTACAGGCTTTATGCCGAACCCTATCTGGCAGGGGTGACCTGGGTCGTGGGCGGCTGGAACTTCCTCAACCTGTTCCTGACGGCGGCTGCGCTCGGCGTGGTGTCGGAGGTCGGCGAACGGCAGAAGGCGCGGCGGGTGAAAATGTCCCGGCGCTGCGAACTGGTGATCGGCGACAGTGTCTATCGCGGAACCATCGAGGACGTCTCGACCGATGGTGCGGGGCTTCAGGTGCAGGTGCGCGATCTCGACAGGCTGCGCCCCGGCACCCATGCATTGCTGCGCGTCGAGCCGCACAGCGGCGGTGATCCCGGCGAAGTGCCGGTGATGATCCGTCATGCGCGTTCGCTTGGCGAACTGGCGATGGTCGGCTGTCGTTATGCGCCGGTCAGCAGCCTGCATTATTCCGTGGTGTCCGATCTCATGTTCGCCAATTCGGACCGCTGGCAGCAGCTCTTGCAGTCGCGCAAGAATGATCCCGGAACGCTCGGCGGCACCTTCTGGTTCATCAAGATGTCGCTGCGGCAGATGGGGCGCGGCATGAGCTATTTCATCGGGAAATATCAGCCGAATACCGGCGGCGCACCGGTCAAGGCGAGGGGCAAGAGCTGATGAAACGGATCCTGCTTTTTCTTGTTGTGTTCATTGCAGGCCCGCAGCTGGCAGCCGCACAGACGGCGGCGCCTTTTGATATGGGCTCCGATGGGTCCGGTCCGCCGCCGCAGGCGGTTGATCCGGCACAGCCCCAGCCGTCAACATCGCCGGCCTCGCAGGCGGCTTCGGCCACCGGTGAGGGCATTCCGTTTTTCCGCTATGTCATTCCCGCCGACCAGATGCGGATCGAAGGCGAAAACGTCGAACGCTCCTGGTCGGTGTACCTGACCGAAGAACAGGCGCGCTCGTCCGTAAAGTTCAACATCGGCTATCAGAATTCGATTTTCGTCGCGCCGGAATTTTCGCGACTGACGGTTTCCTTCAACAATGTCGAGGTTGCCCGTCCGCCGCTGACATCTTCGGAGCGACAGTCCGACATGCGCTTCGACGTGCCCGATGGCGTATTGAAGCCCGGCTACAATCTCGTTTCCTTCAACATCAAGCAGCGCCACAGAACCGATTGCGATCTCGATTCGACCTATGACCTGTGGACGGATATCGATCCGGAGCGGACATTCCTGCTGTTCGACAATCCCGACGCCGGGATGATGTCGACAACGGACGATATTCGCGCCATCGGGGTCGATTCCATCGGCCGCACCCAGTTCCATATCGTGGCGCCGGGCCTCAGCGACACGATTGCCGCCGATCCGATGCTGGAACTGGCGCAGGGGCTTGCGCTTCTGGCGGACATGCCGAACACCTTCTTTACCTATTCGAAATCCGAACCGGCGCGGTTCGCCTCGGGCGTTCTGCCGGTCTATGTCGGCACGCCTGCGGAGCTGCAGCCGCTTCTGGGCGACGCGCTGCCTGATATCGGCACCACCCAGTCGGCCCGTTTCGTCTCCACCAACGCGCTTGGCCAGAGCGTGCTCGTTCTGATGGCCCCATCCTGGCAGCGGATCGGTCCGCTGATCGACGGCATCACCACGCCGGCCGCCCGCAGTGCCGCCCAGAAAGAGGAAGCCTATTCGACCCATTCCTGGCGCAAGCAGGATACGCAGCTTCTGACCGGCCATCGCACGCTGACCTTCGAGCAGCTCGGTATTCCCTCGCAGGAGTTTTCCGGTCGCGTTTTCCGTGCCGAATTTGCCATCGGCCTGCCGGCCGACTTTTATGCCGATGCCTATGGTGAGGCCCGGCTTTTGCTCGATGCCGCCTATGGGCCGATCGTGCTGCCCGGCAGCCGGCTGCATGTCTTCGTCAACGATCAACTGGCGGCAACATGGCCGATCAGCACAGTCAACGGCGCCGTGCTTCGGCGCACGCCGGTGCGCTTCACCATGCGCCACCTGAAGCCGGGCGTGAACAAGATTGTTCTCGAAGCGGCGCTTTTGACCAAGGAAGATGCCGCCTGTCTGCCGGGAGCGACAGCCGACGACACGCCGCGCTTTGCCGTGTTTGATACAAGTGAATTCGAAATGCCCAATTTCGGGCGGGTGGCGCAGGTTCCCAATCTGTGGGCGACCAGCGGAACGGCGTTTCCCTATTCACGCCATGAGGAGCGTATTCCTCTCTACATGGACAGCCTCAACGGCGACACGATGAGCGCGGCTTCGGATTTCGTGGCGAAACTGGCCAATGCCGCACGCCGCCAGATTCCCATCGACGTGGTGCACGCGGTCGAGGATGTCGGTGACGGCGATGCGATTTTCCTCGGCAGTATCGGCACGGTGCCCGCCCAGGCATTGCGGGAGGCCAAGATTTCCCAGACCAGCCGCAGCGTGTGGACCCAGCAGGTCGGCGGCGAGGCCAATTATTCGGAGGGGCCGGAAACCACGATCGAGGAGTGGGACGAGGCGGTGACCGCCGGGTGGTACAACTGGATCTTCGAGGTCGAGAAGTATCTGAAACGCAATTACGATCTCTCCTTCGAGACGCTGCGCTTCCTGCCGCGGCCGGATGACGATTATCTGCCGCCGAACTCGATTTCGATGATCATCGCCCAGGAACCGAGCCCGGACGATGACGGGGCCTGGACCGTGATCTCCGCCCCGACCCACGAAAATCTCTCCAATGGCATGATGGCGCTGACCAAACGCCAGCACTGGGACGCGGTGCAGGGCCGGATCACCACCTATAACCGCAATACCGGCGTGATCGACAATGTCGGCATCGGATCGACCGTGTTCATCTTCGATACGCCGTTTTCGATCAGCAATATCCGGCTGGTGCTGACCAACTGGTTCTCGACCAACACCATGTCGTTTTCGCTGGCACTGGTGATCGGAACCGTCCTGCTCGGGATTGCCACCAAGCAGATGCTGACCCGTTTCGGCCGTTACGACGAATGATATCAGGGATCGGTATTATCGGTCCCCCAGACTGCTGACAAAGCTCGTCCCGCGTCTTTCGTCATACCGGCCTTGAGCCGGTATCCAGGGCCGCTTGTTGTGCGCTTCCAGAAAGAGTCTTTGCGCGCAAGGACTTGGCCCTTACTGATTTCCGGCTCAAGGCCGGAATGACGGCGGGGAAGGACGCAAAACCACGATTGCTTGCCGGGTTTGTCAGCAGTCTGGGGATCGGTTTCACCGGTCCTTGGGTAAAAACGCCTGAAACCCGATCACTGCCGCGCCGGCAAGGCCGGGCTCTTCGCCGCTTGCCGCGGGCACGATCAGCGGATGGGCGGGTTTCGACAGGGTCAACGGGCGCACCGCCTCGTCGATTGCCGCCACGAGCGCATGGTTGCGGGCAAGTCCGCCACCGGCGGGAACGATGGTCGCGCCGGTGAGGTTGACCGCCATGGCCAAAGGCCCGGCGACGAGCTGCAGAAACACCTCCACCGTACGCGCAGGCCCGGTGTCGCCCGCCTGCCAGCCGGACAATATGGCTCTTGCCGTATCGTTCTTTCCGTGAAGATGGGTGTGGAGGCGCTCAAGGCCCGGCGCTCCGGCGACGGTATCGAGGCAGCCCGAAAGGCCGCATCCACAGGCAAAATGCGGTATCGGCGTATCGCCGGCCATGAGCGGTACCACCGGGCCATGGCCCCATTCGCCCGCAAAACCGCCGGCGGTGTTGATCAGCCGCCTGCCGGAAACGAGGCCGCCGCCGACCCCGGTTCCGAAAATGACGCCGAAAACGATATCATGTCCCTTGCCGGCGCCGAACACGGCTTCGGCAAGGGCAAAACAGTCGGCATCATTGGCAATGTGCACGGGAATGCCGGTCTGGCGGTGCAGATCGGTTTTCAGGTCGGTGTCGTGGATTGCCGGTATATTGGCCACGATCAGTTTTCCGGTTTTTGGGTCGACAACCCCGGCAAGCGAGATGGCGATGGCATCCGGCCGTTGCGGCAGGGCCGCTGCAAGGCTCGCAAGCCGGTCCAGAAACGCGGCGTGGTCCTGCGCCGGCGTGTCGAAGCGGGTCACAGCGCCCGGCATCTGTCCGTCGGAGGCCAGGGCCGCACGGATCGATGTGCCGCCGATATCGAAACACAGGATTGAACGCGTCATCGCATGCTCCCTTGAAAAAGGCCTCACGCGGTGATTTTTACCCGATTGCGCCCTTCCGTCTTTGCTGTGTAGAGCGCCTTGTCGGCCAGATCAACGATGTCGGGCTGGCTGGCCTGCGGGTTGAACACCGATACACCGATGCTGACGGTCAACTGACTTTCGCTGCCATCCGGCAGCACCATGGTATGTTCGGATATCGCCTTGCGGACCCGCTCGGCGATTGCGGCCGCCTCATAGGCTCTCAGCCCCGGCATGATCATCACGAACTCCTCACCGCCATAGCGGTAGGCACGATCTCCGTCGCGGGCGTTTTCCGAAATGACCTGGGCCACCTGGCGCAAAACGTCGTCACCGGCAAGGTGGCCATAGGTGTCGTTGAAGACCTTGAAGTGATCGACATCGATGATCAGCAGGGCAAAGGGCTGGTTTGTCTCGCGTGCGGTTTGTATTCTTGTATCGAGGACCCGGTCGAATTCGCGGCGATTGTCGAGGCCGGTCAGCCCGTCGGCACGGGCGGCTGCGGCGAGTTTGTCTTCCTGCTGGATGATCTGCTTCATCATCGCATTGAAGGCCCGGGCGACGGAGGCCAGTTCCGGCGGGACCCGCACTTCGATCTCCCGGTCGCGTTCTCCGTTGGCAACCCGCATTGCGCCTTCGACAAGCTTGTCCGTGCTGCGGATCAGGGCCTGATCGATGATGTAGATGCCGGCTGCGGCAAACAGGAAGGCGAACAATCCGGCCAGTCCGGCAAAGAGCTCGAGGCTTTTCATAACTTCAAGCGCGCGGGCATGGCTCTGCTCGTTGAGGATACGCATCGTCTCGGCAATATCCTCGATGCGTTTGCCGGTTTCCGCGATAGCGCTTTCAAAACGGATCAGGGTCGGATCGACCGTTCCCTCCTGAGGCTCGACGGCAGAGGCAGCACGGAGAAGCGCGGACCATTGCTGCTCCACGCCCTCAAGGATCGGGATGAAGGCGGGATGTTCGCCAGTGATCTGTTCCAGATCGCGCAGGTGGGTGGCGACTTCTCGCTCGGCAGCTTCGAATGTGATGCGATAGTGTTCTTCGCCGCTGTTGGCGTAGTCATTCACCGAGGCGGCGATATCCCAGAGATTGCTCTGGATCCGTTCCAGCGAAACGAGCACGCGGTGCTGGGTGTGGAGGACATTGCGGAACGGCTCGGCAACCTGCTGGCGATACTGGGTGTACCAGACGGTCGACAGCAGGACGACGGGCAGCAGCGCAAGAGCAAAACCGAACACAAGCCAGGCCCGCAAGGAAAGGCTTTGCAGCCATCGCCTGATGTTACCGGCCTTGATGTCGTCATCCATTCGGGTCGTCTCCAGTCCATATATATTATCGGTGCCGGGGCTGCTGCCCGGGGGATGAACAGGGTGTGCATGCTGTTCATGTGTTAAGGTCGTCAGACCGCGTCAGCCTTTACATTCCTCTCCTGCCGGCGCCTATGCCGTTGGCCGCCAACGCCCTGAATTTCGTGGGCGCGAGGCTATGCCGGAGAGCAATGAAATCTGCCATTTGAACCGGGATCGGGGTGAACGGTTCGACTGCACTAAAACCCTTATGCACGGAAAGGTTCAACTATCCGTAAGTTGTTTTCGGCTCTCGAACGAGATGTTGTATCGCCGCAAGTACATCAACCTGCAATATCCGTCCCGATATCCGGTGCCACCCGCTCTTTCAGCCTATAACGGAAATACCGCCCCGGCAGATCAGGCGGCCGGAAACAGCGATCCGCTAGCCGTTGGCGCGCACATAGCGGTCGCTTGAATTCGGGGCGAGGGCAGCCTGATCCGTATCCTCTGGAGGCTGTTTGGGGAGGTCTGCGTTTTTTGCATAGGGGCCTTGCTGAAAAGGGTCTGTCTCATCCAAATCAAAACGATTATATCGGGTTCAACAGCAATTGATGAGCGTCCCTCAAGCGAGACGCCTGATTGAAGAGACAAGAAGATGAACGTCACACGCAGCCTCAGCAACTGGATGAAATACCGCCGCACCGTCAGCGAGCTGGATCGTATGTCCAGCCGCGAACTGTCCGACCTCGGCATCAACCGCGAAGACATTCGCCGGATCGCACGCCGGGCTTCGTTCTAAGCGACGCATAAAGAATTTACAGAATTCGAAGGGTATTCTCCTCCTCCTCCCAAATACCCTTCGATAGGTCGGTGATACTCCTCCTCCTCCCAGTCACTGACCACATCAAATGGCGCTCACCGGATTCCTCCTCCCCCGGTGAGCGCTATTTTTTTGTGCTTTTGCAGGCGAGGCGGCGCAAATCCGCTTGGGATGCGGAATTGCACGTTTTCTGATCAGTTTGGGCGCGCGACAGCGTTAAGCATTGCAGAAAATGCATAGGACTGTTGACGCAAACCCTCTGCCTCACGCCCGGGACAGGATCTATATTCCTCATTGTCAGAAGCAAGGATGCGTCGCACGGATGCGACGCCGAGACCTTCAGGTGAAGGGAGAAACGATATGAGCATGACACATAGCTTCAACAACTGGATGAAGTACCGTCAGACGGTCAACGAACTGAACCGCATGAACAACCGCGAACTGGCCGACCTCGGCATCAATCGCGAAGACATCCGCCGGGTTGCCCGCAAGGCTGCAAAGTAAGACCCGGTTCCGTTCGGTGCCGCGGCTTCCTTCATGATGCCGCGTTGATGATACCGATGGAAAGCCCGGGGCAAGCTGGCGAAAAACGCCGCGCTCCGGCGACAGAAAATCCCCATCGCCCTCTGTCCATCCTCCCGGGCAGAGGGTGTTTTTTTGCCTGAAAACCGACTTTGTCCGGCGTTTGCGCCATGTATAACCGTACCGAAAAATAAAAAATTAGCGTCTTGCTCCGGTCATGATTGTCGCGTAACAAATGCACTATCGAATTTGTTTGCTAAGTTACGTCTGCGTGAAAGCGCTGGAAACGGTCTTCCTATCAAAATCGAACGACACTGCATGGTGTATATCATGTGAATTTGGAACGCACGATTTGAAAGGAAATCGTTATGAGCGTCGGTACCGTTAAATTTTTCAACACCACCAAAGGCTATGGCTTTATCGAACCGGAAGACGGCAGCAAGGACGTTTTCGTCCATATCTCCGCTGTTGAGCGCTCCGGCATGACCACGCTGGCCGAAGGCCAGAAGGTCAACTTCGAAGTTGTCGCCGATCGCCGCACGGGCAAGAGCGCCGCTGAGAACCTCAGCGCCGCCTGATTTCCGGGCGCGGACCGGCCATCACGGCCGGGTGAAAAACAAGACCCTCCGGAACGCCTGTTCCGGAGGGTTTTTTCATGCCTGATATGCCGGTTTCGGCCGCAGTTGTCTTCAACGCACCAGAAAGACAGGAATTTTGCAGGCGCGCAGCACGGCCGTTGTCGTCGAACCGATAACGAGGGTGCGGATGCGTGAGTGGCCGTAGGCGCCCATCACCAGAAGGTCGGCGCCGGTTTCAGTGGCCGTATCCTCGATGACCTTTTCGGCGTGGCCCTGACGGGTCAGAAGCTTTGCCGTTACGCCGGCATCCTGCAGGCGCTTCAATGCCGCTTCCGCCTTTCCGGCGAGAGGATCGCCCTCCTTGCAGACCGTCAGAAGCGTTGCCTCGGTCTCCTGCAGAATGCTGCTTGTGGCAACGCGCTCCACGGCCTTTTCGGCGCTCGGGCCGCCGTCATAGGCGATCAGCACCTTGTGGATCGGCTTGAATGCCCGGGCGGCCACGAAGACCGGCTGTTTTGCCGAGCGTACGGCGCGTTCCAGGTTGGAGCCGAGATGGCCGGTGGCGATATCCGCCCCTTCGCCGCGCTTGCCGATGACGATCACGCGAGAATCCGCGCCAACATCTTCGATCGCTTCGACGAAATCGCCATTGCGCAGCCGGATATTGACGTCGGTCACACCTTCGGCGGCAAGCCGTTCCAGCGCGCCCTCGAGCAGAAGCCGGCCGCGTTTTTGCGCCAGTTTGGCGTTCTGTGCGTCAAGCTCGGCCAATTCCTCCAGAAGCGCGGTGCGGGCGCCAAGGCCGATGGATCCGGAAAGATCGGTCGGCGCGTGATGGCCCTGCTTGCGCTCCAGCACATGAACCAGTTCGACGGAGAGGCCAAGCTGCCCGGCAATCCAGGCGGCATGGTCGCACACGCTTTCGGCGTAGTTCGAGCTGTCGATAAAGGCAGTCAGTTTATCCATGATCTCTCTCCCTAGTGCCCCTCTTTCATGAATTCTTCGAGCGCGTCGGGCTTGTCGTGGACGGCAAGCCGGTCGACGATGGTCGCGCTTGCCTCATTGAGGCCGACGATATCGACGTCGGCGCCCTCGCGTCTGAACTTCATGACTACCATATCCAGCGCTCCGACACTTGATATATCCCAAATGTGGGCATGGGAGACGTCGATAACGACCTTTTCGAGCGCTTCACGGAAGTCGAAGGCGGCGTTGAAATCCTCCACCGAGGCGAAGAACAGCTGGCCTTCGACATAGTATGTCCGTGCGGTGCCGTCCTTGGAAAGCTCCGAGCGTACGCCGAAGAGCTGGGCAATTTTCCAGGCGAAGAAGATGCCCGACAGCAGCACGCCGACGAGAACGCCGATCGCCAGATTGTGGGTTGCGACCACAACGGCGACCACCGACAGCATGACAGCGGAAGAGGAACGCGGATGATCCTTCAGATTTTTGATCGAAGACCATGAGAACGTGCCGATCGAGACCATGATCATCACCGCAACAAGCGCGGGCATCGGGATCTGGCGAACCCAGCGGTCGAGCACGACAACGAGGATCAGCAGGACGAAGCCGGCAATAAAGGTCGAAAGCCTGCCGCGGCCGCCCGATTTCACGTTGATCATCGACTGGCCGATCATGGCGCAGCCGGCCATGCCGCCGATAAAGCCGGTAAAGAAGTTGGCGATGCCCTGTCCGGCGCATTCCTGGTTGCGGTTGGAGCGGGTATCGGTGAGGTCGTCGATCAACTGGGCGGTCATCAGGCTTTCCAGCAGGCCGACCACGGCGACGGCCAGCGAATAGGGCAGAATGATCACAAGCGTCTCAAGCGTCAGCGGCACCATCGGCAGGTGGAACACCGGGAAGGCGTCCGGCAGTTCGCCCATGTCGCCGACATTGCGGACGTCGAAATGGAAGATCATCGTCAAAACGGTGATGACGATGATGGCGACCAGCGGGGAGGGGACCGCACTGGTGACGCGCGGCAACAGATAGATGATCGCCAGCGCGCCTGCGACCAGCACATAGGTCATCCAGGTTACATCCGTCAGCTCCGGCAATTGCGCCATGAAGATCAGGATCGCCAGCGCGTTGACGAAGCCGGTCATCACCGAACGCGAAACGAAACGCATCAGCGCGCCGAGTTTCAACAGGCCGAAGATCACCTGAATGATGCCGGCAAGCACGGTGGCGGCCAGCAGGTATTCCAGTCCGTGGCCGGCGACCAGCGGGGTCATCAGCACGGCGGTTGCCGCTGTTGCGGCGGAAATCATGCCGGGGCGGCCGCCGACAAAGGAAATGATCACGGCAATCGAGAAGGAGGCGAACAGGCCGACCTTGGGGTCGACGCCGGCGATGATCGAAAAGGCGATGGCTTCGGGAATGAGCGCCATGGCAACCACAAGGCCGGAAAGCGTGTCGGCGCGCACATTGCCGAACCACTCCTGCCGGTACTGGGCGAGTGAGAAATGTCTGGTGTTCATCAATGGTCCCTGAAAGTCTGTTTGCGGCCGGCAGGCGGAATGCGGGCCGGAACGTCATGAAAACAGTTTCAATGGTTGTCCGGCGGATCGGCGGCCGGAAGAGCCACCCGGGTTTTCACCGGGTCCGGGGTTCATTGACGACAGTCAATACGGACTTGAGCGCGACGGGGCAAGGTTTGCAGCGCAAAATATGGCGAAATTGGGGGCGATTGTTCATACCGGCGTGCGAACCCTAATGCGCTCGTGCGATCAATCCTGGCCTCCAGATTGCCCGCCCGCGTGATTTATGCGTTCCCCAATGCAGACAAGATAGGCCTCGCACATCAGCAGCAACTGACCATGCAGCCTGTCGGCCTCGTCAGTGTCCAGGCCGCGTTCGAAGGCGTTGCGCACCGTGCCGAAAATAACGGTCACAAGCGTCAGGTTCACTTCTGCAAGGTTGGCGAAATCCACATCGCTGGCGCTCGAAAACATGGCGGTGGTTGCTGCGTCGACCCGTTGTGCGAATGTTTCGATGAGCGCGGTGTTATCGAGATCGGCGACAGAGCGATAGAGCGCCCGCGTGACCTCCGGTCTTTCGGTCTTGGCCTGCCAGTAGGTGTCGATCAGGGCCTTGAGCATGTTCTTTGCGCTTTCGCCCTCCTGTGCCCGACAGGTCGCTTCGATCTTTTCCGTAAGTGCTACGAGATAGCGCTCGTTCAGGGCGTAGATCAGCGCCTGCTTGTTCGGAAAATATTGATAGAGCGTGCCGATGGAAACGCCGGCGCGTTCGGCCACGCGTGTGGTCGTCAGGTTTTCCGCGCCCGGTCGGGTCAAAAGCTGAATGGTCGCCTCGAAAATGGCGTCCACGGTGGCTTCGGCACGCGCCTGACGCGGCTGTTTCCGGGGTGTCAGAGAAGGGCGGGCGGGGCTGGGCAAAAGCGAATCCAAAAAATGAATAATGCTTCATATATTAGGCCCGGAATGCAATGTTTGGAAAGGATTTGATGAATGTCTGAACAGAAAACGGTCCTCGTCACCGGCGCCAACAAGGGGATCGGGCTGGAGATCGCCCGCAAGCTTGCCGCCGCGGGCATGCAGGTGATCATCGGCGCGCGGGATGACAGCCGCGCCCAAAAGGCAGTGGACGACCTTGGCGCCGAGGGACTTGTCGTCCGGCCGGTTCACATCGATATCGATGACAGTGAAACGATTGCCGCAGCGGCAGCATGGATCGAGGAAAAACACGGCAGGCTGGACGTGCTTGTCAACAATGCCGGCATTTTCGATTTTTCCGACGGTCCGCCCGATACGGCTGCAATCAGCGCTGTCCGCCGGGTCATGGAGACGAATTTCATCGGAACCCTTGCCGTCACGCAGGCCATGCTCCCGCTCTTGCGCAAGGCAGAGAAGGGGCGGATCATCAATATCTCGAGCTCACTCGGTTCCCTGACGCTCAATGGCGATCCAACGTCGCCCTATTATGCCTCGCAGTTCATCGGATATAATGCCTCCAAGGCGGCGTTGAACATGCTGACCGTGCAACTGCATGAAGCGCTGCGCGGCAGCGGAATTGTCATCAATTCGGTGAGCCCGGGTTTTGTGAAGACGGATCTGACCGGTTTCGGCGCGATGACCCCGGAAGAAGGTGCACGGCTTCCCGCCCGCTTTGCGCTTGAAGGGGAAGAGTCCGGCGGCTTCTTCGAACCGGACGGCAAGACGCCGTGGTGAGGTGAGGGGACATGTGCGCAACGGCGCCTGTCTCGATCTGCACCAGGATAGGGAGGCAGAGGACGTGATGTCAGAGAAAGGGAGGCGCCCCGAACAACGAGCCGGTGATGACGATACGGTCGAAGGCATTGTCATTACCCACCCGGACCGCGAACTTTTCCCGAAGGCCGGGGTGCGGAAGATCGATATTGCCCGTCACTACGGCCGTGTCGGCGCGCGCATGAGCGTTGTCTCGGGCGCGCGTCCCGTCTCGCTTCTGCGCTGTCCAGCCGGTATTGATGGCGAATGTTTTTTCCAGAAACATGCGGGCAAGGGCTTTCCGGAAGAACTCGCCCGGATCGACATCGCGGAAAAGGACGGCGAGACCGGGGAATATCTCTATGTCGCCGGTCCTGAAGGCTACGTCGCCGCGGCCCAGATGGGCACGATCGAGTTTCACGGCTGGGCAGCGCGCGCCGACCGGCTGGAGCGGCCGGAGCGGATGGTGTTCGACCTCGATCCCGATGAAGGCCTCGGCTTTGCCGAAACGAAGACGGCGGCCTTTGACCTGAAAGCCCTGCTTTCGGATATCGGGCTTGAGGCCTATGCGATGGTGACCGGCGGCAAGGGTATTCACATCGTCGCACCGATCAGGCGCACGGTCGGCTGGGAAACGTTCACAACCTTCGCCAGGACGCTTGCCCATCTGATGGCCGATGCGCAACCCGACCGTTTCACCGCCACCATGTCGAAGGAAAAGCGCAAGGGGCGCATCTTCATCGACTGGCTGCGCAATGAGCGCGGTGCAACCGCAATCCTACCCTATTCCGTGCGCGCCCGCCCCGGCGCCCCGGTCGCCACCCCCGTCACCTGGGATGAGTTGAAAGACCTGAAATCGGCCGCCGCCTTCGGGCTGGAGAATATGGCAGAGCGTTTGAAACGGGACGATCCGACGCTTGCGGTCAAGCCGCAGACGCTTGGCAAGACGATGATCGGCAGGCTCGAAAAGAGGACCCGTTGAGTTTTCGCTCCTGGTTACGGATGGTTCATGGAGCAGCCATGCGCGGCCGTGTTTCCTTTGTGACTTGAGAAACGAACCGTTTTTCACTAAACAAACACTCACTTGTCCGCTTTATGACGGTTTTATGAATGTTTTCCCGGATCTGGAATAACTACCTCGCTCCGCTGCTTGGCCGGCCTGCGCGTGTGCAGCTCGCCGCCCTTTGCCACCGCGACGGAGCCGACGGTCCCGAAGTCCTGCTGATCACCTCGCGAACGACGAGGCGCTGGATCATTCCCAAGGGATGGCCGGTGGCCGGGACCGACGGTGCCGGCACGGCGCTGCAGGAGGCCTGGGAGGAAGCCGGTGTCAAACCCGCCGACACTGACCGTATCCGGATCGGACGCTATCGCTACAACAAGATCGTCAATGGCGGCTTGCCGGTGCCGACCGATGTTTATGTCTATGCGGTCAAGGTCGAGGCGCTGCTGGACAGTTTTCCGGAAATGGCCGAGCGCGAGCGGGCATGGATGAGCCCGGAAGACGCGGCGCGTGCTGTTGATGAGCCTGAACTCAAGGCAATCCTGAAGGATTTTCCCAAACGCATCGAAGACGCGCGTCGCCGCTGAGTGCCGTTTGGCATGGCTGACCGGCTTCCGGATTTTCAAGGACATTCAAAGTGACAGAAGACGCCACGCCGCAGTGGAAGACGCTCGACAAGGACCTGAACCGTCTGACGCGTCTGGAAGAGGCGACCATGTATGCCGCCCGCCCTCTGGTGGGCGTCGGCGTCAGTCTCGTGTTTGTGACCCTGACCGTGGTCGCGGCCGCGATTTTCACCGGCGGTGAGCCGCAAAGCCTTGCGGTCATCGTGGCGGCCGCCTTCGGGGCCTATATGGCGCTCAATATCGGCGCCAATGACGTAGCCAACAATATGGGACCGGCCGTGGGGGCCAAGGCGCTGTCGTTGCTCGGTGCCATTGCGATTGCCGCCGTGTGCGAAAGTGCCGGTGCGCTGCTGGCCGGCGGTGACGTGGTCTCGACGATTTCGAAGGGCATCATCGATCCCTCGGCGCTTTCCAGCACAGCCGTTTTCGTGCGCGCGATGATGGCGGCACTGCTGGCGGCCTCTGTCTGGGTCAATGTCGCAACCTGGATCGGCGCGCCGGTTTCGACCACGCATGCCATGGTCGGCGGTGTCATGGGCGCCGGCATTCTGGCGGCGGGCTTTGCCTCCGTGCACTGGTCGACCATGGGAGCGATTGCGGCAAGCTGGGTGATTTCGCCGCTGCTGGGCGGCGTCATCGCGGCGGCCATGCTCGCCTTCATAAAATGGCGGGTGATCTATGTCGATGACAAGATTGCCGCTGCGCGCACCTGGGTGCCGGTGCTGATCGGGGTGATGAGCGCCGCCTTTGCGGCCTATCTCGCGCTGAAGGGGCTGAAGAAAATCGTCGCCATCGATTTCGGCACGGCCCTGATCATCGGCGCGGTAGCCGGCGTTATCCTCGGTTTTGTTTCGGTGCCCTTCATCCGGCGCCAGTCCGAAGGGCTGGAAAACCGCAACCGCTCGCTGAAGACATTGTTTCGCCTGCCGCTCGTGGTCTCCGCGGCACTGCTTTCCTTTGCCCACGGCGCCAATGATGTGGCCAATGCGGTGGGGCCGCTGGCAGCCATTGCCTATGTGCAGAAATCCGCAGCGGTTGCCGGAGAGGTCGCAATCCCGCTGTGGGTGATGCTGATCGGTGCACTCGGCATTTCGTTCGGCCTCGTGCTGTTCGGGCCGAAGCTGATCGGCATGGTCGGCAGCCAGATCACCAAGCTCAATCCGATGAGGGCCTATTGTGTGGCGCTTTCGGCCGCCGTGACGGTGATTGCCGCTTCATGGCTCGGCCTGCCGGTCAGCTCGACGCATATCGCGGTCGGCGGGGTATTCGGCGTCGGCTTCTTCCGTGAATGGTACATGGAACGGCGCGCCCGTCGCATCGAGATGGAACGGCCGGTGGCCCGCCGCATTCCGGGGCAGGAGCGCGCCCGCCGCAAGCTGGTGCGCCGCTCGCATTTCATGACCATCATCGCAGCCTGGGTCATCACCGTGCCGGCCGCCGCCCTTCTTTCTGCGGGCTGTTTCCTGCTTTTGCAGGCTATCGGTTTTTAGGCGGCGTGCTCCGCCCGGTTGGCGGTATACGATTTCTGCTGTTTATACCGAAAATTGCGGAATTATGGTTGCACAATTTCAAGTATTCCTGGTTTAGGAAGTACTTTACGTTGAGGTCAGGGCAGTTTTCGTTTAGGCTCCCGTCATCGTGCATCCGGACAAGACGTCCGGGTTAGGGGTTGTGCGGGGGTATGATGACGGTGCCTTATCGCTGGTTCAGCCAGCGGCGGAAGATGCAGTCTTGTAAATGGCCATGTAACCATTGGCGGGGCTTTTTGGTCGGAACCCTTGGTCTGGTTCTGGTTTCATTTGCGGTTCTGGATTATCCGGTCGGCTTAATGAGCCAGGATTTCAATCCGACAGTGGTCCACTATGGTAAGCTTCTGACCCATTTCGGTAAATCCGACTGGATTTTGTTCGCCAGCTTTCTCGCGATCATTGTCGGACTGGGGGCAGCGGGCACGGGGGACCGGCGCACCCGGGCCAAAGGGGTCTTTCTCGCCCAGGCGTCCAGCTTTGTCTTTGCTTCTGTGGCCTTTTCAGGAATCGCCGTTGCGATCATCAAGAATTTGATTGGCCGGCCGCGCCCTCATTTGCTTTTACATCAGGATATCGGCCCGTTTTCATTCAGTCCGATGCATTTCGACTCCGACTTTGCGAGCTTTCCATCGGGACATTCGACGACGATCGCGGCGATATTTACCTGTGCTGCGTTTTTCATGCCGCGTCATCGCGTGCTGTTCTTCAGTCTTGCGGTGGTGATTGCCATGTGTCGCACGATTGTCAGCGCCCATTATCCGAGTGACGTTATCGTCGGGCTCGCCTTCGGAACCTGGTGCACCTATTTCGTGGCGATCTTCTTTTCACGTTACCGCATGGTTTTCAGGATCGACGAAACCGGCAAGCCGGTGCCGCGCAACAGTATCAAGGCACTCAAACCGGCCTTCATGCGTAGCCACCATGCTCAGGCTTCCGGGGAAACAGACCTTGACTTGCGGGCTCAAAAAGGCCATTAGCCTTCGCGGTTAAAGGACACAAATTCATGCTGAAGCTTCTGCGTCCCGTATCTGGCGATGTTAGCCTGGCGCCCCGCGCCGGAAGCAGGGTTTGTGCATCCGGAATTCTCATCAAAACGGCCAAGAAAACGACGACAAAAATCGTCTGATGTCTCTGGCCCCGCCGCTCTCTCCCCGGTCTGGCCGGGGACTGGAAGGGGCCTGACGGCCGCTCTTCCGCTCCCGACCACATGAGGAGAGAAACGAAAGAGAGCAATATCATCATGGGTTTCAAGATTGCAGTCGCTGGCGCTACCGGCAATGTCGGGCGCGAAATGCTTTCCATCCTCGCAGAGCGCGGTTTCCCGGCCGATGAGGTCGTGGCGCTCGCTTCCAGCCGGTCCGTCGGCAAGGAAGTTTCCTTCGGCGACAAGACCCTGAAGGTCAAGAACCTGGAGAACTACGATTTCTCCGATACCGATATCTGCCTGATGTCGGCAGGTGGTTCGATTTCGCAGAAGTGGTCGCCGAAGATCGGAGCGCAGGGCTGCGTGGTGATCGACAATTCGTCGGCCTGGCGTTACGATTCCGAGGTTCCGCTGATTGTGCCGGAAGTCAACCCGGATGCGGTCGAGGGCTTTACCAAGCGCAATATCATCGCCAATCCGAACTGCTCGACGGCTCAGCTGGTTGTCGCGTTGAAGCCGCTGCATGATGCCGCGACCATCAAGCGCGTCGTGGTCTCCACCTATCAGTCCGTTTCCGGCGCCGGCAAGGATGGCATGGACGAGCTGTTCAACCAGACCCGCGCGGTGTTTGTTGCCGATCCGATCGAAAACAAGAAGTTTACCAAGCGCATCGCCTTCAACGTCATTCCCCATATCGACGTCTTCATGGAAGACGGCTACACCAAGGAGGAATGGAAGGTTCTGGCCGAGACCAAGAAGATGCTGGATCCGAAGATCAAGGTCACCTGCACCGCCGTGCGCGTGCCGGTGTTCATCGGCCATGGTGAAGCTGTGAATCTGGAATTCGAAAAGGAAATCACGGCCGACGAAGCGCGCGATATCCTGCGCGAGGCGCCGGGTTGCCTGGTTGTCGACAAGCATGAGGATGGCGGTTACGTCACCCCGGTCGAATGCGCCGGCGAGGACGTCACCTATATTTCGCGTATCCGCGAGGATGCGACGGTCGAAAACGGTCTGGCCCTGTGGGTGGTTTCCGACAATCTGCGCAAGGGAGCGGCCCTCAATGCCGTCCAGATCGCCGAGTTGCTGGTCGAGCGCAATCTGATCAAGCCGCACGCTACGACCTGATCAAGGCATTTTATCGTGAGATGACTGAGCGGCGTCGGGAAACCGGCGCCGTTTTTCGTTGCTGCCGTCTTGCTGGGAAGATCCGTGCCATCCCGGACTCGTGTCCCGCGACACTTGAGAATGAAACAGGGACAACGCCATTTTTCCTTTTCCCGCTGGCATTGCGCGGGCGGGCCTGCGACTGACCGTGGCGCGCGCCGATGACTGATCGGCAGAAAAGCCGTCATCGAGCCAGACTCAGATACAATCTGTGGAAAAGCTGACCAACAAATCGCCACCATAAAATTGCGCTTTTTGCACTTGCTCGACTGAAAATCGAGAAAGCGGTGTCGCTTTTGCCGGAACTTACAAACGAGCGGTAATCAAGCTTTGAATTGTCAATTGTGCTTATCTTCTAATGGGTTGAAGCGCGTTTTCTTTTTGCGTGTATTGGTTACTGGTTGCTCAAAATGATTGTGATTGGCTGTTTTCATTGTTAGTGAGAGCAAGCGTTTCACCTTAACATAACTAATTGAAATATAATAATAAATTATAAAAATTTCATTTTTATAAGTAGATGATAGTCATTAAAATCTACTTTTGCGGGATTTTATAGAAAGCCGTGTGTTGCAGAGGTGCCACGTATTGATTGTATCGATCGAATTTTAACGCAGAGATATATACACACGTCATAAATTAAGGTAATGCGCACATAAGTTGATACTCAAGGAGGGTGAAGTTGAATAAGTTGCAGCGTGTGAGACGGCGCGTAAATGGCCGTTCGTCCTTTCGGAAGAAAAATCTAACAAATCAAACCGCTCTCTCTGGAATGCTCGTGCTTTGTGCCGCAGTTATGGTGGCCGGGCCAGCTTTGTCGGCTGATCGCGAATGGGACCGCCCATGGTGGAGTTCTGGTGATTTTGTCGATGGCTATAACTGGGATGGGGGAGGGGCTCCCGGCTCGGGAAATACCGCTACCATCAGCTCTAACGTGCTTGTTCCAGCTTATCTCGACCAGAGCCGTACGATCAAATCCCTGACCGTCGAAAACGGCGGCCGCTTCATCATCCGTAATGGTGGGGCTCTGACCGCCGACAGTATGTCTGTCACGGGTCTGGGCAGTGTCACGATAGACAGCGGCGGCACATTTGTTGGCGCGATCAACAACACAAGCGGTATCGTTTCCAATCAGGGTTCAATTTCTGGAACGGTGACCAATTCCTCTTTGGGTGCACTTTTGGTTCCCGGTTTCACCAACCAAGCGGGCGGCACAGTTGCCGATTTTGTCAATACCGGCGGCCTTGCCATCAACCGAAACGGCGGCGAGATCGGTACGCTGAGCATTTCCGGCGGTGAGTTCACCAATAACGGCACGGTCACGGGAGCAACTTCTGTTACCGGCGGCCTGCTGATCAATGGCGGCACATTGCAGGGCACACTGGGTGTGGATGGCGGTTTTGTTGCCAACGAAGCAGGTGGCAATGTCGCCGGTGTCACGACGATCTATGACGGTGATGTCACCAACGGGCTTATTTCCGGCGCGGATTTCGGCACGGTGGTCAATTATTCGACCGGTGTAGTCAATTCCAACGGCTTTACCAATGGCAGCTTCGGTCGCACCCAGAAACTCGTGAATTACGGTTCGGCTGTAAACCAGTTGGGCGGTTCAATCACGACGGCGACCAATGAGGCCGGAACCTTCACCAACAGCGGCAGCATCATTGGCGTGCTGGTTGTGAACGGCGGTACCGTTAATAACAACGGTACCGGTGCGTTGAACAACGGTACGGTCGGCGGGCTCACGACGATCAACAATGATGGCGTTGTGACCAACAGCGGTGTTTTGGGCGCTGTCAACAACAGCTCTTCTGCCGGCGGCAACGGTTATGGCTTCATCAATGAAAACGGTGGCTCCGCAGGCGGACTGACCAACAGCGGTAATGCAATCAACCAAGCAGGCGGCACGCTTGCTTCCGCGCAGAATGAGGCCGGCGGTTTCTTCGCCAATGAGGGCACTGTCAGTGGCGCTATTATCGTCAACGGTGGCTTTGTCAGTAATACCGGTACTGTCAACGGTGCTCTCGATGTCAATGGTGGCTTGGTCGTCAATGAAGGTACTGTCGACGGTGCCCTCGATCTTGACGGCGGCTTGGTCGGCAATATCGGCCTCATTGGCGGGACGGCTGACATCGCAAGCGGCAGTGCGCTGTTCAATGCCGGCGTGATTCAGGGAGCGACGACGAATGACGGTCTGCTGCTGACCAGCGGAACGCTGAATGGCGGGCTGACCAACACGGGCCTGGCCGGTATCGAAGGCACGATTAACGGCATGATCGTCAACAACAATGGATATGACGATACATTCGTGCTCATGGGAGACCTTTCCGGTAACGGTACACTTGACAACCAGGGTACGTTTACGGCCTGGGGCGGTTATACGATTTCGGGTATCGATATCGAGAATAACAGTATACTCAACGCCTCGAACTACAGTACGGATACGGATGCCTTGAAGGCTGCGGGATCGTCTGCAACCACCCTAAACATAGATGGCAACATCACGCAGGGCGGTGGAATTGTGCTCGGTACTTACGCCGACACGACGACTGATCAGATCCATGTGACGGGTGATTTTTCCGGGGCCGATTATGATCTGGGGCTCTATGGGCTGAATTATCTCGACACGCCGGACGAGCGTACGTTGATTACGGTCGACGGAGACTTCTCGGCGGCGATCGGAGATGTCTATGGACTTGGCAATACCGCCAATCCGCTGATCGTCAACAGCGTCCGGGAAACCGGTAATTCGGTCATCCTGGCAACTGCGCTCGACATGGCGCCGATCAGCGGCACGCTCGGCGGCATTTATGCCGCGCAGGCTTTCACTGGCATTACCACGAACCGGTTTGACGGCAGCTATGTTACCGAAGTCGACGGCGCGCAGAAAGGCTGCACGCCGGGCAGCTACACTCGGATGAACGGCGGTACTTTCGAAACCACGTCAACGGCGTCTTCGAACGGTTCGGGTTCCGCGACCACGAACTCGGACATGACGTTTGGCGGTGTTGAACTTGGCATCGATTATGGTTGCTTCGATCTCGGAGAAAATGGCGGCCAGGTCAATTTCGGTATCCTTGGCGGCATCAATTCCGGTAAGATCAGTGAGAATGATACGGTCGCCGGTATCCGCTACAGCGGGTTGAACGAGTTCGAGCAGAAGTATTTCGGTGCTTATGCGTCCTATTTCGCCGGACCGTTCTTTGCCGAACTGCGGACGACCTATGGTCAGACGTCCTATGACATCAACCAGATGCGTATGGCCCCAGGTCTTTCGACGACGGTCTTCGATCAGAGTGACTTCGACGCTGATCAGTACACCGCATCGGGCTATGTGGGCTACAACTTCGATCTGGACCGCCTTGCCCTGACGCCTTCGGTCGGACTGTCCTATTCGAACAGCTCCTTTGACGATCTTCGTGTGGCCAGCGGTTCACCGGCGAGGATCGCGTTCGACGATATGGACACCTTTGTCGGATCGATCGGGCTGGCGGCATCGACGGCCTTTGTTCTCGAGGAGAACAAGGGAACGATCCTGCCGTTCCTGTCGGGGACCTACTACAACAACTTCTCCGATGACCCAACAGCCGAATATGTGTCGTCGGCGGGTATCCGCACGCCGATCACAACATCGACGGTCGATAGCTACGGAGAAGTCAGCGTCGGGTTCAACTACCTCGCACCTGCTGTGACAGGAAACATGCGCCAGCTCAGCAGCCAGCTGAGAGCGGACTTCCCGGTCGGTGACGATGTCTCCGGCGCCCAGGTCTCGCTTTCGCTGCGTGTGCAGTTCTAAGGTGGCATTTCTAAGTTCGGGCGGTCTTTGACCGCCCGAACCACCGATACGGAAAACAGGGCGGGCCGTAGCCCGTTTTTTGAACGCGCGGTGTTTGTTCTCAGATGGAGACGGCCGCATGCGTGCGGTATTGTCTGCATTTCGGCCGAAAGGCTGACCTGAGCCTGATCAGACACTCTTCGGTCAAGCATGAATGCGGGTGTCGATTACTATACCAGCGTTGGCAGACGGAGCCCGGCAATGTGATCTTCAGCTGTCACAGGCCCGGCAACGTCCGTCTGCTGGCACAGGTATCATCCAGATGCAGCACTTCATGCCGGGCATAGTGGCCGTCACGGCTCCAGTTCGCTGTCCCAGTAGAGGTAGTCGAGCCAGCTTTCGTGGAGATAGTTTGGCGGGAAGCGGCGGCCGTTGTTGTGCAGGTCCTGCACCGTCGGGCGGTAAGGCTTCTGCCAGGGGATCATGCCGGCCTGTTTCGGCAGTCTGGATCCCTTTTTCAGATTGCACGGCGAACAGGCCGCTACCACATTTTCCCACGTTGTCTCGCCACCCTTGCAGCGCGGGATGACATGATCGAAGGTCAGTTCGTCATGGCTGCCGCAATACTGGCACTGGAAACGGTCGCGAAGGAAAACATTGAAGCGGGTAAAGGCCGGGTTGCGCGAGGGTTTGATGTAGGTCTTGAGACAGACGACACTCGGCAGCCGCATGGAAAAGCTGGGCGAAGACACGGCCTGATCATACTCGGCGATGATGTTCACACGGTCGAGAAAGACGGCCTTGATCGCGTCCTGCCAGGACCATAGCGACAAGGGGTAATAACTCAGGGGCCTGTAGTCGGCATTCAGCACAAGCGCCGGCAAGGCCTGAGGCGAGACTGCAATCGTCAAGTTGCTCTCCTGATCGATTCGGCATCCTTTCTCTGTATATTAGGCTTGTTGTTACAGCATTGTGAAGCCTGATAAATCGAGTGCATGAATAAGGGGGATAAAGTCGCTGCAATTCTTCAGCCGACCGGAAGAACTTCTTTTTTCATCACGGTGGCATAATAGGCCCAGAGAATGCGCGCCGCGACTGCGCGATACGGGCGCCAGTCTTCAGCGTGCGCGCGCAGCACCTTTTGTTCCGGCCGCGTCTCAAGGCCGAATGCGTGTGCAGCCGCTGCCCTGAGTGCCAGATCGCCTGCGGGAAAGATGTCGATATGTCCGGCCGAAAACATCAGATAGACCTCGGCCGTCCACGGTCCGATGCCGCGATGGGCGGTCAGTTCGGCAATCGCGCTCTCGCTTGGCTGATCGGCAAGGCGGTCGAGATCGAGACTGCCGTGCATGACGGCCTGTGCGACCGTCTCAAGGCTTGCCTGTTTGGCGCGCGTGAGGCCGAGACCGGCGCGTGTCTGCGGCGAGAGCGCAAGAAAGGTTTCCGCCGTCAGCAGCGGGCAGGCGGCCTTCAGCCGCGCGAAGATTGCGTTCGCGGCCTGTTTGGAGATCAACTGCCCGACCACGACCTCGGCAAGGCCCTCGAACCCGCCCGGCCGCAGCCTGAGCGGGATTTCGCCGCTGACGGCCGCAATTCTTGCCATAGCGGTCACGCTTTTGCATAAATTGTGCACCGCCGTGTCGAGATCGGCGGCATTGCGCAGACGCTGCATCGGCCTTACCCCTTTCCATGAATTTTGAACGCGGACTGTCATCGCATGAATTTGAACACCGCTCGACCCGTTTTCCGCTTCGCACCGAGCCCGAACGGCCGGCTTCACCTGGGCCATGCGCTGTCGGCGCTTGAAAACCAGCGGAGGGCACATGCCGCCGGCGGCCGGCTGTTGCTGCGGATCGAGGATATTGATCGCGCCCGCTGCACGCCCGAACTGGAAGCGCAAATCATCGACGACCTGGCCTGGCTCGGTATCGACTTCGATGGGCCGGTCTTCCGCCAGTCGGCGCATTTTGCCGACTATCAGGCCATGCTGCAAAGCCTGATCGATCGCGGCCTTGCCTATCCGGCCTTCATGACCCGCGGCGCGGTGAAAAGACATGTTGGCGAACACGAAGAACAGGGGACGACGTGGCCACGCGATCCCGACGGCGCGCCGCATTATCCCGATGGTGATCGCAGCCTGTCTCTTGAAGAGCGCCGGGAGCGGCTGGAAAGCGGCGTGCGGCATGCCTGGCGGCTCGATATGGCGGCGGCGATAAAGGCTGTTGGCAAGCCGCTGTTCTGGCTGGAAGATACCGATGATGGCATCGTCGAGACGCCGGCGGACCCCGGGGCATGGGGCGATATCGTGCTGTCGCGCTCGGACGCGCCATCGAGCTATCATCTCTCGGTCGTCACCGATGACGCGGCGCAGCGCGTGACCCATGTCGTGCGCGGCATGGACCTTTACCATGCAACGTCCGTTCACAGGCTGTTGCAGGAACTGCTGGCTCTGCCTGCGCCGGTTTATCATCACCACCGGCTGATTTTGGGGGCGGACGGGCGCAAGCTTTCCAAATCCAGTCAGGATACGGCACTGGAAGAATTGCGGGCGAAAGGTGTGTCACCCGCCGATATTCGGGTCATGTGCGGGTTCTGAATGCTTTGCCTTGCGGGCGCGGTGACGGCTCCATGGGGCGTGCTTGATGACCTTGTATTTCAGGAGAGCGGCGTTGACCTCGGCCCCCAGAAGCAGGATCACGCCGATCGAATAGAGAAACACCAGCAGGATCATCGGGGTTGCAAGGCCGGCATAGGTGGCGCTGTATTGCGCGAACGTGCCGAGATAATAGGCAAAGCCCGACGCGAACAGCGACCAGACGACAAGCGTCAGAATGATCCCCGGCAGCACATCGACCAGCCGGCGGCGTCCGGAGGCCAGAAACAGATGGGCGATCACCAGCCCGAACAGCAACAGCAGAAACGTGCCGAGCAGGCGGGCATTGGAAAGCAGGTTGAGCGCGTCTTCCAGCCAGGGAAACCAGCGTTCGGCGAAATGCAGCGCCAGCGGCACCACCACGAACATGATGCTGAGAAAGGCGAAGATGATCGCCGCCAGCAGCACGAAGCCCAGGCTGCGGATCCTCAGCCACCACCATGTGCGCGTTTCTTCCACCCTGTAGGCACGGTTGAGCGAAAGACGGACGGCCTCCACGCCGTTGGAGGCAAAATAGGCGGCCGCCAGAACCGATACGGTCAGCAATCCGCCACGGGGAACCGTCAGAACCTCGCGGATCTGGTTGGAAACGGGTTCGGCAATGGCCTCCGGCCAGGCGCCGACGATGAAATTGATGGCGACATTGGCAAATTCATCGGCGCCGAGAAAACCGGCAAGCGTTGTGCCGAAGATCAGAAACGGAAACAGCGCCAGCAATGTCGAGAGTGCCACATGGCTTGCCATGGCCCAGCCGTCATCCTCACTGAAATGATAGAGCGCGTCATAGGCGACCTTCAACGTCATCCGGACCGGCGTCTTCATACTCTCTCCCAATGGCGGTTGCAGCGGGGGAACCGTTTGTGGCGTATCTGTAACCTTATATAGGATAGTGATCGGTTTGATGTACCGGAGAGAGACAATTGACTGAAAAATCCACGATTATCGTCACCGGCTGTTCAAGCGGCATCGGTGCTTTCTGTGCCCGCGCGCTGCATGCCGATGGATGGCGGGTGTTCGCCACCGCCCGCCGTGAAGACGATCTTGCAGCGCTGGCCGCAGACGGGCTCGAGGCGCTCTATCTGGATTATACCGACAATGCCTCGATTGCCGCGCTGGTCGAAACCGTTCTGCAGCGCACCGGCGGCAGGCTCGATGCGCTGTTCAACAATGGCGCCTATGGCCAGACCGGCGCGGTGGAGGATGTTACAACCGATGTTCTGCGCGCCCAGTTCGAGGCCAATGTCTTCGGCTGGCATGAGCTGACGCGGCAGATCGTGCCGGTCATGCGCGCTCAGGGGCACGGCCGCATCGTGCAGTGCTCCTCGATCCTGGGTCTTTTGCCCTATCGTTATCGCGGACCGTATTCGGCATCGAAATATGCGCTCGAAGCCCTGTCGCTGACATTGCGCATGGAGCTTGAGGGAACCGGCATTTTCGTCAGCCTGATCGAGCCGGGGCCGATTGCCTCGAAATTCACCGCCAATGCGCTGAAACATATCAGGGCCAATATCGACCTCGAAGGCTCGGTGCATGCCGAGGACTACCGCCGGCAGCTGGCCCGTCTCGATGGTTCGGGGCCGGCCAACCGTCACAAGCTCGCCCCCGACGCCGTCCATGCTGTCTTGCTGAAGGCGTTGACGGCGAAACGGCCGAAGCCGCATTATCTCGTGACAACGCCGGCCAAACAGGGCGCCTTCCTGAAGCGGGCGATGCCGGCTGACTGGTTCTACCGCCTGATGGGCCGGATGAGCTGAGGTGGCCAGGGAGAAAGCAATGACCGAGATATCCGTCATCAGGGCCGATATCACCAGACTTGACGTCGATGCTGTCGTCAATGCCGCCAATACCTCGCTTCTGGGCGGGGGAGGGGTCGATGGCGCCATTCACAGGGCTGCCGGTCCCGGCCTTCTGGCCGAATGCCGCACACTTGGCGGCTGCCCCACCGGCGAGGCGCGGATCACCGCCGGATACGATCTGCCAGCGTGTCATGTGATTCACACTGTCGGCCCCGTCTGGAAGGGAGGATCGCACAACGAGGCTGAACGTCTTGAAAGCTGCTATCGCAATTCCCTGAAGCTGGCGGCGGAAAGCAATTGCCGCACGGTCGCCTTTCCGGCCATTTCGACCGGCGTTTACGGTTTTCCCGCTGACCGGGCGGCAACAATTGCGGCCACGACGATCACAGGTGTGGCCTCGGCCCTGCCTGTCATCACCGCTGTCTATCTGGTGGCATTTGACGGCGGCATGGAGGCCCTTCTGGAGGCGGCCGTTGCCGCAGCGTTTGCAGCATGAGCATCCGTTGCCCTTGCATGCTTGTGCAATTTATCGTCTGATGCAGCTTTCCTGCGCAGGTGGGAACAACGGAGGAGACGGTACCGCCCCATGTCCAGCTTTTTCATATTCGTGACAATCATTGCGATGATGCTGGTCGTGTTCTTTCTGGTGCGCGGCCTCATAAACATGATGAAGGGCGGCAGCCCCCAATTTTCCAACAAGATGATGCAGGGCCGCATTGCCTTTCAGGCAATCGCGATCGTCCTCATCATGTTCACACTCTGGCTCATCCAGTCCGGACACTGATTTTCAGGCATGGTCAAACTCAACAAGATTTACACGCGCACCGGCGATGGCGGCACGACCGGGCTTGCCACGGGCCCGCGCCGCAAGAAATCCGATCTCAGGCTCCACGCCATCGGCGATGTGGACGAAACCAATGCCGCGCTCGGTCTGGTGCGGCTTGAAATCGATGGCGAGGGCGCGCTTGCCGACGGGTTGAAACGCATTCAGAACGATCTTTTTGATCTCGGTGCCGATCTGGCAACGCCGGAGACCGGTGATGCGCTTTCCTATGAGCCGCTGCGGATCGTGACCACGCAGGTCGAATGGCTCGAAAGCGAGATCGACCGGTTGAATGCGGCGCTTTCGCCGCTCACCTCCTTCATCCTGCCCGGTGGCAGCCGGCTGGCCAGCGGACTGCATATGGCGCGCACCGTCTGCCGCCGGGCTGAACGGGCCATGGTGGCGCTTGAGGCGGAAGAAGCGGTCGGCAAACCTGCGCTTTCCTATATCAACCGGCTTTCCGATTACCTGTTCGTGGCCGCCCGCCACGCCAACGACGATGGCCGCGCCGACATTTTGTGGGTGCCGGGGAAAAACCGATGATTTATCGAAAAATGCCTGTTTTGAGGCAATGATTCTTTGTCAAAGCAGGCAAATGAAATTATTCATGTCGCCCATTGGCAAGCGAGCGCGGTCGAAAGGCCGCAATCTCACCCACGCCGGAATGTCCGTTCCGGCCCAAATGTCTCGATTGAGGCCGTGAGGCCCTGATCCAGGAGGTAGAAGATGAAGGTTCTGGTCCCGGTAAAGCGGGTTGTCGATTACAACGTCAAGATTCGTGTGAAACCGGATGGCACCGGCGTTGAACTCGCCAATGTGAAAATGTCGATGAACCCGTTCGACGAGATCGCGGTGGAAGAAGCCCTCAGGCTGAAGGAAGCCGGCATTGCCACCGAAGTGATTGCGGTTTCCATCGGCCCGGCCAAGGCGGAAGAAACCATCCGCACCGCCCTTGCCATGGGTGCTGACCGCGGCATCCTGATTACCACCGACGAAACCGTCGAGCCGCTTGCCGTTGCCAAGCTTCTCAAGGAAGTTGCCGCGGCGGAAGAGCCGGGCCTCGTCATTCTCGGCAAGCAGGCGATTGACGACGACAGCAACCAGACGGGCCAGATGCTGTCGGCCCTTCTCGGCTGGAGCCAGGCGACCTATGCCTCCAAGCTTGAAGTCGGCGAGAGCGAGGCGACCGTGATCCGCGAGATCGATGGCGGGCTGCAGACCATCACCGTCAAGCTGCCGGCCATCATCACCACGGACCTGCGCCTCAACGAGCCGCGTTACGCTTCGCTGCCGAACATCATGAAGGCGAAGAAAAAGCCGGTCGACAAGAAGACGCCGGCTGATTTCGGCGTTGACATCGCCCGCCGCCTGGAAGTGCTGAAGACCGAGGAGCCGGAAGCCCGCAAGGCCGGTATCAAGGTGGCCAATGCCGCCGAACTGGTCGACAAGCTGAAGAACGAAGCCGGCGTGCTGTAAGGAGATATCGAGACCATGACCATTCTTCTCGTTGCAGAACACAACGGCGCGACCGTTTCCGAACAGACCGCCAAGGCCGCAACCGCGGCTGCCGCCATCGGCGGCGATATCCATGTGCTGGTCGCCGGCAAAGCCTGCGCGGCTGCAGCCGACGACGCGGCAAAGATCGACGGTGTTTCCAAGGTGCTGCTGGCTGAAAGCGACGCTCTTGCCGAAAGCCTGGCCGAGCCGCTTTCCGCCACCATTCTCGGCCTTGCCGACGCCTATGACGTGATCATGGCGGCGGCCACCTCCACCGGCAAGAATGTGCTGCCACGCGTGGCCGCGCTTCTGGATGTGATGCAGATTTCCGAGATCACCGAAGTCGTTGCGCCCGACACCTTCAAGCGCCCGACCTATGCCGGAAACGCGATCGAAACCGTCAAATCCCACGACGCCAGGAAGGTGATTTCCGTGCGTACCGCCGGTTTTGCCGCCGCCGGCATGACCGGTTCGGCCGTAGTCGAGACGGTGGGTGCCGCAGACGATCCCGGCCTCTCGACCTTCGTGAAGAACGAGATTGCCAAATCGGAACGCCCGGAACTGACCTCGGCGAAGATCATCATTTCCGGCGGACGCGCGCTGGGCTCCTCGGAAAAATTCCAGGAGGTCATCCTGCCGGTGGCCGACAGGCTGGGGGCTGCCGTCGGCGCTTCGCGCGCCGCCGTCGATGCCGGCTATGCGCCGAATGACTGGCAGGTGGGCCAGACCGGCAAGGTGGTGGCGCCTGAACTCTACATTGCCTGCGGCATTTCCGGCGCCATCCAGCATCTGGCGGGCATGAAGGATTCGAAGGTGATCGTCGCGATCAACAAAGACGAGGAGGCGCCGATCTTCCAGGTGGCCGATTACGGCCTTGTCGGCGATCTGTTCGAGATCTTGCCGGAGCTTGAAAAGGCACTGTGATGTGCTCTGCACCGGCCTCTTTCAAAGGGGGCCGGTGCGGCAAGGAAAGGACACCATGCCGCAGACCCGTCTGACCATTCAGACCCGTGGACAGGGGCTTTATGAATTTACCGACGAGGCGTGCCGTTTCGTGCGCGGCAATACGGACGGTGAGGGGCTTCTGACCGTGTTCGTGCGGCACACGTCCTGCTCACTGCTGATCCAGGAAAATGCCGATCCCGATGTGAAGCGGGACCTTTCCGCGTATTTTTCAAGACTTGTCCCGCGCGCCGACGACCCTGCGATGAACTATCTGGTTCACCGGCTGGAAGGCCCGGACGATATGCCCGCCCACATCAAGACCGCGCTGACGCAGGTTTCGCTTTCGGTGCCGGTGGCAGACGGCAGACCGGTGCTCGGCACCTGGCAGGGGCTTTATCTCTTCGAGCACCGCGACCGCCCGCACCACCGCGAAGTCGTGCTGCATCTTTCCCCGTAACGGCAGAAGCGGGCAGGGCTAAGTCTGCCGCGGTTTTCAGCCGGATAGCCGGGTGAATTGGCTGTCGGGTGATCTGCTGCGCGCTTTCGCTGTTTTCGCGACTGGAACGGTTCAGGACTGTTTGAATACATAAAAAGAAGCGGGGCGAACTGCCCGTATGAACAGTGTCGCCCCGGAAGCCGGCAAATTCTTCAGGCCGGTCGGGTCGGGCCTAGTCCTGCTCGATTGCCAGCGTCATGTTGACGGTGATGGTATAGGTGTTTTCACCGGCGGCAATCGGCGGTGCGCCCGATGCCTTTGCCATCATCATGTCGGACCGGGCGAACATCACAGGCCCCGGCATCGAACTCTGTTCGGAGATGGACAGCACATCGCCGAGAGAAACGCCGGCCGCTTCTGCAAGGGTTTCGGCCTTGGCGAGCGCGTTGGCGACGGCCTCGCGGCGCGCTTCGTTTTCGGCGGCATGCGGATCACTGTTTGAAAGCGCGATGCCGCCACCGGAATTGACCCCGAGTGCGACCGCGCGGTCCAGCACGGCGCCGAGCTTTGTAAGGTCGCGGACTTTCACATTGAGGGCGTTGCGCACCTCGTAACCGGCGATCTCGCTCCCCGTGGAACCATCAGATGCCTTGACCTGCCGATAGCGCGGATTGACGGAGAAATTGGCGGTCTGGATATCCTTTTCGGCAATGCCGTCTTCCATCAGCGCGGCCATCACCTTCTGCATGGCGGCGCTGTTTTCGGCCATGGCGGTGGCGGTGTCGTCGGCCTGGGACACGACGGCAAGCGAAACGGTCGCCATATCCGGCACCAGCGTTGCATCGCCTTCGGCGGAAATCGAAATGGTCGCCGGGGTGTCCGCAGACTGGGCCAATGCTGTCTGGCCCGCAAACGGCGCGGCAAACAGAAGCCCGGCGGCTGCGATGCGAACCGGTAGATTGGTCATGAAAGTCCCTCCTTGAAATGTTTCACATTGTCTTGACTGCCAATTGTGAAGCCAATGCGGCAAGGCTTGCCGTGCTTTTGATTTTGGGGTAGTCGGAATGACCGCGCAAGGAGCCATTGCCAGCGCGGCGCCGGCTGAAAACTGCCTGATGCCGGATGGGCCTGTAGCTCAATGGTTAGAGCCGGCGGCTCATAACCGCTTGGTTGGGGGTTCGAGTCCCTCCAGGCCCACCAAAAATTCTGATTTTGTTTATCGTCCGACACCGAAACGCCGACTTTGCGACAAAAGTCGGTTTTTCGATTCGCCGCTTGATGCGCTGCTTTGGAGGCCTCTTCGCCTTCCAAATCGGGTGCCTGCTGATTTCGCCCCTTACCCATGGACTGAAAAATAGATGCCGCGCAGCGCCGATCTGCCGGCGCTATGCTTCCAGCGCCAAAAGACCAGCTTTGTCTTTGTCAATCAGGCCGCGCAGCAACACATCCGCTTCCGCACCAGCACTGACATTTTCCAGATACCCGAAAGAAACGTTCACGATCGGCGCCCTTCCGACTTTTCCGCTCAGGCGGCGGCGCATTTGCCGTACAGCCGGGTACGGCAAATGCGCATCTGGCTGGGTAAAGTTTGTACTACGGCAGATTGGGATAGTCAGTGTATCCGTTTTCGCCGCCGCTATAGTAAGTGTCATGATCCGAAGGTGCCAAAGGCGCATTCGTGCGGAAGCGTTCCGGCAGATCCGGGTTGCTGATGAAGAGCCTTCCAAACGTGACGGCATCAGCCAGGCCCGATTCGATGGCCTGCTCCGCAGTCTGCTGATCATAGTCGACATTCACCACGAAAAGGCCTGAGAACCGCTTCCGGGCCTCTGGTGCGAAAGGCTTCGCTCCCTCTGGCAGGTTCGCGGACTCCATGAAATGGAGGATGCCGACCTTTTTCTTTTCAAGTGCCTCAACAGCAAACATATATGTTTGCTCGAGATTGGAATCTCCCATGTCGTTATACGGAATGCGCGGCGAAAGCCTGACCGAGACGCGCTCCGGCCCGAAGACGCTGATGGCAGCGTCCGTGGCTTCAAGCAGGAACCGCGCGCGGTTCTCGATCGGACCGCCATATTCGTCGGTCCTTTTGTTTGGGCCATCTTCCAGAAACTGTGCCGGCAAGTAGCCGTTGGCACCGTGGACTTCGACGCCATCGAAGCCTGCTTCCTTAGCGGCACGCGCCGCGGCTTCATAGTCTGCTATCGTGGATTTGATCTCATCGATTGTAAGCTCTCTCGGCGTGACCGTCGGCTTGGGGCCTTCTGCAGTAAACACCTGGCTGTCAAAAGGAATCGCGGACGGCGCTACAGGGAGTTCGCCGCCGTGAAAATCCGGATGGGACGCACGGCCTGTGTGCCAGAGCTGGGCGAAGATCAGGCCTCCAGCTTTGTGAACAGCCTCCGTGACTTTTTTCCATCCCGCGATCTGCTCGGCGGTGTGGATTCCCGGTGTGTTGGTCCAGCCGATTGCCTGGGAGCTGATCTGGGTTCCTTCGGTAAAAATCAGGCCGGCGGACGCACGCTGTGCGTAGTATGTCGCCGTCAATTCGTTGGCTACATGATCCTCGGATCGCGCTCTTGTCATCGGAGCCATGAAGACGCGATTTTTAAATGTGAGTTCGGCGTTGCCTACGGCACTTAGAAGCTTAGATGTTGGCATGTTTCTCTCTGATTCTGCTTTCTCGATTGGTTGAATGTCTGAATGAATCCGGGGATCCCGAGCGCGATCATTTGCGATGTACAGGCCTGCCAGGGCGACTGGCTGGCGTTGACTTCGAACCAATAGCCGAGGTCTCAAGTCGCAATTCGGAAGTCACCATTTGCATTCATTCCTGGAAATGCTCAGATCCGCACTAAAAGTGCCCTGGAGCCCATTTCGGCAGCCTGAGCGAGATCTATCGACGATTTGGAGACGGAATGGCTGTTTTGGATGAGGGCTCGTTGTGACATCAAATACTCCGTCTGCGTTGTCGACGAAGTAGTATATTAAATAAACCTAGCGTCAATTAGGCACTTGAAATACACTTGGTAGGTCTAGGGATACCTGGGTGCGGACCGGTTCTTCTCCGCCCTATTTCCAATCGCAGTCCCCATTCACTATCTGTCACTCCCGCAGACGAAGCGGCATAAACCTTCCTCGCATGCAGATAGTCGAAGGTGTTCTCCGAGCTGGCAAAATGAAGGTGCAGGCGAATGTCGATTGCATCACCGATGGAGACCAGCAGGGCACATTTAGGACTGCGGTTCTCGAACCATCAGTGATGCGAGGCCATCAGTCTGCACCAGTTCGCACGCGGAGCGACCTCCCCAAAGCTCCCGTTCGGGTCTCGGATCTACGAAACCCGAAGGCGGCCTTTCCACTGGCGCAATTGTCAGCGAACGACGCGGCGAATAACATGGCCGCATGAAGACAGAAATTATATTTCTTTCGCCAGAACGACAGGCGCTTATTGATGAGTATGAACGCGCTGATCGCAGTGTCGTCGGCTTCGCCATGGATTATCCACATGGGCTTTCCTCGGGGAGGCACAGCCATCTCAAAGCGCAACTTGTCTACGCGATCTCGGGGTTGATGCGCGTGGAAACCGCAAACGCTTTGTTCCTGCTTCCACCGACCAAGGCCTTGTTTCTGCCTGCGGACGAAACGCATTCCATCTCCATGGAGGGCGATGTCGCGATGCGTGAATTGTTCATCGAACGAACCATGGCTGCGGCTCTCGTCCAGGAACCGCGAGTGCTGACGGTTAGTCCGCTGCTGCGGGAGCTGATCCTTGCAATCTGTGCCGAACCGGTGGCCTGGTCCCCTGACGGGCGATGCCCGCATATCATCGCCCTTATCATCGACGAAGTCGGACGTGCCAAAACCCTGATGACCCGCCTTCCGCAACTGCAGGAAGTGCGTTTGTCCAAGATCGCGAGAGCCATCGTCGAAAATCCTGCCGATCCACGAACGCTTGATGACTGGGCCGAAGTTTGTGGCGCATCGACGCGGACGCTGGCGCGGCTGTTTCTTCACGATACCGGGATGACCTTTGGGCAATGGCGGTTACAGGCGCGCCTGAACGCGGCGTTCGCCCTGCTGATGACCGACGGAGAAATAGACCGCATCGCCCAGAAGGTCGGCTTCAGCAGTCAATCCGCGCTCGGGGTTGCTTTCCGCCGAACCTTTGGCATGACCCCGGCACAAGCCCGGAAACTGCATCTTGATGAGCCCTAGTCTTTGTCCGTTTCGCAACAAGACTTGTCCTTCTGTTTTTCAGACGAACCGTCGATACTGCATGACAGACCATGACTGCATCGAGAGGAAGTCTTATGGGCAAGGAACTGTTTTCCGAAATTGGCGTCATCCGCGCGGAGGACCTTGAAGAGGGGCCGGTCACGCCAGGGCAGATCCGGCGCAAGGCGCTGGAAGTTGGGGAGCTTTGGGTCGGCGAATGTCATGTTACTGCGCTGGATCAACCAAGCCAGTGGCACCACCACAATGACTTCGACAGCGTCATGTATATGCTCTCTGGCCGCATCCGCGTCGATCATGGCCCGGGCGGGAAGCAGTCTTTCGAACTCGGAGCGGGTGACTACGCCTATTTCCCGCGCCGTATGATTCATCGGGCGCAGATCCTGCAGGGCGGGGATGATGTACGGTATGTCTTCGTCAGGATCGGCCAGGGCGAGACGCTGGAAAACGTGGCTGGTCCCGAGGCCTGAAGATGCCGGATCAGCCAGTCGAACATTCAAGAAGGAGCCTGAAATGGCAGAAGACCTGTCCAGATGGACCCAGCGCCCCAAACCCCGAACCGAGCCTATGGACGGACGGTTCGTCCGGCTGGAAAAGCTCGATCCGGCAAGGCATGCGGACGGCCTGTTCGATGCCTCGGCCCAACCGGATGGGGACGAGCGGTTCCGCTGGTTGCCCAATGTCCCGCCAACCGACCGCGACGTCTTTCGCACTTGGGTGGAGCAGTCGGCAGCAAGCGAGGATCCGCTGTTTTTTGCTGTGATCGACAAAGTATCGGGTAAGGTTGCAGGACGGCAGGCCTTCATGCGGATTGATGCGGGAAACGGTGTGGCCGAGATTGGCCATATCTACTGGGGGCCATTGGTGTCACGAAAGCCAGCGGCAACCGAGGCCCTGTTCCTGTTTGCCCGTCACATCTTCGACGACCTCGGCTATCGCCGCTTCGAGTGGAAATGCGACAACGAAAACCTGCCGTCCAAACGGGCAGCACACCGTTTCGGTTTCCAGCACGAGGGGGTATTTCACCAGCACCTGATCGTGAAGGGCCGGAACCGAGACACCGCATGGTTCGCGATGCTTGACAAAGATTGGACCACGTTACGGCCTGCCTATGAGGCTTGGCTTGCGCCGGAGAACTTTGATGCCGAGGGCTTGCAAAGGAAGACGCTTGAGGATTTTCGCTCAGAATTTTGTGTCCTTCCACCACAGTCGAAGAGGCCGTGAGCCGGACGCTGAAATTCTGTTGTTTCCACTGGTAGGCGCGCATGATGATCGGGAAATCCGGGGCCACCGCCTTGACATGGCGCTGACGGTCTCCACCGCGAACGATCCTTGATCGTGAGGCCACCACAACGTTCGGTGCGCAAATTGGTATCCGCCCAAAAGAATTGGTCGATGAGATAACCGTGGGCACCGTGCATCTCGGCGGTGTCAAAGCCGAGCCGCTCGGCGTCCGCTGAAGCCTTGGCAAAGGCCGCGCCCGTATCGGCGATGATTTGCTCGTTCATGGCGACGCGGCGCGGTTCGCCCGGGGTGTCCAAACCGTCCCGCTGCTGATAGCAGGCTGCGCTGACTGGCCCCGGAATACCTTCAGGAGAGAACTGGCGCGTCATCGGCACCATGACGATGTGGCTTTTCAGATCGAGCGACCGGGCGGTGAACGGGCGGAACAAGCTGCTGGAATCGGGATGGGCGTGACAGAGACTCTGTTTTCAATTATGAAGTATGGTATACGTTGTAGACTTGGCGTCATTCAGGCACTTCAAATCGCCTTGGTATATTGAAGGAAACTATCATGCTTGAACTGGAACCCCTCTGCTTTTCGTCCGAATGCCCGAGCCGGGCATTGTTCGATCAGATCGCCGACAAATGGTCGATGATGGTTCTGGCTGTGCTCGACGACGGACCGCTGCGATTCAACGCCATCCGTCGCAGGCTGCAAGGCGTCACCCAGAAGGCGCTTACCCAGTGCCTTCGCCGGTTGGAACGCAACGGTTTGGTCGCGCGAGAGGTTATTTCGCTTTCACCGGTTGCGGTTCAGTATCAGATCACGCCACTCGGGCGAACGCTGCAGCAGCCTTTTCGAGCCCTGCACGAGTGGACGCTCGAAAAGCTGCCCGAGGTTGATGCCGCACGGGACTCGTTCGATGCGGTGCACAGCAAGTAGACGCGGCGCGATGGCGAAGCTGTAAAAGCTGCGGTGCAGGAAGAGGTGGGACTGGGCCGGTATCTCCAACCTTACCAGCGCCACTGAGCGCCCCCCCCATCGCTCATCTGGCCCTCACTGAGCAGCATGATGATTGGGCGCCCCTCGTCAGGGCGGAGCGCTTTCAGGTGCGTGGCGTCGATCATGATGCGCTGGGGCCTGGGAGCCTCACCGGCCAGCGCCGCGAAGATGCGGTCGAACACGCCAAGACGGCTCCAGCGAATGAAACGGTTATAGAGCGTTTTGTGTGGCCCGTAGCTGTTCGCATGGACTGCGATGACGAGATGAATCCGTTCTGGGCGGAAAATTGGAGGGTCATTGATACCAGCCAGGCTTTGCAGCGCCACGAGGTCGACCACACAAGGAAGCGACGGCGATCGGCAAAATAGAAGCCCTAAAAAATCAGAGTTCTGTTCAGGGCTGCTTCTTCGGGAGTGGCCCTTTTTCGTGCGTTGCATCAGCCCCACGCATTAACCGTTAAATCTGAGACGGATTTCAGATGCCGGAAGACGGAATTCGGGTGTCGGAAACGAAAAACCGTCTTGTCGGAGGACGGAATGCAATATTGATTTTATTGACTTTTTAGTTCTTCCAGAACGGTGTTTCGATTCGCCGCTTGCGGCGATGCCTTGGAGCCCTCGCAGCCTGCCCAATCGGGCGCCTACTGATTTCGCCCCTTACCCATGAATTGAAAAATAGATGCCAAATAGATGCCGCGCAGCGCCGATCAGCCGGTGCTAAGCTTCCCGCGCCAACAGACCGGCTTTGTCTGTGTCAATCAGACCCCGCAGCAACACATCCGCTTCCGCATCAGCACTGACGTTTTCCGGATACCCGAAAGAAACGTTCACGATCGGCGTTCTTCCGACTTTTCCGCTCAGGTGCCGGTGCGTATGCCCAAACAGCCACAAGTCGGGACTATGCTGCAAAATCCATCCATCCAGATCGGAAGCGAAACAAGGCGTCAGATCATCGACAGGTCCAGCCACACATGGACTGGGCGCGTGATGGCTGACAATGACGGTACGACCGTCAAAAGGCTCCTGGATTTTTCGCGTCAACCATTCGAGATGGTCCGCATGAACTCGGATCGTGTCATCGGGGCGCACCATTCTCCCGTTGAACCGGATCCTATCATAATCGGTCATACGATAGCTCGCCTGCCGGATAGCAGCACCACGATCCCCGGTCAGACAGAAATCAGTCCAAAGCGTGCAGCAAAGGAAACGAACACCACCGAGTTCCAGCGCCTCCTTCTGGATAAAGCGCATGCCGGCATCTTCCACCAATGACTTCATCTGCTCGTCGTCATTGAGTTGCCACTGATAATAGTCGTGGTTGCCTGGCAGGATAAATACCTTTGCCGGATCAATCAGGCGTGCCAGCTGCTCCAGCCCCCTTGGCCAGTTGTGCAATGGGTTGTCTACGAGATCCCCCGCCAGCACAAGAGCATCGAGATCACCGAAAATGGCTCTAAAATTCACAAACGGATCACGATAGCTTCGCCACCAAAAGTCCAAATGCCAATCGGCTGTAACGAGTATCCGCATTGAGCTTGCTTTGCTTCAGAATAGATCCGACTTTGTGGCTAAAGCTACCTGATATCACTCGAACGACGCCTTTGCTATCATGCAAGGAGAAAGCGGAAGGTCAGGAATGCGCCCCCCAAGCACGCCTGACGGCACCCGAAAACCTTCACCATTACCGTCGTTTAGCGATCTTGTGCGAGATCCTAAGAACTGCCGCCCAACGTCATATCGCCACGTTGAACCTTTTGGGGTTGACTCGATATACGGGAGCCGGGTCCGCGGGATCCCGATAACACGCTCATGTAGAGCAATAGAATCTAAGGCGGGTATTCGCTCTGGCACAGGCTGTTTGCATTGCGTCCCAATGCATCAGGAATTGCCGCAAACGGTTCTCCAACGGTGCCTGATCTAGACCGTCTGCCAGCGCCTGTCTGCGCGCCATCTTCGCACCGACAATCCAGATTTCACGATCAAAGGACGGATTGCGACACGAGGCGCGCAGCAGATCGTTCATTTGTTCGGCTGTGAGCCCGTCAGGATTCCGGAAGATGCGGCTGCGGCCATCCAGCGTAACCTTGTTTGCGTGTACGTCGGTTTGCCAACGTTCAGGTGTCCAGATAGTTGACGGCTGCCCGCGCGAGATAAAACCTAGGCTAGCCAGCGCCTGTCGGCCGACATCCTGCAGGCCGCCGACATTGAACCCCTGCCCTCCCTCCTGCTGTTTGCCGACCTTCGCATGAACAAGCATGATCTTTTTCCCATCGGGATCGACTCCGATGAAATCCGCGGCTTCGCGATTGTCGTCGTCGCAGAGCCATATGGGAACCGCTTCGATCGCCTTGGTCAGATCGTCGTCCGCAATGCCGTTTGCATCACGAACTTCATCGCATGTCACGGAAAATAAACCGAAAATTGATTGACGATACCAATCGCCTTTGTTGGCCGCGTAGTCGTTCTCGCCCTTCTCGCTCTCCACTGCGTCCAGCGTCGCCGATGCATGGACATATTCGAGAACCGGCTTGATGCCGCCCTCCTGGACCCATTGCATTTTCGGTTCGTAGAAATTGCCCTCGGAATACACAACGCCTTGACGCTGCGTGAGAATGCGAAAGGCTTGTCCTTTGTTGAGCCGCTGCACGAGCGTTAGTGCCTGACGCCGGTCTTCCCCTTCCGGTTTGGGAGCAAGTTCATCCAGTCTGGTGCTGGCGAGCCTGTACTTGCTCGTTTCGGAAACGAATTCGACACTGCACGCCACATCCTCCTCGCCGATCCGGATCGTGAACTCGCCGGTCCCGGCATCCACCTCAGCACAAAGATCGAAGTAGTCTATGTCCTCGTGCAGAACCCAAGCCGCCCCACCGGTCTCGTCGTCTCGCATGTCGTCAAGAGATGGGTCGAGCAAGATCGAAACCGGTTGGGCTTCCTGCTCGCTGATATCCTCAACCAAGGCGGCGTAGCGGTCGAAGACGCGGCTTCGCGCGCGATCAGCATCCTCCAGCTCGGCGGCAATTTCCTGCGTCCATGACACATACTCATCAACAGGAACATAGCGCTCTGAGGCGTCGCGTAGACGCGAGCGGCTGAAACCAACATAGCGCGCGGTTCCGTTCACAAAACCGGCGGCAGTTGCGGGAACCAGTGAGGGATCGAGCAAGTCGGTGAAGGCGTCGGCAAAAGATCGGGTGCGCAGCGCCATTGCCCGGATTGCATGTTGCGACATGTCGAGCGAGGAAAAGGACATGCGGGAAAGTCGGGACGGGCTGGCTTCGTCTTCGGGAAAGGCTTTCTCCATGACGGAGCGCCCGGCACGTTTGAGGCTCAAGCCATCCATATCGACTACGAGCCCTTCAGTATCGTGCATGAAGACGAACGCACCCTTCTGAACGGCAAGAAAGATCCCGAGTTTCCACTCCGAGAAGAAGCGATCGATCAGGTAGGGTGAGTTTCGCCAGGCATAGTACGAAAAGCCCATCGAGCCATCCGGCATCCCTTCGATCGGCGTGATCTTGAAGCGGTCCTTGTCCATGATGGCTTCCTCGATCACCGTGACAAATGCACGGATGTCGGGAAGCGGTTCGGCTGTTCTCAGTACGGCGGCGGTTCTGGGAAGTTGAATATCGCCCGCGGCCAGCGGTTGCTCGAACTCGAAACGACCGCGAAACTCACCGCTAATGTACTGGTACTCAGCCATATATTCGAGCAGGCGATCCGGCAGCGTGACCTCGTTCGTGACGATATGCGCTGTGTTCCTTGCTGCGTAGTCCTCGTACCCCTGATACCGCTCCCACGCCGTTCGAATACGTTCGGCGTTAGCAGGCGACGCGAGTACGAAGCCGGTCTGCCTCACTCGTCCATCGCCATTTGAGTATCTTGTGACACGTCCAATTTGCTGCACGAGTTGGCGAGCGTTTCCCATTAAATCGAATATCCCAACTGCCACGAATGTAGGATCGTCGATTCCCTCCATGAGTTTGTTCTGGTGAACCCAGAACTGCGCGTCGGCGCGTGATCGTTGGGCCGACGCGACACTTGTGAACATGTCGGGGTTCTGCGCGGTCTTCTTTGCTCTGTCATGAATAACGACAGCCCGGGTCTCGAAGACGCGGTTGATCTCGGTTTGCAACAGCGTGAGTGTCTCGAGGTCATCACCACGCACCATGACTTTTGGCGATGCGCCGTTACGAAACCAACGCCGCGCTTGTTGAAGCCTTTCCGGCAACGCATGGTGCAGATTGGCGACAAACTGCGTTATTGCAGCTTCTCGCCCTTCAGGTTGTTGGACGTCTTGTGGCTGAATGACCTCGGCAGGGCGGATAATGCTTCCATCGACAGCCTGCCGGTAGGGGAAGTTGAAGAGGTAGCGTCCACGAACGCGGAACGATTTGTAGTCGTTCCGGTAAGGCGTGGCACTCAAGAGGAGAGTCGGCAGATTAAATTCCCGAACGCCCCGTGACCACGAAATCGCGGGCTCGTAATGACCTTCATCGACAATCACGAGATCAAAAACGTCCTGAATGTGGGCCAGCAACGCGACGCAATTTGCCGATCCCTGCGATTCCGGATCGTGAGCTCTTTTCCGGATATCTCCAAGTGCCTGGTGAGTGCCTACGAGGATTGCCCGATCGCATTCCGCTTCGACCAGGTGTTGCACCATCATGTCTACATTCTTGGGTAAAAATTGCTCGACGTATACGCTTTCCAAGGTACTACCGAACTCTTCCGCTTCGGCAGTGAAGAGCGCCGTTCCTTCGTGCTCGAAGCCCATGTGCTTCCAGAAGCGATAGCAAATGTCCGCCATCAATTGCTCGGTCAGCGCTGTACGAGGAGTGAGCACGAGCACGCGGCGCACGTCCGGAAGACAGCGCGCGAGAACGGCTACGATGCCGGATTTGCCAGTGCCCGTTGGAAGCTTGAGAAGCGCGGCCTCTTTTTGCTCGGGCCGTTCGGGAATCGCCTTCTCACCATTTAAGTACGCGAGGACCGTAGCGATGGCGGCTTGCTGGTGTTCCCACAGCCGCGGCATGCCTTCTGTGCCGTCCCAAAAATTGTAGCCTCGGAGATGTCGTAGCGCACGCCCGTAGGCTGTACCATCAATCACATCCTGCCGTATTGATGTACGGTTATCTCTAATGAGTTCGCTTAAATTCACGTTATTTCCATAGCTAAAGCAGTAGAGTGCCACTGAACGCACGAACTGCTTCGAAGTTTGCTCCGAATAATGGAAGATAACACCCCCTGATAGAAGAGGAAGGGCCTTTCACTCAGTGACCCGACCTGCACCCATCGGACATTTCGGTTTCAGTCGTCGTGCATGGCGGGACAGGACCAATTGCAGTCGTCCGCTGCGTTGGTCGCTAAGGCCGGCGTTAGAGCCGAAAGTCAAGGCTAGCCCAACTTGCGGGAACGACCGCTTTAATAGGGCGTCTTCCAAAACCCGCTAGTCCGCAAGCGGCCCCGTTTCTGCCGGTCCGGAAGGCGCCCCCAATGTAGTCGTTGATGCCCAATATCCAATTGTCAAAAACCGGACCTTCATGAACAGCCGCACGTAATGTTGCAGGTCGAATGCAACGAGCTTTGGCCGACAGCTATCTCGCTGGCCTCTGTTCTCGGGATTGACAGCAAAGTCCCCGCCCGCACCATCCAATACCATACCAATTCGTGCAAACAGCACTCTGTGAGGGTTGGATTTGTGGAAGGATCACTACCGCAAGGCGGCTATTTCCTTTAGGTTCTATTCGCGTGCTGTGAGCTCCGGCACCAGCGACTCAGTCACAGATATGCGTCTTTTTTTTCGATCAGCGTGGTTCCGGGTTTGGGTTCATCCCGGAATTAGAGTTATTGAGGGCGGACTGGACGTGGACGCCGAAACCCACTGATGCGCGCGCGAGGCGGTAAATGGCGAGACCACTGAACAAAAAATTGGACGAAGGCGGTTTCTATACCCGACGCCCCGAAATTGAAGCCTGCATCGACGAGGCACTGCAGCAGAGCACGGAAACGGTGCTTCGACGCGCTGCGATCAGGAATGTCCGTGATCCCGACTATATGCCTATGGAGTGCTTGCTGCATCTAATGCGTGAGGCTCGTCTCCGCAAAGACAAGTTGATGGAAGGCAAGCTCTACGTCATTTTTATGTCGCGCTGCGAAGCGCGGCTGAAGCGCGCCATCCCGGACGGTAGCCGGAGGGATGCTGCCGACCTCCGCGATGAGGTGATGTTCAAATTCAATGTGATGTTCGCCCGCGTCGGCACCAATGAAGACGCCACAGCGCTTGACTATTACGAGGTTAGTTTCAACCAGGCGTTCCAGTTTCTCTGGTGGAAGCAAGTTCGCAAAGACAACGCGCGCAGGAATATCCTCGTCGATATCGGCCAGGAAAGGGATGAAGACGGCAGACCGCTTGACGAAGAAAACACGCTCGCGAAGCTTTCGGAGGCTGCGCGCAGTCCTGCGCGGCAGGACAACTTCGTCTATCTTGCGCAGGTTGGCAAATTCCTCGCGACCCTATCTCCTGCCGACCGGGAGACCATCAGACTGGTCCTGATCGAAGGCCACACGATCGAATCGGATGATCCGGACGAAGTCACCGCTGCTAAGATTCTTGGCGTGGGCCGTCGGGCCATCAACAAGCGGCTCGCCAAGGTGGCGGCCGCACTGAAAAAGTTCCAGCAGGAGAGCTGAACATGACGACCATCAACACGAAAGACGAGAGCGATGTGCTGTACGCGCTCGCGCTCGCCATGCCCACCCCGGATCCAAAGACGCTGGACGAGTTCGTTCGAAAGCATCCGCAGCACGCCGCAGCCTTGACCGAGTTTGCCGTTGAGCTTGCCCTTAACCCGCAATCCATCGACGACGAGGAAGGCGATGAGAGTGTCGATGGAGCCGTCAGCCCGGCGGTCTCGCGCGCGATCAGCCACTTTCAGAACATTTCATTCGAATTGGAGCAGAAAGGTCTGCCTAGCGACTTGGAGAGGAAAGGGTTGCCTGAAGCACCGAAATCGTTCGGCAATCCATTTGCGTCTTTAAGCACCGAAGGCTTTCGAGCATATGCGGCTAAGCTTGGCGCCAACTCGATTTTCGTGATGAAGCTCCGGGACGGCAGGATCGAGCCCGAAAGCATTTATGCGCGTCCTGGCTTTTGCAAGATCGCTGCCGACGGCCTCGACATCCCTGTTGAGGCGCTGATGGCGCATGTCCGCTCCGGACCAACGGTGAGCGCGCAGCAGCTGCATAAATCCGATAGCAAGCCCGTCGCTGACAGACGCGAAACCTTTGAAGAAGCGGTCCGCAGTTCGGGATTGACACCCCAACAGCAACAGCGCCTTTTGGAAATGTGAGACGCACGTGGACGCCTTCGAAACCATACGGATCACTGCCGCAGGGCTGCACGAACAGGTCGTGGCAGGCGGAGGCGACGCGCTCAAACCGCTGACGCTCATCGACGCTGCAATCAAGTATTATGGTATCGAGCTGGCCTTCCTCGAACCGGGCAACACGGCCCTCAACGGCGGCCGGGCTGTATTCGACCAGCAAAGCCGCACCATCTGCGCGGAAGACAAAGGATCGGACGCGGATCGCGCTCTTCTTGTCGGCCATGAGATTGGCCACGTGGCTGTTCACACGATGTCGAGCTGTTGCAGCGCCAGCGATATCGATCCGTCGCGCTCGACCGAAGCCGCGCCTGTCGGCCTGCAAAAGGTAGAGGATTATGGCGCACGCGAGCGGCGCGAGCTCGAAGCGAACGTGTTCGCTCGCGAGTTCCTGTTTCCGCGCCACCTCGCGCGAAAGATGCACGTCGATCAGGTGATGTCGGCGGCAGATATTGCGGCGGCTACCAGTTTGCCGGTGCCGCTCGTGCGGCAGCAAATCCTAGATGCTCTGCTCCTGCCGAAGATCGAGCCGTCCGCTAGCAAGCCAAAGCCGATTTTTACAGAGGACCCAGCCCAAGAGGACGCAGCCCGACATCGCGATAAGCCCTACTTGCTGCGAGCGGGGCCCGGGACGGGCAAAACGCGAACGCTTGTCCGACGGATCGAAACGCTGATCGCGGACCATGTCGATCCACCCTCTATGCTCGTGCTGACCTTCTCGAACCGCACAGCCGGCGAAATGTCGGAACGCCTGTCCAAGGCCATCGGGCAGGATGCAGCCCAAATGTGGGTCGGCACTTTCCACGGTTTCGGCCTTGATCTCGTCAGGCGGTTTCACGAAAAGCTCGAACTGCCGCCAGACCCCACGCTCTTCGATCGTAGCGATGCAATCTCGGTACTGGAGCAGATCCTTCCAACCCTGCCACTCAACCACTATCGCAATCTGTGGGACCCGGTCGTCGTGTTGCGCGAGATTCTGCAAGCCATTTCGCGCGCCAAGGACGAAATCGTAACGCCTCCCGAATACCGGCGCCTCGCTGAAGCCATGGCGAAAAGCGCTGATCCATCGGATGAGAAGGCCGTCGATCTCGCCGCGAAATGCCTAGAGATCGCATCCGTTTACGAGCTTTACGAAGATGCAAAGCGCAGCCGTGGTGCGGTCGATTTCGGCGATCTTATCATGCTGCCGGCCTTGCTCATCGAGCGGGACGAGGCAGTGCGTAATGCGGTGCGTCTGCGTCACAGGCATTTGCTCGTCGACGAATACCAGGACGTTAATCGCGCCAGCGTCCGGCTGGTGAAGGCGGTCGCTGGTGCTGGCGAAAACCTCTGGGCCGTCGGCGATGCTCGCCAGTCCATCTATCGCTTCCGGGGGGCGTCCTCCGCCAACATGGCATCGTTCGGCACCGACTTTCCCGGCGCGAAACTCGGTCAGTTGGGCTTGAGCTACCGGTCGACGCAGATGGTGTTGGATACATTCAGCAGCTTTTCTGTCGGCATGCCGTTGCCACCGGAGCTCGCAAATCTGCCACTCAAGGCCGAGCGCGGCCCCGGCGAGGCAAAACCTGAGCTCCGCACGCTCCTTAATCCGGCCGAGGAGGCTGCCGGCATCGCTGCGAGTGTCCGGAAATTGGAGACCAGCGGTATCGCCCTTCGTGATCAGGCGATCCTGTGCCGCACGAACGACAGACTGAACGAGATTGCGCAGGCACTCGAAGACCGCGGCATTCCCGTCCTCCATCTCGGCAGCCTGTTCGAGCGCGAAGAGGTCCGCGACTTGCTCAGTGTCCTCAGCCTCGCCGCCGACCGGTTCGGTGCAGGATTGGTGCGTATCGCCAGCATGGAGCGCTATGCCATCCCGGCGCAGGATGTGAAGCGGCTGCTCGACCACCTGAAAGGCAGCAAGAAACCGGCCATCTTTTGCCTGAACGAATTGCCGTCAGTCGCGGGCATCTCGCCGTCCGGGGTGAAGGGCATCTCAAAGCTCGCTGACGACCTCAAAGGCATGAAGGCCTCGGCCTCGCCTTGGGATATGGCGACGACCTTCCTCCTCGATCGCACCGATCTCGTCCGCAGAATGGCGGCGGGCATTGGCATTGGCGACCGCATGCGGGCGATTGCGGTCTGGCAGTTCCTCAATTTCCTGCGTGATCAAAGCCCGGTAGCGACGGGTTCACCTGTGCAGACGCTTCTCGATCGTGTTCGCAACCTCGTTCTGCTGGCGGAGGAACGGGATTTGCGTCAGGTGCCGGATGCGGCTCTACAGATGAACGCCGTCCGGCTCATGACCGTTCATGGCAGCAAAGGCCTCGAGTTCGAAGCGGTCCACATCCCCGGCTTCGTCAAGACAGGCATTCCCGCCAGCTACCGTGGCCTGTCCTGCCCAGTACCAGAGGGCATGATCGAAGGTGCGGTCGGCACCGTCTTTGAAGAAGCCGATCGCGCGCACAAGCAGGAGCAGGAATGTCTGTTCTTCGTGGCGATGTCGCGGGCGCGAACCCATTTGCACCTCTACAGCTATCGGCAGCAACCGAACGGCAAGACGCGTAATCCGTCGGATTATCAGGAGCGGATCGCCGGCAGTCTGCGCTCGATCGCGTCACCGCCCACGATTGATCTGCCGCCGCGACCTCAGCGTCGTATCGAGATCACCATCGCGGATGAATGGGAGCGCACGCACCGACATGTATCGTCTTACGAGAGCTGTCCGCTTCGCTACTTCTATACGCATATCCTGGGCATCGGCACGGCAAAGCGCACCACACCGTTCGAGCGCACGCATGCCTGCCTCTACGAGTTCATCGACTGGCTGGCGGATGAGCGCGTCAACGCACCACCCGATCTGAAGGCAGCGCAGCAAGCGTTCGATGCGATCTGGAAGGACAAGGGCCCACACGACAGTCCCTATGTTGCCGACTATCACAAGTTGGCCAGCAGCATCGTCACCGGCCTGATCAAGGCGGGAGCTGGTCGCCGCTTCAAGGAAGCCGCGCCGCTTGCCATTAATTACCGCAACGGCAAGGTGATCGTCATCCCGGACGAGATCGCCGAGCGGCACGATGGCGTGATCGTCGTGCGTAAGGTTCGCACCGGCAAGCGGGGCAAGGCCGAGTTCGACAAGCTAGAGTATTCTCTCTATCAGCGCGCCGCCGCGCAGCATTTTGGCGCTCGTGCCATCTTAGAGGCCGTGCATCCGAGCGATAGCGGCGTCGAAGACGTGCCACTGCCCCAAGCAAAGAAGGCTGGCAACAACGACACCGCCGTCGAGAAAATCCTCGCAGGTATCTCAGCCGGGCTGTTTCCTCCCGACCCTGATTCTTTCAGCTGCCCACGTTGCCCGCACTTCTTCATCTGCGCGTCGGCACCGGAGGGCCCGCTCACCATCTCTTAAATTCTTTTCCCAACCCGGTTCCGGTTTTGCTCGCGACCCGGAATTAGCCCGGCAGAAGCGATAGGGATGGCAATCGGGCCAGCCCTCTCGCCACCGAAAGGGTTAGGACTATGAAGACCATCGATATCTACTATCAGGGCGAAGGCGTCGGAGCACTCGAACATCTGGAGTTCGACGCTGAAGAAACGTTCGCCGCATTAAAGGCCGCGATCGTCGGCAAGCACACCATCGCGGGCGAAATCATTCTGTTCCTCGAAGACGAGGCCGAGCCTGTCGAAGGCAACGCCAAGCTCCGCGACAAGGCTGGCCGCGCCGGGATCAAGGCGCATGTGCATCGCTGCCGCAAGATCGAAGTGGTCATCCACTTCAAGGACAAGACCGTGCGCCATGAGTTCGCACCCGGCGCGACCATCGCCCGCATCAAGCACTGGGTCACGGTGCGCAAGTTCGGCATGACCGAAGAGGAAGCGAGCCACCATCATCTGCAGATCGCGGGCACCACCGATCAGCCCGATCCCGGCACGCACATCGGCACGCTCGCCTCCTGCCCGAAGTGCAAGGTCGAGTTCGACCTCGTCACCACGCCGAAGGTCAACGGCTGGAAGGGCGCATGAGCACCGCTGTACCGGCGGGGCCCGACGAGCGGGCCCTGCGCGCCGACCTCGCCCGACCGGCGTTTCGGCTCGCGCAATCGGAAGGTCGCTTCCGTTTGATCTCGATCACCTGGCCGATCGTGCTGCTCGGCGTCTCCGCCATCGATGGTCAGGAGTACGTCCTAAAGTTCGATTGCAGCGGTTACCCCTCGCTCGCTCCAACCGCATGTCCTTGGGACGCAGAGAGCAACGTGCCACTGCCCTTCGGCCGATGGCCGCGCAGTAAAGGCGGTCGTGTCGCCGCGGTGTTTCGGCCCGATTGGAAGGGAGGCAGCGCGCTGTATTTGCCGTGCGACCGCGTCAGCCGGGAGGGACACGATAATTGGCGCACTGAAACACCCACGATGATCTGGCGTCCCGAGCGCGGCATCACACAGTATCTGGAGATTGTACATGAACTTCTCAATTGCGGCGATTATCAACCGGCTGCTTGCTCCGCAGCATGAGCTGTCATGCTCCTGGTTTCTGTGGAGCCGGTTGACCAAGAAACTGCGTGAGCGCGGGCTGGGCGAAAGCCGTGAAAGCGGTGCCTTCTTACTCGGTTATGCCGATCCGGATGGCGCTGCACGGATCATCGACTTCGTCTTGTATGACGATCTCGATCCGCACAGCCTTGATACCGGCATAGTCCGCTTCGAAGGCAAGTATTTCGGGCGGCTGTGGGCCATGTGCCGAGAGCGCGGCCTTACCGTTGTCGCCGACGTGCATGTCCATCCCGGCGATTCCGGGCAGAGTAACTCCGATCGCGCTTATCCCATGGTATCGCAGGCCGGGCATATCGCGTTGATCCTCCCGCGCTTCGCGCGCAAGCCGATCCAGCACGACGACATCGGCATCTACCGCTACCTCGGCGGCGGCACCTGGCACACCGTGCCACGTGTTCAACGCCGCAAATTCTTCAACATTGGATTTTGAGGATCGCGATGATCACTTTTACCCCTGCCGACGAGATGCATCGGCTCGCCAAGCGAGCCATGGACAATGGCACGGTCGCAAGCCGCCAAGAGGCCGAGGCTCTGCTACGCGGCTACCGGATTGCTTTGTCCATAGGACCGGACGAGGCGATCGATCGTCATCATCAGGCCGCGTTGCTGACCGCAGTGGAGCTCGGCCGGCGCGTCTTTCTAGGCGGCGTAATCGTCGAGGGTGACCTTGATGTGCCGCTGAACGTTCCGGTGTCCCCCGGCCAGACGCTCCGACACGCCGTCGTGGCCGCAGGCGGCACGCCAGGGGCAGCGAAGGCGGGCATCCCGCACATATCGATCGGCGGCCTGGCCAAGCAAAAGTCAGATGGCTTCTCGATCAGGGCGGTATTCGATGGCTGGCGCGGCGGGATCGTGCCTAGTCACACTGAAGGTCCCGATCGCGGCGAGATCGGCCCGATGGCTTTGGCACCGATGCTCGCCGCCGCATTGGCGATCAACGAAGCATTCCTCCATCTTTCGGGCGACAGTCCCTTCGCCGGAAAGCGAAGTGCCGGACTCAATCTCTGGAACCTGTCGCGGTCGACGGACTGGATGTCGTGCGACGCGAGCACGCCGGAGCTCTCCTATCTTCCATCCCGCCTCTGGCTCATCGGCCTCGGACATCTCGGTCAGGCCTATCTCTGGGGACTCGGGCTTTTGCCATACTCGGCCGACGCGAAAGTGGAATTGCTCCTCCAGGACGTCGACGTGATTACCCCGTCGACCGAAAGCACCTCAGTCCTCTCGGACCGCACGATGCTTGGCGAAAAGAAGACGCGCGTTACCGCCAAATGGGCGGAACAGCGAGGATTCGCCACCGCAATCACCGAGCGACTGTTCGATGAAACCTGCCTCCGTCACCACAATGAGCCGTCGGTCGCGTTGTGTGGCCTCGACAATGCCGTAGGACGACGCGCGCTTGACCAGGTCGGCTTCGACTTTGTGGTCGAAGCCGGACTGGGCCGCGGGCATCAAGATTTCCGCAGCCTTCTGATTCACACGCTACCCAGCGAAATGTCGGCGAAAACACTATGGAAAGACGAAGATGAAGGCAGCCAAACGGCAGTCGATGCGGCGGCCTATCGCAAGATGCTTGACGAGGGGGGCTTCGACCGTTGCGGCGTGACCTTGCTGGCAGGCAAGGCTGTCGGAGCTCCGTTCGTGGGTGCAGTTGCTGCGACGCTCGTGCTCGCAGAGGTGTTGCGTCTCTTGCACGGTGGCACCCTGCACAGGCTGGTCGATATGAACCTGGTCGACCTAGCGTACGTTCGAGCTTTGCCTCAGCTGCGCGACTTTTCTACGCTCAACCCTGGCTTTGTCACTGCAGAAAGCAGTCGCTCTTGATTTCGGAAGCGGACCGGCCTGTCATTCTCCATAGTACGCAATAGCGGTCAATCCGCTTCCGGCCCCGTTTCTGACGGACCGGAAGGCGCCGCCAAATCGGACGCTCGCAGGATTTCGGCGCAGATCCTGAAAGCCGCCATTGGTTGCGCAACGTTCCAAGGTCTATACAGGGCGTAACATGTCACCCGCCCTTCTTTTTAAGCTCGGTGATCTTGTCGTGAAGCGGACCCTTTTTCTCCCTAAGCTCCCGCAAACTTTCCACAGAGCGAAAAGTCTTTATCACAGCACTCTGACGTCGTGCCTTTTCGGCACTCTTTTCATTTCGAAGCCGAGCCCTTTTGTCGTATTTTTCAAGATCCTGCAGTTCGCCCTGCTCCACGATTGGCTTCGCGAGGTCCGAGTCCACGATCGACGGCACCTCGGCATCCAGAAAGGTCTGTAGAAACCTCTTCGCATCCCCAGAGACGGCCCGAGAGTTTAGCATCCAGCACGTATATTCTAGAAACTGAAGGTAGCTATAGATACCGAATTCATCGTTCTCCAAGTCAATCAGACCGTAGGATTTGAGAGAATCTCGTGCGTTCTGAAGGTCGCGAAAGACCTCGACGATGGTCGAAAGATTCCGCGCCTTTGCGTTCTGCCAAATGGACCAAGCGGCAAAGCCGAGAGCAAGCACTGTGGCACCAGACCCGGCCGCCGTCAGGTAGTCCAACCAGATAGGCGCGCCAGAGACGATTGAAACATCAATCGCCATCTTTTGGCTTTTCGGTTTTGTCCGCGCTGGGCTTAGTCGAGTCCTTGCTGCCCGACTTTTTGCTCACCAATGGCGTTGGGCTCCATTCAAGAAATTCCTTGAATGACTGCAGGGGCTTGTCGGACCGCTTCTTGTCGTCACTCATTTGTCGCTTTTCTTGTCTGACGACGAGTTCGTTGGCTTCTGCGGCTCCGGCTTTTGTCGGGCCTCGGTTGGCTTGAGGGGCGTCTTAGACCAGCCGTCAACTCCGAGGTGGAATGCCTTCATTTTGTCATCTGCCATCGGTGATTTCCTGATTTAGTATAGGTTGTTCAAATTTGGCCAAATGGCCATTTAGCTGCTCAGCTATAATGTTCAGGCGGTCAGGTCTTCAAGTATCCTCCCCAGCTTAACCGAAGCGTTACGTTCGCCACGCAACCCTTCGAAAAGAGGCTACCTGAAACCCACAAACCGTCAATATAAAGATTGCCGCAGCAGTTCATGTAAACGTGTAACGACATATTCTGCTACGTAAGCGGTGTTTTGCTCACACCTTGACGGAATAATTCTATGGCAGCAACTCGTCGATCCGTTTCTGCTTTTATACGAAAGTGACTAAGCGCCTGCCGAACGCGAATGTCAGCTCTATTAATCACCGGGTAGAAAGCCGACTATCAACAGTCACCACTAAGCCGATGGTCTGCAAAGCGCCCTAATTCCGGCCGTGCGGGAGTTTCGATAGATGCGGTGAGAGCCGCCAGACCGCTTGGCGGCGGCATAACGGTCATTGCCGTGGGCATTCGCGGTGGCTGGAAGGGGGCGGAGCGAGCCGGCCGCTCCTGACCCGCGGGGTAGGAAAGCAGAGTCTGCTTGAGTTCGACAGATATAGAACATTGGGGATTTGTACCTATGCCATAGTCATTCACATTTCATAATGTGGTGCGCATCTTATATTCTTGGCCTATGACCGAACCAAAAAATACCGCACACGAAAAACCCAAGTATGCGCCGTCGCGTTACATGCGCGACCGCCACCCCGACCTGTTCTCCGACTCGGTGTCGGAAGTGGAATATGAGGTAGAGCGCGAGGTGTTGTCATACCACCTCGAAACGCTTACCAATCAGAAGGACGAAACCGCATTCGAGAATTTCGCGCAGCGCCTTTGCGAGAAATTCATCGCGCCGAATATTCGTCCTCAGACGGGTCCGGTTGGCGGGGGCGACGGTAAGACCGACGCAGAGACATTCCCCGTGTCGAGTGAAATCTCTACGCGCTGGTTCGTGCCCGACAACGACAAGGCCGGCGAGCGCAAGGCTTTCGCATTCAGTGCCAAGAAGACTTGGCGCTCGAAAATCAAGTCTGATGTTGCCGCCATCGCCGGCACCAAGCGTGACTACGATCAAGTCATCTGCGTCACGAACCAATTCGTCCCCGCGAAGAAGTCGGCCGACCTTCAAGACGAGCTTTGTAAGGAGCACGGCATTCCAGTCACCATTCTGGATCGCACATGGCTCCTGGACCGCGTCTTCAAGCACGACAGTATGGCGATTGCCGTCGAGGAACTTGGTGTTGGCAAGGGCACGGAGAAGCAAACCAAGAAGCTGGGGCCGAGTGATACCAAGCGCGCGGCGGAGCTGGATGCCCTTGAGGCGAGGATCGCTGATGGTTCGCAGTATCAGGGGCAAGCTACAGCGCTGGTCGAAGATGCGCGACGTGCCGCGCTTCTCGCTCGAGGATTGGAGTATTCGAGCGCCGACGTGAACGGGCGTTTCGATCGCGCGCTCCGTCTCGCGCGAGATAACAACATCAAAAAGCTTGAACTCGCGATTGCCTACGAGTGGGCATGGACCTCCCATTTCTGGCATGAGGACCACCTTCGCACGTCTGAACTCTACGACAATGTCGAACGTCTTGCTCTCAGTTCTAACGATGCAAATGACTTGGAACGTCTAAGCAATCTTCTCCCCCTGATACGCATGAGCGTGCACACTGGCTCGATTGAGAACGGCGGTGCAAAAGTCGGCCACGGAAGCGGCGGAATAATTCGTCCGCGGGCGGAGTAAAATCCGGCCACCTATCTTCCTTCTGCAATGAGCGCAGGAGGGACAGAGGATCTACACCGTGGAACTTTATCTGAAGGTTCGTCTGGCCGTCTCGGAAGGGATGAGCCAACGTCAGGCATCCAAACACTTCAACATATCCCGCGACAGCGTAGCGAAGATGCTGTCGTATTCGACGCCTCCTGGCTATCAGCGACAATCACCAGTCCGGCGGCCGAAGCTGGACGCGTTCGTTTCGACGATCGATCACTGGTTGGATGAAGACAGACACGTACCG
>PVUG01000007.1 GCA_003001975.1 Martelella mediterranea
GGCTCAATGGGGCGCCGACAGGCGGCGGCTCTGGCAGGGACAGCGCCCCACCCCAGCGAAAGCGGCAACGCAAACGGACGCCGACGACAACGGGGCGGAAGGCCCCAGGTCAAGACAACCCTGTTCATGCCCGCCATGTGTGCCGCACAGGGAAAGGGACAATTCGCACCCTTCTACAAACGCCTCATCCAAAATGGAAAACCACCCATCGTCGCAATCGCCGCGACAATGCGAAAAATCATCATAACCATCAACGCAAGGATAAGGGACAATCAACAACAACAGAGTTGATGACGTCCGTAAAAAGGATAGGTTTGTCAGTAAACTGACCGCGCGCCGGAGGGCGCGCGGTTGAGGCATTCGGATCAATGAGTTCGTTCAGCCGGCGGTGTGCGGCGTGGGATGATGCTCGCGCTTGTGGGCGACCACCATGAAGTAGATGAACACGAACGGGATCGCGCTCCAGTAGGCGACCGACGTGTCGTGGCCCATATTGCGGGCGCGAAATGCGGTGAAACGTCCGAATGCAAGGCCGGGCACGATCGCATAGATCGACAGGCCCATATAATAGGCGGTTGAAAGCGCCATGCCTTCGCTGCCGATGGATTCACGCGGAAATGCGAACTCCAGAAGATAGGAAATCACCAGATTGATCACGAAAATGAAGCAGGCGCGCAGGAAGTAGTCCCGGCGGTCGTACTCTCTGGCCTCACGGGTCAGGTAAACCCCCAGCAGCACGCCGATGGCGCTTGTTACATATGGAAAGAAAAACAGGCCTGACATCACGTCTCCTCCTCGAAACGATTGTGTGCAGTTTGTCGCATGTGGCGTATTGTCGCACATAACCCCGCGCCTATGCAACTCCCGGCAAAACCGGGCCTTTCATTTGTGCGCGCCGGATGTTCAGCAGGCTGTCGGATGAATACTGAAAGTCTATGCTGCGGCGCAGCAAAAGTGTTGTCTTGCGCGACAATACTGCCGCACTGTTCTTTTGAGCGAGATCAATGAAGGCGGCTGAAATCGCCGCCATCGCCGCCGTCAAACCTGCCGATTGCCAATTTACGTGGCATTTTTCACGCATTACGCGCAAAAAAGAGGCGGGCAGGTGACGTGAATGCGGCCTTGTGCCAAAATGCCACAGGACGGCAACGCTTCATTTTTGCTCTGATTGCGATTAAGAGACCGTCAGAGATGACACCTCCGTGCGCACAGGCAGGGGGCTGTCTATTAAGGAGATGCCTGCATTACGCGTTCGGCCGCCGCGGGGCGATGGGTTGGGGCCGGCAGGCATTTTATCGACAATCAAGTCTGGATTATCCGCGCAATCCGGCGTCATTGTAGAGAATGAAGGCGATTGTGAACTTTTTCAAGTTATTGAAACCGGCGCTGCTTTTGCCGCTTGCGCTGCTGTTGTCGGGCTGTCAGCTCATTCTTCTCGACCCGGCCGGCTGGGTCGCCAATCAGGAGCGCGATCTTCTGATCGCCTCGACCGTGCTGATGCTCGTCATCATCGTTCCGGTCCTGGTTCTGGCCGTGTACATCCCGTGGCGCTATCGCGACAGCCGCAAGGCAACGGATGATTACGATCCCGAGTTCGAGCACTCGTCGCTGTTCGAGGCCTTCATCTGGGGCGTGCCGGTGCTGATCATCATCGCGCTCGGCGCGCTGACATGGATCTACACCCACAGGCTCGACCCCTACAGGCCGCTGGATCATATCGCCGGCGAACCGCTGGAGATCGAAGCCGTGTCGCTCGACTGGAAATGGCTGTTCATCTACCCTGAACAGGACATGGCCGTCGTCAACCAGCTGGTCATCCCGACGGACCGCCCGGTCAACCTGAAGCTCACCTCCAGCTCGGTGATGAACACCTTCTCCGTGCCTGCGCTTGCCGGCATGATCTACACCATGGCCGGCATGGAAACCAAGCTGCATCTGGTGGCAGAAGAAGCCGGCCAGTATTATGGTCGTTCGGCCAACTATTCCGGCCCCGGCTATGCGCACATGGATTTCGAGACGTTCGCGGTCTCCGAAGACGAGTTCGACAACTGGGTCAACACGGTCAAGACCTCTTCCAACACGATGAGCGACGAGACTTATCTCCAGCTTGCCAAGCCGACGGTGGCCGACAGCGTGTCCTATTATAACGGCGTGTCCGACAACCTCTTCGACAAGATCGTCGGGCTGTGTGTCGAGCCGGGCAAGGTCTGTATCGGCGACATGATGATGCAGGACATGATGGGTGGCGGCGGCCTGCAGGGCGTCAACACCAAGGACCAGTACATCTATGACGAATTCCCGCCGGGCGAAGGGTTCGACCAGCATGAATTCGACGAGGTGCTCCACGCCAACCCCGATGAGCCGACGAAGGGTCCGGTCAACGTCAAGAACCCCGACCAGACCGTGACCAATCTTTCCGGCGGCGGCGATGCGTCGAACGCTTCTGAACCCGTGAGGCAGCAATGAGATCTGAAATCTGGAACATCATATTCGGTAAACTCACCTGGGATGACATTCCCTACGACGTTCTCATTCTCGATTTCACCTTTGCGGCAGTCGTCATCGCCGGTCTGGCGGTTTTCGGACTGATTACCTATCACCGTAAATGGGCCTATCTGTGGAATGAGTGGTTCACTTCGGTCGACCACAAGAAGATCGGCATCATGTATATCGTGCTGGCGCTGGTGATGCTGTTCCGCGGCTTTACCGATGCCTTCATGATGCGCACCCAGCAGGCGATTGCCGCCGGCGGGGCGCAGGGCTACCTGCCGCCGCACCATTTCGACCAGATCTTCACCGCCCACGGCACGGTCATGATCTTCTTCTTCGCCATGGCCTTCCTGGTCGGCGTGATGAATATCGCCATGCCGCTGCAGATCGGCGCGCGCGACGTGGCCTTTCCGTGGCTGAACAATTTCTCGTTCTGGATGACGGTGGCCGGCGCGATCCTGCTCAACGTTTCGCTGTTCATCGGGCTTCTCGGTCGTACCGGCTGGCTCGCCATGCCGCCGCTTTCGGGTATTGCATACTCGCCCGATGTGGGGGTCGACTATTATATATGGTCGCTACAGATCGCGGGGATCGGCACGACGCTTTCGGGCGTCAACATGATCGCCACGATCCTGAAGATGCGCGCGCCGGGCATGACCATGATGCGCATGCCGGTGTTCACCTGGACCACGCTTGCCGCCAACGTCCTGATCGTCGCCGCCTTCCCGGTGCTGACGGCAACGCTGGCCATGCTGGCGCTCGACCGCTATCTCGGCATGCACTTCTTCACCAATGACATGGGCGGCAACCCCATGCTCTACGTGAACCTGATCTGGATCTGGGGTCACCCGGAAGTCTATATCCTGATCCTGCCCTGTTTCGGCATCTTCTCCGAAGTGGTCGCGACCTTCTCCGGCAAACCGCTGTTCGGCTATCGCTCGATGGTCTATGCGACGTCCTGTATCCTGGTTCTGTCCTTCGTGGTCTGGCTGCACCACTTCTTCACCATGGGGTCTGGCGCCAGCGTCAACACCTTCTTCGGTATTGCCACGATGGTGATTGCGGTGCCGACGGGTGCGAAGATCTTCAACTGGTTGTTCACCATGTATCGCGGGCGTATCCGGTTCGAGACGCCGATGTACTGGACGGTCGGCTTCCTGATCACCTTCACCATCGGCGGCATGACCGGTGTGATGCTGGCCGTTCCGCCGGCCGACTTCCAGCTGCACAATACGCTGTTCCTGATTGCCCATTTCCATAACGTCATCATCGGCGGCGTGGTCTTCGGCCTGATGGCGGGGTATCAGTACTGGTGGCCGAAAGTCTTCGGTTTCAAGCTCGACGACAAGTGGGGCCGCCGCTCCTTCTGGTTCTGGTGCATCGGTTTTTACGTTGCCTTCATGCCGCTCTACGTTCTCGGCCTGATGGGTGTGACCCGCCGTCTGCAGAGCTATACGGATACCGGCTGGCAGATCTATTTCATCGTTGCCTGTATCGGCATGCTGCTGATCGGCTGTGGCATCGCCTGCACGGTCATTCAGCTGGTCGTGACCATCAAGAACCGCGACAAGCTGAAATGCGGTCCCGATCCGTGGAACGGCCGTACGCTGGAATGGGCCACCGCTTCGCCGGTGCCTGCCTACAACTTCCCGCAGGATGTTGTTGTGACCGGTCGCGACGCCTGGTGGCAGATGAAGAAGCAGGGCTTCAAGTGGTCGACGGATTATGAGCCGATCCATATGCCCAAGGGCACCTGGGCCGGCATCGTTCCCGCCTTCCTGGCGCTGGTGCTGGGTTTCGCGCTCGTCTGGCACATCTGGTGGCTGGTCATTGCCAGCTTCCTCGCTGCCGTCGGCACGATCATCTATCACACCTTCAATTTCGATCGCGACTTCTACATTCCGGCCGAGGAAATCGCCCGTGACCAGGAGAAGGCCAAGGAGGCTTATGCATGACGATCGCTGATCAGACGGGCGATACGCATCACGAAGAACACGCCCACAGCAGCCCGACACAGCTCGGCTTCTGGATCTACCTCATGAGCGACTGCCTGATCTTCGGCACGCTGTTTGCAACCTATGCCGTGCTGGGCCGCTCCTATGCGGGCGGTCCCTCGCCGGCCAACCTGTTCGAGCTCGATTTCGCGCTCATCGAAACGGCGCTGCTGTTGTTTTCCTCGGTCACCTTCGGCATGGGCATGCTGCGGATGGACAAGGGCGACAAGGCCGGGCTGATGAAGTGGCTGATTGTCGCCGGGCTGTTCGCCATCGGCTTTCTGGCAATGGAAGTCTACGAGTTCCATCACTTCATCGAACTCGGCGCCACCCCGGACCGCTCGGCATTCCTGTCGGCCTATTTCACCTTGGTCGGCACCCACGGCCTGCACGTGACCTTCGGTACGATCTGGCTGATCGTGCTGCTGGTTCAGATTTCGCGCAAGGGGCTGAACGAGGCGACGCGCCGGCGCACCGCGACATTGTCGATGTTCTGGCACTTCCTCGATCTGGTCTGGATCGGCGTGTTCTCGCTCGTTTATCTCACGGGAGTGGTTCTATGAGTTCAGCCAACGAACATGTATCCCACGAAAGCCACGGTCACGACGGTCACGGTCACGACGGTCACGGGCACGGCAGCTTCAAGGCACTGATGACGGGCTTTGGTCTGGCGGCCGTTCTCACCATCATTCCCTTCGGTCTGGTGATGGCGGATGCGATCACGAGCAAGAGCTTTCTGATTGCGGTCATCATGATCTGTGCCGCCGCCCAGATCCTGGTGCATCTGAAGTATTTCCTGCTTTTGAGCAGCCAGCAGGAAGAAGGCTGGACCATGGCGTCCTCGCTTCTGGCGCTGATCCTGCTTCTGATCGTGCTGGCCGGCTCGCTGTGGGTCATGCACAACATGAACGCCTACATGATGCCCCTGCCGGAAAGCGGCTATACCTATCTCGATGATGGCACCATTGTCTGCGCCACGCCCGAGATCGCCCAGCAGCTGCGCGATGCCGGCGTGACCGGAAACATCATCGTTCAGGGTCAGCAGTAAGGCTTCGTCCTCGTTGTCAGGACAGGAAAAGGAGCATGGCGGTTATCGGTCTTGCCACGCCATGCTCTCAACATCTTGATGCGTCATCCTCGGGCTTGACCCGAGGATCCAATGTCCTGTCTCCACGACGGGACCGGGCTATTCAGATCGCGTGTTTCTGAAAAGCCAATTTCTTTTTTGCGGAAAGGCTGATTGGATGCTCGGGTCAAGCCCGAGCATGACGCCGAAAGATGCATTCCGGCCCCAAAATGTCTTTCATTCCTGCACCTGAGCTTCCTTACAAAACATTGTCAGGACGCTTCAGGTCCGAAAGGTGCTTTCCCAATGGCTGCTTCTTCATCCAGAACACGTCTGATCGCCATCACCGCCATTGCCACGGTGATCTTTGCCGGTTTCGTCGCGCTCGGCGTCTGGCAGGTCTATCGCCTGCAATGGAAACTCGACCTGATTGCCGCTGTCGATGCGCGGGTCGAGGCGCCGGCCGTGCCTGCGCCCGGACCTGACGCATGGCCCGAGATCACCCGTGACAAGGACGCCTACCGGCATGTGACGGTGACGGGCAAGCTGCTGAACAGCCAGGAAGTGCAGATCTATTATTCGACCGAGCTTGGACCCGGCTTCTTCGTGATGACGCCATTGCTGCGGCCGGACGGCACCTATGTGCTGATCAACCGCGGTTTCGTGCCGGAGGAAAAGCGGGACCCGGCAACCCGCACGGCGCCGGAAGGCGAGGTGACCATCAACGGCCTGCTGCGCATGTCGGAGGACAAGGGCTGGCTGTTTTCCCGCGCCAACGATCCTGAAAACGGCAATTGGTACCGGCGTGATGTGCAGTCGATCATGGCGACCAAGGGCCTGCTTCCGGCAGCGCCCTATTTCATCGACGCCGACAATACGGCCAATCCGGGCGGTTATCCGATCGGCGGGCTGACCGTGGTGAAGTTCCGCAATGCCCATCTCAGCTATGCCCTGACATGGTTTGCCATGGCGCTCGGTACCGCGTTTTTATATGGGCTGGTGCTGCGCTATGAAGGTGTCTGGGGCACCCGCCGTCCGCCGCAGGACGACGACGACGAATAGCACCGGTTTTCGCCGGTCAAGCGCTGCGCACGGTCGCGCCTGTTTTCCAGGCCGCATATCACCAGCTTTTTTGTGTGGCTGTGGAAAGTGCTGAAGAATAGCCGCGTGTATGCGTGTTCAATCCTGGGTTGGTAGCCGTCGCCCGGGATATGCAGGCATCTTTGCCGCCGTCGACATTCATGTCAGATCGATTCGCCAGGTTGCCGCTGTTTGTTTTCAAAGCGGCACGCCTGCGCAGGCTGTTATTTTCCCTTTACCAAAAATTAACGCTGTATGTGGAAAACATCCCCACGTCGCACTATATATTGTGAGTTCGGGCATTTCAGTTCGCATATATTGTGTTATGGTGATTCTATCGAATCAAGCTGATGCGTCAGCAGCGTCCGGTTTTCAGGTTTTTGAGTCTTCAATAGCATATGTCGAAGCGGTGCTCGCCCGAGAGCTGCGCGACCTGTGCCGAGTTGTCGAGGGCCAGAAAATGCAATCCGGTCAATGCGTTCGAGGAGATCGTTGAGAGACGGTGGCGAAGACGGTTTACAACCGCTGCTGTCCGGTTCGGCGGATGCCGGCGACGATCGGATCCGGGGTCATCCTGTTGGTTTTGCAACAGGGCTTACCCTTCAGATGCGCGGAAAGGCGCCGTGGTTTTGCCGGCGGCGCTTTTTTGAGAAAAATGATTATGCGAGGATAACGATGAAGATCACTGTCTATTCCAAACCGGCTTGCGTGCAGTGCAATGCAACGACCCGCGCACTGGAGCGCAAGGGCCTCGACTACGAGATTGTCGATGTGTCGGTAGACAACGACGCCTATGATCATGTTGTCGGCATGGGGTATCGTCAGGTTCCGGTTGTCGTTGCCGGTGAACAGCACTGGTCCGGTTTCCGTCCGGACATGATCGGCGCCCTCGCCTGAATAGAACGTTCCGGCCGCGCGGGAGCGCTGCGGCCGGCAATTTGCGCGTGACCGCAGGCAGGAATGCGGTCCGGTGATTGGATAAAGCGGCGGCGCGTCAGAAAGGCGCGCCGCACTGGTGAAGAGGTAAGGGGATGACGGGCATGCTCGTCTATTATTCCAGCGCAACGGGCAATACCCACCGTTTCGTCTCCAAGACGGGGCTTCCGGCAAGGCGGCTTTACCCGCAGGGCGACACGGAAACGGTGGATGAACCCTATGTGCTGGTCGTGCCGACCTATGCCGGCGGCGATGGCAAGGGGGCTGTGCCGAAACCGGTCATCCGTTTCCTCAACAACCCGGAAAACAGGGCGCTTCTGAGAGGCGTCATTGCCTCCGGAAATACCAATTTCGGGATTACATACGGTGTCGCAGGCGACATCATCGCGAAGAAATGCAGCGTACCGTACCTCTATCGTTTCGAGCTGCTCGGGACTGAAGAGGATGTCAACAACGTCAGACAGGGACTGGAAGAGTTTTGGAAACGGCAGAACTGAGGATGGCCGCAAGCGCCGAGGAAGAGACCGTGCAGGATACCGCCACGGATACCAAGACCGCTGAAAAGGGCGCCGCCAAGACCAAGGCGGCGACGCTGGACTATCATGCGCTGAACGCCATGCTCAACCTCTATGACGAGAACGGGCATATCCAGTTCGACGCCGACCGGATGGCGGCCAAGCAGTATTTCCTGCAGCATGTGAACCAGAACACCGTGTTCTTCCACAATCTGCGCGAAAAGCTCGATTACCTCGTTGACGAGGGCTATTACGAGCAGGAAGTGCTGGACCAGTACGCGTTCAATTTCGTGCGCGATCTGTGGGACCATGCCTTCGACAAGAAATTCCGTTTCCAGACCTTTCTCGGCGCGTTCAAATATTACACCGCCTACACGCTGAAGACGTTTGACGGCAAACGTTACCTGGAGCGTTACGAGGACCGCGTCTGCATGGTGGCGCTGGCGCTGGCCAAGGGTGACGAAACGCTCGCAACCGCGCTGGTCGATGAAATCATCGCCGGCCGTTTCCAGCCCGCAACGCCCACCTTCCTCAATGCCGGCAAGAAGAGCCGCGGCGAACTGGTCTCCTGCTTCCTGCTTCGGATCGAAGACAATATGGAAAGTATCGGCCGCTCGATCAATTCGGCGCTGCAGCTTTCCAAGCGCGGCGGCGGTGTGGCCCTGTCGCTTACCAATATCCGTGAATCCGGCGCGCCGATCAAGAAGATCGAAAACCAGTCCTCCGGCGTCATTCCGGTGATGAAGCTGCTGGAAGATAGCTTCTCCTACGCCAACCAGCTGGGCGCGCGTCAGGGGGCCGGTGCGGTTTATCTGAACGCGCACCACCCCGACATCATGCGCTTCCTCGACACCAAGCGCGAAAATGCCGACGAGAAAATCCGCATCAAGACGCTGTCGCTCGGCGTTGTCATTCCGGATATCACCTTCGAGCTGGCGAAGAACAACGAGGACATGTACCTGTTCTCGCCCTATGACGTGGAACGCGTCTACGGCAAGGCGATGTCGGAAGTCGAAATCTCCAAGCACTATCGCGAGATGGTCGACAATTCCGAGATCCGCAAGAAGAAGATCAACGCCCGCGCCTTCTTCCAGACGCTGGCCGAACTGCAGTTCGAAAGCGGCTATCCCTATATCCTGTTCGAGGACACCGCCAACCGCGCCAACCCGGTCGAGGGCCGGATTTCGATGAGCAATCTCTGCTCGGAAATCCTGCAGGTCTCCGAGGCCAGCGAATTCCGCGACGACCTGTCCTACAAGCATCTCGGCAAGGATATTTCCTGCAATCTCGGCTCGATGAACATCGCCATGGCGATGGATTCATCCGATTTCGGCCGCACCGTCGATACCGCGATCCGCGCGCTGACGGCGGTCTCCGACATGAGCCACATCTCCTCCGTGCCGTCGATCGAGAAGGGCAATGACGAAAGCCACGCCATCGGCCTCGGCCAGATGAACCTGCATGGCTATCTCGCCCGCGAACGCATCTTCTACGGTTCGGAAGAAGGCGTCGACTTCACCAACATGTATTTCTACGCCGTGACCTATCACGCGCTGAAGGCGTCGAACCGGATTGCCGTGGAGCGTGGCGTTTCCTTTGCCGGCTTTGAAAACTCGAAATATGCCAGCGGCGAATATTTCGACAAATACACCGAGCAGGACTGGGCGCCGGCGACCGAAAAGGTGCGCGATCTGTTCGAAAAATCCGGCATCGATCTGCCGACGAAGGAAGACTGGCTGGCGCTGAAGGACGCGGTGATGAAGGGCGGTCTTTATAACCGCAACCTGCAGGCCGTGCCGCCGACGGGTTCGATCTCCTACATCAACAACGCCACGGCCTCGATCCATCCGATCGTCTCGAAGATCGAAATCCGCAAGGAAGGCAAGATCGGCCGCGTCTATTATCCTGCGCCGTTCATGTCGAACGACAATCTGGAATATTACCAGGATGCCTACGAGATCGGGCCGGAAAAGATCATCGACACCTATGCGGCTGCCACCCAGCACGTCGATCAGGGCCTGTCGCTGACGCTGTTCTTCCGCGACACCGCCACCACGCGCGATGTCAACAAGGCGCAGATCTACGCCTGGAAGAAGGGTATCAAGACCATTTACTACATCCGTCTTCGGCAGATGGCGCTTTCGGGCACCGAGGTCGAAGGCTGCGTTTCGTGCAGCCTGTGATGAAGGGAAACAGAACCGTGAACATGCAGACAAAACCCGCCATCGCCGTGCCGCGCGCCGTCAACTGGAACCGCATCGAGGACGAGAAGGACCTGGAAGTCTGGAACCGTCTCACCGGCAATTTCTGGCTGCCGGAAAAGGTGCCGCTGTCGAACGATATCCCGTCATGGGCGACGCTGAAGGAAGACGAGCAGCAGCTCACCATCCGTGTTTTCACCGGCCTGACGCTGCTCGACACCATCCAGAACACCGTCGGCGCGATTTCGCTGATGCCGGATGCCGTGACCCCGCATGAAGAGGCGGTGCTGTCCAACATCTCGTTCATGGAAGCGGTGCATGCGCGCTCCTATTCGTCGATTTTCTCGACGCTGTGCTCGATGGCCGAGATCGACGACGCCTATCGCTGGTCCGAGGAAAACTCTTTCCTTCAGGAAAAGTCGCAGCTCGTGCTGCAGGAATACCGCGCCACCGATCCCTTGCGGAAAAAGGTCGCCAGCGTCTTCCTCGAAAGCTTCCAGTTCTATTCGGGCTTTTATCTGCCGATGTACTGGTCGAGCCGCGCCAAGCTGACCAATACCGCCGACCTCATCCGCCTGATCATCCGCGACGAGGCCGTGCATGGTTATTATATCGGCTACAAGTTCCAGGAAGGGCTGAAGAAGGTCAGCGAGGCAGAGCGCCAGGCCATCAAGGACTTCGCGTTCGGCCTGCTGTTCGAACTTTACGACATCGAGTCGAAATACACCGAGCAGCTTTACGATTCAGTGGGCCTGACCGAAGACGTCAAAGCCTTCCTGCATTACAACGCCAACAAGGCGCTGATGAACCTCGGTTACGAAGCGCTGTTTCCGCCGGAAGCCTGCAAGGTCAACCCGGCGATCATGTCCGCGCTCTCGCCGAACGCCGACGAGAACCACGACTTCTTCTCCGGCTCCGGCTCCTCCTACGTCATCGGCAAGGCGGTCTCGACCGAAGACGACGACTGGGATTTCTGAAAAAGCACGGACAAGTGCAGATGACATCGAAAGGCGGCCTTTGCGGGCCGCCTTTGGTTTATGGCCAAACCGCTCTCCCGCCTTCGTGTCATCCGCGGTTTGACCGGAGGGCCCGGAGCGGCGTGGGATTGGCCTGTCAGAGAGCTGTTTGCGCGATGGCTTGAGCGGAACAGATATACGGGCGAGCGGACAATAAATTAACCCCGGACCAGAGGCCCGGGGTTTCATGTTTGAACGTCAGGGTGTTGCGGAACGGGGTTGCGCAGCCATTACCTGAATTCAGGCGCGTGTTTGCGCATTATTTCGACGTGACGGCCTGAACCTTGTTGACCAGTTCGTCGCCGTATTTTGCGGTAAACGTATCCCAGACGGGACGAACGGCTTTCTGGAATGCGGCGTGGTCGATGTCATCGTTGACGATCATGCCGTTGCTTTCCAGATCGGCGATCATCGCCGCGTCGCCGTCTTTCGACAGCTTGCGTTCGTAATCGATGGCGTCCTTGGCCGCCTTCATGATGATGGCCTGCTGATCTTCGGACAGGCTGTTGAACTTCTTCTCGTTCATGGCCAGAACCAGCGCCGCATAGGAATGGTTGGTCAGCGACAGATATTTCTGCACTTCGTAGAACTTGAAGGACTGAACGATGGTGATCGGGTGATCCTGTGCGTCAACGACACCGGTTTCCAGCGCGGTATAGAGTTCCGCCACCGGGATCTGCTGTGGATTGGCCTTCAGCAGCGCGAACATCTCGTTGAGCGCTTCTGAATTGTTGGTGCGCATCCGCAGGCCTTCAAGATCCTTCGGCTCGACAATCGGGCCGCGGTTATTGGTGATCTCGCGGAAGCCGTTTTCCGGATAGCCGAGAACCTTGAGGCCGAAATTACCGAACTTCGCGGAGGCTTCCTGGCCGATCTCGCCGTCATAGACCTCATAGGCCTGGTCACGGTCGGTGATCATGAACGGCAGCATCAGGCCGCCGAGTTCGGGCATCATGCCGGTGAAGTTGTTGAGGCCGCTCATGGTGATATCGATGATGCCGGAGCGTGTTCCGGTGATCATCTGGGAATCGTTGCCGAGCTGTCCCTGTGGGAAGATCTGCACCGTGATATCGCCGTTCGACATGGTCTTGACGTCTTCGGCAAAGCGCTCGGCCAGCTTTTGCTGCAGGTCGCCCTGCGGTGCTGCATGCGCCAGCTTCAGCGTCGTGGCATTGGCCGAAACCGTGCCGGCGACCAGCATGCCGACGGCAATCAGGCCTGTTGTAAAACGTTTCATTTCATATCCTCCGTAGAAAGTGAGAAGTCAGCCCGCGATCCATCCGAGTGGAACCGTGATCAGTTGCGGTACAAGAATGAACAGGATCAGCACGGCCACATAGACAGCTATGAATGGCAATACACCTCCGACTGCGTCCTGAACGCGGGTTTTTCCAACGCCGCAAACAACGTTGAGAACCGTACCGACCGGCGGCGTGATAAGGCCGATACAGGTATTGATGACGAACATCAGTCCGAAATAGACAGGGTCGATGCCGGCTTCCTTGACCACCGGCATCAAGAGCGGCACGAGGATCAGAATGGTGGGGCTCAGATCCATCACCATGCCGACCAGCAGCACCAGAACCATGATCGCGGCCATCAGCAGGCGGGGGCTGTCGACAAGCGGGCCGAGCATGACGGCGAGCTGTTGCGGCAGCTGGGCCACGGTGATCAGCCAGGATGCGACCATTGCCGCGCCGACCAGGAACATGACCATGGCCGTGGCGCGGCCGGAACTGAGCAGGACACGGTAGAACTTGGCGAGCGTGAGCTCGCGATAGACCAATGCCGAGACCAGAATGGCATAGACGGCGGCGACAACGGCGGCTTCGGTGGGCGTGAAGATGCCGAAGCGGATACCGCCGACGATGATCAGCGGCAGGATCAACGCCCAGACCCCATCCTTGAGGGCGGCGCGGCGTTCTTCCTTCGGCGCCTTTTCGTGGGTTTCGAGCTTTTCGTTGCGCAGCAGGAAAGCCCATGTGCCGATCAGCGCCGTGCCCATGATCAGGCCCGGCACAATGCCGCCGAGGAACAGTTTGGCAATCGAGATATTGCCGGCAACACCCATGATGATCAGCGGCAGGGACGGGGGAATGACCGGGGCGATGATGCCGCCGGCGGCCAGAAGGCCGACCGAACGCTTCTGCGGATAATTGGCCTCGCGCATCATCGGATAGATGATCGATACCAGCGCTGCGGCGTCCGCCACGGCCGAACCGGACAGGCCGGCAAGCACGATCGATGTCAGGATCGCGACATAGCCGAGCCCGCCCTTGCGGTGACCGACATAGGCCATGGCAAGGCGGACGATGCGCCGGGACAGGCCGCCGGTCGACATGGTTTCGCCGGCGACCATGAAGAAGGGGATGGCGAGCAGGGGAAAACTGTCGACGCCATTGACCAGCGACTGGGCGAGAATGTCGACGCTGAACAGATGCATGTGCAGCATCAGGCCGACGGAACTCAGCAGAAGCGCAAAGGCGACGGGAACACCAAGCAGGATGGCGCCGATCAGAACGGAAAGAAACAGGACGAGGGTCATTGTGCGTTCTCCCCGGCATTTTCGGCGTCGGGGCCATAATCGGGCGCCGCATTGCGCGGATCGATCAGGCGCAGGAGAGCAATGCCGGCCATCAGCACGCCACCGATGACGCCGGCCAGATAGAACATGCCGACGGGAATGCCGCTCATCGGGGAGATGTTGTCCCAGTTCGCGACAACCTGCGGGGCAGCCCCCAGAACGAGCATGATGCAACAGCCCAGAATGACGGCGTTGACGAAGCGCCGCAGCCAGAAGCGCGCTTTCGGAAACACCGCCTCGGCGATGTCTGCAAGGGCAAGGTGCTCGAAATTGCGAAGGCAGGCTGCCGCGCCAAGCATGATGACCCAGACGAACAGAAGCCTTGAGATTTCGACCGAACCGAGAATGCCGCTGGAGAAGCCGTAGCGCAGAACGACATTGGCAAACACCAGAACAATCATGACCACAAGTGCAAGTGCGATCAGTGCATCAATAATTCGCCAGCCAATACTGACGATCCGGGTGAGCATGCTCATTTCCAGGTACCTCCCTGAACTCTCCAGTTTTGTCTCGCAGAGACATGTTATCGATAACAAATCTCTGCGGAATTGTCCCGTCTTTTCTGGCCTTCCAGGCATAAAGTTTGGACTTTTCGGCGTGAAAATATCCGAAGCTTTTGGCGCTCCCGCCCGGCTGCATAGGTGCTTTTGGCCGGGTTCCCGGTCCGTCAGAAAACGTGGACGAGGCAAGCGTCATGCCGGTGCGTATTGGTCGCCGTCGAAGACGTGATGGTGAACGCGGCCGGTGAACATCTCCAGAAGCCCCTGGGTCACGTCCCGGCTTTGATAGCGCACATCGGATTCCAGCGCTTTGGCGACAGCGTCAAGACTGTCATAGCGCACCGCCATGACGAGCGCATATTCGGGCGCGCCTTCGTCGCGTTCGACGCCGAAATAGACCTGCAGGTCCTGCGCGCCGGGGAACTGACGCCAGAGCGGTACCAGCCTTTCAGTCACGTAAGTGCGGAATTCGGCCTCGCGGCCTTCATTGATCCTGCCTTCGAAAAGGGCGTAGCGGATGATCATTCAAGTGTCCTCCCTGAAAAGCCGCGTTAGCGCGGTCAGGCGCTGGGAATGGAGAAAGGCGCACCCTTTCCCGGTTTGTCATGCCGGCCGGATCATTCCGGCCGGGTGGTACCGTCGAGCAGGCGCATCATTTCGGCAGAGTCCTTCGAACCCAGCCCCGCGGTGACCAGAAGACGGTGAATTTCGGTCACCTGGCCGGTCATCGGCAGCGGCGTGCGGGTCTTCAGCGCAAAGGATTGCAGGCTGTCGAGATCCTTCAGCATGTTGTCGATGCGGCCTGTCGGGGAGAAATCGCGGGCGGCGAACTTGCCCATGAATTCCTGCATGATGTTGCTGTCGGCCCGCCCGCCAGCAAGCGCCTGCGGAATGCTGGCCGCATCGACGCCGCCGGCCTCGGCCAGCTTGACCGCCTCTGCGACCGCCTGAAACTGGACGGCGCAAAACAGCTGGTTGATCAGCTTTGTTGTCTGTCCGGCGCCGCTTGGCCCCATCAGGGTGTAGTTGGCGCAAAGATCGTCCATGACGGCGCGCGCGCTTTCGAAATCGTCCCTGGTGCCGCCCGCCATGACGGTCAACCGCCCTTTCGCCGCACCCGGCGCGCCGCCGGAAAGCGGGCAGTCGACCCAGCCCATGCCGGTCTGCGAAAGCAGTTGTTGCGACATGTCGGCGGTGGCCTTCGGGTCGATCGATGACATGTCGATCAGCAGCTTGCTCCCGGTCGCTGCTTCGGCGACGCCATCCTTGCCGAAAACGACGGCGTTGACGATATCGGCATGGTTCAGGCTCAGGATCACGAAGCGGGAAGCCGCGGCTGCCTCCTGCGGGCTTGCCGCGGCCGTCGCGCCGCGTTCCGCCAGGGCTGCGACCTTTCCGGCATCCAGATCCGAAACGGTCAGCTTGTGTCCCTTTTCCAAGAGGCGCGTGGCAATGGCGGTGCCCATGATGCCTGCACCGATGACGGCAATTGCCTCGGTCATTGTCGGTCTCCTTGTTCCGCTTTCACAAAGGCGAGGGAGGTCTCGGCAATCTTTTCCGGTTTCAGATCGCAATCGAGTGTCAGGACATCCGGCTCGTCGTCGGTGGCTTCCAGCGTTGCAAGCTGGCTGTCAAGCAGGGTGACCGGCATATAATGGCCGGGCCGATTGGCCATGCGCCTGGCAAGCACATCGCGCTCGCCCTTCAGGTGAATGAAGCGCAGTGCCGGGCCGGCGCGCTGTCTCAAAAGATCACGATAGCTTTTCTTCAGCGCCGAGCAGGCAATGATAACGCCGTTGTCGTCACCCGCTGTGGCAAGCGTCTGGCCAACCAGTTCGAGCCACGGCTTGCGGTCGTCATCGTTGAGCGGAATGCCGGCCCGCATTTTCTCCACATTGGTGTCCGGATGCAGGCTGTCACCCTCGACGAAACGGGCGGCGAGCGCTTCGCCAAGGGCGCGGCCGGCAGAGGATTTGCCACAGCCGCTGACCCCCATGACCACGATAGCGGTCGTCATCTCACACGCTCACAGTGATGCCGCCGTCGACGGCAAGGACATGGCCGTTGACGAAGGATGATGCCGGCGAGGCCAGATAGACCGCGGCGCCGACGAGTTCCTCGACGTCGCCCCAGCGACCCGCGGGGGTGCGCTTTTCCAGCCATGCGGTGAATTCGGGATTCTCGACCAGTGCCTGGTTGAGCGGGGTCTTGAAATAGCCGGGCGCGATGCCGTTGATCTGCAGCCCGTACTTGGCCCAGTCTGTGCACATGCCGCGTGTCAGGTTGCGCACGGCGCCCTTGGTGGCGGTGTAGGGGGCGATGCCGGGACGGGCAAGCTCGCTCTGCACCGAGCAGATGTTGATGATCTTGCCGCTGCCGCGCTTGATCATGTAGCGCGCTACCGCCTGACCAGTGAAGAAAACGCCGGAAATATTGGTTTCGAGAAGGCGGTGCCATTGTTCTTCGGGGAAGTCTTCGAGCGGCGTGCGATACTGGATACCGGCATTGTTGATCAGGATTTCGATCGGGCCAACCTTGTCCTCAATCGCATCGACGCCGGCTTCAACGGCATGTTTATCGGTAACATCAAACACCGCCGAATAGGCCTTCACGCCCTTTTCGGCAAATGCTTTCACGGCCGCTTCCGCGCGCTCGCCATTGCGGTCGTTCACGACAGGAATAGCGCCCTGATCGGCGAGCCCGGAAATCAGCGCATGACCAATTCCCTGGCTGGAACCCGTTACAAGAGCGAGCTTTCCGTTGAGCTTGAACATATCGGACATTGGCATTCTCCTACCCTGTGGCCGGCGCGCTTTAATGTGTGATCCGCTGGTGCGCGGAAATATATGCGCCGTCTCCGAATGTTCTTGACTTAACTGTTATCGATAACATAATCAACATTAAAATCGGTCCCGGACAAAAATCGTCGGGCAGGACATTACAGGCGGGGCGAAAACCGGTCTCCGATTTCCGGAGCCGCGCCGAACAACGCTTATCAAGGGAGGCAGTGATGAAAGCTGCAATCATCCACGCGGCCAAGGACCTGCGCATTGAGGACATCGCACCGGAAACGGCCGGTCCCGGTCAGCTGGAAATCAGAATTGGCGCCGGCGGCATTTGCGGTTCCGACCTGCACTACTACAATCATGGCGGCTTCGGTGATGTGCGCGTTCGCGAACCGATGATCCTGGGACACGAGGTGGCCGGAACGGTCACGGCGCTTGGCGCGGGCGTTGACGGGTTTGCGGTCGGTGATCGTGTTGCCGTTTCGCCGTCACGGCCCTGCAATAGCTGCGAATACTGCTTGAAGGGGCTGCAAAACCACTGCGTCAACATGCGCTTTTACGGCAGCGCCATGCCGATGCCGCATATTCAGGGCGCGTTCCGGCAAAACCTGGTCACAGAAGCCTGGCAGTGCCACAAGGTTGCCGATACCGTTTCGCTTGGCGAAGCCGCAATGGCAGAGCCGCTTGCAGTCACGCTCCATGCGGTTTCCCGCGCAGGATCGCTTCTGGGCAAGCGGGTTCTGGTGTCCGGCTGCGGCCCCATCGGGGCGCTGTGCATTGTGTCTGCCCGCGCGCATGGCGCGCGTGAAATCGTGGTCACCGATGTGATGGATGACGTTCTGCCCTATGCGGAAGCTGTCGGCGCCAACCGTGTGATCAATGTTGCCAGGGACCCGGAAGCGCTTTCGGCCTATGCGGCCGGCAAGGGGTCTTTCGATGTGATGTTCGAGGCATCCGGCAATGCTCGTGCTCTGGCCAGCGGCTTGCAGGCTCTGCGCCCGCGCGGTGTTCTGGTCCAGCTTGGACTTGGCGGCGAAGTCGGTCTGCCGCAGAACATGGTGGTCTCCAAGGAGATCGAGATCCGCGGTTCGTTCCGCTTTCACGAGGAATATGGACTGGCCGTCGATCTCATCAATCAGGGCAGAATCGACATCAAGCCGCTGATTTCGCAAACCTATCCGCTCGATGATGCGATCGCTGCCTTCGAAACCGCCAGCGACCGGTCGAAATCGATGAAGGTGCAACTGGCCTTCGAATAGAAAGTGCCGGCCCTGTCGCTTTTCCATCGATGAAGCGACAGGGCTGTCTTTTGCATCTCAGATGCGGCCTCGGCCTTCGGGCCGGGGCCTTGCGCCGGATCCTCAGACCTGATCGGCGCCAATGGCGGCAAGTGCTGCCTGGGCGACGATGATGTCCTGATCGCCGGTGCCCGAACCGATGCCGATGCCGCCGGCCAGCAGGCCATCAAAGCGGATCGGAAGACCGCCCTTGAGATTGATAACGTCGCCTTCGGTGGCGATGGCCGCCGTTATCGCAAAGTCCGGCGCCATCTGCCCGGTCGGCCCATTGATCGAGGCTGCTGTTACGGCCTTGGCCCGCGCCGTTTTCATCGAGGTGAACTTGGCGCCGTCCATGCGGAAAACGGTCAGCGTTTCACCGCTCTGATCAACGATCACGACGTTCTGCGGAACCTCGATTTCTTCTGCCTTGGCCACGGCTGCGGCAAGGGCGGTCATGACGCCGCTGTGGCTGAGGGCGACGGCTGGGCGGGTGTGGGACAATTCGCTTTCCTTTCGTGAGTGATGAACGGTCACGTGCTTTCGCGCAACAACACCTTATAGGGCGTCAGGATCAGTTCGTCATTGCCGGCTTCGTCACCGGCAATCTCGCGCAGCAGTTTTTCGGCCGCAAGGCGACCGATATCGTGGCAACCGACATTCACCGTGGAAATGCGCGGATGGCAGAAGGTGGAGATCTCGTAATCGCCAAATCCGGCAATCGCGATATCCTCGGGGACCCGGATATTGCGCCGCTGGCATTCCATCAGCGCGCCGAAGGCAGAGAGGTCGGAGACGCACAGGACCGCCTCGGTATCGGGCCAGCGCTCGAGCATCGAGACAATTGCCTGGGCGCCCTGCTCGATGGAAATGGGGGGCACGCCGAAGGAAATCAGCCGTCCGGGTTCCAGATCCAGTTCCTTGATGGCGTTCAGAAAACCGATCTTGCGCATATTGCCGCGGGTGTCGCGCGTGCTGGTGCCGCCGATATAGCCGAATTTCCGGTATCCCTTGGCTGCCAGCGCCTTGACCATGTCGCGCATCACCGCGCTGTTGGAAAATCCAACGACGCTGTCGATCGGCTCCTCGGGAATTTCCCAGGTCTCGATCACCGGTATTGCGGAATTGACCAGCATGCGCCGGGCGCTCAGCGTGTGCGCACCGCCGGTCAGGATAATGCCTTCGGGGCGACGCTGCAGCATCGATTGGATCAGCTGCTCTTCCTTGTCCGGCGAGTAGTCGGTATAGCCGAGCAGCAGTTGCAGTCCCGTTCCTTCCAGCGTTTCGGTAATGCCGCGCGCCGTTTCGGAGAAGTTCGAATTGTTGAGGGAGGGGACGAGGGCTGCGACGAACCCGGTCTTGCGCGACGACAGCGAACCCGCCGACTGATCGAGAACGTAGCCGAGCTCGTCAACCGCTTCGAGGATGCGCTTTCGCGTCTCGCGGGAGACGTGGCCGTCTTTCTTGAGCGCTCTTGAAACCGTCATCGTCGAAACGCCCGCCAGCCTGGCGACATCCGCCATGGTCGGGGCGCTTTGCGGTCGCGCGACGTTTTTCTGGCCGTTTTTCACTTTGTCTTTTGCCAAACCGAATTTCCGTAAACGGTCCCCTGCTGCTGAACCATGGGCCTGCGGCTGTTCGCGCCACCTGATCTTCTGGTCAGGGGGCGGCCAGCTGTCAATGAAGCATAGCCTTCACCCCCAGAAGATGCCGGAACCGTAGCTCCGATTTCCCAGGTTTGAGAAGGCTTTGTCTTGACGTCTATAACATATCTGTTATCGATATCATAGGTCTTTGTCACCACTGTTTCCGCAACATCGTTTTCGGGTGATCAGATCGGAATGGCTTTGACCGGCGGACAGGGCGCAGGTCATGTTGAACAGTCTGAGAATCACGCGGCTGAGGATATTATGAAAATAGCATTTCTGGGAACCGGGCTCATGGGCGCACCGATGGCGCTCAACCTGATCAAGGCGGGCTTTCCGGTCACCGTCTGGAACAGGAGCCCCGGCAAGACGGATGCCCTGTCGGAGGCTGGCGCAAAAGTGGCGACGACACCCGCCGGCGCTGTTGCGCAGACCGATGTTGTCATCACCATGGTTTCCGATGGCTCCGCCGTTGACGACCTGCTGTTCGGGCAGGACGTCGCCCGCAACATGCAAGCCGGCACGACGGTGATCGACATGAGTTCGATCAAGCCAGCCGAAGCGCGTGACCACAGCCGCAGACTGGGCGAAATGGGTATCCATCATATCGATGCGCCGGTCAGTGGCGGAACGAAAGGTGCGGAAGCCGGCAGTCTGGCCATCATGGCGGGCGGCGAAGATGCGGTGTTTTCGCCGCTATTGCCGGTTTTCGAGGCCATGGGGCGGGCCATCCTGCTCGGGCCTTCGGGAAGCGGCCAGCTGGCAAAGCTTGCCAATCAGGCGATTGTCGCCATCACCATCGGTGCCGTGGCCGAAGCTACGCTGCTGGTGCGCGAAGGTGGCGTCGATCCGGCCCGGTTCCGTGCTGTGCTGCAGGGCGGCTTTGCCGATTCCGTTATTTTGCAGCAGCATGGTGCGCGCATGCAGAACAGCGATTTCACGCCCGGCGGACGCTCTGCCTTCCAGCTCAAGGACCTGGAAAATGTCCTGGCGGAATGCCGGGAGATGGGCATTTCGCTGCCGCTGACCACGCTTCAGCGTGACCGGTTTGCAGATCTTGTGGAGCGCCTCGACGGCGCCGATCTCGATCATTCCGCCTTGTTCGTCGAACTTCTCGACCGCAACAATCTGTCCTGAAGACAAGGGCCGTCCGCTTTTCGGCAGGCGGCCTTTGTTTCGGATATTTATGATATCGATAACATATAATCAAAGGAAAGCACCCATGTCCAAAGTCGAAATCCTTCAGATCGGCGCCTATCAGAGCTGGGACGACGAAAGGCTGAACGCGCAATTCACCATGCGGCGCTATTACGAGGCCGAAGACAAGCAGGCCTTCGTCAAGGAGCATGCGGCCAATATCCGCGGCATTGCCACCCGCGGCGAACTGGGGGCTGACCGGGCGCTGATCGAAGCCCTTCCCGCCCTTGAGATCATCAGCGTCTACGGCGTCGGCTATGATGCCGTTGATCTTGATGCCGCCCGCGAACGCGGTATCCGCGTCACCAATACGCCGGATGTGCTGACCAAGGATGTCGCCGATCTCGGTGTTGCGATGATGCTCTGCCTGTCGCGCGGTGTCGTCGGTGCGGAGGCATGGGTGAAAAGCGGCAACTGGGCCTCGAAGGGGCTTTATCCGCTGAGGCACCGCATTCACGGCAAACGCGCCGGTGTGCTCGGTCTCGGCCGCATCGGCTACGAAGTTGCCCGCAGGCTTTCCGGTTTCGACATGGATATTGCCTACAGCGACGTTGCGCCGAAGGATTTTGCCGCTGACTGGACATATGTCGAGACGGCCGAAAAGCTGGCGGAAAATGTCGATTTCCTGTTCGTCACGCTGGCGGCATCCGCCGCAACGCGCCATATCGTCGACAAATCCGTGATCGAGGCGCTGGGGCCGGATGGCATGCTGGTCAACATTTCACGCGCGTCGAATATCGACGAGGAAGCGCTGCTCGATGCGCTCGAGGGCGGCAAGCTCGGCTCGGCGGCGCTTGATGTTTTCGATGGCGAGCCGAATATCAATCCGCGGTTTCTGGCGCTCGACAATGTCCTGCTGCAGCCCCATCACGCCTCGGGAACCTATGAAACCCGCAAGGCGATGGGCAAGCTGGTGTTCGACAACCTTGTGGCCCAGTTTGACGGCAAGCCGTTGCCAACGCCGGTGTTCTAAGCGGCACGGTAAGCGCCCCGGTGCCGCCACTATCGTCCCGAAGCGTCGGGCGAAAAAGCCTTTACCGGCTTTTCCTTACCCGACGCGCCGGGGGTGAAAAACGGACCGTCGGGCGATGTTCATCAGTCGCCCGATGGTCTAGTCAAGCACTGCGCGAAGCGCCTCGGCGCCCAGTTGATGATCCTGATACTGGGTGAGGCCGGAGACGGTGACGCAGCCGACGAAGCCGCTGTCGGCGGTTCTGATGGCGACGCCGCCGCCGGAATGCACGAAATCGGCTTCGCTCAGCTTGAACTGTTCGGGGATCTTGCGGCCGCGCTCGTCGCATCTGAGGGTCACCAGAAGCGAGCTTTCCCAGAACCGTTCGACGACGTTGCGCTTGCGCCTGATCCACTCCGCATTATCCGGGCTTGCACCCGGCATCGCGGCGAAGAACAGCCGCCCGCCGATGCCCGAAACCTCGATTGCAATCGGGTAATTCTCGGCGGAGGCGCGCGCCCGGATGTGATTTCCGATCGTCCAGGCGACATCCGCGTTGAATGCAGGCAGAACGAGCGTGCGGCGCTCCTCTTCCAGGCGGGCGATATGATCGAGCCGCTCGCTCACAGGCGCCTCCCTGACTTGCGGTCGAAGACATGAACCTTTTCCGGCGGGACATGCGCCTGGATCGTCTGATCCACCGCATATTCGCTGGCCGCATCGACCACGGCGAGGAACGGCTGGGCCGTCTTTCCGGTGGAAACCGAAACCAGTGTCTGCGCGCCCGTCGGCTCGACCATGGTCACGGATCCGGCAAAGCTGCCGTCACCCAGGGCAAAATCTTCCGGCCGGAAGCCGAGGGTCACGTCCAGACCGGCCTTGTCGGCATAAGACGCCGGCAGCACGATGTCGTTGCCATCGACGCAATGGCCGACGACGGCTTCACCCTTCTTCGCGATTTCGGCGTCGATGAAATTCATCGCCGGCGAACCGATGAAGCCCGCGACAAACAGGTTTGCCGGCTCGCGATAAAGGTCGAGCGGTCGGCCGACCTGTTCGATGATGCCGCCATTGAGCACGACGATGCGGTCGGCAAGGGTCATGGCCTCGATCTGGTCGTGGGTCACGTAGACCGAGGTGGTGCGCACCTTCTGATGCAGCGCCTTGATTTCGGCGCGCATCTGGACGCGCAGCTTGGCATCGAGGTTCGACAGCGGTTCGTCGAAAAGGAACACCTCGGGATTGCGCACCACGGCGCGGCCCATGGCAACGCGCTGGCGCTGGCCGCCGGAAAGGTTGGCCGGCTTGCGGTCCAGCAGGTTTTCCAGCCCCAGCATGCGGGCCGCTTCATCCACGCGCTCGTTCTGCTGGGCCTTGGGCGTGCCGGACAAACGCAGATTGAAGCTCATGTTCTGGCGCACGGTCATATGCGGATAGAGCGCATAGGACTGGAACACCATTGCGATATTGCGTTCGCGCGGCGAAAGATCGTTGACGGTTTTCGCGCCGATCTGGATTTCGCCTGCCGTCACCTCCTCAAGGCCGGCCAGCATGCGCAGCAATGTGGATTTGCCGCAGCCCGAAGGACCGACCAGCGCCAGGAATTCGCCATCCCTGACATCGAGGCTGACGTCGTGAATCACTTCGACCGAGCCAAAGGACTTCTTGACGTTCTTGAGACTGATATTAGCCATGTTACTCCTCCACGGCGGGTTTGTTCAGAGCGGGTTCTTTTCGCGCCATGCGCGGTATTCGGCCTCGACTTCCTTGGAAATCGGGTAGTATTTGCGAAGATCGGCACCCTGGCTCAGCCTGAGACGGGCGAAATCCTCCCAATCGGCATGTTCATTGCCCATTTCGAGGATCTGTTCGGCAAGCTTGATCGGAACGACCACCGCGCCATCATCGTCGGCAACGACGATATCGCCCGGCAGCACCGTGGTTCCGCCGCAGGCGACGGGCACGTTGACGGCATAGGGCATCAGGCCGGTCTGGGTGTGGAAGTTGGGTGTGCGACCGCGCGACCAGATATTGACCCCGAGATCGGCAATCTTCGGCGTGTCGCGCAGGCAGCCGTCAACCACCAGCCCGGCGCCTTTGCGACCCTTGAAATAGGTCATCATCATTTCGCCGAAAATGCCGGAATGCATGTCGCCGCGGGCATCGACGACGACGACATCGCCTTCCTGCACCAGATAAAGCACATGGCGGTGGATCTGCTTTTCCGGTTCTTCATATTCCTCGCCGGGGGCAAGGTCTTCACGCTTGGGCAGAAACTGCAATGTCAGCGCCGGGCCGGCCATGCACTGGCCGTGGGCCATCGGCGTCAGGCCGGTCAGTTGCGGATCGCGGATGCCCAGCCGGCTGAGTTCGCCGCTGATGGAGGCCGTGCCGATCTGCGCCAGACCGTCGACAAGCTTTTTCGGCGGGCGGGTGATATCGGCAGGCGGCGTGACGGATGGATCGATGATCATATGGAAGTGACCTTTTCCCAGGTATGGCTCTTGGCAGAGCGGTAAAGTGCGTCGATTGCCGCCATGTTGTTGACGGCGTTTTCGATCGGATATTCGGCGGGTGTCTCGCCACGGAAGACGCGGGCGGCCAGATCGGCCTGAAGCGTGTACTGGTCCGAAGCCGCGATCACTTCATGGCGCATCTGCGCCGGATCGTTGGTGCCGTCGGCATCGATCGTGATCGTCACTTCCTCGCCCTGCGGGGCATTGAGTGAAACCGGCACTTCGATACGGCCCTTGCGGCCGATGATCTGGACTGTCTGGAAACGCGCCAGCTGCGTGCCGCAGGCAAAGGAAAGCTGCCGTCCGTTGCCGAAGTCGATGATCCCGCTCATCAGCCGGTCGGTGTGCATGTTCGGGTCGATATCGCTGATGGCGACGACCTGCTGAGGTTCGGCATTGAAGACAAAACGCGACAGGAAGAGGGCATAACAGCCGACATCATAGAGCGCCCCACCGCCGACTTCGGCGATGTTGCGGATATTGTTGGGGTCGTCGTTGAAGAAACTCATCGTCGTCTGCATCAGGCAGACTTCGCCGATCTCGCCGGAACGGATGATCTCGGCGACGCGCAGCCATTGCGGATGCTGGCGCACCATCACGGCTTCCAGAACCTGTTTGCCGGTGCGCTCGCGTGCGTCAATCAGACGCGCGGCTTCTTCGGCACTCATCGCAATCGGCTTTTCGCACAGCACATGCTTGCCGGCTTCCATGGCGCGAATCGACCAGTCGACATGCATGTTGACCGGCAGCGGATTGTAGATCGCGTCGATTTCCGGATCGGCCAGCAATTCTTCATAACTGCCGTAAGATACCGGAATCTGGAGCTTTTCAGCTGCCGCCGCCGCTTTTACCGCGTCGCGCGAGGCAATCGCCTGAACCGTGACCAGCTCGGATTTTTTCATACCGGGAATGACCTTGCGCATACCGATTCCGGCTGTGCTCAAGACACCCCATTTGAGTTTATCGGACATGGATGCCCTCCCATAGTTTCATATTTGGACCAAATAGGTTCCGAATATGGATTGAAAAGAGAGGAAAATTCAGTCAAAGTCAATAGCGAAGAGTCGCGATCACAGCGACGGGCAGGGAAGCAGGAGCGCCCAATGAAAATCACGGACCTTAAATGCGCGGTCATTGGCAACCACCCGGTTGTCCGTATCTCAACCGATGAGGGGATTTACGGGATCGGCCAGGCCGAATTCTACAAACCGTTTCTCAAGCCGCAGATACTGCAACTTCGCGAAGCCATTCTCGGCGCCGACCCGACGGACGTGGAGCGCGTCATGCTGCGCATCCGCCAGCGGGGCGGCAACAAGCCCTTCGGCAGCGCCGTCAGCGTGATCGAAATGGCGCTGTGGGATATTGCCGGCAAGGCCGCGAACCTGCCGGTTCACAAGCTGCTTGGCGGCAAGGTTCGCGACAAGCTGCGCGTCTATAATGGCGGCATCCGCTTTCCGCTGAACGGCTACCGGCCGGAAGACTATGCCGACGACATGCGCAAGATGATGGCACTGCCGGAAGGCTTCACCATGATCAAGCAGCCGATCGCCTTCCACTGCGCCATGAAGGAGGTCGTTCCAGGCTATCATTATGGTGAGCATGCGGGTGCCGGGCCGCACGGTATTCTCGAGCGCGGCAAGATCACCGAGAAGGGGCTGCGCCATACGATCGATTGCGTCGAGGCGATGAAGGAAGTCGCCGGGGAAACGGTCGGCATCGCGCTCGATTGCGGTCCGGGCTGGATGTTTTCCGATGCGCTGCGGTTTGCCCGCGGCGTGGAGCATCTCGATCTGCTCTGGCTCGAGGACCTGATTTCGGGCGATTACACGCCCTGGTCGGACACCGATCTTTATCGTGACCTGACGACGGCGACCTCGTCACCGATCCATACCGGCGAGCAGATCTATCTCAGAAACAACTACAAGCCGCTGATCGAGGCACGCGCCGTCGATGTGATCGGCCCCGATCCGGCGGATGTCGGCGGCCTTGCCGAGCTGAAATGGATTGCCGAATACGCCGACCTGCACGGGATCATGATGGCGCCGCACGGCACGGCCAACGGGTTGATCGGCCTTGCCGCCCTCATCCAGGTCAGCGCAACGCTGCCGGCCAATTTCATCGCGTTTGAATACCCGATCGCCGTTCCAGAATGGTGGGCGGAGATCGTCACCGGCCTACCCGAAACGATCGTGAAGGACGGATTTGTCGACGTCTTGACCGCGCCGGGGCTCGGCGTCGACCTGATTCCCGAAGCCGCCGAACGCTATCTGAATGACGACGATGCGGATTTCTTCAAATGAGATCAGCCATTCCAGCCCGTCGAACTGCGCTTGGGCGCTGCCGGCAGGTCCGCTGCAATGGCGCCGGCGCTGGAAATCGTGGCGGCGCGCAGCATATCGAGGCGGCTGCCATCGGTTTCGCCCGCGAGATAGGGCAGGCTGAGGGCGGCAATCGTCTTGCCGTTGCGGTCGGGCACCGGCGCGGCAAAGGCGTTCACGCCGGTGGAAAACTCGCCTTCGTCCCAGGCCCAGCCCTGACGGCGGATGCGGGTCAGTTCGGCGCGCAGGCTCTTTACCGAGGTGATCGTGCGCGGCGTGTAGCGCGCCAACGTCTCGGGGAGGATGGTGTCCAGCTCCGATTTCGTGAGGCTGGCGAGCAGGACCTTGCTTGCCGCGCCCGCATGCAGCGGCAGGCGCTGTCCCGGCACGCCGGCAAGCGCATGACCGCGCGAACCGGGGCTGGCGGCAATCACCACAACGCCGTCCTCGTTGAGAACGGAGAGTTTGCAGCCTTCCCCCGTGGTCTCCGAAAGCCGCTCCATATGCGGGGTGGCCAGCAGCACGATATCGATATCGGCGGCGCTCGGCAGCACGCGGGCGGCCAGCGAAATCAGCCGCGTGCCGAGCACGTAGCTGCCATCCGGCAAGTGCCGGACAATGCCGTAGGCATGAAGCGAATTCAGCAGGCGGTAGACCGTGGTGCGCGGCAGGTGCAGCACTTCCACAAGCTCGCGCATCGATGCGCCGCCGGGCTTTCGCTCAAGATAGGACAGAACATCCATCATGCGATCGATTGCGGGAATGCGGTTTTTTTCCGCGGCTGCACCATACCCCTCGGCTGCCACCCCCGGCGCATCAGACCTCGTTTTCATAGAATGATCCCAAATATGAACTTTTTCTTTTGGGTATCGGGATTTTCGGCGCTTGTCCATCGGTCGGGCGCACAAACCTTGGGTACAACCCACATTGCAGAGGAGTAAACGCAATGGTTTTCACCGGAATCGCTCACGTGGCCATTCGTTGCACGGACATCGAAAAGTCGCTTGAATTCTACCAGACAGTTTTCGGTTTTCCCGAAATGTTCCGTCTGAATCAGGACGACGGCCGTGTCTGGCTGGTCTACCTGAAGGTGACCGACACGGTCTATCTCGAGCTCTTCCCGGAAGGCGAAGGCAACCCGGTTCCCGGGCCAAACGCCACGGGTCTCAACCATTTCTGCGTTGAAACAGGCGATATCGACGCGGCTGCAAAGCGCTTTGCGGATATGAATGTGCCGCTCGCCAAACCGGTTGTGACCGGCCGCGACGGAAACCGCCAGTGCTGGGTCGACGACCCCGACGGCAACCGTATCGAGGTCATGCAGATGATGCCGGACAGCATGCAGTTCGCTGCCATCAAGGCCATGGCTGCCAAGTAGGCGATAATTCGCTCAACCGGCGTCGCATTCAGGACAAAGGTCTTGACTCGATGCGTTATGACGATCTAGTTTCATATAAAGAACAATAAGTTCCAAATATGGACTTTTTGAAAGAGATGCGAAACCGGGAGAGGCAAAGGTTTGGCAATCTCGATTGGGAGCACGAAATGCGGGTAGGACTGACACTTTTCGGAGAGAGCCTTTCACCGGCCGGCGCGCGCTTTGCCGCCCAGCTCGGTGTCCGCGATGCTGTCATCCATCTCGTGCGCTACGGCCACAAAGCCGACCCTTCGGGCTGGCTGGCCGGCGAAGCCGGTCCGCCTCTCTCCGAAGACCGCGACGCCGTGCTCTGGGACTATGAAACGCTTTCCGGTGCGGTGAAGATGCTGGCCGACAACGGCCTTGGCGTTGCCGCGCTGGAAAACTTCTCGCCGTCCTTCTGGTCCGACATCCTTCTGAACGGCCCCGAACGGGCAGCGCAGATGGATGGTCTGAAAAAGCTCGTCCGCGATTGCGGGCGGGCCGGCATCCGCGTCATCGGCTATAATTTTTCACTGGCCGGTGTGTGGGGCTGGCAGAGACAGCCGATCGCCCGTGGCGGCGCGATGGCAACGACATTCGACATGTCACGCTTCGATCACGACCGGCCGATCCCCGACGGTATCGTCTGGAACATGCGTGTGCGTGAAGGTCGCGGGCCCGACCCGGTGACCTGCAGCGAAGAAGAATTGTGGCAGCGCCTCGAATGGTTCCTGAAGGAACTGGTGCCGGTGGCGGAAGAAGCGGGCGTGGTGCTTGCCGCGCATCCCGACGATCCGCCTGCCGACAGCCTGCGCGGGACCGCCCGTCTCGTCAACCGCCACGAAAAATACGATCGGCTGCTGCAGATCGTCGACAGCCCGTCCAATGCCATGCAGTTCTGCATCGGCTCGCTGATGGAAATGCCGGGCGATGTCTACGAAACCACGCGTCACTACGCCCGCACGGGGCGGATTGCCTATGTGCATTTCCGCAACGTCAAGGGCAAGGTTCCCCGCTATGCGGAAGCCTTCATCGATGACGGCGACACCGATATGGCCGAGATCGCCCGTATCCTTCATGCCGAAGGCTATGACGGCGTGCTCGTTCCCGATCACATTCCTGAAATTTCCTGTCCTGCCCCCTGGCATGTCGGGATGGCGCACGCCGTGGGCTACATGAACGCCCTCGTCAGGACAGCGCCGCGGGTCAACGACCCGCAAATGTCCTGAACCACAACACTTCTTACTTGGGAGGAAGACCATGAGACTTAAATCCAAACTCGCACTGACCGCGGCCGTGCCGCTGTTCCTGATGCAGGCCCCGGCCTTTGCCGGCGAAATTACATGGTGGGCGCCTGAATTCGGTGCCGATCGCGCCGAAGCGCTGGCGCAGAAGTTCGAAGAACAGAACCCCGATATCTCGGTCCGGGTTGAGCGCGTCGTGCCCAACGGCCTGCAGAACCGCGTTCTCGTGGCCCTGCAGTCCGGCAATACGCCTGACCTCATCGATGTTGCCAATGGCTGGACCGTGCCGTTTGCGACCACCGGCGGGCTGGCTCAGCTCGACGATTTCATCGCCGAAAACGAGATCGATCTCGATGACTTCCTGCCGGCAGCCCTGCAGACGGCGGAAGTTGACGGCGGCCTTTATGGCATTCCCTTCCGCGCCGAAGCGCATGCGATGATCTACAACAAGGACATGTTCCGCGAAGCCGGTCTCGATCCGGAAGACTTCCCGGAAACCTGGGCCGAACTGACGGAAACCGCTGCCGCACTGACCAATAACGGTCACTATGGCATCGGCATTGCCGGCGGCGGCGAGGTCTCCAACACGATCTTCCGTTCGCTTCCCTTCCTGTGGATGAATGGCGGCGGCGTTCTCGCGGAAGACCTGCAGTCGAGCATTCTCGATACGCCGGAATCCGTGGAAGCCGTCGACTTCTACACGAGCTTCCTGGCTGACGGCTCCGCGCCGCCCTCCACGCTCGAAAACGACGGCACGGCGCTGCGCCGCCTGTTCATCGCCGGCACCATCGCCATGTATCAGTCGGGCCAGTTCGATCTCGGTTCGATCGGTCAGGAAAACCCGGATATCGATGTCGGTACCGCGCTGATCCCGCACCCGGAAGGCAAGGAAACCGCGGTTATCCTCGGCGGCTGGAACTTCGTGATCCCGGAAGCGGCAAAGAACAAGGAAGACGCAGAAACCTTCCTCGCCTATCTGCTGGAGCCGGAAAACATGGGCTTTTACACCCATGACAACTTCCCGGCCCGCGAAACGGCCATGCAGATGGAGCAGTTCCAGCTTCCCGAATACGAGAAGTTCCGCGAAATGCTGCAGTATGCGCGTCCGCAGCCGCCGGTGAACAACTGGGTGCAGATCACGCAGATGTATTTCGACTCCATCCAGGAAATCCTGCTCGGCGGCGCCGATGTTCAGGAGGTTCTGACGGATACGACCCAGCAGATCGACGGTCTTCTGAAATAACAACTTTTCCGGCCGGGCCGCACCCATGTGCTGCGGCCCGGCCTCTCCGCTGTTTTCAAGAGGAATGCCATGCGTGTCAGTTCCCGCTTCACCGGACCGCTGTTCGTGTTTCCGGCACTATTCGTGCTTGCCCTGCTGGTGTTTTATCCGCTGGTCTACACAGTCGTCCTTTCCGTCACAGATCCTGCGGGCAATTATGTCGGTCTGGAGAACTTCCGGACCATGCTGGATCAGCGCCTGACCGGCATCACGCTCCGCAACACCTTCGTCTACGTTTTCTTCTCGATCGTCTTCCAGATCATTCTGGGCACGGCGGTCGGCATCCTGCTCAACGCGCCCTTCTGGGGCCGCAGCGCGCTGCGTGCGATGATCGTCGTGCCGTGGGTCATTCCCGGCATTGTTGCCGCCACCACCTGGGCATGGATGTTCCACACCGAATTCGGCATCATCAACTACATGGCGCAGGGCGCCGGCGTGATCGATCAGCCGATCGGCTGGCTGACCAACCCGAACACTGTCATGCCGGCGCTGGTCACCGTCAATGTGTGGAAGATGTTCCCCTTCGTCGCCATCATGGTTCTGGCGGGCCTGCAGGCCATTCCGCAGGATGTCTATGAGGCCGCCCGCATCGACGGCGCCAAGCTGCACCACGAAATCCTTTACGTGACGCTGCCCTATCTGAAGCCGGTCCTGAGCTCGCTTTCGCTGCTCCTGGCCATCTGGGGGCTGAATGCCATCACCATCATCTACGCGATGACCGGTGGCGGGCCTGCCAACCGCAGTATCATCCTGCCGATCCAGATCTTCCGTCAGGCGTTCCAGTTCTTCCAGTTCAACCAGGCCGCCGCCCTTTCGGTGATGTTCCTGGGCATTACCGGCGTGCTGATGGTCCTTTACGTAACCGTATTCGCAGAAAAGGAGTAAGGTGATGGCTTCCCGTACCCGGGCCAAATGGCCGCTTTATCCCGCTGTCGCCGTCGTCGTCGTCGTTACGATGTTTCCGTTTCTCTGGATGCTGATCTCATCCTTCAAGAAACTGAGCGAGCTCTATACCGTTCCGCCGACATGGATTCCCGAAGCGCCGAGCTGGGCCAATTACGCAAAGGTGCTGTTTGAATCCAACGTGCCGCGCTATTTCCTGAACTCGCTGATCATCTCGGCCGGCTCGACGGCAATCGCGCTGGCGCTTGCCATTCTCGCCTCCTATGGCTTTGCCCGCTTCAAGTTCAGGGGCAAGTCGCTGGCGATCTCGCTGATCATCGTCGGCCAGCTTTTGCCGACGGCGGCGATCATCGTGCCGCTTTATGTCGTACTCAACTGGCTGAACCTGCTCAACACCTATCTCGGCCTGATCCTTGCCTATCTCATCCTGACCCTGCCGCTCAGCGTCTTCATGCTGATCTCCTATTTCCGCGGCATTCCGGTTGAGCTGGAGGAGGCGGCCATTGTCGACGGCGCTTCAAGGCTCGGCGCGCTGCTGCGCATCACGCTGCCGCTGTCGCTTCCCGGCGTTGTCGCGGTGATCGTCTATGCCTTCGTGACCACATGGAACGAATTCATCTTCGCGCTGTGTTTCGCCATCGACTCCTCCACCAAGACGCTGCCGATCGGCCTGTCGGAATTCACCACCGAATTCAACACCGACTGGGGTGCCGTCATGGCCGCCTCGGTGATCATGACGGTGCCGATCGCCATTCTTTTCCTTGCCATGCAGAAGCTCTTTGTCGGCGGTCTGACGGCCGGCGGAACCAAGGGCTGAAGGAGATACCATGCCTGACAAAATCCCGATGATGGGCCTTGGAACCTATGGCCGCCTCGAAGAAGACGGCATCCGCGCCATCGTCTCCGCGCTCGAAATCGGCTATCGCCACATCGACACGGCACAAAGCTACGGCTCCGAGCCGATGGTCGGCGAGGCGGTGCGCAGAAGCGGCATCGACCGCGACGATATCTTCATCACCACCAAGGTGGCCCAGAAGAAACTCGACCGCGCCCAGTTCATGCCGTCGGTCGAAAACAGCCTGAAGGATCTGCAGGTCGATGTCATCGATCTCGTGCTGATCCACTGGCCGTCGATTGATCCCGATGTGCCGTTCGAAAGCTATATGGAAGATCTCGGCCGCCTTCAGGATCAGGGCAAGGCGCGCCATATCGGCGTTTCCAATTTCCCGATTGCACGCCTGAAACAGGCCGAAGCGGTTCTCGGTCCGGGACGGATTCATACCGACCAGGTGGAAATCCACCCCTTCCTGCAGAACAGCAAGCTTGTCGATTTTGCCCTGTCGAAGGGCATTGTGCCGACGGCCTACATGCCGCTGGCGCAGGGGCGTGTTGCCGATGATCCGGTGTTGAAGGAGATTGCCGAAGAGCACAATGCGCTGGCCTCGCAGATCTCGCTCGCCTGGCTGATGCAGCGCGGCATCGCTGTCATTCCCGCATCCTCCAGCGCCGAGCGCCAGAAGAGCAATTTCGAGGCGCAAAACATTGCCCTGAGCGAGGCGGAAATGAACCGCATTGCCGAACTCGATCGCGGTTTCAGGATTGTCGTGCCGGAGGTCGGCCCGGACTGGGACTGATTTTCAGTCCGGCCCGGCCCTGAACCCAGCAGCAATGACGGGGGCGCGCGTCGTTCCCGTCAGTGCGCTGACAAAGGTTTTTCCACCCTCTTTCGTCATGCTCGGGCTTGTCCCGAGCATCTAAGCACGCATCATCGCGACAGGCATTTCGGGCGAAAAATCTATTGAATTGCAACCCATTACGAGACGCAAACGTCGCTCGCGCGGAGCGGTGATTAGATCCTCGGGACAAGCCCGAGGATGACGTCCGTAAAAAGGATAAGCTTTGTCAACAAGCTGACGGGGCCGTGCACCGTCCCCGCTTCAACAAACCGGAATAGTAATCATGAAAACCGTTCTCGGCGTCGGCCTTATCGGCTGCGGCAATATCTCGGCGGCCTATCTTGCGCGTGCCAAAACCTTCGAAAACATCACCTTCGTCGGCGTTGCCGACATGGATGAGGCCGCAGCCGAAGCGCGCGGCGTGGAATTCGGGATTAAGGCGATGTCGCCGGAGGCGCTTCTGGCCGACCCGGATGTCGATATCATCCTCAATCTCACGCCGCCCGCCGCGCATTTCCCGGTGTCGAAAATGGCGCTTGAGGCGGGAAAGCATGTCTATTGCGAAAAGCCGTTCGTGGTGGATGTCGATGAGGGCAAGGCCCTGATGCAGTTTGCCGAAGCGCGGGGCTTGCGGATCGGTTCCGCGCCCGACACGATCCTCGGAGCATCGCACCAGCTTGCACGGCATCTGATCGATGACAATGCCATCGGCACGATCACGTCGGGAACCTGTTTCGTGATGAACCATGGCATGGAGGAATGGCATCCCGCACCCGATTTCTTCTTCCGCAAGGGCGGCGGACCGGTCCTCGATCTCGGCCCCTATTACGTTGCCAATCTCGTCCAGCTTCTCGGTCCCGTTGCCCGCGTCTCCGCTGAGGCCGCAATGCCGGAAAGTTCCCGTCTTATCGGCTCCGGCCCGCGCACCGGCGAAACCGTTCCGGTGGAAGTCGCGACGACGGTGCAGGCGATCCTCACATTTGAATCGGGCGCACTGGTGACCCTCGTGACAAGCTGGGATGTCTGGCAGCATAATCTCGCGCCGATGGCGCTTTATGGCAGCGAGGGCACCATCCACATTCCCAACCCGAATTTTTTCGATGGCCCGGTGGTCGTGACCAAAAAGCGCGAGGTTGCCGAACTGCCGCACTGGGACCATCCGCTTGGGCCCCCCAACCGCACGGTCTCCAGCGGCGAGGTCGCCGACTATCGCACAGCCGGCCTCGCCGACATGGCACAGGCCATCGTCGAAGGTCGCGAACACCGCTGCAACGGCGAATACGCGCTCCATGTCGTGGACGTCCTCACTGCAATTCTGCGTGCCGCCGAAGAGCAGCGCAGCATCAAAGTGTCCACGCGTTGCCGTCGTCCCGAGGCGCTGGACGGCCCGCAGGCCGGTCGCCTTCTGAAAGCCTAGGCGGAAAATTCCGCGGAAAGCAAAAGATCTTGGAGCGGCTCGGCCGCTTCAAGGTCGCGCAACGGCGGCCGGTATTAACAGCAGCGACGAAGCGCTGCGAGCGCGGACTTTTCTGCGAATATGTTGCCCCACCGGTGACGCCCTTTGAGGAGCAAACGCCCTCTTTATGTTTGCAATGCGTTTTTCAAAACTTACATGACGTTCATCAATTTGCCTGATGAAGAAACACAGGCGGTCGGCAATGGCGAGCGTGGAACAACCCGGAAGCGCTGGCCGCTCACACGGTCAAACCACTCTCGCGTCATGAGGAGAAACGCCATGAAAAACATTCCCTGGAATCATGTTCTCGCAGGGCTGTTGACCGCGTTTTTTGCCGTCGGCGGAACGCTCAACCTGATGGCGTCTCCGGGAACGGTCGAGGAATATGTGCACTGGGGTTATCCGGCCTGGTTTCCCTATGTCACCGGAACGCTGGAATGGGCAGCGGCCGTGCTCATCGCCATTCCCGTCGTCCGGCTTGCCGGAAGCGCACTTGCCGGCCTGGTCATGACGGCGGCCGGCATAACCGTGCTGTCGAATGGTGAATACGCCCACGTCATCCCGCCTGCGGTGATATTGACGCTGGTCTGCCTCAATGGCTGGCTGACATGGCGCAGCCGGCGCAAAACTATATAAATTCCAGCTTTAAAAACGGGGCTGTCACGACTTTTCGTCGTAGCGGATCCGTGATGTTTCGATTTCCGACAGGTGGCGGAAGGCCCATGCGCCGACCGCCTGAACCGGTTCGGCGAGCGAATGGCCCAGTGCGGTCAGTTCGTAGTCGACGCGCGGCGGTATCGACGTCGTCACCGTGCGCGTGACGAGGCCATCCCGTTCGAGATTGCGCAATGTCAGCGTCAGCATCCGCTGTGAGATGCCGTCGATGCCACGCTTCAACTCGCTGAAACGAAGCGGTTTTTCCCTGAGCAGCATGATGATGAGGACGCTCCATTTGCCGGCGATGCTCGAGAGCACGCGCGCAACGCGCAGGCATTCCTCGGAATGGCGGATAACAGGTTGGTCGGTTCCTTGCATGTAACCCCGGTATCATTTTTGTGCCGTCTTGCGGCGGAAATACGTGGCTACATATATATACCGAGTTACAAAAATATACCAGAAAACGACCGCCATAGCGGCGGCCTTTCCGGTATCCCGACCACAAACAAGGCTTCGCCGTCCTCCCGGTGCGTTGCCGAAAATCAGACAGACGAGGATAAATATGACCGAAGCAGGCAAGATCGTTGTGCTCGCTGGCGCAACCGGCAATCTGGGCTCGCTCATCGCCGATCAGCTTCTGGACAGGCCGGATGTGCAATTGCGCGTGCTTGTACGGCCGCAAAGCGCGGCAAAGGTTGCGGGCTTGCGCGAAAAAGGCGCGGAGATCGTGGAGATTGAGGTCGACTCCGAGGATCAGGCAGACCGTCTGGAAGACGCGCTGCAGGGCGCATATTCGGTGATCTCGGCAATACAGGGCGGTCCCGCCATCATCGTCGATGCGCAACTGCGTCTGCTTGAGGCCGCCCGCAAGGCCGGCGTGCGCCGGTTCATTCCATCCAATTTCTCCTACAATATCTTCGGCGTTGACGACGGCGACAACATCAACTCGGATGACCGCCGCGCCTTTGCCAAGGCAGCCGAAAAGGCGAAGGGCGATGTCGAGGTCGTGCAGATCCAGAACGGCGCTTTCATGGACCGTATCGTCCTGTTCGGCTTTCTCGGCGCCTTCGATCTTGACGCGCGCACCGCATTTCTGTGGGGCGATGGCAATGCCCTGATGGATTTCACCACCTATGCCGATACGGCCCGCTTCACGGTCGAGGCGGCGCTGGACGATGAACCCGTTCCGGCTATCTTCGAGGTTGCCGGTGAGACGCTCGATTTCCATGGCCTTCTGAAGACCTATGAGGATGCGTCGGGCAAAACCCTGACCGTGAAGCAGATGGGAACGCTCGCCGATCTCGACGCCGAAATCGCAAACCGCCGGGAAGCGGAGCCTGCCAATGTTTTCAGCTGGCTGCCGCTGATGTACTGGCGTGCGCTGCTGACGGGCAAGGGCAAGCTCAATGCGATTGCCAATGATCGCTATCCGCATATCAAGCCGGTCAGCGTTGCGGACTATGTCAAACGCGAGGGACTTTGAGATGACCGCGACGATCGATCTTGCAAAGGCGCGCTATCCCGACCTTTCCGACCGCCGTGTCGTCATTGCCGGCGGCACGGGCGATGTCGGCGAGGGCATTGTCCGCACATGGCTGAAGACCGGCGCGCATGTCATCGTGCCATCGCGCACCGAAGGCCGGGTGAAACGGTTCCGGGAGGTTCTGGCTGAGGCCGGTGAAAGCGAAAAACTGTCTTTCGTGACCGGCGACTACACCGGTTTCGACAGTGCGCAGGCGATGGCCGGGCGTATTACCGCCGAGTTCGGCCCGGTCACGGATGTCATCGCCTCCATTGGCGGCTGGTGGCAGGGCAAGACCCTGTGGGAGATTTCCGAAAGCGACTGGCAGCGCTATTTCGTCGATATGTCGACGGCGCATGTCGCCACCGCCCGCGCCTGGATCAGGCGCCTGCCGCAGACGGGCAGCTATCAGCTTGTCCTTGGCGGCAGCGCGGTCGCGCCGGTCCCCGGCGCCTCGATCATCAATATGCAGCAGGCAGCCCTCTTCATGATGCGCCAGGTTCTTTCAGCCGAGGTTGGAAAGGCGCAACGCGTCGCCGCGCAGGTGCTTGGGCCGGTCATCACCCGCGCCAGACTGCGCTACAATGACGACTGGGTTTCCAATGAGGAAGTCGGCCTGGTTTCGGCCGGCATTGCCGCCAATCCGGCGGTGAGCGACGAGGACTACTTCGCCTATGACAAGACCGAGATGCTGGAAGGCCTGCAGAAGCTCGGCGTTTATCCGAAATAAACAGCGAAACGTAAGCTGAAAGGAAAAGATCATGAAAGCGGTCCAGTTCAGTGAATATGGCGAGCCGGATGTCCTGAAAGTGGTTGACGTGGACGAACCGCATGCCGGTCCCGGTCAGGTGCGCATCGCCGCGCGGGCAGCGGGCGTCAACCCGGCCGACTGGAAGCGGCGGTCGGGAATTTTCCGCGACTTCATGCCGCTGGAGTTTCCCCACACTGTCGGTTTCGAGGCTTCCGGCGTGGTGGACGAAGTCGGGGAAGGCGTAACCGGCGTTTCCGTCGGCGATGCGGTCTTCGGGCTCGGCAATCACGCCACGGCGGAATATGTGGTGCTGAAAAGCTGGGCGTTGAAGCCGGACGACATGTCCTTCGAAATGGCCGCGGCCCTGCCCGTAGCCGTCGAAACGGCCTGGCGCATTCTCGATCAGGTGCAGGCGAAAGCGGGTCAGACGGTGCTTGTCAGCGGCGCTTCCGGCGCGGTGGGCTCCGTTGCCGTCCAGCTTGCCCGCCATCGCGGCTTGACGGTGATTGCAACGGCCAGCGAGCGGAACCATGATTACCTTCGCAAACTGGGCGCAACCCCCACGACATATGGCCCCGGCCTCGCAGCCCGTGTGCGCGAACTGGCCCCCGGCGGCGTGGATATTGCGCTCGATATCGCCGGTTCCGGCATCATCGACGAACTGATCGAGATGACCGGTGATGCGGCGCGGGTCATTTCCATCGCCGATTTTTCCGCATCCGATCGCGGCGCCCTGTTCTCGCCCACGCAGCTGAAAGAGCCCGGTATCGTATTCACCGAGGCCGCCCGGCTTTACACCGAGGGCGCATTGCGCCTCGATGTTCAAAAGACATTTCCGATGGAAAAGACCGGCGAAGCACAGGCGCTCAGCGCCGAAGGGCATGTGACCGGAAAGCTGGTGATTTCGGTGGCCTGAAGGATCATACCTCGCCCGGCGTGCGGCTCATGGAGCGCCATGGGCGGCGTCGATGCGCCTTGGTGATGAGTAGCCGCCGCTGTCGACCAGCACCAGAGCGCCGGTGGCCAGCGGCGTGTAGGAGGCGCGGAAATGGCCGATGGACTTCACCGCGATGAGGTCCATCTTTTCCAGATCGATCCCCTGTGAGATGAACGCGTTGACGTCGTAGGCCTGAATGCGGAGGCTGGAAACGAGAATGCGCGAGGGACCGATGGACAGCACCGCGCCGGGCCCGCCATAAAGCATCTCGCCCTGCATCATCGCGCCGGTATTGCGGTAACGGATATCGGCCAGCGCCGCGACACCGGCCGCAATCGTACCGTCCGGAACGGCGATCCCAATCGTGCTGCCAGTTCCGGCCTGCCGTGCTGCGGTCACCAGTTCGGGCGCGACCAGAAAACCGAAGGCGAAGGGTCTTTTCAGCGAAACGAGGGCGGGCAGAAGAGCGGTGACGTCGCCAAGCCCGCCGCCGCCCGGATTGTCGCCGATATCGGCGATGACGACGCGGCCGCGTGACAGGCCGTCACGGATTGCGGGCAGCGCGTCGTCAATGCCGGGAACGGGCGCCAGAAGGGCCGTGCGCCGTTCGTCGATGGCAGCACGCACCTTGTCTGCCACGGGCACCGCTTTCGTCTTGTCTGTCGTGGTCACCAGAAGGCTTGTTCCCCGGAATGGCGCCATCGAGAACGGGAAGCCGCCAAGCAGCGTGACGTCGCCGATATCGCCGCCTTCCAGTCGATCCGTCAGCGCCGCCAGTGCGCTGAAGGGGCCATCGACGGTTTCCTGCCGGGGCATCGGCACCTGAAGACCCATCGGAACGTGTACCGTCTTCCAGTCCGTCTCCGACAGCGCCAGTTCCACCAGCCGCTTGCCGCGCGCGCGCGTATCCGTATGCGGATAGAGCTTGCCGCCCAGCACGATATCGGCAGCCTCGATCAGGCCCGGTCCGGGGTTGGCGTGGAAATCGAGCGGCACGGCGATACGGGCCGCGCCGCCGACCCTTTCGCGCACGGCACGGGCGATATCGCCCTCCGGATCGTCACATCCCTCGGCCAGCAGCGCGCCATGCAGCAGCAGGAAGACATGGCTGACGGGGCCTTCGGCAAGAAGCACATCGAGGCTTTCCAGCAACTCCGCCTCAAGCATGGCAAAATCGTCAGCAGCGATGGGGCCGCCCGGCAGGGCCGCCGTGCAAAGCCCGATCTCATACGGCATCTCCGCCAAATCGAGTGCCGTCAGAACGCCGCCCATCCAGTTGCGGGTGTCGCGAAAGGCATCCGCCACGGCGCGGCCGCGCAAATGGTGGCGTTCCAGAAATTCCGCCCGGCGCACCTGGAGCGGCGAAATGGCGCTGGCCTCATGGAAAAGCTGAAGGACGACAGCACGCCGGACGGGGCTGTTCATGGCCGTTTAACCCCAGGTTTCATCGAAAAGGCGCATCCAGTTGCCGCCGAGGATTTTTTCGATCCGGGCCTCGCTCCAGCCGCGTCGCTGCATTTCCGCGGTAAGGTTGGGGAATTCGTCGTTGCGGCGGATGCCTTCCGGCTTGGTGATCTTTGCCGAGCCGAATTCCGTCAGCGTGCGGCCGGTTCCCTTGTCCTTGTTGGCCCAGAGAAGCCACGGGCCGGGACGGGCCCGGTTGTGGTTGAAGTCCGTGCCGATGGCGACATGATCTTCGCCGACCAGACCGAGCGTATATTCCATGGCGTCGATGACATCGGCAACGGTGGCGTCATTGCCCTTTGCAAGGCCGGGCGCAAACAGCGACGTGCCGATCACGCCGCCCTTTTCGGCGCATGCCCGGAAAACGTCGTCCGGCTTGTTGCGCGGCACATCCTTCAGGCCGCGCGGCAGGCAATGGGTAATGGCAACGGGCTGTTTCGCGTAGTCGATCGTATCGAGCGCCGTCTGGACGCCGACATGGGAAAGGTCGATCATGATGCCGCAGCGGCGCATCTCGTCGACGGCCTCGCGGCCGAACCCGGTCAGCCCGCTGTCCTTGGCCTCCAGATAACCGGCGCCGAAGAAATTCTGGGTATTGTAGGTCAACTGCATGATGTTGACGCCGAGATCCTTGAAAATCCCGAAATAGTCGAGCCGGTCTTCCACCGGAGAGGTGTTCTGCCAGCCGAAAATAATGCCGACCTTGCCTTCAGCCTTTGCCCGGCGGATGTCGTCAGGCGTTTTCACCGGCATGGCGATGTCGGCGTTCTCCTCCAGCTTCTTCTTCCACATGATGACATATTCCATGCCGCCAACGAAGTTTTCCCAGAGAACCGACGAGGCGCTGATTGCCGTCACCCCGCCCTTTTGCGCTTCCAGCAGGATTTCACGGTTGAAGTCGGAGCATTGCAATGCGTCGATGACGATTGATCGGGTATGAAGGTCGGTATCGGTCATGGAAGACATCCCATTGGTTCAGGCGGTGACGGAGAGATCGGAAGGACGCCATTCCTCGCCGGTCATGTCAGGCACATCGTAATTGCGGAAACGGGCGAGGTGACGTTCGCCATCCTCGGCGAAAAGCGAGCGGACCAGGCCGGAAGCAAGCCGGCGTGCGCCCTCGCTGGAGGCCGGAATGCCGGAGGTCACCTTGCCGTGGCTGGGCACGGACGGGTAGGCGAAACAGGTCACTTTCGAAAGAGAAGGGCAGGCGTCCTTTTCGTTTTCGGTGAAGGCAAAATCGAAATCCAGATAGGGGTGGGCGGCAAGACCGGGATTGGCGGCGGCCTTTTCGGCGCCCATCACATCGCCCCAGGTGCGGATATGCGCGGCAAAGGCGGAAAGCTCCGGCCGCTGCGCCAGATCGATGCCGAAACCGGTGGCGAAAATGGCGATATCGGCTTCGAGTGTGCCGGCCGGCGTCACCACGCGAATGCCGTTTTCCGTTTCCTCCAGGCCGGTGACAGGGGCGCCGACATGCAGAAAGGCGTTTTCGTGGCGGGCAACCCGTTCGACGGAATGTTTCGGCGGCGGCACGGGAAAGCGGTCGCCCTCGTTCATCAGTTCCCATTTGATGGTATCCGGCAGGCCGACATAGCCGGACGTCATGCCGCGCGAGCCGGTTCCGGTAAACTTGTCGATGACCGGAATGGCCGGGCGGCGTACCAGAAGGTCGAGACGTGCGCACCCTGCCTCAAGTGCCGTTGCCGCATTGTCCATGGCAGACGCGCCGGCGCCGACAACGACGACACGCTTGCCCTTCAGGGTCGCGGTGTCGAAGGTATCGGCGGAGTGGCAGACCTTGTCGCGCGGCAGGTTGCGGGCGATTGCGGGCAGGCGCGGCGCGCCCATGGCATCAAGGCCGGTGGCGATGACCACGCGGCGGGCGAAAACCCCGCCGTTAGAGGTTTCCAGACGCAGGAGCGCGCCTTCCGGTTCGATCCCGGTCACGGCACAGTCATTCACGACATTGGCCCCGGTCATCGCCCGGAACCAGTTCATGTAGTCCATCCACATGGTGCGCGGGGCAAGGTCCATCGCGTCCCAGGCATCGTCACCCCATTGCGCCTCGAACCAGGCGCGGAAGGTCAGCGCCGGTATACCCATGGCCGGTCCTGCCGCTTCCTTGACGGTGCGCAGCGTTTCCATGCGGGCATAGGTGATCCATGGCCCTTCACGCCCTTTTTCAGCCCGGTCGAACAGGCGGACATTGAAAATGCCTTCCATCTGCAGCGCCAGATTGGCGACGAGCCCGCACAAACCGGCGCCGATAATGGCCACGTCGAGCACGGCGGCGCCGTCTGGTCCGGCTGTTTCCGGCATCCATGCTTTCGGCGGCAGGTTCAGAAGTGTCTTCTGCCGCTGAAGCTCGGTTTCGAGGGCGGCGAGGCCGGAAGCATGAGGCCCGGAGGATTGGGACATTGTCGCGTCCTTGTCTAGATACTGGCGTGGTCGAGCTGCCGGATATCGGCCGGATCGTGAAACACGCAATCGGGGATAATGGTCGTGCAGGCCGTGCGGAAACTGTCGATGAAGGGGGTGATGTCACCGGGAAGCGTGCGCCCTGCCGCGCTGAACAGCCCCCATGTATAAGGCATCTCGTGATCGATCTGCCGGATCGCGGTGCCTTCGACGGGTATCCCGAAGGCGGTGACCGGATCGATGATCGCAATTCCCAGGCCTGAGCGCGCCGCCATCAGGGCATTGAGCGATGAATTGGTCGCGAGTTCGGCTTCCGGCGAAAGTCCGGCCTCGCTGAAAACGCGGTTGATTTTCCGGCGGATGCGATACGTGTTGCCAACGGTCAGAAGCCGGGTTGCGGCAATCTCTGCCAGTGTAACCGGCGTATCCGTGTCGAACGGTCCGCCGGCTTCAACCGCTGCGACAAGGCGGGAGCGGCAAACCACCAGCGCTTCCAGCGCGGCATGTTCGAGCGGCAGCGCGGAAACGCCGAAATCGGCGGTGCGCCCGGTCAGGTTTCGGGCCACATGTTCGGCCGTCATGCTCTGAATATTGACGATGCCGGGCAGGCTGTCCTTCATCCGTGCCAGCGCCGGGCCGAGCAGACCGCCGGCCATTGTCGGCGTGGCCGCGATATCGATGGCCGGAAGCCGCTGGTCGCGGATGGCCGCGGCCCGATCGCCGATCTGATGCAGGCCGGACATGAGGCGCTGGACCTCATCATAAAAGCGCAAGCCGCGATCGGTCGGCGAGATGCGGGGCCCGTTCCGGTGGAACAGGGCAAAGCCGACGATCTTTTCGAGGTCTTTCACCAGACGCGTGACAGCCGGCTGCCCGATGCCCAGCTGTTTTGCCGCGCCGGTCATCGAGCCATAGGCCATGGCCGCCTGAAAGGCCTCAAGCGCCTTGACATCGAAAATCTTACCATTCTCTATTGACATAATTTGCTAATCATTATCCAAATTATGAATATTGACAAGACCAGAAAGCAGGCCGGTCCGCAGATGAACCAATGTCTGGCGTGACCGATACCCAAGAAGAGCCACAGAGGAGTTCCCGCATGTCTGTTATTGCCCGTTTCGTGGGGAGCGTTACAATTGCCGCTTCGGCCGTGTTCATTTCTCAATCCGCCGGTGCCGCAGAGGTGTGGCGGCTCAGCTCGATGATGACCCCCGACAGTTTCGAGGGGCAGACCTACCAGAAGTTCGCGGATCTGGTGGATGAATACACCGATGGCGAAATCACGGTGCGCATCTATCCCAACGAGCAGATCGGCTCGATGGATTCCGTCGTGGAACAGCTCAGCCAGGGCATTGTGCAGCTTGCGCCCTCCGGCCTGTCCTTCCTGTCGCGCTGGGAAGACGGTATCCGCTATGCGGCCGCTCCGTTCCTGTTCGACGATTACCAGCACTGGTCGAACTTCGTGAACGGCGATCTGTTCCAGTCCTGGCTCGCCAGTGTCGAGGAAGAAGCTGATATTACCGTTCTTGGCAATATTCCCGATACGCCGCGCGGCTCCTTCCGCACGCTTCTGTCCAAGACGCCGGTTGAAACCGCCGACGATATCGAAGGGCTGAAATTGCGGCAGTATCAGGACCAGCTCGTGATCGACGCCTGGACCCATCTCGGCGCCGAGGTTCGGGTTCTGCCGTGGGGCGAAGTCTATGACGGCATCAACCGCGGCATTGTCGATGCGGTGACATCCCCTGCCGAACTGATCGAATCCATGCGCTTTTATGAAGTGGCGCCTTATATCATCCGCACCAACGAATATCCGCAGGCTGTGGCCTGGATGATGAATGCCGATGCCTGGAATGCGTTGACGCCGGACCAGCAGGACGCCATGCTGCGTGCACACAGCGAAGCTGCCGCCTATGGCCGGCAATTGCTCGACGACGCTTCGGCCACGCTTGAACAGGATCTGAAATCGAAGGAAGGGGTTACCGTGAATTTCGATTTCGACACCGCGCCGCTGGTGGAGAAAATGGCGACCTTCTATCAGCAGCGCGCCGATGCCGGTGAACTGCCGGAAGGCCTGATGCAGGCGGTGCAGGCCGCACGGCAAGAGTAAGCCCCGATGGGTGCGCTCAACCGGGCACTTGATCTGCTCGCCAGCCTCTTCAAGGGGCTGGCGACGCTTTGTCTTGCGGTCATGGTCACGCTCAATCTGTTCAACGTGATCTGGCGCGCGGTTTTCGATCAGGCGTTCGGATGGGTGTTCTCGTGGACGCTGCTTTTGTTCATGTGGATGCTGCTGTTCGGTTTCTTTGCCTATATCCGTGGGCGCCGCGATGTGGTGGTCGATATCTTCATGTCGCGCCTCACCACAGTGCCGCGGCGGATCATGGGCATGTTTTCCTGTCTTGTCGGCATGGCGGTGATGGTGGCAATTCTGCGGGCTGCACCCGAACTGCTCGCCCTGCAACGCGCGCCGATGGAAGGCACGGGGCTGCCGATCTGGAGCCGCTCCCTGCCGCTGTTCATTTCCGCAGCGCTGATCTTCGCGCATTTCCTTATACTTTTCATCGAGATCGCCACCGGTCGGGCCGAGCCCTTTCCGCGTGACAGCGAACCCGTCGAACACGGAGCTGTCGAATGATACTCGGACTGATCGTTGTCGGTGGATTCATACTTCTGATGCTGCTCGGCGTGCCCGTCACGATTGCCATCGGGGCGAGCTCGATCATCGGTCTCTACTGGGCCGGATTTGGCGATATGAGCCTTGTCATTCCCCAGCAGATCCTGGATGGCGCGGGCAAGCCGGCCCTGATGGCCATTCCGTTTTTCGTGCTGGCCGGCAACCTGATGAACACGATCGGGCTGACGGATCGTATCTTCAATTTCTGTCTGGCGCTGGTCGGCCACTTCCGCGCCGGCCTGGCTTATGTGAACGTTATTGCATCGCTGCTGTTTGCCGGCGTTTCCGGTGCCGCTACCGCCGATATCGCCGGCCTCGGCCAGCTTGAAGTCAAGGCGATGCGCAAACGGGGGTATTCGCCCGAGTTTTCCGCAGCCCTGACGGTTGCGACCTCGCTGGTTGGGCCGATCGTGCCGCCTTCAATCAGCCTGATTGTCTACGCCTGGCTTGCCAATCAGTCGGTCGCCCGGCTGTTTCTCGCCGGTATCGTGCCCGGCATTCTCGTGGCGCTGTCCTTTATCGTCTATATCCGCGTCGTTGCGACCTGGACGCCGATGCCGCGCGAAAAGCGCGCGACCATGCGCGATCTCGGCCGTGCGACAATCGAGGGCGTGCCGGCGTTGATCGCACCCGCCATCATTCTCGGCGCAATCGTGTTCGGTTTTGCGACGGCCACTGAAGCGGGCGTGATTGCCTGCGGCTATTCCCTGCTGATCGGTCTGTTTTATCGCTCGATCCGCTGGAAGGGCATCTGGGATGCACTGGTCGAAAGCGCCATCCTGTCGGCTCTGATCATGATGATCATCGGCGTTTCGCAGATCATGGGTTGGCTGTTTGCCTTCGAACAGGTGCCGCAGTCCTTTGCATCCGGCATTCTGGATACGATCAGCCAGCCCTGGGTGTTCATGATGTTCACCATCGTGCTTTTGGTGGTGATCGGCTGCTTCATGGAGGCAACGCCGGCCAAGATCATCCTTCTGCCGCTTCTTCTGCCGGCCGCCGATGCGTTTGGCATCGACCGGGTGCAGTTCGGCATGGTGATCACGCTGGCGCTGCTTCTGGGGATCGCGACGCCGCCGCTGGGCGTCGGGCTTTATCTGATGTCGGCGGTTTCGGGGGTGCGGTTCGAAAAACTGGCGATTGCGATCCTGCCGCTGATGATCCCGCCGATCATCGTGCTGATCCTGCTTGCCACCGTGCCGGAGATTACGCTCTGGCTCCCCGATCTGATCATGGGTCCGCAATGACGACATCACACGAACGCCCCGATATACTCGACCGCGCCGGCGCGCTTGCCGAAGACGGCGCCGTCTTTGCCCTGCGCGCGCAAAGACCGGAATTCCTCAATGGCGCGGAGGATTGCCGCAAGGCGGTGCTCGCACCGGACAATGATCTCGGCCTTTCACACGATCTCCGTCTTGCCATCGGCCGCCGCGTGGCGCTGACGGGGGGAAATGACCGGCTTCTTGCCGAATATCCGATGCCTGAAAGCGAGGATCACCGCGCCCTGGCATCTGGCGATATGCCGGAAGATGCAAGGCTTGCGGCAATCGCGGTGCATACCGACATGATTGCCACCGATCCCGGGGCAAGCAGCCGTGAAAGCCTCGACAGGCTTCTGGATGCGGGGCTTTCCGTGCCGCAGGTGATTGCCCTGTCCGAACTGCTGGCCTTCGTCTGTTTCCAGATTCGGGTTGCCCACGGACTGGCGCTTCTGGAGGCCTGTGCATGAGCGCGCCCGGCAATATCCGTATCAAGCCGCTGACCTGGCACCCGCATCTGCCACCGGTGGAGGTCAGCGAGGCAACGCCGGAACAGCTTGAGGCGATGAAGGTGACGCCTTCGGCCAAGAAGGTTTCACCCTATGTGCGCACGCTGGCGCATGACCCGGAAAGCTATGTGGCGCGCACCACGCTGTTCAACGCGATCATGTATGCCGATGGCGGCCTGCCGCGCCCGGACCGCGAGCTTGGCGCCCTTGCCGCCTCGCTGGTCAATGGCTGCCGTTACTGCGCCAATGTGCACGCCCGCCAGCATATCCGCCTGACCGGTTCGTCGGCGACGATTGCGGCGCTGTGGACGCAGGAGCGCGACCGGCTTTCGCCGCGCGATGCGGCAATCGTGGATTTTGCCGAAGCGTTGACGGCAACGCCGCCGAAGGCAGACCGAAGCCATATCGAGCGACTGAAAGCCGAGGGCATGGATACGTTCGAAATTATCGACCTGATCCATGCCATCGCGATTTTCGGCTGGGCAAACCGGCTGATGCACCCGCTCGGTCATTCCGATCCCGGAGAAAAGGAAAAGCAGCAATGAAGGCCATCTCTACCGAAACCGCTCCGGCCGCCATCGGCCCTTACAGCCAGGCGATGCGTTCGGGCAATCTTCTGTTCGTCTCCGGCCAGCTTCCGCTCGATCCTGAGACCGGGGAAATCGTACCCGGCGGGGCCGTCGAGCAGATGCGCCAGTGCCTGAAAAACATCGCCGCGATTGCAAAGGGTGCGGGAACCGAGCTTTCCAGAACCGTCAAGACCACCATTCTTGTCACCGATCTTTCCGGTTTCGCCGACATCAATGCTGAATACGGCAAGGCCTTCGCCGATCCTTTTCCGGCCCGGGCCTGCTATGAGGTTTCGGCGCTGCCCAAGGGCGCAATGGTGGAAGTCGAAGCGGTGATCGAGATCTGACGTCATGGAAACGGATGTTTTTTCAGGTGATGATCTGCCGCTTGCCCTGCCGGAATGCGCCGGGCGTGAATGGGCGCGGCGCGCCATCGGCCTGTTGCAGGGCGACGCGCGCCGTTCGGCCGATACCCATCTGATCAAGCCGGTGTTTCCGGGACTGGGCAATATCTCGGTCTATCTCAAGGATGAGAGCACCCATCCGACCGGCAGCCTGAAACATCGGCTGGCGCGCTCGCTTGTGCTCTATGGCATCTGCAACGGCTATATCCGCGAGGGCACGACGCTGGTTGAAGCCTCCTCCGGATCGACGGCGGTGTCGGAGGCCTATTTCGCCCGGATACTGCATCTGCCGTTCATTGCCGTCATGCCGCGCTCGACATCGGCACAGAAGATCGAGGCGATCGAGCGCTTCGGCGGACGGTGTCATTTCGTCGAAAGGTCGGCGGAGGTCTATCAGGCCGCCCAGCAGATCGCGGCGGAAACCGGCGGCCATTATCTCGACCAGTTTACCTATGCGGAGCGGGCGACGGACTGGCGCGGCAATAACAATATCGCCGAAAGCATTTTCGCGCAGATGGAAAACGAGCCGCAGCCGGAGCCGGAATGGGTGGTGATGAGCGCGGGAACGGGGGGAACGTCGGCGACGATCGGCCGCTATATCCGCTACCGCAACCTGTCGACGCGGCTCTGTGTTGTCGATGTCGAGAATTCGGTCTTTTACGACAGCTATGTCAAAGGCGATCCGGCGATGACCTGCACGGCCGGTTCGCGGATCGAGGGGATCGGACGTCCGCGCGTCGAACCGTCCTTCATGCCGACGGTCATCGATCATATGATCCGGGTGCCGGATGTGGCGTCGCTTGCGGCGATGCATGTTCTGTCTGACCGGATTTTCCGGCGGGTCGGCGGCTCGACCGGCACGAATTTCTTCGGCCTTTGCCGGATTGCCGCGCAGATGCTGCGCGAAAGGCGCGAGGGATCGCTTGTCACGCTGATCTGCGACAGCGGCGCGCGCTACACCGATACCTATTACAATGACGACTGGCTGAAGGACAACGGCTTCGAGCTTGGTCCTCACATCGACCGGCTGAATGCGTTTCTGGATACCGGAAGGACGCTCACTTCCTCGACCGGCTGAGATGCGAAGCCAGATCGCGTATCGACGGCTGATTTTGAGCGACCTTCGGCACAGAGAACGCAAGACGGATCCCTGAAAGCACCACCGTTTGAATTTCGACCGGCTGTCTCAACGGTTTGGCCGAACGCAAAATGTTTTCCGGCAACCCGCTAAACGGAAAATTCATAAACTTGACGCTAGAAAAAAACATGATTTAAACAATCAACTTTCATGATGCTCTCTTCCGACGGGTGGCTGACCGTCCGCTCGGATGACGGGTGACATGAATATACGGCATCTCAGACCTGGCCTGACGTCTGCTACGGGTTGCAAGGGACATTCGTTTCTTATGACTTCTTGGAAACAGCAACTGGCGCGGCTGTTTGCCATGCACAAGGGGCATGTCGAACAGATTGCATTCCGGCGCGTGCGCGATCGCGAGGTGGCCGCCGATATCGTGCAGACCGCTTTTACAAAGTTGCTCGCAAGCGGTGGCCGCGAGAGCGAAGAGGAAAATACGAAGATCTTGTTTACCGCCGTCAGGAATGAAAGTTCGAACTATTTGACGGGCCGCATGCGCCGGTCGAATATTCTGTCCGGCCTGACGCTGGAGCAGATGTTCAGGCAGCAACCGTCCTCACAGGACGCAATGGAAAGCGCGCAGGCGATGACGGCGCTTGAAGAAGCTCTTGGTGCATTGCCGGAAAGAACGCGGCATATTTTCATACGGCGACGTGTCCACGGTGAAAGCAATGCCGTGATTGCCGCCGACCTTGGCATTTCCGTGCGTGCCGTTGAAAAGCATCTGGTGCGGGCGATGGAGCATTGCCGCTCCGCAGTTGAAGACTATTTTCTGCCCTGAGGCTCACACGCCGTTGATAAAGCGCCAGAACGGGAGAAACTGTCGGCACATGAACAGGGACGACGGGAAGCAAGAACAGGAAGACGCAGCGATGCAATCCATTATCCTGACCGGTGCTGACCGGAAGGCCGCCTATGAATGGCTGGCGTTGAGGGACGGGGAAACGGGACCGGAAACCGAGGCCTCGTTTCAGAACTGGCTGCGCCAGAGCCCCCGCAACCGCAAGGCCTATGAAGAGGCGAACAGGCTGTGGGCAATGTTGCGCACGCCGGCGCTGAATATTTCTGCCGCCAATGACTGTCGGCCCGAAACGCGCGTGCGGGCCGGTCCCGCTTTCACGCCCTGGGCGATGGCTGCCTCGTTTGTTTTCGCCATCGCTGTTGCGGTCTGGATGATTGACCCGGCATTCGTGCAGAACTGGCGCGCGGACATGAAGACCGCCTATGGCGAAACACGCAGCTTTTCGCTTCCCGATGGGTCTTCGGTCATTCTCGGGCCGGACGCCGCGCTTGTGAACAATTTTGCCGAAGGCGAGCGGCGTGACGTCGAGATCTTGCGTGGCGAGGCGTTTTTTCGGGTGAAGCACGGCCTTTCCACGCCGTTTGTTGTCGATGCGGGCAAAGGGCGTGTGACGGTGACGGGCACGGCTTTCGATGTCGACAGGATCGGCGACCATATTTCCGTGGTTGTCGAAAACGGTTCCGTCGATGTGTCCGGCAATGCGGGTCAGACGCGTTCGCTGACGCCGTCTGAAAAAGTATCGCTGGATGACGGCAGGCCCGGCGCTGTCAGCACCGTTGACCTTGGCCTCGAACTTGGGTGGATGACTGGCCAGATTTCCTTCGACCGTCAGCCGGTTGACCATGTGATGGCGACGCTTGAGCGCTACCTCCCGGTCAAGATCATGATGCGGGGCGGAATTGGTGATCGTCTGGTCTCCGGCAGCTTCCCGACCGATGATCCGGAAGAGGCGATGCAGGCAATCGCTGCGGCGGTGGACGCACGCGTAACACACATAACTCCTTGGATTGTTATCGTTTTCTGACAATCCGGAGAGGATCGGATTTTTTTAGAAAAAACTTGAGTAAAAAAGTTCGCTTTTAGCGCGCTCGCTTGTTTTATCTGATGGAAGGCAAGAACGCCTTCTGCCGGAAACGGCAGATACAAACAGGGAATGCTCGCTTTATGGTGTATCGCGTATTGGGAAGACGGGGCGTCGTCTGTTTCGCCTCGCTGCTTTTGGCTTCGACTTCATTCGTTCCTCCTGCATCGGCACAATCTTCGTCCGGCAACACGGCTGTCGAGGTCGGAGTCTATGATTTCAATCTGCAGCCGTCTTCGCTTGCCTCCACCGTTGCCCGGATCGGCGCCGTGTCCGGCTGGCGGATCTTTTATGGCGGAGGTGTTCCTTCCGACACGCTGACCAATGCCGTCAGTGGCCAGTTGACGGTGACCGAAGCACTCGGGCGCGCACTGCAGGGGACTGGCCTTCAGTATGAGCTGACCGGCTCGCGCTCCGTCAGCATCGTTTCCGCAATGCCCATCGAAGACGACGTGTCGTATCTTGATGACGGCGTTTCCACCTTCCTTGATCCGGTCTATGTCACCACCGGTGCGGGCGGCGCTTCCGGCGCGGGCTTCATGGGCACGCCGGACTGGGTCTACGACACAGCCGGTTCGCTCAGCGTTGTCTCCCGCGATGCGATCCTTGCATCGCCGTCGCGCAATGCACGCGATCTTCTCGACAACGTTGCCGGCGTCTACGCCAACCGCTCCAACGGGCAGGACCCGGGCATTTCCGTCAATATCCGCGGCCTTCAGGACCAGAACCGCGTCGTCACCATGGTCGATGGCGCGCGGCAGAATTTCCAGATCGCCGGTCATGGCTCCACATCGCGCGCCTATGTGGATTCCGCCTTCATTCGCGAGATCGATATCGACAAGATGGGCGGCTCCGGTGTTGGCGGGGCGGGTAATCTCGGCGGCTCGGTCAATTTCCGCACGCTGATTGCCGATGACGTGATCCTGCCCGGCAATGACTGGGGCCTGTCATTCAACGGCGCCAGCGGCTCGAACGAGTTCCAGTATGACGGATCGATCGTGGCGGCCACGCGGATCACCGACAATTTCTCGGTTCTGGGCGGCTACAGCCGCAAGAAGATGGGTGCTTACAATTTCGGCACCAATGGCGATGTGGAGATCAACCCGGAAACCACGATTGACGGCATTTCGGTGTTCACCGGCTCCGAGGTCGAATCGAGCATCCTGAAAGGCGAGGCGTATCTGGGTGAGGATATCGAACTGACGCTGACCTGGCTGCGCAACAGTTCCGAATTCAGCACAGGCGGCTATATTCCGGCCGGCCCGCTGGAAGGCGGAACGCAGGAATCCAGATACGGCGTGGTCAACAACACGGTGACGGCCAATCTCGGCTGGAACCCTCTGAGCGACCTCGTCGATCTCGATGTCAGCCTCTGGTACAACCACCTGCAGAATGATCAGGAGTTCGAACAGCTTTTGATCAACACGATATTGTCCGCGCCGGCGCATTACCGCCTCGGCACGATCGGCGGCAGTATCGACAATACCAGCTTTTTCGATACCCGGTTCGGTGACCTGACCGTCAATTACGGCATCGAGGGTTTTCACGACGATGGCAAGACGACCGTCGACGCTGATTTTCCGAGAGATGGACTCACCGGCAATGAAGGACTTACCGGACCGAACCCGACCGGAACGCGCGATGTCTTCAGCGGTTTCGCCAGCGCCACGCTGGAGCCCACTGACTGGCTCTCGCTGACCGGCGGGCTTCGCTATGACTGGTACAGGATCAAGGGGATCGGGTCCTATGCCAGGATGAGGCTTACCCCCGATACTTATGAATGCCATCAGGAGTGGAGTGACGAGCACGGCGAGTTCCGACGCGTCTGCACGGGTGAAAGATCGGAGTGGGAATATCTCAAGGAAGATGTCGACATTGACCGGTCGGACGGCGCATTTCTGCCGTCCGTGACGGCGGCGTTCGGTCCGTGGGATGGGCTTCAGCCCTTTGTCCGTTATGCGAAAACATTCCGTCCGCCGACGCTGATGGAGCAGCTGTGGGGCGGGCAACACTATATCGGTAGTGCGCCGCTCACCTATGCACCCAATCCGGGCCTGAAGGCAGAAAGCGCCAATACTTATGAGATCGGGGTCAATTATGCCCGAGACGGCTGGTTCCGGGGTGATGACAGTTTCAGGATGAAGGCTGTCGGTTTTTTCCGCGAGGTCGATAACTATATCGCGCTTGGCCACGTCTACAAGGATGTCGGCGACCGCGTTTATCAGTCCTTCGTCAATCTCGACGGCGAAAGCTACATGAAGGGCATAGAGTTCGAGGCCAATTACGATGTTGGCCGGTTTTATGTCGGCGCCTCGGCAACCATTCTCAGTACCGATTACGCCGATACCTACACCTATCATGGCGAGAACGCACATGGTTCGGGAACGATGGGGCTGCTCCATGATGGCGATGTGAGAAGTTCCGACACGCTCTATGTTCCGCCGACCTTCTACCTGACCATGGATGCGGGACTGCGGTTCTTCGACGAACGCCTGACCGTCGGCGGGCGGCTGACCCATTCTTCCGGCGGCAAGGCCGGTGAGCTGCGGGCCTACGATGTCGAGGATTATACGGTCTACGACATCTACGGCTCGTGGGAATTCAACGAGACCGCGGCGCTGCGCTTTGCCGTCGATAACGTCACGAATCTCGCCTATGTGCCATCCATGGGCACCGCCGACCTGCCCGCACCGGGCAGAACCTTCACCGCATCGCTGAATTTGAATTTCTGATATTCCCCGGCCCGCGCCGGGAACAGGGATCCGTCTGCGGACGGATAATGCGAGAAACGCCATCAACTTGGAAGGAAAAGGAAAATGGCAGTTACAATCACGCAGCAGAATGGTGCCAGCAACGACCTGCTTGGCTACTTTGATTCCTGGAGCACGAACTCGACGTATCGTGACCACGGCTTTTTCAACCCGGACGATGGTTCCGGTGGTCCTTATACACAATGGGGTGCTGGCAACATATATGATCCAACGGATCCAGCGTCCACGCCGACACCAAGCGTGATTCTGGGAGGTCAGAATTTCGAATATAGTACCGGAAACTTCTCGGGCGAGATTCAGTCACTGAACTTCGGAGAGGGAATTTATTATGATTCCGCTTCTTCCGAATATGTGCAGGACGATCAGTTGCTTATCGATGTAAGCGATGTAACTGTCGAGACTTCTGCCGATTTCGCCACGGCAATTTATGTCCTGTCGAATGAAGGTTCGCTCGAAAACCAGACCGTTTTCGGCTCGAACTTCCCGGGCATGTATGACTTCTTCGCAGAACAGGGGACGGAGCAGGTCGGCACGGCCGGCGCCGATACCCAGTACAGCTTCGCCGGTAATGATACGCTGATGGGCAATGGGGGTGTTGATACTTTCGTCTTCGATCTCGACGGCAATGGGCACACAACTTTCGACGCGATTGGCGATGACACAATCACGGACTTCGATGTTGCCAACGAAGAGATTTTGATTGGTCTCAACGATACGGCTTATGACAGCGACTCCGAGATTCTCAATGCGGCATCCGATACCGCTGACGGAGTCTATATCGACCTCGGCAGCCATGGATCGATCACACTGGAAGGTGTGACCGTCTCCGAGCTGTCCGGCGACAATTTCGCGTTCGTTTAGGCACCCAGACATATGTTTGGAGCTTCCAGACAGGGTCCGCCGCAGCCACGTGCTGCGGCGGTATCCTTCCCGATTGCGAAAAGCGCGGCAGGCATTGCCATGATCAGCGGCGTGGTCAACGTTCTGGCGCTGACATCGCCGCTGTTCATGCTGCAGGTCTATGACCGGGTGCTGGCAAGCGGCAGCGTGCCGACATTGATCGGTCTGGCCGTGCTGGCCGCCGGCCTTTACGGTTTTCAGGCCGTGCTCGATGCCTTGCGCGGGCGTGTGCTGCTGCGGATCGGCGAGCGTTTCGACGGCGTTTTTTCCGGCCGGGTCTTTGATGCTGTCCTGCGTGTGCCGCTTCTTACCCGCGTGAAAGGTGACGGCCTCCAGCCGTTGCGCGATCTCGACAATGTGCGCGGCTTTCTGGGCGGCAATGGTCCGACGGCCTTTTTCGATCTGCCGTGGATGCCGCTTTATCTGGCAATCTGCTTCCTGTTTCATTTCTGGATCGGCGTGACTGCACTTGTCGGCGCGGTGCTTCTGATCGGCATGACGCTTCTGACCAATGCGCTGTCTCAGGCCGCAATCCGCGATGTTATCGCGCGCAACATGACGCGCAACACGCTGATGGAGGCAGGCCGCCGCAATGCCGAAGTCGTGCGTGCCATGGGCCTGCATGCGCAGATGGCCGGGCGCTGGCAGACGGCCAACGGCGCCTATCTGGATGCCAATCGCAAGGCAGGGGATGTTGCCGGCGGACTTGGCTCCCTTTCGAAGACAATGCGGATGATGCTCCAGTCCACAATCCTTGGTGTCGGCGCTTATCTTGTTATCCGCCAGGAAGTGACCGCGGGTGTGATGATCGCCAGTTCGATCATGATGGGCCGGGCACTCGCGCCGGTCGATATCGCGATTTCAAGCTGGAGACCGTTTCTCATGGCCCGACAAAGCTGGGGCCGCCTGAAGGACCTTCTGGGTTCGGTTCCCCACGACGAGCGCTTTCTGGCCCTGCCGGACCCTGAAAAGGAACTGCGGGTGGAAGCGCTTGCCGTCGTTCCTCCGGGGCAGAAGACCCCGAACCTTGCCGGGGTCGGCTTTTCGGTCAGCGCGGGTAACGCGCTCGGTGTGATCGGTCCGTCCGGTTCGGGAAAATCGACATTCGCCCGTGCTCTGGTCGGTGTCTGGCAGCCGGCTTCCGGCAAGGTCCGGATCGACGGTGCGAGCCTCGATCAGTGGGACCGTCAGATGCTCGGACGTCACATCGGTTACCTGCCTCAGGGTGTCGAACTGTTCGACGGCACGATTGCCGAAAACATTGCCCGTTTCGAACCGGATGCCGATCCGGCGGCAATCGTCTCGGCTGCCCGCATCGCCGGCGCTCACGAGCTGATCCTGCGCTTTGAAAACGGATATGAAACGCAGATCGGCGAAAGCGGATCGGCGCTGTCCGCCGGTCAGCGCCAGAGGGTCGGTCTTGCCCGCGCACTTTATGGCAATCCGTTTCTCGTGGTGATGGACGAACCCAACGCCAATCTTGATGCCGCCGGGGAGGCAGCCGTCGTAAAGGCGATTTCGGCGGTGCGCGAAAGGGGTGGCATTGTCGTGGTGATCGCTCATCGGCCCAGCGCCATAGACGCTGTCGATCTCGTGCTGATGCTTGAAAACGGACGGCAGAAAGCCTTTGGCCAACGCGATGAGGTGTTGTCGCGCGTTTTGAAACCGGCGGCGGCCACCGCATCTGAAACGCGCGGTTTTCCGGCGTCCGCGACCGGGCTGACACCGCTGCGGGTGATCGCCGAGGCGGCTTCGAAACAGGCTGGTGCTCAGGATACAAAGCTGAAGGAGGCGCCGGATGGAACGCACTGACAGGGTGTCCCGCTCGATCCGCTTTCATCTGATGGCCGGAATGGCCGTCAGTCTGCTGCTGGTTGGCGGCGTCGGCGCCTGGGCAACGACGACAAGACTTGCCGGCGCGGTTGTCGCTTCGGGGCACTTCGTGGTCAACAGTTATGTCAAGAAGGTGCAGCACCCGACAGGCGGTGTTGTCGGCGAGATTCTCGTGCATGACGGTGACGACGTTGCGGCAGGCGAAGTCGTCATGCGTCTCGACGCCACCCAGACGCGCGCCAATCTGGCGATCATCGTCAAGAGACTGGATGAGCTGAATGCCCGGCTTGCGCGGCTACAGGCTGAAAGGGACGATCTCGACCAGATCACCTTTCCGGAAGACCTCCTCGCGCGACAGGATGAACCCGATGTGGCCTCGGCAATCCGCAGCGAGACGCGGCTGTTTGAATTCCGGCAGGAATCGCGGGCCGGCAGAAAGGCGCAGCTTCGGGAACGTATCACCCAGTTCGAGCATGAGATTGAGGGGCTCAAGGCCCAGGAAGTCGCCTATTCCCGTGGACTTGAGGTGCTGGAAGGGGAGATCGCTTCACAGAAATCACTATTCGAGCAGGGAATCGTTTCCGTTCAGCGTCTCAACGGTTTGCTTACAGAAGCAGCGACCTTCGGCGGAGAGCGCGGCGAAAAGATTGCCTACCAGGCGCAGGCCGCCGGCCGGATTGCCGAAACCAGACTGCAGATCCTTTCCATCGACAATGACCTGAAAACCGAAGTCGGCCAGGAACTGCGGGAAGTGCAGGCTCAGATCGGGGAATATGTGGAGCGCAGGGTTGCCGCTGAAGACGAACTGAAGCGCATCGACATCATCGCGCCGCAGTCAGGCGTGGTGCACCAGCTCGCCGTTCACACGGAGGGCGGTGTGGTTTCGCCGGCCGAACCGGTCATGTTGATCGTTCCCGAAAGTGACGATCTGACGCTTGAAGTGCGTATCCGCCCTCAGGACATCGACCAGATCCGGACCGGCCAGAACGCCATGCTGCGTATGTCCGCTTTCAATCTGAGGACCACGCCCGAGCTGGAAGGATATGTCAGCCGCGTTGCTGCCGATCTGACCACCGACGAGCATAGCGGCCTGTCCTACTACCTGATCCGGATCGCCGTGCCGTCTGCCGAACTGGAAAAGCTCGGGGAACTGACGCTGGTGCCGGGCATGCCTGCCGAAGCGATGATCCGCACCGGCGACCGAACCGCACTTTCCTATTTCATGAAACCGCTTTCCGACCAGTTGGCGAAAGCTTTCCGCGAACAATAGCCGCGCGGTCAGGGCTGCATTGTCAGCACCCGCTTTAAAAGAAGGGACACAGAACACATGACTGATATCAAGTATTGCGTTGCAAACAAAACCAACGCGCGTCCGACAGGCCATACGCTTCGGCGTTTCAACCGCCACCTGCTGGCCGGGGCGGTAATCGCCGCGACGGCGCTCGGGGCGCATGCGCCGCTTCACGCAGAGGAATGGGTTGCCGGAACGGGCGATTGGTTCAACGGCGCCAACTGGTCCAACGGCGTGGTGCCGGATGTTCAGCCGGATAACAACATATACCGCACGGCCGTAATCGCAAACGGCGGAGAGGTGACCCTGAGCAGTGGAGATGCCGTCGCCATGACGCTGGAGATCGGCAATGATGATGGGGACGGCGGCACGGTGACGTTCACCGGTGGTAGCCTGAATACCGGTGGGGCCACGATCGATGGCGGCGGCACAATGACCGTTTCCGGCCGGGGAACGGAGTGGGATCTGGCAAAACCCAACCTGCCCGTTTTCAGTGGAGGTCAAATCGCGATCCGGGAGGGATCGCTCGTGATTTCCGACGGGGCGAAAGTGTATAATGCCGGCAGTGTGACACTCCTTGAGGACGATGCGACATCATCTATGGTTGTGAGCGGAACCGGGACGACCTTTTCGTCAGTTGCCGTAACAAGCGTTGGCGGTAGTGGCGGCGCGGCCACTTTGAGGGTGGAAGACCACGCGATCTATCAGGCGAGAAACCTTTATATCGGCACAGCTGGCGGCGGAAGAGGAACGGTTGTGGCGACCGGCGCCGGCACCAGCCTGGCGGTCGAATATCTGGCGGTCGGCAACCGTGGCGAGGAAGATGACCGGACCAGCGCGACATTGACCATCGCCGATGGTGCACAGGTAACGGCTTCGGAAGAAGTCCTCATCACCAGAGACAGCAATTACGGGGGCTGGACATCCGGCACGATCAACATCGGCGCCGCCGAGGGTGAGGCTGCAGCAGCGGCTGGTACGCTCAATGCCCCCAACGGCGTGCACTTCGGTTATGGCGACGCCAATCTGGTCTTCAATCACACCGAGACCGATTACGACTTTTCCCATGTGATGACCAATTCCGATGAGGCGACGGCCAGCGCGTCGATCAGGCAGGTGGCCGGCGTCACCGAGCTTTCCGGCAACAGCGCCAGCTTCACCGGCTCCACGGAAGCAACCGGCGGCACGCTGCTGGTGACCGGCAATCTGGGCGGCGTCCTTTCGGCTTCCGAGGCGGGCACGATCGGCGGAACCGGCACCATCGGCTCCACCACGATCGGTGACGGCGGCACGCTGGCGCCGGGCATGCGCAATGCAATCGGATCGCTCACCGTCAATGGCGATCTGACATTCGAAAGCGGTTCGACCTATGCCGTCGATCTCACCGGTGCGGCAAGCGATACGGTAACGGTTTCGGGAGCGGCGACGCTGTCCGGCGGCACGGTCACCGTCCGCTCGCTTGATGATTCCACCAGCTACCAGCAAAGCCAGACCTACACGATCCTGTCGGCGGGAACGCTCGACGGTTCGTTTACGGAAACAATCAGCCCGTCAGCTTTTCTCGACGTAACGACCACCTATGAGGGCGACAATGCCAAGATCACGGTCGCGCTCATCGGCTCCGGCGAAGGCGATGGGGGCGATAACGGCGGCGGTGACAATGGCGGCGGAGACAACGGTGGAGGCGACAATGGCGGCGGCAGCGGCGTTTTCACTTGGGCAGCCGATACGCCGAACCAGTATGCCGTGGCTCAGTCTCTCGATTCACTGGATCAGTCCGGCCAATCGCTCGAACTTTACAACGACATGCTGATGCTCAGCCTCGACGAAGCGCGTGAAACCTATGAACAACTCGGTGGCCTCGATTACGCTGCCGGACAATCGGCGATGATGCAGAATTCGCTGTCTGTCGGCAGGATGATCAACAACCGCCTGCGGTCGGCGTCAGGCGGTGCTGCCGCGCCGTCCGTGCCCGCGCTTGGCTATGCCGAGGAGAGCGACGTCGCGGCCAAGGGCGCCTTCCCCGACAGTGCAACGGATGGCTTCGATGAAGGACGCTTCACCGCCTGGGGCAGCGGCTTCGGTACGTGGGGCGAGATCGACGGAACCAATGGCAGTGCCGATGCGGATATCGGCAGCGGCGGTTTCATCGGTGGTGCCGACATGATGGTCAATGATATGTGGCGGGTCGGTGTCGCCGCCGGCTATTCGCGTTCCACCTTCGATGTCGACCAGTCGACCGGCAAGAGCGACAACTACACCCTGGCGACCTATGCCGACATGGAGTGGAACGCGCTCGCCGTGCGCGGCGGTCTTGGATATACGTTCCACAGCGCCGAGGCCGACCGCAAGATCACCGCCCTCGACCAGACGCTGAAGGGCGAATATGACGCCAACAGCTTCAACGCGTTCGGCGAACTGGCCTATCGTGCCGATCTCGGTCCCGCATCGGTGGAACCCTTCGCCAATCTGGCCTTCGTTCACCTGAAAACCGACAGCTTCACCGAAACCGGCGGCACTGCGGCGCTCAGGGTGGATGGCCAGAAGATGAGCACCACCTTCACCACGATCGGCGTGCGGGCTGCCACCGATTTCGACTTCGGCGGTGTGCCGACAGTTGCGCGCGGTTCGCTCGGCTGGATGCATGCGTTTGGCGATGTCGACACCCAGACAACGGCGCGCTTTGCCACCGGCAACGACTTCACCGTTTTCGGAACGCCGCTCGACGAGAATACGGCATTGGTGGAAGCCGGGCTGGACTTTGCGGTTACGGAATCGGCCACGCTGGGCGTCAGCTACAGTGGCCAGTTCGGCGAAAACGCCACCGATCAGGGGCTGAATGCCAACTTGCGCGTGCGGTTCTGATATGCTGAAACCTACGCCGGCGACGCATTGTCGTCGCCGGCGTTGCCATGATGTGGCGGATGGCCGGATGCCGTCGGTATATCCGGCAAGGCCATCAAAACGAGAGGAAGAAATTCATGAAGATTTACGCCTCGTTCCCCCGAATTCCTGTGTACGGGCACATCGGAAAGCGGACGCCGTTCGGCAAGGCCGCCCGGTGTCGCTGATGTGACCTCCTCACAGGGCCGGACCGGCAAGCCAGCCAGCCAAGCGCATCGCGCGTCTTGGCAAGCCAGCCAGCCGGTCCGGGTTTCTTTTCCCGATCTGTGTTCCGGTCAAACGAGGAGCTTCAGGGCCGGTATCGCGCCCTGGTCACGGCATCGCGCCAGTTGCGGCGTCTTTCGCGGCGGTCGCAATCCCGCCCGTTCGGTGCGAATGAACGTGTATTCTCGCGGACAAAGCCGCGGGCATCCTCGTCGTCAAACATGCCGTCCGCAACGCCGGCCATGAGACCGGCGCCGTAGCCGCTTAATGCATGAATGGCCGGAACATGAACCGGGGCATTGAGAAGGTCGGCCTGGGTCTGCATCAAAAACGGATTTGCAGCCGCGCCACCATCGGCAAGCAGGCCGGAAATGGCGACATCGAGATCGGCAGCCATGGCGTCTGCGACATCGCAGACCTGCATGGCGATGGCCTCCAGCGTGGCACGGGCAATGTGGGCGGGTTTCGTCGAAAGGGAAAGGCCGGTAAGGCTTCCCCGCGCTTCGGCGTCCCAGTGCGGCGCACCAAGGCCAGCCAGCGCCGGCACGAACACGACGCCATCCGTGTCGGCCACTGTTTGGGCCAGCGATGAAAGCGCGGCAGGGTCGGCCAGACCCAGCATGGTGCTTGCAAAGGCCGCTGCCTGCCCGGAAACCGTAATGTTGCCCTCAAGCGCGTAGAGCGTTTCGCCATCACGCTTCCAGGCGATTGTCGTCGATAGACCGTTTTGTGAATGCAGGGGCGCCTCGGTCAGTGTCATCAGCGAGGTGCCGGTGCCATAGGTTGCCTTGATCACACCCGGTGTGCCGGCGCCGTGGCCGAAGAGGGCTGCGTGACTGTCACCGATCATCGCCCGGATCGGAATCCCTGCCGGCAGCGCCAGTCCTGTTGCTGTTTGACCGAAAGTGCCGTCGCTGTCGACGACATCGGCAAGCAGGGAGGTCGGAACGTCGAACAAGGTACAGAGATCTTCGCTCCACTGATTGGCGGCAATATCGAAGAGCTGGGTTCTCGATGCATTCGATGCATCGGTCCCGAAGCTTTCACCGCCAGTCAACCGATAGAGAAGATAGGTGTCGACCGTCCCGGCACAGAGCCTGCCTTCATTGGCGGCCTGTCGCGCGCCGTCAATATTGTCGAGCAGCCAGCCGATTTTTGCCGCCGGAAACAGCGGGTCGAGGTTGAGGCCGGTTTTTTGGCGCACCAGCCGTTCCGTCTCGTCGCTGCGCAGCGGGCCGAGACGCTCCTCCGAGCGCCGGCACTGCCAGATGATGCAGGGGCCGACGGGTTCGCCGGTCTGCCGGTCCCACAGGAGGACCGATTCCCGCTGATTGGAAATGCCGATTGCGGCAATGCTGACGTCGCCCGCCATGCTCAGACAGGCGGTGATGGCCGCCTCGACGCTTTTCCAGATTGCCTCGCCGGTTGTTTCCGCCCAACCCGGTCTGGGATAGACAACCTCAAGAGCGGCCGACCCCGTCGCGACAATTGCGCCTTTCCCGTCGATCAGGAGAACCTTGGTGTTGGTCGTCCCCTGATCGATGGCGAGGATATGCCCTGTCATGTGTCGTTCCCGGCTTCAAGCACGCCACGAACAGAGGCGGCGATGCCATCGGCAGTCAGATTGAAATGCGAATACAGAAACGAGATCGAGCCCGTCGGCGCAAATTCCGGGAAGCCCATGATCTTCAGGCGCGCCGGGCAGTGCTCGGCCATGACTTCCGCCACGGCTCCGCCCAGTCCGCCACGAACCGAGCCTTCCTCGACGGTGACGACGGCGCCTGTTCCGGCCGCGGAGACGATCGCTTCGATATCGAGCGGCGCGATCGACGACATGTTGATGACGCGGGCATTAATGCCTTGTCCGGCCAGTTTGGCCGCGGCTTCCAGCGCCCGGTGCACCATCACGCCATTGGCGATGATGGCCGCATCATGGCCCGTCTTCAGCGTTTCGGCGACGCCGAGGCGGAACTGCGCGCCTTCCGACCGCGCGATTGCCGGCACGGGAAAGCGGCTGATCCTGAGATAGAAGGGGCCGTCAACGCTGGCCGCCAGCCTGACGGCTTCGCTCGTCTCCCAGGGGTCGGAGGGGACGATGATCCTGAGGTTCGGCAGGGCGCGCAGCCAGGCCATGTCCTCGATCGAATGATGGGTCGGGCCGAGTTCGCCGTATGCGACGCCGGAAGACTGGCCGACCAGCTTCACATTGGTATTGGTATAGCAGACATCCGCCTTGATCTGTTCAAGCGCACGCGCCGTCAAAAAGCAGCCGGCAGCGCTGACAAAGGGAACTCTGCCGCCGTTTGCAAGACCGGCGCCGACGCCGACCATGTTCTGCTCGGCGATGCCGACATTGACCAGCCGCTCGGGCCAGCGCTTCTGAAAGCCGCCGAGCTTGGACGAGCCGACACTGTCATTGACCACCGTGACGATGGCGGTGTTGTCCGCGGCCAGCGCTTCCAGCGTCGAGGCGAACGCAACGCGGCAGTCAAACAGCTTTTCTTCCTTTTCAGCCAGCGCGCTCATCGCTCAACTCTCCTATTGCCTGGTCATATTGTGTGCGGTTCAGGACACCGTGGTGCCAGTGCACCTCGTTTTCCATGAAAGAGACGCCCTTGCCCTTGATCGTGTGGGCAATGATGCAGCGGGGCTTGCCTTCCGAAGCGGCGGTGAGATGCCCGAAAAGCGCACCATGATCGTGCCCGTCACATTCCCGCACGTCCCAGCCGAAGGCGCGCCACTTGTCGCCCAGCGGCTCGAGCGTATTGGTATCCTCCACCCTTGCTCCCTGCTGCAGCCGGTTGCGGTCGATGATCAGCGTCAGATTGTCCAGCTTGCGATGACCGGCCAGCATGCCGGCTTCCCAGTTGCTGCCTTCCTGCTGCTCGCCATCGCCGGTGACGACGAACACGCGCCGATCGGAACCGTCGAGCTTGGCGGCGATCGCCATGCCGGCGGCAACCGGCATGCCGTGGCCAAGCGGTCCGGTATTGGTTTCCACGCCCGGCAGATAGTTGCGGTTCGGGTGACCATTGAGGCGCGAGAGCGGGCCCATATAGGTGGACAGTTCCGAATGCGGAAAATAACCGGCTTCGGCAAGCGTTGCGTAGAATGCGCCGGTGCAGTGGCCCTTGCTCATGACGAAGCGGTCGCGTTCCGGCGCATTCGGTTCGGCCGGATCATAGCGCAGGACGCCGAAGAACAGTGTCGCCAGAATATCGGTGACCGACATATCGCCGCCGGGATGGCCGATCTGGGCCTCGAAGACCATGGACAGCGCACTGCGCCGGATGTGTGTGGCCTTTTCCCGAAGGAAGGCAATGATTTCATCCGGATCGGATGACAGGCCGGCCCTTGTCGCGCCGGCAGGCAGGGTAACGGTATTCATTCGTCTGGCCTCACTGGAAAATATTGGGTTGCGGACAGAGCGCTTCGGCCTCGCCGCCATGCCGGTAGAGCGGCCATTTCAGATAGCGCGTGATTGCTTCTTCCACGACATCGCCGTGATGACCGCGGACCATGGCGACGTGGTGCTCGAAGCCGTTGCGCACGATAAAGCGCATCAGCGAGCGCAGTTTCTGCACCGAGGTGACGGCGATGCCGCCATCCATCGGGAAGGGATCATCGGTAAAGTCGCCCTCGCCGGTATAGGCTTTCAACGTTCCGGCAGTGTCGTCGGACGACAGCCGGAAATAGGTCATCGGGCCGGCCTTGACCTTGCCCTTGACGGCGCCGAAGCATTTTTCCTTGCCGATCACCGTGCCGAGAACGTCGAGTTCTGAGATTTCCGGCTTCGCGCCGATGAAACTGCGGGGGAAATTGCCGCAATGCGTGCACACGCATTTGTCCGCCTCGCGGGCATAATTGTTGTTCCAGTCGAGAATGGCGGCCGGCGCGCCGGAAGCGAGCGAGAGCGCATACATGGAGATCGCGCCCATCACATCCACCTCGCAGGCGCTCGGCATCAGCTTTTCGCTCAGCATCGACATCGAAACACAGGTGGCACAGCCGAAATTGTCCTGAAGCGAGCGCCAGCACTGGATGGCGCTGGCATCGCATTCGTTTTCCGCAATCCAGCGGTCGACGGTGACGCCCCATTTGGCCTGGCGGACAAGTTTTTCACGGCCGATATGCGCCGGGATATGGCCATATTGGGCAATCGCCTCGACCTTGGCTGCAACCTCGCTGTCGGCATCGGCAAGCTTTCCGGCGCGGTCGATCAGTTCGGAAAGGTCGACCGTCACGACCGTGACACCACTTTTCTGCAGCAGCTTTTCCGAATAGCGCATCGTCTGGAATGAGCCGGTGCGCGCGCCGATGGAGCCGATACGGGCGTTTTTAAGCCCGCGTACGGTGCGACAGATGCGGGAAAACCGCTCCAGGTCCGCACCGAATTCGTCGCCATCGACATCCGATGTATGTGTGGTCGTGTCGGTGAAATCGATGCCGTACTGATAGAAATTGTTCGAAACCGAGATCTTGCCGCAAAACGCATCGCGGCGGGAATGGACATCGACCTTGTCGACCTTGTCATTGGAAGCCTGCAGCAGCACCGGCACGTCGAGCCCGGCGCCGGCAACGGTTTCGGCGATTGCGATCTCGTCGCCGAAATTCGGCAGCAGCACGACAAGACCGTCGATCTCGTCACGGTGTTCCTTCAAAAAACGCGCGCACAGTGCGGCATCCTCGCGGGACTGGACTGCGCCGTTTTCCGTTGCATCGAACGGCAATATGCGGTGGTCGATATCGTATTTCGAAAGCTGCTCGATGACCTGACGGCGGCTTTCGACGGCGGGCGCGCCATTGAAAAACTGACGACTGCCCACGATGAGTCCGAATGTGATTTTCTTCTCGAAATGATGCACTGAGCCTCCTCCCGGCAACGCCACATCGCGAATTATTTTCGATTTCTATCGAATATTTGTGTTTTTAATCATTTTGTCAATCGCAGATTTCTGTTTTTCTTTGATGGCTGTGCAGTTCTAAGGTATGGATTGCCTAGATTGCGGGAGTGTGAAGCATAGTTGCAACCGCCCGGCGCGCGCGTGATTTGTTCTTGATCGTGGCTGCCTCGCGGGCTTGTCTATGCGGAAGGAATGGCTGATGGCACAAAGAAAATCCGGAAAAAATGTGGATGCGGCAACGGGCAACGGCGACAGGAAGGCACTGCTTGCCGAGCCGCGCCGGCTCAAGATCATGGAATGGCTGCAGGAGGAAGGCAGTGCGCGCGTGCGCGACCTTTCGGTTGCTTTCGAAGTCTCCGAGGCCACCGTCCGCCAGGACCTCGAACGGCTGGAAAACGAGGGGCATATCGTCCGGGAGCATGGCGGCGCCTATCTGAAGACCATGCCGCAGCAGGTGCAGACCCTTTCGCTTCAGCATCACGATCACATGGTCGAAAAAGCCGCGATCGGCCGGGTTGCCGCCGGGCTGGTGAAAGACGGTGAGACGGTTATTCTGGATGCCGGGTCGACAACCACGGCCACGGCCGAAAACCTGTTGAAACACAAGGGCCTGACGGTTATCACCAATGCGCTGAACATCGCGCTGATGCTCGGCAGTGTGCCGGGCTTTACCGTTCATATGCCGGGCGGACAGTTCAAGGCGCCGACCCTTTCGCTCAGCGGCGACAAGTCGGTCGAATACTTCCGCGACATCTTTGCCAACAGGCTGTTTCTGGCAACGGCGGGGGTCGGTATCGAGACGGGGCTGACCTATCCGAGCTTTGCCGATCTTCAGCTCAAGGAAGCGATGATACGGGCTGCCTCACGGGTCTATCTTGTCGCCGATTCCTCCAAGATCAACCGCGCCTCTTTCACCCGCCTGGGCGCGCTGGACATGATCCATTCGTTTGTGACCGATGCCGGCATCAGCGACAAGGATGCGCAGGCGCTGGAGCGCCACGGCATCGAAATCATCATCGCCTGATCCATTCATTTTCGTCTGTTTTGCCTGCGTAAACCCGCGGCGCGTTGTCGCGGCGGGTGTTCGCGTCTATTCCCGTGTCCGCTTTTCAGGGCATCCTGGCGGTATCGCGACCGCAAAAATCAAAAAAAATAATAGGAAAACAAAAAAATATTGACAGTTATCGAAAGTTCGCCATGATAATCGTCATTAATCGAAAATAGTTGAAGCCTTGGGAGGAGAACATGGCGAAACTGTCTATTCGTGCGGCGCTGATGGCCGGCGCGGCTGTTGCAGGTCTGGGGGCAGGTGCAGCGCAGGCGCAGGAGGAGAAACTGACGATCTGGACGATCGCCTACACGTCCGATGCGCAGGTACAGGCGCTTATGAATGCGGCGACGGGCTTTGAGGAGACCCATCCGGGCGTCGATGTCGAGATTGTTCAGCGCGGTATCGACGAACACAAGACCGCGCTCAGGGTTGCCGCGGGCGCCTCCACCGGCCCCGACATCTATATGAGTTGGGCCGGGCTTGGTCTCGGCGGTGAATATGTTGCTGCCGGTCTCAGCGCCGATATTTCGAAATATTACGAACAATATGGCTGGGCCGACCGCCTGTCTGCGCCGTCTCTGGCCTTTGCCAGCCAGTTCGGCGAGGGCATGCACGGCATTCCTTTCCGCTTTTCCGGCGAGGCGATCTACTACAACAAGACGCTTTTCGAGGAAGCGGGCATCGAAAGCGAGCCGCAGACCTATGACGAGCTGGTCGCTGCCGCCCAGAAGCTGGCGGATGCCGGCATCCCGGCCTTCACCTTCGGCGGAACGGTCAACTGGCACCTGATGCGCCTCATGGACAACCTGCTGGAAACCGAATGTGGCGCCGAAACGCATGACGCGCTGATGGCCATGGAGCTCAACTGGGCGGAGACGGCCTGTGCGACCGACGCATTTTCGGAAATGCAGATGTGGGCACAGAATTACATCCTGTCGCCCTTCATGGGCATCGACCAGGCGCAGTCCTTCAACCTCTACGTCGCCGGTCGCGCGGCCATGATGCTGGAGGGCGACTGGCTGGTGAACCAGCTGAACGAAGTCACCGATATTGCCGATTACGATGTGTTCCCGTTCCCGACAGGGACCGACCGGCTCTATGGCTTTGCCGAATATTTCTACATTTCGACCAAGACCGACGACCCGGATCTGGCGGCGGAGTTCTTCGACTTCTTCACCTCCGATGACTATCAGGAACAGGTAAAGGGCACGTTCGGCGCCATTTCGGTGAACATGAATGTCGACCTCGACGCCGATGCGCTGCCGATCGAACAACAGTGGTACGACATTTTCGCCAATGCCAAAGGCACGTTCGTGAATGGCGACCAGGCGTTTCCGCTGGATGTCACCACCGAATATTTCCGCGTCATCAACGATGTGGCGTCGGGCAATATGGAGCCCTCGGAAGCTGCCGGAGAAATGCAGACCTTCATCAACAATCGCGGCTGATGTCCTCCTGTCGCTGTTGACAGCCGGCCGGGCCGAAAAGGTCCGGCCGGTCTGCCCCGTGCCGGTGAAACAATGCCGCTTTGAGGATGTGGAAACATGAACCTGAAGAATACGCTGCACGATCCGCGCTATCAGGCGTTCGTCCTGTTGGGGCCCGCGCTGATCATCTATGCGGTTTTTGCAATCTACCCGATGATCGACGTGATCATCCTGAGCTTCCAGCGCTGGAACGGGCTGGACCCGAACCGGGAATGGGTGGGGCTCGCCAATTACGAACACATCTTCACCCGTGATCCGGTGTTCTGGGTGGCCTTCCGCAATACGGTGATCTGGACCGTTCTTTCGGTCATCTTTCCGCCGATGATCGGCCTGTTGCTGGCGCTCGGGCTCAACCAGAAGATTTTCGCCCGCGGCAGCCTGCGTGCGCTTTATTATCTGCCCGTCATCATCGCGCCGATTGCGGTCGCCACCATGTGGCGCTGGATGTACGACCCCTTCTTCGGCCTGTTCAACCAGCTTTTGACCGCGTGGGGCCTGCAGGGCCTGATCCAGGACTGGCTGGGCGACCGCGATATCGCGCTCTATTCTGTTTTCGTGGCCTATGTCTGGCAGTCCGTCGGTTTTTCGATGGTGCTGTTTCTCGCCGGCCTTCAGGGCGTTTCGAAATCGCTCGTCGAGGCGGCGCTGATCGATGGCGCCAGCCGCTGGCAGGTGTTTCGCTTCGTCACCCTGCCCGCACTTCAGGCGACGATGACGATCGTGCTGGTTCTGTCGCTGATCAATTCGCTCAAGGCCTTCGACATCATTTACGGCATGACCGGCGGCGGGCCGGCGCAATCGACACAGATGCTGGCATTGTGGGCGTTTACCCAAGCCATGCAGATTTTCGACTTCGGCCGGGGCGGCGCGATCTCGGTGGTCCTTCTGGTGATCACCATGGTGATTGTCGTGCCCTACATGAACTGGTCGCGCAAGCGTGAGGAGGCGGCGCAATGACGGCAGAAACGATGGTTGCCGACCGCAAGGACGATGTTTCGAAAGCCGTGGCGATGAAGCCGGCCCGCGATCCCGTTCTGATCGCGCTGTGGATCTGTCTGGTTGCCGTTGCCGTGATCTGGGTGGCGCCGTTCGTCTTCATTGTTTTCACTTCGCTGAAAACGTCCAAGGATGTGATGATGACGGGGGCATTCAGCTTTCCCTCGTCTCTGGAGTTTGCGAACTATACCAATGCCTGGGGGCGGGGGAATTTTGCGACCACATTCTTCAACAGCGTGATCATCTCGGTCATCAAGGTGCCGCTCGGCATCTTCTTTTCGGCCATGGCGGCCTATGCGATTTCGCGCATCGAGGTCGGGTTCAACAAGCTTTTGCTGATGGTGGTTCTGTTCGGCACCATGATCCCGTTTCAGGTCATGCTGGCGCCGCTGTTCACGCTCGTCAACCGGCTCGGCCTCATCGATACCTATGTCGGCGTGATCCTGCCCTATATCGCTTTCGGCGTGCCCTATCAGGTGTTCATCCTGCACGGGTTCTTCAAATCCGTGCCGAAGGAACTGAGCGAGGCCGCGCGCATTGACGGGGCATCGCATTTCACCATCTTCCGGCGCATCTTCCTGCCGATTTCGATCCCGGCGCTGTCTGCACTGTTCATTCTCGATTTCGTCAACACCTGGAATGAGTTCGCCATGGCGCTCGTGCTGTTGCAGGACCAGGGTATGTGGACGCTGCCGCTCGGACTGATGAGCTTTCAGGGGCAGTTTTCCAGCGATTACGGCCAGCTCAATGCGGCCATCGTCATGACCGTCCTGCCGGCCACCATCGTCTATCTGATTTTCCAGCGCTATTTCGTCTCCGGCCTGACATCCGGTGCGGTGAAGGGGTGAGGCTTCGCCGGCGCGCAACATGCAAGAATTGAGGAGTAACATGCAGTTTCCATCCAGCGTATCGAAGTGGTCCGTGTTCGAAGTCAGCCTTGAAGGCACCGAAACGGGCAATCCCTATCTCGATGTCGAATTGTCCGGCCGTTTCAGTCAGGCAAACCGCGTGGTGACCGTGCCCGGCTTTTATGACGGCGACGGTGTCTACAAGCTGCGGTTCATGCCGGACAGCGAGGGCGAATGGCAGTTCGAGACGGCATCATCGGATGCAGCGCTTGACGGCAAGCAGGGTGCCTTTGCGGTCGGCCCGGCAGACGCCGGCAATCATGGCCCGGTGCGCGTCGCCCATCGCTACCATTTTGCCCATGAGGACGGCACGCCGTATTTCCCGCTCGGCACCACCTGCTATGCCTGGACGCATCAGCCGCTGGAAGAGCAGGCGAAAACGCTTGAGACCCTTGCGCAGACGAAGTTCAACAAGATGCGCATGTGCGTCTTCCCGAAAGACTATCCCTATAACCACAACGAGCCGCTTTACGATGTTTATCTGCCGCTGGCAGACGGCGAGGGTCAGGATTTCGACCGGCCGAATTTCGAAGCCTTCCGGCATTTCGAAAATCAGGTGAAGTCGCTCGGCGACATGGGTATCGTCGCTGATATCATCATCTTCCACCCCTATGACCGCTGGGGTTATTGCATGATGAGCGAGGCGCAGGATTTCCGGTACCTGAAATATCTCGTCGCCCGGCTTGCGGCCTATCACAATGTCTGGTGGTCGCTTGCCAACGAGTATGACTTCCTCATCGACGTCAAGCCGATGCAGCGCTGGGACCGGTTCTTCCATATCATCGAGGAAAACGATCCCTACCGGCACCCGAAATCGATCCACAATGGCGATCCCGATGCCAATTACGACCATCGCAAGCCCTGGGTCGATCATGTCTGCATCCAGAACTGGGACGTGAAGCGCACGGCCGACTGGCGCGCGGATTTCGGCAAGCCGGTGGTCAATGACGAGCCGGAATATGAGGGCAATCTGGTCCAGAGCTGGGGCAGCATCACCGCGGAAGAACTGGTGCACCGCTTCTGGATCACGGTGATGCGCGGCGGCTATGCCGGCCACGGCGAAACCTATGTGCAGCCCGACGACCGTCTCTGGTGGGCGAAGGGCGGCGAGCTGCATGGCGAAAGCTACAAGCGCATCGGCTTCCTTCTCGACATCATCAGCGAAGACGTGACCACCGGCCTGACGCCGCTTGGCCCGACCCCGCTCGGCTTTCCCTGGAACCGTGTTTCCGGCGCCGGCGACGAGAATGTCACCTACATCTATTTCGGCGAACACCAGCCGGTGATCTGGTCGTCGGGTTTTCCGCTGGAAGACGGCGATTACGAGATCGACATTATCGATACCTGGAACATGACGGTGACGCCGGCGAAGAAGGTGCCCGCACCCATCCCGCATCCGACCCGCCATGGCTCGGTGGTGCGCGGCGGCGTGGCCGATGCCGCCTTCGGCGTGGAACTGCCCGGAAAACCCTATCTCGCCGTCCGCGTCAGACCGCGCGGCAAGAAAACCGCTTAACAGGGAGCGCAGCTTATGGCTTCAGTTGAAATCAGGGACGTTCGCAAATCCTATGGCGCCGTGGATGTCATCCACGGTGTCTCGGTCGACATCGCGCATGGCGAATTCGTCATCCTCGTCGGGCCGTCCGGCTGCGGCAAGTCCACGCTTTTGCGGATGATCGCCGGTCTGGAAACGATTACCGGCGGCGAGATCGCCATTGAAGACAGGGTGGTCAACAACCTCCAGCCCAAGGCCCGCGATATTGCCATGGTGTTTCAGAACTATGCGCTCTATCCGCAGATGACGGTCGCCCAGAACATGGGCTTTTCGCTGGAGCTTCAGGGCGCGAAGAAAGACGAGATCAGGACCAAGGTCGGCGAGGCGGCTGCCATTCTCGGGCTGGAGCCTCTGCTGGAACGCAAGCCGGCCCAGCTTTCCGGCGGCCAGCGCCAGCGTGTCGCCATGGGCCGCGCCATTGTGCGGGACCCGAAGGTGTTCCTGTTCGACGAGCCGCTTTCCAATCTCGATGCCAAGCTCAGGGTGCAGATGCGCTCCGAGATCAAGGCGCTGCACCAGCGTCTCGGCTCCACCATCGTCTATGTCACCCACGACCAGATCGAGGCGATGACGATGGCCGACAAGATCGTGGTGCTGCAGGGCGGCTATATCGAGCAGGTCGGCGCACCGCTGGAGTTATACGACAATCCGCGCAACATGTTCGTGGCGGGCTTTCTCGGTTCGCCGGCGATGAACTTCATCCACGGCACGATTGCCGAAGATGGCGGCCCCGCTCTTCGCCTGCCGTCCGGTCTGCGCATTCCGCTGAGCCGGGTGCCCGCAGGCTGGCAGGGCCGCGACGTCGTTCTCGGCATCCGGCCGGAAGACATCGCGCTCGGCGGCCCGGACGACGTCAGCGCGGAAGTCGAACTGATCGAGCCGACCGGCTCGGAAACCCATCTGAACGCCGGCCTCGATGGCAAGGAACTCGTCTGCGTCTTCCGCGAACGCGTCGACCACAATCCGGGCGAGATAATAAGGCTGTCCTTTGCGACGGACTCCGTGCATTTCTTCGATCCCGAAACGGAACTGCGGATTACGGAGGATGTAGGGCGGGTGACGGAGACGACCGGCGCCTGACACAAACTGCCGTTCGGCAAAGGCCGGCCCGGGCGCCGGTCGCGCCTCAAGGGGCATGTGCCGCTGGCTGGTGAAGGCGCTAACCGGTGGTCTGGCGTGGCTCTTCGAAACGTGGCGCCACGTCGCGGCTCCAGTAGGCGGCATCGTCGTGGAGAACCGTTCGAGCCTTTTCGTAGTCGCCCGCCACCATTGCACTCCAGAACTTTCGCTGGGTGTCGATAATGCGATGCATGCGCTCCACCGTATGTTCGGGGTGGAGCAGGGCGGACACGATAAAAAAGTGGCGATGCAGGGACTGGATCTGGCCTGCAAGGAAACGGTTGTTCAGGTGGGCGGACATCCGTGTTCGGAACGCAAGCAGGCTGTTTGCAAATTCGAGCTTTCCGCTGGTATCGATCGTGTCGATGTCGGCCAGGATTTCGGCGTAAAGCGTTGTATCGCTGTGTGTCCTGAAATCTTCAATCATGGCCTGGTCCAGCCATTGCTTGGCCTCATAGAGGTCGCTGATTTCCTTGGGCGTGTAGTCGGTGACGTAAAATCCCTGCCGGGGCCGGCTGATCAGGACGCCCAGTCCCTCAAGTTCGCGGGCAGCCTCGCGCACCGGTCCGCGGCTGACCCCGAAACTCTCTGCCAGATGCACCTCGTTCAGCCGTTGTCCGGGTTTCAGGATTCCGGCTGCGATCAACTGCATCAGTTCTTCGCCGATCCGCTCGGACAGTCTGACGGATGAGATTTGTATATTTTTTATCAATGTCATTTTCCTGCTGTCCCTAGCTTGCGCTGACACGCGTGTTCACGTCAATGCAATGACCAAAAATTGGCTTTCAGTCAACTGTTGACAGTTTTATGAGCCACTCATATAGTTTTCAAAAAAAGAGTTCGAACGCCTGGTTCGGACGCTGTGTGTGGAATTGGTGCTCTCCTTGTTCCGGTTGCATCCTGTCTCCGCAAAAGCCTGCCATGCAACTGCAAATGGTGGGTCGGTTTTGCGAAGAAGGTCATGCCTGCCCAAGGCCCAGAACCATGTCCCGATTGCGCAGGTCATGACCGGGGGAACATGCACAATCGGTAATGCACATTTCCGAAATGGCGCGGAATTTCGGCATCCGTCCCCATGACGAAAGTGCAAGTGAGGCACGCGCGCTTCGGCAACCTGCCTCAAGCCTGTCCTGCAACATGACCAGAAGCAGCAGGTGACAACATGGAGACACACACGATGAAAAGACGTGATTTCAATACCATGCTTCTGTCAGGGCTGGCTGCGGCCGGTGCGGCGTCCGTGATCAATCCCTGGGGCGACGGGATGGCTTATGCACAGACCGAAAGCGGCGGGCTGACGGCGCTCCTGACGCCGGAACCGCCGCTTATTGTCCTGCCGCTCAACCAGCAACAATCAACACTCGTCGTCGGCACAAAGATCTATGAAGGACTGTTGAGTTTCGATTTCGACCTTAACCCGCTGCCGCAACTGGCCGAAAGCTGGGATATCTCGGATGACGGCCTGATCTATACCTTCCATCTGCAAAAAGGCGTAACCTGGCATGACGGCGTGCCGTTTACCGCAGCCGATGTCGTGTTTTCCTGCCAGGTGATGCTGATGGAGCTTCACCCGCGCGCCCGTGGCAATTTCGAGCGTTGCGAAGCCATCACGGCGCTTGACGATCATACGGTCGAATTCGTTCTGAAAGAGCCGTTCTCGCCGTTTCTCAAGGCTTTTGAATGCGGCTCCGCCCCGATTTGCCCGAAGCATATCTATGATGGCACCGATTACGCCAACAACCCGCATAATGACCGCCCGATCGGCACCGGGCCGTTCCAGTTTTCCGAATGGGTCCGCGGATCGCATATTCATCTGGTCGCCAATCCGGATTACTACGTTGACGGCCAGCCCGGCCTGAGCGAGATTTATTTCCGGATTGTGCCCGACGCTGCCTCACGGTCGGTGGCTATGGAAACGGGAGAAGCCCAGCTTTCCTCCTGGAACGATGTGGAGATGTTCGATGTCGAGCGTCTGGCCAGTCTTCCGCATCTGACGAAAACCACCAAGGGTTATGAATTCTTCTCGCCGCTGGTGTGGTATGAGCCCAATTTGCGCAGGGAGCCGCTCAACGACGTGCGCTTCCGCAAGGCGATGATGCACCTGCTTGACCGGTCTTTCATCGTCGATCGGATCATGTTCGGACAAGCGCGTCCCGCCCGGGGGCCCCTGAGTTCGACCACGCCGTTTTACGAACCGGACCTGCCGGAATACGCTGTCGACGTGGCGCAGGCAAATGCGCTTCTCGACGAGATGGGGCTGGAGCCGGACGGCAGCGGAGTGCGCGTCACGATCGATTTCCTGGTGGCGCCCGCAGGCGAGATGTGGATCCGGCTGGCCGAATATTTCCGTCAGGCGCTGTCAGCCGGCGGCATCAACGTCAATCTGGTTTCGACCGACATGGCCGGCTGGGGCCAGTCGGTGGCGAACTGGGATTACGACATAACCGCCAACCTGCTTTTCCAGAATGCCGACCCGGCGCTGGGTGTGGCGCGCAGCTATATCAGCAGCAACATCCGCAAGGGCGTGCTGTTTACCAACACGGAGGGGTATGACAACCCCGAGGTGGACCGTCTTTTCGCCGAGGCCGCCGTTGCGGTGGACCCGGCAAGGCGACAGGAGCTGTATTCTGACGTTCAGCGGATTCTTGTCGATGAACTTCCCGTTCTTTGGATGGCCGAACAACGCTATCCGACCATCTATGATAACCGACTGACCGATCTGGTCGTGACCGGCACGGGCGTTAACGGCAATTTCGCTGCGGCGCGCTACCTCTGATGCCTGTTTTGATGCGCCTTATGGCAAAACTGGCGGGGATTGCTTTCGCAATCCTCGTCATAGCCACCATCAATTTCACACTGGTGCATTCGGCGCCTGGAGACCCGGCATTGGTCATTGCCGGACAGTCCGGCGCAACGGATGCCGAGTTCATTGACAATATCCGTCGGGATTACGGGCTCGATCAGCCATGGTTCGTGCAATATGCGAACTATATCAAAAAGGTCGTCACTCTCGATCTGGGCTACTCGATCCGGCAGCGGGCCGATGTCAGCACTCTGATCATGGAGCGGTTGGGGCCGACCCTGCTTTTGACGATTTCAGCCTTCCTGCTGTCTCTGATCGGGGGCGTCGTCTTTGGCGCATTCGCCGGGTTGCGACAGGGCAGCTGGCGGGATCTGGCGATCTCGCTTGTGGCGCTGATCCTCTATGCCACGCCGGTGTTCTGGCTGGGGCTGATGCTGGTTCTGGTGTTCTCGATCAATCTCGGATGGCTTCCGGCCTTCGGATATGTCGACATCCGTGCGGCGGGTTTCGGCCCCTGGCACTATGCGCTGGATGTTGCGCGCCATCTCGTCCTGCCCGCGGTGACACTCTCGGCAATCTACATGGCGGTCTATACCCGTCTCATGCGCGCCTCGCTGATCGAGGTCAGTCATGAAGACCATGTGAAAACCGCCCGCGCCAAGGGGTTGAGCGAAGGCCGTATCCTGCGCGGCCACATGCTGCGCAATGCCGCCGGGCCGGTGGTGACCTTTGCCGGGCTTCAGGCCGGGGCTCTCATTGGCGGGGCCGTGGTTGTGGAAACCGTTTTTTCCTGGCCCGGGCTGGGGCGGCTGACGTTCGATTCCGTAACGGCGCGCGACTATCCGGTCCTTCTGGGGCTGTTCCTCGTGATGTCGGTTCTCGTGATCGTGATCAACCTTTTGACCGACCTGATTCACCGTCTGGTCGATCCGCGCATCGGGGCACGATAGGAGGCACGCCATGTCAGACGTTTTCAAAACCTTTCTGCGGCGGCCGGCAGGCGCCGTCGGACTTCTGCTCCTGACCCTGGTTATATTGATGGCTGTGTTCGCGTCGGTCCTTTATCCGGGTTCGCCCTGGGACATGTCGGGCATTCCCTTCAGCCGCCCCGGCGAAAACGGCATGCTGATGGGCAGCGATACCATGGGCCGCAATATCGCGGCGGGCGTGGTTCACGGCGCGCGTATCTCGATGGTGATCGGCGTGGCTTCGACCCTGACGGCCCTCCTGATTGGCGTGACGCTCGGCTGCGTTGCCGGTTATGCCGGCGGTTTCGTGGATGCGGCCATCGTGCGCTTCACCGAGGTTTTCCAGACCATTCCGAATTTCGTTCTGGCGATCCTGCTGGTGGCCATCCTCACCCCGTCGATCGGGACCATCATCCTGGCCATCGGTCTGGTCAGCTGGCCGCCGCTGGCGCGGTTGACCCGGGCGCAGGTGCAAGCCGTCTCGCAGCGTGAGTTCGTTCAGGCCGCGCGCTGTCAGGGCCAGTCGACCCTGTCGGTGGTTGTCCGTCATGTGCTGCCCAATGCGGTGTCTCCGATCATCGTGCTGGGCGCGATGACGGTTGCCGCGGCCATCCTGATCGAGGCCGCGCTGTCGTTCATGGGGCTGGGCGATCCCAACTACATGAGCTGGGGCTACATGATCGGCGCCGGCCGCACCGTCATCCGGCAGGCCTGGTGGATGAGCGTGTTTCCCGGATTGGCCATCCTGATCACGGTCATTGCGATCAATCTGGTCGGCGAAGCCCTGAATGACGCCCTGAACCCAAGGATTTCGCGCGCATGACACATCCGCTTCTGACGATTGAGGACCTGGTCCTGGCCTTGCCGGAAAGCGCCGATCGCGCCAATGCGGTGGACGGGATCAGCCTGGAGATCAATGCCAACGAGATCGTATGCCTGGTCGGGGAAAGCGGTTCGGGCAAATCGATGACGGCGCATGCCATCCTGGGCCTGCTGCCGCCAAAGGTGACGGCGAACAGCGGCCATATCCGGTTTCACGGCGACGATCTGCTGCGCCTGCCGGAAAAGCGGATGCGCGGGCTGCGCGGCGGCGAGATCGCGATGATCTTTCAGGAGCCGATGACCGCGCTCAATCCGCTGGCGCAGGTGGGCAAACAGGTGGCCGAGACCATCCGCACCCATGATCCTTCCCTGCCGGCAAAAGCGGTTTCCAGGCGGGTGCAGGAACTGTTCGAACAGGTCGGGTTGCCGGATCCGAAATCGCTGGCACGGGCCTATCCGTTCCAGCTTTCCGGCGGTCAGCGCCAACGCGTGATGATTGCCATTGCCCTGTCCAACAATCCGAAACTGCTGATTGCCGATGAGCCGACAACGGCGCTGGATGTGACCACGCAACGGCAGATCCTCGATCTGATCAAGTCGTTGCAGGCCGAACGGGGCATGGGCGTTCTGTTCATTACCCATGATATCGGCGTGGTCGCGGATATTGCCGACCGGGTGGCCGTATTGCGGCACGGACGCATCGTGGAACAGGGCGCGGCCGATCAGGTTCTCCATGCCCCGCGCGAGGACTATACCCGGATGCTGCTTGCCGCCGTGCCGGGGCGCGGCTCGGCAATGGCTGCCGCGGCGCATGCGCCGCCGCTTCTGGATATTCGCGGTTTGCAAAAAACCTTTTCCACCGGGTCCGGTTTCCTGTCATCCCGGCGCCGGGTCATGGCTGCGAAGTCTATCGATCTGCAGCTTGCGCGCGGCGATACGCTGGCGGTCGTTGGCGAGAGCGGTTCGGGCAAATCGACACTGGCGCGGATGGTTCTGCGGCTGATCGAACCCGATGCGGGCGAAATCCTGTTCGATGGCGTCGACGTGCGCGCCATGCGCCGGGAGGCGTTGCGCCAGTTCCGGCGCAAGGTCCAGATCGTGTTTCAGGATCCCTATGCCTCGCTCGATCCCCGGCTCAAGGTCGGGGAGAGCATCCTGCGCGGTCCGGCATCTTTCGGAACCCCGCGCGAAGAGGCGCGGGCCATTGCCGAGAAATGGCTGGTGCGGGTTGGACTGGGCGCGGGCGCGCTGGATCGTTTCCCGCATGAATTTTCCGGCGGTCAGCGGCAGCGTATCTGTATTGCCCGCGCGCTGGCGCTCGATCCGACCTTCCTGATTGCCGATGAAGCGGTCTCCGCGCTGGACGTTTCGGTGCAGGCCCAGGTGCTGGACCTGCTGTCGGAACTGAAGGCCGAGATGAGCCTGACCATGCTGTTCATTACCCACGACCTGCGGGTCGCCCGCGAAATTGCCGACCATATCGTCGTGATGCAGCGCGGCGAGATCGTGGAAAAGGCCAGCGCGACGGAGGTATTCGCAAACCCGAAATCGGACTACACGCGCCGTCTGCTCGAAGCCGTGCCCGGCCGCGACTTTTTTGCCGACACCGAGACGGAACCGGTCGGGTGAGCGCAACGACCGAAATATCTGCGCGGCCTGTTTCCTGTCGGGCGGGCCGGCAGCCTTCTTTGAAACCCTCTACAAAAGGTTAGACAATGAGCGACGATCTCTGGCGCTGGAGCGCAGCTGATCTTGCCCGTGGCATTGCCGCAGGGCACTTCACCAGCGTTGAGGCCACCACGAGCGCGCTGGCGCGCATGGATGCGGTAAACCAGCCTCTCAATGCGGTTGTGGACCCGCTGCATGACGATGCAATGGCTGCAGCGCACGCGGCGGATGAAACCCTGCGCCGGACCGGCCCGCTCGGCCCGCTGCACGGCGTTCCGGTGACGGTCAAGATCAATGCAGATTACGGCGGGCGGGCGACCACCAACGGCGTGGTTGCCTACCGGGACCTGATCGCGCCCGAAGATGGCTCGGTGGTGCGCAATCTGAAAGCGTCCGGCGCCGTTATCATCGGCCGCACCAATACGCCGTGTTATTCGATGCGTGGTTTTACCAGCAACGATCTTCATGGCCAGACGCTCAACCCGCACAATCCGGCGATCACCGCGGGCGGATCGTCGGGCGGGGCAGGTGCCGCCACGGCCGCCGGTATCGGCGCGATGGGCCATGGCAATGATATCGGCGGATCGGTCCGCCACCCGGCGAACTGCAACGGCCTCTACGGATTGCGGCCCACAGCGGGCATGGCGCCGGCCTTTAATCCCAGCCAGGCCGCCGAACGATTCATTGTCTCGCAGATGGCTGCGGTTCAGGGACCGCTGGCGCGCTCCATGGAGGATATCCGGCTTGCAATGCAGGCGCTTTCGGCCCCGGATCCCCGCGATATATGGCAAATTCCCGCCCGCGACGAATATCGCGTGCCCGAACACGCGCCCTGCCGGGTCGCCATCCATGCAGAGACCGACGAAAGTGTTGTTGACCCGGAGGTTTCCGCTGCCATTCGCCACGCTGGTGAAATTCTCTCGGATGCCGGATATGATGTTGTCGAGGTCGCGCCGCCTTCGCTGTGGGAGGCGATGGAGTTCTGGCTGCTGCTGCTGGGCAACGAGATGCGTGCCGGGCTGGGCCTGCTGATGGAAGAGCACGGCGACTGGAAGATGAAACAGGCCTATCGGGTGTTGACGGACGGTATTCCCGAAATCTCCGATCGCGATGGCTTCCTCAAAGCCTATGCGCGCCGGTCGGCGTTGCTGCGGCAATGGCAGCTGTTCTTCGAGGAATATCCGCTTGTGGTGACGGCTGTGACCTGGACCAGACCAATGCCGGCCGAACACGACGTGTCCGAAGGGCTCGATTACGACTGGTTCCGTCGTGCGACCGCACCGATGAGCGGGACGCCCACGCTGGGTCTGCCGGGGCTGGCTGCGCCGGTGAACACCGTGCCTGGACGTCCCATGGGGGTTCAGCTTCTGGCCGGACGGCATCAGGATCATCGCCTGTTGCAGGCGGGCGTTGTTCTGGAGCGCGCCATCGGACAGATCCTGCCGGTTGATCCGGTCTTGCCCGTCTGAACCGGCAAATCCCGTCGCGGCTGAGCGGCGACGGGATCGACGAAGGCCGAACTGGGCTTTTCGCTGTGAAAGAAGTGGAAATGGCCGCGCTTTCAGCCGGCAGCGACGGCACCGGCCACATAGATAGCGATCATGGTATCGAGATGAGCGCCGCCGCCATTCTTGTACAGGGTAATCTCGCTATCGGTTTCACGTCCGGCCTTGCCTGAAACCAGCGCGTAGAGATCGCCACGCACGCTGTCTTCTGAAATGATGCCGCTGGCGATGGGGATCGCGAGTTCCCCGATATGCCCGATCGTGCTGTCGCGGCTGTCCACGAACAGTCGGGCCCGCGCGATCAGATCGTCGTCGGCCTCGCGCATGTCGGCCTTGAAAGCGCCGATCAGGTCGACATGGGTGCCGGGGCGCACCCATTCTCCCCGCAAAACGGGAGTGCGGGCCATGGTTGCCGTCGAAACGATATCGGCCGCGCCGACAGCGCCGGGCAGATCGGCAACAGCACGGATCTCGTAGCCGCTGGCGCGCATTTCGGCGCACATGTCGTTTGCCTGCTCCGGCCGCCGGGTCCAGACCGAAATCGTCTCCAGACCCGGAAATGCAGCGCTGTAGGCCTTGACCAGATTGCGGGCCAGTGTGCCGCCCCCGACGATCAGCAGGTGGCGGCTGTCGGGCCGGGCCAGAAGCCGGGCACCCAGAACGGAGTCTCCGGCAGTCTTCAGTTCGGTGATGATCCGGGCGTCGATTATGGCAGTCAGGGTTCCGTGGACCGGTTCGAACACCATCATGGCCCCCTGTACCGTATCGAACCCCGCCTCTGGATTCCGGTCGAATACGGTGACGGCTTTCACGCCATAGCCGAGCCCCTCGATAAAGGCGGCCCGGGTCAAAAGGGTGCGGTCGGAAGGACCCTGAAACAGGTCGCCCAGCTTTGCCTTCGGCCGCGTATGCCCGTCACGCAAGGCTTCAATCGCTTCATGCCAGGAGACATGGGGGCGTGCGTCTTCGCAGGAAATGACGGTTTGCATCATGGGGCGGGCCCTTCCGTCCTGTCTTGCGCCGGTCAGGCGATGGCGGCGACAATCATGAACTCGACACGATATTGCGGCGTGGCAAGCCTGGCCTCGCCGCAGGCGCGCGCCGGCGGGTTCTGCGGGTCGATCCATGCGTCCCAGACCGCATTCAGCGCGTCGAAGTCGTCCATGTCGGCCAGCCAGATGGTTGCCGACAGGATCCGGGACTTGTCCGAACCGGCCTGGGCCAGCAGTCGTTCGACTTCGGCCAGGGCATTCCGGCTTTGTTCGGATACATCCGCACCGGCGCCGACCTGACCGGCAAGGTGTATGGTTCCGTTGTGGACAACAGCCTGGCTCATGCGCGGGCCGGGTGCGATACGGGTGATGGTCATGAAGGTCCTTTCATTTGTCTTTGATCTTGATTGCAATGAACCGTATCAGCCTGCCGGGGGAAGAACGCGGTTGACCAGTTCGACCCAGAAGGCAATGCCGTGACCCAATGCTCTATCATCGAAGTCATAGGCGGGATTGTGCAGCGGCGCGCTGTCGCCATTGCCGATAAAGATATAGGCCCCGGGCACCGCACGCAGGAAAAAGCCGAAATCTTCCGAAGCCATTGCCGGTTTCAGATCCAGATGCACGTTTTCGGGCCCGGCGACCGCCCTCATGGCATCAATCGCCAGATTGGTTTCGGCCGCGTGGTTTACGGTTGGTGGATAGGGTTCGCTCGGTGGACGTTCGACCGTCACGGTGCAGCCCTGCGCCTCGGCAGTCGCGGTGCAGATACGCTGGAGCTCGCTGAAGATCCGGGCCGACACGGTTTCGGAAAAACAGCGAAAATTGCAGCGCATGGTGACGGTGTCGGGAATGACGTTCCAGGCTTCGCCGCCGTGAATGGAGGTGATCGAGACAACGGCCTGATCGAACGGGCTGATGCTGCGGGATACGATCGTCTGCGCTGCAGTGACGATGGCGGCGGCACACACCACCGGATCGCGTGCAAGCTCGGGCTTGGCAGCATGACCGCCTTCACCTTTCACCGTAATCAGCGCGCCATCGGCCGAGGCCATGACCGGGCCATGGATGGCGGCGAACTGCCCGACGGGCAGGTCCGGCCAGTTATGCAGTGCATAGGCACCCTTGACAGGCCAGCGTTTCAGCACGCCCTCCCGGATCATGACGTTCGCGCCGCCTTCTCCCTCTTCGGCAGGCTGGAAGCAGAAGATCAGCGTACCGCTGAAATTACGGGTCTGCGCCAGATGGCAGGCGGCGCCGAGCAGTATCGTGGTGTGTCCGTCATGTCCGCAGGCATGCATGACCCCTTCGGTCTGTGAGGCATAGGACGCGCCTGTTGCCTCTGTGATCGGCAGCGCATCCATATCGGCGCGCAGGAGAACCCGTGCATCGGCTTTCTCCGCCGGTCCGTCCTGACCGTGCAGAACACCGATCACACCGGTTTTGGCAATGCCTTCGATCACCTCGTCGAACCCGAATGCCTGAAGCTGACGGGCGACGATCTCCGCGGTGTGCGGCAGATCGAACATCAGTTCGGGCTGACGATGCAGTGCACGACGCAGCGCCACGAAATCGGGAAGGATCGATGCGATGGAAGGCGCAGTCTCTGTGGGCATGGTGTCCTCTGGTCTCAGTCGGGGTTCGGGGCGCAACAGACAGCCGGATAAAAAACGTGACATTGCCGGATGCGGCCGGGGGGCTGGCTGATCGAACAGCCCGGTTGTCGCCCGAAACCGCCTGGATCATGGCACCGTGAAGCGACATGTGTCAACTGTTGACAGTTTTTGAATTGCGTTCTATGCCCGTTTCTATACAATTATCGCAGGGAGTTCCGTCATGACGCAGGGCCAGCCAGGACCCTTCAGCATCGTTCCATTCGTCAGCGTTGACGACATGATGAAGCTGACGCTCGATATCGGGGTCGAGCAGATGCTGTACGATCTGGCGCAATGGATCGAACAGGACTTCCGGCGCTGGGAAGAGTTCGAGAAAACGCCCCGCGTGGCCGCCCATTCCGACGAAGGGGTGATCGAGCTCATGCCCACTTCGGACGGCGAGGCCTACGGCTTCAAATATGTCAACGGCCACCCCAAGAACACCCGCAGCGGGCGCCAGACGGTCACCGCCTTCGGGGTCTTGTCTGATGTCGACAACGGCTATCCCGTTCTTCTGACCGAGATGACCCTGCTGACGGCTTTGCGCACGGCAGCGACATCGGCCATGGTTGCGCGTCATCTGATGCCCGAGAACGCCAGCACCATGGCGATGATCGGCAATGGCGCACAGTCGGAATTCCAGTGTCTTGCCTTCAGGGCGGTGTGCGGCATCAAGCGCGTGCAGCTTTTCGACATCGACCCGGCTGCGACGGCAAAGGCGGTGCGCAATCTTGAGGCGCAAGGGCTCGATGTGGTCGGCTGCGCGTCGTCGCAGGAGGCCGTCGAGGGGGCTCAGATCATCACCACCTGCACCGCCGACAAGCAATATGCCACGATCCTGACCGATAACATGGTCGGCAACGGGGTACACATCAATGCCATTGGCGGTGATTGCCCGGGAAAGACGGAATTGCACCGCGATATCCTGACCCGGTCGGAGATTTTTGTCGAATATCCGCCGCAGACCCGGGTCGAGGGGGAGATCCAGCAGCTGGATGCCGATCATCCGGTTACCGAGATGTGGAAGGTGATCACCGGGCAGGCCCCCGGCCGGACCTCGTCACGCCAGGTTACCCTGTTCGACAGCGTCGGTTTCGCCACCGAAGATTTCAGCGCCCTGCGCTATGTCCATGCCCAACTGAAAACGCATCCCTATTACCAGAACCTCGACCTGCTCGCGGACCCGGACGATCCCCGTGACCTGTTTGGCATGCTGATGCGCAAGCAGGCACAGTCAGGGATGTCCTAGGGACATGGACAGCAGGGATTTGCACAATTCCGGCCTGTCGGCCGGCGATATCGCAGAATTGACCGCATGGCGCCGGGATCTGCACCGCACGCCCGAACTGTCGGGCGAGGAGACCCGGACCGCTGAAAAGGTTGTCGGAATGCTGGAGCCGAGCGAACCTGACCGGATACTAACCGGCATGGGTGGACATGGAGTGGCAGCGGTCTATGCCGGATCGAAACCCGGGCCCTCGGTTCTGCTGCGCTGTGAGCTGGATGCGCTTCCGATCGCGGAGCTGAACGACAACCTGCTGCACCGGTCCCAGGTGCCGGGAACGGCGCATCTGTGCGGGCATGACGGGCATATGGCCATGCTGGTTGCCACGGCGCGCTGGCTTGGCCGGAACCGGCCATCGCGCGGGCGCGTGATCCTGCTTTTCCAGCCGGCCGAAGAAGACGGTTCCGGCGCGAAAAGGGTTATCGAAGACCCGCGGTTCTCTGAAATTCAGCCCGACTTTGCCTTTGCGCTGCATAACTGGCCGGGTTTGCCGCTCGGCCACGCAATCCTGTCGGAAGGGCCGGCCCATTGCGCCTCCCGCGGCATGAAGATCGTTCTGACCGGGCGCACCGCCCACGCCTCACAGCCTGAAACCGGGATTTCCCCGGCCGGTGCGCTGGCACTGCTGATTGAAGATCTGGAAACGCTTTGTGCTGGCGAGAATGCGGCTTCGCCCGATTTTGCCCGCGCGAATGTGACCCATGCCCGGCTGGGCGAGGCGGGCTTCGGCACCACGCCCGGCAATGCCGAATTGCATGTGACCCTGCGCACGCAGAAGGATGATGGCATGGCGCTGCTGGTGCAGCAGGCCGAAGACAAGGTAACGGCCGCCGCTGCGCGTTGGAACCTGCGATCGGACATCAGCTATCACGATATTTTCCGTCATTGCGAAAACGCGCCGGAGGCTGTGCAGGTCTTCCGCAAGGCACTTGCAGCCGAAGATATTCCGCTTCATCCGGCAAATGGCCCGGTGCGTGGTTCGGAGGATTTCGGGCGGTTCGGCGATCATGCCAGATCGGCGCTGCTGCTGCTGGGGGCCGGCCTTGACACGCCCGATCTGCACAATCCGGATTTCGATTTTCCCGATGAACTGATCCCGGTTGGCGCACGCCTGTTTGCGCAGATCGTAACCAGCCTGCTGGATTAAGGGGCAACGGTTCGGCCGTCGGATCGTGTTTCGTGCATAGATGGCGGTGTTATTCCGGAAAAGAGACTTGCGCAACACCGGGCATGAAACTACTCATGTCATGATATCGATATCATATTGTCTTTGCCCGTTTGCAGAAAGAGCAGTGAATGTTTACCAGAAGTGCCATTTTCCGTGGCCGGATCAAGCCGGGGCGGGAAGACGAGTTCTATGCAGCCGTTCGGGAGAGGCTGGTTCCGGCATGGTCGCAGATGCTGCATGCACGTGCCGTGCGGGTTTATCGGCCGCGGCAGTGCGAGGCCGGGGAGGAGGATGTCTTTCTGGTTCAGGAAATCGACTATCCCTCGCTTGCCCACATTGAAGATGCGCTGTCTTCGCCCCGGCGCGAAGCAGCCGTTGCTGCGCTGGCGTCTGTGCGGGCGCTTTATGATGGTGAGCATCGTCACATCATTTATGAGCGTTTGACGGATTGAGGGCGGTGCAAATCCTGCCTTGAGTGCGCGGCCCGGCGGTCATCGGGCAAGAGTGACGTGCACAAGGGGCATTCACCCGGCGAGCGACACGGAAGCCGGCGCTCACATCCCGTCTGGAAAATCGTCTTCCGCTCCGATCAGCGCCAGCCCGTGGGCAATGGACAGCAGTTCGCCGCCGGTCTCGATGCGGGTAGTGTCGAAACGGTCTTCGAAGATCTTGCGCACCGCCGGCACGAAGGATGAGCCACCGGTGAGGAACACCTTGTCGATTTGCGATGCGGCGATGCCGGCGCCCTCGATCGCCTCGTCGAGTGCGGCCTCCATCTGGTCGAGTTCGCCTGCAATCCAGCGCTCGAAATCGGCGCGGCGCACGGTGCGGCGACTGTCCTTGCCAAGCGGGGCGAAGAAGAATTCGGCTTCCTCTTGTGCCGACAGCGCCCGTTTGGTGGCCGATATCGCCTCATAGAGCGGATAGCCCTCATCGTTTTCGACCAGGTCGATGAACAGTTCGAGCGCATCGGGGTCGGTGGCGTCGCGCACCAGGCTTTTCAGGTCGATGAAATCGCGGGTGGTCTTGAAGATCGAAAGCTGGCTCCAGCGGCCGAAGCTTGCGTAATAGTTCGACGGCACGTCGAGCACCTTGCCGAAGCTCTTGTAGCTGGTGCCCTTGCCCAGCATCGGGCTCACCACATTGTCGATGATGCGGTAGTCGAACATGTCGCCGGCCACGCCGACACCGGAATGCGACAACGGCTCGGCGGAGAGCTTTCCCGCGCTTTTGGAAAACCGGATGATCGAATAGTCGGTGGTGCCGCCGCCGAAGTCGGCGACCAGCACATTGGCATCCCTCTCAAGCCGGCTTGCGAAATACCAGGCTGCGGCCACCGGCTCCAGCACGAAGCGGATTTCCGGGAAACCGAAGCGGGACAAGGCCTCGTTGTAACGCTCAAGCGCCAGCGCCTCGTCGGCGCCGGTGCCGGCAAAGCGCACCGGCCTGCCGGCGGCCACGCGGCTGATATCGCCGGGCCAGCCGTCACCGGCATAGGTCATCAGTTTTTCCAGAAACACCGCCATCAGATCCGGAAACGAATGGCGGCGACCGAGCACGGCGGTTTCCCTGAAAAGCGGACTGGCGGCATAGGTCTTGATCGACTGCAGGAAGCGGCATTCGCCGGGATGGTCGATCAGCGTGCGAATGGCGGCTGCCCCCGCCTCCGTTGCAAGCGGCGCACCGACGCCGGCCTGCCGGTCTTTCATGAATGAAAGGCAGGTGCGCATCGTATCCGTCACCCCCGCCTGGCTTTCAAACGTCAGCGAACGGGTTTCGCCTTTGCCGTGCGCGGGCAGCGCGATCACGGTGTTGGTCGTGCCGAAATCGAGTCCGAGTGCGGTCATGACGCCGTCCTTTTTGCCGGGAGTGTGGTGTGAAGGCCGGCGGTTATATACCCTCACCGTGCATTGGCAAGATGGCGGGCATGAAAAAGCCGCCGCGGCATTTGTCGCGACGGCTTTTGATGCGGGATGCGCTGTTTCTCAGAGCGCCGGATAGCGGCCGTTGCGGCGGGCATCGGCCATCAGGGCTGCAATCGCGCAGGAACCGATACGGGCCTGTGCGCCATCGGCACGGCTGGTCAGGATGATCGGAATACGCGCGCCGAGGATGATGCCCGAGGAGGTGGCGCCGCCGAGCAGGACCAGCTGCTTGGCCAGCATGTTGCCGGATTCCAGATCCGGTGTCAGCAGGATGTCGGCGTCACCGGAAACGGCGGAGGTGATGCCCTTGATCTTGGCGGCCTCAAGGCTGATCGCATTGTCGAAGGCCAGCGGTCCGTCGACAATGGCATTGGTGATCTGGCCGCGATCCGCCATCTTGGAAAGGCATGCGGCGTCGATGGTGGACTGGATCGAGGGGTTGACCGTTTCCACGGCCGACAGCACAGCGACCTTGGGGGTGATTTCGACATCGGAGGTCGCGATCATCAGGTCGATGGCGTTCTGGGCGATATCGACCTTGGCGGCCAGATCCGGCTTGATGTTCATCGCCGCATCGGTGATGAAGAAGGGTTTCGGATATTCGGGATCGACCATGGCGAAGACGTGGGAGATGCGGCGTCCGGTTCTCAGCCCGGCATCCTTCTTGATGACTGCGCCCATATATTCGTCGGTGTGCAGGCTGCCCTTCATCAGCGCTTCGGCCTCACCCTTGCTGGCAAGGGCCACGGCCTGTGCGGCGGAGGCATGGCTGTGGGGCGTGTCGATGATCCTGTAGGCGGAAATGTCGATTTCGTTTTCGTCGGCGATTGCCTTGATCTTGTTTTCCGGACCGACCAGGATCGGTTCGATCAGGTTTTCATGTGCTGCTTCAACGGCGCCCAGAAGCGCATCGCGGCTGCAGGGATGCACAACGGCGGTGGCGATTGCGGGCTTCTGCGCGGCGCGCTCGATGAAATTCTTGTTGAAGCCTGCGACATCGAATTTGTCGGCCATCGTCTGATACTCCTTGGGTATAATCGGTTATTCTTGGGAGGCTGGACAGGACAGAGCCGTCGGCGGCCTGTTGTCTGACGTTGGAAAATGCGGACCGGCGACACGGCGCGCCCTTGAAAAGACGAATGTCTCTGGGAGGTTCAGGCGCATTTCCGGTTTTTCTGCCATATCGGTCTTATCCATTTGCCGTCATGCGCCGGGTCGGCGTTGTAGACTTCGACGAAGCTGCCGGTTAACATCAACCCGCTTCGGCCAGAGGGCCGCCGCAAGACGCCTACGACTTAAGACTAAGTCCTGGTCCGGGCCTTGAGCAAGATCAATCTGGCATATCAGTCTGTCACATCTTGCACGCAACAACAGCCCTGCCGGAAGGCTCATTTCACTCAAAAACGGTTAAGGGGAAGGTTTATGCCTGGGAAAACCACTATTTTGATGTCCGTCATTTTCATGAGCCTTGCCACCAGTGCGGCCCGTGCCGACACCGGATTTTCGATCGCGGTGCCGGACGGCCCGGATGCCCGCGACATCGAAGCCGTCTATGATTGCGGCGATTTCACCATGACGGCGCGCTATGTCACCAGCGGTGAGATCGCGCTGGCGCGGCTGCAATGGCAGGATCATCTGACGGTCGCCGCCGAAGTTATCGCCGCTTCCGGTGCGCGCTATGCCGCAGGGCCCTATGTCTGGTGGACCAAGGGCGACAGCGCGACGCTTTATAATGTGATGAACGGCGAGGACGATCCGGGCATTGCCTGCGAGGCGGCGTCTTCGGGAAAATGAACCGTTTTTTTGTGATTTCCGGCTGTTCTGGCGGCGGCAAGTCGACCCTTCTCGACGCCCTTGCTGCCCGCGGCTTTGCCGTGGTGGAAGAACCCGGCCGCCGGATCGTGGCCGAGGAGACTGCCGGGGAGGGCAAGGCCTTGCCCTGGATCGATATGGCAGCCTTTGCCCGCCGCGCGGTTGCGATGGCCGCCGCCGATCATGCGGCGGTTGCTGAAAGCATGCGGCCGGTGTTTTTCGATCGCGGACTGGTCGACGCCGCCGCCGCGCTTTGTCACGCGACCGGCGCGGCCGCGCCACCCGATATCGTCCGGCAGGTTCGTTACAACACGACCGTCTTCATGACCCCGCCCTGGCCGGAAATCTACCGCCGGGATGGCGAGCGCCGCCACGGGTTGGAAGACGGCATTGCCGAATATGAGCGGCTGATGGCCTTCTACCCGAAGCTCGGCTATCGGCCGGTCGAACTGCCGAAAGCCGATGTCGAAACGCGCGTGCGTTTCGTGTTGCAGCAGATCGGCTTTTACTGAAAGCGGCCGCCGCGCTGCAGCACTTCGATCTTGTATCCATCGGGATCGGTGACGAAGAAGAAGCGGGCGAAGGTTGCTCCCTCGCGTTCCATGGTCACCAGCTTGCCGACGGGAATGCCGAGTGCCGTCAACCGCTCGTGTTCGGCCGCGATATCATCGACACTGACAGCAAGGTGCCCGTAGCCATTGCCGAGGTCATAGGCTTCGCTCTGGCCTTCATTGACCGTCAGTTCCAGCTCGAAACCGGTTTCCGCATTGGCGAGATAGATCAGCGTGAACCCGTCAAAGGGGTAGCGGTCCACCACCTCGAGGCCGAACAGCAGGTTGTAGAAATCGATCGAGCGGGCTTCATCCAGCACGCGGATCATTGAGTGGATCATCTTGGCCATGGCGGCGGGCTCCCTTGGTTTTTGTCTTCCTACGCCATTTGGCGGGCGCTTGAAAGGCTCTCGCCGTGCAGGCAGGCAGACGTACCCTCCGGCCTCTTGCTTGGCTTGACCGGCTGTGGGGCCGCGGCTATCGCGGGGCGTTGAGATGCTGTGTCCGGGCGGACCGGCCGGCGGCACGAGGGACAAACATGGTATCACTGACCCGGACATCGGGCGTCAGCTTCGCGGTGGCCGCCGTTGCCACGCTTTCCGGCGTCGATGCGCTGGCCAAGAGCCTCGGCGCGGAGATGTCGAGCTTTCAGGTCACGTTCCTGCGCTATACGGTCTCGACCGTGTTTCTGGCCCTCTTCGTCGCCGTCTTTGTGCGCCGCAGACCGAAACCCGGCTTCATGAAGGAACATGCGCTGAAGGGCGTGCTGTCGGCTGCCACGGCAAGCCTGTTTTTCTACGGCATTGCCGGCATGCCGCTGGTGATGGCGCTGGCGTTGGCCATGACGGCGCCGATCTACATGGCCCTGCTCGGCGCGCTGGTTTTCGGCGAGCGGCCCGGGCGGGCAACTTATGGCGCGCTTTTCCTGGCGGTCTGCGGCTCGGGCATCATCGTTGCCACAAGAGGGTCAGGCCTTGCCGGCCCGCCGGTTTCGGTTGTCGCCATCGTGGCCGGGCTGACTGCGCCGCTGGCCTATGCGGTTACGGCCATCGTAATGAAGAAAGCGTCGGCCAACGATCATCCGATCACGCTCAGCCTGATGCAGACCGTGTTCGCAACCCTGTTTTCTGCACCGCTGGCCATGCTGCTGTGGCAGACGCCGGACCCCGGTCTTTTCTGGCAAGTCGGCCTGATCGGGTTTTGCGGCGCGCTCGGTTTTGTCTTTCTGGTTGCCGGGCTCAACCGCATGCCGGCCTCGCTCTATGCGGTGATCGATTATTCGGCTCTGGTCTGGGCCGGGTTTTACGGTTTCGTCTTTTTCGACGAAATTCCCGCATGGCCCACACTCGTTGGCGGAGCGCTGATCGTGGCAGCCTGTGTGCTGTCGGCGGGCCGTTCGCGCGCAATGATTGAAGACAGGCCTTGAATTTGACATCTGGCAGGGTCTAGATGCGGCCAGAATGGGACCGCATATGTGACGCAATGAAACGGCATGCGGCGAAAACAGGTGAAGCGTGAACGATATTCCCAGACAGGTTGACGATGCCGAGGCGCGTCGCGAAAAAATCAGGAAGGCCGTGACCGACATTCTGGTCGCGCTCGGCGAGGATCCGACCCGCGAGGGTTTGCTGGACACACCGTCGCGGGTGGCGAAGATGTATATGGAGGTGTTCTCCGGTCTTGCCGAGGACCCGTCGGAGCATCTGAAGACCGTGTTCACCGAAGACGGCCATGACGAGATCGTGATCGTCAAGGATATCGCCTTTCACACCATGTGCGAGCACCACCTGCTGCCGTTTTTCGGCAAGGCGCACATTGCCTATCTGCCCGATGGCGGCCGGCTGACCGGCCTGTCCAAACTGGCCCGCGTGGTCGACACGCTTGCCCGCCGCCCGCAGCTTCAGGAACGGCTGACCGGCCAGATCGCCGATGCGATGGAAGCCGTGCTGAAGCCGAAGGGCGTTATGGTGCTGGCGGAAGCGCGCCACATGTGCATGGAAATGCGCGGCATCAAGGCCCATGGCGCCAACACGGTCACGCTGGTCTCGCGCGGCGTTTTTGACACGGATTCCGCAAAGCGCACCGAAACGCTCGCCCTTCTGCGCGCCACCGGCTGAGGGCCACACCGGCCCCGGCATCATTTTTTGCCGTTCTGAAGGCAAAGGCGCTTGAAAAAACCGCCAAGAGCCTGTAACAGCCCCATGCATCGCAACGCGCTCGAAAGCGCGTTCGGGCCGCCTTAGCTCAGTTGGTAGAGCATCGCATTCGTAATGCGGGGGTCACGTGTTCGAGTCACGTAGGCGGCACCAGTTTTCTGATCGCGATACGGCCATCCACGATACCGGCTTGCAGTGCGCATTCCCTGATTTTTGACGGGATTGTCTTGCGGGTTGTTTCGCAAAAAGCCAGGAGACTCCCGAACCTGTGCACTCGGCGCGCTGACAAAGCTCGCCCCGCGTTCTTTCGTCATACCGGCCTTGAGCCGGTATCCAGGGCCGCTTGCTGTGCGCTTCCAGAAAGAGTCTTTGCGCGCAAGGACTTGGCCCTTACGGGATTCCGGCTCAAGGCCGGAATGACGGTGGGGGGTAGGCAAAGCCGTGATTGCTTACAGGGTTTGTCAACAAACTGGGATGCGGCGCAGGGCGCCGCATCGGTGCAGCCGGAGGCTGCTTTTACATCAGGCCCAGAAGCCGGGGCAGGCCGGTTGTGAGCGCGGGGATGTAGGTAATCATCAGCAGCGCGATCACCAGCGTGATGAAGAACGGCAGCAGCGGTTTTGCCACCTTCTCGATGCTGACCCCGGCGATGCTGCATCCCACGAACAGGACCGAACCCACCGGCGGCGTCATCGAGCCGATGCCGAGGTTGAAGATCATCATCAGGCCGAACTGGACGGGGTCCATGCCCACTTCCCGCGCGATCGGCAGGAAGATCGGGGTGAAGATCAGCACGGCCGGCGTCAGGTCCATGAAGAAGCCGATGATCAGCAGGCAGATATTCATGATCAGCAGGATCACGATCGGGTTCTGGAAGGTCAGCAGGGCATCGGCGATCGCATCCGGTATGCCGGTGATGGTCATCACATAGGACATCACCCCGGAAGCGGCGATCAGAAACAGGATGACGGCGCTGGTGACCATCGAGCTTTTCAGCACTTCGATATATTCCCGCCATGTCGCCAGCCGGTAGATCAGCGACAGGACGAAGGAATAGAGAACGGCAACGGCCGCCCCTTCGGTTGCCGTGAAGGCGCCGATGACGATGCCGCCGATGACGACGACGACCATCAGCAGGGAGGGCAGGGCCTGCCAGACGATCCTGACGGCCTCGCCTGCGCCGGGCGCTTTCGAAATCGGGAAGTTGCGGCGCTTGGCGATGATGCCGGCGACGATCATGACGGCCAGCCCCATCAGAAGGCCGGGCACATAACCGCCGATGAAAAGCGCGGAAATCGATGTGCCGCCGGAAACCAGCGAAAACAGGATCAGCGGACCACTTGGCGGGATCAGGATGCCCGACGGCGCCGAGGCGATGTTGACGGCCGCGGAGAAGGTCGGGTCATAGCCTTCCTTCTTCTGCAGCGGCGCCATGGTCCCGCCGACGGCGGCGGCTGCGGCGATGGCCGAGCCGGAAATCGAGCCGAACAGCATGTTGGCGATCACATTGGTATGTGCAAGCGCGCCGGGCAGGCGACCGCCGATCAGCTTGGCAAGATTGACGAGCCGGATGGCAATGCCGCCCTTGTTCATGATGTTGCCGGCGAGAATGAAGAACGGGATCGCCAGCAGGGTGAACGAATCGACACCGGCAAACATCTTCTGAGTGGCGACGAAGAAGGTGACGCTCGGCGGCATGAAGAACAGGCCGGTCACGATCGAGGACACGGCAATCGCCACGGAGATGGCGATGCCCTGGGCCAGCATCAGGAAAAACAGGCCGAAGAGCAGGATGGACGCAAACACCGTTTCGTCCACATAGTCAAAGATAAAGTCCATTTTACAGGCTCCCGACCGGCTTGAGCGATGCCCGGTTGCTGTCGCGGACCAGGATGATCATGTTGAGCGACTGAAGGATGAAGATCAGCACGGCGGCGATCGGCATGATCAGGTAGACGTCGCCGATGGGAATGCGCATGATCGGAGAAAACTGTGCCATCGATGACGAGACGGCCTTGATGCCGCCGAGAAACAGGATGAACACGGAAAACACCAGAACGACGGCGTCGTTGATCAGCATCAGGATCAGTTTCTTTTGTCCGCTCAGCGCCTCGATGGCGAAAACCAGCGACAGGTGCTGGCGCGTGCCGAAGGCATAGGCCGATCCCAGGAAGGCCATCCAGATCATCATGAAACGGAGAAGTTCTTCGGTGTAGAGCGCCGGTGCGGCAAGCACGTAGCGGGTGAAAACCTGCCACAGCATCAGCCCGACCATGATCGCGAGCATCGCGGAGGTCAGGTAGAGCAGCAGGCTTTCCAGAGCATATTTTGTCTTGTCTATCATGGATGTCCTCCATGTCGCGAACGACAAAGGGTGAGCGGCTGCTTCGCATTGTCGTCCGGGACGGTTCTCTGGTGCGGCCGCAGAGGTGTCCTCCCTGGGCGACCGCTTTTGAAGATATCATGCATCATGAAAAAAGATTGCGCCATATGAAAGAATATTTCATATTGTGCCAAACGGAGTGATGCACATGAAAAAGGAAAGCAGGCGTCTTCGTCTGAGCGATCTGGCGCGCTATTGCGGCGTTTCGCCGTCCACCGCCTCGCGGGCGCTTTCGGGAACGCCGGGCGTTCGCCCGGAACTCAGGGAAAAGATCCTGCAGGCGGCCAAGTCGCAGAATTACCACGTTCCCACGTCGATTGCGGGCATGAAGGTCATCGTCGCGGCCAGCGCCAGCGCCATGCTCGACTACCAGCGCAATCAGTTCACGGCATTCGTGCTGGAGGGCATGCGCGAACGCGCGGAGGTTCTCGGGCTGTCGCTGACGACCAAAGCGATTTCCAGCGCCGACGACGAGCGGAAAATGCTGGAGGATGCTGCCAAGGATCCCGAAATCGCCGGTGTCTTGATGCTGACCATCGATGAAGATGAAATGCTGGTCCCGGCCCGGGCCTTCGCCAGACCGGTGCTGCTGGTCAATGGCGACGACCCGCTGATGCAACTTTCGAGCATTGCGCCCCACAACCGCGCGGCGGCTGCACTGGCCACCCGCTATCTGAGATCGCTGGGTCATTCGCGGATCCTGTTTCTTTCACGGCCCGGCCGCCGCACCATTCTCAGACGTCTGGAGGGCTGGCGTGACGAGATCAAGACCATTCCGGGCGTGGCGTGGCGCGATCTCGTCGTCGATGCCAGCGACTGGACGCCCGAAGCTGCAATCGAGGCAGTGCGCCGGCATGTCGAGGAAAAGGGCACGTCGTTCACGGCCGTTCTGGCGGCCGGCGACAGTCTTGCGGCGGGCGCCATTTTCGGGCTGCGCGCGCTCGGCCTGTCGGTTCCGGACGACATTTCGGTGATGGGGATTGACGGTCTGCCGCAAAGCGATTTTCTCGATCCGCCGCTGACCACCGTCCAGATCCCGATGCGTGAAATGGGCGCTGCGGCGCTGGACATGATGCGCGACCTTCTCGACAACGAGCCATTCCTGCCGCGCCGGACGGAACTGTCCTGCCGCCTGACCGAGCGTGGTTCGACCGCGGCCGTAAAGGGTGGCGCGGACTGATCTGCCGCTTGCGGCAACCCTGCAGTGAGAATGCCGGCCGACGGACCACAGGGCCCGTCGGAATTTGCAAGGGTTACACAGCCGTGCCGGCGATCGTTCCTTCGATTGTCCATTCCGCCGGATCGAGCCGGCGTCCTTCGCCCGCGACTGACCCGTCATCCCCGAAAACGATCTGGCCATATTCCGGATCGTCAACAGTGATGGTCCCGTCCTCTAACTGCGTGAAGCCGATGGCCTTGAAGCGCGCGTGGAAACCGGCGAGCCCGCCGTTCTCTCCCTCGCATCGACCCAACCGGAACAGCCATGCGGTTTCCCGCCCGTTCTGGCGGATCTCCATGCCGGCTGTGGGACCGGTCTCGACAGGCACGAGCGGTGTCGCGCCGGTCACCTGAACCATGCCCTTGCCAGAGCGCGCGCAGGCAGCGTGAGTGTCGGCGATGGTTTCGTCGAAGACCTGGGCCGGGAACCAGATATGGCTGAAATCCGGCTGGTCTTCATGGGTGCTGAAGATGACCACGGCCAGGTTTTTATACTGATGAACGCGCGGCAGTGCGCCGCAACCGCCCCAGTAGGATGGCCGGCCGAAGCCGCAGTGGATGACCTCGCCGGGATGGTTCACCCAGATCTGGGCATCGGGATTGTCCCCGATCCGCAGTTGCAGAACGGTTTCCTGATAGCCCCATTCGCCCCAGCGGTAGCGGGCAAGCGAGCCCATGGCCGTTTCGGCGGTCTTGTAGTGGTAGAGATGCGCGAACCGGTTTTCGCCCTGCGAGAAGGTCCATTCCTGTTCCTCAGCGCCGGTAAGGCAGGCCTTCTGGCGATCGCTTGTCGGAATGACAAGGCCGAAATCGCGCAGGCATAACAGGAATTGCGGCAGCGTCTGGAAGGTGCGGCCGTAATTGCCGCGCGACCAGAGAACACGGGCGATGGCGGAAAGCTCACTGGTGCGGGCGGCCATCAGGGTATGCTCGTAGGAGCGGCCCTGTGCCGCCGTCAGCGTGCCGTGATGGGCGGAAGCGGCAACGACCGTAATCAGCCGCAGGATCGCCTGTCCGGCGCGCGCGCGGATATCCGCGTCATGGGCCAGCGCATAGAGCGTTGTCAGGCCCTTCAGATCGATCGGGAAATAGGGAACCGAATTGAACTCGGCCATTTCCCATTTCTCGAAGTGATCGAACCAGTCCCGGAGCCGGGCTGCACCGCGTTCTGATTGCTCGGCGCCGCTCACACCGGCGCGCACGAATGTCTTGTCGGCATGAAAATGACCGGCCAGATAGGCGGCGGTGTGAAACAGCAGCGCATGGTTTTCCGAATAATACCACTGCACATCATTGCCGGGCTCATCCATCCAGTAGCGGAAGTTGAGGGTTGCGGCGTCGATCCGTGCGCGGATGTCATCCGACAGAAGATCGCCGTAGCGGATACGCCCGAACAGCAGCGGCACCAGATGGAAGTCGGCGCAGTCGTGGCAGTTTTCGATTTTCGGCAGCGAGGCGGCAATCATCGCCTCGGTCTGTGCGCCGCCAAGGCCAAGCCCCAGCCGCGCCAGTGCCGAGATGGCATCGGCATAGCCCTTGTCGGCGACATGGCGGAGCGCTTCCGCGATGCGGTCCTCAAGGCTTTCGGGCGGTTCGCCCTGATCTTCGCAGCGCGCGATTTCCACCGTGAACGGTCGCGACAGCGTCAGGCCGCCGGCGCTCAGGCGCACGTCGAAATGACGGAAATCGCTGTGAAACGCTGAAACATCGCCAACGACAAGCCGCGAGGCGCCGGCCGGCAGGCTTGCGGTAAACGTATCGTGTTCTTCCGCCAGGAAATCCCCGGCGACGACGATTTCGACATCGAGATCGCGGCTGACGGTTGCGGGGCAATGAAAGGCGACCGTCCCGGAAGAATAGGCCGGGTGCTCGAAATGCATGGTTTCCAGCATCGTCTCGATTTCGTCGGCAAGCCCGCTTTCGCAAGGGACATCGAGCGAGACGGCAGCGGCGGGGCCTTCGCAGTAATCGAGTTCGAAGAAGTAACGGGCATCGCGTTCGGCAAGGTCGTCGAAGAACACGGCGATGTCGTTCAGCCCGGCCTTCAGCTCGACGTCGAATTCCTGGTCGGTCTCGAAATTGCGCTGATAGACGCTCATCGAGCCCGCTTCGGCTCCGTTGACGAACAGGATCGCGCCGCCGCAGCAACTGAGCTTCAGCCGCGCCGTTCCGGCGGTTTCAGCCTCGATGCGCGTTTGGGCCCATGCGGAAACCGCCGTGGCGCGGAACCAGAAGCCGGACAGATCGACGCGCGGCGAACCGAACGGCGTCCAGATGCGGCCGGGGCCTTGTTTTTCGACGATCACGGGCCGCTTGCCGCGCCGTTCGCTGACGAACTGGGTGCGGCAGGGATATTCGTGCGGAATGAAGTTCTTTTCCTTGGTGAGGAAGAACTGGGCATCCATGTGGCCCGACATGGTGGTGTCGGGCACGTTGTATTCTTCCTCGGCTATGGCCGATACGTGCCAGTAGCAGACCGGAGAACCGTCCGGCAGCGGCCGGCGCATGGCGCCGTCTTGTGCTTGATGTGCCATCACAGAAGGTCTTTCACGGCAACGGGCGTAACATCATTATAGGCCTTGTTTTCACCGGTCATGCCCCAGACGAAGCAATAGGGACCGGTGCCGGCACCCATATGGATCGACCATGCGGGCGAAAGTATGCCCTGGCGGTCGGCGACCACGATATTGCGCACCTGTTTCGGCTCGCCCATGAAATGCATGACCCGGTCTTCCGGCGCCATGTTGAAATAGACATAGGCCTCCATGCGGCGCTCATGCACATGCGGCGGCTCGGTGTTCCAGATGCTGCCGGGCGCAGGCTCGGTAATCCCCATCAGAAGCAGGCAGCTCGGCGAGACTTCCGGGTGAATATACATGCGCAGCGTGCGCTTGTTGGCATGCGCCTCGTCACCCATGGTGACGGGCTTGGAATCGGCCTGCCGGATAAGCGCCGAAGGCACGGCATAACCGGCCGGGACCGAGTTCATGTAAAAGGCGGCGGGGTCGGACGGGTCCTTCGAGGCAAGGCGGACGGATTTCGTGTCGCGCCCGACATAGACGATATCGCGGTGCTCGACCGTGAAGACCGCGCCATCGACCGTCACGGTTCCGGTTCCGCCGAGATTGGCGATGCCCATTTCGCGGGCGTCGAAGAAGCCCGGCGTTCCCACAGCCGCGCCATCGGCGATTTCGGTTTCCGCATCGACTGCCAGGAAGCCGCCGATGATCATCCGGTCGACATGGGTGTAGACCATCTGCAGCTTGTCGGCGACAAACAGGTTGTCGAGCAGGAATTCCTCCCGCAGGCGTTCGTTGGAATAGCTGCGGACGTCTTTCGGGGATACGGAATAGCGTGTGTCTTCAAACATCATTCTTCCTCCGCTTGAGCAATATTGAGGGCTTCGACCAGCAGCAGCAGGGCCATGGACTGGCCATAGCCGGTCGGCTGGATCGGGATGTCCTTGTAGAACTGGAGATCGTGCCCCATACGGGTGCCGTAGGAGACATTGTCGACAATGCCGTCAGCGCCGATATTGTCGAGCGTGACCGAAAGCGCCTTCATGCCGGCCTCGTGCCAGCTTTGAGGGCCAATCCCCAGCCGTGCGCCTTTCAAAAGCGCGTAACCGATGGCGGCGGTGGCGGAGATTTCCTCATAGGAGGTCGGATCGTCCACCAGCGTATGCCAGGCGCCGCTTGCCGCCTGATAGCCGATCAGCGTCTCAAGCTGCGCCTTGACCACTTCCGTCAGGTAACGCTTCGTGCCCTCGTCCAGCTCGGCAAGCTCGATCAGGTCGAGAACGCCGGCTGAAATCCAGGAATTGCCGCGCGCCCAGCGGGCACGGGCGAAATTGTGGTTGCCGTCAAAGGTCCAGCCGTGGAACCAGAGCCCGGTTTCCGGCTCGGACAGGTAATGCGTGTGGATCATGAACTGGAAGGCCGCTTCGCTGACCAGGTCGCGGCGGCCTGCACCCTCGCCGTAACTGGCCAGGAACAGCGCCACCATGAACAGCGTGTCGTCCCACAATTCATCATCATTGATCTTGTCGGAAACATTGTGCTGGAAACCGCCGCAGCGCGTGCGCGGCATGTCCGTCAGAATTCTGTCGGCCCAGTCCTTCATCGGCGCTTCCCAGCGGGGATCGCGGGTTTCGCGCCACAGAAGCGAGAGCGCCAGCATCGGCGCCGTGGTGTTGACGTTTTGCGGCGGCAGCCCTTTTTCGATATGGGCTGAATACCAGTCCTCGAGCAGGGTCTTCACCGCAGTGTCGCCCGTCTTCAGCCACATCTGCGCCAGTCCGTAAAGGCCGACGCCCTGCGGCCATTCCCAGGCGTTGAAGCTGACATAGTCGCCGGCAGTGCCGTCGAGATTGGGTTCGTCGAACTTGCCTTCATCCCGCAGCGATTTCAGGCCGGCGACCAGCAGCTCGATCTTTTGTTTCAGTTGGGTTCTGGAGAGCACGGGTTTTCCTCCGGTGCATGGTCATGATGGCAATAATATGCACCATGAAAATTAATTGCGAAATATGAAAGAAAATTTCATTTCGCGTTTTTGGGATGACAGTCGCCCGTAGCGACCGGCAACGCAGCGAAGCGGCTGCGCAGATGCGCAACCGCAGTTTTGGCCTTGCCCGGATGCGTGAGAAGCAGCGCCCCGCCTGACGACCCACCGCCGACAGAATGCCTCAGCGGGCGAGCCAGCCGCCATCGACCGCAATGGTGTAGCCGTTGACATAGGAGGATGCTTCGCTGGCGAGGAAGACCACCGGTCCGGCCAGATCGCGCGGGAGGCCCCAGCGCGCGGCGGGGATCCGGCCGAGGATTTCGCTGCTGCGGTCCTCGTCGGCCCGCAATGCGGCGGTGTTGTTGGTGGCCATATAGCCGGGCGCAATCGCGTTGACGTTGATGCCGTGCTGCGCCCATTCATTCGCCATCAGCTTGGTAATGCCCATGACGCCGCTCTTGGACGCGGTATAGGAAGGAACACGGATGCCGCCCTGAAACGACAGCATGGAGGCGACATTGACGATCTTGCCGCCACGCCCCTGTTCGATGAATCGGCGGGCAATGGCCTGGGACAGGAAGAAGACGCTCTTGATGTTGATATTCATCACGTCGTCCCAGTCCTTTTCGGAAAAGTCCACGGCGTCCTCGCGGCGGATAATGCCGGCATTGTTGACCAGAATATCGATCCCGCCGAATTCGCGAACGGCCGTTTCAACGATCTGCGGTATCTCGTCCTGTTTCATCAGATCGGCTTCGATGGAGACGAAACGGCGCCCCAGCGCCTCGATCTTGGCGATCGTTTCCGCCGGTTCGATGATATTGACGCCGACAATATTCGCACCGGCTTCTGCCAGCGCAACGGCCATGCCCTGGCCAAGCCCGGTATCGCAGCCGGTGACGATTGCCGTTTTTCCGGAAAGGTGAAAATCATCGGTGATCATGGTGCTTCCAGTCTTTTGATTGGTGAAACGGTGCGGGCGGTAGCCCGCCAGAACGGGCGAGCGATTCGCGGAAACGCGCCGCCACTCGAACTGATTGTTTTGACAGGATTTCTCTGTAACCAGGTGCGACCACCTGGCTGCGACATGCTTTGAAAAAGAAAAGGCGCTTCCTGTTTTGATGAGACAAGAAGCGCCTTTTCCGTCAGGTCCGGGAGGACTTTACTGAGCGTTCTGGATGGCATCGACCAACTGGCCGATTGCCGGATCCTGCTTGTATTCCTCGATCAGAGGCGCAACCTTTTCCTGGAAAGGCGCCTTGTCGGGACGGACGATGGTGACGCCCATTTCTTCGATCTGCTGCATGGCCTCGTCGACGGCCTCGTTCCAGACCTTCTTCTGCTCCTGCGTGGCGTGAACAGCGGCTTCCTTGATGATGGTGAGCTGTTCATCTGTCAGCTCGTCCATCGCCGTCTTGGAAATCACCAGGAAGTCGGGAATGCGCAGATGTTCGTCCAGCGAATAGCATTCGACCACTTCGCCGTGACGGCCGAGCGTCAGCGCCGTCGGGTTGTTTTCAGCGCCGTCGATGACGCCCTGCTGCAATGCCGTGTAGATCTCGCCATAGGGCAGCGGGGTCGGAATGCCGCCCATCAGCTCGACCATCCGGATGGAGGTGTGCGAATTGATCACACGCAGCTTCTGGCCCTTCAGGTCGTCCGGCGTCTCGACGCATTTCGACTTGGTGTAGAACGAGCGGGCGCCGCTGTCGAAATAGGTCAGCCCCATGAAGCCGCTGTCGAGCGAGGCCTGATAGACCGGATCGACAATCGGCCCGTCCATGACGTCGTAGAAATGCTCCTGGCTGTTAAACAGATAGGGCAGCGTGAAGGCCTGATAGATCGGGTTGAAGTTTTCCAGGTTGGCGGCGCTGACGCGGGTAATGTCGACCGCGCCGTTCTGGACCTGTTCGAGAACTTCACGCTCGGAACCCAGAACGCCGTTCATGTAAAGGCGGATCTTGACTTCGCCGTCGGTCTTTTCCTCGACCTCTTCGGCGAACTGTTTCAGGATCACGCTTGTCGGATGGTCTGCCGCCAGCGCGTCGGCCAGCTTCAGGCGAACCGTGGCATTGGCCGAACCGGCTGTCAGTGCGATGCCCGCGGCAAAGACCGCCAGCGCTGATGTCAATTTCTTCATTGTCTCACTCCCTGTGGCAATTTGTTGTCCGCTGCAATGGCGTCCTGGACACGAAGGTCAACGGACATGATGGAATTCATTATGCAGGATGAAATTATATTCTCAATATGAAAGAAAATTTCATGCTGATGTGAGCTGTCGTTTGTTTCAGGTGCGCCTTTGGTCGTTTGAGCGTGCCCGAAGGGCATGTGCATCCGAAGATGCTGTGGCTGCCGCACGAATCCAGAATTTTGAAGCAGAACGATGATCAATTCCGGCGGACGACCAACCGTGTTTTTTTGCCGGGGGATTGTCCGGCCCGCCCGAGGGTCTTCGCGTTGTTGGATGGTCGTTTCCGGATCACCGCAAGAACCTGTTTTATCTGGATATCTATCCCGCTTCATCGGTGGTTCCGAAAACTGGAGGCCCCTCGCAGCAAGCCCGGACATGACGCTGAGAGATGGAAGACAAGCCGTCTCGGCACAGTGATGGAGCGATGCTGATCATTCCTGTCGGCGGCGCATCGTCATTGTGTCTATTTTGCCGTTCGGCGTTCGTGGCGCCATCGGCAGATTCGGGACTGGAGGGCAGGGCGCTCTCAAATTTTTATGAAAAAGTTCTGCTATATCAAAGCGTTGTATATGTGGTCGTTACCGTCTGCTTGACGTCTTCATTTTTGTTGGAATAGTTATGATATAACATTACCAAAAGTGAAGGATATCGCATGCTTTCCCGAAACGACCGCCGCCTGCCCGTGACCGTCCTTTCCGGCTTTCTCGGGGCCGGCAAGACGACCCTGCTCAACCATGTGCTCAACAATCGCGAAGGACGCCGGGTTGCCGTCATCGTCAATGACATGAGCGAGGTGAATATCGATGCCGATCTGGTGCGCGAGGGCGGCGCGGATCTTTCGCGCACCGACGAGAAGCTGGTGGAGATGACCAATGGCTGCATCTGTTGCACGCTCAGGGACGATCTTCTGACCGAAGTACGCCGGCTCGCTGCCGATGGCCGCTTCGATTATCTGCTGATCGAGGGAACGGGCATTGCCGAGCCGCTTCCCGTCGCAGCCACGTTTTCCTGGCGCGATGAACAGGGCTTCAGCCTGTCCGACCACGCCCGGCTCGACACGATGGTGACCGTGGTCGATGCCGTCAATCTGCTGCGCGACTATGCTAGTCACGACCTCCTGAGCGACCGTGGTGAAACGGCGGGAGAGGGCGATGACCGCACTCTGGTCGACCTGCATGTGGAGCAGATCGAGTTTGCCGATGTCGTGGTGGTCAACAAGGTGTCCGATGTCTCGGCCGCCGGGCGGGCCGATGTGATCAGCGTGATCCGGGCGCTGAATGCGGATGCGCGCATCATCGAGGCCGATTTCGGGGCCGTGGCGCTGGATCAGGTGCTCGATACCGGGCTGTTTTCGGAAGACAGGGCCAGCCAGCATCCGCTCTGGGCCAAGGAGCTTTATGGCTTTGCCGATCATGTGCCCGAAACGGAAGAGTACGGCATCGGCAGTTTCGTCTATCGCGCGCGCAAACCGTTTGCGCCGGAAAAATTCGACCGGTTCACGAAGACGACCTTTCCCGGTCTGATCCGCGCCAAGGGGCATTTCTGGCTGGCCACGCGGCCGGATTTTGCCGGTGAATTCTCGCTTGCCGGCGCGATTGTCCGCTGTGGGCCGCTCGGGCGCTGGTGGGCCGCTGTGCCGGAAAGCCGCTGGCCCGACAGGCCGGAGCTGAAGGCGATGATCGCGGCAAGCTGGGACAAGGCCTTCGGCGACCGACGGCAGGAGATCGTGTTCATCGGTCAGTCGATGGACGAGGTGGCGATCCGTGCGGCGCTTGATGCCTGCCTCGTCGATGCCGATACCGTAAACCCCTACAATGCCGATCGCCACCTCGACCTGACGGACCCGTTCCCGCGCTGGGGCTGATCACATCATGGACGGAATGAAAAGCGCCAAGGCCGGAAAGGCGATGAGAAGGGCGATGCGGACGATATCCATGGCCACGAAGGGCAACAGCCCGGAGAAAATTGTGCGAAGGCTGACATCGCGCACCACCGTGTTGAGCACGAAGGCGTTCATGCCGACCGGCGGGGTGATGTAGCTCACCTCGGTGATCACGACCACGAAAATGCCGAACCAGATCAGGTCGAACCCCTGCGCGGCAACGATCGGATAGAAGATCGGCACGGTGAGCGTGATCATCGAAAGCCCCTCCAGCACACAGCCGAGCAGCAGATAGACGATCAGGATGGCGATGATGGTGGCGTAGGGCCCGTCGCCGAACATCGAGAGCGCGGACTGGATATCACTCGTCATGCCCGAGAGGTTGACGTAGTTGGTGAAGGTCAGCGCGCCAAACAGGATGAAGAACATCATCGCCGTGGTCTTGGCGGTGGAATAGAGAATGCTCCCGAGATCGGACAGTTTCAGCCGGCCGGAGAAAAGCGCGAGCACGAAGGCGCCGAATGCGCCCATGCCGGCGCTTTCCGTCGGCGTGAAGATGCCGAGATAGATGCCGCCCATGACGAAGATGAAGAGCGCAAGCGCGCCGGCCGTGCCCTTCAGCGCCAGAAACCGTTCCCTGAGCGAGAGCCTGGGCTCTGCGGGCAGGTCCTGTTTCAGAAACCGCACGGAAATCATCACCGCGATGGCATAGCCGAAAATGCCGAGAAGGCCGGGCACGATGCCGGCCATGAACAGCTTGCCGATATTCTGCTGCGTCATGATGCCGTAAAACACCAGGATGACGGAGGGCGGGATCAGGATGCCGAGCGTGCCGCCGGCGGCAATCGAGGCGGTAGCCAGACTGTCGGGATAGCCGAAGCGGCGCATCGAGGGCAGCGCGATTTTCGACATGGTCGCCGCCGTTGCCAGCGACGAGCCGCAGACGGAGGAAAACCCGCCGCAGGCGGCGACCGTTGCCAGCGCGAGGCCGCCCTTGCGGTGCCTGAGCCAGGCATGGGCGCTGTCATAAAGCTCACGCGCAATGCCGGACTGGACGACGAAATTGCCCATCAGCAGGAACAGCGGCATGACGGTCAGCGCATAGGAGCGGCCATTGTCGAAAAACGTGGCGCCGAGCAGCGCGAAGGACGGCTTGAACCCGATGATCGAGGCCGTGCCGGCAATGCCGATCAACGTCAGCGAAAAGGCGATCGGCATGCCGACCAGCAGCAGCGCGATCAGCACTGCAATCCCGATGGGCCATTCGATCATGATGGTCTCTTGAAAAGGGCTGTGAAGGCCAGAGCGAGCGTGACCAGCGCGGAAATCCCCGCACACACGGCACAGAACCAGACGACGGGCGCAACCGGCAGGCGCAGCGAATTGGTAACGAGATTATAGCCGCCGACCTGCAGGCCATAAACATAAAGCCGCCAGGCGATAACGCCGAGAACGCCGGATGAGACCAGCCCGGTCAGAAACAGGCGCGGCCGTTCGCTCCAGCGCGGCAGTGACTTGGTGACGAGGTCGACGGTGACATGACCGCCGTCGAGGCAGACGGCCGGAAGGCCGAGATAGACGATGGAAACCAGAAGAAGCTCCGAGACCTCGGCAGCGCCCTTGACCGGTGCATTCAGCAGGTAGCGCCCGACGACGTCGGTGACGGTGAGCGCCATCAGCGCCAGCAGCAATGCACCGGCGGTGACACTGAGCACAATACGAATGCCGCGAGCCATGGGACTCGCGGCGTGATGCGCATCATCGATAATGTCGGCGTCGCTCATTCGCCCTGCAGTTCGTCGATATTGTCCTTCATGAGGGCCATCGCCTTGGCGGACGACACACCGGCCGCATCGATCTCGGCAAGCTTGGCTTCCACCACCGGCGCGACCTTTTCGCCGATTTCGGCGACCTGTTCGGGTGTCGCGTCGTGGAAGGTGACCTTGCCCTGCATGGCTTCAAGGCCCGCCGCATCGGCTGCATCCCAGGCCTGACCTGCAAGCCGTGCCAGCGCCTCGCCGGAAACGCTGTCGATTGCCGCCTGGTCTTCCGGCGAAAGCCCGGCCCAGCTGTCCTTGTTCATCACCACGAAGAAGGAGGTGTTGTAGAGCCCGCCCGGAATGACCAGCGCCTGGTTCACCATGTCCGTCAGCCCGAAGAAATTGACTGATTCATAGGGGAAGGTGATGCCGTCGGCGACGCCCTGCGACAGCAGTTCATAGGTCTGCGAGGAGGGGCCTTCGACCGGCACGCCGCCAAGCGCGCTCACCAGCTCATGAACAATGCCGCCGCCAACGCGGATCTTGGCGCCGTCGATGGCCGAAAGCTCGGAAAGGTCGCCGCCATTCATGAAAACCTGGCCCGGCCCGTGGGTAAACACGGCCAGCACATGCACGTCGTCATATTCGCCGGCGTCCTTCAAAAGCGAATCCCATGTGCGCCAGTAGGCGACCGACGTGGCCTCGGCGGTATCGCCCCAGAACGGGATTTCGGCGATATTCGTGGTGCGGAACCGGCCCGGATTATACCCCTGAACCTCGAAGGTGATGTCGGCAACGCCGTTGACGGCGAGATCGTACTGCGCCGGCGGCGGCCCGAGCGGTGCCGGCAGGATATTGGTCGTGACCCGTCCGTCGGTGGCTTTCTCGATGGAGGCCGCAAAGGGCTCGATCACGTCCTTGACCAGCGGGTGTGAAGGCGGCAGCCAGTTTGCAATCGTCAGCGTTTCGTTCGCAAATGCATGGCTTGCGAACAGAATGCCTGCAAGCATGGTGGCCGCCTTCAACGTGGTCTTCATGTTTTCAAGTTCCCTGATGGTGTTTGGTTTGCAAAGAAGCTGGACCAGAGCGCGTTGCATTGTCAATTGGCAAAGCGGTCCTGCTCTCTGCACCGTCGCTGCTTTTGTGCCGGAAGCCGGCGTTTTGCAACAGAAAAAGCCGCTGGGGCATATCCAGGGCGCAAAACGCCTTCCCGATGACGCTGCGTGCATTTGCCGCTCGGATTCGCTTCCGGTTTTCGGCTGAAATATGCGATACTTGTCAGCGCAGGGACGTCATCGTTTCTCAAGGGAGGAGAATAAAATGAAAGCGCTTGTCTATCAGGGCCCCGGCAACAAGGAATGGGCTGAAAAGCCGATGCCGAAGATCGAAAAGCCCACCGACGTTATCGTCAAAATCACCAAAACCACCATTTGCGGAACCGACCTGCACATCCTGAAAGGCGATGTGCCGGAAGTCACCTCCGGCCGCATTCTCGGGCATGAAGGGGTCGGCATTGTCGAAGAGGTTGGCGCTGCGGTGCGCAATTACAGGAAGGGGGACCGGGTCCTCATTTCCTGCATCACCTCATGCGGCAGCTGCGCCAATTGCAAGCGCCAGCTTTATTCGCATTGCGAGGACGGCGGCTGGATCCTCGGCCACCTGATTGATGGCACCCAGGCCGAATATGTCCGCATTCCCCACGGTGACAATTCGCTCTACCCGATCCCCGAAGACGCGGATGAGGAAGCGCTGGTGATGCTGTCGGATATCCTGCCGACCGGTTTCGAAATCGGCGTTCTGGCCGGCGCCGTCAAGCCGGGAGATGCAATTGCCATCGTCGGTGCCGGGCCAATCGGCATTGCCGCGCTTTTGACGGCGCAGTTCTATTCACCGGGTCGGATCATCATGGTCGACATGGATGAGAATCGACTTGGGGTCTCCCGCCAGTTCGGCGCGACCGATACGATCCGTGTCGGCGAGGAGGATGCGGTGGCGAAGATCCGCGAAATGACCGGCGGTGTCGGCGTCGATGTCGCCATCGAGGCGGTTGGCGTGCCGGCGACGTTCGATGTCTGCCAGCAGGTTGTCGCTGCCGGTGGCCATGTCGCCAATGTCGGCGTTCACGGCGCGCCGGTGGAACTGCACCTCGAAAACCTCTGGATACAGAACATCAACATCTCCATGGGGCTGGTGAATACCAACACCACGCCGATGCTGATGAAGACCGTTCAGTCCGGCAAGATCGATCCGTCGAAACTGATCACCCACCGGTTCGAACTGAATGACATCCTGAGCGCCTACGAGATTTTCGGCAATGCCGCACGCGAAAAGGCGCTGAAGGTGATCATCAGCGCCTGAGTGTTGCCCTGCGGGTGTTTTAAAGCACCGGGCTGCCGGGAAAGGTCCCGAAAACATGTTGAGGCGCTGCCTGTCGGCAGCGCCTGGACCGGCTGGCGATGTGTCGCGCCGATCTTGACGCGACAGCCTTTGGCGCGCGCCGCTTTCGTTGTTGGTTATCTGGCGGTCGCCGCGCCAATGCCGCCGCCGACCAGACCACCTGCGATAGCGCCTGTGGCATCACCGGTGATGGCGGACCCTGCGGCAACACCGACGCCGGCGCCGATCGTGGCGTTGCGCTCCTGCGTGGTGCAGGCGGCGAGCGGAAGAATGAATGCGATGGCGAGAACGGCTTTCTTCATTGTGTATGTCTCCAGTGATCAATCCAATTGTCGATTAGATATAACCTGCGAGCAGCAGGATTATGACGATGAGCAGGACAAGGCCGAGACCGCCGGATGGCCCGTAACCCCATGTCCGCGAATATCCCCAGCGCGGCAATGCGCCGAGCAGAAGAAGAATAATGATGATAAGCAGGATAGTACCGAGCATTTTTTCTCTCTCCTGGGTAATCAGTTGGAGCTTCAACGTCCCGGCGTTGTATTTTGTTCCCGCAATCGCATCCGTTGACGGAAAAGTAAACTGGAAAGCAGCACGTGACGCTTCGGTGTTCGGTTTTCCAACGCACTGAAAAATATGGTTAAAAAGTCATTAATCCACCAAATATAGCGGTGAACAAAACCGGAAGATCGCGCTGTCTGTGATTCGTCGCTGATTCGTTCCGGCTTTGGTCTTCGGCCCGTAAATCAGGTTTTTCGAGCGTTTTTCGGTCACCGGATGTGAGGCGGCATGCCTGGGGTCTGCTTTCTTCCCGGTGCCGGCGAATGAGAGAATGGCGGACAGTCTGACGGATTCATCGATATCCCGTCTGTTCATCTTTTGTTTACGAAGGTTAACGCGATTGTCCTGATTTGCACTGGTGAAGAATCGTGCGTTCCACATCTAGGGTATTAAATTGGTAAAAACCCAACATATAGCCGTGAACAAACCGGGAAAACAGCAGAGTCAGCGATTCGTCTGTGATTCGTTCGCATCTGTTCCAAATATTAAGAAATGACGGGTTTCGGGGCAAAATGCACGCCCCTCTTGCTTGCAGGGCGCAGGCGGTCCATCTATAGAGAAACGCGCGCCGGAGGTTTGCGATCCGGCGATTGAAGCAATGGACGGGGGCGGAGATTTTGGCCCCGGCCAGGGAATTTGGGACCGGGACATTGAATTCAGAAGCAATGATCTTGAGCGGACGCGGGGTGACCGCCATGCTCGGTCCGACCAATACCGGCAAGACCCATTTTGCCATTGAACGGATGGTGGCGCACTCATCCGGGGTTATTGGCCTGCCGCTGCGCCTTCTTGCCCGTGAAGTCTATAACCGCCTTGTCGAGCGTGTCGGTGTCAACCGCGTCGCGCTGATCACGGGCGAGGAAAAGATCGCTCCGAAAACCGCCCGCTACAGCGTCTGCACCGTGGAAGCGATGCCGCGGGAAACCGATGTCGCCTTCGTTGCCATCGACGAGGTTCAGCTTGCCGGCGACCTTGAGCGCGGCCACATCTTTACCGACCGGATCCTGCATCTGCGCGGGCGTGAGGAAACGCTGCTTTTGGGCTCGGCGACGATGAAGCCGATCCTCAGGCAATTGCTGCCGGGTGTTTCGATCGTGGAGCGGCCGCGGCTTTCAAGCCTGTTTTATGCCGGCCAGAAGAGAATTACCCGCCTGCCGCGCCGTTCGGCCATTGTCGCCTTTTCCTCCGACGAGGTCTATGCGATTGCCGAACTGATCCGCCGTCAGCGCGGCGGCGCGGCCGTCGTGCTCGGCGCGCTGTCGCCGCGCACCCGCAACGCCCAGGTCGAACTCTATCAGAATGGCGATGTCGAATATCTGGTGGCGACGGACGCGATCGGCATGGGGCTGAACCTCGATGTCGATCATGTCGCCTTTGCCCAGGACCGCAAGTTCGACGGTCATCAGTACCGCAATCTCAACGCCGGAGAGCTTGGCCAGATCGCCGGCCGCGCCGGCCGCCATATGCGTGACGGCACGTTCGGCGTCACCAGCCGTGTGCCGCCCTTTGACGACGAACTGGTCGAGCGTCTGGAAACCCATCAGTTCGACCCGGTGAAGGTGTTGCAATGGCGTTCCAAGGCGCTTGATTTCACCTCGCTGCACGCGCTGAAGGCCAGTCTCGATGAGGTGCCGCGCGTTCAGGGGCTGACACGCGCATTGCCGGCCGTTGATCAGCGCGCGCTGGAATTTCTCGCCCGAAGCCACGCCGTCGCCGGTAAGGCTGACCGGCGCGACAGGATCGAATTGCTGTGGGAAGCCTGTGCGCTGCCCGATTATCGGCGGATCACGCCGGCCCAGCATGCCGACCTGATCGCCTCGCTTTATCTCGACCTGGTCGAGCACGGCACGGTTGACGAGGATTTCCTCGCAAAACAGGTCCGTCATGCCGACCGGACCGATGGTGAAATCGATACGCTTTCCGCGCGTATTGCCCAGATCAGAACATGGACCTATGTGTCGAACCGGCCCGGATGGCTTGCCGATCCGACACACTGGCAGGAAAAGACACGGAAAATAGAGGATCGGCTGTCGGATGCCCTGCATGAGAGGTTGACGAAACGCTTCGTTGACCGCAGGACTTCCGTGCTAATGAAGCGCCTGAGAGAGAATGCGATGCTTGAAGCTGAAGTGAGCGTGAATGGGGATGTCTTTGTCGAAGGACATCATGTGGGGGAACTGGCTGGCTTTCGTTTCAAAGCCGTGTCCGGAGCCGAAGGGCCGGATGCCAAGGCAATCGAGGCGGCGGCGCTGAAGGCGCTGGCGCTCGAATTCGAGGCGCGCGCCGCGCGTCTTCATGCCTCCGGCAATTCCGACCTGGTGCTTGATTCGTCCGGCACGGTGCGCTGGCTCGGCGATCCGGTGGCGCGTCTGGTCTCCACCGACAACATTCTGAGGCCGCGCGCTGTGCTGTTGGCCGACGAACAGCTGACCGGTACGGCGCGTGACCATGTTGTCGCCCGCATCGAGCGTTTCGTCGCCCATACGATCCAGACGGTTCTGAAGCCGCTCGATGATCTCGCCAATGCCGACGATATCGAAGGACTGGCGCGGGGGCTGGCGTTCCAGCTCGTCGAAAACTACGGCGTGCTGTTCCGCCGCGATGTTGCAGCCGAGGTCAAGGCGCTCGATCAGGATGCGCGTGCATCGCTGCGCCGCTATGGTGTGCGGTTCGGCGCCTATCATGTGTTCATGCCGGCGCTGCTGAAGCCGGCGCCCGCCGAGATGATCACCCTGCTCTGGGCCCTTGCCAATGACGGTCTCGACAAGCCCGGCTATGGCGAACTTATTCCGGTGCTCGCAGCAGGCCGCACATCGGTGGTCACCGATCCCGGCTTTGAACGTGCCTTCTACAAGCTGGCTGGCTTCCGCTATCTGGGAAAGCGGGCCGTCAGGATAGACATTCTCGAACGGCTTGCCGATATCATCCGGCCGCTGACCCAGTGGAAGCCGGAATCGGGCGGTGCGCGTCCCGAAGGCGCCTTTGATGGCCGCCGTTTCGTCACAACGCCGGCAATGATGTCGATCCTCGGCGCAACGCCGGACGATATGGAAGAGATCCTGAAGGGCCTCGGCTATCGCGCCGACGTCGCCTCGCCGGAAGATGTCGCCCGGATCGAGGCAGCACAGGCCGAACGGGACGCCGAAAAGGCTGCAAAACAGCATGCCGGCGTGGCCGTTGAAACCGTTGCCCGGCGCGCGGACAAGCCGGCTGACGGCGAAGCTGGGGCGGGCGAAACGCCTGAGAACCCCGTTGCCGGTGAAACCGCAGAGGCCGAAACTTCGGAAAAACCCGCTGAAGAACAGGCCGCAACCACCGAAACGGCTGACGACACGACTGCGGACACCGCCGAGACCGCGCCGGCCCAGCCTGAAAAGGCTGATGAGGCTGCGGTGAAGGACGAGGCGGCGAAGGAAGAGGAAGAGCCCAAACCGGTTCTGCTGTGGCGTCCGGGCGGACGCAGCCAGAACGAGCGGGGCCGCCAGCATCAGGGGCGCGGACAGCGCAACGAAGGCCGCGGCCGCGGACAGCCGAACCGCAAGGGTGGTGACGGCGAGCGGGATCGTGCTGCCGGCAAGCCCGGCGGCAAGGGTCCCAAGGGGCCGCATCGGGCAAAGAAGGACGGCGAGGGCAAGCCACGCGATCAGCGCCGCGAGCGCGACAAGCCCGTTGATCCGGATTCGCCCTTTGCCAAGCTGGCCGCGCTGAAGGCCCAGATGAAGCGGTAGGCGGATGGCTGAAGGCGAAGCACCTGCAGGTCGTCAGCGCGTCGACAAGTGGCTGTTTTTTGCGCGGATCGTCAAATCCCGTTCACTGGCCCAGAAGCTGGTGCGCGATGGTCATGTCAAGCTCAACGGCTCGCGGATCATCCGCCCGAGTGTCGATGTGACCGCCGGAGACCGGCTGGTGGTTGCGCTCCAGCGGCGTGATGTCCATCTCGTGGTGCGTGCGCCCGGCCATCGGCGCGGACCGTTTGCAGAGGCGCAGGAGCTTTACGAGGATGTCAGCCCGCCGCCGGAGGCCCGCGCCAAACTTTCGGCTTTCGAGCAGGCCCAGCGTGTGCCCGGCGCCGGACGGCCGACGAAGAAAGAACGCCGTTCGCTGATGCGTCTGCGCGGCGATGAATGAGGCTTTGCGACGGTCTTTGGAAACTTCTACCCGCAGACGGCCGGTTTGTGGAACGAAATAATCTTGCGACAGGGACGGAAAGCCGTTACCTCACGCTTTGACTGCCGCCGGGTGACGCCCGTCGGTATCGGGCCGTCCGGCCCGAAAATGATCTCTGGAGTCTTTCATGACCTATGTCGTGACCGATAACTGCATCAAGTGCAAATATACCGACTGTGTTGAAGTCTGCCCGGTGGACTGTTTCTACGAGGGCGAGAACTTTCTGGTCATTCATCCTGACGAATGCATCGACTGCGGCGTCTGTGAGCCGGAATGTCCGGCCGAGGCGATCAAGCCCGACACCGAGCCTGGGCTCGACAACTGGCTGAAGATCAACGCCGACTACGCCGAAACCTGGCCGAACATCACCATCAAGAAAGACCCGCTGCCCGATGCCGATGACATGGACGGTGTCGAAAACAAGTTCGAGCAGTTCTTCTCCGAGAAGCCGGGAAGCGGCGACTGAGCGCAGGCGGGGCGCAGGTCCCGCCGCCGGCCCTGCCGTGGCTTGTCCGGATTTTTGAGCGCTGTTGCAATTTGGGGCTTGGCGTAGCCCGACAATTCGGTTAGGTGTCGGCCAATACTCCCGCACGCCGGCGACGACTTGTCGCGGGTGCATGGCTCATTGATTTCTGCTACTTGTTGTGCTATATAGAGTGCACTGACCCAGAAAACGGCAGATTTGCCTCAAAGCCCAAGAAAGCAATCAACCCTAGCGTCGACAAAATATCATTCGAAGTGCGGATGCCTTTCGAACCAAGGAATGCGTCGCGTCTTTCGTTGTCCGTTTGATGGTTACAGTGGGTGTGGCCCTCCATTCGTCTCACCCTCCGGATCATGCATGTCCGGGACCGGCGCCCGCCGGATGCGTAACAGGGAGTTTTTAAAACTTATGACAGTACAACAGAAAAAGTCTGCCGGCCGCCATGGTTTCAAGACCGGTGAGTCCATCGTCTACCCCGCTCACGGCGTTGGCACGATCAACGCGATCGAAGAGCAGGAAGTGGCCGGCATGAAGCTCGAGCTTTTTGTCATCGATTTCGACAAGGACAAGATGCGCCTGAAGGTGCCGGTTGCCAAAGCCATGAGCATCGGCATGCGTAAACTGTCGGAAACCGATTTCGTCGAGCGCGCTTTGAAAGTTGTGCAGGGCAAGGCCCGCGTCAAGCGCACCATGTGGTCGCGCCGCGCCCAGGAATATGATGCGAAGATCAATTCCGGCGATCTGATTTCGATTGCCGAGGTTGTTCGCGATCTCTTCCGTGCCGACACCCAGCCCGAACAGTCCTACTCCGAACGCCAGCTTTACGAAGCGGCGCTTGACCGCATGGCGCGTGAAATTGCCGCAGTCAACAAGATGTCGGATACCGAGGCCGTCCGTCTGATCGAAACCCACCTTGCCAAGGGTCCCAAGCGCGGCAAGGGTGCGGACGAGGAAGACGACGCCCGCGAAGAGGCCGCCTGAGGCCTTGCGACAGATCGCTCCCGGCGGTCATTGATTGGAAAGAATCCGGCTCCAAGCGGTCGGATTCTTTTTTTACAGAGCTGTCTCGCACTCTGCATCATCCTCGGGCTCGACCCGAGGATCCAGGGCAACACGATGTACGCTTGCTTGAAGAGGCTTTCTCCTCAAGGGCTTGAGCGGAATGGATGCTCGGATCGAACCCGAGCATGAGACCTGTGTGGGCGGCTGACAAAGACAACAGCCTGCACATCTGCGGGTTTGTCAGAACTCCGTATCCGGCCCCAAGCGGCCGGATTTTTTCGTTTTGGCGCCTGTTCACATTTTTGTGCCCGAAAACCCGCCGCCGGCATGAACCAAATCGCTATCCCGCGCGTTGAGATAGGCAGGGAGCGCTGTGGGCGTTGCGGCGGAAGCCGGAACGTCAACTTTTCAGCGCTCGATAATGGCCTTGATTGTCTTGCCTTTTAGGGAGTGAGCCATGGATGTCGACGCTCAGGATCATCGTATTGCAAGCGCTGCAATGGCGGCGCCCTATCTGACGCGGGAACAGGAAACCGAACTCGCCACGCGCTGGCGCGTCGGCGACGACAGCGACGCGCGCAATGATATTGCAATGGCTCATCTCAGGCTTGTGGTCGCCATGGCCGGCAAATTCCGCGGTTTCGGTCTGCCGAAGTCCGATCTGGTTCAGGAAGGCTATGTCGGGCTTCTGGAAGCGGCGGCCCGTTTTGATCATGAGCGTGGTGTCCGGTTTTCGACCTATGCCAGCTGGTGGGTCCGCGCGGCTATGCAGGATTATGTCCTGCGCAACTGGTCAATCGTGCGCGGGGGCACCAGTTCCAGCCAGAAGGCGCTTTTCTTCAAGCTCCGTCGCCTGCGCGCCAAGATCGCCGCGCGCGACCGCGAGATGAGCGCCCAGTCGATCTATGAGGAAATCGCCAAGAACCTCGGCGTTGCCGTTTCGGATGTGCAGGTCATGGACGCGCGTCTTTCCGGCAACGATACATCGCTGCAGGCGCCTGTCGGCGGAGACGGGGAAGACGGGACCGAGCGCATCGACCTGCTGGTTTGCGATCAGCCGCTTCCTGAAGAGCAGGTCTCCGGCATGATCGACGGCGAACGTCTCAGCCTCAGGCTCAAACGGGCGCTCTCCAGGCTTTCCCCGCGTGAAAACCGGGTGATCCGTGCCCGCAAACTGGCTGAAGATGGCGCCACGCTTGCCGAACTCGGCATGGAACTCGGCATTTCGAAGGAGCGGGTGCGGCAGATCGAAACCCGGGCTCTGGAAAAGCTGAAATCGACCATGACGGCCGATGGCGGCATGATCGCGCTTCCCGGCTGAAGCCTGTGCGTCAGCGCAATTCCTTGAGAAAGAACACTTCCCGCTCCCGCTGGAACGAACCCAGAGCAAGAGTTCCGGCTTCCGTGAAGCCCCGCGCCCTATGCCAGGCCTGCGGGACCCTCTCGCTTGCGACGCTGGAGCTGACAATCACCTTTTCACCCGCCTGCCGCAATCAGGATTGTCGCCCGGCGCTGCATGGCCGCTCCTTTTGCGGCGTAGCCCGTGGCCGGCCGCTATTGCGAGACGATCTTGACCTCTTGTCCGGCCGACAGCGTCGCTCCGGGCCCAAGCGCATTCAGCACCCGGAACAGCGCCAGCTTGCGGCTGGTTCCCATCATCTTCTCCGAAAGGCTTGCCACCGTGTCGCCGGGCTGAACCGTGACGACCCTGATCCTCAACGGCTTCAGGCCGGAAAGTTCCTGCGCGGTCATCTTGTGGAAGGATGAACGGACGGAAAAGGCGATGTCCTGAAGCTGCCCGCTGCCGCGCGGGGCGGCTGTCAGCAGTCTGTATATCTCGCCGCCATCGCGGATCACCGTCACGTCGAACGACCAGTCGCCGGCAATCGCTCTTGCCGTTGCCGCGGGCATGCCGTTGACGCTGGTGGTTTCGACGGAACCGGGAACGAGACCGGTGACCCAGCCGCTCTGGATATAGTCTTCAAGATTGCGCCGGCCCTTCGCCTTCACCCCGTCGAAACGGATGGCGACATCGCTGGGTCCGGTTGCCACGACTGCATTTGCCTTGTCGGTCATCGAGAAGCCGGCCGGCACTTTAAAGGCGATCTGAAGCTTGGGATGATAGAAGTTCCGGTCGCGGATATAGCCTTCATCGGCATTGCTGCCGTACAGCAGCCCGTTGATGCCGTTCAGGAAATACTCGCGCCCGACCTCTTTCGAGCCGACATTGGCGTAAAGGGCAGCCTGTTCGTCGGCAAGCTGGACACGGCGCGGCGTATTGGGATGGCTGGAGAGAAAGTCGAGGCTCTCGTCCTTCGAGCTGGCCGATTCATATTTGGCAAAGGCTGCCATGGAACGCAGGAAACGCGCCGCAGCCGAAGGGTCGTAGCCGGCTTCGGCCAGCATGCGGATGCCGATCGCGTCGGCTTCCAGTTCCTGCTGGCGCGAGAATGCGGCCAGCCGCATCTTGCCGCGCGCGGCAATCTGCTTGACCTCCTGGCTATCGGGCAGAACCTCGGCGATCACTTCGCTGGAAATGGCCTCCGCTTCTTCCCGGCGCTGGCGTTCGATGCCGTGATTGGCCGTCACATGCGCCATTTCATGGGAAAGCACGGCTGCGATCTCGGAGGCGTCATTGGCCAGTGCCAGAAGGCCGCGGGTAACGTAGAGGTAGCCGCCGGGCAGCGCAAAGGCATTGATGCTCGGCGAATTGAGGATGGTGATGCGGTAGGTCTGCTGCGGATTTTCCGAAACCGCCGTCAGCGCCCCGGCAATGCGGGCAACAAGCTTTTCAACCTGCGGATCGCGGTATTGCCCGCCATAGGTCTCCAGAATGCGCGGATGTTCGCGCGCGCCCATGGCGGCGTTGGGATCGTTGCGGGTGAGCGCATCGACGGTCTGTTCGCCGCCTGCCGTTTCCGGCACGATGAAATAGGTGTCCGTCGACTGGCAGGCTGAAAGCGCAAGCATACTGGCAAGGGCAAGAATTGCCCCGTACCTGCCCCATGCGCGCGTTCCTGACTTCAGGCGGCCGAGGATGGTGTTCATGCTTGTTGCGCCTGTCAAAACGCGACCCTTGTCCGGTATGTCCATGACGGCTGTCAAGCCGTTACTTGAGAGCCATATTTGGCGTTCGCGGCCGCAACGGTCAATAGCGCGCCGAAATCGCTTCATTTTCGATGACAAGGCGATGATCTGCAATCGCCTCCACCTCGTCCGGCTCATGCGAGACGATCATCACGGTATTGCCGGTTTCTGCATGCAGTTCAAGCAGAAGTGTACCCATTTCCCCGCGCATTTCGGGATCGAGTGCGGCAAAGGGCTCATCCAGCAGCAGGATCGGGCGATTGCGCACCAGTGCCCGGGCAAAGGCCGCCCGCTGGCGCTCGCCGCCGGAAAGCGAGGCGGGCATGCGTTTTTCAAAACCCGCAAGGCCGACGCGCGCAAGGGCTTCGCTGATTCGCCGCCGGCCGTTTTCGTCGAGCCTGAGGCCCGGATCCACACCGAGCCCGGTATTGGTGAAGATATCGAGATGGGCGAAAAGATTGTTTTCCTGAAACACGACCGTGACCGGACGGTTTGCCACATGAAGATCGTTCATCACCTGCCCGCCGATCAGCACGCGGCCGCTATCGGGTTTTTCGAAGCCGGCAATCAGGTTTAAAAGCGTGGTCTTGCCGGAGCCGGAACGGCCGGTTACCGCCGTCACGCTGCCGCCGGCAATCGTGCCGTTGAACAGGAAATCCTTGCCGCCGAGCTTCAGCGCTGCGTCTTCCAGGGTAATGCCGGGGGCTTTTGACACATCGGCGCCTTTCTCAGTTTTTCGCCGCCGGCGCGCGGGTGCCGGCAATCATCAGGACAAGGCAGAGCGCGCCGAGGATCAGCGCCAGCCCGTTGGCATCCTCCGTGCGATAGCTGCCGAGGCGACTGTAGAGCAACCAGGGCAGGGTGGTGAGCTGATCGCCGCCGAAAAGGGCAACAGCGCCCAGATCGCCGAGCGACAATGCCATGGCGAAGGACAGCGCCGTCAGCGTCGGTTTTCGCAGGCCCGGCCAGTCGACGATCCGCAATCGGGCAAGGCCGGCAAGGCCAAGGCTGGCCGAGAGCCGGGCGGTGCGGGCGCGGTGGACGGCAACAGCCGGCCGGAGCACGCGCAGCACGAAGGGCAGCGCCATCAGCGCATTGATGCCGGCGACGATTGCCGGTGCGGCGGCATCGGTCAACCCGAACGGGCGCAGCAGGAGAAACCAGCCGGTGCCAAGCACGATCGGCGGCACCAGCAGCACCAGCGACCCCATGGCCGACATCGATCCGGCAAGGCCGCGTTCAAGCGCGCCGGGCGCGCGCAGCGTTTCGATTGCGCCGGTGGCGGCGATGAAGGAAAGCGCCAGGGCGAGCGAAACCAGAGCCGCCGAAAACGCAATGGCGAGACTGGTGGCTGTGGCCTTGAGAAACGCGGGTTCGCGCAAGAGCCCGGGCAGGTCTGCGCCCGCGCCCTTCACCACGATCATCGCCAGCGGCAGGGCGAGCCAGACCAGAAACACTGCAATCAACCCGGCATCGATGCCGCGCGAAAGGCGGTGGTCGCCGTCGGGGCGCCGGCTGACATCGCTGCTGGCGCTGGCGCCCGGGTCTTTCGCCTTCGGGAACAGGGCAAGGGCGGCAAGCACCAGTGCCGTTACCGCGATCTGCATGCCGGAAAGGGCGACGGCGCGTGCGGGATTGAAATCGAAGCGAAGCGCCTGATAGATCGCGACCTCGATCGTGGTCGCCGCCGGTCCGCCGCCCAATATCAGCACCAGCGTGAAAGAGGTGGCACACAGCATGAAGACCAGTCCGGCAACGCCCGGGATCAGCGGCGCGATCACCGGCCATTCGATGAAGCGGAAGATGCTGCGTTGCGGCATCGACAGCATTGCGGCGGTCTTGAAATATTCCTGCGGCACGCGCTCGATGCCTGCCAGAAACAGGCGGGCGGCCAGCGGCAGGTTGAAATAGACATGGGCAATCAGGATGCCCTGCAGGCCGTAGATCTGCAGCGGGCGGCCAAAGTCCGCAAAAGCCAGCGCATCGTTGAACAGGCCCTGCCGTCCCCATATGCCGATAATGCCGAGCGCACCGATCAGCACCGGCAGTCCCAGCGGCACGGCCATCAGCCGGACAATCCATATCCGGCCGAAAAAATGCGGCCGCCGCGCCATGGCCCGGGCAACGGGAATGGCAAGCGCCACGGACAACACGGTGGACAGGAAGGCCTGATAGAGCGTGAAACGCAGAATGCGCCAGACATAGGGCTCGTTCATGACCGAGACCGCATCGCCAATCCGCCCGAAACCGGAAAGGGCGGCAACCGCCACGGCAATGAAGCCGATAACGCCCGCAAGGGACATGATGCCGGCGGAAAGGCTCCGGCGAAACTCTGCCGTGGTCAGATACAAAACCGTCGTCCCGCAGCGCTCACCGCGCGCTCATCGCGTTCAGCCATTCGTCGATCCAGGCCTGCCGGTTTTCAGCCACGACATCCGGGGCGAATTGCAGCGTCCTGTCCGGCGTGACGGCATTCTGGAAGGCATCCGGTAGCGGCTCGGAGGTTGCGGCGGCCGGCATCATCCAGTTGTGGGTCGGGATTGCATCCTGAAAGCCGGGTGTAAGCATGAATGCGAGGAAGGATCTGGCCAGCGCCGGATCGTCCGCCATCGTCGTCATGCCGGCCACCTCGATCTGGATATAGAGCCCGTCTTCAAAGTCTGCGGCCTTGTAGCGGTCGGTTTCCTCGGCAATCTGGTGATAGGCCGGCGAGGTGGTGTAGGAAAGCACCATCGGCGCCTCGCCGCTGGTGAACAGGCCGTAGGCTTCCGACCATCCGGGCGCAACCGTCAGAATGCGGTCCGAAAGCGCTTCCCACTTTGCCGCCGCCTCGTCGCCATAGACGGATTTCATCCACAGCAGCATGCCAAGGCCCGGCGTCGATGTGCGCGGGTCCTCGATCACGATCTTTTCGTCAGCCGGGCCGTTGACCAGTTCGTCAAGCGTGGTCGGCGGAGATGCGATGCTCTGGCTGTCGTAGACGATGTCGAAATAGCCGTAGTCGAAGGGGACGAAAATGTCATCTTCAAACCCGCCGGGGATGTCGAGACCGTCGGTGGAAACGCCGGAGGCGGCAAAAAGCCCCGTCTCCTTTGCCTCGTGGATCAGATTATTGTCGAGACCGAGCACGATGTCGGCGGGGCTTGAACGGCCCTCGAGCTTCAGCCGGTTGAGCAGGGCAACGCCGTCTTCCGCGCCGACGAATTTGACGGTGCAGCCGCATTCGGCCTCGAAGGCCTGTTTGACCAGCGGGCCCGGGCCCCATTCGGTGTTGAAGCTTTCATAGGTGTAGACGGTCAGCACCTTGCCGTCTTCAGCCAGCGCGCCGCCTGCAGCCAGCAGCGCCAGCGCTGCAATCGAAATCGAAAGATGATGGCCGGGCATGACGCCTCCTTCGTGGTGTCTCAATCAACATGGGAAAAGGGCGTCGGATCGTTCACGCGTCTAATCCCTCCGCCGGTGTTAACCGGATCAGGTTCCTCGGGTTGGTTCTTCACCTCTCAGCGGACGACGTCGAAGCCGCGTTCCGCACCCCGTTAGAGCTTTTCAACACCTATCGCGGGCTTCCGTGGAATTCAAGGCCGGACGGATTTGAAAATACACGTGAAAGTGACTAGGTAAGAGGCGCATCCGGTATTCCGGATGTACCCGCCAGTCGTCATGCAGGAAAGTGTGTCGGCTCATCCTCTGGGGCGCCTTCCGGTCGAAGGCCGGAGCCTCAGGAAAAAGAAACGGCGCCTGGGCCCGAGGCCGGTTTGAGCCGGTGCTGTGCCGATGCGCTCAGTGTTCAAAGGAAGGAGCACACCAATGACAGAAGCCAAGAGCGGGGACACCGTTCGTATTCACTATACAGGAACCCTCAATGACGGTTCGACCTTCGATTCTTCCGAAGGCCGTCAGCCGCTTGAGTTTACCGTCGGTGCCGGCCAGATCATTCCGGGGCTCGATCGCGAGATCGCCGGTATGAATGTCGGCGACAGCCGCCAGGTGCAGGTGCCGTCGGAAGAGGCCTATGGGCCGCATGATCCGCAGAAGGTTCAGGTCGTGCCGAAGTCGGCCATGCCGGCTGAGGTTGAAGTGGAACCGGGCATGCAGCTTCAGGCGCGCACGCCCACCGGTGAAACCGTGCCGCTGGTCGTGACCAAGGTCGAGGAAGAGCAGGTAACCGTGGATGCCAACCATCCGCTTGCCGGGCAGGATCTGAATTTCGCCGTCGAGCTCGTTGAAATCGTCAACGCGGCTTGAAAAGAAAGCATATTTTGTTGGCGCAGCCATTCCGACAGCTCGACAGTGAGTTTGTAGATATTGCGGCGCGAAAAAGGCGTATTGCCATGATCTTGCCATTCTTTGGTTGAATGGCTGCCCTAAAAAAGGGGCTGGAATGCTGTATGGCGTCCCAGCCCCTTTTGATGCCCGGCTCTCCGGGCAGACCCTGTTTGCGACCGGATGGATACCGATGTCTGTTTTTTGCGTCAGTGTGGAACCGAAACGGGCTTGCGCCGTTTCCGAAGTGTCTGCGCTTTCCGCCGAGACGGTTTTCGCGCGATCTTGCCCGAGAGCGAATACATTCAAAAAACGCAATTCCGGCGCCGGTTTTGGTGCAATGCAGCATTTTCGGCCTCCCCTTTTCAACCGACGGGAATTTGAATGAAGAGACGAGTTTTTCTGGCGCAAACGGCCGCGGGAGCGCTGGCTTTCTCCGGTTTGGGAAGCAAGGCATTTGCTCAAGGCGCCGCGGTGGAGCCCGGCAAGGTACCGGACCAGAATGCGGAAGTGGAAGCGCAGGCACCGGCACCGGCCCCCGATGCGTTTACCTTCGATACGCTGACAGCCCGGATGAAGGAAAAGGCGGCGCAGCCCTATGAGGCGCCGCCGCAGGATGTTGGCGAACCCTTCAATTCGCTCCACTATGATGATTACCGGGCAATCCGCTACGATCCCAACAAGGCGATCTGGCGGGACCAGTCGAATTTCCAGCTTCAGGCCTTTTCGCTCGGCTGGCTGTTCAAGACGCCGGTGGAGATTTACGAAGTCGCCAATGGCGATGCCGAAAAGCTGGTGTTTTCCGCCGACGACTTCATTTATCGCTCGCCGCTGGATATCGCACAGTTCAGGGATGCTGAATTTCCCGGCGTTGCCGGTTTCCGCATCAACTATCCGCTGAACCGGCCCGATGTTTCCGACGAGCTGATTTCCTTCCTGGGCTCTTCCTATTTCCGTGCGCTCGGCCAGGGCAATCTTTACGGGTTGTCGGCCCGTGGTCTGGCGGTCAACACCGCCACGGACCAGGGCGAGGAGTTTCCGCGGTTTTCGGCGTTCTACATCGTTCGCCCCGTTGCGGAAGGCGAAAAGATCACCGTTTTTGCCGCGCTCGACGGTCCGAGCGTCACCGGCGCCTACCGGTTCGTGATCACGCCCGGCAAGAATACGCGCATGGATGTGACCGCGCGATTGTTTTTCCGGAACGATATCGCCCGTCTCGGCGTTGCACCTATGACTTCGATGTTCCTGTTCGGGCCGGCCAACCATCATGCGTTTGACGACTATCGGGAACGTGTTCACGACAGCGAAGGGCTGAAGATCGTGCGTGCCGATGGTACAGAGTTGTGGCGCAACCTGCAGAACGCGAAGAAGCTTGCGAATTCCTTCTTCACCGAAACCGATCCGCGCGCCTTCGGGCTTTACCAGCGCCATCGGGAATTCGAGGATTATCAGGACGCCGAAGCCCATTACGAACGTCGGCCCTCGCTCCTCGTCGAGCCGCTCGGCACCTGGGGCAAGGGTTCGATTTCGCTGGTCGAAATTCCGACCGACAAGGAAGTCAACGACAATGTCGTGTGCTTCTGGCAGCCGGAAGCCCCGGCCAAGGCCGGAGAATCGGCCGAATATTCGTACCGCCTGACATGGGGTGCGATCGAGGAAGATCAGGCGCGGCTTGCGCGCGTGGTCGACATCAGAAGCGGTGAAGGCGGCGTCTCGGGCGCACAGGCTGACGACGATGTCCGCAAGATCGTGGTCGACTTTGCCGGCGGCCCGCTGGCAGATTTTGGCGCGGGGTCGGAACTTAAGGAGCGGCTCCACGTTACCAATGGCGAGATTGTTCATTCGACGGTTTCAGCAATCATGGGCGAAGACGTCTGGCGGCTTGCAATCGATGTCCGTCCGGCAGGCGATGCGCCGGTCGAACTGCTCGCTGCTCTGACCGACGGCAACCGCGATTTGAGTGAAGTATGGCTTTATCAATGGAGAAAAGGCGATGACCAACCAGACTGACGGAAACAAGGATTTTACCCGGTTTCTCCCGGCGACAGCCCCGCTGCCGATGCCGGACCAGTTGATCGAACGCCCCCGCCATCAGGGTCTGATTGCGACGATACTGTCACCGGTGTCTGTCCTGCAGCGTCCGCGCGCCGTTCGTTTCTGGTCCAGAGGGTAATTCCGGTCGATAAAAGCCAGCACGGTCTTTTGGTGCCGGCGTCAATTTCAGGGAAGCATGATGCTGGCTCTCAGGCGAACCATTTCCATTCTGTTTGCAGTCTTCGTGGCGGTGCTCGCCTCGCGGCTGGCCATGGACGTGTTTTTCGCAGATGGCGTGGACTGGGTCGATTTTGTGCGGATTGCGCTTTGCGCAGCCACGGCCGCCTGGATCGCCTGGGGCGCGTCGCTGGCGCTTGGCGGGTTGATTGGCGCACGGATCAAGACCCCGCCGCGCTCGCAGCTTTCCGACAGCGGCCGCGCGGCGCGCACCGCGATCCTGATCCCGGTTTATAACGAGGATCCGCGCGCGACCTTTTCCTCCGCCGCCGCGATGGCCGAAAGTCTGCAAAAGACCGGTCATGCCGAACTGTTCGATATTGCGATCCTGTCGGATACCCGCGATCCAGACGTTGCGGCGCAGGAGGAAGAATGGTTCCTGCGGCTGCATGCCGAGGTGCCTGCGCCGATTGAGGTGTTCTACCGCCGCCGCACGGACAATTCCGGCAAGAAAGCCGGCAATATCGGTGATTTCGTCCGCCGCCACGGCGGGCGCTACCCTTACATGCTGATCCTCGATGCCGACAGCCTGATGGACGGGGAAACCATCGTCGAGATGCTGCGGCGCATGGAAGCCGAACCGAGACTTGGCCTGTTGCAGACGCTGCCGAAGATCGTTGCCGCGCGGTCGTGGTTTGCGCGCGCGCTTCAGTTTTCTGCCGGTCTGTTCTCCCCGATTTTTACCCGCGGGCTGGCCCGCATGCAGGGGCAGGAAGGTCCGTTCTGGGGCCATAACGCCATGGTGCGCACCACCGCCTTTGCCGAAAGCTGTGGCTTGCCCGCGCTGACCGGCGCGCCGCCGTTTGGCGGGCATATTCTCAGTCATGATTATGTCGAGGCCGCGCTTCTGGCGCGCAATGGCTGGATCGTGCGTGTCGACGCCGATCTGGAAGGCTCCTTCGAGGAAGGCCCGCAGAACGTGATCGACTACGCCAAGCGCGACCGGCGCTGGTGTCAGGGCAATCTTCAGCATATCCGTCTCATCCACGGGCCGGGGCTGAAGGGCTGGAACCGGTTTACCTTCGTGCAGGGCGTGATGGCCTATGTCAGCTCGCCGCTGTGGATGGCCTTTATCGCCGCTTCGATTGTCGCGCCGCTTTTTGCGCCGCCGCCTGAATATTTTCCCAGTCCCTATCTGCCGGCGATCTTTCCGCGCGCCGAAACGGCACTCGCCGTCACGTTGCTTGTCGGCGTCGGCGGACTGTTGATCGGGCCGAAACTGCTGATCGCGCTGCGCTCCGGCATCACCGGCGAAGCGCGCCGTTTCGGCGGGTTTATCGCGGCATTTGCCTCGACGCTGGTCGAAATCATCTGGTCGTCGATCCTGGCGCCGATCACGCTGATGTATCAGAGCCGCTCGGTGCTGCAGATCATTTTCGGCATGGACGGCGGCTGGCCGTCTTCCGACCGCGAGGGCCAGACGATCGGGCTGGGCGAGGCCTTCAGGGCCAGCTGGTGGATCGTGCTGACCGGCATCGTCATGCTGACGGGGGCATGGGTTCTGGCGCCGGCGCTGTTCTGGTGGCTGACGCCGATTGCCGTGCCGCAGATGCTGTCGCCGTTCCTGGTCGCGGCAAGTTCGTCGCCGGCAAGCGGACGCATTGCCGCGCGCTGTGGCCTGCTTTTGACGCCGGAAGAGCTTGATCGCCCGGCGATCATGCGGGTGCGCGATGCGGTTCTGGCGCGCTGGTCGCAGCCTTCCGTCGACGACGGAAACACACCGGAGACCGCAGAAGATATCGCGGAGGATCCGCAAACGGGCGAGGCCGAGCCCGCTTATTCGGCCGTGCAGGGATAACGCAGTTGGAGCAGGGAGGCGCGCGCGTCGCAGTGCGGACACCGGCGCATAAGAGTCGTCGCGATCCGCGTCTTGACGTTTTGAGAGGCCTGGCGCTGATCATGATCTTTATCGATCATGTGCCGGAAAACCTCTATTCGTTCTATACGATCCGGATGATCGGTTTTTCCGACGCCGCCGAAGCCTTTGTGCTGATTTCCGGCATCTCGGCCGGGCTTGCCTACAGCCAGCGTTTTTCCGGCGCCATGATGGCAACCGCGCAGGCGATCTGGAAACGTGCGCTGACGATCTACGGCGCCCACGTGTTTTCCACCATCATGGCCCTGATGATAACCGTGCCGGCGGTCTTTGCCTTCGGTCTGATGGAATTTGCCGAAATCAACGGTGTCGACTGGGTCTGGCGCCGGCCTCTGGCTTCCATCACCGGCATCTTCACGCTGACCTATCAGGTCAGCTATTTCAATATTCTGCCGCTCTATGTCGTGTTGTTTGCAGCAGTGCCGGGGCTGTTGTGGCTGGGGCGCAAAAGCATTGCCCTGATGCTCTCGGTGTCGGCGGTGATCTGGCTTGTCGGGCGCTGGAGCGAGTTGAAAATGCCGGCCTATCCGGGCGACTGGGCCTGGTATTTCAATCCTCTCTGTTGGCTGTTGCTGTTTGCGGTCGGCCTTGCCGTCGGCATGGCCGCGCGCCGCGGCAACAGGCTGGTGCCGTTTTCGCCGCTGCTTTATGCGGCGGCCGTGGCGTTCGTGATCTATGCCGCATGGTGGCGGCTGAGCGGGCATTTTGCCTTTCCCTGGCCGGAAACGCTGACGCCGGCCGTGATTGCCGATACCAGCAAGGAAAGGCTCGGCCTGCCGCGCATCGCCCACATTCTGGCACTGGCCTATATCGTCGCCTATCTGCCCGGATTTCGCCGGTTCCTCGAGCGTCCGGTGTTTCATCCGGTCAACATCATGGGCCGGGCAAGCCTCGTCACCTTCGTCACCGGATCGCTGATCGCCTTTACTCTGCAGATCGTGCGGACGGTTTATCCGACAGGGTTGCCGGAGGATACGCTCCTGCTGGCCATCGGGCTTGTCGCGCAATATCTGGCTGCCCGCTATGCGCTCGATCGCGCCGGTCGTCTGACCACCACCGCGCCGGCCGAACCGTTGCAGGAGAAATGCAGCAGTCCCATCGACAGGCTGGTTGCCCCGCCGCCGGAAAAGATCGGCCGTTAATGCCCTTTCAGACCGGCACCTTGGCGGCGCCGGAGGAGCGGCTGCCGAGCGCGACCGGCTTCAGGCTGAGTGCAGCCGCAAGGCCGGTAAAGGCAACAAACGCGGCAAAGGCGAAGATCATCGTGAAGGTTTCGGAATAGCCGGCGATTGCGACCTGATGGGCCTGTCCCGCCAGGTCGTCGATTGCAGTCGGTGTCAGATCGGCAAGCGGCCCGGCGCCGGGAACGACGGGCGCGGTGTCGAGCCCGTGGGCGAGAAGGGCGCCATAGATCGAAATCGCGGTGGCCGCGCCTATCATGCGCGAAAGCGTGACCGCCCCGGTTGCCGCACCGACATCGCCGGCGCGTGCTGCATTCTGCACACCGAGCACCGGCACCTGCTGGCCGAGACCAACGCCGATACCCTGTATTGCCAGGAGGACGGCGACAACCGCAAGCGGCGCGCCGTTGCCCAAAAGCGCAAGCAGCGTGAAACAGGTCGTGGAAAACGCAAGCCCGATGATGGCATAGGGCTTGTAGCGTCCGGTGATCGACATCAGCCGCCCGCTGCTGAGCGAGCCGACGACGATGCCGGTGGTGATCGGGATGAAGAACAGGCCGGCCGAAGTCGGCGACAGGCCGTAGACCGTCTGCAGGTAAAGGGCGAGGTAATTGACCATGCCGATCGCCACCGCGCCGCTGGTGACCGACACCACGATGAGCAGCGCCACCGTCTTGTTGGCAAGCAGCGTCAACGGAATGATCGGCTCGGGAGCACGCCGTTCCGCAAGCACCCAGGCCAGCCCGCAGACAAGCGCGATTGCGATCACGCCAAGGCTCGGCGCTGCAAACAGAGAGCCGAAAATCTCGCTTGAATCACTCCACAGCACGATGCCCGTCACCGAGACGGCAAGCAGGATCGCGCCGGCAAAGTCGATCTTCGGCTGCCGGTTCGGCTTCCGGTTGGGCAAGAGGAAGAACACCCCGCACAACACGATGAGGGCGAGCGGCAGATTGATCAGGAAGATCGAGCGCCAGCCGAAGGCGGCCGTCATGGTGCCGCCGAGAAGTGGACCGAGCGCGCCGGAGGTCATGATCACGAGACTGGCGTAGCTCTGGTATTTCGGCAGTTCGCGCGGCGGGAACAGGTCGGCATTGAGTGCGAAAATCGAAACCATCAGGCCGCCGCCGCCCAGTCCCTGAAGAACCCGCGCGGCAATCAGCGTGTTCATCGAGATGGCAAGCCCGCAGGTCAGCGAACCGATCAGAAAAATGGCGATTGCCGTCATCAGCACATATTTTCGCCCGATAAGGTCGCCAAGCTTGCCATAGAGCGGCATCACGGCGCATGAAGCGAGCAGATAGGCCGATGCGACCCAGCCGAAACGTTCCACTGCGCCAAACTCACCGACGATTGTCGGCAGTGCGGTCGATACGATCTGGTTGTCGAGCGTTGCCAGGAACATCGCCATCAGAAGAAACAGGAAGGCGAGAATGCGCAGACGCGGGTGTTCGACCAGCGAGATGAAAGGCTGGTGCGCGGAAGACGAATTTGTTGTCATCGTGCAAATCTGTGATAAAGGCAAGTATATGTCAATAGCATTAATGTGATCTTGGCAGGTTTTGAGTCTGCGCGGAATCTGATATAGAAAAAGACATGATGACCAAGAAAACCCCAGCACGTGAAAACCCCGAAAACGCGGCCATCGAACGCATTTCGGGCGCAATGACGCGCAATCGGCTGATGACCCGACGCCGCATTCTCGGACGACTTGCCATTGCCCGGGTCGCGCCGGCACTGGAAATCACCCATCTCGATGTGCTCGACGTCGTCGCCCGCGTGGAAGCGCCGGACAAGGCCACCATCGGCGCGGTTGCCGAGGGCATGCGGATCGATCCCTCGCGGGCAAGCCGTATCGTTGCCGAACTGGTGGCCCAGGATGTTCTGGAACGGCGCGTTTGCCAGAGCGACGCGCGCCGCTCGATCCTGGTGATCACCAAAAAGGGCGGCAAACTTCGGGAAGAAATCCGGGCCTTCAAATGGGCAATGCTGGAAAGCGTGACGGAAGACTGGACGCCGGAGGAACGTGAAATGTTTTCCCGTCTTTATGAACGCTTCGTTTGCGGTATCGAAGACTATACCCGCGCACATGCGGGCATGGAGCCGCCTGCAGAGGGGGAGCAGCCGGTCCGCTCGGCCGGCTGAAACGCCACCTTTCGCGGGAAACCGCTTTTGTTTGGCCGTGACATTCGTTATGGCCTTAGCGCATGAGACAATCTGAAACCTTCACTCTTCTTCTGGGCGGTGCGCTCGTCGTGGACGATCGCGTCAGGCGGCTGGTCGACGGCAGCCGTGTGATTGCCGCCGATGGCGGCATGGTGCATGCCGAGGCGCTCGGTGTGGTGCCGGAAGTGTGGGTCGGCGATTTCGATTCCACCGATGCCGCGCTTCTGAAACGGTTTCCGGATATTGCGCGCAAGGATTTTCCGCCGGCCAAGAATGCGACGGACGGGGCAATTGCGGCCGAAGAGGCGATTGAGCGCGGGGCGAAACGGATCGTCATGGCCGGGGCACTGCAGGGCGAACGCACCGACCACGGCATGATGAACATGCTGCTTGCCGTCCGCCTGGCCGAAGCCGGATACGATATGGTGCTGACCTCGGGCGCGGAAGAAGCCCGGCCGCTTCTGCCCGGTGCGACGGAGATCGGGATGCCGGCAGGCGCGCTGTTTTCGGTGCTCGGCTTTTCCGATCTTTCCGGCCTGTCGATTGAAAACGCCGTCTATCCGCTCGACGGTTTCGAGGCCCCTTTCGGGCTGCCGCGCACGGTTTCCAACAAGGCGGGCGATGGTGACGGACCGGTGCGCTTCGGGTTGAAAAGCGGCCGCGGCATCGTCATCTTCCGCCCGCACGATTTTTCGGGAGTTTGAGGCATGGCGCCTCCGATATTGAAGCTTGACGACATTCATTTGAGTTTTGGCGGCACGCCGCTGCTCGCCGGCGCCGGTCTGCAGGTCGAGCCCGGCGATCGCATCTGCCTTGTCGGCCGCAACGGCTCGGGCAAGTCGACATTGCTGAAGATCGCCGCGGGGCTTGTGGAGCCGCAGTCCGGCGAAATCTTCCGCCACCCCTCCGTCACGGTGCGTTATCTCGAACAGGCCCCGGATTTCAAGGGCTATGCGACGGTGGAAGCTTATGTGGCCGACGGTCTGGCGCCGGGCGATGAACATTACCGCGCCGACTACATGATGGAGCATCTGGGCGTCGATCCGAAAGCCGATCCGCACACCCTGTCCGGTGGCGAGGCGCGGCGTGCGGCCCTTGCCCGGGTTCTGGCGCCCGAGCCCGATATCCTGCTTCTGGACGAGCCGACCAACCATCTCGACCTCAACACCATCGAATGGCTGGAAGGCGAGCTTGCCGGCACCCGTTCGGCGCTGGTGCTGATCTCGCATGACCGCCGGTTTCTGGAAAACATCTCGACGGCCACCGTGTGGCTCGACCGCGGCACGGCGCGGCGCATGGATGCAGGCTTTGCCGGCTTCGAGGCATGGCGCGACAAGGTGCTGGAAGAAGAGGAAGTCGAGCAGCACAAGCTTGCGCGCGCCATTGTGCGCGAGGAGCACTGGCTGCGCTACGGTGTGACCGCACGGCGCAAGCGCAACATGCGTCGGCTTGGCGAACTTCACGACATGCGCGCCCGCCATCGCGATCATCGCGGACCACAGGGCACGGTCAATGCCACGGTCACGGAAGCGAAGGACAGCGGCAAGCTCGTCATCGAGGCGGAAGACATCACCAAATCCTTTGGCGAACGCGAGATCGTCAAGCCGTTTTCACTGCGCGTGGCGCGTGGCGACAGGATCGGCCTTGTCGGCCCGAACGGAGCGGGCAAGACCACGCTTTTGAAGCTTCTGACCGGCCAACTCGAACCCGACAGCGGCTTCGTTCGGCTTGGCGTCAACCTAGAAATCGCCGTTATCGACCAGAAACGCGAGGACCTCGACCCCGACGATACACTGGCGCATTACCTCACCGACGGACGCGGCGATACGCTGCTGGTCAACGGCGAACAGCGCCATGTCACCGGCTATATGAAGGATTTCCTGTTCCAGCCCGAACAGGCGCGCACGCCCATCCGCAATCTGTCCGGCGGCGAACGCGCGCGGCTGATGCTGGCGCGCATTCTGGCAAGGCCGTCGAACCTGCTGATCCTCGACGAGCCGACCAACGACCTCGATATCGAGACGCTCGATCTGCTGCAGGAGATCGTGGCCGGTTTCAAGGGCAGTGTCATTCTGGTTTCGCATGACCGTGATTTTCTCGACCGGACCGTGACCTCGACGATTGCGCCGGCCAATCCGCTCGCTCCCGACGGCGCCTGGCTTGAATATGCCGGCGGCTATTCCGACATGCTGGCCCAGCGCAAGGAAACGGCGGCTGCGGCCAAAGCGGCGGAAAAGCGGGAGAAACAGGCCGCGCAGGAGGACAAGCCATCGGGCGACCGGCCGGCAAGGAACAAGGGCAAGCTTTCCTACAAGCAGAAATTCGCGCTCGAAAACCTGCCGAAGGAAATGGAAAAGATCGAAGCCGAAATCGCCGCGCTGGAACAGAAAATGGCCGATCCTTCCTTCTTTCAGCGCGACCCGGAAGGGTTCAATACGCTGGCCGGCAAACTGGAAAGCCTGCGGGCAAGCCTTGCCGACAAGGAAGAGGAATGGCTGGAGCTGGAAGTGCTCAGGGAGGAACTGGAAGGCTGATGCCGCAAAGGCTGAATTATTTCGCCTATGGCTCCAACATGCTGACGGAGCGGCTTTTCCGCCGCTGCCCTTCTGCGCGCGCGCTCGGTGGTGCTTTTCTTGAACACCACACGCTCGATTTCGCCAAGCCGGGCCGCGACGGTTCCGGCAAGGCGACGATCATGCCGGCGCCTGATGCACGGGTTTTCGGGGTGTTGTTTACGCTCGAACCTGGCGATTGCGGCCTGCTCGACGGTTTCGAGGGGCGCGGCAAGGGCTATGACAGGCTGGACGATGTTACCGTGTGCCGGATGCCCGACGGCCGCGCCGTGTCCGCATTCACCTATATGGCGCCGCTGGCCTTCCGTGATCCGGCGTTTCCACCCTACGACTGGTATCATGGCCTTGTCATTGCCGGTGCGCATGAGCACGGACTGCCGGAAGACTATATTGCCGGGCTTCTGGAAACCCCCGTTGTCGAAGACCCCGAGGCCGACCGCGCTACCCGCAGGGAAGCGCTCGATATCCTTGCCGGTCACACTTTGACCAGCCGGTCTGTGAGCACTTGAATGCGGGACCGGGAGTACCATAGTTTAAGACGCCGCGTCATATGACAGCCGGTCGTCATCCATCGTGAAAGCGAAAGCATTAATGCCGGAAGCACCGCACAAGGACCACAAAATGCAACGCTGGATCGGCCAGGCCGCCGCAGGACGCGCGCCGCTGATCCCGTCAGTCACCGCCGCGCGCTGGCTGCTTCTGGGCGTGGCGCTGGCCGCCGTTTATTTCTTTCACGGCTTTCTGGTGCCGGTGCTGGCAGCCCTCATCATCGCCTTTGCCTCGCAGCCGGTGTTTCGGGATCTAAACCGCAGGCTCGGCAATCGGCGCACGCTGGCCGCCACCATCGCCATCTTCCTGATCCTGCTGTTTCTGATCCTGCCGATCGTGTTCGCGGTGATCTACATGTCGCGCGAGCTGGAGGCCTGGATTTCCTGGGCGGCGGAGGCCAACCGGGTCGGCGCGCCGGTTCCGGACTGGATTTTCAACCTGCCGGTGATCGGCGCATGGATTGCCGAAAAATGGCGGGATTATCTTGGCCAGCCCGGCGATATCGGCCAGCTTATTCAGGCCGTCAGCGGCGAGAATATCGGCAGCATCTACCGCACGGCGCTGTTTGTCGGCGGGCGGGTGTTCGGCCTGGTCCTGTCGGCACTGTTCATGCTGATCGCGCTGTTCTTTCTCTACAAGGACGGCGACAAGTTCGCCGCACAGCTCGATATCCTTGGCGAGCGGCTGTTTCCAGATCGCTGGTACCGGATTTCGCGCGTCGTTCCGGCCACGATTTCGTCCACCGTCACCGGCATGACGCTGATCGCCATGGGCGAGGGCATTGTGCTGGGGACCGCCTATTATTTTGCCGGTGTTCCGAATTTCGTGTCCTTCGGTCTGGTCACCGCGGTCATGGCCATGGTGCCGGGCGGCGCACCGCTGACCTTCACCCTGATTTCCGGCTATCTGATTGCCCGCGGCACGCCCGTTCACGGGATCGGATTGCTGATATGGGGCACGATCGAACTGTTCATCGTCGACAAGACGTTGCGGCCGCGCCTTGTCGGCGGCCCGATCAAGCTGCCCTTCCTGCCGACCTTTTTCGGTCTTGTCGGCGGCGTGAAGACGATGGGGCTGATCGGCCTGTTCGTCGGCCCGGTGCTGATGGCACTGATCGTGGCGATCTGGCGCGAATGGGTGCTGGAAGCCGCCGGAACCGCGGAAGCGGCCAATCCGAATGCCAATGTTGCCCCGCCTGCCGGTGGGCCGCCGCTGAAGGAGACCGAACACGTGCCGAAGTCAGGTGCCTATGCCGGCGCGGCGGAAGCGGCCAACCTGCCGGAAAGCGCGCCGCATAGCTGAGGCTCAGGCAAGAACCACAAGCCGTGTGCCGCGCCTGAGATGCGGCAGCAAGACCCGCATGGCCGATGGCGCTATGGCGACACAGCCCGCTGTCGGCGCAAAGTCCGGCCGGGCAAGGTGGAAGAACACCGCCGAGCCCCGGCCCCGGACCCGCGAACTGAGGTTCCAGTCCAGAACGATAACGATGTCGTAAATCCCGTCATCGCGCAGCAACTTTTCGTGGCTGGCGCTAAACGGCAGGCGGACCGGCCGGTTATAATTCGGGTCCGAAGGCGCGTCGCACCAGCCATCTGCCGCGGTGATCCGGCGAAGACGAAGCGGGCTTGCCGGCAGGATCGGCAGACGGCGCGGCACAAACCCGCCGGTCAGCGCCATGACGCCCGGCGGCGTGGCGCCATCGCCTTCCCGCTTACGTGCCGAGATGCCGCTGCGGCCGATTGCAGCCTGAAAGCGCAACGGCCCGAAACCGAGAATGGCGCGGTGCCGTGCGCCCGGTGCGCGATGCACGGTAATGGTTGTCGGCTTTCTTGTTCGAATGGTCTTGCGCGTTTTCTTCACATTTTTTTGCTTTGTGCGTGAAATCATATAGTTTCATAGCATTACGCCCGGAGATAGCCTGTCGCAATGGCGATATGCGCGCCAAGCACCAAGCGGGAGACTTTATGGCGAACGATAATAACGCAAGAGGGCCGAGTGTATGACGGAGAGGACGATACTTCTGGTCGATGACGATCAGGATCTGCGCGAGACGCTTGTCGAGCAGCTTGAGCTTTACGACGAATTTGTCATCCTTCCGGCCGACAGTGCCGCAAGTTCGCTGAAAATGCTCAAGGAAGAGCAGGTCGACCTCCTGATCATGGATGTCGGACTTCCCGACATGGACGGGCGCGAGGCCGTGAAGATGGCCCGCAAGAACGGCTACAAGGCGCCGATCATCATGCTGACCGGCCATGACACCGACAGCGATACGATCCTCGGGCTTGAGGCGGGCGCCAATGATTATGTCACCAAGCCGTTCCGTTTTGCCGTGCTGCTTGCCCGCATCCGCGCGCAGTTGCGCCAGCACGAACAGAGCGAGGATGCCACCTTCAATGTCGGGCCTTACGTGTTCAAACCGGGACAGAAACTGTTTACCGGAGAGGGCAACAAGAAGATCCGGCTGACCGAAAAGGAAGCGGCGATCATCCGCTATCTTTACCGGGCGGGCCAGAAAGTGGTAACCCGCGACATGCTTCTGGAAGAAGTCTGGGGTTATAATTCCGGCGTCACCACCCATACGCTGGAAACCCATGTCTACAGGCTGCGCCAGAAGATCGAGGAAGACCCGTCGAATGCGCGCATTCTCGTGACCGAAAACGGCGGTTACAAGCTGGTGCCGTAACCGGCGGCAAGGCCTTGGGGCAAGGCACGGCAGGGGGCAGAAACATGGCATTGTCGGGTGACATCGAGACACTTCGCCGGACCGATCTTTTTTCCGGCTTTTCCGACGAACAGCTGCGTCTGATCGCCTTCACCGTCACGCGGCTTTCGCTGCAGGAGGGCGAAATGCTCTTTGGCGAGGATGCGGACAGCCTCGGCGCCTATCTCGTTGAAAGCGGAACGCTGACGCTTGAGGCGGCCGGTCGTTCCGCCGGGATTGCCGGTGCGGGAAGCCTGCTGGCCGAAGCGGCCCTGATCAGCCCTGTGCCGCACCGTGTCTCGGCGGTTGCTTCAGAACCCGCCGCCATTCTCCTGATCCGCCGCGACCAGTTCTTGCGCCTGATCGAGGAGTATCCCGATATCGCACAGGAAATGGACCGGCGCCTGCGCCGCAATTTTTCCGAAATGGTCAGCGCGCTTTCCGCCGTGAAAACCCGGTTGTCGGATTTTTAGGCGGGCGCGTTCTTCTGTCTGAAAGCCAACGAGCGGGTGACCGCTTTCACGCGCCCAGATGTCGCTCGCCGCGGCTTTTGGCCAGTGCGATCTGGTGCTGGCGTTCGCGGAAGCGGGCGCGGTCGGCGTCGGAATAGCTTTCTGCGCAATGCGGGCAGGAAACGCCTTCCTCGTAATCGGCGGAAAGCTTGTCTTCCGGCGTCACCGGATGGCGGCAGGCGTGGCAGAGTTCGTGCTCGCCTTCCTTCAGGCCGTGGGTGACGGAAACGCGCTCGTCGAAGACGAAGCAGGCGCCGTCCCAGAGGCTTTCGTTCTCCGGCACTTCCTCGAGATATTTCAGGATGCCGCCCTTCAGGTGATAGACCTCGTCGAAGCCCTGCTCCTTCATATAGGCGGTTGCCTTTTCGCAACGGATGCCGCCGGTGCAGTACATCGCGATCTTCGGCTTGTTGTGCAGTCCCCTGTTTTCCTCCACCCAGCGCGGAAATTCGCGGAAGGTCCTGGTGTGCGGGTCGACCGCCCCGCGGAACAGGCCGATCGCCGTCTCGTAATCATTGCGGGTGTCGATCACGATCGTTTCGGGGTCTGAAATCAGGTCGTTCCAGTCCTTCGGCTCGACATAGGTGCCGACCGTCTTCAGCGGGTCGATATCCTCGACGCCCATGGTCACGATTTCCTTCTTCAGCCGCACCTTGAGGCGGTTGAAGGGCATTTTCGAGGCGTGGCTTTCCTTGTGCTCGAGACCGGCAAATTCCGGCCGCGCACGGATGAAGGCCAGCACGTTGGCAATACCCTCATGGCTGCCGGCAATGGTGCCGTTAATGCCTTCATGGGCCAGCAGCAGCGTGCCGCGCACGCCGTTTTCCTCACAGCAGGCGAAAAGCGGCGCGCGAAACGCCTGAAAATCGGCAAACCGCGTGAAGTGATACAGGGCTGCGACCAGATAGGACCGTTCCATGGTCTCTCTCCGCTTTCTTCAAACTTGAGCTTTTGCAGTTGTTGCGCTGGCCAATACACGGATCGGCCGATTTTGGCAATTACCGGCCATCTTCGGCACGCACCCGTTTGCGCCACAATGTCCTGATGATTTTCGCTTCGACATCGGCTTCATCGCCAAAGGCCTTGCGCGCCATCTTGATCACGCGACGGCGCAATTGCGTGCGGGCCTTAAGCGCGGCGGAGCGGCAGGCGGCAAGCGTCACCGGGTCGAGCGGCGGCGCTTCCGGTCCGTCCAGAAGGGCAAGCAGCATGCTGAGATCATGTTCGTGGCCGAGCGCATCGGCCAGCGCCTTGGCATCGCTGCGCTTGCCCTTCAGCGCCGACGGCCAGACCGGTGACAGCAGCGCGCAGAACATCCAGTAGGTCTGGCTTTTCTTGCGCAGCTCGTGAAAATCGTCGTCGTCGCCTTCGGCCTGGGCGGTCATCAGCGCGACCTGGGCGTTGGCGAGCTGTTTTTTCCAGCCTTTGGCAAGGTATTTGGCGGCTGTCTTGCGGTCTGCGTGGAGGTCGATTTTTTCAATTGCGGCAATGGCGTCGTGGCAGTCGTGGATTGCGGCCTTTGCCTTTTTCTTCAGATCCGTCTCGGTGGCGGCAATGGTCTCGCGGCGTTCGCGAAGCGCCGTTTCCAGCCGTGCCAGCGCCATGTCGCGCGCGCCGTCCCCGGCAAGGCCGCGCAGATAGGTCGCGCATTCGATCAGCGCGGTCGCGTCGCGTTCGCCGGAAAGCCCGGCGGCGATCGCGCGGATGCGCTCATTCTCCTGTCTTGCGAAATCCGGTGCGGCAGGGCGGATCAGCTTTAAAAGACCACGCACGCGCTTGAATTTCTTGCGGGCGTCGTGAACGGCCTCGTGCAGGCCGCGCGGCTGTTTCTTCAGCGCCTTGATCGCATCCTCAAGCTGGGAAACCGCTGCCTTTTTGACGGCCGCGTCGAACGGTCTGTCGGGGTCGAGCGCGAAAGCCATGTCAGCCGTTCTCCTCGGGGATGGCGCCGGTTTCGGCGAGTGCCTGGTTGATATAGCGCCGGTCGCCGGTCACCTCGCGTCCGAGCCAGTCGGGAAGCCGCGGGGTTGCCGTCTCGTCCGGCAGTTCCACTTCGGCTACCACAAGCCCCGCGTGATCGCCATGGTAGACATCCACTTCCCAGACGAAATTCCCGTCGGGAACCCGGTAACGCGTCTTGTCGATCACCGAGCCGAGCGCGTGGGTCATCATTTCCAGCGCGTCCTCCAGCGGGATGTCGTATTCGAATTCGTCGCGGCTCATCGCGCTGCCGCCGAATTTCAGGGTGATGCGGGCGCGGCTGTCGTCAAAAACGCGGACACGGGCGGAGCGATCCGCTGCGCCCAGAAGATAAGCCTGCTTCAGCCGCACGCCCTTTTCCGCGCCGTCCTTCCAGTCATCGCCGTCAACAAGGAATTTCCGTTCGATTTCTCTGGCCATGTCAGCCCTCTCTCCGTTCTTCGCCGGAACGGAAACTGTTAATCGAGATCAAACCCGAACGACCGAAATACGTTCATAAGACGGCCACTGTCGCAGGCAATGACTCAAGATCGAATATAATCCCTGACGGTCTCGACTTGATGCCTGTGCCGGGGTATTTCAAACTCAGCTTGAGCAAAAATTCAAAAGGCCAGTGCGACCATGGATGCAAAAACCCAAAATCTTCTAGATGCCCTCACCGCCCAGCCCGTCGTTCCGGTGCTGATCGTTGAGTCCGTAGAACATGCCGTACCGCTGGCGCGGGCGCTTGTCGAGGGCGGATTGAAAGCGCTGGAAATCACGCTGCGCACCGACGCCGCGCTCGATGTGATCAAGGCCATGTCCGAGGAAATCGAGGGCGCGGTCATCGGCGCCGGCACCATCCTGTCTGCCCGCGATTATGCCGCGGCTGAAAAGGCCGGTGCCAAGTTCATCGTTTCACCCGGCATCAACGGCGATATTCTCGACGCCGCAGATGACAGTGAAGTGCCGCTTCTGCCGGGCACGGCAACGGCCAGCGAAGTGCTGTCGCTGCGCGAGGAAGGCTATCGCGTGATGAAGTTCTTCCCCGCGGAACAGGCCGGCGGCGCGCCCTATCTGAAGGCGCTGTCCTCCCCGCTTTCCGACATCAAGTTCTGCCCGACCGGCGGTGTTTCGCTCGCCAATGCACCCGATTACCTGAAGCTGCCGAACGTTGTCTGCGTCGGCGGTTCATGGGTTGCGCCGAAGGATCTGGTTGCCAAGGGCGACTGGGACGGCATCAAGAAGCTGGCCGAGGATGCCTGCGCAACGCTCGGCAAATACTAAACACTGCGACAGTGACACCCGTCGGCAATGACGGGTGTCACCGTTTGATAACCCGGCATTTTGCCGGTTTTCCTGGGAGGCCGTCTTGTCCGATCTTTCCGGTTTTTCACCACGGCTCCGGCCGCAGCCGGTGCATCAGCGCGGCGTGCATGTCACGGTCGAGCCCTATGACCGCGGTGAACATGGCGCAGCGCTCTGGGATGCGCTTGGCGGCACGGCCGAGGCGGTCAACACGCTGCTGCGCTTCTTCCCCCAGCCCGATTTTTCCGGTCCCGACGACTTTTACGCCTGGCTCGAGGCGCAGAATGCTTCGGGAAACTTGGTGACGCGTGTCTTTCGGCAGGCCGGAACCGGCACGGTTGTCGGCATGGCGAGCTATATGCGCATCGACGAAAACAATGGTTCGATCGAGATCGGTTCTGTTGCCCACGGCCCGGCGATGCAGCGCTCGCCGATGGCGACCGAGGTGCAGTATCTGATGGCGCGCCATGTGTTCGACGACCTCGGCTACCGGCGTTACGAGTGGAAATGCAACAGCGAGCATGTGGTCAGCCGGGCGGCGGCCGCGCGGCTGGGCTTCACCTTTGAAGGCGTTTTCCGCAATCACATGGTGGCCAAGGGCAAGAACCGCGATACCGCCTGGTTCTCGATGATCGACAGCGAATGGCCGTCGATCCGGTCCGCGTTCGAAGCCTGGCTTGCGCCGGAGAATTTCGACGCCGATGGCCGGCAGGTCAGGGGACTGGGCGAAATCAGGTCCGGGGGTGCAAAATGAGCGAGGAAAGTCCGGGCAATCGTTCGACCCTTATCGCAGCGGCAATCATCTTTGCCGGCCTGCTGATCGGCGGTTACTTCCTGCCCGACGTGATCAATTATGTGGCGCTGTTTTCACCATGGCTTGCGATCGGAGTCGGCGTTTTGTTCGTGCTCGCCGTGTTTCTGGTTTTCTGGCTGAGGGGGCGTTATCAGCGCCGCCACGGGCGATAGCGCCGCGGGGCCTGCCCGCAGGGAGATACGGAAAATGACCGAGATCACGCCCGCATGGGCAAAAGCGCATATGCCGCGCGTCGCCCGCGCCGTTGAAAACCTGCCGGATATGACCGGCATCCGGCTTGCCATGAGCATGCATCTCGACATGAAGATGCTGCCGCTGGTGGAAGGGCTTGCGGGGCGCGGCGCTGCCCTTTTCATCACCACCTGCAATCCGGCGACCGTGCGCAATGAGGTGGTCGATGCCATGCGGGCCGCCGGTGCCCGGGTCGACGCCTTCAAGGACATGCCGGAGGATGACTGGCAAAGGGCGATTGAAAACGGGATTGACTGGGGCCCGACCCATCTTTGCGAAATGGGATCGGACTATACCCATTTTCTGCTCTCGCGCGGTCTGGAATTGCCCGATGTGAAGGCCGGGCTGGAGGCGACGGGGTCCGGCATCAACCGGCTGCAGGGCACGCTGCCGCCCTGGCCGATCTTCAACTGGGACGATCTGCCGGTCAAGGAAGGTCTGCACAACCGCCATATGGTGGGGCTGACCACCTGGAACGCCTTCTTCACCCGCACGCTTTTGAGCCTGCATGAAAAGACCGTGCTGGTGGTCGGTTATGGCTCGGTCGGGCAGGGGCTTGCAGCCAGCGCCCGGGCCTTCGGCGGCACGGTGATGGTGGCGGAAATCGATCCTGCCCGCCGCCTGCAGGCGCGTTATGACGGCTGGCGCACCGGCAGTGTCGCCGAACTTGCGCCGGAAGCCGATGTCATCGTCACGGGCACAGGCGGCCATCACGTCGTTCCGTTTTCGGTCATCGAGGGGCTGAAGGACGGGTGCTTCCTCCTCAATTCCGGCCACCGCATTGACGAGATTGAGCTTGAGCCGCTTCTGGCGCTGCCTGTGAAACAGGCGCTTCCCGCGGTCACCACGCACAGCCTGCCATCCGGCAACCGGGTGCATCTCTTCGTCGGCGGCGCCATGGCCAATCTGACCGGCGGCGAGGGGGACAGCCTCAATGCCTTCGACATGACGCTGGCGGTGATGGCCGAGGGGATCGGCCATATCGTCGGTGAGGGCGAAAAGGCCGCCTCGGGTGTTCATCTGCTGCCGCGCGCTGTCTGGGAACGGGCCTGCCCGGACCCGCTGTAGAGCGCAGCCAGGCGCTTGCGGTCTTTCCGTTTTTCCATCTGCCCCGACATTGACCGTCCCGACAAACCACGTTGCCTTTTGCCGGCGAATTGGCAATGGTGTGCGGCCCCTGCGTGGAAAGGGTGAAGCGCAGGCCGGGCAAATATGCGTCGGGTATCGGTGATGCGTGCGTCATCCCGGCAAAACAGAAGTAAAACAGGGGGTCATGTTGATGATGTGTGCTTTTGCGGGGGTGCGAAGCCGCCTCGCTCGTTTTGGGGCAGCTGCTCTTTTTCTGCCGGTTCTGGCTCTGGCTGCGCCTGCCGGCGCCTTTGATCTTCCGGCCTATCTGGAAGACGTGCGCACGGAATACGGCCTTCCCGCTCTTGCCGCTGCGGTGGTCCAGGATGGCGAAACGATTGCCGCGGCTGCTGTCGGGACCAGGGTCATGGGCGAGGATATCCCGGTCACCGTCGAAGACCGGTTTCACCTGGGCTCCAATACCAAGGCAATGACGGCAACGCTTGCCGGCATGATGGTCGATGAGGGCAAGCTCACATGGGAAACGACCGTCGGCGACGTGCTGGGCGCGGATTTCCCGGGCATGAGCGACACTCTTTCGGCGGCAACGCTTGAGCAGTTGCTTTCCCATTCCAGCGGCGTTCCGGCCGATACGGAAGAACTCATCGACCTTTATTTCAGCGTCGATGCCTTCGACTACAATCCCTGGGAGCGTCGCCATCGTCTGCTCGATGCCTGGAAGACCAACGAGATCACGATCCCGGAAGGTTCGCCCTTCCAGTATTCCAATCTTGGCTATGTGATTGCCGGCATGATGATCGAGACCGTTGCCGGCGAACACTGGGAAACGCTGATGAACGAGCGGATCTTTGCGCCGCTTGACCTGCAGACGGCGGGGCTTGGACCGCAGACCACCTTCGGCCTCGTCGATGCGCCGGTCAGCCACCGTGTCGATGAAGACGGCAATGTGACGCCGATGTACTGGGGGCCGGCTTCCGACGTTCCGCCGGTCATGGGGCCGGCCGGAAATGCCCACATGTCTGTCGGCGACTACGCCAGATGGGCGGCGTGGAATGCCGGCGAGGGCCGGCACGATCCGGCGCTGGTTCAGCCTGAAACGCTCAGATATCTCCATGCCGCAAAGGTTCAGACCCCTGTGCGGGAAAACCCGCCGCCCGGCACGCCGACAACGGGTGAATATGCGCTGGGCTGGGGTCTGGTGCAGTTCGACTGGTCCGACCGGCCGCTTCTGACCCATAACGGCTCCAACGGCATGAACCTTGCCCGCATCGTTCTCGACCCGGAAGAAGACCTCGGCATCGTCGTGCTGACGAATTTCCCGGGCCGGACGGCCGATCAGGCCGCCGGTGCGGTGCTTGCCGGGCTTTATGCGGAATTCTCGACAGACGAGTGATCTGTTGCCCGAATTTGAACCATGGTTAATCAGCCGGGGGTTGATTTTCGCTCCGTCCGACCGCAAATCCGTGCGGTCGGGCGTCATTCCCTTGAGGATCGTCCGGGAGGCGCGTAATGCCGCCAGCGTAAATAAGGTACCTTGTAAGCCTCAAATGAAGCTCAGGACAGCCAAATTGGCGTGCAATTGCTACCATAAGCATGGTTGAGCGCCTTGCAGAGGCATTTGGTGCTCATTATATAGCGCTCACAACGGCGTTATCGCCGCGAAAATCAAATCAAGACCATAGCTCAAGGGGCCGTCACGGAATGCCTGAAGGGTTCTGATGGCCTGCTTAAAAGGAGACAAGCGAAAATGGCTAAAGTAATCGGTATTGACCTCGGTACGACGAACTCCTGCATCGCCATCATGGATGGCAAGGATGCCAAGGTGATCGAAAACGCCGAAGGCGCGCGCACGACGCCGTCGATGGTTGCGTTTACAGATGACGGCGAGCGCCTCGTCGGCCAGCCGGCCAAGCGCCAGGCCGTGACCAACCCCACCAACACCCTCTTCGCGGTGAAGCGCCTGATCGGCCGCCGCTTCGAAGACCCGACCGTGACCAAGGACAAGGGCCTGGTTCCCTACGGCATCGTCAAGGGTGACAATGGTGACGCATGGGTCGAGGCCGCCGGCAATTCCTATTCGCCCTCGCAGATCTCCGCGATGGTTCTCCAGAAAATGAAGGAAACCGCCGAAGGTTATCTCGGCGAAAAGGTCGAGCAGGCCGTCATCACCGTTCCGGCCTACTTCAACGACGCCCAGCGCCAGGCCACCAAGGATGCCGGCAAGATCGCCGGTCTGGAAGTGCTGCGCATCATCAACGAGCCGACGGCGGCAGCCCTTGCCTACGGTCTCGACAAGAATGAAGGCAAGACCATTGCCGTTTACGACCTTGGCGGCGGTACCTTCGACGTTTCGATCCTCGAAATCGGTGACGGCGTCTTCGAAGTGAAGTCGACCAATGGCGACACCTTCCTCGGTGGTGAAGACTTCGACATGCGTCTGGTCGAATATCTCGCCGACGAGTTCAAGAAGGAAAACGGCATTGACCTGAAGGCCGACAAGCTGGCCCTGCAGCGTTTGAAGGAAGCCGCCGAAAAGGCCAAGATCGAGCTGTCGTCCGCGCAGCAGACCGAAGTCAACCTGCCGTTCATCACGGCCGATGCGACCGGTCCGAAGCACCTGACGCTGAAACTGACCCGCGCCAAGTTCGAAACCCTGGTTGCCGATCTCGTCAAGCGCACGGTCGGTCCCTGCCAGGCCGCGCTCAAGGATGCCGGCGTTTCGGCCAGCGAGATTGACGAAGTCGTTCTCGTCGGCGGCATGAGCCGCATGCCCAAGGTTCAGGAAACCGTCAAGCAGCTGTTCGGCAAGGACCCGCACAAGGGCGTTAACCCGGATGAGGTTGTTGCTCTCGGTGCCGCCATTCAGGGCGGTGTTCTGCAGGGCGACGTCAAGGACGTTCTGCTGCTCGACGTGACGCCCCTTTCGCTCGGTATCGAAACGCTCGGCGGTGTGTTCACCCGTCTGATCGACCGCAACACCACGATCCCGACGAAGAAGAGCCAGACCTTCTCCACGGCTGAAGACAACCAGTCCGCCGTGACCATCCGCGTTGCCCAGGGCGAGCGCGAAATGGCGGCCGACAACAAGATGCTCGGCCAGTTCGACCTCGTCGGCATTCCGCCGGCCCCGCGCGGCGTGCCGCAGATCGAAGTCACTTTCGACATCGACGCCAACGGTATCGTCAACGTCTCGGCCAAGGACAAGGGCACCGGCAAGGAACACCAGATCCGCATTCAGGCTTCTGGTGGTCTGTCCGACAGCGATATCGAGCAGATGGTCAAGGACGCCGAAAGCCACGCCGAGGAAGACAAGAAACGTCGTGCCGGGGTTGAAGCGAAGAATCAGGCTGAAAGCCTGATCCACTCGACCGAAAGCTCGCTTGAGGAACATGGCGACAAGGTTTCCGAAGAAGACCGCACCGCCATCAAGACCGCGATCGAGGAACTGAAGACGGCCGTTGCTGCCGAAGAGCCGGATGGCGATGACATCCAGGCCAAGACGCAGACGCTGATGGAAGTCTCCATGAAGCTTGGTCAGGCCGTCTACGAGGCCCAGCAGGCCGAGGAGAATGAAGCCGCCTCCGCAGATGCCGCCAAGGATGCCGAATCCGATGTTGTCGATGCTGACTTCGAAGATGTCAGCGATGACGACGACAACAAGAAATCGGCTTGATTTGAGCGTCGCTCTTAATCAATCCTGACATCAAACATCCGGCCGTCGCCAAGGCGGCCGGAAAAACCTGTTCAAGAGGTTGGCAGACTCCATGGCAAAAGCGGACTATTACGAGACACTCGGCGTTGGCCGTTCGGCTGACGAAAAGGAGCTGAAAAGCGCCTTCCGCAAGCTTGCGATGAAGTACCATCCGGACAAGAATCCGGATAACGCCGATGCCGAAAAGAAATTCAAGGAAATCAACGAAGCCTATGAGACGCTCAAGGACCCGCAGAAGCGGGCAGCCTATGACCGTTTCGGCCATGCCGCGTTTGAAAACGGCGGCGGCGGGCCGGGTGCCGGCGGCTTCGGGGCCGCAGGCTTCGGCGGCGCCGGCGGCTTCTCCGATATTTTCGAGGACATTTTTGGCGAAATGATGGGCGGCGCCCGTGGACGCCGTTCCTCCGGCGGACGCGAACGTGGCGCGGACCTGCGCTACAATATGGAAATCACGCTCGAGGAAAGCTTCGAGGGCAAGACGGCGCAGATCCGGGTTCCGACCTCGGTCGTGTGCGACGAATGCACGGGCTCGGGCGCAAAGCCGGGCTCGACGCCCAACACCTGCGCCACCTGTCATGGGTCCGGCCGGGTGCGCGCGGCCCAGGGGTTCTTCTCCGTGGAACGCACCTGCCCGACCTGTCACGGTCGTGGCGAGACGATTTCCGATCCCTGTCCGAAATGCCGTGGCGAAGGCCGCACGGTCGAGGAGCGTTCGCTTTCGGTCAATATTCCCGCCGGTATCGAAGATGGCACCCGCATTCGCCTTCAGGGCGAGGGGGAAGCCGGGCTTCGCGGCGGACCGTCCGGCGATCTTTACATCTTCCTGTCGGTCAAGCCGCATCCGTTCTTCCAGCGCGACGGCGCGGATCTGCACTGCACCGTGCCGATCTCGATGACCCAGGCGGCCCTTGGCGGCAAGTTCGAGGTCACCACGCTGGATGGCACCAAATCGCGGGTTGCCGTGCCCGAGGGCACCCAGACCGGCAAGCAGTTCCGCCTGAAGGGCAAGGGCATGCCGGTGCTCCGCTCCTCCCACAAGGGCGATCTCTACATTCAGGTCCGCATCGAAACCCCGCAGAAGCTGACCAAGCGCCAGCGCGAACTGCTGCAGGAATTCGATGAATTGTCCTCCAACGAAAACAATCCCGAATCCAACGGCTTCTTCGCCCGGATGAAGGAATTTTTCGGGACCGAGTGAGCGTTTCGTATCGTTTTTGAGATATCGAGGCGTCGGCTTTTTTGCTGGCGCCAGTTTACTGACAAACCTATCCTTTTTACGGACGTCATCCTCGGGCTTGTCCCGAGGATCTAACCACCGTTCAGAACGAGCGGCGTTGGTGGTCGGTAATGGACTGTTTTAAATTAACTTTTCGCCCGATACGCTTGTCGCGTTCATACGTGCTTAGACCCTCGGGACAAGCCCGAGGGTGACGAAGGAGAGCGGGGCGAGCTTTGTCCGCAGTCTGGTGTCGGCTTTTTGCCGGCGCCTTTTTTGTTTTACTGTCCCTTCCTTTTCTCCGTCACGCCGGTGGTAGTGGAGGGCGTGTCGCGCAGCACGGCCGTATGCGCCTCCGCACACGGGGCGCATGTCTTCCGCTGACCGGTTGGCGGCATGAAGACGCACCGGCCTTTCGCCGTCGGCGCTTTTGGCCCATAAGGGGCGGACCGATTTGAACAGAAACCCGCTCTATGTTGCCTTCGATTTTCCTCACCGCGCTGAAGCTTACCGATTTCCGCAATTATCCTCAGGCGGGGCTCGCGCTTGACGGGCGGCATGTGGTGCTGACGGGAGATAATGGTTCCGGCAAGACCAATCTTCTGGAGGCGGTGTCGTTTCTCTCGCCCGGCCGTGGCATGCGCCGCGCGGCTTACGGGCAGGTGGTGCGCAAGGGCGCGCCGGCCGGTTTTACCGTGTTTGCTGAACTCGAAGGCATGGAAGGCGGTGTCGGTATCGGAACGGGAACGGATGGAGTGGACGGCGTGGGCCGCAAGGTCCGCATCAACGGTACGCAGGCGGCATCCGGGGATGAACTTCTCGATCATGTCCGGGTGATCTGGCTGACGCCGTCCATGGACGGGCTTTTTACCGGACCGGCCGGCGACCGCCGGCGGTTTCTGGATCGGATGGTGCTGTCGATCGACCCGGCCCATGGCCGCCGGGTTGCCGATTTCGAACGGGCGATGCGGTCGCGCAACCGGCTTTTGTCCGAGCGACGGATGGAGCCCGCCTGGCTTTCCGGCCTCGAGGAACAGATGGCGGGGCTGGGCGTGGCGATGGCGCTGGCGCGGCGCGAATTGCTGTCGCTTCTGACGGGGCTGATCGGCGAAAGCGCGGCGGGCTCGCCGTTTCCCGCACCGGATATCGCGCTGACCGGTTTTTTTGCCGACGAGACGGAAGCGCCGGCGATTGATCTTGAAGACCGCTACCGGGCGCTTCTGGAAGAAGAACGCTACCGCGATGCCGCTGCCGGGCGCACGCTTGACGGGCCGCACCGCAGCGAGATGGCTGTGCGGCACCAGCAAAAGGACATGGACGCCGCATTGTGTTCCACCGGGGAGCAGAAGGCGCTGCTGCTCGGCCTCGTGCTGGCCCATGCGGGCCTGACGCGGCGGATCAGCGGTCACCCGCCGGTGATGCTGTTCGACGAGGTCGCCGCCCATCTCGATGAAGGGCGACGCGCGGCGCTGTTTGCGCGCATTGGCGAAATCGGCGGCCAGTCGTTCATGACCGGAACCGACCGTTCGCTGTTTGCGGCGCTCGGCGAAGACGGCCAGTTCTTCAACGTGTCGGACGGGAAAATCCGCTCCGACTGAGCGCGCTTTCAGTAATGCGGCGGCTTGGTGACGGCGGGGCGCTCGCCGGCCTGTTCTTCCAACTCCAGAAAACGGTCCGAGAGCAGCACCATCTGTTTCTTGAGCCGGTCGATCTCGCGCCATTGCTCGGCAACCTGCTCGGAAAGCTCGTCAATGGTCTTGCTCTGGTAGGCGACGGTTTCTTCAAGACGGACAATACGCTCTTCAGTCATATCAGCCTCCATATATCTGTGGTGTCGAGGGACGCGTGCAGGCCTCTGCGTACAGGAGAAAATTTCGGTATGCTCGCATCAATTTCAAGAGCCCCGGATCGTGTCTCCTGCTATAGTGCCGCCATGACTGACAGTGAAGCCTTTTCCGCCGAAGAAATCGAACGTTATGCCCGCCACATCGTGTTGCCGGAAATCGGCGGCGCGGGACAGCAGGCCTTGAAGCGGGCACGGGTGCTGGTGATCGGCGCCGGCGGGCTCGGCAGTCCGGTTCTTGCCTATCTGGCGGCTGCCGGTGTCGGCACGCTCGGCATTGCCGATGATGACGGGGTGAGCCTCTCCAACCTGCAACGTCAGGTCATCCACGACAGTGGCACGGTCGGCGCGGAAAAGACGGAAAGTGCGGCCAGAGCGATTGCGCGTATCAACCCGCATGTGATCTGCCGCCGCTACCAGGAACGGCTCGATGCCGCCACCACCGGCGATATCCTGAGCGGCTTCGATCTTCTCGTCGACGGCTCCGACAATTTCGACACGCGCTATATGGCAGCCGATGCCGCCGAGCGCGCCGAGGTGCCGCTGGTGACCGGCGCTGTCGGCCGGTTCGACGGATCGGTGACGGTGCTGAAGCCCTATGCGTTTGACGGTGACGGGCGGCAAAACCCACGCTACCGCGATCTCTACCCGGCGCCGCCGCCACCCGGCCTGGTGCCGTCCTGCGCTGAAGCCGGTATTGTCGGCCCGGTCACCGGTGTCATCGGCACGTTGATGGCGATGGAGGTGATCAAGCTGATAACCGGGGCGGGCGAGCCGCTGGTGGGCCGGTTACTGCTTTATGACGGGCTTTCCGCCCGTTTCGAGACCATCGCCTATGCGCGCAAAGCCTGATCCTTGGTCGAGATAGTCTATCCTGCCTGCAGGGCAAGATTGTAGAGGCCGACGCAGCGCCCGCCGGATGCACAGAAGGCGAGCACCGGACCTTCTGTTTCGTTCAGGATCTTTTTCAGCTTCGGCGCCTGTGTGATCGGCTGGTGCGCGCCGCCGACCGGCACATAGTAACAGGCAAGCCGGGCGGCTTTTGCCGCCGCTTCGATCTCGGTGAATTTCGGCTGAAAAAAGCCCTCGCCGTCCGGGCGCATGCAGATGACGGCGGCAAAGCCGGCCTCTGCCACCTCCGTCATGTCCTTGGCCTTGAGCTGGCCGGTGACGTGATACTGGCTGTTGATGGCGCGCGTTCGCATATTGTCTTTCCTGATGTCTGGCCTGATGTCTGGATGGTCTCTGGGTGTCAGAGCGCGTTGATCGGGACTTTCAGCATCGGCCGTCCATCCTTGTCCTTCGGTATGTCGCCTGCGCGCATGTTGACCTGCAGGGAGGGCAGGATCAGGCGCGGCATGGACAGCGTGGCATCGCGCTTTTCGCGCATCGCGACAAACGCGTCCTCACTGATGCCGTCATGGAGGTGGATGTTGTAGCGGCGTTCCTCGCCGACGCTGGTTTCCCATTTTATGTCGCGGCCATTGGGGCCGTAGTCATGGCACATGAACAGGCGCGTTTGTTCCGGCAGTGAAAGCACGCGTTTGGTCGAGCGGTAGAGCGTGCGGGCGTCGCCGCCGGGAAAATCGGCGCGCGCGGACCCGCCATCCGGCATGAACAGCGTGTCGCCGACGAAGGCGGCATCGCCGATCACATGTGTCATGCAGGCCGGCGTATGGCCGGGGGTATGCATTACATGAGCTGTCATGCCGCCGATCTGATAGCTGTCGCCATCGGTAAACAGCCGGTCGAACTGCGAACCGTCACGCTGGAATTCCGTGCCTTCGTTGAACACCTTGCCGAAGGTTTCCTGCACGATCACGATATTTTCGCCGATGCCGAGCCGGCCGCCCAGCGTTTCCTGGATATAGGGCGCTGCAGAAAGATGGTCGGCATGAACATGGGTTTCGATCAGCCATTCAAGCCGCCAGCCATTGTCCATGACCATCGCGATCATCCGGTCGGCGCTTTCATGCGACAGGCGGCCGGCGGCGTAATCGATATCCATCACGCTGTCGATGATTGCGCAGGCGTTTGAAGTAGGATCGCGCACAATATAGGAGATTGTATTGGTTGCGGGATCGAAAAAGCCGTGGACCTCCGGTTTCAGAGCGGGATCGGGCGAAAATGGCAGGGGCATGCGCGGTCTCCCTCGGACATGTTATACGGATATTTTATTATTATAGTGCGTATATACGAAAACATGAAATAAATATGGCAAAAACCATATGTCGGCAAGCCGGCCGCTGTTGCTTTGCTCGATTTTTCGCGCGGGGGGCGCGGCGGCAGGGCGATGGCGTGCCGCCGCCGGTCGTTTCTTACGTCTTGTTGGTGATCCACCGGCACTGATACGGCGCGAAGGTGATCTTGGCATCGCTGACCGGCTCACCGGAGATCAGGTCGACCCAGTTTTCACCGCCGATCAGGTTCAGTGCCATGGCGGGAATTTCGAGTGTCTCGTCGGTAACGTTGTTGATTGCGAAAATACTCTGGGTGCGATCAACGCTCTGGCGCCAGAAGCCGAACAGCTTTTCCCCGAGATGCAGGGTAAACTGCGTGGCATTGGGGTGGAAGGCAGGCTGCCGGGTGCGCACCGAGATCAGTGCGCGCATGGCATTGAAAACCTGCGCATGCTGCGTGGTTTCGTCGGCCAGCGCTTCCTGCAGCGCGTCGTAGTTCCAGCGGTGGCGGTTGATGGCGCGGTTGTGTCCGGACTTTTCGACCCCCTCATAATCATTGCTGGTGGCCAGCAGCGAGTGGATGTAAAATGCCGGAATCCCCTCGAGCGCCATGGCAATCGTCTGGCTGCAGAGGAAGCGGGCGATGTTGTGATCGTCCTCGCCGCGGACAGTGCCTTTCAGGGCGTCGAACAGCGACACATTCATCTCGTAGGGCCGCATCGAGCCATCGGAAAGCTGACGCATGGAAACCCGGCCGCCGAAACCCTTGACGGTTTCGACCATCTGGCTGATCGCATCCTCGGAAAGCAGGCTTTCGGCAGGCCTGAGGCCGATGCCGTCATGCGAGGCGGTGAAGTTGAAATAGGCACAGCCCATCTGCGCCGGCGGCATGGCCATCTGCCAGGCATTGAGGAATTGCGATGTCCCCGTCAGCAGCGCATGCACGATCAGCGGCGGCAGCGAGAAATTATAGATCATGTGCGCTTCGTTGCGATTGCCGAAATAGCTCAGGTTTTCGACATTCGGCACATTCGTCTCGGTGATGAGAACGATGCTTTCCTCGCTGAAATCGGCCAGAAGCCGCATCAGCCGGATAATCTCGTGGGTTTCAGGCAGGTGGATGCAGGAGGTGCCGATCTCCTTCCAGATGAAGGCACAGGCATCCAGCCGGATGGTGCGCACGCCGCGATTGATATGAAAGCGCATGATCCGCAGGAATTCGAGCAGCACGTCCGGATTGGAGAAGTCGAAATCCACCTGGTCGTGGCTGAAGGTGCACCAGACATATTTTTCGCCATCGGCGGTTTCGACCTTGCGCAGCAGCGGGTGGGCGCGCGGGCGAACCACAGAGGAGAGATCATCCTCGGGCGATGCGGTAAAGAAGAAATCCTTGTAGGGCTCATGGCCCATGCGGAATTCGTTGAACCAGCTGCTCTGGCTGGAACAGTGGTTGAGCACCAGATCCGACATCAGCCGGAATTCGCGGCTGATGCGCTCGATATCCTCCCAGCCGCCAAGGCCGCTGTCGATGGCGCGATAATCGGTGATCGCGAAGCCGTCATCGGAGGTATAAGGGAAATAGGGCAGGATGTGCACGCCCTTGATCACGCCCTTCAGGTTCTCGGTGACGAAATCCTGGAGCAGCGACAGCGGTTTGTGCTCGCCATCGATGATCGAGTTGCCGTAGGTGATCACATAGGTGTTGTCGGCGCTCCACATGTTGTTGCCGGCAACGCGCCCGCGCTTGCGCGGAACCGCGCCGTCGCCCCAGAAGGCTTCGAGGACCTGGCGCGTCAGCGCGCGCGAGTCTTTGTCCGGATAGATGCTCTCGAGATGGAGCCTGATGCTTTCCCGCAGTCGCCTGGAAATCACCATGCTTTTTTGCGGCGTCTCAGAAACTGTCGTCATTCTTGTCCTTCTTTCCCCACACGCCAAGGTTAGCATGTCGGTTTCGATTGGCAATTGCCTATCCGGGCCAATCGCCAGCTTTGCAGAGAGATTTTGCTGCACCGCCGCATCGCGGGGCCCTTGACGTCGTACCCGGTTGTTCTCCGCCCGCGGGATGGGACGCACGCCTGAAATCCATCTGTTTTCGGCGGCAACCGACGGCGATGGCGCCACTTTGTCTGTCTATGCATGAACCCCTTGCTGTCTCGTCTGCCCGCAGACGCATATCGGCTGCTTCATGAATGCTTTTTTATGTTCAGCTTCTTTCCAGAAAAACCGTGGTGTGCTAGCAAATCCGGAACGGGATATTGTAAGTATTTATTTAGTCTAATTTAGAATTATCTTAATTTTAGACATAAAATAGTAAAGGCTTCCCAATGAATTCTTCTGATGAGTGCGTGCTGACATTTGTGCGGCGCGATGAACCTGACGCGCGGTTGGTGGCCATGGCTGGCGCGCTCTCCTCGCTTGCCCGCCACGAGGGGGTGCAGGTCGCCAAGGCCCTGCAGGCGGGAAGACATACGCGTCTGGATCTTTGCCGCATTACCGGGCTTTCGGTATTCCAGGTCGCTTCCGCAACCGCATCTCTGGTAAACCACGGACTGGTTTCCGCCTGGCGGCGCGATGCCGAGACCGTCTACGAGCTCGTCCACCCGCGCCTCGGCGACGTTATTCATCTTGCCGAAGAGCTTGCCGGCCCGCAGCCACTGCAGGTGGTTTCGTAAGGCCGTTCGCCGCACCGCGCCGCTGCGACCGGCCGGTCGGCAAGGACCTGTAAATTTTCTTGAAAAACGGAAAATTGGCGCTGGACTTGAAAAAACAAAATGCTATAAACGCGCTCATTCGCGGGCCTGCCCCGGCAGCCGCGAAGGTGCTCTTGTGTCTCAAGGCGCCTGCCCAGATAGCTCAGTTGGTAGAGCAGCGGATTGAAAATCCGCGTGTCCGTGGTTCGAATCCGCGTCTGGGCACCACTTCAACCCCTTGGGTTTATTCATCTTTTCCATTTCAGTCCTTCTTCGCTTTCCCGGTTTGCTGTTTGTTGGCACGTCATGCCATCCTCAATCGCATTGAGCGGTCGATCGCGAAGGTTTTTGGAAAGTGTTTTGACCACATAAGCCGGCCTCCTGTCGCAGCCTGGATGCTGGACCAGAAGCAACCCGATTTGGGAATCGCCTAACGATCTTGACCGTCGGGAAAGTGCTGTGGAACCGATATGATGCGCGCCGGAGTGGCGCCTTCCCCTGCGCCTCTCTGTCTGCTCGGGACGCGTGCAGATCATCAGTCAAACGTTTTATTTACTTAAGGTCGAACAGGCGTAGAATGCCGGCCCTCCGAGGTGGTTTCAACTGGGGGCTGTGCGGATCTTTGCCGCCAGCCTGAGGCGTGTTGACGCTTTATCGGTCTCGGGGAAAACCGAACTGCGCCCCGGCGACCGGCCGATCAGGCGGGGGTGGGCGACAGGCGTTCTTGGGAGGGAACGACGCATGTTTGACAAGTTGAAGAAGGAACATATCGTCGCAAGAGACGGTTTCAACCGCTGGAAGGTTCCGCCGGCATCCATCGCCATCCACCTGTGCATAGGCTCCGTCTATGCCTGGAGTATCTTCAACCCGCCGCTGGTCAAGCAGTTCGGCGTGGTTGCGCCGGCGCCGGGCGACTGGAGCCTGTCCTCCGTCGTCTGGATTTTCTCCGTGGCGATCGTGTTTCTCGGGCTGTCGGCCGCGTTTGCGGGCAAATGGCTGGAGGAAGTCGGCCCGCGCATGGTCGGCGTTGTCGCCGCGTTCTGTTGGGGCGGCGGGCTGATCATCGGCGGACTTGGCATCATGACCCACCAGCTCTGGCTGCTTTATCTCGGCTATGGCGCCATTGGCGGCTGCGGGCTCGGGCTGGGCTATGTCTCACCGGTCTCGACGTTGATCCGGTGGTTTCCCGACCGGCGCGGCATGGCGACCGGCCTTGCAATCATGGGTTTTGGCGGCGGCGCGATGATCGCCACGCCGATCCAGGAATTCCTTCTGGGACTTTATTACAAGGCGCCGCAGTTTCTCGGACCGCAGGATGCCGTCAACATCGTCATCGAGGGCGGCAAGCGCATGGCCGAGGTCAATGGCCAGCTTGTCGAGGTGGTGGTGGCCACCGCCCGGCAGGCGGCCGAAGCGCCCGTCGCCATTGACCCCGGCGTCTACGTCGTGGGCACGGGCAATACAGGGGCCGAAGGGACGTTCTTCACGCTCGGCATCGTCTATTTCGTCGTCATCATGATTGCCGCCTTCTCCTACCGGGTGCCGCAGGAGGGCTGGAAGCCGGAGGGCTGGACCCCGCCGACGGCGGATGCCGCCTCGCGCAAGATGATCACCCAGAACCATGTTCACATCGACCAAGCGCTCAAGACGCCGCAATTCTATCTGTTGTGGATCATCCTCTGCTTCAACGTGACCGCCGGCATCGGCGTGATCGGCGTTGCCAAGACGATGATGACGGAGATTTTCGGAACGACGCTGCCGCTGATCGTCAACTCCGCCTTCGCGGCGACCTATGTGTTCATGATTTCGGTGTTCAACATGCTCGGCCGGTTCTTCTGGGCCTCGATGTCGGACTATATCGGACGCAAGAACACCTATTACTGCTTCTTCGTCCTCGGTACGATCCTCTACCTGTCGATCCCGTTCGCCGCGCATCAGGTTAGCATCAACCCGGCAGTGCTGTGGCTGGTGATGTTCTATGCTGCGACGATGATCATCTTCACCATGTATGGCGGCGGCTTCGCCACCATCCCGGCCTATCTGGCGGATATCTTCGGCACCAAGTTTGTCGGCGGCATCCACGGACGGCTGCTGACGGCGTGGAGCACGGCGGGCGTTCTCGGCCCACTGGCAATCACCGGCCTGCGCAACATGTCGCTGAACAGCGCGCTCCACGATCTGGCGTCGAAGGTCGATCCGGCGGCGTTTGCCGAGAAATTCGGCGCCGGTATCGATCAGCTCGATCAGTTGATTGCCGCCAAGACGGTGACCATCGCGCAACTGATGGAGATCGCGCCGGCGGGCACCGTTGACCCGACGCCGAGCCTCTACAACACGACCATGTATGCCATGGCCGGTTTGCTGGTCATTGCGCTGATCGCCAATGTGCTGGTCAAGCCGGTGCATGAGAAGCACCATATGTGAGCCGGTTGCCGGTCCGGCCCCGGTGGCGGCATAGGGTTGCCGCCGGGGTTTTCAGCGGGATCCGCCGGCGCGGTTCAGCCGCCGGTGAGGTCCACATGACAGATATACTTGCCGTAGACCCAGCCCACCGGGCCGCTCGGGTTATCGACTTCCGACAGCGAACGCATGACCATGACCTCGCGCCAGCCGCGCGTGTCGTAAGGTTCGAGGGTCAGGACGAAGGTGCCGGGACCGAGGCGGGCAATCTCGTTGCACTTGGAGGAACCGCAACTGCGCAACGACAGATAATTGTCGCCCTGCGGGTCGAGATGGCAGACGGCGTAAACCTCGCCCGAATAGGCATCGACATGCGCCGGCAGGGCGATGATGGCCAGACCGGCAACAGCCGGAGCCAGCCATTGGAGCAATTTGACAGACATTTCAACCTCCCTTGTTCGGGATAGTGTAACCGCGGGGTGCATTTCGCCATTGATTGCAATCAAACCTTGAAGGAAGCCGGAAGGGGAGATCGTCGGCGCTGTCCTGACACGGCGGCCGATGGCAAAACCGGTCTCCACTTCACCTGCAATTGCTCTAGAATGAGCGCGAGAAACGGCCGTCCCGGATGGAAGATGCATGATCGAAAAACTGGAAATGTTCATAACCCTGGCGCGTGAGCAGCATTTCGGGCACGCGGCGGAAGCCTGCGGCGTTTCGCAGCCCGCGCTTTCGGCATCGATCAAGCAGCTTGAGGAGCAGCTGGGCGTTCTTCTGGTGCTGCGCGGCTCCCGCTATCAGGGGCTGACGCCCGAAGGCCAGCGGGTGCTGGAATGGGCGCGGCGGCTGGTTGCCGACGCCCGCACCATGCAGCAGGAGCTGAAGACCATTCGCGATGGCTTGAGCGGTCATCTGAAGGTGGCGAGCATACCCACCGCGCTATCCTATGTTCCCGCACTTACGGCGCCGTTCGTGGCGAGCAATCCCGGCGTCACCGTCTCCGTGCTGTCGCGGTCATCCGCCGAAATCCTCTCGCTTCTGGAAAATCTCGAGATTGACGTCGGCATCACCTATCTCGAAAACGAACCGGTGGGAAAGGTCACGCAGATACCGCTCTACCGGGAGACCTATTGTCTGGTGACGCATGTTGATACCCATCTCGGCGACGCCAGGCGGATCACATGGAACGACGTCAGCCGTCTGCCGCTCTGTCTTTTGACGAAGGATATGCAGAACCGGCGCATTCTCGACGGTATCCTCGCGCAGGTCTCCGCCGATGTTGCGCCGACGCTTGAATCGGATTCCATCGTCACCCTGTTTGCCCATGTGCAGACCGGGCTGTGGTCGACCGTTATGCCGGAGAGCCTGGCAACGACGCTTGCAAACGAGACCCTGAAAACCATACCGATCATCGATCCCGTGGCCGGTTCGCAGATCGGTCTCGTCGCCACGCACCGCGAGCCTTACGCGCCGTTGATCTCGGCCTTTCTGCGGCAGGTGCGTCATCTGGCGCAAGTATAAAACATGACTATCAAAGTCATCTATAAGTAAAAGCCATTGACTGACGGAACTGCGGCATTGATCAACCACCGGTCGATATGACATTTTTCAATTCTGGTTCTGTGGAGGAGCGACTTGATGAACGTGAATGTGCAAAGGGAGGCGGTTTCCGCACGCACAGCCGCAATTATCGAAGATCATCTGCAACGTGAAGCGCCGCTGCTGCCGATCCTGCACGATATACAGGTGGAATTCGGCTATGTGCCGGAAACCGCATTGCGGCTTGTCGCCGAAAAGCTGAACCTCAGCCGCGCCGAAGTGCATGGCGTGATGAGCTTTTACCACGATTTTCGCCGCGAACCCGCCGGTCACCATGTCCTGAAGATCTGTCGCGCCGAGGCCTGCCAGTCCATGGGCGGGGAGGCGCTGGCCGATGGTCTGCGCGCCGCCCTTGGCCTCGACTGGCATGAGACGACAGCGGACGGCAGGCTGACGCTTGAACCCGTCTACTGTCTTGGCTTGTGTTCCTGCGCGCCGGCGGCAATGCTGGATGATGCGATCTATGGCCGGCTTGATGAGGCGACGCTGAAGCATGTCGTTGCGGAGGCCGGACAATGAAACCTGTCATTTTCATCCCTTGCGATGCCGCAGCCCTCGCCGTTGGCGCCGACAGGGTGGCATCGGCGATTGCCGAAACGCTTGCCGCACGCGGGCTGGACGCCGAGATCGTGCGCAATGGCTCGCGTGGTCTGCACTGGCTGGAGCCGATGGTCGAAGTGCGCACCGACCATGGCCGCATTGCCTATGGCCCGGTGAAGCCAACCGATATCGAAAGCCTGTTCGATGCTGGTTTTCTCGATGGCGCGGAGCATCCGCTATCCCTTGGCAAGACGCGTGACCTGCCGTTTCTGAAGAAACAGACCCGCCTGACCTTTGCCCGCTGCGGCGTGACGGATCCGCTGTCTGTCTCCGATTACCGCCGCTACAAGGGGCTGCGCGGGCTGGAAAACGCCATCGCCATGCAAGGCGCGGATATCGTTCAGGTGGTCACCGACAGCGGCCTTCGCGGCCGCGGCGGTGCCGGCTTTCCCACCGGCATCAAATGGGACACGGTGCGCAAGGCGGCAGGCGCACAGAAATATGTCGTCTGCAATGCCGATGAAGGCGACAGCGGCACCTTTGCCGACCGGATGATCATGGAAGGCGATCCCTTCGTTCTGATCGAGGGCATGGCGATTGCGGGCCTCGCGACGGGCGCGACCAAAGGCTATATCTACACCCGCTCGGAATATCCGCATGCGATTGCAACCATGCGCAAGGCGATTGAAGTCGCGCGCCGCGAGGGCATTCTGGGGCCGTCGGTGCTGGGCTCCGGGCATGCTTTCGATATGGAAATGCGCGTCGGCGCCGGGGCCTATGTGTGTGGCGAGGAAACCTCCATGCTCAATAGTCTGGAGGGCAAGCGCGGCGTTGTGCGGGCCAAGCCGCCGGTTCCCGCACTTGAGGGCCTGTTCGGCTGGCCCACCGTGGTCAACAATGTGCTGTCGCTGGCCTCCATCCCGCTGATCCTGGATCGCGGCGCGGATTATTACCGTGATTTCGGCATCGGCAAGTCGCGCGGCACCATGCCGATCCAGCTTGCCGGGAACATCAAGCATGGCGGGCTTTTCGAGACTTCCTTCGGGATCACGCTCAATGAGCTGATTTACGATATCGGCGGCGGCACGGCGAGCGGCCGGCCGGTGAAGGCCGTGCAGGTGGGCGGTCCGCTCGGCGCCTATTTCCCGACGAGCCACTTCGACATCCCCTTCGACTACGAGGCCTTCACCGCCAATAACGGGCTGATCGGCCATGCCGGCATCGTCGTTTTCGACGACACGGCCGACATGATGAAACAGGCACGCTTCGCCTTTGAATTTTGCGCGCTGGAAAGCTGCGGCAAATGCACGCCCTGCCGCATCGGCGCGGTGCGCGGCGCGGAGGTGATCGACAGGATTGCCAGAGGCGCCAGTGTGAGCGAGCAGACAGCGCTGCTGGATGACCTGTGCAACACGATGCGGCTTGGTTCGCTTTGCGCGCTGGGCGGTTTCACGCCTTATCCGGTTTCAAGCGCGCTCGACCATTTCCCTGAGGATTTCGGGTCGCGACCTCAGTCACAGACCCAACCGGCAGAAGCAGCGGAGTAGTGATATGTCCCTGATCAAGGAAATAGATTACGGCACACCGGCTTCGAAATCGGAAGAGACGGTTAGCCTGAAAATCGACGGCTTCGACGTCACGGTTCCCGCGGGAACATCGGTGATGCGTGCGGCCATGGAAACCGGGATCGCGATCCCCAAGCTGTGCTCGACCGATATGGTGGACGCCTTCGGTTCCTGCCGGCTCTGTCTGGTGGAAATCGAAGGGCGGCGCGGCACGCCCGCTTCCTGCACCACCCCCGTTACTGATGGTATGGTGGTTTCGACACAGACCGACAAGCTGAAGACGCTGCGTCGCGGGGTGATGGAGCTTTATATCTCGGACCACCCGCTCGACTGCCTGACCTGCGCTGCCAACGGCGATTGCGAATTGCAGGATATGGCCGGCGCCGTGGGCCTGCGCGATGTGCGCTACGGCTATGACGGCGATAACCACATGAAGACGCGCGACGGCCTTGGCGAGGTCAACGCCCGCTACATGCCGAAGGATGAGAGCAACCCCTATTTCACCTATGATCCGTCGAAATGCATTGTCTGTTCGCGCTGCGTGCGCGCCTGCGAGGAAGTGCAGGGCACATTCGCGCTGACGATTGAAGGGCGCGGTTTCGAATCCCGCGTTTCGCCCGGCAGTTTCGGCGATGATTTCCTCGGCTCCGAATGCGTGTCCTGCGGCGCCTGCGTTCAGGCCTGCCCGACGGCGACGCTGCAGGAAAAATCGATTTACGATATCGGCCAGCCGGAACATTCCGTCGTCACCACCTGCGCCTATTGCGGCGTTGGCTGTTCGTTCAAGGCGGAAATGCGCGGCGAGGAACTGGTGCGCATGGTGCCCTACAAGGATGGCAAGGCCAATCACGGGCACTCCTGCGTCAAGGGGCGTTTCGCCTATGGCTATGCCAGCCACAAGGACCGTGTCCTGAACCCGATGATCCGCGAGAAGATCACCGATGCCTGGCGGGAAGTCTCCTGGGAGGAGGCGCTCGGCTTTGCCGCGTCGAAACTGCGCGGTCTTCAGGCCGATTACGGCCGGGATTCGATCGGCGTCATCACATCGTCGCGCTGCACCAATGAAGAAACCTTTCTGGTGCAGAAACTTGCCCGCGCCGTCTTCGGCAACAACAATACCGATACCTGCGCCCGCGTCTGCCATTCGCCGACCGGCTACGGCCTCGGCCAGACATTCGGCACTTCGGCGGGAACGCAGGATTTCGACAGCGTCGAGGATGTCGATGTCGCGCTGGTCATCGGCGCCAATCCAACCGACGGGCACCCGGTGTTCGGCTCGCGGCTGAAAAAGCGGCTGCGGCAGGGGGCGAAACTCATCGTCATCGACCCGCGCCGCATCGATCTGGTCAAGTCGCCGCATGTGGCTGCAAGCCATCATCTGGCGCTGCGCCCGGGCACCAATGTGGCCGTCGTCACCGCGCTGGCGCATGTGATCGTCACCGAAAAACTTTATGACGAGGCCTTTATCCGCGAGCGCTGCGACTGGGACGAATTTCAGGATTACGCGGCCTTCGCCGCCGAACCGGCCAACAGTCCGGAAACCGTCGAGGCGCTGACCGGCGTGCCGGCTGACGCGGTTCGCAAGGCCGCACGGCTTTATGCGAAAGGCGGCAATGCGGCGATTTATTACGGCCTTGGCGTTACCGAACATTCGCAGGGGTCGACCACCGTTATCGGCCTTGCCAATCTTGCGATGATGACCGGCAATATCGGTCGTCGGGGCGTTGGCGTGAACCCGCTGCGCGGCCAGAACAATGTTCAGGGCTCCTGCGATATGGGGTCCTTCCCGCACGAACTGCCGGGCTATCGTCACGTCAACAACGCGGATGTCCGCGATATCTTTGAAAAGGCCTGGGGCGTTCCGATTCAGGATGAGCCGGGCTTGCGCATTCCCAACATGCTGGATGCCGCCGTCGATGGCACGTTCAAGGGGCTTTACTGTCAGGGCGAGGACATTCTGCAGTCCGACCCCGATACAAAGCATGTGTCCGCCGGTCTGGCGGCGATGGAATGCGTCATCGTCCATGATATTTTCCTGAACGAGACGGCAAATTACGCGCATGTCTTCCTGCCGGGTTCGACCTTCCTGGAAAAGGACGGCACCTTCACCAATGCCGAACGGCGCATCAACAGGGTGCGCAGGGTGATGTCGCCGAAGGCCGGTTATGCCGACTGGGAGGTGACGCAGCTGCTCGCCAATGCGATGGGCGGCAACTGGAACTACACGCATCCCGCCGAGATCATGGCGGAGATCGCCGCGACCACGCCGAGCTTTGCCAATGTTACCTATGAACTGCTGGACGAAGAAGGCTCGGTGCAATGGCCCTGCAATGACAAGACGCCGGAAGGCACGCCGATCATGCATGTCGACGGCTTCGTGCGCGGCAAGGGGCGCTTCATCCGCACCGATTATGTGGCGACGGACGAGAAGACCGGCCCGCGCTTCCCGCTGCTTTTGACCACCGGGCGTATTCTCAGCCAGTATAATGTCGGCGCGCAGACGCGGCGGACGGAAAATGTCGTCTGGCACGAGGAGGACGTTCTGGAAATCCATCCGCATGACGCGGAGCTTCGCGGCGTGAAGAATGGCGACTGGGTGAAGCTGCAGAGCCGGTCCGGCGAAACCAGCCTCAGGGCGAAGATCACCGACCGGGTGTCGCCGGGCGTCGTCTATACCACCTTCCACCACCCGGCCACGCAGGCCAATGTCATCACAACGGATTTCTCCGATTGGGCGACGAACTGCCCGGAATACAAGGTGACGGCGGTTCAGGTTTCACCATCCAACGGGCCGACCGACTGGCAGGAAGAATATGAGAGCTTTTCAAGACAGGCCCGGCGGGTCGAGGCGGCGGAATAAAATGGTCTGCCGCCGGCAAACATGGCGGAGATGTCTTGTGGAGGACATGGCAAATGGCACCTGAAAAGCTCACCTATATGGCAAACCAGATCGCGGCCTTTTTCCGCACCCGCCCGCATGAAGAAGCGGTGGCCGGCGTGGCCGATCACATCAGCAAATTCTGGGAACCGCGCATGCGTACCCAGCTTTTCGAGATGCTGGAAAACCCCGACAGCGGGTTTGACCCGCTGGTGATAGAAGCCGGCGACCGCATCCGTCCGGTGGTCAAGCACGGCTGAGCGCGCCGCCGCATTCCAGGCGTTTTTCCGTGCCCTTCAGGTTGAAAGGCCTCAGCCGCCCCCGGGTGTTGCGGCAAATCTCAGCCATCGGCACAGGCAACTTCATTACACAACGGCATTTGGCAACGGATCTCCGCGCAGATGGGCCTTCAGGTTTTTTGCGACGGTTTCGGCCATGCGGTCGCGTGTACGGTTTGTGGCGCTTCCGGCGTGGGGGGACAGTACGACATTTTCCAGAGACAGCAGGCCCGGATGCGGATTGGGTTCATTCTCGAAAACATCGAGAGCCGCGCCGCGGATCTGCTTGTTTTGCAGTGCTGCTACCAGTGCGTCTTCATCGACCAGAGACCCCCGGCCGACATTGACCAGCCAGCCATCGCGACCAAGTGACCGGAGTACCTCGGCGTTGACGAGATGCCTTGTGCTGTCGGAACCCGGCGCGATCACGATCAGCCAGTCACAGGCTTCCGCCATTTCTTTCAGGCTGGAATAGAAGGGGTAGGGTTCATAGGGCTGCCGGTTTCTGCCGTGATAGATCACCTGCATTCTGAAAGCCTGCAGCCGTCTTGCGATTTCCTTGCCGATCCGTCCGAGACCCAGAATGCCTGCAGTCCGCCCGGAAAGTTCATCCTGCATGGGGTAGTTGGCGTGAGCCCATCGGCCCTCCCGCACATATCGGTCGGCCTGAGGCAGATCGCGCACGAGCGACAGCATCAGGCCAAGCGTGATTTCGGCCATGCAATCGTTCAAAACGTCCGGCGTGTTCGTGACACGGATGCCGGCGGCACGCGCCGCATCAACGTCAATCCCGTCATAACCGACGCCGAATGAGGCAATGAGTTCCAGATTGGGCAGTGCCTGAATGACATTGGCATCGGGGCCCTGATGGCCGGTTGTGGCAACATAGCGAAGGTTCGGAGCGAGTGTGCGAAGGAGCTCTGGTTTATCTTCGGCTTCCCAGTACCGGTGCACGGTAAAATCGTCTTCGAGAAGCGGGATCATGTTTGTGCTGGCCGGCGGCCCCATCAGAAGAATATCCGGTTTAGCCATATGTCCTATGTCTCCGATGTGGAATTGCGTTTGAGGCGGCGCATCAGCAATGGGAGAAACCAGATTGCTATCACTGCGACGCCGAGACCGGCGGCGATGGGGCGCTCGAAGAAGCTGAAGAGATTGCCATCGCTCTTGATCATTGAGGTAACGAAATTATCTTCCAGCATCGGCCCCAGCACAATGCCGAGAATGGCTGGGGCGATGGGAATATCGTTTTCTTCCATGACGAAGCCGATCAGACCGAACACCAGCATGATGAGAATGCCAGCAACGGAGTTATTGATCGCGAAAGCACCGGTGATGCAGAACAAAAGAATGATGGGCATCAGTATCTTCTGCGGAACCGACAGGACCTGACTGGCGGCACGGATGGCGAGCCATCCAAGCGGCAGCATGACCAGATTGGCAAGGAAGAACACCAGAAAGACCGCGTAGATCATTTCCGGCTGGAACAGGAAGATTGTCGGGCCGGGATTGATGCCTTTCACATACAAAACGCCGATCACGATGGCTGTGATGGAATCGCCGGGTATGCCGAAGACGAGGGCCGGTATCCATGCCCCCGAAACAGCGCCGTTATTGGAGGAACCGGCTTCGACGATCCCTTCGACATGGCCCTTGCCATATTTGTCGGGCTGGCGTGACATCTTTTTGGAGACCGCATATGAGATCCAGGCGGCGATATCCGCGCCCGCACCCGGCAGAGCGCCGATTGCGGTGCCAAGCGAAGCGCCTCTCAAGACCTGAAACTTGTAACGTCTCAGGTTTTTCAGTTGCGGCCGTATGATATGTCCGCGAACCCGTGGCGGTTGCCGCGCTTTTCCCGGATGCACATAAAAGCGGATAACTTCCGCCATTGCGAAAAGCCCGATCATCGCCGGGATGAACTGAATGCCCGCCAGAAGTTCGATGGAGCCGAATGTGTAGCGCGCTTCCGCCGTCGGGTTGTTCTGTCCGATCAGGGCGGCGACAAGGCCCACAAACAGCGAGATAAGACCAAGCGTGGCTGAACCGGGGGCAACGAAGACGGCGCAGGACAGGCCGAGCAAGACCAGCCAGAAATATTCGAAAGACGAGAATTTCAGGGCGACTTCGGCCAGTTGCGGCGCTGCGATTGCCAGGACGATCGTTCCGAAAATGCCGCCGATGACCGAAAACACCAGACAGGCGCCGAGCGCTTCGTTGCTGCGCCCCTGCTGGGTCATCTTGTGGGCGTCTTCGACATAAGCCGCTGAAGCCGGCGTGCCTGGCATCCGCAAAAGCGTGCCGGAAATATCGCCTGAAAAGATCGCCATGGCCGTTGCCGTGACAATCGATGCCAGCGCCGGGATGGGGTCCATGAAAAAGGTGAGGGGGACCAGAAGGGCGGTCGCCATGGTTGCCGTCAGCCCGGGAATGCATCCCACAAACATTCCGAAGACGGCCGAAGCCAGTATCACCATCAGCACATTGGGCTGAAATACCAGTGCGATCGCATCAAGATAGACCGACATCACACACCTTCCTGGCGGCCAAACCTGCCGCTATCATACTAGAAGTAAAGAAAATCCGGGCCCGGAAGGGGCACCATCAGCAATCGCCCGAAAATCAGGTAGACCACGACAACCGCCAATGCCGCCGCCGGCAGGGCAACGACCACGCGTGTCCCGGCGAGCACCATCAGCGCAAAGACCAGCGGAAATGCCACGCCCAGGAAGCCGAGCTGATCGGAAAGCAGAACATAGGCCAGCACCCCGGCAATGGTGGCCAGCATGCCGGCAACACGGCGCGGATCCCGGAGCCATTCCAGAATTTCGAGGCGTGGGGCCCGCTGCCCTTGATATCGTGCTTCAATGATCAGAGCACAGGCTATGACAATGCCGAGACATCCAACAAGGCGGGGCATCGTGTCGGAACCATAGGACTGGTTCGGCAATGGAGAAAACAGCCAGGAAGAGGCGAACACTGCCAGTCCGGCAAAGAGCATGACCAGCCCGAGCAGGAATGTATTGGCTTTCATAAGCGGGTCTCCGATGAGGGGCGCGGATATGCTCCGCGCCCGAACATTGCCAGTTGAGAACAGATCATTCCGCCGTGAGACCGGCGGCTTTCATGACCTTTCCAAGCGAAGCATCGGAATTGGCAACAAAGTCGATCGCTTCCTGTCCGGACATCCAGACCATGCCCTGGCCGCGCCCTTCCATGAACGACTTGTATTCGGCGCTGTTATAGGCCTTCTCGACCGCTTCGGAGAGACGGGCATTGACATCGTCCGGCAGGCCTGCCGGCGCGAAGACGCCACGCCATGCGGCCATCGTCCAGTCCGATCCGATTGCCTCTTTCAGCGTCGGCACATCCGGGAATGTCGGCAGGCGGTCCTTTGACATCGTCGCCAGTGCCTTGACCCGATCAGCCCGGATCATGGCCTCGCCCTCGCCAAGCGAGGACGTCACCATATCGACGCCGCCCGCCACCATGTCGGTAAGGGCCGGAGCGGAGCCTTTGCTGGGAACCCATGTGACCTGATCGGCCGGCAGGCCCTGGTCAAGCATCAACCCGGCAAGCGCAATATGCCAGATGCCGCCCTGAGCCGTGCCCGAGGCCTTGAAGGTCCCCGCAGGCTGGCTCTTGATGGCCTCCATAAGCCCGGCTGCGGTGTCGAAGTCCGAACTGGACGAAACGCTGATGCCGGCGGGGTCCTGATTGACGATGCCGAGAATGTCGAAATCCTTGTAGGTCATGTCCGTCAGCCCCTGCCAGTGGAGCATGCCGACCTCAACGGTGGCAATCCCGATCGTGTAGCCATCCGGCTTGGCCGTGGCGATCGCCGAGTGGCCGACCACGCCGGACCCGCCGGTGCGGTTTACGACATTGACCGGTACGCCCAGATCTTCCTGCATGACTGATGCAATAATCCGTCCGACGGCATCGGTGCCGCCGCCGGCGCCCCAAGGCACGATCATCTGGATTGGTCTTGATGGATAATCTGCGGCCTGAACGCTGCTCATGGTGGTCAGCGCTGCCGCAGCCGTAGCCACAGCGGCGATGAAAGTGCGCCTCTTCATACTATTCCTCCCGAATTAATCTGCGCTGTCAGGCACCGGAATTCCTCCTCCGTGCCATGTCAGCTGCGCGGAAAGACAAGCACAAAGCCTGATGAATGTCATTTGCCGAATGATGCTGATCCGATGAAAAGATTATGCCAACTGATCGTGTTTCTCGATCGATTGCCGGTTGAATTATCGCGCGCATCGACTTCCGGGGGTAAAAGCGATGAACGGTGACCGATCGTGTTTTGCGATCATTCATGGCAATTAATTCATTTTTCGGAATGTTTTTCGCGCGCTAACGATGTTTTCGAGGCAGTAGCGTATCACACACGCATCAAAGCTGCGGAGGAAATCGGAGGAACCTATGGAAACTGCTGTTATCAGGCAGGTTCGGGCATCTGTCGTGCGCGGCGGCGGCGCTGATTATCACGATCAGGGCGAGGGACACTGGATCGACGACAATATTTCGACGCCGATGTCGAAATATCCCGCCTATCGCAAAAGCCGCCAGTCTTTCGGCATCAATGTGTTGGGGACCGTCGTCGTCGAGATCGAGACGGATGGCGGACATTACGGGTTTGCGGTAACGACCGGCGGAGAACCGGCCGCCTTCATCATCGAGCGCCATCTCGCGCGGTTTCTCGAAGGCCGCAAAGTTACCGAAATCGAGCTGATGTGGGACCAGATGTACAATGCGACGCTCTATTACGGGCGGCGCGGCATCGTTTTGAACGCGATTTCGGGCGTCGATCTGGCATTGTGGGATCTGCTGGGGCAGGTCCGGCAGGAACCGGTGCACGCCATGATCGGCGGCGCCGTGCGTGACGAGATCCGCTTTTATGCCACGGGCGCCCGGCCTGATCTGGCAAAGCAAATGGGCTTCATCGGCGGCAAGATGGCCGTGCGCCATGGCCCGGCGCAGGGCGCCGAAGGCGTTCGCGCGGAATTGCAGCGGCTCGGTGAGATGCGCAACGCGGTGGGCGACGATTTCTGGCTGATGTTCGATTGCTGGATGAGCCTGGATGTCAATTATGCCACCAAGCTGGCCAATGCCGCCCACGAATTCGGGCTCAAATGGATTGAGGAGGCCTTGCCGCCGGACGATTACTGGGGGTATGCGGAGCTGAAGAGGAACGTTCCGCGCGGCATGATGGTGACGACGGGCGAGCATGAGGCCACCCGATGGGGCTTCCGGCTTTTGATGGAGATGGACTGCTGCGACCTGATCCAGCCGGATGTCGGCTGGTGCGGCGGTCTGACCGAGCTTTTGAAAATCTCGTCGCTTGCCGATGCGCATGGAAAGCTGGTTGTCCCGCATGGATCGAGTGTCTACAGCTATCACTTCGTCTGCACCCGCCAGAACAGCCCCTTTGCCGAATTTCTGATGATGGCGCCGGCCGCGGACAAGGTCGTTCCGATGTTCACGCCGATGCTCGAAGGTGAACCGGTTCCGGTCGACGGCAGGCTGAAAATCTCGGCACTGGACAAGCCGGGATTCGGCGTGACGCTTTCGCAGGATATCACCCTCGAAAGGCCATATACGCACTGAGTGAGGACCGTTGCCCTTTGACAGATCGGGCATGCGGAATTTTATGCACGGGGTAACAGAGGAGGAGATTACCCATGTCGATGATGAACCGCCGTACGTTCGGCAAACTGACCGCAGGTCTTGCCGCAGCCGCGGCCATGGGAAGCCGGGCGTCTGCCCAGACGACCATTCGTCTGGCGCATCATTTGCCGGAAACATCCGAACAGCACATCGCCGCAACACGATTTGCCGAGCTCGTCGATGAACGAACCGATGGCGCGCTGAAAGTCGTTGTCGTTCCTGCCGGCCAGATGGGCGGGCAAAGGGAGATCATCGAATCCGTGCAGATGGGCACGCTGGAAATGGGCTATGGCGAAAGCGGGCTTTATGCCAACTATGTCCCGGCCTTCGGTGTGCTGACGCTGCCCTATCTTTATGACGGACGTGAGCACTGGACCAATGTCGTGACCGGCGATATCGGAACGGGACTTTCCGAGGAGCTTGAACAGGCAACCGGCCTTGTCGTCATGAACTGGATCCTTGCCGGCTATCGCGACACCTATTCCAAGGGCAAGGTGCTCGACACGCCCGCCGCCTTCGATGGCATCAAGATCCGCGTTCCGGAAAGCCCTGTCTTTATCGAAACGTTCCGGGCGCTGAATGCGCAGCCGACACCGATCCCTTCGCCGGAAATCTATACAGCACTTCAGACCGGCGTTGTTTCCGCCATGGAGGGCACGCCCGAGGTCGGCTATATCCAGAAAATGTACGAGGTGACCGACAACCTCAACATGACGCGCCATATTCTGTTCGACGGCTCGTTCTGCTGCAATCGCGCATTTCTCGATAGCCTTCCCGACGACCAGCGCGACGTTGTGCTGACCGCTGCCGAGGAGGTTGCCGTTCTTCAGCGACAAGAATCGCCCGAGCGCGAAGCCGCATGGTTCGACAAACTTGCCGAGACCGGTCTTGCCATCAACGAGTTCGACCTCGCGCCTTTCCGCGCCGCTCTTGTCCCGGTTCAGGACAGTTTCGCCGAAAAGGCCAATGCCACCGATGTTGTCGCGGCCATACGGGCAGCCGGCGGAGCGTGACAATGAACATGCGCAAGCGGGGTTCCGCCCCGCGTCGCGTTGCCGATCTGGCCATCAACGCAATCGCTGTGTTGATGGTCATCGTCTTCGCTGTGATGATGTTTCTCGTTTTCCTACAGGTGGTCGACCGGTTTGCACCCGGGCCGAGCTTCTTCTGGACGGAAGAGGTCGTGCGGATTCTTCTCGTCTGGTCGGTGATGCTGGGGCTTCCGGTGGTGCTTTACTACCGCGAGGAGATCATTGTGGATGTGATTTCGCTGTCCGCGGATATGGAATTCTGGCGCGGTCGGCTCGCCTCCGCCTTGGGCATCGTTTTTCTGCTGGTTCTGGCCTGGCAGGGCTACCTTTTCACAGCGCGTTCGGCGGCGTTTTCGTCTCCCACGCTGGGGCTTTCCAGAGCGTGGATGTATGCACCCATCCCGATCGGGGCTGCGCTGGGCGTCATCGCCCTGCTGATCAGGCCCGGTCATTCGTTTCTGCCCGTCCGCGTCAGCGGTGATGAAGGAGACGAAACGTGACTGTGCTTTTGCTGTTCGCCGTCTTCATCGTGCTTCTGATTATCGGCGTTCCGATCTCCTTTGCGATGGGATTGTCCGCGGTTGCCATCATTGTCGGCTGGCCGGGCGTTCCCTTGCTGATCCTGCCGCAGCGCTTCTTCTCGTCGCTCGACAGTTTTCCGCTTCTGGCCATTCCGTTGTTCATTCTGGCCGGCAATCTGATGAATGTCTCCGGCATCACCCATGCAATCGTCCGCTTTGCCACGGCGCTGGTCGGCCATATCCGGGGCGGGCTGGGACAGGTCAATATTCTGACCAGCCTGATGTTTTCAGGCATTTCCGGGTCGGCCGCGGCAGATGTCGCCGCCATCGGTTCCATGCTCCTGCCGGCGATGAAACGTGAGGGCTACAAGCCTGAATCGGCGGTGGTCATCACGGCCGCATCGGCCATTCTTGGTCCGATTATTCCGCCAAGCCTGCTGATGGTGCTTTATGGCGCCATGACCGGGCTGTCGATCGGCACCCTGTTTCTGGCCGGTATCCTGCCTGGTCTGGTGATCGCCGGCCTGCTGATGGCCTTCACATGGTGGAAGGCCGATGAACTGGGCGGCAAGCGGCACGAACGGGCGGGGTTCTCGGAAATTCTCGTGAGCCTGAAACAGGCGGCACCCGCACTCGTTCTGCCGCTGCTGATCATCGGTGGTATTCAGTCCGGCATTTTCACGGCCACCGAAGCCGGTATTCTGGCGGTGATCTATGCCCTGATTTACGGCGTTTTCACGGGCCAGCTCCGTTTTGCAAATACCTGGCGCTTCTTCCGTGAATCCGCCATCGCAACGTCATCGATCCTGATCATTCTCGGTGGTGCTGCACTGTTCTCGTGGATCATTGCCCGCGAAGGCTTTCCCGCACAGCTTGCTGCCGCGCTGACATCGCTGACCGACAACAGATATATCGCGCTTGGACTGATTGTCTTTGCGCTGCTGGTGCTCGGCATGTTCGTTGAAACCATTTCGGCACTGATCCTGGTAACGCCGATGCTGGCACCCATCGGCGCGGCCTACGGGATCGATCCGATCCATTTTGCCATCGTCACGATCATCAGCGTTCTGCTTGGCTCCATAACCCCGCCGGTGGCCATCATCCTGCTTCTGGCCTGCCGGATTGCCAATGTCAGTTATGCCCGCGTGCTCCGGCCCTTCCTGCCGTATTTCGGAATCATTCTGGCCGGGCTCATCGCCATCACCTATCTGCCGCAGATCACGCTTTTCATCCCGAATTTTCTGACGCGCTGACTGTGGAAATTATCTTCAAGGAGGAGTTCATGAACAATATCGATCTGAAAGACCGTGTCGCGGTCATCACCGGCGGTGCGCAGGGTATCGGGCTGGCCGTCGCAAAGAGGATGGTTGCCGGCGGCGCGAACGTCTCGATCTGGGATATGGATGAAACCGTTGGCAAGAAAGCGGCCGGCGAACTCGGCTGTGATTTCCGGCTGGTCGATCAGCGCGATCTTTCCGCCGTGGAAAAGATGACACGGGAAACCGAAGAGGCGCTTGGCGGCATTGACGTGCTGATCGCCTGCGCAGGCATTGCCGGTGCCAATGCGCCGGTCCGCGACTATGATCCGCAGGAATGGCTGCGGGTGATGGACATCAATCTGAACGGCGTTTTCTACCTGAACCGCACCATTGTTTCCGGCATGATCGAACGGGGTTACGGGCGCATCGTCAATGTGGCATCGATCGCCGGCAAGGAGGGCAATCCCAATGCCTGCGCCTACTCCGCCTCCAAGGCCGGGGTTATCGCGCTGACCAAATCGCTGGGCAAGGAAACGGCAGGCAGCAATATTTCCGTCAACTGCGTCACGCCCGCAGCGGCGCGAACCCGTATTTTCGATCAGATGACGCAGGAACATATCGACTACATGCTGTCGAAAATCCCGCGCGGCCGCTTTCTGGAAGTTGATGAAGCCGCTGCGATGATTGTCTGGCTCGCCTCCGAAGACAACAGCTTCACGACCGGTGGCGTGTTCGATCTCTCCGGTGGCCGCGCGACCTATTGATCCCTCAAACGGAAGAAAAGACATGAAGCTTTTAAGAATAGGCCCGACCGGCCATGAGAAACCGGCGATCCTTGATGCCGAGGGCAGAGCACGCGATCTTTCAGCCCATATTGCCGACATTGCCGGCGATGCAATCACGCCCGAAGGTCTGGCGCGGATTGCGGCGATCGATGTTCAGTCCTTGCCGCTTCTCGAAGACGAGCGGATCGGACCCTGTGTCGGGCAGGTCGGCAAGTTCATCTGCATCGGCCTCAACTATGCCGATCACGCGGCTGAAAGCGGCATGGCGGTTCCCGACGAGCCGGTCATGTTCATGAAGGCGACGAGCGCCATTTGCGGTCCGTTCGACGAGGTTCTGGTGCCGCGCGGTTCCGACAAATGCGATTGGGAGGTGGAGCTGGGCGTCGTGATCGGCAAGGGCGGTGTCTACATCTCCGAAGACGAGGCGATGGACCATGTTGCCGGTTACTGCGTCATCAATGACATCTCGGAACGTGGCTTTCAGATCGAGCGTTCGGGCCAGTGGGTGAAGGGAAAGAGCGCCGACACGTTCGGTCCCATCGGCCCCTGGCTTGTGACAGCCAATGAAATCGACGATCCGCAGAACCTGAAGATGTGGCTGGAGGTGGACGGCAAACGCTATCAGGACGGTTCCACCCGCACGATGGTTTTCGGGGTTCGCCATCTGGTTTCCTATATCAGCCAGTTCATGTCACTTCAGCCGGGCGATATCATCTCCACCGGTACACCGCCGGGTGTTGGCATGGGACTGAAGCCACCGGTTTACCTGTCCGGCGGAGAGACAATGAAGCTTGGTATCGAAGGGCTTGGCGAGCAGCGGCAGAGCGTCGGCCGCGCCTGAGGGAAGCCGCCTACGCGGCGAATGAGCGGAGTTTTTCGACAAAGGATTCGGCATTGGGCGACAGCGCCTCGTTGCGCCTGCGGGCAATGCCGAATCCGCGAATTTGTTTGCCGATCGGGTCATGAAGTGCTGAGAGAAGCTTTGCATTGAGGTGGTCGCGCACCACCGAAATCGGCAAAACCGCAACCGCGTCGCTGCTTTGCAGAAGCTGCAGGATGGCAAAGATGGAGGCGGACTCGACATAGTTCACCGGTGCGCTAAGGCCATGTTCGGCAAAGGCGCCGTCGAGGAGCTGCCGGGTCGGATTGTTGCCGGGCTGCATGATCCATGGCCACGCATGCAATTCCTGCAAAGTGACGTCATCGCGATCGGCCAGCGGGTGACCGGCGCGGGCCACAAGACGCAATGGTTCTTCGCCGAGCGGTTCGAAGTCGAAAAGCTGCCAGTGGCGCGGTGTGCTGAAACGTCCCACGGCGACATCGACCGTGCCGTCTTCGAGCATATCGAGGATCTGGTCACTGGTTTCCCCAAGCAGCCTGATGACCAGGCGCGGGCGTTCCGCTTTCATGGCGGCCACGGCACTTGCAATCAGATCAGGCGCAGCGCCCATGATGGCGCCAACCACAAGAAGGCCATGGCCGCCGGAAATTTTCGCTTCAAAATCTTCTGAGAAGCGGTCGATCCTGACGAGGACAGATCGCGAAAAATCGGCCACGTCGTAGCCCATATCCGTCGGCGTCATACCCCGTGGTTCACGCACAAAAAGCGTCGCGCCAAGCAGTCCCTCGAGATCTTTCAGGAGCTTCGACGCCGTTGACTGGGTCATGCCCAGCGTTTCTGCCGCACGATGCATATTGCCCGTTTCGGCGAGCGCCGTGACGACCATCAACTGCTTCAGCCGCAGCTTCCCAGCGAAATTGCGATCCATAAGATACGATCCTCCCCGGTGCCTGACTCAAAGACAGGAAAAATTTCCTCTGCTGTTTGATGACTTCAAAATGACGGCGTGTCCAGCGACACCGCTCAGCCGGTGGGGGAGGCGTTTTGCGTGAACCGGCTGACGGAGCGTTCAGGAACAGTCTACCACTTCTTGCCGAGGCTTGCCGTGATGGTGCGGCTCTGGCCGTAGCCGCAGACGTTCAGTCCCTGGCAACCGGCGACATATTCCTTGTCGAACAGGTTGACGACGTTGATCGCTGCGGTCCAGTCATTCCTCTCATACGAAACATTGAGATCGAAGACCGTTGAAGCCGGCACTTTTTCGGTGTTGGCCATGTCGGCCCAGCTTTCGCCCTCGAAGCGAATGCCGCCGCCAAGGCTGAGGCCTTCAAGCGCGCCCTCCGGCACGGTGTAGGTCAGCCACGCTGCAGCCGTCACATTCGGGACCAGGTAAGGCTCGTTGCCGATCAGCGACGGGTCGGCATGGTCCTTGATCTCCTGGCTCTGCCAGGTGAACGAACCGAGCAGCTTCCAGTCGTCATTGAGATTGACTTTGCCCTCGAATTCGACGCCATCGGCATCGACCTGGCCGACTTGGCTGTCGAGGAAGGTCAGCGGATCGGTCACCGTCCAGTTGTTCTTGGTGATGTGGAAGACCGAGGCGGTGAACAGGCCGTCAAAGGCAAACGGCTGATACTTCAGCCCGCCTTCCACCTGATAGCCATCTTCCGGCTCGAGCGGTCCGTCTATGCTGTTGCCGATCAGTGGATTGAAGAAGGTCGAGGCGCTGACATAGGGCGTGATGCCGTTTTCGAATTCGTAAGCCAGGCCTGCGCGGCCGGAGACGGCGTTGTCGTTCGAGCGGTAGGAAACACTGCCGAGATGATCGTCGAGATCGGTATGCACATAATCGTAGCGGCCGTTCAGGGTGGCGATGAAACCGCCGCCGAAACGGATCTGGTCCTGCGCGTAGATGCCGAGCTGCTGCTGGGTCAGCGTCTGATCGAGATAGACGCTGTTGGCCGGCTGCGGCACGCCATGAACCGGATCGATGACGCTGATCGGCGTAGCGGTCGATGATGCCTGCACGCTGTCGAGCTGGTAATATTTGTAGTCCAGGCCGACAAGGATGTCGTGATCGAACATGCCGGTGGTGACATTGCCGTTCAGGCGGTTGTCGGCGGCAAAGCTGTCGACCGTGGTCTTGTGGTTGAAGCCAAGGCGGGTCAGATAGGCGCCATCGGCGGCAGGCTTTGTCAGAAAGCCGGTGCCTGTCGCCGGATCATAGTAGCCATAGGGATAAGGCTGGTTTTCCTTGCGCATGACATGGCCGTAACGCGCATTCGACGTGAGGGTCCAGTCACTGTCGAAGGTATGCTCGAATTCGTAGCCGACCAGCGTCTGCTGGATCAGGCCTTCATCCGTGGATGGCTCGCCGTAATTGGCATCGCGCGGGATACGGCCGAAATATTGCGGCTCGACCGTGCCGTAATAGGGCAGGAAGCCGTTCGAGCCGGTGTTCTGGTCAAGCGAGGAGTAGTATGCGTAGATGTTGAGCGCAGTCTGATCATCCGCAGACCAGGTGATCTGCGGCATCAGGACGCCGCGAAAGTCCTCCGACTGGTCGGCATATTGGTCGCCGCCGGAGACCTTGCCGGTAAAGCGCCAGGAAATGCCGTTGTCTCCATTGGTGCCGTTGGTATCGAGGTCGAGATAGGCATTGCCGAAATTGTTGATGCCGATTTCGCTGTAAGTGAAGTTCTCCGGCTGCGGTCGCTTCGATACCAAATTGACGATGCCACCCGGATTGGAACCGCCGTAAAGCACCGAGGCCGGGCCTTGCAGCACTTCCACACGTTCCAGGAACGTCGAATCGATCTGGAAACCGCCGAAACCGTAGGACCACAGGTTCAGGCCGTCGAGATACACGCCGGTCTGGCTTGCATCGAAGCCGCGCACATAGATCCAGTCCGTATCCTGATCGGCGCCGAAGGGCTGGGCGAACACGCCGGCGGTATAGCGCAGCGCTTCATCGACCTTGGCATTTGCGCCCCGGTCATCCAGTTCATCGCGACCGATGACCGAAACGAACTGCGGTATCGCGGCAATCGGCGTATCGGTCTTGGAACCGGTCCGCGTTTCGCGCGCGACATAGCCGTCGATCGGGCCGGCTCCATCACCGCCGTCAACTGTGACGTCGACGGGTTCCAGCACAGTGACCGCATCCTGCGCAATGGCCGGAACGGCCGTTGCCAGCAGAGCCAGGGCGGCGCTGGTTTTGAGCAGGAAGACGGGACGGGCGGAAAGGTAAACTCGGGACATGATCGCTGCCGGTAGGGTGTTGCGGAGAATTAATGTGAGTCATTAACTCAGGTATAAGGCCGGCGCTTGCACAAATCGGCTCGCAGTAGAACGGATTTGGTTCAAAATGTGGCGCGGTCAGGTCGCCGCCGCAGGGGCGACGCCGTTGGCCGCCCGCCAGCGGGAAGGCGTCATGCCGGTCACGCGGCGGAAACTGCGCGAGAAGTGTGCGGTGTCGGCGAAGCCGGCCTGAACGGCAATCGTCGTGATCGGGATGGTCGGATTTCTGAGTTCATCCTTGATGCGCTCGATCCGGTGGTTCATCTGCCATTGCTGGGGTGAAAGGCCGGTGCTCGCCTTGAACGCGTGGCTGAAATAGGAAGCAGAAAGTCCGATCAGACCTGCCAGCTCCTCCAGCGGAATGCGCCGGGCGGAATGGGCGGCGATGTGTCCTGTCACCTGTCGGACCTGCCAGTCGGCAAGCTTGCTGCGCGGTCGCGGCTCATCCGGCGGCACGCCGAGAAGGCCGACCAGGAGCGCGTTGATCAGCCCGTCGCCATAGAGATCGTGCAGCGGGTTTTCCGCGGCAAGTTCGGCAGCCAGAAGGCCGGCAATCTGGATCAGCCGTTCATCGTTCAGCATGAAGCGCGGCTTACTCAGCGCGGCCGTGTCAAAACGGCTGCCCAGCCTGCGGCTCAGCGTCCCGGCGTCAAAATGAAGGTCGAGATGGCGCAGTCCTTGTACTGCGGTCAGCTCGGTCTGCATCTCCATGCCGGCGGGGATGAAATGCAGGGCGCGCACGCCGCAATCCGGCAGTTTGCGCCCACCGATTTCCGACATGGTGAAGGCCCCTTGCGGGCCGGACCGCGTTTCAAGCAGAACGAAGATGCGCGGGTCACGGCTGACGTAATAGCCACCCGCCATCGCGCTGCAATCGACATCCCAGAGGTCGGCGACCAGATCGCCGCCAAAGCGATGATGCCGGCTGCCGACAACGGAAAATCCCTCAATATCGATTTCCATCCGCGGAAAGTGTTTCACCGAAGAACTATCCAACGTTGCCAGATGCGTCACGTAAAAAACTTGAAAGTAAATATCATCTTTATTATGGAAGCTTCAAGCCGCCCGCCCTGGTTTCAGGATGATCCGATGGACTTTGCCGCCAGTTTAACGCCCCAAATGACGCAAGATGCCGGTTTTCAAACCGAAAACCTGTCGTTTTCTGTCGAAGACAGGCCGCTGCTTTCGGACATCTCCATCCGTTTTCCAAAAGGTTCGGTTTCAGCACTGGTCGGCCACAACGGGTCCGGAAAGTCGACATTGCTGAAGCTTCTCGCGCGTCAGCAAACCCCGTCGGCCGGGCGCGTTCTCTTTGACGGCGGACCGGTGGAGGCGATTGCGGCGCGCGATTTCGCCCGCAGCGTCGCCTATCTTGCCCAGGATACAGGCGGCGCCACCGGCATGACGGTGCGCGAGCTGGTGGCCTGCGGCCGCTACCCCTGGCATGGCGCCATCGGCCGCTTCAGCGAGACGGACCGCAACAAGGTGGAGGCAGCGCTTGTTATGGCCGGGCTTGCCGCAATGGCGGAGCGGATGGTCGACACGCTTTCCGGCGGAGAACGCCAGCGCGCCTGGATCGCCATGTTGATTGCCCAGGATAGCCGCTGTCTCCTGCTCGACGAGCCGACATCCGCGCTCGACATCGCCCATCAGATCGAGGTGCTGAGCCTCATCAGGAAGCTCTCGCACGAAAATGGCCTGTCGGTGATTATCGTCCTGCACGACATCAACATGGCGGCAAGGTTTTCCGATCATCTCTATGCGCTGAAAGCGGGACGGCTTGTGGCCGACGGCGCGCCATCCGTTTTCCTCAATCGCGATACGCTGCGCCAGATCTATGGCGTCGAGATGGATGTCCTGCCCCATCCGAGTCAATCCGTGCCGCTTGCCTATGTTCGCTGAACCGAAGCGCCGCGCAATCATCAGGCGCCGCGCGCTCCTGTCCCTGCTGTCGGCCTCCTTTCTGGCGCCGGCCTTTTCGTCGCGGGCGGCAACGCCGCGGACGATTGCCTGCCTCGACTATGCCGGCGCCTCGACGCTGCTTGCCCTCGGCGTGACGCCTGCAGCCGTTGCCTCGCTTGACGGCTGGGCGCAATGGGTCGGCGCGCCGGCCATGCCGGAAGGCGTCGCCGATCTCGGCTCCTCATGGGAAATCAGCTTCGAAGTGCTCGCCGGGCTGAAGCCCGACCTGATCCTGACGACGCCGTTCCTCTCCCATCTGACGCCACGGCTTGAGCCCTATGCCCCGGTTCTCAGCCTTGATGTCTACGGCACCTCGGGCGGGCCGGTTCTGGAAAATGCCGCAGCCGCGACGCGCCTTCTTGGCAAGACCGTTGACCGCGCGGGCGAAGCGGAGAGTTTCCTTGAAAAGGCCGAGGCAATCTTCGACGATTGCGCCGAACGGCTCGGAAAAGTCGCCTTGCCGCCCGTCGCCGTCATCTCCTTTCTCGATGAACGCCATGTCCGGGTCTATTCCAGTCCGGGGCTCTATGACGCCGTTTTGAGCCGGCTCGGCCTTGCCAATGCCTGGCAGGGAGAAGCCAATTACTGGGGCTATGAGACCGTCTCCGTCGCCGATCTTGCACGCATAGGCGACCCTTCGACCCGGCTCGTCATCGTCGAGCCGCTTGCCGACGATATTCTTCCGCGCCTTGAGCATAGCCCGCTCTGGCGCGCGCTGCCCTTTGCCGCGCCTGAGCGGCGCGTCGTGCTTCCGCCCGTGCTGCTGTTCGGCATGGTCAACGAAGCCGTCCGCTTTGCAACGCTCCTGACCGAGGCCATGGAGGCGCGGGCATGAGCAGGGCACAGTTCGGACCGGTGGGCATCAGCCTTCTTCTCGGTGGTCTCGGCATGGCGATTGCCATCTGGCTGATCGCGGCGCCGGCAGAAAGCCCGGCAGAAAGCATTGTCGGGGGCAGCTACGATATCGGCCGGATGGTGCTCTGGAATGCCATCCTGCCCCGCATGGCCACCGCACTTGTCTGCGGCGCGGCCCTTGCGCTTTCCGGCGCCATATTCCAGCAGGTCCTGCGCAATCCACTCGCCTCGCCGACAACGCTCGGCGTGTCCGCAGGCGGCGGTCTGGCACTGGCGCTTGCCATGCTGTTTGCCCCGGCGCTCCTCGGCTTCGGCCGCGACCTCGTTGCGCTTGCAGGCTCTGCGGCGGCTGCCGGTCTCGTGCTGGTGATCGGCGCGCGACAGAATTTCTCCCCGATTGCGCTGGTGATTGCCGGCCTCATCGTCGGTCTGTGGTGCGGCGCGCTTTCGGCTGTGCTGCTGCTCCTGAACGAGCGCTATCTGGCCGGTCTCTTCATCTGGGGTGCGGGCTCGCTCGCCCAGCAGAGCTGGCAGGTTCCGCTCGGTCTTGCCGTCAAGTTCGCGGTGCTTTCGGGCTTTACCGCCCTTCTGGTCCGCCCGCTGACGTTGATCGACCTTGGAGATGCGGGTGCGAAATCGCTCGGCGTCAGCATCAATTTCCTGCGTCTTGCGGCGATGGCGGTTGCCGTGGCGTTTGCCGCGATCGTCACCAGCGCGGTCGGCGTTGTCGGCTTCGTCGGTCTCGTCGCCCCCACGCTCGCCCGCCTGACCGGCGCGCGGCGCCCCGTCGAAATCCTGATCTGGTCCGCCATTATCGGCGCGGCGCTACTCTTCCTCACAGACAATGCGGTTGCGTGGTTTTCGCAAGGCGATGGCGGGCTTGTGCCGACCGGCGCGGTCACCGCCGTCTTTGGCGCGCCGCTTCTGATTGCGCTATTGTCACGCCTCAAGATCCGCCATCGCCGGCCCGAGGCCGCCGCTTCGCGTGCCGAGCCCGGCGCACGCACCAGGCTTGGCCTTGCCGCCATCATCAGCCTTGTCGTTCTCGCCCTCGCCCTGTTCATTGGCCGCAACGGAACGGGCGCCTTCACCGTCCTGACGCCCGATCTCTTTGCAGTCATCGCGCCGCTACGCACGCCGCGGATACTGGTGGCTTTTCTTGCAGGCGCGATGCTGGCGGTTGCCGGCGTCATCCTGCAGCGGCTGACAGGCAACGAGATGGCCAGTCCCGAAATTCTCGGCATCGGCGCCGGTGCAACGCTTGGCGTGACGGCCGGCGTGCTGATCTTCGCGACGCTGCCGCTTGCCGCGCAGTTCGCAACGGCGGCTGCCGGCGCGCTTGCCGTCATCGCCGTCATCTTCCTGCGTGCGGTGCGTTCCGGACTGGCGCCGGAGCGCGTCCTGCTTGGCGGCATTGCCCTGACGGCGCTGGCCGACGCCGTGATCGGCTTTCTCGGCGCAAGCGGCGATCCGCGCGCGCTCTTCCTGATGCGCTGGCTGAGCGGATCGACCTATAGCGCCAACTTTCCGCTGGTTGGCCTTGCCGTACTTGTCCTTGCTCTCATCCTGCCGCTTGCGCTGCTCTTCCGGCGCTGGCTTGTCTTTCTGCCGCTTGGCGATGCGGTGGCTGCAGCGCGCGGCGTCGACGTGACGCGGGCGCGCAGCGTGCTGCTGCTTCTTGCGGGACTGATGAGTGCCGCCGCGACGCTTTGCGTCGGACCGCTCAGTTTCGTCGGGCTGATGGCGCCGCACGCCGCGCGTCTTCTTGGCCTCAGGCGGCCCGCCGACACGATCATCGGTGCGGCGCTTCTGGGCGGCGGACTGATGACGCTTGCCGACTGGGCCGGCCGCATCGTGATCTTTCCCTACGAAATTCCGGCCGGCCTTGCCGCCTCGCTCATCGGCGCACCGTTTCTTGTGATGCTGATGCGCGGGCGGGCAAGAGGCGTGTAGAAGGCGCGCCATACCGCAATAGCGCTCGGCATGCCGGGAAGGCCTATTTTGCCAATTGCTTTGATTTGACCGTGCGCCGGGTCGAATCGCGGATGATCAGGGCCGGTTCCGGGGCCAGGCCTTCGGGACAGGGCTTGTCTTCGATCATCGCCATCATCTGTTTCATCACGACCTCGCCTGTCATCTGGCTGCAGACATCCACCGTTGTCAGTGGCGGCGTGACATATCGGCTTGTCGGAATGTTATCGATGCCGGCGAAGGCGATGTCTTCGGGCACATTGAAGCCGAGCGCGCGCGCCTCGCTCATCAGGCCGATCGCGACAAGGTCGTTGCAGCCGATGATGACGTCCGGACGGTCCTGACACAGCAGGACCCGCGCCGCCGCTCTTTCCCCGGCCTCGCTTGTGGGTTCCTCAACATCAAAGACCTGCAATTCCAGGCCGGCCGGCTCTAAAACCTCCCTGAGGCCCCGCAGGCGTTCAACGTTCCAGGCCGCGCGTGAATAGCCGACATAGCCGAATTTGTTGAAACCCTGCCGGACAAGGAACTGCGCCAGCAGGGATGCAACCTGAACGCTGTCTGTCCCGACCGTCGTGACGTCATCGCGTTCGGGCTGGCCGAGGAAGGCAACCGGCTTGTCGAGTTCGGCCAGCCAGTCGGCGACATCCTGGGGAACGCGCGCGCTGACAATCAGTCCGTCGGTGCGCGGGGAGAGGGCGGCCAGCAGCGGCCGGGCTGCCGAAATGCTTTCCTCCATATCCACGACAAGAAGGTTGTAGCCGTTTTCCAGTGCGACACGATTGGCGCCTTTGACAACATTGGCGTAGTGCGGATTGGCGATATCCATGACGGCAAGCCCGATTGCTGTTGTCCGGCCGGTCACCATCGAGCGGGCCAGCGGATTCTGGCTGTAGCCCAGATCCTGTATCGCGCTGCGCAGCTTGTCTTCCACGGCCTGAGAGAATGACTGCTGCCTGTTCACATATTTGGAAACGGTGGCAATGGATACGCCGGCCTTTTCGGCAACATCGCGGATTGTCGGTCTTTTCTGGCGGCCCATGCGAGATAAACGCTTTCCTAGTTTTCACATTTCTTTGAGAATGAAGCGGCTTTGCATTCACCTTCAGAGGCAGGGCGCGCTCAAATTGGCGAAAAATACGCTATCTCAGGTCGATTTTGCGTTCATTATAGCATTACGGGCAATTTATATCACGCGAAAATTTTAGTTAAACGTTTTCTTGATTCACCTGAAAAACTGTGCGTATAGTCCCGCCATGCTCATCAGAGCAGACCTGCCGTGGATACGCTTCAGGCAATGTCCGGGAGGCGTGCAGGGATATGAAAACTTTGAGGAGGTTTCCCATGAAGAAAACAGGAGCGCTTGCAGTTCTCGCGCTGGCAAGCACAACACTCGCTTCGGCAGCCCATGCCGACGATTCCCTGGAAGTCTGGATGCGCTACGGCGATGCCGAACGCCCCACGATCGAGCGCATCATCGATGGCTTCACGGCTGAAACGGGCGTCGATGTCGATCTGTTTCTGGCCAATATCGATTTTGAAACGCGCCTCGCGCGGGCAGCGGCAGGCGGAAGCCTTCCGGATCTGATCATCAATGATGCAACCTCCATGGGGCAGCTGCAGGACATGGGCATCGTCAAGCAGATCGACCGGGAATCGATCACCGGCGGCGATCAGCTTTACGATGTTGCCTGGAACAGCGTTCATGCGCCCGACGGCAATTACTACGGCGTTCCGACCTCGGCGCAGGCGTTTGCGGTTTTCATCCGTAAGGACTGGCGCGAAAAACTTGGTTATGACGTGCCGCAAAACTGGGACGAACTTTATAACCTCGCCAAGGCCTTTACCGAAGAAGACCCGGATGGCAACGGCGCCGATGACACCTACGGCTATGTCATGCCGCTTTCGAGCACGCGCGGTTATGCCTCCTGGTTCATGTCCGATCTGATCTGGCAGGCGGGTGGTCAGTTTCTTCAGCCTGAGGGCGATGGCTATGTCTCGTCCATGGCAACGCCCGAGGTCGAAGAAGCCGTCGGCTTTGCCCGCAAGATGATCTGCGAAGGTTATGCCCAGCCGGCGGCGATCACATCCACCACCGGTGATGCGACGCCTGTGTTTTCTTCCGGCCAGGCGGGCATTTATCGCTCGGGTCCCTATCATATCGCGGCATTCGTTCGCGAGCCGGGCCGCGACAAGTTCGAGGTCGTGGCGCCGCCGGCCGGGCCTGCCGGGCAGGCAGAGCTTGCCGAGGGCGAAGCGGCATTCGTGATGGTCACCACGGATCATGAAGACGAAGCCAAGCAGTTCATCGAATATCTGATCTCCGAAAAGGGGCAGGAAACCGGTATGGCTGCCGGCACCGGCGACAATGCCATTGTCCGTCTTTCGGTCAACAAGAACGTTGATACCAAAGAGGTTCAGCCCGATCCGGCATGGGCGACCTATGCCGATCTCTACGCTTCTTCCGCACGCTATTTCCCGAGCGTGCCGAACTGGAAGCCGATCCGCCAGGCCGCTGCCGATGGTCTCAACCAGGTGCTTTCGAGCTGTGATTCCGACATCATGGCTGGCCTTGAAAACACCGATGAGGTCATCAACGCGGAACTCGACCTTCAGGGCGTCCTCGCCAAGTAAGGTCTGATCTGGTCCGGCGCCGTGCCGTTGCCTCCCCTGCGGCGCGGCGCCGGATGACCGGTCGGTGGCCGGCTGAATTCACTACCGTCACAGTTTCGCAATTTCAGGTGCCGGCGCATCGTCTGGCGCTGACCGGTTTTTCCGGCGTCAAGCGGAGGAGCATATGCGGCTTCATTCCAAAAACCTCAGATGGATCGTGCCCTGGCTGTTTCTGGCCCCGGCCCTGATCGTCTTTACCTGGTTCAAGTTCGTCCCCATTGTCAGGGGGCTGATCATGAGCTTTTACAAGGTGAAGTTTATCGGCGCCGATCAGTGGGTCGGACTGGCCAATTTCGAACGCGCTTTTTCCGACAGTGCGCTGCATGCGGCAACGCTGAACACGCTTGTCTATGTCGTTGTCACGACCATTGCCGGCGGTGTGCTCGCCTTTGCCGTTGCGATGGCGCTGGAAGGTCAGGCCCGGCATATCCGCCTGATCCGTACCGCGATCTTCTTTCCGGCGGTGACATCGATTGCCGTTCTCGCCGAAATCTGGCGCATTCTGTTCTATCCGGGCACAACGGGCGTCGTGAACCAGATGCTCGGCGTTTTCGGCGTGGCGCCGCAGGGGTTCATGTCAAATCCGGATCAGGCGCTGTTCGTCGTCATATTGCTGCAGATATGGAAGAACGTGCCTTACAATATGGTGATCTTCATCGCCGGTCTCGCAGGCATCAACCGCGAGCTTTACGATGCTGCCGATGTTGATGGCGCAAGCCCTTTGCGCAAGCTCTGGCACGTCACGATCCCCGGTCTCGTGCCCGCCTTTTCCGTTGTGATCATGCTGTCTCTCATCCGTGGTTTCCGTGTCTTCACCGAGATTTACACGACAACCGGTGGCGGCCCCGCCGGCGCGACCGAAGTGATCATGACCAATATCTTCAAAACCGGTTTTGAACGCTTCGATTATGGCTACGCATCCGCCGTTTCCTTCCTGCTGTTCGCCTTCACCGTGTGCCTGACGATCGTGCATGTCACCGTGAAGAACCGTATCGACCGGACGTGAGGGTTCACCAATGAAAATGACAATCCCGCAACGTATCGCCCGCGGTCTGGTCTATGCCTTGCTGCTCATCGTGTTCTGCGGACCTTTCTGGGGGATCGTGGCCACGGCGTTTACGAAGAACACCGTTCAGCCGGGGCAGCTGGTCCTGTGGCCAAGCCAGCCGACGCTTGATCACTTCATCTATGCCTGGACGGAAGTGAGGGTCTGGATCTACCTGTTCAACTCCCTGTTCGTGGTCGTGATCGCGACAGCGCTGCAGACCATTGTCAGCGCGCTGGCCGCCTATGCCCTGGCGCGCAAGAAGTTCCGTGGTGCCGCCATTGTCAGCCTGGCGATCCTTTCGACGATGATGCTGCCGGATGAGGTGATTGCGATCCCGCTCTACCTGATCCTGCACGCCAAACTGCCGATCCTGCACACATCCTTCTACAATACCTATGCGGCGATGATCCTGCCGGTTGTCGGCTGGGCGTTCTCGGTTTTCCTTCTGACGGAGTTCATGAAGGCGATCCCGCGCGATCTTGAGGATGCTGCACGTGTCGACGGGGCCAATGAGCTTCAGATTTTCTGGCGCGTTGTGCTGCCGCTGGTCAAGCCGGCGCTGGGAACGGCAACCATCTTCGGGTTCCTGATGATCTGGGATCAGTATCTGCTGCCGCTGATCGCCGTTGACGACCGCAATCTTTATACCATGCCCGTCGTTCTGCGCTCGTTGCGCGTCGACGAGATCATGCAGCAGAACATCTTCATCGCCGTCACGGTTATCGCCACGGTGCCCTGCATCGTTGTCTACCTCCTGCTTCAGAAACAGTTCAACCGCGGGCTCATGTCCGGTGCGGTCAAGGGCTAAGTGAAAGGTTCAGGTGAGAAAAATGGGTTCAGTAAGCCTTCATAATGTCAACAAGTCCTTCGGCGCAGTCGACGTGATCCATGATGTGTCACTGGATATCGAAGAGGGTGAGTTCTGTGTTCTGATCGGTCCGTCAGGGTCGGGGAAATCGACCTTGCTGCGGATCATTGCCGGGCTTGAGGACGTCACAAGCGGCACGGTTCGGATCGACAACAAGGACGTGACCGATCTGCCGCCCAAGCAGCGGGATATCGCCATGGTGTTCCAGACCTATGCGCTTTATCCGCAGATGACCGTTGCCGAGAATATGGGTTTTGCCCTGAAACTTGCGGGCATGCCGAAAGCGCAGATCGCCGAAAAGGTTCGCCAGACCGCCCAGATGCTTGAGCTTGAACCGCTGCTTCAGCGCCTGCCGAAAGCGCTTTCCGGCGGCCAGCGTCAGCGCGTGTCTATGGGCCGCGCCATCGTCCGCGATCCGTCGGTCTTCCTGTTCGATGAGCCGCTGTCGAACCTCGATGCAAAACTGCGTGTGCAGGTGCGCGGTGAAATCGCCGACCTGCATCGCCGTCTCGGTACGACATCGGTCTACGTCACCCATGATCAGGTCGAGGCCATGACGCTTGGACAGAAGATCGTTGTCCTTCGGGAGGGGCGGGTCGAGCAGGCCGGACCGCCGCTGACACTTTATGATGATCCGGTGAACACCTTCGTGGCCAGCTTCCTGGGCACCCCGTCGATCAATCTGATCGATGCGCATGTGGAAGGCGGGCACGGCGAGGCTGCCGCACGGCTGGCGGACGGCACCCTGCTTTCGCTGGGGGTCGGTCATGACTGCCGCGAGGGGCAGGCGATCCGCTACGGCATCCGCCCCGAGCATGTCAGCATCGTCGAGGGGCATCAGGACAATGGCATCTCCGCCACGATCCACTCCATCGAAAACACCGGTTCAGACATGGTCATCATGTCGGATGCGGAAGGCTATCGCATCACCACGGCCTTCAAGGAACAGCGCCCGCTGGAAACAGGCCAGGCCGTAACGATTATTCCTGATCTTTCCAAGGTGCGTGTCTTCGATGCCGAAAGCGGAAAGCGAATCCGGCGCAGAGAAGACAGCTGACGCTTCAGCAAATTCTGAAATGACGCGCCGGTGGCTTCACGGTCGCATGCGCATGCCCGAACGGGAAAATTGAAATGTTCAAAGACGCGATGAAAATCGAAAGGCTCCTCGAAGGGCTGCAAAAAAACAAAGACTGGAAACCCTTCCCCGGTATCGAGGAGCGTGACCGCTGGAAAGCCGTGGCCGAGGACCCGGATCTCGAAATTCCGGTCGAGGCGATCATCGCGGTTGCCGATACGCTGCTGGACGAGCAGGTCGATCCCCTGACCGGCACCATGTATATGAATTTCATGACCAATGGCGACCGGGTTTTCTACGAGGAAAACTACTTTCGTCGCCGGTATGAACTCTCTCATCTGGTAATCGCGGAGTGCCTGACGGCAAAGGGAACCTATCTTCCGAAGATCATTGACTATCTCTGGGAAATCCTCGGCGAGATCAGCTGGTGTGTTCCGGCGCATAATTTCGCCGGCCAGCACGATATGGTGATGTTCAAGCAGGCCAATCCCTGGAAGGAAGACGATCCGCTGCCGGTGCCGGGCGATGATTATCTTGATCTGTTTGCCTGCGAGACAGCCGCGGCGCTGGCCGAAACCTGCTACCTGCTGAAGCATTCACTGCTGGAAACGGTGCCTTCCCTCTACCATCGCATTCACGGTGAAATCGACCGGCGCACGCTGCAGCTGCTGGAAGGACCAAAGCTTTATGGCTGGTATCTCGGGCGCAACAACTGGACGGCGTGGTGCGCGCATAACCTGTTGCTCGCCGCCTGCTACACGGTTGAGGATGAGCAGCGCCTTGTCAGCCTCGCGCTGAAGCTGATGGGGCCGATGCAGCGCTTCTTTGACACGATCGAGCCATCGGGCGCCTGTATCGAAGGGCCGGGCTACTGGGTTGTCAGCGCGGGGCGCCTTGCCGGTTTTGTAAGTCTTGTCGAAGACCGTTTCGGCATTGACCTGAAGGTGCGGGAAAACGAGAAATTCCGTCATTTCGGCGAGCATATCCTGCCGCTCAATATCGGCGGAGATCTGTTCGTCAACTTTGCCGACGGCAGCCTGAAACTGGACCTCGATCAGGGACTTCTGAGCCGCTATGCCGGGCTGATCGGCTCCGAGCAGCTTGCAAGCCTTGTCAGCGACGATATCGACCGGCTGGCTGCGCGCAAACGCGCCAATCCGGGCAGAGCCCGCGGCCGGAACGACTACGCCCGCCAGTTTCTCGTTCACCTGACGCGGCTTTTGTTCTGGACCCCGGAAAACCGCAATGCGGCGCCGCGGATCTGCGAAAAAAGCGTCTGGCTGGCCGATATGCAGATGATGATTGCCCGCTCCGATGAACGGCCCGGGACCGGCCTGATGCTCGGTGCGATTGCCGGGAGCAATGATCCGGAGGTCAACCATCATTCGCATAATGATGTCGGGCATTTCAGCGTCTATCTTGACGGCGAACCGATGATCATCGACCTCGGACAGGGGGCCTATTCGCGCTCCACCTTCACCGAAACGCGCTATGATATGTGGCACATCAGCTCGAAAGGGCACAATGTTCCCTCAATCAACGGGCAGCTGCAATATGCAGGCGAGGGGGCCGCGGCGCGCGATGTCATCTATGAGCGCGATGGCACGTCGAGTATTCTCAGCCTTGATGCCAGCCCGGCCTATTTCAAGACGCCCGGTGCCGTGCGCATCCAGCGCGAGATCATATTCAGCCACGAGAACGCTGAAATCCGGATCAACGACGACATATCGCTGCGTGAGGACCTGAGAGCGTTTGAACTGCCTCTGCATGTCTCCGACCGGGAAATCGCCGTTCAGGAGGACGGATCATGCCTCATTGCAGGCGAAAAGCGAACGCTCGTCGTCACGCCGGACAATCTGCGCATCAAGGGTGTGGAGCCGATTGAAATTACCGACCCGCGCCATCTGGAAGTCTGGGGTTCACGTGTTTTCCGAATTCTTTTCGAAGCCGATGATCTCGCCAGAGCCAGTTTCGGTCTGAAAATCAAGGTTCAATGATCAACGCCTCAAAAGGTTGACCGGAGAAAAACATGTTTGTTTATAGCGATGCGGTGGACGTCAAGGACCTGGGCGACGGCGTGAGCCGCAAGATCCTCGCCTACAGCGAAAACGGCATGTCGGTTGAGGTTTCGTTTGAAGAAGGCGCCATCGGCCCGCTTCACCACCACTATCATGAGCAGTTCACCTATGTGCTGTCAGGTGAATTCGAATTCACGATTGGCGATGAAATCCGGGTCGTGAAAGCGGGCGACTTGCTCTACAAGGCCCCCGATGTGCCACATGGCTGCCGGTGCCTGAAGGCCGGCAGGTTGCTCGACACGTTCGTGCCGATGCGTGAGGATTTCATCAAGCCGTCCTGAACAGTCCCGGCCCGGCCACCCGGCGTCCTTGTGACGTCATGCTTTGTATTCTCCGTGAGGCATTTTGATGCGTAAAACCGTTTCTTTCAATCAGAACTGGATATTCCATCCCGGTTTCGATCCGGCCTCTGCGGGACGGTCTCAGGATGGGCAGGCCGTGACGCTGCCGCATAACGCCGTTGATCTGCCGTTCTCCTATCTTGACGAAAAATCCTACTGGAAGGCCTTTACCTATCAGAAGCGCTTCATCGCGGATCCGGACTGGGAAGGGCAGGCGGTCTCCCTGATCTTCGACGGCGCGATGGCCGACAGTGTTGTCTATCTGAATGGTGTGGAGGTTGCAGCCCATGCCGATGGCTACACGCCGTTTGAGGTTTTGCTGTCCGGCTTGCTGCGCGAGGGTGAAAATCTTCTCACGGTGAAGGTCGACGGGACGGAAAATCCGGCTATTCCGCCATTTGGCGCGCGCATCGACTATCTGACCTATGCCGGCATCTACCGGGACGTCTGGCTGCAGGTGAAACCCCGGATTGCGATTGCCGGCTGCAAGGTGGAAACGCCGGATGTTCTGGAAGACCGCAAGCGCGCCTGCCTTGCCGTCGAAATCGCCAACCCAGGCAATCTCTCCCTTGCCGGTGGGCACATCGAAGCGCAACTTTTGACCGCATCCGGTGATGTTGTCGCAACGACGTCTCAGCCTGTTGCGGGCGATAGGGTGGCACTTTCTCTCGATGGACTTTCCGGCATCGCCCTCTGGGATGTCGAAAATCCCGTCCTCTATACAATTGCGCTGAAGCTGGTCACCGACAGCGGTGAAGATGAAATGCGCGTGCGTTTCGGTTTCAGGTCCGTTGAATTCACGCCGGAAGGGTTTTTCCTGAATGGCCGTCATCTCAAGCTGCGCGGTCTCAACCGGCATCAGTCATTCCCCCATATCGGCTATGCACTTGGCCGTGCGGCCCAGATCCGGGATGCGGACATCCTCAGGCACGAATTGAAACTCAATATCGTGCGGACCTCTCACTATCCGCAGTCGAAATGGTTTCTCGACCGCTGCGATGAAATCGGCCTGCTGGTCTTCGAGGAAATTCCGGGCTGGCAGCATGTGGGCGACGAATCCTGGCAGGCTGCATCGATTGCCAATGTACGCAGCATGATCCGGCGCGACTGGAACCATCCGTCAATCGTGATCTGGGGTGTCAGGATCAACGAATCCCGCGATGTGCATGATTTCTATACCGAGACCAACCGGGTTGCTCACGCGCTGGATCAGACGCGGCCGACGACCGGGGTGCGCTGCATCACGGACAGCGAATTGCTGGAAGATGTTTATGCGATGAACGATTTCATCCTCAATATGGAGGAAATCGACGGCCAGCGACCCCGCACGGCATTGCGTCCGCGCCGGGAGGTGACCGGCCTTGCGCATCCGGTGCCCTATCTCGTGACAGAGTATAACGGCCATATGTACCCGACAAAGGTCTATGATCAGGAACAGAGGCAGGCGGAGCATGTGACCCGGCATCTGGATGTTCTGGATGCCGCCTATGGCGATCCCGAAATAGCCGGGGCGATCGGATGGTGCGCGTTTGACTATAATACGCACAAGGATTTCGGTTCCGGTGACCGGATTTGCCATCACGGCGTGATGGATATGTACCGGGAGCCGAAATTTGCTGCCTATGTCTATGCCAGCCAGTGCGACCCGGAAGAGGATGTCGTTCTGAAACCGGTGACCTACTGGACCCGCGGCGAACGCAATCACGGCGGTGTTCTGCCGCTGATCATCCTGACCAATTGCGATGAGGTCGAGCTTGATTTTGAAGGCTTTGCGCCACGCCGTTTCCGGCCGGATCGCAATACCTATCCCCATCTTCCGCACGCCCCCGTGATCATACGGCGGGAAGATTACCCCGGCGCGGAGTTCGGGCACTGGGGCATGGGCTGGCAGAACGTTTCCTTCACCGGTTATGTCGATGGCAAGGCCCTGAAGACGGTGCGCTACGTGTCGGACCCGCTTCCTAAAGCGCTTTCTGTCACGCCCGATAGCACCAGCGTTGCAAACGGAGACTGTGTGCGGGTGATGATCCGGGTGCTCGATCAGGTCGGCAACAAGCTTCCGTTTCTGTTCGTACCGGTCTCGGTTCGCATCGAAGGGCCGGCGAAACTCGCGGGACCTTCGCTTTTCTCTCTCAATGGCGGTGCCGCCGGATTCTGGCTGAATATCACCGGTACGGGAAAGATCACGGCCACGGTTGAGGCCGAAGCACTGGGTAAAACCAGCATTGCTCTGGAAGCTGTCGTTGCCGACGCGCCATCTGTTTAAGTCTGGCCAGGCTTCAGTGTGTGCGTGGCCGCCACTCGTCCTGATTCTAGCGGGGAACATGCCGCCGATATCCGTATCGGAGTTTTCGTGCTGCACACAGAGTTTGCCATCTATAGTTGTGTGTGATTACACTGCCAAGGCATGCTGGCTTGTCACGGACAACCGAGTCTTGTCGTGACCGGGTAGCAGATTCGTTGAAACCACGGCAAACACGGCATGATCTCCAGGGAAATTTTCATTTCGGTTGTCTATTCCGAGCCGGCTCCGTTGGTGAAAACCGGATACCTCAATCCGATCCAGACCGGACGGGCGCTTGGCGGACCTGCGATCGAAGGCGCGCTTGGCGATGACACCGGTCGCAACAATTCAAGCGAGGCCGTTTTCTGGAACGGACTGACCGCGCTCTACTGGATGCGGCACAATGTGGATGCGGAATATTATGGCCTGATGCAGTCTCGCAGGCTGCTCGCATTTGCCGAAAAGAAACCGCGCGGCCTGTCATTTGGCGAGGTTACCGCCGCTGAATATGTCAAATATGGCTGGCGCGATGATTGGATCGAAAAGGCCTGTCGGGGCGCCGATATCCTGACGCCGCCCATGCGTCCGCTTCATCTTTCAGGGCTGCCCGACATCGTCATGACGGCGTCGGATTTCTTCGCCCACCAGCATCATGCCGCCGACCTGACCCTGGTGGAGGGGATCGTCAAGGCGCGTGCCCCGCAGATTTACCCCTATCTGGTTCAGGTTCTGACCGGCAGGCGGGTTTTTCCCGATTCCATTTCGGTGATGCGCAAACCGTTCTTTCTGGAATATGCCGATTTCCTGATCGATACGCTGGAGGCGGCGCAGCAGCGCATCGATGTATCCGGCTATGATGCCTTCCAGCAGCGCGTCGGTGGATTTCTGTCGGAATACCTGACCTGCGCCTATGTTGCCTATGCCAAATCCGTGCATGAAGCGAAGGTTCGGGAATTGCCGCTGGCGACGGGCGTGCGGCCGCGGCCTCCCGTTTCGCCGGATCAGGTGCTTTCAAAGGCGCGAACCAGACGCGATCAGGGCGCCGGACCGGTGCAGGACGACGCATCCGCTCGGAGCGATATCAATATTGTGCTTGCGGTTGACGACAATTACGTCCCGCACGCCGCCGTGACCATGCTTTCGGCGCTGAAAACAAGCGCGGTACCGTCGCAGCTGCGGTTTTTCGTGCTGAACGGACACAGTATTTCGCAGACGAACCGTGCGAAGCTTGAAGCGCTGGTGACAGGGGCGGGCGGGCGTCTCAGCTTCACCGATATCGATGACAGGGACCTGCGCTGGCTGCCGCTTAATCGCGATTACATTTCGATAGCCACCTATTATCGGCTGGTGATGCATGACTACCTGCCGGCAGACGTCGAAAAGGCGATCTACCTCGATGCCGACACCGTTGTTGTCGAGCCGCTGGAAAGATTATGGGCGATCGATCTTGAGGGGCATCCCGTCGCGGGTGCGCCGGACGATGCCGGTCTGCATCAGGCGCGCCGCCTTCGCCTGGATGCGGCGCATCGCTATTTCAATGCCGGGATCATGGTGTTCGATATCGCCCGTTTCCGGGAAATGGAACTCACAGATGAAATCCTCGCGATTTTCCGCGCGCAGGGACCCTTCATCATCTCGCAGGATCAGGACATCCTCAACATTCTGTTCTGCAACGATACCAAGCTGTTACCGCTTTGCTGGAATGCCGGAACGCGCATCTATCGCTCCAATCCGCTGGAGCCGGCCTATAGTGAAGCGGAGGCCCTTGAGGCGGCCCGGGCACCGGCAATCGTGCATTTTACCGACGCCAAGAAACCCTGGCACACCAAATGTACCCATCCCTTCACGGAACTCTACTGGGACTACCGCAATGAGACGCACTGGGCCGAAGGTTCAGCACACAAGCTGAAACGCAGGCTGGTCCAGCGGGTGCGGCGCTGGTTGAGGGCGTCCGATCGGCGCTTCGAAAGGCACCTTCGGGCATCCTGATTTCCAGGTGGTTCCGCTTCAGCCGCCGCCCAGAAACTGCAGGATGCCGCCGCGTTTGCGCTCGGCGGGCTGGGGTTGGGCATCGCCGACATTGGCGGGCGGCGTGGCGGTGTTTTTGTCGCCCTTGCCGAGACGCCCGAGCAGTTCGACGAGCGTTTTCGGCTCGCCGTTATCCGGCGCCGCCGGTGCGGATTTCGGCCGCGGGTCGATCAGCCGGCCACCGCCGTAAAGCGGTTGCGGTTTGAGGCCGTGATGGGCCTTTGCCATGAAATCGTGCCAGATATTGGCCGGAAGCTTGCCGCCGGTCACATTCTTCATCGGTGAATTGTCGTCATTGCCGACCCACACACCGGTGGTCAGGTTGGCGGTGAAACCAACGAACAGCGCGTCGCGGGACGATTGCGTGGTGCCGGTCTTGCCGGCAACCTGCCAGCCCGGGATTTGCGCAGCACCGCCGGTGCCCTCGGTCACCACCCGCATCAGCATGCCGTTCATGTTGGCGGCAATCTGCGGGGAGAGCACGCGCGGCGGATTGGCGTGGTCGACCTGATAAAGCCGCTGTCCGCCGGTGGTTTCAACCCGCTCGATCACATAGGGCGTCGCCTTGAAGCCGCCATTCATGAAGGCGGTATAGGCGCCGGTCAGCTCGATGAGCGAGACTTCGGATGTTCCAAGCGCAAGCGAGGCATTGGCGGTGATGTCGGAGGTGATGCCGAGACGATGGGCAAGGCTGACCACCTGTCCGGGGCTTGCCTCCATCACAAGCTGGGCGGCGATGGTGTTGACCGAATGGGCCAGCGCCGTCGTCAGCGTCATCGGGCCGGAATAAGTCTTTTCGTAGTTTTCCGGGGTCCAGTTGTCGATGGTGATCGGCGCGTCATTGCGGACCGAACCCGGCCGGTCGCCGATTTCAAGCGCCGTGGCGTAGACGAACGGCTTGAAGGCCGAACCCGGCTGGCGTTTGGCGGTCACGGCGCGGTTGAACTGGCTCTTGGAATAATCGCGTCCGCCGACGAGCGCGCGCACGGCGCCGGTCGCATCAACGGCAACCAGTGCGCCCTGTTCCACGCGGTCCTTTTTGCCGTTGGCATCAAGTGCGTCCTGAAGGCTTTGCTCGGCGTTTCGCTCAAGGCTGGGGTCGATGGTGGTGTGGACGACGATATCGGTGTCAACCTCGCCGACAATCGGTTTGAGACGCTGCATCACCATGTCGGCAACATAATTTTCCGCGCCCGACCAGTAACTTGGTGCGCGCGTCGGTTCACGCGCCATGGCGGTTGCCATGTCGCTGTCATCGATCATGTTCTGATCATGCATCGCGCCGAGCACCACCTGCGCGCGGGCTTCGGCCGCTTCGGGGTCGCGGGCAGGCGAGAGCCGTGAAGGGGCTTTCAGAAGGCCGGCCAGAAGGGCGGCTTCGCCCAGCGTCACGTCGCGCGCGGACTTGTTGAAATAACGTTGGGAGGCTGCTTCCACGCCATAGGCGCCGGACCCGAAATAGACCCGGTTCAGATACATCGCCAGGATCTGGTCCTTGGTATATTTGTGCTCCAGCCACAGAGCCATCAGCGCTTCCTGCACCTTGCGTTCCAACGTGCGGGCGTGGGAGAGCAGCACATTCTTGGCCAGTTGCTGGGTCAGCGTCGAGCCGCCCTGCACCATGCCGCCATGGGCAACATTGGTGATCATCGCGCGGGTGATGCCGATGGGATCGACGCCGAAATGGGAATAGAAGCGCCGGTCCTCGATGGCGACCACGGCCATCGGAATATAGGGCGACATTTCGTCGATCGACAGCGCTTCGCCGCCGGTGGCACCGCGATTGGCGATCAGCGAGCCGTCGGTGGCGACGATCTTGACGTTCGGCGCACGATCGGGAACCGCCCACTCATCGACCGGCGGCAGTTGGGCGCCATAATAGATGATGATGCCGACAACGGCGATCGTGCCCCAGACGGCGGCCACCATGCCCCAGTAGAAGATGAAGCGCAAAAGCCTGAACAGCGGATTGGACGAACGGGCCTGTGCCTTTTTTTTCTTCTTGCCCTTTTTCTTTCGGGCAGGCGCGGGGCTTCCCCCGCCGCCCATGCCGAAGAGGGTAGGTTCTGTTCTTTTGCGGTTGTTCTTTTTCTTCGCCATGGCGATGCGGCCGGCACCTTCCGTTATCGTCATCAAGTCTAGCGGGGCGTCTTTAAGGTGGTATTAAGACGCGAACGTGTCCGCCGCCCCGAAGCCGGAGATAACCGGCTTCAGGGTTAACGGGGGATGAACGGAGACCCCATCTCGAAAAGATGAGAGGATTGTCCAGGTCATATATTCCGGGGACCGTTCCAATCTTTCTTCATACAGGCGACATGTTCGGACTCATGCCCGTCACTCGGAGTCATGCTCGGGCTTGACCCGAGCATCCAAACACATTTCGCGCAAAGCACGGCATTGGGACGTTAAGCCATGCGCTGCAAAGATTCGGAGCAGGTGCCCACATCAATCGCAAAGCACGCGTCTGGATCTTCGGGTCAAGCCCGAGGATGACGCCGAGTAGGGCGAGGGGGCGGTCATCCCGGCATGTCCGTGCCGATACGGAAGCGGAAACCGTATCCGCCGGCCGCGCTTCTATTTCGCCAGTGCGTCGAGGATGCGGATCCAGGAGCGGATGCCCTTGTGATAGGAGGTCAGCTCGTATTTCTCGTTCGGCGAATGGATACGGTCGTCATTGAGCCCGAAGCCGACGAGCAGCGAATCCATGCCGAGCTTCTTCTGGAAATCGCCGACGATCGGAATGGAACCACCCATGCCGATGACAACGGCCGGCTTCGGCCATTCGTCGGAAAGGGCGGCCTGCGCCTTTTTCAGGAACGGGGCGTTATAGTCCAGATGAATGGCCGGCGAACCGCCATGCGGATGGAATTCGACCTTGCAGTCGGACGGGATTTTCGAGCGGACATAGCTGTGGAAGCTCTCGCGGATTTTCGCCGGGTCCTGCGTGCCGACAAGGCGGAAGGAGACTTTTGCGGAGGCCTGTGCGGCAATCACCGTCTTGAAGCCCTCGCCGGTATAGCCGCCGGTAATGCCGTTGACTTCGGCTGTCGGCCGCGTCCAGGTGAGTTCCAGCACCGAGCGGTCCTTTTCGCCGGCCGGTTCTGAAAGGCCAATGGCGCCAAGGAAACGCTGATCGGTTTCGCCAAGCTGTTCCCAGCCTTTTTTCACATCTTCCGGCGTTTCTTCGACACCGTCGTAAAAGCCCGGCAGCGTCACCCGGCCGGTTTCATCGTGAAGGCCAGCAAGGATATCGGTGAGGATATGGATCGGGTTGGCGGCAGCGCCACCGAAGAAACCGGAGTGAAGGTCACGGTCGGCCGCAGTGATTACCACTTCATCGCCGACGAGGCCGCGCAGCGTCGCGGCGATTGCCGGTGTTTCGCGGTCCCACATACCGGTGTCGCAGACGAGTGCGAAATCGGCCTTGATCAGGTCGCCGTGTTCTTCGAGGAAGGCCGGCAGCGACGGCGAGCCTGATTCTTCCTCGCCCTCGAACATGATGGTGATCTTGACCGGCAGTTCGGCATTTTCCTCGCGATAGGCCCGGCAGGCTTGCAGGAAGGTCATCAGCTGGCCCTTGTCATCGCTGGTGCCGCGCCCGGTAATGATCTTGTGGCCGGGCTCAACCTCCTTCACCTTCGGGGCAAAGGGATCGTCTTCCCACAGTTCGAGCGGGTCCACCGGCTGCACGTCGTAGTGGCCGTAAAACAGCACATGCGGCGCGCCTTCGGGGGCGTTCTCGCTGTTTGCGACCACCATCGGGTGGCCCTTGGTCGGGTATGCCTTTGCGCTGAAGCCAAGGGTTTTCAGTTCGCCCACGAGCCAGTCGGCAGCCTCGGCGCATTTTTCCTTGTAGGCCGGATCGGTGGAGATCGACGGAATGCGCAGGAGTGCGAACAGCTTGTCGAGGCTGGAGGGCAGGTTGTCGTCAGCGCGCTTTAGCAGCGTTTCAAGTTCAGTCATGGGAAAACCTCGGTCTGGCACGAAATATGTGGTCGGACCATAGAGTGAGTCCCGGTGTTTTGGAAATACATGATTGCAGGATATCGGGCAGGGCGGATGGATCGCGGGCAATAAAAAGCCGCCATGGCCTGGAGGGGGGCTGGCCATGGCGGCTACTTTTTAAGACAAAGGCCGGAGAGGGGGGATGGAGCCTTTGTCCTATATGTCTGACGAGGCGGGGGACGAGCCTCCATCAGGCACCGGCGCCAACGTGCGCCGTTGAGATGTATTTGTACTTCGAAATGTGTCGATTCAAGGGAAACGACAGAGCGATTTGTTACAAATCGGTAATTTGATTAAATTCAAAATCCTTTTCGTTGAAACTTCTGCAGATGTAGTTCGTGCGATGGTTGAAATCCTGCTTTGCGATGGACCTTTTTCCGCGCGCGGGCTATGGATTCGCCATGAAAAAAGACGACCATCTCTTCCTGATCGACGGTTCGGGGTTCATCTTCCGCGCCTTTCATGCGTTGCCGCCGCTGACGCGCAAATCCGATGGCCTGCCGGTGGGCGCGGTGTCGGGTTTCTGCAACATGCTGTGGAAGCTTCTGACCCAGGCGCGCGATACCTCCGTCGGGGTGACGCCGACGCATCTGGCGGTGATTTTCGACTATTCGTCGAAGACCTTCCGCAAGGAAATCTACCCGGAATACAAGGCCCAGCGCCCGCCACCGCCGGAAGAGCTGGTGCCGCAATTCGCGCTCATCCGCGAGGCGACGCGCGCCTTCAACCTGCCCTGCATCGAGATGGAAGGTTTCGAGGCCGACGACATCATCGCGACCTACGCGAAAATGGCGGTCGCGGCCGGGGGCGATGCCACCATTATCTCGTCCGACAAGGACCTGATGCAGCTCGTCGGGCCGAATGTGCATATGTATGACGGCATGAAGGACCGGCAGATCGGCGTCGATGAGGTCGTCGCCAAATGGGGCGTGCCGCCGGAAAAGATGATCGACCTGCAGGCGCTGACCGGTGATTCGATCGATAACGTTCCCGGCGTTCCTGGCATCGGCCCGAAAACGGCAGCCACGCTTCTCGAACAGTTCGGCGATCTCGATACGCTTCTCGAACAGGCCGAGACCATCAAGCAGAACAAGCGCCGCGAAAACATCATCGCCAACCGCGAACTGGTGAAAATCTCGCGTCAGCTGGTGACGCTGAAGCAGGATTGCCCGGTCGAAACGCCGCTCGATGCGCTGAAGCTTGAGGAACAGGACGGGCCGAAGCTTGTCGCCTTTCTGAAGGCGATGGAATTCAACTCACTGACACGGCGCGTCGCAGAGGCCACCGGCGCGGAAGCTGCCGAAATCGAACCGGCGAAGGTCGAGGCCGAATGGGGTTCCGACACTCACGGGCCGGATATGAAAACCGGTGACGGGGACACAGCGAAAGCGGCATCGGCGGAGACCGGCGGCGGCAACACGCCCGCTGATCTGGCAAAGGCCCGCGCCGCCCGTTTTGCCGCGCTTCCGATCAACCGCGATGCTTACGAGACCATTCGCGATATCGACGCGCTGAATGCCTGGATTGCAGAGGCGCGGGACAGGGGGCTTTGCGCCTTCGACACGGAAACCACCTCGCTCGACGCCATGCAGGCCGAACTCGTCGGCTTTTCGCTGGCGCTTTACGATGAGGACGAGAAGGACGACAGCAAGGCCATTCGCGCCGCCTATATTCCGCTCACCCACAAGGCCGGTCAGGACGACCTTCTGGGCGGCGGGCTTGCCGAGGGGCAGATCGATTTCGATACCGCGCTTGCCGCGCTGAAGGGCCTTCTGGAAGACGAATCGGTTCTGAAAATCGCGCAGAACCTCAAATACGACTATCTCGTCATGCTGCGTCATGGCATCGCGGTAAAGAATTTCGACGATACGATGCTGCTGTCCTATGCGCTCGATTCCGGCATGGGCGGGCACGGCATGGATGCGCTTTCGGAAAAATGGCTCGGCCACCAGCCCATTCCCTTCAAGGAGGTCGCTGGTTCGGGGCGCAACATGGTGACGTTCGACCATGTCGATATCGCCAGGGCCACGGCCTATGCGGCGGAAGATGCCGATGTGACGATGCGGCTGTGGCTGGTGTTGAAGCCGCGCCTTCCCGCCGAACATGTCACCACAGTCTACGAGCGGCTGGAACGGCCGCTGGTTCCGGTTCTGTCGCGCATGGAGGAACGCGGCATTTCCGTTGACCGGCAGATCCTGTCGCGGCTTTCTGGCGAACTGGCGCAGAAGGCTGCCGGGCTGGAAGAGGAAATCTATCAACTGGCCGATGAGAAATTCAATATCGGCTCGCCGAAACAGCTTGGCGAAATCCTGTTCGGCAAGATGGGGCTGCCCGGCGGCAAGAAGACCAAGAGCGGCCAATGGTCGACCTCGGTTCAGGTGCTGGACGACCTCGCTGCCGAAGGCCATCCGCTGCCGTCGAAAATCGTCGAATGGCGGCAGATGACCAAGCTGAAATCGACCTATACCGATGCGCTGCCGGGCTATATCCACCCCGACACCAAGCGGGTCCATACCTCCTATTCGCTGGCCGCGACATCGACGGGACGGCTCGCCTCGTCAGAGCCGAACCTGCAGAATATTCCGGTGCGCACGGTGGAGGGCCGCAAAATCCGCACGGCCTTTATCGCCAATCCCGGCCACAAGCTGCTGTCGGCCGACTACAGCCAGATCGAGCTTCGTGTGCTCGCCCATGTCGCCGATATCGCCCAGCTGAAACAGGCCTTTGCCGATGGCATCGACATTCACGCGATGACGGCATCGGAAATGTTCGGCGTACCGGTGGAAGGCATGCCGGGCGAGGTGCGCCGCCGCGCCAAGGCGATCAATTTCGGCATTATCTACGGCATTTCCGCCTTCGGTCTCGCCAACCAGCTCGGTATCGAGCGCTCGGAAGCAAGCGACTATATCAAGCGTTATTTCGAGCGTTTCCCCGGCATCCGCGACTATATGGAAGCCACCAAGGCGGCCGCGCGCGACAATGGCTATGTCGAGACGATTTTCGGCAGACGGATCCATTACCCGGAAATCAAGTCGTCGAACCATCAGGTCAGAAGCTTCAACGAACGCGCCGCCATCAATGCGCCCATTCAGGGCTCGGCCGCCGATATCATCCGTCGCGCCATGGTGCGTATCGAGCCGGAATTACAGGCTGCAGGTCTTGCCGAGACCACGAAAATGCTGCTGCAGGTGCATGACGAACTGATTTTCGAGGTCGAGGACGGCGATGTCGACAAGGCGCAGACGCTGATTGTCGATGTGATGGAAAACGCCTCCATGCCGGCCGTCTCGATGGCCGTGCCGCTTCAGGTCGATGCCCGCGCCGCCCATAACTGGGACGAGGCGCACTGAACTATCTCTGGTTCCGTTTTTGAAGAAAAGGACGTGCGATGAACCCGGCGCTGGCCGCCTACGGCACTCTTGGGATTGCGATTGTCTGCGAAGTGATCGGCTCGACCCTGTTGCAGAAGTCGAACGGTTTCACGCGGCTTTTGCCGACAATCGGCGTGGTGGTGTTCTATCTCGTCGCCTTCTACTGCCTGTCGCAGGCGCTGAAGACCATTCCGCTGGGCGTGGCCTATGCGATCTGGGCCGGGCTCGGCATCGTGCTCACGGCCGCCGTCAGCATGGTCGTGCTGCGCCAGAACCTCGATATCGCCGCCTGGGTCGGCATCGCCATGATTGTCGGCGGGGTGCTGGTGATGAACCTGTTTTCAGGCGCTGCCGGGCACTGAGTTTCCGTCGCCCGTTCTTCCGGCGAGGCTGTTTTCGATAATACGGACAAACCGCGCGCCGGCGTCTTCCAGCGCGCCCGAATTGTCGATGTCGATCACATCGAAATCGCCGTGAACCTTCATGGTCGAGCGGGCGAGGCGTTCACGGATGTCCTCGCGCGTTTCCCGTCCGCGCGCTTCAAGCCGTGCAGCGCGGATTTCCGGGCGCGCGGTGACGTTGACGACGGTCATTGCTGCAAAGGCATCGCGGAACAGCGGCAGGGCCGGGCGTGAGCCATTGGCAACCGCGATGCCGCCTGATGCCACGAAGGCGCGGTGTTCATCTGGAATGCCGTATTCAAGCCCGTGAGCGCTCCAGTGGACGGCAAAGCCGCCGGCGTTCCGTGTTGCGGCAAACGCCTGTGGCGTCATGGTCTGGTGGTCTTCCGTCGCCCCGTCGCATGGCCGGGTGATGACGCGCTGGACAAACCGGACATCGGGATGGCTGCGAAAGGTTTTTGCTGCATAGCCGATCAGGCTGTCCTTGCCTGCGCCGCTGGGGCCGACGACGACGATGATCCTGCCGGCGTTTCCCATTGCTCAGGCCACCCGCTTTCCCGCCCGGAAGACGGCGCCCACGACCGGCACGTCATCGGTGCGCCTGACACGCACGAGATCGGCGCGCAGCCCCGGAGCGATCCGCCCGCGATCCTCAAGACCGACGGCGTGCGCGGGCGTTGCCGTCACCATGGACAGCGCCTGCGGCAGCGAAATGCCGACCGTTTCGTCATCGGCCAGAATGAAGGGCGCATGAAGCAGGCTGAACGGCACATAATCCGATGACAGCACGTCGAGTACACCGGCGGCGGCCAGATCGCGAGCGGCGATATTGCCGGAATGCGATTTGCCGCGCACCACATTGGGGGCGCCCATCAGCACCGAAAGGCCCGCCGCATGCGAGGCCTTGGCCGCCTCGAAACTGGTGGGAAATTCCGCGATCCGCACGCCATGGCCAAGCGCTTCCTCCACATGCGCCAGAACCGCGTCGTCATGGCTGGCAACGGCAATGCCGCGGGCGGCGCAATGGTTGGAAATCATCTGACGGTGCTTTTCGGCATAGGTGGCGGAGGCGGCCTGCCGGCGCGCGATAAAGCGCTCGAAAGCATCGTCGTCCAGCGCATGTTTCGGCTTGTAATAGCGCCGGTATTGCTGGAGGTCGGCAAACTGGCGCTGGCCCGGCGCGTGGTCCATCAGCGAGGCGAGCCGCACATGCGGATCATCCTCGAAGGCGGCAAAATGGTCCATGACATTGGCGGCGGAAACCTCGCAGCGCAGGTGCAGGAAATGCTGCGCCCTCAACCGGTCTTCCTTTTCGGCGTTGATGATCGCGTCTGCCATGGCCCGCATCTCGCCCGCCTCGAAACCGTCGGTATCGTCGGCGCCCATGCGCAGACAATCGAACACGGTGGTGATGCCGGAGGCGGCAACCTGCGCGTCATGGGCCTGGATTGCGGCCGTCTTGTTCCAGCGCACGCCGGGGCGTGGCGCATAATGGCCCTCCAGATGGTCGGTATGAAGCTCAACGAGGCCGGGGATCAGCAGATCGCCGCCGAAATCCTCGCCGGTGCCGGTATTTCCCTCGGATATTTCGGCGATCCTGCCGTCGCGGATAACCAGCGTGCCTTCGACGATCGCATCCTCGAGCACGATCCGGGCATTGGTGAAAACGGTCTCTGCGCTCATGTCTCGGGGTCGTCCTGGCCGGAAAGCGGCTGCCAGCGCCGGATCGTGAAGGGCGCGCCGCGCCGCTCCTCGACAAACAGGCCGAGACCGCCGATCTCGAGCGGTTTGCCGGTAAACGGCGCAAAATAATCGGTCACCTCGGTTTCGATGACATGGGCATCGGTACCGGTCACGGGGCCTGTCAGCGTCATGTGAAAGCGGAACTCATCGAAAACGTAAGGATAGCCCCAGCGGATCATGTTCTCGCGCTGGGTCTCGGTCAGCGTTTCGGGCTTGCGGCGCGCGATCTCGTCATTGAGCAGCGGTGCGCGCATCGGCTCGAAATGCTCCACTACATCGGCGGCGAAGGCCTGCAGCACGTCGTATTCGGCTGCGGGAATGAGGGCGTAGAACTTGCCGAGCTTGCCGAGCGTGATTTCGGGGATGGAAAACGGTTTCCGGTTGCGGCAGAACACATCGAAGGTCGCTTCGAGTGCGGAGGGCGAGATATTTTCGGCCAGCCGGAAGGGGGCCTTCATGGTGGCGTGAAAGCCGTAGCGCGCGGCAGCGGCCGTGACCGCGCTCATGCGGCCGGCGGGCAGGGCGATATTTTCGGGAAAAGACCGTTCCTCGCCCGAAAAGGCGTCATAGCCAAGCCAGCGGCTGGCGGCGATCGTCAACGGATCGTCTGCGGGGGGCGTGAAGTAAATGGCGTATCGCAAACCGGTTTCCTTGCACAAAACCTTGTGTGTGAAGTCGAACGTGACGGGATTCGCGAGGCTTTGCAAGCGGATCGAACCCCTTGACTTGATGAATGCCGGGAGCGGGCTACAGGTTCCCTCTTCCGCCTGTTTACCGTCTCATGTCGGTTTGTTGCCGGCCGCATAGCGCCGGAGCCGTTCCTTGAGCGTTCCGGTGTGAAGTTCGAACAGGTGGTTGTCGTCATCGTAGAAATAAAGCGACCGGCCTTCGCCCTCAACGCGCGGGCGCGGCGGCAGGAGCTCAAGGCCGAGCGCTTCGATGCGGGCGCGGTAGCGGTCGAAGTCTTTCTCGGCAATCTTGAAAGCGATGTGATTGTAGCTGGTCGCGGGAAGGGGAGCGCCTTTCATGATCGCCACCCAGATGTCCCCGATCAGGAAGAATTTTTCCGGCGAATGCGAGAAGGTCGCGTTTCCGCTGGCATAGATTTCCTCGGCATCGAAAATGCCCTCCAGAATGCGGCTCATGCGTTCGAGATCGGAAACGATGAACGTCATGTGCGAAAGGCCTTCGATCATCGGCTCTCCTTTCAGGTCTTGCATCAGCTATTTCTGAAAAACAAAAAGGGCGATCCGAAGACCGCCCCGATTTCTTGTCAGAACTGCGCGTTGCCGGCTCAGTGTGCGCCGGACATGTCGCCGAGGATTTCCTTGGTGGCGACGGTGGAGTCGGCTTTCAGCGTGTAGACGATCGGTACGCCGGTGGCGAGGTTGAGCTTCAGGATTTCCTCCTGGCTCATGCGATCGAGCACCATCACCAGTGCGCGCAGCGAATTGCCGTGGGCGGCGACTAGCACCTTTTCGCCCCTGAGAACACGCGGCAGGATTTCCTGCATGTAATAGGGCCACACGCGCGCGCCGGTATCCTTCAGGCTTTCGCCGCCGGGCGGGGGCACGTCATAGGACCGGCGCCAGATGTGAACCTGTTCCTCGCCCCATTTTTCGCGGGCGTCATCCTTGTTGAGGCCGGCGAGATCGCCGTAATCGCGCTCGTTGATTGCCTGATCGCGAATGGTTTCGAGATCGCTCTGGCCGATTTCATCGAGAATGATCTGGCAGGTGTGCTGGGCGCGCGTCAGCGCCGAAGTGAAAGCGATATCGAACTTCATGCCCGCCTCGGCAAGCGCCTTGCCGCCGGCGGTGGCTTCCTTGACGCCGAGTTCGGTCAGGTCAGGGTCCTTCCAGCCGGTGAAGAGGTTCTTCAGGTTCCATTCGCTTTGGCCGTGGCGCACGAGAACCAGTGTTCCGCTCATGTCTGTCTTCCTTCAAAAAGTCTCTGTTAGTGTGTTTTGGCAAGCCCGAGCACGTCGAGCATGGAATAAAGTCCGGGTTTTTCGCTCCTGCCCCAAAGGGCGGCCTGAACCGCACCGCGGGCAAAGATCGAACGATCGGTCGCCTTGTGGGAGAGGCTGACGGTCTCGCCCTCGCCGGCCAGGAGAACGGAATGTTCCCCGACCACCGACCCGCCGCGCAGCGTGGCAAAGCCGATCGTGCCTTCCTCGCGCGGGCCGGTATGCCCGTCGCGAACCTTCACGGCATTGTCCTTCAGCGCGATGCCGCGGCCTTCAGCCGCTGCCTCGCCCAGAAGAAAGGCCGTGCCGGAAGGTGCATCGACCTTGTGGCGGTGGTGCATCTCGAGAACCTCGATATCCCAGCCCTTCGCCGAAAGTGCGGCGGCGGCCTGCTTGACCAGTTCGCCAAGCAGATTGACGCCCAGTGACATATTTCCGGACTTGATAATACGGGCATGGCGGGCGGCCGCCTTGATCTGGGTCTCGTCGTCTTCGGAAAAACCGGTCGTGCCGATCACGTGGACGATGCGCGCCTGCGCGGCAAGACCGGCATATTCGACGGATGCGGCCGGTGCGGTGAAATCGAGCACGCCGTCGGCATCGACGAACGCCTTCAGGGGATCGTCGGTGATTGCCACGCCGAGCGTGCCGACGCCGGCAAATTCGCCGGCGTCCTTGCCCAGTGCTGGGTTTTCCGGGCGGTCGATGGCGGCGTGAAGGACCGCGCCTTCGGTTTCGCTGATTACGCGGATGAGGGTCTGCCCCATCCGTCCGCTGGCGCCCACGACGACGAGTTTCATTGCCGGACTGGTCATGCTTCTTCCTGGTATTGCTTCAGATCTGGTTTTCGCCGCGCTGAACGCGTGGCGAAAGCAGTGAGACCTTATTGGAAGCGCCTGCGGAAGAAAAGGTCGATCTTGGCGTAGCGGGTCCGGTGCTGACCCACGCTAGAGATTCCGGAGAAAGGAAAGGTCGGCGTCCTCGTAATCGGTGGAGCGGCTGACGCTTTCCCACGCATCGGCTTCCCTGCGGCGGTTTTCTTCCGCTTTCTTCAGAAGTTCCACGGCATCACTGCCCAGAACAAGGTGTTCGGGGACATCGCCGCCATAGACGAGATCGAGGATGACCGCGGCGACCCTGTCGGGATTGCCGATCTCGTTGCCGACCACCTGCTCGAGTGCGGCCTGCATGGCCCCCAGCGAAGCCTGGTAATCCTCCGTCAGCGCGGGCGCATCGCCGCGGGCGATCTGTCCCCACTCGGTGCGCATGCCACCGGGTTCGATCGAAACCGTCTTGATGCCGAGATGGCGGGTTTCCTTTGCGATGATTTCGGAAAAACCGCTGACGGCCCATTTCGAGGACTGGTAGGCCGCCATGCCGGGGCCCGTCATGCGCCCGCCGACCGAGGAGATGTTGATGATGTGGCCGGAATGCTGGCGTCGCATCACCGGAAGCACTGCACGGGTCATGTTGACCACGCCGAAGAAATTGGTGTCGACCTGCGCGCGGAAATGATCGGGATCGCTCTGCTCGAACGGCGCGAAATGGCCGAAACCGGCATTGTTGACCAGCACATCGAGCCGGCCGAAGGTGTCGACGGCGAAATCGACGGCGGCCTGGGCCGCTTTCGGATCGGAGACATCCAGCGCGAAGGAGGCAATCCGGTTGCCGAACTCTTCCACAAGCGGCTCGAGATGTTCCGGCCTGCGGGCTGTTGCGATCAGACGGTCGCCTGCTTCGAGAACGGCGCGGGCGATGTGCAGGCCGAGGCCGCGGGCGCTTCCGGTAATGAGCCAGACTTTGGACATTGTCATTCTCCTTGTTAATGAGTGAGCAGGCACTCAAATTATCTCTGATATTTTCGGATGGTCCGGTTTGTTTGCGGGGTGGTCATCCTGAAGGGTTTGCGTTGGGGTGGGTCGCTACAGGACGTTTATTGCGGAAATTCGTCGTGGCATGTGGCGGGGCATTGTCGCTGGCCTTTGCATCTATCCGGTGGTGGCGAGCCCGGCCATGCCGGCCCAGAAAACGGCGAACCCGCGTTGTTTCAGGCGCGTGCTCTGGTCGGGATCGTATGCAATCGAATCGAAGGTCGCCTCGGCAATCGCCGTCATGATCAGGCCGGCATAACGCAGGCTGGCGCCTTCTCCGGCCTGTTGCGCAAGCGCGCGCTTGAGCACGCCGGCGGCCTGTTCAAACAGCCGCTCGCCTTCCTCGCGGGCGCTGTCCGACACCAGGCTGGATAATTTGAGCCGCCTGAGGGTCCGCCATTTTTCGGGATTGACCGCACCCCAGTCGATCAGCCTGTTCCAGAAATACTGCATGTCCTCGCGGCCGCCGTCGCCGGGCAGAGGGCCGGCGAGCACGGCTGCGGCAAGTTCGTTCTCGATCGCAAGAAGCACGGCGCCGAACAGCGCTTCCTTGGTGGCAAAATAGGTGAAGATCGTACCTTCGGCCACGCCGGCCTTTCTGGCGATCTTGGCGGTCGATGTGCCGGTGCCCGCAGTTGCGATGAGCTCCGTTGCTGCATCCAGGATGGCGATCCGTTTTTCTTCACTGGCGGGGCGGGCCATGGTGTATCCGATTAATGATTGAGTAGTCACTCAAATATATGGATGCAGTCCCCACATGCGCAAGAGCTTCGTGCGGAAAAATGTAAAAAAGCGCGGCGCTGTGCCGCCAATGGGACGAAAATGCTGTCTGTGGGCCGTCGCGCCGGCTCAAGGCTGGTGAGCGGCGGCCGGAAAAACCCCACCGCTGGAACCTGTGTCCGGCGCGTTGAACATGCGCAATCTGGCGCGTCTTACCCTCTTGAATGTGGAGGCAAACGTGCCGGGCGCTCATCCCTGCCAGCGGCGACCATCCAGCGCCAGGCCGAAGCGCAGCGGTGTGCGGGCATAGGTGGCAAGGCCGGCAAGGGCTGCCAGCGGGTGGGTGACGACATAGGTCGGGATCGACTGCAGCAGCGCGTTGTGCGGCGCCTTGTCCTCGAAGGCGGCGCGGAATTCCGGCCTTTTCAGCGCAGGCAGGATTTTCTGCGAAATGCCGCCGGCCAGATAAACGCCGCCACGGGCCATGAACACCATCGCCATGTCGCCGGCAATGCGGCCGAGATAGGTCGAAAACAACGAAAGCGTCTCGACAGCCTGCGGATCGGAACCGTCGAGGCCGGCATGGCTGACATCCTTGGGCTCGTATGGCTTTGCCTCGATCCCGTCGGCGGCACAGATGGCATTATAGAGGTTGACCATACCGCGCCCGCACAGGATCTGTTCGGCCGCGACCCGGCCTTCGATGGTCTTGATGTGCGGAAAAACCTGATAGTCGCGGTCGGTGCGCGGGCCGACATCGATATGGCCGCCTTCGCCGGGCACCGGGATCCAGCGCTCTTCGGCATGCACCAGACCGGCAACGCCGAGCCCCGTTCCCGGGCCGAGCACGACGCGCGAGGCGATCATGGTGTCGGGACGCGGGGCGATCGGCTCGCGAAACTCGTCGGGCATATTGGCGATTGCCAGCGCCTGCGCTTCGAAATCGTTGATGATCACCACATCCTCGAGACCGAGCGAGCTGATCATATCCTTTGGCTTGATCACCCAGTCGCAATTGGTCAGCGGAATTTCATCGCCGCGAATGGGGCCGGCGACGGCCAGAATGGCGCTGCGCGGCTGCAAAGAGGTCTTGTCCATGACGCCCGCCTGAATGGCGGCATCGACGGTCGGAAAATCGGCCGTGTGCACGATCGGAAATTCACGCGGCTCGGCATAGGGGTCAACAAGCAGCGAGAAACGCGCATTGGTGCCGCCGATATCGCCGATCAGGATGGGAAAGGAAAGAGGATCCGCAGTGGTGGTTCTGGCCATGGTGTTTCCGAAGTCTGCCCTGTCCCGGGCGTTTTGAATGGTCTGGTCGGTGACGCAATCTCTGCATCCGCTCCGGCGATTTTGCAAGGTCATCGGTCAATTCTAGAAAACGCGCCGTTTGCCGCGTCCGTGCGCGCCTGTCTTGAGGACGGTCGCAAGCCGGCCGAACGGCGTCTTCCTGATACATCAACCCAAAGCGCTTTGAAAGCGATAACCGGGTCCAACATGTTCGGCCTTTTGCCGCAGGCTCCGGCCGTTCACCCTTGCGGGCGCGGTTGGGGAACCGGCCCGACTTCCGGCCAGGGGGCCAGCGGCGGCAGCGGGATCGTCGGTGTCAGTGCCGCCGTCGGCAGAGGCGAGGGGGCCGGTGCGCCGAGCACACCCGTGCAGGCAGCGGGCAGGTCGGACAGCGTCTTGTAGGACGGGCGCGTCGGCTTTGGCGCCGGTTTTTCCGGCTTTTTGGGCGGCGGGGCAGGCTCTGCCGGCGCCCAGGGCTCGTCGGAAAGCCACCATGCCAGATGGTCGCCGCAGCCATCATCCTTCATGTCGACGGCATTTTGCGCCTTGCAGCCCGGTGAGCCTGGACGGCAGAACAGGCGGATATGAAAATGATAGTGATGGCCGTAATAGGGGCGGACCTTGGCGAGGTTGGAACGGTCGCCCTTCCAGTCTTCGCAGATCGCCTTCTTGATGCCGGGATGAACGAAGATGCGCTGGACTTCCGGATAGCTTGCCGCCCGCATGATCAGACGTTCATGGGCGGGGGTGAATTTTTCGGGATCGACAAACAGCGTGCCGTCGTTCTTCAGCATCGAAACGGCAGAAATATCCTCGCGTTCGCGCAGGCTCAGCCGCCGGTCGGGCATCGGGTTCAGCCAGATATCGGCATCGAGGCCGACCTGGTGGGAAGCATGGCCCGAGAGCATCGGTCCACCGCGCGGCTGCGAAATGTCGCCGACCAGAAGGCCCGGCCAGCCGTCATATTGCGCCGCATCGCTTGCCAACCGCTTGATCAGCGCGATGGTATCGGGATGGCCGAAACGACGGTTGCGCGAAAGCCGCATCGCCTGCCAGTTCGGCCCGTCGATCGGCAGCGCTTCGGCGCCGGCAATGCAGCCATTATTGTAGAAACCGAAGGATTTTGGCGATCCCGCGCTTGGCGCCGTTTCGGATGCAAACAGGATTTTTGCCGATTGTGGAAAATCCTGCGCTGCTGCCACAAGCGTCATTGCCAGAAGCGTCGCGATGGCCGAAAAGGCCCTGAACCATTGCATCGCACTCTCCTTCAAGGCAGCGCGTTATCACTTATTCGTGCCGATCGGCAGGCATGCCGCACTCCCGCCTCACAAAAACGGCACTTGTACACCCGGGTCGATATTTGCTTATTCTTGTTGCGAACACGAGAAAAGCAACAACGGAGATGGCAAAAACCATGTGGAAAACAATCTCGGCCGCTGCTTGGGTTGTCGCCGCAGGGGCCTTGGGCCTGGCACCGGCGGCATACGCGCAGGACAGCGAAGCCAGTGAATGGCAGTATGCCTCCGCGCTGACCGGAACGCCGGAATACCCGCGAGACTTTTCCCATTTCAGCTATGTCAATCCGGATGCGCCCAAGGGCGGCGAACTGAAGCTTTACGCCACCGGCACGTTTGATTCGCTGAACCCGATCCCCTATGGCGGCGCGAAGGCCTCCGGCCTCGGCCTTGTCTTCGAAACGCTGATGACGCCCGCAGAAGACGAGATCGACGCGCAGTACGGCCTTCTGGCCGATGGCTTCAAGGTGCCCGAGGACATTTCTTCGGTGACCTACCGCCTCAACCCGAAGGCGGCGTTTTCGGACGGTGAGCCGGTGACGCCGGAAGATGTGGTGTTTTCCTTCGACAGCCTGAAGGAACTCAATGCGCGCTATGCCAATTACTACCGCCACGTGACCAGTGCGGAGGTCACCGGCGAGCGGGAAGTGACGTTCCATTTCGACGAGACCGGTAACCGCGAATTGCCGCAGATCGTCGGTCAACTGATGGTGTTTCCCAAACACTGGTTTGCGGGCGACCCGCCGCGCGATGTTTCGGCCAGTACGCTGGAAAAGATCGTCGGTTCCGGCCCTTACGTGATCGATACGGTCAATCCCGGTTCATCGATCACCTATCGCCTCAATGACGACTATTGGGGCAAGGATCTGCCGGTCAATGTCGGCCGCAACAATTTCGGAACCGTGAACTATCTCTATTTTTCCGATCTCGACGTCGCCTTCGAGGCGTTTCGCGCCGGAACCTTCGACTTCTGGGTGGAAACGCGCGCCAAGCGCTGGGCGACGGGCTATAATTTCCCGGCGATCAAGGATGGCAAGGTCAAGCGCGAGGCGGTGCCTAACCCCTTGCGCAAGACCGGGATCATGCAGGCGCTGGTGCCCAACAACCGCCGCGCGCCTTTTGATGATCAGCGCGTGCGCGAGGCGTTGGTCTATGCCTTCGATTTCGAGACCATCAACAAGAACCAGTTGAGTGATGCCTATTCGCGCGACAACAGTTTCTGGTTCGGGACCGAACTCGCCTCGTCCGGCCTGCCCAAGGGCGAGGAACTGCAAATTCTGGAATCGGTCCGCGATCTGGTTCCCGATTCCGTCTTCAACACCGCCAACAAACTACCGGTCGGCGGGACCGAGGAAGAATCACGCGCAAATCTGCAAAAGGCCTTTCAATTGCTGAAGGAGGCTGGTTTCGAGCGGCGCGGCAGTCAGATGGTCAATGCCGAAACCGGTAAGCCGTTCTCATTCGAAATCCTGCTCGACAATCCCTCGCTTCAGGTCGTGGTGCTGCCCTATGTCGAAAACCTGCGCAAGCTCGGCATCGATGCCACGATCCGCGTTGTCGACGCCTCGCAATATCAGAACCGGGTCAATGATTTCGATTACGACATGATCTGGGAAATCTGGGCGCAGACGCTCAGCCCGGGCAACGAACAGTTCAACTTCTGGGGATCGCGATCCGTCGATCAGCCGGGCTCGGAAAACTATGCCGGCATTGCCGATCCGGGCGTCGATGCGCTGATCCAGAAAATCGTTTTCGCCGATGACCGCGCCACGCTGGTGGCCGCCACCAAGGCGCTCGACCGTGTGCTGCTGGCCCATGATTTCATCATTCCGCTCTTTTATTCCAGAGACTACCGCATCGCCTACTGGAACAGGATCACGCATCCCGGCTTCCCCGAATACGGACTGGATTTTCCCGCCGGCTGGTGGTCGACGGAGGCTGAATGAGGGTGGATATGGGCTGTGGGGTCATAGTTGGCGGGATGGTCTCATTTTCGCAGCGTTGGGCCTCGTTCTTCCGTCATGCCGGCCTTGAGCCGGCATCCAGGGCTACGAGAACAAAGCCGAAATGGGATGACGGGCAGTCTCGGAAACTCCTTTCGGGTTGCCCTGGACCCCGGCTCAAGGCCGGGGTGACGGCGTATGCACACATCATTCCCGACAGGAGCGTCGCATAATGGGCTCCTACATCATTCGCCGTCTTTTGCTGATGATCCCGACGCTGATCGGCATCATGACGATTTCCTTCATCATTGTGCAGTTTGCGCCGGGCGGCCCGGTGGAACAGGTGATTGCCGAGCTGAACGGCCAGGGCGGCGGTGCGGAAAGCCGCATCTCCGGCGGTTCGGATGCCGGCATGTCGATGGACAGTTTCGACAGCGGGGCGTCGTCCGACTATCGCGGCGCGCAGGGTCTCGACCCGGAACTGATCGCCAATCTGGAAGCCCAGTTTGGTTTCGACAAGCCGCCGCTGACGCGCTTCCTGCTGATGATGCGCGACTATCTGACCTTCGATTTCGGCGACAGTTTCTTCCGCAATTCCTCCGTCATCGACCTCATCATCGACAAGCTGCCGGTGTCGATCTCGCTCGGCATCTGGGTGCTGCTGTTATCCTACGGCGTTTCCATTCCGCTTGGCATTCGCAAGGCGGTGAGGGACGGGTCGCGCTTTGATGTGTGGACCTCGGGCATCATCGTCATCGGCTTTGCCGTGCCGGGCTTTCTGCTCGGTATCCTGATGATCATCCTGTTTGCCGGCGGCTCGTTTTTCGACTGGTTTCCGCTGCGCGGCCTCGTCTCCGACAATTTTTCACAGCTTCCCTGGTGGCAGAAGCCGCTGGATTATTTCTGGCATCTGACCCTGCCGCTGATCGCGCTTTCGGTCTCCTCCTTCGCCACCACGACGCTTCTGACCAAGAATTCCTTCATAGACGAGATCGGCAAGCAATATGTGATCACCGCGCGCGCCAAGGGGCTGGCGGAGCGCAAGGTGCTTTACGGCCATGTGTTCCGCAATGCCATGCTGATCGTGATCGCCGGTTTCCCCGGTTCCTTCATTCTCGCCTTCTTCACCGGGTCGCTTTTGATCGAAAACGTGTTCTCGCTCGATGGTCTCGGGCGTCTCGGCTATCTGTCGCTGGTCAACCGGGATTATCCGGTGGTGTTTGCCACGCTCTATATCTTCTCGCTGCTCGGGCTTTTCATCGGCCTTGTCTCCGACCTGATCTACACCTGGATCGATCCGCGCATCGATTTCGAAAAGAGGGATGTGTGACATGAGCGATCTCACATCCACCGAGGTGGCAGGGCGTCCGAAGACCGGCTGGCTTTCGCCGATGAACGCGCGACGCTGGCAGAACTTCAAGGCCAACCGGCGCGGCTACTGGTCGTTGTGGCTTTTCCTGTTCCTGTTTATCATCAGCCTGTTTGCCGAATTCGTCGCCAACGACAAGCCGATCATCGCCTCCTACAAGGGTGAAATCCTGTTTCCGGTGGCGGTCGATTACCCGGAGGAAAAATTCGGCGGCTTTCTCGCCGTCACGGATTACCGCTCCGATTTCATTCAGGAAGAGATCGAGGCCAATGGCTGGATGATCTGGCCGCCGATCCGCTATTCCTATCGCACCATCAATGCCAACGTGCCTTATTCTGCGCCCACCCCGCCCTTCTGGCTGATGAGCAAGGAGGAGCGCTGCGCCGGCTACCCTGAAGGCGTGGATGATCCGGGCTGCAATCTCGGCAATATGGATTGGCTCGGGACCGACGACCTTGCCCGCGACGTGCTTGCCCGGGTGATCTACGGTTTCCGCATATCGGTGCTGTTCGGCCTGTTGCTCACCGGTTTTTCGGCCGTCATCGGCGTTGCCGCCGGTGCGGTGCAGGGCTATTTCGGCGGCTGGGTCGATCTTCTGATGCAGCGTTTCATCGAGATATGGTCGTCGCTGCCGACGCTTTACATTTTGCTGATTATCGCCGCCATCCTGCCGCCCGGCTTCTTCGTGCTGCTGGGGGTCATGCTGGTGTTCTCGTGGGTCAGTTTCGTTGCCGTCGTCAGGGCCGAATTCCTGCGCGCGCGCAATTTCGAATATGTGCGGGCGGCGCGGGCGCTCGGCGTCGGCAATTTCACCATCATGTTCCGCCATCTGCTGCCGAACGCGATGGTCGCGACGCTCACCTTCATTCCCTTCATTCTGTCAGGCGCGATCGTGACACTGACCTCGCTCGATTTCCTGGGCTTCGGCATGCCGCCCGGCTCGCCCTCGCTTGGCGAACTGGTCAATCAGGGCAAGAGCAATCTGCAGGCGCCCTGGCTCGGCATCACTGCCTTCTTCACGCTTTCGATCATGCTGTCGCTGCTGGTGTTTGTCGGCGAGGCGGTGCGCGATGCGTTCGACCCGAGGAAGACGTTCCAATGAGTGACACGCCGCTGCTTTCCGTCCGCGATCTCTCCGTCGCCTTTCGTCAGGGCGGGAGCGATAATCTGGCCGTCGACCGGACTTCCTTCGATATCATGCCCGGCGAGGTGGTGGCGCTGGTGGGTGAATCGGGTTCCGGAAAGTCCGCGACGGCGGCTTCCGTCCTGCGGCTTCTGCCGTATCCCGCCGCAAGCCATCCGAGCGGCGAAATCCTGTTTGAGGGCCGTGATCTTCTCAAAGCCGACGACCGGACGCTGAGGCAGGTGCGCGGCGGCGACATTACCCAGATTTTCCAGGAGCCGATGACGTCGCTGAACCCGCTGCATTCGGTGGAAAAGCAGGTCGGTGAAACGCTGGCGCTCCATGCCGGCATGACGGGGGCGGACGCCCGCAAACGCGTGCTCGAACTGTTGCGGGAGGTCGGCATTCGCGAGGCGGAAAAACGGCTCGGCGCCTTCCCGCATGAATTGTCCGGCGGCCAGCGCCAGCGCGTGATGATCGCCATGGCCCTTGCCAACCGGCCGAAACTGCTGATTGCCGACGAGCCGACCACGGCGCTCGACGTGACCGTGCAGGCGCAGATCCTGAAACTTCTGAAAAGCCTTCAGCGCGACCACGGCATGTCGATGCTGTTCATCACCCACGATCTCGGCATCGTGCGCAAATTCGCCGACCGGGTCTGCGTGATGACGGACGGAAAGATCGTCGAACATGGCCCCGTGGCGGAGATTTTCGACAATCCGCAGCATGCCTATACCAGGCACCTGCTGGCCGCCGAACCGAAGGGCGAGCCGCCGGCCCATGATCCCTCGCGCGAAGTCATCGTCGAGGCCGATAACCTCAAGGTCTGGTTTCCGGTCAAGGCCGGCCTGTTGCGCAAGACGGTCGATCACGTGAAGGCGGTCAACGGCATTTCGCTCAAATTGCGCGCCGGCGAGACGCTGGGCGTCGTCGGCGAATCAGGCTCCGGCAAGACCACGCTGGGGCTGGCGCTGACGCGGATGATCGGATCGGAAGGCCGGATCGCCTTTGTCGGCAAGGATATAAACGCCTATTCCTATCAGGCGATGAAACCGCTGCGCGAGGCGATGCAGATCGTGTTTCAGGACCCCTATGGCTCGCTGAGCCCGCGCATGTCGGTGGGCGAGATCGTTGCCGAGGGCCTGAAAATTCATGAGCGCGGTCTGTCGCCCAAGGAGCGCGATGCCCGCGTTGCCGCGACGCTGGAGGAGGTCGGCCTAGATGCCGCCACCCGTTGGCGTTATCCGCACGAATTTTCCGGCGGTCAGCGCCAGAGGATCGCGATCGCCCGCGCCATGGTGCTCAAACCCCGTTTCGTCATGCTGGATGAGCCGACCTCGGCGCTCGACATGAGCGTGCAGGCGCAGGTGGTCGATCTGCTCGCCGATCTTCAGAAGAAGCACAATCTCGCCTATCTGTTCATTTCGCACGACCTGAGGGTGGTCCGCGCGCTCGCCAACGAAATCATCGTCATGCGCTTCGGCGAGGTGGTCGAGCGCGGCCCGGCGGCAGACGTTTTCGAAAACCCGCAGGCCGACTATACAAAGGCACTGCTCGCCGCCGCCTTTGATATCGAACCGGTGGAAGCGGGGTGAGTATCTGGCCGTTTTCCCCAGTCCGTTGAAAAGATAAAGAAGACATCGCGCATGCCCAAAGCTCCCATCCTGATCGACCTCAAATTCTCCGGCCGCGCCGCCATCGTGCAGGCCCTTGGGCAGCATTTCCATGACCGGCCGGTGGTTGATCTGGCGGACGGGAACAATGCGGGCCGTGATCTTTCCGACTGCCGCTATGCCGTGCTGTGGAACCCGGATGACGATCTGTTCGAACGCGCCCGCAATCTCGATATTCTCTTTTCCGGCGGGGCAGGGGTCGACCGCGTGCTCGAACTGGAAGGCTTGCCGGATGTGCCGCTGGTGCGTTTCGTCGATCCGTCGCTGACCCGGCGCATGAGCGAATATGTGGTGCTGCAATGCCTGTATCATGCCCGCCGCATGCCCGATTATGCCCGCCAGCAGGCCGAAACACGCTGGCAGCAATTGCCGCCCGCCGAAGCGGGAGACTTCACGGTCGGGATCATGGGTCTTGGCGAACTGGGGCAGGATGCCGCCCGCAAGCTGAAGGTCATGGGCTTTGATGTCATCGGCTGGTCGCGCAGCAAAAAGCAAATCGAAGGCGTGGACTGTTTCGATTCCGAGGGCCTCGATGCGTTTCTGGCCAGGACGGATATTCTGGTTGGCCTGTTGCCGTTGACCGCAGGGACCACCGGCATTTTCAACCGCGCGCTGTTTGAAAAACTCAGCCGCTCCGGTCCGCTTGGCGCGCCGGTGTTCATCAATGCCGGGCGTGGCGGTTCACAGGTCGAGGCCGATATCGTTACCGCGCTGGATAGCGGTGTTCTCGGCGCCGTATCGCTGGACGTGTTCGCCAGCGAGCCGCTGCCGCCGACAAGCCCGCTCTGGTCGCATGAGCGTGCGCTGGTGACCCCGCATATTGCCTCCGATACCGATGTCCGGGCGCTTTTTGCCCATGTCGCGCGGCAGATCGCCCGTTTCGAGGCGGGCGAGCCGCTTCAGCATGTGGTCGACCGGACCGCGGGATACTGATCTGCCGGGAACAAAGACCCGCGCCTTGCCGTTTTATCCCTTTGGAAACGCGTCTGCCCCGCGCGGAGGCGAAGGAGGACGATATGACGACGCATTTCGATCCGAAGGAAGGCCGGCCCGTCAAATATCCGGGCGAGGACGACTATCCGCAGAAGAATGAGGACGACACCCGCATCCCGCCGACCGAAAAACGGCATCTCAATCGCGGGCAGACCGTGATCATGATCATCATCGCCATCATGGTTGCCGTGGTGCTGATCTGGGGTGGTGCTTCTTGGCTGTTCGGCGCGCCCGGCGCGAGCTAGGACGATCCGGGAGGACGACATGGTTGAAAAGAAGACGACAGGCCACCGCCCCGAGGATGTCGAGGTTGATGTGACCCCGACGGAGGCGCGGCATTCCGAGCGCGGCCGTCCGGTGCTGATCATTCTGGCGGTGGGCCTCGTTCTGGCCTTCGTGGCCTGGGGCGCGGTGGAACTGTTTGCCCCGCAGGGCGGCGAACCCGCGGGCGAGACCGTCAACGAGGACGCGAGCGAAGCTGCACCGGCTCAGTAAAGCTCACATCGAGCAAAACGACGTGTCCGCTCTGGACTTTGTGCCGCCTTTGCAGCTAAGTCATGGGCCCGGAAGGGCGGCATGGCGGCCCTTCGCGCTATTTTTCCGCCGCAACGGCGCCTGAAAAGCCGAGGAGCGAACGGCGATGCCGAAGACCGATATCGCAACACGGGTCTACGACCATAGCTGGAAGCTCGACCCGATCATCCGCAGCCTGCTGGATACGGATTTCTACAAACTCCTGATGCTGCAGATGATCTGGAAACTCTATCCGGACGTCAATGCGACATTCTCGGTGATCAACCGCACCACCTCGGTGCGCCTGGCAGACGAGATCGACGAGGGCGAGCTGCGCGACCAGCTCGACCACGCGCGCGAGATCAGGTTGACCAAGAAGGAAATGATCTGGCTTGCCGGTAACTCGTTTTACGGCCGTTCGCAGATCTTCGAGCCGGAATTTTTGACCTGGCTCGCCAATTTCCGCCTGCCGGAATATGAACTCACCAAACGCGACGGCCAGTATCAGCTCGATTTTCACGGTCGCTGGATGGAAACCACGATGTGGGAGATTCCGGCACTTTGCATCATCAACGAGTTGCGCTCCCGCTCGGCCCTGAAGGATCTGGGGCTGTTCACCGTCGATGTCACCTATGCCCGCGCCAAGGCCAAGATGTGGGCCAAGGTCGAGCGGCTGGCAGCTCTCGATGGCCTGAAAATCTCCGATTTCGGTACACGGCGGCGCCATTCCTTCCTGTGGCAGCGCTGGTGCGTGGAAGCGCTGAAGGAAGGCATTGGCCCGGCCTTTACCGGCACCTCCAACGTGCTTCTGGCCATGGATACCGATCTGGAAGCCGTCGGCACCAATGCCCATGAACTGCCGATGGTCGCAGCCGCCCTTGCCGAAACCGACGAGCAACTGGCCGCAGCGCCTTACAAGGTGATGCAGGACTGGAACAAGCTTTACGGCGGCAATCTGCTGATTGCGCTGCCCGATGCCTATGGCACTACGGCGTTTTTGCGCAATGCGCCCGAATGGGTTGCCGACTGGACCGGCTTTCGCCCCGACAGCGCCCCGCCGATCGAAGGCGGCGAGAAGATCATCGACTGGTGGAAGAAGATGGGCCGTGACCCGCGCGAGAAGATCCTGATCTTTTCCGACGGGCTGGACGTGGACGCAATCATCGAGGCCTACAAGCATTTTCAGGGCCGTGTGCGCATGAGCTTCGGCTGGGGCACCAACCTCACCAATGACTTCATCGGCTGCGCGCCGCACCGCGTCGGCGGGCTGAAGCCGATCTCCGTCGTCTGCAAGGTGACGGATGCCAATGGCCGCCCGGCCGTCAAGCTTTCCGACAATCCGCAAAAGGCGACCGGCGATCCGAAGGAAGTCGAACGCTACCTGAAATTCTTCGGCTCCGAAGACATGTTCGACCAGCCTGTGCTGGTCTGAAACCCCGACCTGTGGCCGAAAAGCAATACCCGGATTTGTTCGTACAAATCACGGGGTTGGCTGCGTTGACACTGCGGATGTGCGCCGCATAGATTGCGCGCGGATCAGGTTCCGTTCGCAAGAACGGATGAAAAGGGAACACGGGACAGGGCGTTTGCCCCAGGCCGTGGCTGCCCCCGCAACTGTAGCCGCAGAGCCGTTTCCACATACGTCACTGGATTGATCCGGGAAGACGGAAACAATGGCGATGACGCGGAAGCCAGGAGACCTGCCCGATCCCGTCACCCTTGCCGGAACACGGGGTTCTTGTTTTGGCGCGGTCTGCCGTCGCGGTGACATTTCGAAACGATGTTGCCGCCGACGGGACAGGATCGCGACCGGGTGTTTCCGCGTCAAAAGCTGTTGTCCCCGACGGGCTTTTTCGGCCGGCGTCATGCCGGCCGCCTTGGGGACATGGAATGAACAAATCTCTGCTTGCGGCCTCTGCCGCGCTTTTGGCCCTGATACCGGCACAGCAGGTGCTGGCTCAGGACGCCGCGCCTTTCGACGATGTCGTGACCGAGCTTGAACCGGTCTATGTGACCACGCCTTTGCGCCGTCCTTCAACGATCACGCAATCAACCTCCACCGTGACGGTGATCGATGAGGACGATATCGCAAAATCCGCAGCCCCTGACCTGCCGTCGCTTCTGCGGAAATATCCAGGCGTCAACATCACCACCAATGGCGGCCAGGGCGCGCAGGCCTCGGTGACGCTGAGGGGGGCAAGCGCATCGCAGACGCTGGTGCTTGTCGATGGCATGCGGGTGGCCTCCGCCACGGCAGGCTCGGCCTATCTTTCCAATATCCCGCTGTCGGCCATCGAACGGGTCGAAATCGCCGAAGGCGCGCATTCCGCCCAATGGGGCGCGGATGCGATCGGCGGCGTCATCAACATCATTACCAGGGACGGATCGGTCTGTGCGAATGGTGCGGCGATCTGCACCACGGTGGAAACCGGTGTGACCTGGCCCTGGGGCGGCTTCGGCACGATTGCCACGCGCGGGATCACCGACAACGGCGTCGATTTCAATCTCGGCCTCTCCCTGACCGGGACCGAGGGTTATGATTTCACCACGCCGGCCAATTCGGTTCATGAAGCCGGGCGCGATGGTTTCCTGCAGGGCTCGCTCAACTATTCGATCGGCAAGGACTTCACCTGGGGCCGGCTCTATTCGGAAGGCTTTTATGCCCGCTCCAACCCGCATTTCGACAGCGCGCCCTATGCCGACTGGGTGACCGGAGACACGGTCTACGGGGCCAATCAGTCGATCCAGACCAATTCGGCCTTCAAGCTCGGTGCCGAAGTGGATCATTCCGACGACTGGTCGTCGGTCTTCGAAATCTACTCGGCCTTCGACTACCAGAAGAATTTCCGCGATGGCCATCCGGAAGCCGACACGCATTACGACACCAACCGGTTTGGCCTTTCCGCCTCTACCACGAAGGAAGTGTTCACCGGCGGTGCGCTCAATACCTTCACCCTCGGCGGCGAGGCCTATCGCGAGACGGTGGACAGTTCCGTCGATTACACAGAGACCAGCCGCAATGTCGGCGCGTTTTATGGCCAGTACGGTCTTGAATACGAGGCGCTGACGCTGAATGCCGGCCTGCGTTACGATGCCGACGAGCAGTTCGGCGGCGCGCTCACCTATAATGCCGGGGTTGGCTATGAACTCGTCCCCGGATTGACGGCGCGCGCCTCGTTCTCCACGGGCTTCAACGCCCCCACCTTCAACGATCTCTACTGGGCCTATGACGGTTCCTATATGGGCAATCCGGATCTCGATGCGGAAACCTCGAAGAACTGGGAAGCCGGCATCAATTGGGATTCGGGCACCGGCACGGTCATCGACCTCGTCTATTATGAGAACCATATCGACGACATGATCGCCTATGTTTCCGCGCCGCCGTCCTATATCGGCACGATGGAAAATATCGACAAGGCGAAGATTTCCGGCGTGCGGGCGGTCTGGTCGCAGGCGCTCATGGATGACCGGCTCGGTCTTGATTTCGGCTTCGAATATCGTTTGCCGAAGGATGAGACTGACGACCAGTATATCGCCAATCAGAACCGTCTGAAGTTGACGGCAGCCGCAAGCTGGCAGGCAACCGAAGCGCTTAACCTCAATGCCGATATCGAATATGTCGGCAGCCGCTGGACCAATACGGCAAGCTATAATCCCCAGCTCGGCGATTATACGCTGGTCAATGTCTCGGCGCTCTACGACATCGATCAGGCCGCCCGCGTCAAGTTCGCGGTCGAGAACCTGTTCGATGAAGACTATGAGACCGCCTACGGCTACAATGCGCCCGGCACCACGGTGACGCTTTCCTATCAAAGGACGTTCTAGATGATGCGGTCGGCGCGGTCGGCTCGAACAATGCTGTCTGTCAAAACCGCCTGCGCCGGCCTCCTTTTGCTGTTGTCTGCCGTTCCTTCGGCTCTTGCGCTCGATGAAGGAGACGCACCGGCCCGCGTGGTCTCGATCAATCTGTGCACCGATCAGATGGCGATGGCGCTTGCGGGCGAGGGGCAGCTCATTTCCATATCGGCCCTTGCGGTCGATCCGGCCGTCTCCGCCATGGCGGAAGAGGCCGCGGCCTATCCGCTCAATCACGGGCAGGCGGAGGAAGTGTTCCTTCTGAAACCGGATCTGGTGCTGGCCGGCAGCTATACCACCCGCGAGACGGTCAATCTCCTGAAACGGCTCGGTGTCCCCGTCGCCGAATTCGCGCCGGAAGCCTCGCTTGAGGATGTGCGCGAAAATCTTCTGCGCATGGGCCATCTTCTGGGGCGCGAGGCGGCGGCCGAGCGGATTGTCGCGGACATGGATGAAATCCGCGCGGCCCTGCTGGAACAGCCGGCAAGCGGCAAGACCGCTGCACTTTACTATGCCAATGGCTACACCTCGGGCGAGGGCACGCTTGCCGGCGATATCGTTGCCGATGCGGGGCTCGACAATATCGGTATTTCCGCCGGCATCGATGGTCTTGGCCGCCTGCCGCTCGAACGCCTGATCATGGCAGCGCCCGAGGTTATCATCGGCGGCGACAGCGGCTATGATGCACCCGCACTGGCCGAGGCGCCGTTTGCCCATCCCGCCTTTCGCGCAGCGGCTGAAAAGGCAGAACTCATTGACCTTGCCAGCCGTCTGACGATCTGCGGCGGGCCGTTCAATCTTGACGCAATCGCCCGCCTCAGAAATGGCGTGGCTAAGGGCAACGGACATGAGTGAACAGCGCCGCTATTGCCTGCTTCTCGCCGGTCTTGGCGTGCTCGTGAGCCTGCTTTTTCTGGCGTCCCTGACGGTCGGCCCCGCCGGTTTCGGGTTCCGGGCGGCATTGTCCGGGCTTTTCAGCCGGGATGCGGGTGCGATTGCGCTGATCATGCAGGAGATCAGGCTGCCGCGCGCGCTGCTCGGGTTCACCATCGGGGCAACGCTCGGCCTTTCGGGCGCGGTGCTGCAGGGCTATCTGCGCAATCCGTTGGCCGAGCCCGGCCTGCTCGGCGTTTCGGCGTCGGCCTCGCTTGGCGCGGTGATCGCGATCTATACCGGCCTTTCGGCGTTGTTTGTGCTGGCCTTGCCGGTTCTGGCGCTTGTCTTCGCCTTTGCCTCGGTGGCGCTGGTGCGGTTTCTTGCCGGCGGCGGCGCGCGCAGTCTTTCCATCATTCTTGCCGGTGTCGCGGTAACCAGTTTTGCCGCCGCCATGACCTCGCTTGCGCTCAACCTTTCGCCCAACCCCTTCGCCGCCACGGAAATCATGTTCTGGATGCTGGGTTCGCTGGCCGATCGCTCAATGCTGCAGTTCTGGCTCTCCATCCCGTTCATGGCGTTCGGCTGGGTGCTGCTGTTTTCCGCAGCGCGCGCGCTCGATGCCATGATCCTCGGGCATGATGCGGCCGTCAGTCTCGGCCATGCGCCGAGAACCACCGAACGGCAGGTGATCTGGGGCGTGGCCGCAAGTGTCGGTGCTGCAACGGCCGTTTCCGGCGCAATCGGCTTCGTCGGGCTTGTGGTGCCGCATCTGCTGCGCCCGCTTGTCGGGTCCTTGCCCTCGCGCCTTCTGCCGGCCAGCGCGCTCGGCGGTGCCGCTGTCCTGCTGGCCGCCGATGTCGCCGTCCGGCTGATCGCGCCGGAGCGGGATTTGAAGATCGGCGTCGTGACCGCCCTGATCGGCGCGCCCTTTTTCCTGTGGCTGATCTACAAGACACGCCGGGAGCTGATTTGATGTTGCTGGAGGCTGACAAGCTCACTGTCCGCATCGGCGGGCGCGCGATTGTCGATAATGTTGCCTTTTCGGTCGGCCATGGCGAACTCGTTGGCCTGATCGGACCGAACGGTGCGGGAAAGTCGACGCTGCTGAGGGCCTGCCTCGGGCTGATCGAGGCATCCGGCGATGTCAGTCTGTTGCAGACGCCGCTGGCGCAGATGACGCCGCTGCAGCGCGCGCGGGTGGTGGCCTATCTGCCGCAGGATCACGAAATTGCCTGGGCCGTTGCGGTGCGGCGCGTCGTGGCGCTCGGGCGCCAGCCCTGGCGGGAGAGCGGCGAGGCCGGTGGGCAGATCGTCGCCCGCGCCATGGAGCGCATGGGGGTCGACACGCTTGCCGAGCGTCGCGCCGATACGCTGTCGGGTGGCGAGCGCGCGAGGGTGCTGATTGCCCGCGCTCTGGCCCAGACCACGCCGCTGCTTGTGGCCGACGAACCCGTCGCGGGCCTTGATCCCGCCCACCAGATTGCGCTGATGGAGGTTTTCGTCTCGCTGCTGCGCGAGGGCCGGTCGGTGGTCTGCTCGCTGCACGATCTGGGGCTTGCCGCGCGCTGGTGTACCCGTCTGGTGATGCTGTCGGAAGGCCGCGTGGTGGCGGAGGGGACACCCGAAACCGTGCTGACGGCGGAAAATCTGCGTCGGGTCTATGGTGTGGAGGCCTTTTTCGGCCATGCGGATGGCGGACCGGTGGTCATGCCGACCGGCCTTTCGGGCAAATAGAACTTTTGCGTTACCTGCCGTGCACAAACTCTTGCCAAGCGCCATTGCGCGCGGTGTCCGATTTCGCTAAGAAACCGCAGCTTTCCGGCTTCAGCTCCGGTCGCGACCTGAGCCGGCCGTCGATCGGAACCCGACGGAAATGTCATGGTGTTGCGTCCGCCATCGCTTTTGGACGTTCTTGAAGTCGAGTGTTGGAATATGGCCCGCATTGTCATGAAGTTCGGCGGCACGTCCGTCGCCAATATCGAGCGAATCCGCAATGTGGCCCGTCATGTCAAACGCGAGGTCGATGCCGGCCACGAGGTTGCCGTCGTCGTGTCCGCCATGGCCGGCAAGACCAATGAACTGGTCGAATGGACCCGCGAAGCCTCGCCGATGCATGACGCGCGTGAATATGACGTGGTCGTCTCGTCCGGCGAACAGGTCACCTCAGGTCTGCTGGCGATCGTGTTGCAGTCGATGGGCGTCAATGCGCGCTCCTGGCAGGGCTGGCAGTTGCCGATCAGAACCGACAGTACCCACGGCGCCGCCCGCATCGATGATATCGACGGTTCGGATATCGTCAAACGCATGGGTGAAGGCCAGGTCGCCGTCTGCGCCGGTTTTCAGGGTATCGGCCCGGATAACCGGATTGCGACACTCGGTCGCGGTGGCTCCGATACCTCCGCTGTCGCGGTCGCTGCCGCCGTGAAGGCCGATCGCTGCGATATCTACACCGATGTCGATGGCGTCTACACCACCGATCCGCGCGTCGAGCCGAAAGCCAAGCGCATGAAGAAGGTGGCATTCGAGGAAATGCTGGAGATGGCCTCGCTCGGCGCCAAGGTGCTGCAGGTGCGTTCGGTCGAACTGGCGATGGTTCATAAAGTGCGCACATTCGTGCGGTCGAGTTTCGAGGCGCCGGATGCGCCGGGCATGGGCGATTTCGACAATCCGCCCGGGACCCTGATTTGCGACGAGGATGAGATTTTGGAACAGGAAGTCGTGACCGGCATCGCGTATGCCAAGGATGAGGCACAGATCTCGCTGCGCCGTGTGGAAGACCGGCCCGGCGTTGCCGCGGCCATTTTCGGCCCGCTGGCCGAGGCCCATGTCAATGTCGACATGATCGTCCAGAACATTTCCGAGGACGGCACCCATACCGACATGACCTTCACCGTGCCGGCCTCCGATGTGGACAAGGCCAAGGCAGCGCTTGCCGCCCGCCATGACGATATCGGCTATGATGCGGTCCAGAGCGAAACCGAACTGGCGAAGATTTCGGTGATCGGCATCGGCATGCGGTCCCATTCGGGCGTTGCCGCATCGGCCTTCAAGGCGCTTTCCGAGAAGGGCATCAACATCAAGGCGATCACCACGTCGGAGATCAAGATCTCGATTCTGATCGACGGCGCCTACGCCGAACTTGCTGTCAGAACTTTGCATTCCTGCTACGGTCTCGATAAATAAGCCGTAGCGGAATGTCCTGAAAATTGTTTTCAGGACATTCCGAATGAAGCTTTTGAGGCTTCTCCACCGGGGACAGACTGTGATGAATCACCAAGCACCGAGTCCGCGTATTCTGCTCAAACGGCTCCGGGAACTGATGGCGGAGCCGCTGGAGCCGCAGGATCGCCTCGACCGTATCGTCGGCCAGATCGCCGATAATATGGTGGCGGCAGTGTGCTCGGTTTATGTCCTGCGGGCCGACAGCGTGCTTGAGCTTTACGCAACGCAGGGGTTGAAGCGCGACGCGGTTCACCTGGCGAGCCTCAGGATGGGCCAGGGCCTGGTCGGCACGATTGCGGCTTCCGCGCGGCCGCTGAACCTGTCGGATGCCCAGTCGCACCCGGCCTTCCGCTATCTGCCGGAAACCGGCGAAGAGATTTATCACTCCTTCATGGGCGTGCCGATCCTGCGCGCCGGCCGCACCCTTGGCGTTCTCGTGGTCCAGAACACCGATGAGCATGCCTATAGCGAGGAAGAGGTCGAGGCGCTGCAGACGGGGGCCATGCTGCTGGCCGAACTGATCGCCTCCGGAGACCTGAAGAAAATCACCCGTCCGGGGATGGAACTCGACCTGACCCGCACGGTTTCGCTTTCCGGCGATGCCTATGGTGAAGGCATTGCGCTTGGCCATGCCGTGCTGCACGAGCCGCGCATCATGGTCAACAACCTCGTCAACGAGGACAGCGATGCCGAAATCGCGCGGCTGCGCGCGGCGATGGAAAAGCTGCGGTTCTCGATCGACGAGCTTTTGCAGCGCAACGATGTTTCCGCCGAGGGCGAGCACCGCGAGGTGCTGGAGACCTACCGGATGTTTGCCCATGACCGCGGCTGGGTCCGGCGGCTGGAAGAGGCGATCACGCTTGGTCTGACGGCCGAGGGTGCGGTGGAAAAGGTCCAGAGCGACACCAAGGCGCGGATGATCCGCCTGACCGACCCCTTCATGCGCGACCGCATGCATGATCTCGACGACCTTGCAAACCGGTTGCTGCGCCAGCTGACCGGCCATTCGGTCGATGCCGACGGCGAGGGTTTTCCCGACGACGCGATCATCGTCGCGCGCGCCATGGGCGCTGCCGAACTGCTCGACTATCCGCGCGAAAAGCTGCGCGGTCTCGTGCTGGAGGACGGATCGGCGACCAGCCATGTCATCATCGTGGCGCGCGCCATGGGCATTCCGGTCATCGGACAGGCCACCGGCGTGGCAGCCCAGGTGGAAAACGGCGATGCCGTCATCGTCGACGGCGATGATGGCGAGGTGCATGTGCGCCCGCTCGATGCCGTGGTGACGGCTTATGAGGAAAAGCTGAGGCTCAGAGCGCGCCGCCAGGAACAGTTCCGCGCGCTTCGCTCCGTCGATCCGGTTTCGGCTGACGGCGTCAGGGTTCGGATGATGATGAATGCCGGGCTGCTGGTCGACCTGCCGCAGCTCGATGACAGCGGCGCGGAAGGCATCGGTCTGTTCCGCACCGAGCTGCAGTTCATGATCGCTTCGCGCATGCCCAAGGCGGCCGAACAGGAAAGCTTCTACCGGCAGGTGCTCGATCATGCGGGCAATCGTCCCGTCACCTTCCGCACGCTCGATATCGGCTCCGACAAGGTGGTGTCCTATTTCCGTGCGCAGGAAGAGGAAAACCCGGCCATGGGCTGGCGCGCCATCCGGCTGGCGCTCGACCGGCCCTATCTGTTGCGCATGCAGCTTCGTGCCCTGATGAAGGCCACGGCCGGCGAAACGCTGAGAGTGATGGTGCCTATGGTTTCCGAGGTCGGCGAAATTCGCGCGGCCCGGGCGCTGATGGCCAAGGAAGTGCAGCACCTCACCCGGTTCGGCCATCAGGTGCCGCGCCGGATCGAGCTTGGCGCCATGCTGGAAGTGCCGGCCCTTCTTTACGAGATCGACGAGCTGATGGCCGAGGTCGATTTCGTCTCCGTCGGGTCCAACGATCTCTACCAGTTCTTCATGGCGATCGATCGCGGCAACGCCCGTGTCGCCGACCGCTATGACACGGTCAGCAAACCGTTCCTCCGTATGCTGCGCGATATCGTGCGGGCGGGCGAGCGCAACAATGTGCCGGTGACGCTGTGCGGGGAATATGCCAGCAAACCGATTTCCGCCCTTGCGCTGTTTGCGATCGGCTATCGCTCGGTTTCGATGTCGGCAACGGCCATCGGGCCGGTGAAGGCGATGCTGCTCGGTCTCGACATTGCCGCCGTCAGCGACGTTGTGAATGCGGCCCTCGACGACCCGTCCAATCTGACGCCGATGCGCGCGCTGCTCGAGCGTTTCGCCAGCGAGCACAACATTCCGCTTTAGCGACGCCCGAACAAAACAAAGCGGCAACAACACCAACAACAAGCGGAGATGACGAGGCGTGGCGAGGCTACCACAGGAAAAGATGCGGGAACTGGAACGGCGGTTTTCCGAGGTCGAGGCGCGCATGTCATCGGGCCCCGACGCGGAAACCTATGTGAAGCTCGCCTCCGAATATGCCGAGCTGGACCCGGTTGTCGCAAAAATCCGTGCTTATCAGGCTGCCGAAAGCGAGCTTGCCGATCTCAACAGCCTGCTTGCCGACCGCGAGACCGAAAAGGAAATGCGCGCGCTGGCGGAAATGGAAGTGCCGGAACTGGAAGAGCGTATTGAGGCGCTGTCCGGCGAAATCCAGCTCCTGCTTTTGCCGCGCGATGCGGCGGACGAGAAAAGCGCGGTGCTGGAAATCCGCGCGGGAACCGGCGGCTCCGAGGCCGCGCTTTTCGCCGGCGACCTGTTTCGCATGTATGAGCGCTACGCATCGGACAAGGGCTGGAAGGTCGAGGTGTTGTCGGCCAGCGAGGGCGACGCCGGCGGTTACAAGGAAATCATCGCCTCTGTTTCCGGCAAGGGCGTGTTTTCACGGCTGAAATTCGAATCCGGCGTGCACCGGGTTCAACGTGTGCCGGAAACCGAAGCCGGTGGCCGTATCCACACCTCCGCCGCCACCGTTGCCGTTTTGCCGGAAGCCGAGGATATCGATATCGAAGTCCGCCCGGACGATATCCGCATCGATACGATGCGCTCGTCGGGGGCAGGTGGCCAGCACGTCAACACCACCGATTCGGCGGTGCGCATCACCCATATTCCCACCGGCATCGTCGTCACCAGCTCGGAAAAGTCGCAGCACCAGAACCGGGCAAAGGCGATGCAGGTTCTGCGCGCCAAGCTTTTCGACATGGAACGTCAGCGCGCCGACAGCGAGCGCTCCGCCGACCGCAAGAGCCAGGTTGGCTCCGGCGACCGCTCCGAGCGTATCCGCACCTATAATTTTCCGCAGGGGCGCGTCACCGACCACCGCATCAATCTCACGCTTTACAAGCTCGATCAGGTGATTGCCGGCGATCTTGACGAGATCGTCGATGCACTGGTCGCCGATTACCAGGCCGGCCAGCTTGCCCTTCTCGGCGTTCAGGACGGTTGAGGAAACGGGCGTGGCGACACTTCAGGCGATCTATCGTCAGGCCGTTGACGCCTTTGCCGCAGCCGGGCTCGATGCCCCGGCAGACGACGCCCGGCATCTGGTGAGTGGCATACTCGGCCTTTCGCTTTCCGGGATGATGAGCGAGGGCGCGCGCGAACTGGAGGCTGACGAGGAGGCTGCCGTTGCGGCGGCCGTCAAAAGGCGGCTTGCCCGCGAACCGGTCTACCGGATCCTCGGCGCCCGCGAATTCTACGGGCTCGATTTCATGCTGTCTGACGATACGCTGGAACCGCGGCCGGATACGGAAATTCTGGTCGAGCACTGTCTGCCCTGGCTTGAACGGGCGGTGCAGCGCAACGGGGCTGCCCGCATTGTCGATCTGGGTACCGGAACCGGGGCCATTGCGGTCGCACTTTTGAAAAATTGTGCCGAAACCACAGCACTGGCGACAGATATTGCCGAAGGGGCTCTTGAAACGGCGCGCGCCAATGCCTTGATAAATGGTGTTGCAGACCGTTTCGTCACCAGGCGCGGGCCGTGGTTTTCCGCGGTGCAGGGTCGTTTCGACATGATTGTGTCAAATCCGCCCTATATCGTGTCTGATGTGATCGCCACGCTGGCGCCGGAGGTGCGGGAGCATGATCCCGCTCTTGCGCTGGACGGCGGTGCAGACGGTCTTGACGCCTATCGGGCAATCGCGGCGCAAGCCGATGCTCATCTCGCCGAAAATGGCGTTATCGCGCTAGAAATCGGCTTTGACCAGAAGGACATGGTAACAGCAATCTTCTGTGAAGCGGGCTTCACGCCGGTGGAAAGCCATCGGGATCTGGGCGGAAATGACCGCGTTGTCATTTTTGCAAGCGCTCGGAAAAGCTGAAAATCGCCCCGGGTCCGGCCTTTTTGAAAACAGGTGAAGAAAGGGCTTGGAATTTCGGGACAAGCACGATAGGTTGCACGCACGCAAAACGGTGACTGAAAGAAACAGCGATTCGTCGCTTGGCCGCAGTCTCAAGGTTTTCCGTCCAATGTTGGTTCATTGTGACATGCCGTTTTTTGCGTGATTCAGGTATTTGGATTCCACGAATGGCAGCGCGTGTTTTGCCCTGCCGACGGGGCTATGCCGTCATGTTTCGCTGATGCGAAAGCGGTAGACGGACAAGCTCGACCATTGACAGAAAATTCAGGTGAATACTCCATGAGGCCAGGACAGCAGAATAAGCGCAGCCGGGGGCGCGGCGGCAATAATAACTTTAACCGCAAGGGCGCCAACCCGCTGACCCGGACCTATGACAGTACCGGTCCTGATGTGAAGGTGCGGGGCACCGCGCAGCATGTCGCCGAGAAGTACATGTCGCTTGCGCGGGACGCGCAAAGTTCGGGCGACCGTGTCATGGCGGAGAACTACCTCCAGCACGCCGAGCACTATAACCGCATCATCGCAGCCGCCCAGTCCCAGCTTCAGGAGCGCCATCAGCGTGACGACCGCTCCGACAGCAATGACGACAATGACGATAATGCGGCGAGGAAGAACAACAATAACGGCAACCAGCCGTCGGCCGATGAGCGCAGCGAACGCAAGGAACAGCCGCGCAGGCAGGAAAAACAGGTTGATGCCGACGGGCCGCAGCCGGTTATCGACGGAACACCCGCCGAAGTTGCAGCCGAAGAGGCTGACGGGCAGCCGGCGCCGAAGTCGCGCCGTCGCACGCCGGCCGCCAGCCGCCCGCGCCGCACCAAGCGTGCCGCCGCCGAAAATAGCGGCGAGGAAGGCAATGCCGCTCCCGCCGAGGTGAACGCTGCCGAGGCAAATGCCGCAGAGGCGGAAGCCCCGAAAAAGCCGGCACGTCGCCGCCGCACGCCAAAGGCCGAAGCCGGTGCAGATGATGCGTCCGCCAAGGACACGCCTGCCGACAAGGACAAGACGCCGGCCATGGCGGACGGTCCTTCGGAATAAGCGCCACGCTTTCAGAATTCTCGCAAACAGGCCCGGTCATGATGTCCGGGCCTGTTTCGTTTGTTTTCCGCCGGATGCGTTCGATAACCGGTTTTTATCTTTGCGGTGATGCGCTATGTCACGGTCAAACGGAACGGGACGATCTTCATGGGCTTTGTCATCGCAATCGACGGACCGGCGGCGGCCGGCAAGGGTACGCTCGCACGCAAGCTTGCCGAACATTACGGTTTGCCGCATCTCGATACCGGCCTGACCTATCGGGCCACCGCCGAGGCGCTTGTCGATGCGGGAAAACCCCTTGATGACGAAACGATTGCCGCAGAAACCGCCGCCGCGATTGATCTCGGCAATCTCGATCGCGCCGTACTGTCGGCGCACGAAATCGGTGAAGCGGCATCGAAAGTCGCCGCCATGCCGTCGGTGCGCGTGGCGCTGGTCGAAGCCCAGCGGCGTTTTGCCGAGGCTGGCCGGGGCGCAGTGCTCGACGGCCGCGATATCGGCACGGTGGTTTGCCCCGATGCGCCGGTGAAGCTTTATGTGACGGCCGATGCGGAAATTCGCGCCAGACGGCGTTATGACGAGATCGTGGCCAGGGGCGAGACGGCGGATTTCACGCAGATTCTGGACGATGTGCGCCGCCGCGACGAACGCGATATGGGGCGAAAGGACAGTCCCTTGCGCCCCGCGGACGATGCGCACTTGCTTGATACGTCCAAAATGGGTATAGAAGCCGCGTTTCGGGCCGCCTGCGCTTATGTGGACAAGCGGCTCGACCCGTAATGCATGCGGAGGAGGCTCCGCAAATTGAGGTTTTCACTGCATCCATGCGCCGGAATGCTCTTTCGCCCTGAAACAGGGTGAAGAGGGATGCGGTGACAGCCAAAGATCAACACCAGCCACCGGCGCAACGCGTGTTCGGCCTGAAATGACCGACACGATCCAGGAGTTTTTATGACTGCACAAACCCCCACGCGCGACGATTTCGCCGCAATGCTCGAGGAATCCTTCGGCGCGAACAATGATCTTGCCGAAGGCTATGTTGCCAAGGGCCTGGTCACCGCCATTGAAAAGGATATGGCCATCATCGACGTCGGCCTGAAGGTCGAAGGTCGTGTGCCGCTGAAGGAATTCGGCGTGCGCGGCAAGGATGGCGAGCTGAAGGCCGGCGACGAAGTTGAAGTCTATGTCGAGCGCATCGAAAACGCGCTGGGCGAGGCTGTTCTGTCGCGTGAGAAGGCCCGTCGCGAAGAGGCTTGGGTCAAGCTCGAAGCCAAGTTCGAGGCCGGCGAGCGCGTCGAAGGTCAGATCTTCAACCAGGTCAAGGGTGGCTTCACGGTCGACCTCGACGGTGCGATCGCCTTCCTGCCGCGTTCCCAGGTGGACATCCGTCCGATCCGCGACGTATCCCCGCTGATGCACACGCCGCAGCCGTTCGAAATCCTCAAGATGGACAAGCGCCGCGGCAACATCGTCGTTTCGCGCCGGACCGTTCTTGAAGAAAGCCGTGCGGAACAGCGTTCGGAAATCGTCCAGAACCTCGAAGAGGGCCAGGTCGTTGAAGGTGTTGTCAAGAACATCACCGATTACGGCGCCTTCGTTGATCTCGGCGGCATCGACGGTCTGCTGCATGTCACCGACATGGCATGGCGTCGCGTCAACCACCCGACCGAGCTTCTGTCCATCGGCCAGAACGTCAAGGTTCAGATCATCCGCATCAACCAGGAAACGCACCGTATTTCGCTGGGTATGAAGCAGCTTGAAGCTGACCCGTGGGATGGCATCCAGGCCAAGTATCCGGAAGGCAAGAAGATTTCCGGTACCGTCACGAACATCACTGATTACGGTGCGTTCGTCGAGCTGGAGCCGGGCATCGAAGGCCTGATCCACATCTCGGAAATGTCCTGGACCAAGAAGAACGTCCACCCCGGCAAGATCCTGTCGACCACGCAGGATGTCGAAGTCGTCGTTCTCGAAGTCGATCCGGCCAAGCGCCGCATTTCGCTCGGTCTCAAGCAGACGCTTGAAAATCCGTGGGAAGCCTTCTCCTTCTCGCATCCGTCCGGTACGGAAGTCGAAGGCGAGATCAAGAACAAGACCGAATTCGGCCTGTTCATCGGTCTCGAAGGCGATGTCGACGGCATGGTTCACCTTTCCGATCTCGACTGGAACCGTCCGGGCGAGCAGGTCATCGAGGAATACAACAAGGGCGATATCGTCAAGGCTGTTGTTCTCGATGTGGACATCGAAAAGGAACGCATCTCGCTCGGCATCAAGCAGCTCGGCAAGGATTCGCTGACGGAAGCAGCTGCTTCCGGCGAACTGCGCAAGGGTGCTGTTGTTTCCTGCGAAGTGACCGACACCAACGATGGCGGCGTCGAAGTCAAGCTCGTCAACCACGACGATGTCTCGGCCTTCATCCGCCGTTCGGATCTGGCCCGCGACCGCGACGAGCAGCGCCCCGAGCGTTTCTCGGTCGGCCAGGTGTTCGACGCCCGCGTCACCAACTTCTCCAAGCGCGACCGCAAGGTCATGCTCTCCATCAAGGCGCTTGAAATCGCCGAGGAGAAGGAAGCTGTTGCACAGTTCGGTTCGTCCGACAGTGGCGCTTCGCTTGGCGACATTCTCGGCGCAGCCCTGAAGGGCCGCGACGACCAGTAAGCACTGCTTGCTCTTTTGAATATCGAACCGCCGGGTGGCAACGCCCGGCGGTTTTTTGTTGTGCCTGTTGTCTTGACCTCAGTCGGCCGGTTTCCGATGTTTGAGGGAGGAAGAGCGAAGGAAAAGACCATGGCCAAGAAGACGCCGATATTGCCCGGAACGAACAGCAGGCCGCTCGATCCCGAGATGGATGCCCTGCAATACGAGATCATGCAGGAGACGGCGCAGGCGCTGGGGCGGATCGGACGGCGGCTGGAGGAGGCGCTGGCAGCGCTGAAGCGCCATGACGAGACGCCGGGTTCCAATCAGGACCGCGACGAACTGGTGCAGGCGGCGGCCGACCGGGCCTTTGCGCTGTTCATCCAGCGTGACTATCTGGGGCTCAGGACCGATCATCATCTGAAATCGACCTATGATATTCCCCGCGAGGTGATGTTGCGCGTCGGCGTGATGAAGAAGGCCGAAAAGGCCGACAAGACCTGAAAACGCCCCGGTCAAAAGCCGGGGCGTTGCATTCCTGGAAAGGGACTATGATCAGTTCACAGATTGCTGAAGGCGCTCGATTTCGTCCTTGAGCACAAGTTTCTTGCGTTTGAGTTCTGCAATTTCCTCATCTTGACTGGATGGCGAGGAGATCACGTTCTGCAGCTCTTTTTCGAGCGCGGAATGTTTTTCCTCAAGGGCGGCAAGGTGGGTCTGAACTGTCATTTCAACACGTCCTTCCTTTGTTTATCGCCGCAGGGTGCGGCGCCTCGTCATCGATTTGCAATAAAACAATGCCATGTTTCAGCACACTTGTCGAAGGCGGAAATGTGATTTTCCGGCGGCATTTTCAATGTCTGCGCTATCACCGCTCGCAAGCTCGCTTTTCACCGAAAACGAATGATGCTAAAGCCGTTTTCAGGCCCTTTTCGGCCACATTTGACCGTGGCCTCGTCGCGGTTTCGCCAGAACTGGAATTACGACTGAAACGGAAGGCCGATGAGCCCGATCATGAATCCGCCCGTCGCCATTGCCATGGGCTCCCAGTCAGACTGGGAAACGATGAAGAATGCTGCCGATACGCTCGATGTTCTCGAAATCGACTATGATGCGCGTATCATCTCGGCCCATCGCACGCCGGACCGGCTTTACGACTTTGCTCGCGGTGCGCGCGGCGAAGGGTTTCAGGTCATCATCGCCGGCGCCGGCGGTGCGGCCCATCTGCCGGGCATGCTGGCGGCCATGACGCCGCTGCCGGTGTTCGGCGTTCCGGTCCAGTCGCGTGCGCTTTCCGGCCAGGACAGCCTGCTTTCAATCGTGCAGATGCCGGCGGGCGTGCCTGTTGGAACGCTGGCGATCGGCAAGGCGGGTGCCGTCAATGCCGCGCTGCTTGCCGCCGCCGTTCTGGCGCTCTCGGACGAGGAGCTTGCCGGCAGGCTCGATGACTATCGGGCCCGTCAGGCGGCCCATGTCGCAGAATATCCCATCGACAAGGATGAGTGAGTCCATGAAAACCATCGGTATCGTCGGCGGCGGCCAGCTCGGTCGCATGCTGGCCATGGCTGCCGCCCGGCTCTCCATCCGCACGGTCATTCTGGAACCGCAGGCGGACTGTCCTGCAGCACAGGTGGCAAATGCGCATATCGTGGCGGCCTATGACGATGAAAGCGCGCTTGAAGAGCTTGCTGCCCGCTGCAATGTCATCACCTATGAATTCGAAAACGTGCCTGAAAAAAGCGCGGCCCAGCTTGCGGGCAAACGCCCCGTCTATCCGCCTGCGCGCGCCCTTTCGATTTCGCAGGACCGGCTCACCGAAAAGTCCTTTCTCAATGAGTGCGGCATTCCGACAGCAGGCTTTCACGCGGTCGACACCCGCGCCGATCTCGATGCCGCGCTTGACCTGTTTGGCGGGCGCGGTGTGCTGAAGACGCGCCGTTTCGGTTATGACGGCAAGGGGCAGTGGGTTTTTACCGGTAGCGGCGATGATGCCGATGCCGCCTTTGCAGCGCTTGCCGGAGCGCCGGCGATCTTCGAGGAATGGATCGATTTCGAGCGCGAAATTTCGGTGATCGCCGCGCGCGGTGTCGATGGCGCCTTTGTCTCATTCGATCCGGCGGAAAACGAACACCGCGACGGCATACTGCGGATTTCGCGGGTGCCGGCCCGCGTGTCTGATGAACTTGTTGGAAACGCGAAAATCGCCGCTGAAAAACTGCTCTCGGCTCTTGGCTATGTTGGCGTTGCGGGCCTTGAACTGTTTGTTGCGCGCGATGGACGTCTGCTTGCCAATGAGTTTGCCCCGCGGGTGCACAATTCCGGCCACTGGAGCGAGGCGGCCTGTGTGATCTCGCAGTTCGAGCAGCATATTCGCGCCGTCTGCGGCCTGCCGCTGATCGATCCCGTCCGCCACAGCGATTGCGTGATGCACAATATCATCGGCGACGATATGGACGACATTCCGCGCTGGATGGCGACGCCCGGCGCGCTGGTGCATCTCTATGGCAAGGAGGAAAGCCGGCCGGGCCGCAAGATGGGCCATGTCACCGTGCTTCATCCGCATGAAAACCACCGGAACGGTTGACTTTCGCGCAGCCATTCGCTAGGAACCGGCCACAGCCAAGCGCGCCTCCTTCCGGCGCGCTTTTGAATGTTGAAACAGACCGCCTTTACTGATCAGTCGAGAGCGGCACAAACAGCGGATCGAAAACATGAAGATCAAGAATTCGCTCAAGGCGCTCAAGTCCCGTCACCGGGAAAACCGTCTGGTGCGCCGCAAGGGCCGTGTATACATCATCAACAAGCAGAACCCGCGCTTCAAGGCTCGTCAGGGCTGAGTGCGTGTAACCGGACCGTGACCGGGCCGGTGCAATATCTGTTTGACCTTTTGCCATGACGGGATACCATCCCGTCATGCGCTTTTTTGTGCCTGCTTTTCTGACATTCGTTTCGCTGGCGCCGCTGGCCGGTATGCCTGCGCTCGCGCAAACGGCCGATGGCGCTGACGTTGCGGCTGCAACGACGCCTGCCGATCCGCTAGATACATTGTATCGCCAGCTTGTGCGCACGCGCGATCCCGCCGAGGCTGCCGCTTATGCCAGGGACATCGACGATTATCTCGACCGCTCGCCCAGCGCGACGGTGTCGCTTCTGATCAAGTCTTCGGACGAGGCGGAAGCCGATGGCCGCACTGCCGCCGCGCTCGATTTCCTGTCGGAGGCGATTGCGCTCAGGCCCGATGAACCAGCGGCCTATCGCAAACGCGCGGTGCTTCACTATACCCATGGCGATCTGAACCGGGCGATGGATGATATCGGCACGGCGCTTGCGCTGGAGCCGCGCGATTTCGGCGGGCTCGGGCTGATGGCGACCATCCTCGACCGCACCGGCCGGCCCGAAGCCGCACTTGAGGTCTGGCGGCGTTATCTCGATTTTTATCCCGCCGATCGCGATGTCGGCTCTTATGTCGATACGACCGAAAACGACTTGGCGGGTGAGCGGCTGTAATACCAAGAGTCAATGATTAGGACTCATATGATGCGCGCTGGAATGGTCGTCCGAGTAGGAAAATACCGCAGAGCGATGCTCAAGCATCGCGCGAGGATTTT